>JACQWY010000006.1 GCA_016209015.1 Gammaproteobacteria bacterium | reverse complement strand
TGCTGCTTCGGTGTCGTCGCCGGTAAAGAGCCCGTAGTCGTTCAGGGCGTCATCGCTCAGGACATTGAACAAGGACACCGCTGCGGCTTCCCTCGGAGCAGCCTGCGGGGCATCGCCCCTGCGCAGCATGGCGCACAGTACCGGGCCTAACTCTGCCTCGACGTCCTGCGTTGTGATGGTGTGTTTCGACATGATCTAGCCTCCTTCATGGGCCGTTGAGTGGAGGCCCGAGTTTACTGCCGGGGTGCATGCCGCCGAACGATTTAAGGACTGCCTGCCGTCGCTGTGCGGGGCATCCTGGCGCGCGGTGGTGATGTGCTGTCGTGGTGGGACGGCTGGCCCGGGGGTACCCCGGGTATGGACCCAAGGGGGTGGGGGGTGGTGGCCCGCCCTCTAGAGTTGCTCATAGGCCAAGGCCATTTTTTGAGAGAGTGTTAAGCGGCTATACAGTGGTCGCGTGGCGTCACCTATCCCCCTCCCTGTGTCTCGCTCCGCTACAGCTCGAAGTCGGAGGCACACCGTTCCCACTCAAGCGCCTCGATCTGTTGCACCGTCCGAGCGTCGAAGCCGACGCCGTAAGCATTCTGAAACCAGATCACCACCGCGGCGGAGCCGTCCATCGCCTCGTCCCTTGCTGGCGTGTCCGACACGAAGAGTCCGACTGTACATACGTCCGACAGCTTGCACCAGCGGTTAAGCCAACTGTCATCCTCGGGTCCGGATCCGCATACGCCTTCATGGAGTAGCGGAGTCAGTACGAGGGGCTGCGATCCTTCTCTGGGAAACACCCGCGCCGCAACGTCTAGGGCTTCAATGACGGACGAGTCTTGCTCACGAGGGAGGCCGGCTAGTACGCCCCCGTAGACATAGAACTGGAACACCTCGCACAGCTTGATGGTGCGCCCGGACTTGAGAATAAACGACGGATATGGAGGTGTGGTCAGCGGGTGCTGAGGAACGATCCCGTGGTTAATGCGCGGCGTTACCTTCCAGTCGAAACCGGCGGCCACCAAGCGAGCAGCGTTGCGCTCGTCCTCTGCTTCGAACTTCGCGCGCAGTTCTTCGAAACTTGGCATAGTCACCTCGTTCGCGTCCGCTCTTTTCAGCGGCTGCAGCCGTTAAATCCTCTGCATAGTGTCCCGTTGTCGGTAACATTCCTCGCGTCTCGCAACGCACGACATCGAGCCGGCTTGTCCTCGGAAGATTCCTAGCCTCAATGGTGGATGTGATGAAGTCCGAGTGCTGGAAGAAACTACGGTCGTTGGTCTCGCTTCTCGTGGTGGGAGTTCGATGAGCCGCATCCAACGGTAGCGCAGAGACCGAGCGACTTTACAACAACTTCGAACAAGGTGAAGTGTAAAAAAATGAAAACACGTAGTCGCACATATTTTGCCATTGCCGGCGCACTAGCTCTTACCGCATGCGCGACTCAATACCAGCCGCGAGGCATGACCGGCGGCTTTTCGGAAACGCAACTCGGACCGAATGCCTTCACAGTGACTTTCAAGGGCAACGGATACACGGACTTCGACAGAGCAACGGATTTCACCCTGCTTCGAAGCGCCGAGCTTACTCTAGGCAGCGGCTTCCGCTACTTCGTCATCGTGGACGCGAACTCTTGGCAGCAGATGGCCGTCATGACGACGCCGACTCACACAACAACAACGTTGGACGCCAGCACGACGGGGACTCTGAATTCGTATGGTGGTGTGGGCACCTTTCGCGGGACGACTACCGGAACGGCTCGCTCGACTACGTGGGGCGGTAACTCGTTCCTGATCCAGAAGCCCCGAACGTCGAACACGATCGTCTGCTTCGCCCAGCCGCCGCAGGCTGTGGGAATGGTGTACGACGCAGAGTTTGTTCGCACGGCGCTGACCGCGAAGTATCATATCGGGCAGTGAGCTGGCTGCCCCTCTATGACATCGAGCGAGCGGCTCGCATGAAGGACCACAACTCGTCTGGAAGGGCGACGAACGGGCTGCGGCTTCCGACAGCCGCAGTTCGCCGGGTAGTTCTCGATGCACGGAACCGCGCGTATGGTCTGCCACCGACTGTAGATAAAAAGGGGGAGCGTTGGACCAACATTTTGTGCCGGTCGATCCGCGGGGCTCGACTTGGCATTGCTGGGATCCTCACGTCCATACGCCGGGCACTGCGCTAAACGACCAGTATCGCGGTCTGGCCCCGTGGGACGATTTTTTTGCCAAACTGGAGGCGAGCGAGCCGCCGATCCGTGCTATCGGCGTTACGGACTACTGCAGTATCGACGGCTATGTTGAGACGTTGAGACGCAAAAGATGCGAGCACCTCGGCGGGGTCGGGTTGATGTTCCCGAACGTAGAGTTCCGCCTTTCCATCGAGACGAGCAAGGGCGGCGCGGTTAATCTGCACCTGCTCTTTTCTCCCCACGATCCAGACCACATCGACTCCATCCGGCGATTCTTGACAGCACTCACATTTAGCTACCAGGGCGACACGTTCCGGTGCGAACGCGTTGACCTCGTTCGTTTGGGGCGAGTACACAACCCGGCACTAGTTGACGAAGAGGCGGCCTACCGGGAAGGTGTTAAGCAATTCAAGCTGAATCCGACTGAACTAGGCACCGCGCTGAAGAACAACGCTTGGGCACAGGACAACTGCCTGATTGCTGTAGCCGGTAGCTGTCGGGATGGAACCTCAGGCCTTCACCGTGATACCCACGGCCGCACGTTGTGGCTCGCCCACGAACGGATTTCGTGTAGACGATAGCGTCGAGCGCGCTTCGCCCTGCCGTTAGATGGCATGCCCCGTCGCCGCCACTGGCGGACTGTTCTCGGAGAAATTTGGAATAGTTCTGCTACGTCGTTTTCAGTCAGCAGATCATCATGACGATCTGTCATTGGCGGCCCCTCCATGGGCGTCTAACTGTGGGCTCATTGTGCCGGATTCCAGATAAGGCTGTCAATGATTTAAGCGGCGTAAATCACCGATTTGTAACCGTTTTTTCGTATAATTTCACCTGAATTCTAGGTTGGGGCGCACATCGCGACATCCTGTCGCTTTGTGCGGCAGCGGTGAGGACTTCCGTACCCGAAAAGACCGAACAACACGACATCGTGTCGCGTTGTTCATCAGACAAGTGCGCCCCTTGCCTCGAAACCTCGACACGGCGACATCCTGTCGCCATGTACTTCAACAGACACCCGGTCTAGCCGATCTTCCTCGCCAAGTCCTCCGCCTTCGGGTGGTAGTACCGCTTCAGCATCCGCAAGTCGGTGTGCCCCGTCACCGCAGACAACTCCAGGACGTTGTCCAGCTTCGTGGCGAGCCGGGTAGTCGCCGTGTGCCGCAGATCGTGGAAGTGGAGGCCGTGGAGCCCAGCTCTCTTGGTCGCCTTTTTAAATGCTGCTTCCATTGCAGCAGAGGTGATGGGAAACACCTGCCCGCCGATGCTTCTCGGCATTGCCTCTAGGATCGCTATGGCGCGCAGCGATAAAGGCACGGTCCGGGCTCTCCCGTTCTTCGTGAGCGGAAGGAATGCTACACGTCGATGCAGATCGACGTCTTGCCATCGCAGCGCGAGCAGCTCGCCCCGTCTCATCGCTGATTCGAGAGCGACAATGGCCAGCGGCCGCATGTAGATGTTCCGGCGCCCTTGCGGCGCGAGGGCCGCAACGAGGCGTGTTTCCTCTTCGTCGTCAAGCACACGATCGCGGCCTTGTGGTGTCGCCGGCTTCCGAACGAGTGCGACTGGATTGACGACCATTACACCCCATTCCTTGCGCGCGTGATTGATGGCCGACGACAACATCGCGAGATCCCGGATGATGGTATTCGGGCCGCACGTCTTCTGTCGCTCGTCTCTGTACTCGGCAACCGCCTTGCTTGTGAGATTGGCCATACTGAGTTGGCACATGCGGTGCCGGCGCATGGCGTTGAGCCGGATCACTTCCTCCTTTCCACCACGCTTGTTCGGACTCACTTCCTCTGTGTACTTCTTGAGCAAGTCCCCGAGCGTCATGCTCTCTGCCACGGACCGGTTGCAGTACGCGCCCCGGTCCATCTCCGTTTCCATCGAGCGCGCCCAGCGTTCCGCCTCTGCTTTGCTGGTGAATGACTTCGTCTCGACTGGAAAGCCTTGCCGTCGCACACGGGCCTGCCAGCGCCCGTTTCGTTGCCGTATAGATGCCATCGCTAATCCCTCAGTGGGACAGCTTTGGGACAAGAACCGATTTCGAGACCTGGACGAAGGTGCGAGAGGGCAGAGGTGCCACTCTCTGCTCCGCGCTAAGCGTTACTCCCGTAGAGACATAACCCATTGCGCCTTATCGCGATTCAATCCTCCCTGCGCCATGCCCCCGATCGTCCCCCGCGCTTCTCGAGCAGCCGGATATCCTGCATCGTCATGTCGCGATCGACGGCCTTGCACATGTCGTAGATGGTCAGGAGCGCGATCTGCACCGCGGTCAGCGCCTCCATCTCCACACCCGTCTGCCCGAGCGTCTCGGCGGTGGCGAGACAGTGCACCGCGGATTCCGCCGGATCCGCTTCCAGCTCGATGTCGACGCGGGTCAGCGAGATCGGGTGGGCGAGGGGAATGAGGTCCGCGGTCTTCTTCGCGCCCATGATCCCGGCGATGCGGGCGATGCCGAGCACATCGCCTTTCTGATGGCCGCCGGACTGGATGAGCGCGAGCGTCGCGGGCGCCATGACAATGCTGCCCGCGGCGCGGGCGATGCGGTGGGTGACGGGTTTGTCGCCGACATCCACCATGTGCGCGGCACCGGCGGCGTTGAAATGCGTGAGTTTGGGCATGGTTTTTCTCGCTCCGCTTGCAGGGTGGCATCGGCGCGTCGCGGCGGGGTATCCTCCGCCGAACGCAAGTAATTCCGACGAGTCCCATTCTACATGACGGTCCAGGTCAAACTGTTCGCGAGTCTCGCCGCGTCCCAGGGCTGGCGCGACAAGGCGGTCGCCCATCGTGCGGCGATGTCCGTGCACGACACGTGGCGCGAGGCGGCCGGCGGGGCCGCGCTGCCGCCGCGCGTGCTGTGCGCCCGGAATCACGAATACTGCAGGCTCGACACGCCCGTCGCCGACGGCGACGAGGTCGCGTTCTTCCCGCCGGTGACGGGCGGTTGAGATGACGGTCCGCGTCATGGGCGAGGCCTTCGATCCCTGGCGTGCGCTCGCCGATCACGTGCTGCCCGTGCCCGCCGCGCAGTGCGGCGCGACGGCGGTGTTCGTCGGCCACATGCGCGACGTGAACGAGGGCGACGCGGTGGCGCGCATGGAGCTCGAGCACTACCCCGGCATGACGGAGCGCCACCTCGAAGCGATCTGCGCCGCGGCGGCGTCACGCTGGGCGCTCATCGACACGCTCGTCGTCCATCGCGTCGGCGTGCTGGCGCCGGCGGATCCGATCGTGCTCGTCGCGGTGTGGTCCGCGCATCGCGCCGAGGCCTTCGAGGCGTGCCGCTTCATCATGGAAGATCTCAAGTCGCGCGCGCCGTTCTGGAAAAAGGAGACCCTGCCGGAAGGCTCGCGGTGGGTGGAGATGAATACGCCGGGTCATACGTAGACGAACGAAAGGCGGGAGGCACGCCCATGCATGTCACGGTCCTCGGTTCCGCCGCGGGCGGCGGTTACCCGCAGTGGAACTGCAATCATCCGAACAGCCGCCGGGCGCGTGAGCGCGACCCGGACGCGCCGATGCGCACGCAGTCGTCGATCGCGGTGAGTGCGGACGGCGTGCAGTGGGTATTGTTCAACGCCTCTCCCGATCTCCGTCAGCAGATCAACGACACGCCCGCGCTGCATCCGACCGGGGCCTTGCGCGCGAGTCCGATCCAGGCCGTCGTGCTCACGAATGCCGACGTCGATCACGTCACGGGCCTGCTCACGCTGCGCGAGTCGCAGCCGTTCCGGCTCTATGCGACGCCGCGCGTGCTCGGCGTGCTCGGCGCGAATTCCATATTCAACGTCCTGAATCCGCAGTACGTGACGCGCGAGCCCGTGCCTCTCGGCGAGGCCTTCGAGCCGCGGCGGCCGGACGGCACGGGACTCGGCTTCGCGGTCGTGCCGTTCGCGGTGCCGGGCAAGGTCGCGCTGTGGCTCGAGGACGCCTTCAAGGGCGACAACTTCGGCACCGTGCCCGAAGACACCGCGGCACTCGAGGTGCGCGATCTCGCAGGTCACACGAAGTTCTTCTACATCCCGGGCTGCGCGGAAATGACGCCGGAGCTCGCGGCGCGCCTGCAGGGTGCTCCGCTCGTCTTCTTCGACGGCACGCTGTGGGTGGACGACGAGATGATCCGGGAAGGGGTCGGCGTGAAGACCGGCCGGCGCATGGGGCATCTCAGCGTCTCGGGAGCGGAAGGCACGATCGCCGCGTTCGAGGCGCTCGGCGTGACGCGGAAGATCTTCATCCACATCAACACCACGAATCCCATACTCATCGCGAACACGCCGGAGCGGCGCGCCGCGGAAGCGGCCGGCTGGGAAGTGGCTTACGACGGGATGCGGGTCACGCTCTAGACGAGCCCGAAGAACGGCTGCACGTCGACGAGCTCGCCGGCCGCGACGTCGCCCGAGGTCATCGGCAGAATCACGAAACAATCGGCCTCGGACATCGAGCTCAACACGCCCGAGCCCTGCTTGCCGAGCGGCGTGACGCAGAGCTCGCCTTGCGGATTCGTGGCGAGCCGGCCGCGTTGGAAGTCGACCCGACCGGGCCGCTTGCGCAGGCCGGTCGTCGTGCGCGCTTTGACGACGACGCGCGCCGGCGCGCCGAGGCCCGCGAGCTTCTCCAGCGCCGGCTGCACGATCTGGTAGAAAGTCGCCATCACCGACACGGGATTCCCCGGCAGGCCGAAGAACAGCGCACCGTTCAGGTGGCCGAACGCGAGCGGCCGGCCGGGCTTCATCGCGACGCGCCAGAACGCCACCGAGCCGAGCGCGACGAGCGTGTCGCGCGTGTAATCGGCCTCGCCGACGGAGACTCCGCCGGAGGTGATCACGGCATCGGCGCGCGAGGCGGCCTCCGCGAACGCCGCGGCGAGCGCCGCGCGATCGTCGCCGACGACGCCGAGATCCTGGCACTCGACGCCGAGCCGGGTGAGCATGCCGAAGAGCGTATAGCGGTTGCTGTCGTAGATTTCGCCTGGGCCGAGCGTGCTGCCGACGGGTTTCAGCTCGTCGCCCGTCGAGAAGAACGCGACGCGCGGACGGCGATGGACGACGAGCTCGGCGACGTTCAGCGACGCCGCGAGTCCGAGGTCGGCTGGCGTGAGGCGCTTGCCGGCCGCGAGGACGGTGGCGCCGCGCCGCACGTCCTCGCCCGGCAGACGCACGTTCTGGCCGGCGCGGTGCCCGCTACCGACGACGATCCGATCGCCCTCGACGGTCACGTGCTCCTGCATGACGACGGTGTCCGCGCCGGCGGGCAGCACGGCACCGGTCATGATGCGGATCGTCTCGCCGGGACCGAGCGCGCGCATCGCGGGCCGCCCGGCGAACGAGGTGTCCACGATCTGCAGGCGCAGCGTGCCGTCCGCCGGCAGATCCGCGGCGCGTACGGCGTAACCGTCCATCGCGGAATTCGCTTCGCCCGGAACATCGAAGCCGGCGACGACGGGCGCGGCGAGCACGCGATCGAGTGCGTCGCGCAAGGGTAGGGTCTGCGTCCCGGTGACCGGCGAGGTCGCGGCCAGCACCCGCGCGAGCGCTTCGGCGCAATCGAGCGAGATGGGATCGAAATCGTCGTCGCAGCTCGGGCAGGCTTCGATGTGATCGGCGGACATGGTGTTTACTCGATGCGATCGGGGAACAGGCGTGCGAGCACGAAGCGGGCGATGGCGGCCGGATCGTCGAGATCCAGCAGCGGGATCCCGCGCGGCGTGGCGGGCGCGGCGTCGCTCGCGACGGCGATGATAGAGTCGTCCTCGAGACCCAACAAGGGGCGATCGAACGCCGCACGGTGCAGCTCGATTTTCGGAAATCGCGCGTGGCGGAAGCCCTCGACCAGCACGAGGTCCAGCTCCTCCAGCGCGAGGCGCGCGAGGAGTTCGGGGAGCTCGGGATCGCGTTCGCCGTCGAGCTCGCCGACGAGCGTCCAGCGCGACCTGCCGCCGAGCAGCATCTGATCCGCGCCGGCCCGGCGGATCTCGTAACTGTCCTTGCCGGGTCGGTCCATCTCGACGTCGTGATGCGTGTGTTTGACGACGCCGATGCGCAGTCCGTGCGCCTTCAACAGCGGCAGCAGGGCGCGGATGAGCGTCGTCTTGCCGGTGCCGCTCGCCGCGGCGAAGCCGAGCACGGGCGGCATCGGGCGCACGGGGTCGATCACGCGGCGCGCTCGGCGACCGCCGCGAGCTCTGCCGGCGTATTCGTGTTCTCGAAGTCCGTGCAGTCCGCGGGATAGTCGACGATCGCGAGGCGGTGCTGCGCATACCAGCGCTCGACCTTGCGATCGCCCGCCGCGAGATACGCGCGCAGCGACGATGCGAGCGCGCGTTCGACGAGCGCACAGACGGGTTGCAGGCGACCGCCGACTGCGGCGCAGGCGAGCTCTGCGTGCTCCGCCAGCAAGGCCGTGTGCAGACGCGCGACGAGATCGAGCGGCAGGAACGGGCAGTCGCAGGGCGCGATCGCGAGCAGCGGCAGCGCCGCGCGCTCGAGGCCGACGGCGATGCCGGCGAGCGGACCGGCATCGTCCAGCGCGTCGGAGACCACGGGATGACCGAACGCGGCGTAGTCCGCGAGGTTGCGGTTCGCGCTGATTGCGAGCGTTTCGACCTGCGGTGCGAAGCGGGCGATGACGTGCGCCACCAGCGGGCGCTCCCCGAGCATCACGAGGCCCTTGTCGCGGCCGCCGAGACGGCGGCCGGCGCCGCCGGCGAGGATGAGGCCGGAAATGCCGCGGGACATGACAGTACGTCAGCGGTGGCGGGCGGCTCAGCCGCCGGTCGCGTTCATGCGCCGGAAGATGAGCGGCTTCGCGCCGACCACGAAATCGTGGCCGTGGGGCTTGAGATCCATCGCGGCGCGGATCGCGGCTTCGAGCCGCACCGTGTCGCCGGGATGCGTGCGTACGACCTCGCGCAGGTCGGCCGAATGCTCCTGGCCGAGGCACAGCAGCAGCCGGCCTTCGGCGGTCAGGCGCACGCGATTGCAGTCGCCGCAGAAATTGTGACTGTGCGGCGAGATGAAGCCGACGCGCGTCGCGGTACCGGCGATGCGCACGTAACGCGAGGGACCACCCGTCGTCTCGAGCGTCGGCACGAGCTCGAAAGTACGCTCGAGATCGGCGCGGATGCGATCGTTGGAATAGAACGATTCCGCGCGGTCGTGATCGCTGACTTCGCCGAGCGGCATCTCCTCGATGAACGCGATGTCCATGCCGCGCGCGATGGCGTAGCGCACGAGCGGGACCACTTCGTCCTCGTTGCGGTTCTCGAGGATGACGGAATTGATCTTCATGCGCTCGAAGCCCGCGGCGCGCGCGGTCTCGATACCGTCGAGCACGTCGGCGAGATCCCCGGTGCGCGTGATGGCGCGGAAGCGCGCGGCATCGAGCGTGTCGAGGCTCACGTTCAGGCGCCGCACGCCGGCGGCCTTCAGACCTGCGGCGTGGCGCGCGAGTTGTGAGCCGTTCGTGGTCAGCACGAGCTCGTCGAGACCGGGCAGCTTGGACAATCGTCCCAGCAGCGAGACGATGTCCTTGCGCATCAGCGGCTCCCCGCCCGTGACGCGGATCTTCGAGACGCCGAGGCGCACGAACGCGGCGCCGATCGTCAGCACTTCCTCGAAGGACAGCACCTGTGAGCGCGGTACGAAACGGGTGTCGGGATCCATGCAGTAGACGCACCGGTAATCGCAGCGATCCGTGACGGAGATCCTGAGGTAGGTGATCTCGCGACCGTAGCGATCGATGAGTCCGGGACGCCGTGCGGGGACCTGCATAAGCTCACTTTTGCCGGGGTTTTGTGGGGGACATTCTAGCATGCAGGATGAGACCCGCAGCCGCCCGCCGCGTTCATCGCGAGGCTTCCGGCCAGTCGCGAAACGGGTGCTCGAGGAGGCGCACGTTGTAGTAGCGCACGTCGTGCGAGACCTCCGCGCCGAGCCAGTCGGGCCTCACGAATTGCTCGTCGGGATGCCCGAGCTCGATCTCGGCGACGACGAGTCCGGCATTCGCCCCTTCGAACACATCGATCTCGTAGACGTGTGCACCGCAGTGCACGGCGTAGCGCACCTTCTCGACGGTGTGCCCGCCGCAGAGCTGCGCGAGCATCTCGCGCGCATCGGCGACCGGGATCGTGTACTCGTATTCCGTGCGCTCGATGCCGAGCGTCGCGCTCTTGATGTTGAGCTTCGCGGCATCGCCCTCGATCCGCACGCGCACCGAACAGCGCGGATTCGAGCCGAGGTAAGCCTGCGACATCGGCGTGCCCGCGTCCGCGTCCGCGCGCCAGTCGTCGTTCAGCACCAGGAACTTGCGCTCGATCTCCCGTCCCATGTCGTCTCCTCGCCGCGATTGTGCTTGAATGCGGAGTCTAACCCGACGCGAGCGCCCGCCGACATGACGACCACCGACGACCCCGCGGGCGCCGCCCGGAACGCGAGCGCGCCGCGCCGGCTGACGGTCGTCACGCTACTCGGCGTGAGCTCCGGGCTGCCGCTCGCGCTCGCGGACAGTACGCTCCAGGCCTGGCTCACCGTGCGCGGTCTCGACGTGAAGACGATCGGCGCACTCTCGCTGATCGGTCTGCCCTACGTGTTGAAGTTCCTGTGGGCCCCGCTCCTCGATCATTTTGCATTGCTGCCGGGCCTCGATCGCCGTCGCGGCTGGATCCTCGGCGCACAGCTCGCGCTCGCGGCGCTGCTCTTCGCGCTGTCCGGGCTCGACCCGGCGGTGAACCTCGCAACGATGGCGGCACTCGTGCTGCTCATGGCCGTCGTCTCCGCGACGCAGGATACCGTCATCGACGCGTATCGCAGCGAAATCCTGCCGGCCCGCGAGCGCGGTCTCGGCGCGGGGCTCGCCGTCGCCGGCTATCGCGTCGCGATGATCCTCTCCGGCGCGGGCGCGCTCGTGCTCGCCCATCGTTTCGGCTTCAACCTCGTCTATGCCGGCATGGCGGTGTTGATGGGATCCGGCGTCCTCGCCACGCTCGCGGGACCGCGCCCGATCGCGGTCGCTGCGGTGCGGCCCGCGCTCTGGGAATCGGTCGTGCTGCCGCTGCGCGAATTCCTGCGTCGCGACGGCGCGCTCGCGCTGCTCGCGCTCGTCGCGCTCTACAAGCTCGGCGACGCGCTCGCGGCGCGGCTCACGATGACGTTCTTCATCCGCGAGCTCGGCTTCACGCTGCTCGAGATCGGCGCGATCTACAAGGGCCTCGGCATCGGCGCCTCGCTCGTCGGCGGCATCTTCGGCGGTGCCTTGATGATGCGGCTCGGACTCCGGCGTGCGTTGTGGTTGTTCGCGATCCTTCAGGCGGTGACGAACGCGGGCTTCTTCGTGCTTGCGCTGCACGGCAAGAGCATGGCCGGGATGATCGCGGTCGTCGGGCTCGAGAACCTCGCCGCGGGCATGGGCACTTCGGCACTCGTCGCGCTCATCACCGGACTGTGCGATCTGCGCTACACGGCGACGCAGTTCGCGTTGCTGACTGCCGTCGCGAGCCTCGCCCGCGTGCTCTCCGGACCGGTCGCGGGCGAGCTCGCGGCGCTGCTCGGCTGGCCACGCTTCTTCCTCTGCGCGGTCGCCCTCGCGCTGCCGGCGATGGCGCTCCTGCACGTGCTGAAGCCCCGGCTCGCGGCGCTCGAGACCGCGGATGCCACGGCCCGCTGAGCCGCCGGTCCGCGTTCCAGGGGACGCGTGGCGCCGTCTGCTGCTCCTCGCCGACAGTCACGGGGAAATCGCCGCGCCGCTGCTCGACGTCGCGCGCGAGGTCGATTGCGTCGTGCACGCCGGCGACATCGGCGCGGCCGTGGTCCTCGAACGCCTCAGGGTTGTCGCGCCGTGGATCGCCGTGCGCGGCAACAACGATACGGCCGCGGCGTCGCCCGTTGCCGACCGGGCGACGCTCGCCGCGCTGCCGGCGGTCGCCAGCATCGCGCTCGCAGGCGGAGATCTCGTCGTCCTCCACGGTCACCAATATCCGCATGCCGCGCAGCGCCACGCCGCACTGCGGCGCGATCATCCCGCGGCGCGCGCGATCGTCTACGGCCACAGCCACAAGCTCGTGGTCGACACGGCGCGGCGACCGTGGGTACTCAATCCCGGTGCCTGTGGCCGTGCGCGTGTCGGGCCCGGTGCTTCGGGGCTCTTGATCTCGATCGAGGGGGAGGCGTGGGAGGTCGCGCTGGTCGGACCGTTCCCGCCGGCGCCGCGCCGCCGCCTCAGCGCGTGATGGCGTGCGCGTCGTCGCTGCCGCCTTCGGGCAGCGCGCCGTCTTCCATCGGCTGCACGGGCTGACGCGAGCGTCCGCCGTTCGACTGGTTGTAGCCCGGATTCTCCCGGCCGCGAATCGCGCGCGAACCGCGGTCCCGGTACTGCGCGGGATCGTAGGGGGAGCGATAGCCGGTGCTCATGCCCGGCGTCGTGATGCCCGGCGTCTCGTAGCGTTGCAGGATTTCCTGCGAGCTCTCGGAGCGCTGGCGCGAGGAGCGGCTGCGCAGCCGCTGCTGGCGGCTCGGCGCGGTGTCGAGAGGTTTCTTGCGGGCATTGGTCTTGCCGGAGCCGAGCTGCGAATCCGTCTGCTCACCGCGCCGCGAGCGCGGCCGGTTGTATTGATCATCGTAGCCGTCCGGTCGGTCGCGATAGCGGTTGTAGTTGTCGTTGTACCCGCCCGTGCCAGGCTGGCGTTCATAGCCGCCGCCCGAGCGATAGGTCGTGATATTGCCGAACGTCGTCGTGGTCTCGGATTCCGTCACCTCGGCGCGAGCGGCGAGCGCGCAGAGCAGAAGGATCCAGGGCAGGGCGCGTATCGTCATGGGCGATTCACCGTCGGGGCAGGGCCTGTAGACAGGCTAGCAGAACCTGGGGTACGGGGCTGCCGGCCGCGTGGCCGGCGCGTGATCGATCACTCGGAGCGGACGACCCGGATCCCGACCGTCTGGCTGCCGGCGCCGGCCTTGAGCTTGTCGCGTGCCATCGAGCGGAGGTCCTTCGGATAACTCGTGAACGCGCCGCCGCGGACGACGCGTTGCCCGCAGTCGCCGCCTTCGAACGCCGCGCCGTCGTCCGGTGCGCCGTCGTAGTTCTTGTGCCAGCAGTCGTAAGTCCATTCCTGGACGTTGCCGACCGTGTCGTAGAGGCCGAACGCGTTCGCACTGAAGCGGCCGACCTGCGTCGGGGACTTCGAATCGAGGCCGGTCTGGCAGACGAAGCAGTGAGCACGGTTCTTCCCGAGCTCGCGTCCCCACCAGTAGGGCGTGGAGGTGTTCGCGCGCGCCGCGTATTCCCATTCCGCTTCCGTCGGCAGCCGGTAGGTGTGGCCCGTCTGCGTCGACAGCCATTTCGCGTAACCGATGGCATCGTTCCAGCTCACGGCCGTCACCGGCAGCTTGCCCGCGTCGCTGTCCGCTTTCGCGCCGCGGCCCGAGTAGCGCGCGAAATCGCCGACGGTGATCTCGTAGACGCTCGCCGCGAACTTCTTCACGCGCACGGCATGCTGCGGCGTCTCGCCGGGTTCCCCGGCCGTAGCGGGGCTGCCCATCATGAAACCGCCGGCCGGCACCCAGGCCATGAGCGGTCCGTCGCCGCCGCTGCGCAGCGCGTCGCGGAACGTCTCGACGGTGCTCGCCGGCGCGGCCGGCGGTGCGGGCGTCTCGTCGGGGACGGCCACTGCCCCGGCGGGTTCGGAGGTCGCGGTCGTGGTGGCTGCTTCCGGCGGAGTCGTCGCGTGCCGTTTCGGCGGCTGGGCGCCGCCGTTCATCCACCACCAGCCGCCGCCGGCGCCCGCGGCGAGCAGGATCGCGAGCGCCGCGACGAACGCGCCTTTGCCGCCTGCCGGCGCTTCGCGCGCCGGCAGGCGTGGCGGCGTCGCAGCACGCGGCGGCAGCGCAGTCGCGGTGCCACCGCGCAGCGGCGGCGGCAGCGGCGTGAGGGAGGGCCCGGCCGCCGCCGGGCGCGGCGACGCGGCTTTCACGTCGGCTTTCTCGCTGACGATCGCGACGATGACGGTCGTGTTGTCCTGGCGCGGCATGTCGGCGTCGCGCACTGCCTTGAGCAGCGCATCGACGCATTCCTTCGCCGACGCCGCGCTCATGAGATAGGAGAGGATCTTGCCCTGGCTCAGCGTATCGAGGCCGTCGCTCGCGACGAGGATGCGATCGCCGGCCTGCAGATCGAACGCGGTCTCCGGGCAGTCGATGTCCGCGATGTCGTCGCCGGTCAGCGCGCTCATCAGCATGTTGCGGGAGAAGCCGGTCTCGGGCTCGATGGCCTTTCCTTGTTCCGCCATGCGATCGAGGAAACCGCCGTAGCTGTGATCCGCGTTCTTCTTGTTGAGATCGTTGTTGCGCATGAGGTACAGGTGGCTGTCGCCGACGCTCACCCAGCGCATGATCTTCTCCTCGAGCACCGCAGCGACGAGCGTGCAGCCCATGCCTTTCAGCGCGGCGGTCTCGCGCACCGTTTCGGTAATCGAGTTGTTCGCCTGCATCACCGCTTCGCGCAGCACGATGCCGAGGCTCTCGGTGGGATAATTCGCGGTCAGATGCTTGTTGAACGTCTGGACCGCCATGTTGCTCGCGACATTGCCGGCGGCGTGGCCGCCCATGCCGTCGGCGACGATGATCAGCGAGGCGTGGCTGTCCCCTCTGGTCCCCGACAGGCGCGTGATGAGAAACGCGTCTTCCTGATAATCTCGCGCTCCGTCGATCTGCGCGCCGGCGATGTCGTAGGTCAGCATGGCTTTGGAGTCATCCAGACAATGTTCTGGCAGCACAGTGAGTTAGGATGCAAGCTTATCAGCCGGTCTTACATTAAGGAAGAATTTCCATCTTCCCCGTGATTGATCCCGCAGTATTTCGGAAGCCTGCCGCCCCGTTCGCCGGCCCTGCGTTCTGCGTGGCCCCACCTCCCGGACGAACACCCCGATGACACGCCGCCGCCGGGCGGCGGGCGCGCCGGGGCCGACCGCCGTCGCGGGCGTGCCGCGCGATCCCGGCGCCGACACCGCGGCCGGGGCGCGGCTCGCTGCGCTGGAGCCGCTGCTCGACGACACGCTGTTCGCCGATCGCGAGCGCTTCCGCAAGCGCGCACGAGCGCTCCTGCAGCGGCTCGAACGCGCGGGCGCCGGCGCACTTGCCGCAGCGCTCGGCCACCTCGAGCGCGAGGTGCGGGAGTCGGCGGCGGCGGTCGCGAGCCGCGCCGCGCTCAGGCCGGTGATTTCCTATCCTCCGTCCCTGCCGATCAGCGCCGCGCTGCCGGACATCGCGGCGAGCCTCGCTGCGCACCAGGTCACGATCGTCTGCGGCGCGACCGGCTCGGGAAAGTCGACCCAGCTCCCGAAGCTCTGCCTCGAGCTCGGCCGGGGTATCGCCGGCCGCATCGGCCACACTCAGCCGCGACGCATCGCGGCCCGCACGATCGCCGGACGCGTCGCGACCGAACTCGGCACCGAGCCCGGCGAAGTCGTCGGCTATCAGGTCCGCTTCGAGGAGCGACTCGCGGCGTCGACGCGGCTGAAGATCATGACCGACGGCATCCTGCTGCAGGAGATCCACCACGACCGTCTGCTGCTCGCCTATGACACGCTGATCATCGACGAGGTGCACGAGCGCAGCCTGAACGTCGACTTCCTGCTCGGTTATCTGAAACGCGTTCTGCCGCGACGGCCGGAGCTGAGGCTGATCCTGACTTCCGCGACGATTGCCGCGGAACGCTTCAGCGCATTCTTCGACGATGCGCGCGTGTTCGACGTGCCCGGCACGACGCATCCCGTCGAATTGCGCTACCGGGCGCCGGAAGACGCCGACGCCGATCTGAACGAGGCCATCGTCGCGGCGATCGAAGAGCTCGATGCGGCCCGGCGCGGCGACGTGCTCGTGTTCCTGCCCGGCGAACGCGAGATCAACGAGGCCCGCGAAGCGCTCGCGCGGCGTCGCTTCGCGAACACCGAGGTGCTGCCGCTCTACGCGCGCCTCTCCGCCCGCGATCAGCAGCGCGTGTTCGCCCCGCACGCGGCGCGCCACGTCGTGCTCGCCACGAACGTCGCCGAGACCTCGCTCACCGTGCCCGGCGTCACGCACGTCGTCGACAGCGGGCTTGCGCGCATCGGCAGCTACAGTCCGCGCACGAAGTTGCAGCGCCTGCCGGTCACGCCGATCTCGAAGGCGAGCGCCGCGCAGCGCGCCGGACGCTGCGGACGCGAGCGGCCCGGCATCTGCATCCGGCTCTACGGCGAAACCGATTTCGAGAAGCGGCCGGCGTACACGGCACCCGAAATCAAGCGCAGCAATCTCGCGGGCGTGATCCTCCGGCTCGCGGCACAGGATCTCGGCGCGGTGGAGGACTTCCCGTTCCTCGATTCGCCCGAGCCGCGCGCGATCAACGACGGCTACACGCTGCTGCGCGAGCTCGGCGCGCTCGATGCCGAGCGGCGCGTCCTGCCGATCGGCCGGCAGATGGCGCGGCTGCCGCTCGATCCCCGGCTCGCGCGCATGGTCATCGCCGCCGGCACGCTCGGCTGTCTGCGCGAGATGCTCGTCATCGCCGCGGCGATGTCCGTCGGCGACCCGCGCGAGACGCCGCCGGATGCGCGTGAAGCGGCCGCCGCGGCGCACGCGGTGTTCGCCGATCAGCGCTCGGATTTCCTGTGGTACGTGAATGCCTGGCGCTGGATCGAGAGCGACTGGCGCGAGGCCTCGCGGCGCCGGCAGAGCGCGCTCTGCCGCGAGCGCTTCCTCGCCCCGCGGCGCGTGCGCGACTGGGTCGACACCCACGCGCAGCTCGCGTCCACCGCGCAGGATCTCGGTCTGCACCGGCACGACGCGCCGGCGGATTACGGCGTGCTCCATCGGGCACTGTTGACGGGCCTGCCGACGCAGGTCGGCAAGCGCGACGAGAAGGGCGATTACCTCGGCTGCCGCAGTCTGCGTTTCCGGCTGCATCCGACGAGCGCGCTGCGCGGCAAGGCGCCGCCGTGGATCGTCGCGGGCGAAATCGTCGAGACGACGGCGAACTACGCGCGTCTCGCCGCGCGCATCGACGCGGCGTGGATCGGCGCGATCGCCCCGCAGCTCGTGAAGCGCCGTCATGACGAGCCCGCGTGGGACGTGGACCCGGGGCGCGTGACCTGCCGCGAGGAGCAGTCGCTGCTCGGTCTCGTGCTCACGCACGATCGCCGCGTGTTCGTCGACGAGATCGAGCCGGCGACGGCGCGGCGGATTTTCATCGAGCGCGCGCTCGTCGCGGGCGAGCTCGGCGCGATGCCGGAGTTCCTCGCGCACAATCTCGCGACGGTCGCCGCCATCGCCGCGGCCGAGGAGCGCGCGCGCCGCCGCGACATCGCGCTCGATCCCGCGGCCATCGCCGCACTCTACGCCGCGCGCCTGCCGCCGGACATCGCGAGCCGCAAGGCGCTGCTCAACTGGCTGCGTCATCATCCGGCGCGCGGCGACACGCTCCGCTTCACGACCGCCGAGCTCACGCGGCCGGGCGCGGCGACGCTCGAGCATTTCCTCTATCCCGATCGTCTGCGCACCCGTGACGGCCTCGAGCTCGCGCTCGAATACCGCTTCGATCCGGGCGGCGACGCGGACGGTGTGACCGTGGAGGTGCCGCTCGCGGTGCTCGGCCGTCTCGACGGCGTGGACGGCGAGCGGCTCGTGCCGGGTCTCCTGGGCGAGAAGATCGCCGCGTTGCTGAAGCGCCTGCCGAAAACCTGGCGGCGCTACGTCTCGCCGCTCAACGAATTCGCGCAGGCCTGCACGGCCGCGCTCGAGGAGACGCCGGGGCCGCTGCCCGCGGCGCTCAGCGCGATCGTGCGCCGCTTGTCGGGCGTCGCCATCCCGCTCGACTGCTGGAACACCGACGAGGTACCCGGGCATCTGCGGATGCGCTATCGCATCGTCGATGCCGGAGGCCGCGAGCTCGCCGCGGGGCGCGACCTCGCGGCGCTGCGCGCGCGCTGTGCCGAAGCGGCAGGCGCGGCCTTCGCCGCGACCCCGTGGGGACTCGAGGCACGCTCGCGCGGCGGCTGGACGTTCGGCCCGCTGCCCGAGCGCGTGAGCGTGCGGCGCGACGGCCTCGAGGTGACGGGCCATCCCGCGCTCGTCCCGGCGGGCGAGGAGGTCACGGTCGACGTGCTCGCGGATCCCGCGGCCGCCACGGCCGCGCACCGCCGCGGCGTCGCGCATCTCGTCGTGCTCTCGGCGTCCGCCGAAATGAAATACCTCCGCAAGCTCGTCGCAGGCAAGCCGCGCCTCGGCCTGCATGCGGTCGCGCTTGGCATGCCGGCGGAATTCACGGCCTCGCTCGTGCCGGCCGCGGTGCTGCGCTGTCTGCCGGAGGCGTTGCCGCGTGACGAGGCCGCGTTCGAGCGCGTGCTCGCCGACGTGCGGCGCGCGGTCACCGGCCGGCTGCAGGAGCTGCTCGACCGGCTCGGTGCCGAGCTCGCGACCGCGGCCGAGATCCGCACCCGGCTCGATCGCGAAGTGCAGCCGAGATCCGCGACCGCCGCCGCGGACATGAAGGCCCAGCTCGCGCATCTCTACGCGCCCGATTTTCTGCACACCCACGCGGCCTGGCTCACGCACTATCCGCGCTATCTGCGCGGCATGGTCCGCCGCATCGAACGCCTGTTGACGGATCCGCCGAAAGACGAGCGCAAGGCCGCCGCCTTCCTGCCGCTGCGCGATCGCCATGCGGCCGCCGGTGCGGGCGCGCCGCCGGAAGCGGGCTTCCTGCTCGAGGAGCTCAGGATCTCCGTGTTCGCGCCGGAGCTGAAGACGGCCGTGCCGGTATCGGCGGCGCGTCTCGAGCAGTTGCTCGCCGCGGGGGTGGTAAAGTGAGCCCATGACCCACAGCTCGGTAGTGTTCGCCGTATTCGTCGTGTTCGCGGGCGCCGCCGTGCTCGCGACGGCGGCGCTGTTCGCACGCCAGGCGATGATCGTCGCCTACATCGTGATCGGCACGCTGCTCGGGCCGGGCGGACTCGGCCTCGTCCGGGACGCGGGCTGGCTGCACGAAGCCTCCGAGATCGGGATCATGTTCCTGCTGTATCTCCTCGGGCTGAACATGGTCCCGCGCCAGCTCCTGCAGATGCTGAAGGAAGCGCTCGAGGTGACGCTCGGCAGCGCCCTCGCGTTCGCGCTGCTCGGCGCGGGCATCGCGTTCGCCGCCGGCTTCGAGTGGCGCGATGCGCTGATCACCGGCGCCGCGATGATGTTCTCCAGCACCATCATCGGGCTGAAGCTGCTGCCGACGACCGCGCTCCACCATCAGCACACGGGACAGGTCATGATCAGCGTGCTGCTGTTGCAGGATTTGATCGCGATCCTCGTGCTGCTGCTCATCGAAGGGCTGAGCGGCAGCGGCGGCAACGGCCTGGCCTTGAAGCTGCTCGCGTTGCCGTTGCTGATCGCGGTGGCCTCCGTCCTCGAACGCTGGGTCGTCGAGCCGCTGCTGCAGCGCTTCGACCAGATCCATGAATATCTCTTCCTCGTCGTCATCGCGTGGTGCCTCAGCATCGCGGAGTTCGCGCGCTTCCTCGGGCTGTCGCACGAGATCGGCGCGTTCATCGCCGGCGTCTCGCTCGCTGCGTGTCCGGTGTCCATGTTCGTCGCCGACAGCCTGCGGCCGCTGCGCGATTTCTTCCTCATCCTGTTCTTCTTCTCGCTCGGTGCGAGCCTCGATCTCGTCGCTGCGCGAGAGACGCTGCTGCCGGCGGTGCTGCTCGCCGCGGTGATGCTGGCGGCGAAGCCGATAATTTTCAAAAAATTGCTTACATTGGCTGGCGAGTCGCATAAGCTAGCGCAGGAAGCCGGCATCCGGCTCGGGCAGATCAGTGAGTTCAGCCTCCTGATCACCGTGCTCGCGCTGGAATCGGGTTTCGTGAGCGCGAAAGCGTCGAACCTGATTCAGGTGGCCGCCATCCTGAGCTTCATCGGATCGAGCTACTTGATCGTGATGCGCTATCCGACCCCGATCGCCGTACGCGAGAACTTGCGCCGCGATTGAGGGCGGGCGACGTCCGGATGGGGCCGGGCGACGACACGGGATCCGAGGGTGCCGTTCTTGCGGGCGGGACCGGTGCGACGGGGGCGTGGAACCAGGACGGGGCTGCGGAGTCGGAACGGAATCTCGCGCGGCACCGGCCGGGCGAGGAAACTACAAAAATGGTTGCACGTTGATGTCTTCTTTCGAATCGCTGATTCGCGCCTCCGCGGCGAACGTGATCGCGGAATTCTCCGCCCTGAAGGGCATCAAGAAGGGCGACGTCGATACGCGTCGTGAACAGATCGCGGGCATGGTGGGCCTGAACGCGGTGCAACTCGTCTGCGGCGTCGGTTTCAATGCCGCCGTCAATCACGTGCTGAATCTCGCCCGCTTCCTCGGCTTCGCCTCCACCGAAGCGCTCGTCGCCGAGCGCAATTACGCCTTCATCCACGACCGCTATCGCGAGCTGACGATCAACAACATCCTCGAGATCTACGCCGTGCTCGGTCACCCGGAGTCACAGCGCCCGGAGTGGGCCGACCTCATCATCAGCCGGCTGAACAACGTCGAGGCGCAGCTCGAGGAGACGATCAACCCCGTACTGATCGGCAGCTACAAGCTCGAGGTGAGGGCAATCTACGAGAACCGCCTCGCCGCGCCGGCGCTGCTCGACGTCCGGCTCGACCGGCAGTACGCGGTGCTGCGCGACATCACCGGCGAATCCATGCTGCTGCTGGAGACGGGAGCGATGACTCCGCAGGCCTTCCTCGAACGCCCGGGACTGACCGCCGAGGAGAAGAGCCGCGCCGTGTTCCAGCGTCTGATCCCGAAAGCCGTGGCGGAGAGCTATCTCGCCGCGCATCCCGCGGAGAATTCGGACGGCAAGCTGCGCGCTGCCGTCACCGAACTGTCCTGAGCGTCGTTCCCGGCGCTGCCCGCACGTAGTCCGCTGCGAGCGCGACGAGCTCGGCGTGCTCCTTCTCCGGTAAACCGCCCGCCCTGAACCGGTTCCGATAATAGAGCGCGACGAGACGTCGCAATTCGCCCGCCGTGCTGCGTGCCGGCAGCAGGCGCCCGAGGAACGCGCCGACGGTTTCACCCGGCTGGGGCGTGAGACCGCGCGCAGCGAGCGCCGCGAACAGCGGACGCAATGCCGCGTCCGGCAGGTTTGCCGCGAGGGCCGGCGGCGCCGCATCGCGCCGGGCCCGGATTTGTCCGCGCAGACGCCAGGCGAGGACCAGCACGAGCGCCGCGGCGAGTCCGAGCAGGATCCGCGCGTCGAGCGCTTCGATGGCGAGCCGCAGGCGGGCGAGCCGGAATTCCGCCCAGGACCAGAGATCCGAGACCCACTGCGTCGCACCTGCCGCGTCGGACTCGAGCGCGTACCAGAGTGCGGGCGTGGTATCGATCGGCATCCACCGGCCATCGACCCAGGCGAGCGCCCAGGCGTGGGCATGGCGGGCCCGCGCGACATAGGCCGCTTCGAGCCTGCTGTATTCATCGACGCCATAACCGACGGCGTAGCGTGCCGGGATCCCGGCATGGCGGAGCAGCAGCACGGTGGCGGAAGCGAAGTACTCGCAGTGGCCGTGGCGATCCTGCAGCAGGAACGCGCTCAAGGGCAGGCGGCCGGGAAAGAAGCCGCGCTGCACGAGAGAGTAGCGGAAGCGCTCGGCGAAGAAGCGCCGGATCACGGCGAGGGCGGATTGGGGCGCGAGGCCCTGGAGGCCGATTTCCGCGCCGACCGTGCGCAGCGCGGCGGCGTACTCCTCCGGCACGACGAGATCGGCGGCCTGCGGTGGCGGTCCGCCGACGGCGGCGCCGGTCTCCACCCGGAAGCGCACCTGGCCGGGTGCGGCCTCGGCCTGCACGGCGCCGATGGCGTTGCGCCGGATTTCGATGATCTGATCCGACACCAGCCGCCGCGTGCCGAGCGGCAGCGGCAGCATGCCCACTTCGCGCGTCTGCGGCAGATCGATCTCGAGCGTCTCAGCCGGCCCGGGCGCAGCGGGCGCGAGGCGCCACGCGCCTCCGCCCGGTTCGGCATCGACGGCCTCGTAGCGGCGTGCCTCCGTCGACCACGTGCCGAGCCGGAACGTCTGGTAGCTCGCCTCCGCGATGAGCAGGGGTGCAGTGAGCGGCCGGGTGGTGCGCACCCGGAGGCGTACGGCATCCGAGAGCTTCAACCGTCCGAGGCGGCCGATGGACGTCGTCGCGCGATCGAAATCGGGCACATACCAATGCGCGGTGAACCAGCTCTGCAGGGCGTCTTCGAGACCCGCGTGCAGGCGGACGAGTCCCGCTGCCGTGCTGAGACCGAGTGCGCCCGCGCAGACGAGCGCCGTCCCCCAGGGCGGGAAGCTCGTCCCGCGCGGCCGCGCGGCGACAAGCAGGGCGCAGAGGATGGCCGCCGCGAGCAGATCGAACCACGGCGCCGGTAGCTTGCCGCCGCTCGCCGCGAGCAGGCACAGCGCGACGAAAGCCGGACCGGGATCGAGCCAGATTTCCGGCGCCGTGCCGGCCAGGACGCGCCGACGGATCGACAGCGCCAGCGCGCTCGCCGGAATGGCCTGCTGCTCGCTGTACCCTGCGAGCAGCACGAGCGGCGCGACCGAGAGCGGGATCCCGGCGAGGATGCCGTAGATGCCGAGGAGGCCGCGGCCGTTGAATTCGTAGATCGCGAACGCCGCGAAGCCGACGCTCGTGAGATCCGCCGCGCGATAGTAATGGGCGGGCTCGAGCTCGAGCCGCCAGCGCAGCAGCGCGGGCAGTTGCAGGAGCGCGGCGAGCACGAGCCCGGCGAAGAGCTGGCCGCCGACGAGGCCCCAGGCCGCGGCGCTCGCGCTCACGACGGCGCGCGGCAGGACGAAGCGTGTGTCCTCGCGCACGTCAGGCCGCCCGCGCGTCCGGCGCCCCGGCGAGGTGGGTCAGGCCCGCCGCGACCTGCGCCGGATCGATTGCGACGAGCCACGTCGCCGGAGCGGCCGTTACCGGAGCGCCGACGAGCAGTACGCGCAGTCCCGGGACCCGCGCCGCGAGCCTCCCGTAGGTCGGCGCACGCGACGCGTCCCAGGTGCTCGTCACGACGAAGCAGGCCCCCACGGCGTCACGGGTGAGCCGGGCGGCGATGGCCTGATGCGTGTCGTGTCGGACACTCTCCAGGCAGGCCAGTGTCGCGAGCAGTCCGAGCCCTGCGCCAGCACGCAACGCGCTCGTCGACTCGCCGGCGACGAGCACTTCGAGCTCGCAGTCCGCAGCGCGCGGCCGGGTCGCGATCGAGCCGGCAACGGCCAGCAACGCCTCGAACGTCGTCTCGTCGGCAACGGGTTGGTGGCAGTCGACGACGACGGTGATGCGGTCGCGAAAGCGGTCCGCGAACTGCTTCACGACCGGCGATCCGCGTTTCGCGAAGCTGCGCCAGTGCAGATGGCGCTCGGGATCGCCGGGCCGGTAGTCGCGCAGACCGAAGAACTCCTCGCCGCTGCCCGTGCTGCGCACGAGCCGCTGCGCACCGTGAAGGCGGGGATCCGCGACGCCCGGGAGTGCGGGCACGGGATGCCGGCGCGGCACGGCGACGAGCGCCTCCGCGAGCGGCAGCCGGACGAGACCGCGCAGCAGCCCGAGCGGCTCGCTCTGCGCGACGACGACGGCCGCGAATTCGAGCCGGCCGCGGCGCAGCGGGGTGATCGGCACGAAGAGCCGCAGTGTGGCGCCCGGGCGCAGTGTCGGCACGACGACCGGCTCGAGCGCGGCACCGCGCGCGCGGCGCAGCGCCGCGAGCCAGCGCAGGAAGCCGACGCGCCGGTCGAACCAGTTGTCCGCACCGCCATCGGTCGCGGACCGAGCGGCCGCGAGCGGGGCCGTCGGCGCGGACGCGAGCTCGTCGTGGAGGAGGAGGGCGTGCGCGGTTGCTGCTCCGGTGTTCGTGACACAGAGGTAATAGCCCGCCGCTTCGTGCGCCGTCACGAGTGCCGGCAATTCGCGCCGTACCAGGACCCGGGGCCGGGTGCGCCGAACGCCGACCGCGGCGACGACGAAGCATCCCGCGAGGAACGCCGCGAGACGGTAGGCCTGGGTCTCGCGTGGATCCGCGCCGAAGATCGCGGCGCCGAGGAAGAGCAGGGCGAGCAACCGCCCCGCGGCGGTGAAGCGCCGGCTGCCGGCGGTGCTCAGGCGCTGGACGGCATGAAACGCGCGGAAGCGACGTTGCAGGCCCGGGCGCGGCGCCTCGCTCACCGCGGTACGGGCACCGTCGCGAGCAGCCGGAGCACGAGCGCCTCGCTCGTGTCGCCGCCGTAACGGGCGTGCTCGGAGAGCAGGAGGCGATGTGCGAGTACCGGGCCGGCGAGCTCCTGGAGGTGATCCGGTGTGACGAAATCCAGGTCGTCACAGAGCGCGAGCGCCTGCGCGCAGCGCACCAGCGCGAGCGAGGCGCGCGGGCTGGCGCCGAGCGCCGCTTCGGGCAAGGCGCGCGAGGCGCTCACGAGATCGACGGCGTAGCGCAGCAGATCGGGGGCAATCTCGATCGCCGCGGCGGCGGCACCGAAGGCGAGCACTTCGTCCTGAGTGGCACAGGGCTGCAAGTGCTCGAGCGGCCGCGCGGTGAGTTGCGTGCGGACCATCTCCGCTTCCGCCGCGGGATCGAGGTAACCGAGCCGCAGGCGCAGCGCGAAGCGATCCATCTGGGCTTCGGGCAGCGGATAGGTGCCCTGGAACTCGACCGGATTCTGGGTGGCGATCACGAAAAAGCCCGGGGCGAGCCGGTAGGTCATGTCGTCGAGGCTCACCTGGCCTTCGGCCATGGCCTCGAGCAGTGCCGACTGCGTGCGCGGCGCGGCGCGGTTGATTTCGTCGGCGAGCAGGATGTCCGTGAAGATTGGCCCCTTGTGCACTTCGAACGCATTGCGGTGGGGATTGAAGATCGACACGCCCAGGATGTCGGTCGGCAGCAGGTCCGGCGTGAACTGGATGCGCTTGAATTCCGCGCCGACGGAGCGGGCGAGCGCCTTCGCGAGTGAGGTCTTGCCGGTGCCGGGCGCGTCCTCCAGCAGCACGTGGCCGCCGGTCAGGAACGCACAGAGGAGGTGCCGGATCGTGAGCGCCTGACCGCTCACCGCGCGGCCGACGTTGTGCGCGATGCGCTGGAAGACCGCAGCCGCTTCGCGGCGCGACAGGGCGGGCGAGGTCACGATCTCTGCATCCGGCGGACGGACGGCACGTTCAGCTCCGCAAGTCGCGCTTGAAGAGCGCGCGCTCGCGGCGCTCCTTCTTGTTGAGCTTGCCGTGAGCGCGGTCTTCGACGATGGCACTCGCGCGAAGCTGCTCGGAGAGACGTTCGCGGGCCGCGATGCTCTCGGGCGTTTCGGCGTACAGGCGCTGCGCTTCCGCGGCCGGGCCGCGCTGCTTCGCGATGCCGAGCACGTCGAGGTCGTGGCGGTAGGGCGGCAGCTTCACTTCGAGCCGATCGCCCGGGCGGACGGCCTTGGAGGGCTTCGCGATCTGACCGTTCACGGCCACGCGGCCGTTGTCGATCGCGTCCGTGGCAAGACTGCGCGTCTTGTAGAAGCGCGCGCACCAGAGCCATTTGTCGAGGCGTTGCTCGTCCATCGGGTCCGATATCCTAGCGGAGTCCACCGCGCTAAACTACGCGTCCGCCCGCGCCCGCAACGACGGAAGATGGATCCCATCATGAGCACCACCCGCGAATTTCTGCCCCTCGGCATCGCCGTCCTCACGGTCTCCGACACGCGTGACGAGGTCGCCGACACCTCGGGGCGGCTGCTCGCCGAGCGCCTCACGGCCGCGGGTCATCGCATGTTCGAGAAGCGCATCGTGAAAGACGACGTCTACGCGATCCGTGCCGCCGTATCGGCCTGGGTCGCCGAGCCCGACTGCAACGTCGTGCTCACTACCGGCGGCACCGGCGTGACGGGCCGCGACGGCACGCCCGAGGCGATCGAGGTCCTGCTCGACAAGACGATCGAGGGTTTCGGCGAGATGTTCCGTGTGTTGTCGTATCAGCAGATCGGCACGTCGACGATCCAGTCGCGTGCGCTCGCCGGGGTCGCGAACGCGACCTACGTCTTCTGTCTGCCCGGCAGCAGCGGCGCCTGTGCGCTCGGTTGGGACGAGCTCATCGCGAAGCAACTCGACTATCGCACGCGCCCCTGCAATCTCGTCGAGCTGATGCCGCGTCTGCTCGAGCGCTGAAGCCGGGTCGCGGCGCGAATTGCGACCGCACGCGCAAGCGAACTGCCGGAACGGCTTATAATTCACCGCGATGGATAGACTGTTCGTGAGCCTGGGGGGCCTCTTCGGAGCTGCCGGTGTGATCGGCGGCGCGCTCGGGGCTCACGTGTTCGAGGCCCGGCTCGACGCCGACGCCCTCGCGGTCTATCAGACGGCGGTGCTGTACTGCCTGCTGCACGCGATGATGCTGGTGGTGAGTGGGCTGCGCCTGCGGCAATTCCCGGCGTCGCGCGCCTTGCGGCTCGCCGGGGCCGCGTTCGGCGTGGGAATTGTTCTGTTCTCGGGGAGTCTCCTGCTCAAGACTCTGTGGGGACCCGGATGGTGGTCAGGTCTCGCCCCGAAGGGCGGTTCGGCATTCATCGCCGGCTGGCTGCTGATAGCGTTGAGCGGATGGTTGGATACCCGATGACGAAGATTTTCTACGGCTTCAGGACACGCGGTGCGGCGCTGCTCGCGCTCTGCACGGCGTTCATCGCCGGCGGCGCCGATGCGCGCACGTTCGACATGCACTCCGACGTGATCGGCGAGATCGCACTGACGACGACGGTCAAGGAGGACGCGATCATCTACATCGCGCGTGCGAACGACATGGGCTACCGCGAGATGCGTCTCGCGAATCCGAAAGTCGATGCGTGGATGCCCGGCGACAACACCGAGGTCGTCGTCCCGAGCCTGTTCGTGCTGCCTGACGCGCCGCGCGACGGCATCGTCATCAACGTGCCCGAGATGCGGCTGTTCTACTATCCCGCGACGAAGGGCACGCAGGTGCGGCAGGTCGTCACTTATCCGATCAGCATCGGCCGCGAGCAATGGGTCACGCCGAAGGGTATGACGAAAGTCGTCGGCAAGACGAAGGATCCATGGTGGTATCCGCCGGAGAGCATCCGTCGCGAGCACGCGGCGGAGGGCGATCCGCTGCCGAAAGCGGTGCCGCCGGGGCCCGAGAATCCGCTCGGCCTGTTTGCGCTCCGGCTCGGGCTGAACGGCTATCTCATTCACGGCACGGACAAGCCGTTCGGCATCGGCATGCGCGTCACGCACGGTTGCATCCGCATGTACCCCGAGGACATCGAAGCCGCGTACAACACCATTCCGGTCGGCGCTACGGTGCGCATCGTCAACGAGCCGTACAAGATCGGTGTGTCGGGCGGGAAGATCTATCTCGAAGTGCACCCGATGCTCGACGAGGATCACGCGCACTTCCGCGACGAATTCACGCTCGTCGTGAACCTCGTCATCCAGAAGACGAAAGCCCGCGCGGTCGAACTCGACTGGAACGCGCTGAAAGAGACGGTCGCGAAGAAGGACGGCATTCCGGTCATCATCGGCACGGCCGATCCGCAGGCGGCAGCACTGCCGGGCAGAGCCGCCTACGCGAGCGCCACGAGACCCTGAAGCCTCCCGCGATCCGCTCGCGGAAGCGATTTTCGCGGGCAAAAAGAAACCCCGCCGAAGCGGGGTTTCCAATCGATTGCAATCGATCTCGGGTCGCTTACTTGCGCATCTTCTTTTCGAAGATCTTGTCGATCGCGGCCTTGTTGGCGTCGCAGCAGGCCTGCGCGGCGTCAGCAGCAGCCTTCGCAGCCTGAGCGGCGGCAGCGGCGTCAGAGGCAGCCTTCATGGCGCTCTGGGCGGTGCTGGCAGCCGAACCGGCCTTGGAAGCGGCCTCGCTGGCCTTCGCATCGACGGCGGCGAGCTCTTCCTTGGTAACGTACGAGCAACCGGACATCAAACCGAGGACACCCGCGATTACCGTCATGCGAACAGCCAGGGAAAGTGATTTTTGCATGTGTTGTCTCCTATCGACGTGAACGAACATTCCTAGTGAGGAATATATTTTTGTACAAAATTAAGGATTAGTACAGAAATAATGACCTATTTTCTGGCCTTGCGCAATTCAAGGCTGCGCCAATAACGCGTTGATATCCATATAGACGGCGTCACGCTCCAATTTCTGGTAGAGGGAGACGATCATGTTCGCCGTCGCCCCCCAGATGCGATGGCCGCGATAGAGAATCTCATAGTACTGGCGGCGTCTGCCCTCGACGACGTAAGCCTGCGGCGTGTGGTTCGCCGGATCGAGCAGGAAGCGTAGCGGGACGTCGAAAACATCGGCCACTTCGCGGGCGTCCGGCGCATAAGGATAGGCTGGCGGGATGAGGCCCATCACCGGCACGACGCTGTAACCCGTTCCGGTATGGACGGGCGCCAGCGCGCCGATCACGCGAATGTGATCCGGCGCCACACCGAGCTCTTCGTGGGTCTCGCGGATCGCCGTGTGCGCGACGTCCGGGTCGTCCGCCTCGACCCGCCCGCCGGGAAAGCTGATCTGGCCGGGGTGGCTCTTCAGGTTCGCATTGCGCAGCGTGAGCACGACGCTCACGCCGCGCTCGTCGACGACGAGCGGGACCAGCACCGCGGCCGGAACGAGCGGCTTCCTGCCCTCGCCCGGGAACGGCCGCTCGGGCCCGAGCTCCGGATGCGGCCCGGCGGGCAGGGCGATGCGGCCGAGCAGGGCTGTGAGCCTGCGCTCGAGCGCCGCGGGTCCCGGATCGTCGGTCATTCCGCTTTCGGTTTCTGCGGGCGGCCCCACCCGGGCGCGGAGCCCGGCAGGCTGTGGAAGCGTTGCGCGCGGGTCGCCGCGAGCAGGTTCACGATGGCGCGCTCGAAGCCGTCCGTCCGGTGCGCTTCGCAGTAGGTCTTCAGCCAGTCGAGGTTGTCCTGCAGGCCGTTGTTACCGGTCGCCTGATAGGTCTCCGGGGCGAGCGCGTTGAAGGCCGTCAGGAAACCCATCACGAAGCTCGCGTACTGGTCGCTCGTGCCGGGCGCGGTGCCGGTTCTCAGGAACTGATTGCAGGAGCTCTGGCCGAGCCCCCACACCGCATAGTTGCCGTCCTTGTCGGCGGCCGGTGCCGGCGGGCACCCGCCGAGGAGCGGGGCCGTCAGCGTCGCGAGCAGGAGCGCTGCGCGTATGCGTCGTCGTGTCACCAGGATCCTTTCATGCTTCGGTTGTCGGCGGAGCGGCCGTGGCGGGCTCGGGGCGCAAGGATAGTCGTTTTCGGCGCGGTGTGCGCCCGTGCGCCGCCGGCGGCGCGATCAAAAGCCGAGCAGGCGCGCCTTGCGATTGAACTGCGCTTTCAGGAAGTCCATCTGGTCGGCCAGGATGCGCCGGTTCGACAGCGCGAGGAACTCGGCCCAGTTCGGCACGTAGGGCACCGCGAGGAGCGGCATCCGGGACTGCTCGGGAGTGCGCCCGCCCTTGCGGGTGTTGCAGCTTCGGCACGCCGCCACCACGTTCGACCAGATGTCGCGGCCACCCTTCGACAGGGGGACGACATGGTCGCGCGTGAGGTATTCGTCGGGATATTCCCCGCCGCAGTACAGGCACATGTGGCCGTCGCGACGGAACAGCTCGTGATTGTTCAGCGGCGGCACGCTGCGCTGGACGTGCGCGCCGCGACTCGAGCGTTTCACGGCGACGATCGAGTGCACGGTCACTTCGGAGCGGCGCCCGGTGAGCCGGCCCGTGCCGCCGTGGAACACGAATTCGTTGTGCCCCGTCGTCCAGGCGACGAGATTGCGGCTGTAGAGGCAGACCGCATCCTGCCACGGGATCCACCGGATCGGTGTCCCGGTCACGTCGAGTCTCAGGATCAACGGTGGTCCGGCCATCGTCAGATCCCGGGTCGCAGCCGCGCCCAGCAGTCATTGCACGGTCGAGTCACGCGTTGTCGCCTCTTACGATGCTTTCGACGGAAATTTTCCGTTCGCGGGTAGTATTACGACCTCTCGCCGTGTCGCCGTCAATATGCCGGGCGCGGCCTCTCACCGATGGGAAATAAACCATGGAAAAGCTGCTGGAAATCATGCGCGCATTGCGCGCCCCGGGGACGGGCTGCCCCTGGGATCTCGCTCAGAGCATGCGCACGATCGTGCCGCATACGCTCGAAGAGGCCTACGAGGTCGCGGATGCCATCGAACGCGAGGCGTGGGACGAGCTGCCGGGCGAGCTCGGCGATCTGCTGTTCCAGGTAGTGTTCTACTGCCAGTTGGCGGGCGAGGAAGGGCGATTCGATTTCGCGACGGTCGTCGACGAAATCTCCACGAAGCTCCTGCGCCGGCATCCCCACGTCTTCGGGGAGCGCACCGCAGACTGCCCAGAGGCGGTCGCGGCGCAGTGGGAGGAGATCAAGGCGGGCGAGCGTCACCGTCCCGGCGAAGCCCCACCGAGCGCCCTGGACCACATACCGCTCGGACTGCCGTCACTGACCCGCGCCCACAAGCTGCAGAGCCGGGCCGCCCGCATCGGCTTCGACTGGCCGGACGCCGCGCCGGTGCTCGACAAGGTTGCCGAAGAGCTCGCCGAGTTGCGCGGCTGCCTCGCGGAGGGCGGCGCGGTCGGGCACGCAGGCGAAGAGCTCGGCGACCTGCTGTTCAGTTGTGTGAACCTGGCGCGGCATCTCGGCATCGAGCCGGAGGGCGCGCTGCGCGAGGCTTCCCGGAAATTCGAGCGGCGCTTCCGTTATGTCGAAACCGCCGTTCGGGCGGCGGGCGGGGACCCGGCTGCCACCCCGCTCGCCGAGCTCGACGCGAAGTGGGACGAGGCGAAGGCGCGCGGCCTCTGAGGAGGCGCGCAAAAAAAGTTCTTCTCCGAACTGCGGGAGTGTTCCTCGGGACCCCGCGGCGCGTATTTCCCACTCGTCGCCCTCGCGCAGGCGAGGGCCCAGTCGTTCAGCCTCGGCACTGAGGTCGAACCACGGAGCCAGCGCAGAAGACGAGCGCGGCGGAACGGAGCGCTCGAAAGTCCGAGGTTTACTGCGCGTGCCGCAGGTCACCGACTGGGCCCTCGCCTGCGCGAGGGCGACCAAGATCAGCCGAGGCGGAATGCGTCGAATGACCCGCAGTCTGGAGAAGTACCAAGAAAAAAATCGGGCGCCGAAGCGCCCGCGAAAGGCCAAAGGGAGGAGTGCATGGCGCATGGCGCATTGCTGACCACGGCGATGCATCGCGCGTGCCAGTGAGCCTGCCCAGGAAATCTGCCGGACCAGGCGCCGGCGAGGCGCACCACGTCGGAAGCGTGGCGTCGACTTCTCGTCGCGGCGGCGGGCCGTTGACGGACCGCCGGCCGGGCTCAGGCTTCGCCTTCGTCCCGCGCTTTGTCGCGATGCACGAGCGCGTAGGCGGAATGATTGTGGATCGACTCGAAGTTCTCCGATTCCACCGTGTAGGAGAGGATGCGGTCGTCGGCGTTCAGGCGCAGCGCGACCTCGCGCACCATGTCTTCCACGAAGCGCGGATTGTCGTAGGCGCGCTCGGTGACGTACTTCTCGTCCGGACGCTTCAACAGCCCGTAGAGCTCGCACGACGCCACGCTCTCGACGATGTCGATCAGCTCCTCGATCCACACGAAGCCGTTGACCTTCACCTCGACCGTGACGTGGGAGCGCTGGTTGTGCGCGCCGTAATTCGAAATCTTCTTCGAGCAGGGGCAGAGCGTCGTGACCGGGACCTCGACCTTGACCGTCACGCTCTCGATTTCCTTGTTCACTTCACCGATGAACGTCACGAGGTAATCGAGCAGGCTCCGCACGCCGCTGACCGGCGCGGCCTTCTCGACGAAGTACGGGAACGTCATCTCGATGCGGCCCTGCTCGGCCGTCAGCACGCGCGTCATCTCGTGCACCATGCGCTTGAACTCCGGCACGGAGATCTCGTAGTCACCGTCGTTCAACACCTCGACGAAGCGCGACATGTGCGTGCCCTTGAAGTTGTGGGGCAGGCCGACATACATGTTGAAGTTCGCCACCGTGTGCTGTTCGCGGCCGGCGCGGTCGCGGACGACCACGGGGTGTCGGATATCCTTGATGCCGACGCGGTCGATGGCGACACGGCGCGTGTCCTCGCTGCCTTGCACGTCGGGGATGGATGCGGGAACGGCCTCAGGATGATTCATGTGGTGGACCTCTGAACGGGGCGGACGGTGCAGCGGTGGATGAGGAGGGAGCGCCGCCCCGAACGCTGTTACGCCCGAGGAGGCACATTGGATTCTAGAAGCTTTTGCAGGGAGCGGCTACCGTCACGCGCCGCGCGACATCAGCGGTCGCGCCTGACGATGTAATTCGCGATCCAGCGCAGGTTGTCGCCGCTCGCGCCCAGCGATTCGAGGCAGGCGAGCGCTTCGTCGCAGAGCCGCTGCGCAGTCGCTTTCGCTTCCGCCATGCCGAGCAGATTCGGATAGGTGGGCTTGTCGCGATCCTCGTCCGAGCCCTGCGGCTTGCCGAGCACCTCGGTGCTGCCCTCGACGTCGAGGATGTCGTCCTGAACCTGGAACGCGAGGCCGATGCAGGTCGCGTACCGCTCGAGCTTCCGCTCTATCGCGGCGTCGTCGGCGCCGCTCGCGAGATAGCCGAGCTCCACGCTGGCGCGGATGAGCGCGCCGGTCTTGTGGCGGTGCATGTTCTCGAGCTGCTCGAGCGAAATCTTCTGGCCGACCGCGGCGAGATCGATGGCCTGGCCGCCGGCCATCCCGAGCGAGCCGCTCGCATCGGCGAGCACTTCGATCATGCGCAGCCGGCGCGCGGGACTGATCGCCGAATCCCGGTCGGCGGCGATCACGCGAAACGCGAGCGCCTGCAGCGCATCACCGGCGAGGATGGCGGTCGCCTCGTCGAACGCGCGATGGCAGGTGGGTCGACCACGACGGAGATCGTCGTCGTCCATTGCCGGCAGATCGTCGTGGATGAGCGAATAGGCGTGAATGAGCTCCACGGCGACCGCGCTGCTGTCGAGCCGGCGGAGATCGGAGCCGAACGCTTCGCCGGTCGCGTACACGAGCACGGGGCGGATGCGTTTGCCGGGCGCGAGCGTGGAGTAGCGCATGGCCTCGTGCAGACGGCAGGGTTCGCGATCGGACGGCGGCAGCCAGCGCTCCAGCGCGGCCTTTATCTGGTTCTGATAGGTCGGGAGGATTGCATCGCGCGCCATGGTCGGGTCCTAGTCCGCTTCGTCGGGGTTGAAGTTCGCGAGGGCTCCGGACTCGGGCTCACCGCGCATGAGCAGATGCACCTTCTGCTCCGCCTCGCGCAAGGCCTGCTGGCAGCTCCGTGCGAGCGCGATGCCGCGCTCGAACTGCTGCAGCGACTCCTCGAGCGTGAATTCGCCGCGCTCCATCTTCTCGACGAGCTGCTCGAGCTCAACGATGGAGGCTTCGAAGTCGATGCTTTGCTTGTTCTTCACTAGAGCCGCCTGGAGGATGGTTCGGTCCGCCCTGCGGGCGGCCTGAAGCGCGCGAGCCGCGAACTCTACTGAGGGTGCGGTGCAGGGTCAACGGTCGGCCTTCAGGCCCCGGTTGACACTGTTCTCGCGCGCCGCCTAGACTTCGAGCTGCTTTAGACCAAGTCTAATGAATGCCGGGCATCGACCGGTGCCCGCCGCCCCATCGTCTGATCGAACGGAGGGTCAACTCATGGCATCGCTCAAAGGAACGAAGACGGAAGAGAATCTCAAAGCGGCGTTCGCGGGTGAATCGCAGGCGAACCGCCGTTACCTCTATTTCGCACAGAAGGCCGACGTCGAGGGCTTCAACGACGTCTCCGCGGTCTTCCGCTCCACCGCGGAAGGCGAAACCGGCCACGCTCACGGCCACCTCGAGTATCTCGAGCAGGTCGGGGACCCCGCCACGGGACAACCCATCGGCACCACCGCGCTCAATCTCAAAGCGGCCATTGCCGGCGAGACCCACGAGTACAGCGATATGTACCCCGGCATGGCGAAGACCGCGCGCCAGGAAGGCTTCGAGGAAATCGCCGACTGGTTCGAGACGCTCGCGAAGGCCGAGCGCTCCCACGCCAATCGTTTCCAGAAAGCGCTCGACACCCTGAACGGCTGAGCCGCACGCGGATCGAGCCGTCGGCCGCGAAGCCGGGCAAGCCCGGCTTCGTGCTTCGCGGCGCCGGGAGGACCAGCAAAGGGGACATCGTCGTGGCAGACATCACCGAGGGGCGGCGCGAGGGCAGCCTCGATGCGCCGACCCGTCATCCGCTCGCCTGGAAGGACGAGGCGTTCTTTCAGGCGGGACCGTTGTTCCACGAGCTGGAACGCGTCTACGACATCTGCCACGGTTGCCGGCGCTGCGTCAGTCTCTGCAATGCCTTCCCGACGCTGTTCGATCTCGTGGACGAATCCGCGACGCTCGAAGTCGACGGCGTCGCGAAGGACGACTACTGGAAGGTCGTCGACCAGTGCTATCTCTGCGACCTGTGCTACATGACGAAGTGCCCCTACGTGCCGCCGCACGAGTGGAACGTCGATTTCCCGCATCTCATGCTGCGCGCCAAGGCCGTGAAGTTCAGAGCCGGCGGCACGCCGCTGCGCGATCGCATCCTGACCGCTACCGACGTGGTCGGTCGCATTGCCTCGATTCCCGTCGTCGCCCAGGCCGTGAATGCCGTGAATGCCATGCCTGCCGCCCGCCGGGTGCTGGAGAAGGCGCTGGACGTGCACCACGAAGCACCGCTGCCGCGCTTCGAGAGCCGGACCGCGCGCAAGCGGCTCGCCGGCGCGGACTCGCGACCGGCCGGGGCGCGGGCCGGTGGTCCGACGACCGGAAGAGTCGCACTCTTCCTGACGTGCTATGGCAACCGGAATGCCCCCGACGTGACGGCCGATCTGCATGCGGTGCTCGCGCACAACGGGATCGAAGTCGTCATCACGCAGCGGGAGAATTGTTGCGGCATGCCGAAGCTCGAGCTCGGCGATCTCGAGAGCGTCGAGCGCCTGAAGGATGGCAACCTCCCCGAACTGCTCCGGCTCGTGGAGGCGGGCTACGATCTGCTCGCGCCGGTGCCGAGCTGCGTCCTGATGTTCAAGCAGGAGCTGCCGCTCTTGTTCCCGGATGATCCTGGCGTCGCACGCGTCCGGGCCGCGTTCTACGATCCGTTCGAATATCTCGCGCAGCGCCACAAAGCGGGGCTGCTCGATACGAACTTCGGAAGCCCGCTCGGCAGGATTGCGTGGCATGCGCCCTGCCATCAGCGTGTCCAGAACGTCGGTCAGAAGACGCGCGAGATTCTCGAGCTCGTGCCGGACACGACGGTCACGCCCATCGAGCGCTGCTCCGGCCACGACGGCACCTACGCCGTGAAGCGCGAGAACTATGCGTTCGCGAAGAAGATCTGCCGAGCCGTCGTGCAGCGCGTGCAGGAAGGTGCGTTCGATCACTATCTCAGTGATTGCCCGATGGCGGGCGGCCTCATCGAACAGGGCATCGGCGGACAGCCGGCGACCTCGGCGTTCGCGCTCCTGCGCCGCGCCTATGGCATTTGAATCATGAAGCTCACCCGCGACGACCTGATGTCCCTCGAGCGCTATCACACGGAGCGCGCCGCGTTTCGGGCGCGCGTGCTGGCGCACAAGGCCGCGCGAAAAGTATTCCTCGGTGCGCATGCCGCGCTCTACTTCGAGGACAGGCTGACGATCCAATACCAGATCCAGGAGATGCTGCGCGTCGAGCGCATCTTCGAAGCCGAAGCGGTCCAGGACGAGCTCGATGCCTACAATCCGCTCATACCCGACGGCGACAATTGGAAGGCGACGTTCATGCTGGAGCACGAACGTCCCGAGGAGCGGCGCGCGGCGCTCGAGCGGCTCGTCGGCATCGAGCATCGTGTGTGGGTGCGCATCGGCGCCGCCGCACCGATCCTGGCGGTCGCAGACGAGGATCTGAACCGGACGACCGACAGCAAGACGTCGGCCGTCCACTTCCTGCGCTTCCAGCTCGATGCGACGCTGATCGCCGCCGCGCATGCCGGTGCGCCGGTCGCTTTCGGGATCGATCATCCGGCCTGCTTCGAGTCGATCACCGTGCCCGAGGCCACGCGCGTTTCACTCATCGGGGATCTCGCCACGCATTGAGATCGGGACGCGCGCGGCGTGCGTCCGGTGCGCGCCTTGACCGTGCTGCCGCCATGACTGAGAATCCGCCCCGCGATCGCCCGTTCGAGGCCGAGCATCGACGCCGCCGGCGCCTGCCGCGTTTGGCCTGGGCACACCCCGGAACGCCGGGCCCTTCCGTCATCGCGATCCCCTCCAGCGGTCCCGGGCGCACAGCGAGCGCGTGCTGCACGCGGTCTACGCGGCACCACGACATTCCGTGCGACGATGGCGCCGCGCGGCCGGAGCAGACGTCCGACTAGCGAGAGTTGTTCGAACCTTGAGTGCCAGATACGACGCAGCAGACATCGAAGTCCTGACCGGACTCGAGCCGGTGCGCAAGCGCCCCGGCATGTACACCGATACGACGCGGCCCAATCACCTCGTGCAGGAAGTCGTCGACAACAGCGTCGACGAGGCGCTCGCGGGACATTGCAGCCGCATCGACGTGACCCTCTATGCCGATGGCGGCGTGACGGTCGCCGACGACGGCCGTGGCATGCCTGTCGACATCCATCCCGGCGAGAAGATCTCGGGCGTCGAGGTCATCCTCACCCGCCTGCACGCGGGCGGCAAATTCTCGAACAAGCACTACAAGTTCTCCGGCGGGCTGCACGGCGTGGGTGTCTCCGTCGTCAATGCGCTTTCGAAACGTCTCGAGGTACGCGTGAAGCGCGGCGGCACCGAGTACGCGATGACGTTCGGCGGCGGTGAACGCATGGGCGCTCTCGAAGCCGTCGGCAAGGTCGGTCAGAAGAATACCGGCACGGCGATCACGTTCTGGCCCGACGCGAAATATTTCGACACGGTGAAGCTCGCGGTGCCGCGCCTGAAGCACCTGCTGCGTGCGAAAGCCGTGCTCTGTCCGGGACTCACGGTGACGCTCGACGACGAGTCCGCGAACGAGCGCTCGGAATGGTATTTCGAGGACGGCCTCGCGGGTTATCTGCCGCAGGCGATGCCGGACGCCGAGCTCCTGCCGGCGGAAGCGATCTGCGGCAATCACGAGACCGCGACGGAAACGGCGAGCTGGGCGCTGCACTGGCGCGCCGACGACGGTGAGCTCGTCACCGAGAGCTACGTCAATCTCGTGCCGACCCCGCAGGGCGGCACGCACGTCACGGGCCTCCGTCAGGGCCTGCTCGATGCGATGCGCGAGTTCTGCGAATTCCGCAACCTGCTGCCGCGCGGCGTGAAGCTCTCGGCCGACGACGTCTTCGATCGCTGCGCGTACGTCCTGTCGGTCAAGCTCATCGAGCCGCAGTTCTCCGGCCAGACGAAGGAACGCCTCTCCTCGCAGTCGGCGAGCGCCTTCGTCGCGGGCGCGGTGCGCGACGCATTCAGCCTGTGGCTCCATCAGCACGTCGAGTCCGGCGAGCGCCTCGCCGAGATCGCGATAACGCGCGCGCAGTCGCGGCTCAAGGCGGCGAAGGCGGTCGTGCGCAAGAAGATCGCCGGCAGCGGACCCGCACTGCCCGGCAAGCTCGCGGACTGCACGGCGAGCGGACTCGACGAGACCGAGCTCTTCCTCGTCGAGGGAGATTCCGCGGGCGGCTCGGCGAAGCAGGCACGCAGCAAGGAGTACCAGGCGGTGCTGCCCCTGCGCGGCAAGATCCTCAATACCTGGGAAGTCGAGTCCTCGCAGGTGCTCGCTTCGCAGGAAGTACACGACATCACGATCGCGATAGGCGTCGACCCGGGCTCGAACGATCTGGAAGGGCTTCGCTACGGCAAGATCTGCATCCTCGCGGACGCCGACTCCGACGGCGCGCACATCGCGACGCTGCTCTGCGCGCTTTTCCTGCGCCATTACCGCCCGGTCGTCCGCGCCGGTCACGTCTACGTCGCGATGCCGCCGCTCTATCGCATCGACGTCGGCAAGGAAGTGTTCTACGCCCAGGACGACCTCGAGAAGGAGAGCGTGCTGGCGCGCATCGCCGCGGACCGCCTCAAGGGCAAGGTCAACATCCAGCGCTTCAAGGGTCTCGGCGAGATGAATCCGCTGCAGCTCCGCGAGACGACGATGGCGCCGGGGACGCGGCGCCTCGTGCAGCTCGTGATCGACGGCGACGGCGAGACCGATGCCATGATGGACATGCTGCTCGGCAAGAAGCGCGCGACCGACCGCCGCACGTGGCTCGAGCGCAAGGGCAATCTGGTGAGCCCGGCCTGAGCCGGCGCGACACCGTGCAAGGGGGACACGCTTCATGACGGATACAGTGGACATCGAGCGCCGGCCGCTGCGCGAGTTCTCGGAGCGGGCGTATCTCGAGTACTCGATGTACGTCATCCTCGATCGCGCGCTGCCGCACATCGGTGATGGTCTCAAGCCCGTGCAGCGGCGCATCGTCTACGCGATGTCCGAGCTCGGCCTCAATGCCGGTGCGAAGTACAAGAAGTCCGCGCGCACGGTCGGCGACGTGATCGGCAAGTTCCATCCGCACGGCGACTCCGCGTGCTACGAAGCGATGGTGCTGATGGCGCAGCCGTTCAGTTACCGCTATCCGCTCGTCGACGGGCAGGGCAACTGGGGCTCGCCGGACGATCCGAAGTCCTTCGCCGCCATGCGCTATACGGAGTCGAAGCTCACGCGCTACGCGGATCTGCTGCTGAGCGAGCTCGATCAGGGCACGGTCGACTGGGCGCCGAATTTCGACGGCACGCTGGACGAGCCGAAGCTCCTGCCGGCGCGTCTCCCGAACGTGCTCCTGAACGGCACGACCGGGATCGCCGTCGGCATGGCGACCGACATCCTGCCGCACAACCTGCGCGAAGTGGCCGCTGCCTGCGTGCGGCTGCTCGATCAACCGGGCGCGAGCGTCGCCGATCTCTGCGAATACGTGCAAGGACCGGATTTCCCGAGCGGCGGCGAAATCATCACGCCGGCCGCCGACATCCGCCGCATCTATGAAACCGGGCAGGGCGTGGTGCGGCTGCGCGCCTGCTACGAGACCGAGGACGGCAACGTCGTCATCAACGCGCTGCCGTATCAGACCTCGGGCGCGAAGGTCATCGAACAGATCGCGCAGCAGATGCAGGCGAAGAAGCTGCCGATGCTCGACGACGTGCGCGACGAGTCCGATCACGAGACGCCGACCCGCCTCGTGCTCGTGCCGCGCTCCAACCGCATCGACACCGAGGTGCTGATGCAGCATCTCTTCGCGACCACGGACCTCGAGCGCACGTATCGCGTGAACGTGAATGTGATAGGCATCGACGGTCTGCCGGCGGTGAAGAACCTGAAGGAGCTCCTCACGGAGTGGCTCGAGTTCCGGACGGAGACGGTGCGCAAGCGTCTGCAGTTCCGGCTCGACAAGGTCGTCGATCGTCTGCACATCCTCGATGGTTATCTCGTCGCGTTCCTGAACATCGACGAGGTCATTCGCATCATCCGTCACGAGGACGAGCCGAAGCCCGTGCTCATGCAGCGCTTCGCGCTGACCGGCATCCAGGCCGACGCGATCCTCGATCTTCGCCTGCGCCACCTCGCGCGCCTCGAGGAGATGCGCATCCGCGGCGAGCAGGCCGAGCTCAACGAGGAGCGCGAGCGTCTCGAGCTGACGCTCGGGTCCGCGCAACGCCTGAAGACTCTCGTGAAGAAGGAGATCAAGACCGACGCGGAGGACTACGGCGATCCGCGGCGCTCGGCACTCGTCGAGCGCGCTGCGGCCCAGGCTCTCGCGGAAGTGGACCTCGTGCCGTCCGAGCCCGTCACGGTCGTGCTCTCGGTGAAGGGTTGGGTGCGTGCCGCGAAAGGCCACGAGATCGACCCGACCGAGCTCGCGTTCCGCAGCGGGGACGAGTTCCGCGCCGCGGCGCGTGGCCGTTCGAATCACCAGGCCGTCTTCCTCGATGCCGGCGGCCGCAGCTATACCCTGCCGGCGCATACGCTGCCGTCGGCCCGCGGCATGGGCGAACCGCTCGCCGGCCGGCTGACGCCGCCGGACGGCGTGTCGTTCGTCGGCGTGTTGATCGGTCCCCCCGAACAGCACGTCGTGCTGGCGTCGGACGCGGGCTACGGTTTCGTGACGACGCTCGACGGGCTGCAGTCGAAGAACAAGGCGGGCAAGTCCGTGCTCGCAGTCTCGGCAGGCGCGAAGGCGTTGAACGGGGCGCTCGCCGCCGATCCGCGGACCGACGAAATCGCGGCCGTCACGAGCCAGGGCCACCTGCTCGTCTTTCCGGCGAGCGAACTGCCGGTCATGCCGCGCGGAAAAGGGCTGAAGCTCATCCAGATCCCGGGCGCGAAGCACAAGAGCGGCGAAGAGATCGTGGTCGGTGTCGTCGTCGTCCCGGCGGGCGCCGGCATTCGCATCGCCGCCGGCAGCCGTCACCTCACGCTGAAATCACGCGACCTCGATGCGTATCGCGGCGAACGCGCGAAACGGGGCAACAAGCTGCCGCGTGGTCTGCAGCGCGTGGATGCCGTCGAAACCGCGGTCTAGAAAACGAGGCGGGCCAGCATGACCTAGCCCGCAAGATGAACGGTAGACAAGGAGGGGAGGGTATCACCGTTCGCTCTTTGTAGCGGCGTTGCCGGGCCCGGCCTTTAGGCAGTGCGTCCCGGCAGTGCCGTCGCGGTTGCGGGGTGCTTCACACCCGGGCAAAAAAGCAGGCCGCGACGGTCGCCCGCCGCGGCCTCGTTCATCGACGTCGGCGCGCGGTCAGGCGGCCGCTTTCTTCGTGACCGCCTTGCCGACCGCGGGAATGATGTCCGTGCCGAGCAGCTCCATCGCGCTCAACACCTTCCCGTTCTCGAGGCCGCCGATGCGTGTCCACACCAGCAACTCGTCGAAGCCGAATTCCGTGCCGAGCTGGATGAGCTTCTCGGTGCAGTACTCGGGCTCGCCGCAAACGATCGAAGTGCCGTCCACGAGATCCTCGAACTGCACGGACGAAGCGAGGTCGCGCGACTTGCCATAGCCCTCGTAGCCCTTCACGTCGATCTGGCCCTGCGGCGGCGCGACGTACTTCGCGATCGTCCGGTAGTACCACGTGACGCGAGGTCCGAAATCGCGGCGCGCTTCTTCGCGGGTCTTGCCGGGGTAGACCATGATGAGGCAGGCGATTTTGCCGCCGTTGGGATCGAAGCCCGCATCCTTGCGCGCCTGGCGATACTGCTCGAGGCCGGTCTTCGCCATCTGCGCCGTCAGACCGAACACCGTCGACATCAAAACGTTGTAGCCGTAGCGGCCCGCGATCGCGAAGGTCTCGGGCGACAGGCACGCCATGTACACCGGCGGATGCGGCTGTTGGTAGGGCTTCGGACGCACGCAGATGTCGTCGAAGTGGTAGTGCTTGCCGTGATAGGAGAAGCGATCCTCCGTCCAGCATTTGCGTACGACTTCCATGCCCTCGTGAAAGATTTCACGCGATTTCGTCTGCTCCATGCCGAAGCCAGCGTATTCCATCGGCTGGTAGCCGCGGCCCACGCCGAAATCCACGCGGCCGTCGCTCAGCAGGTCGATGAACGCGAAGTCCTCGGCGACGCGCACCGGATTGTGGAAGGGCAGCACGACGACACCCGTACCGAGACGGATCTTCGACGTCCGCGTCGCGACCGCCGCGAGTGAGACCTGCGGCGAAGCGCAATAGCCATACTCGGAGAAGTGATGCTCGGCCGGCCACACCGAATCGAAACCCAGACGTTCCGCCTCGATCATCAGTTCCATCTGATTCTTGACGATTTGATGCTCAGTGAACCCGACCGGGTTTTCGAACAGATGCAGCATTCCTAACTTCATACTGACCTCCAGTTGCGGGGCTCGGGCCCCTTTGCTTGGTATGTGCCCCGGGCGGGGAGAGGCGCGGACGGACCGGCGCAGCTCGGGGAAATCATCATTCCGACGCCGCCCTCGGCGGGCGGCTGGCGTGCTTCGATTATCGGAAATTGCGTTCCCGCACCGACTTGATGCAAATCAACCGGACCCCCCCCGCGGAATGCAGTTACGGGGGATCAGACGAGAGGCATCTTGGCCGGCGCGCCCGCGACTTCCTCGACGAGACGGGGAACGAGGTAGCCCGGCAGCCGGGCGCGCAGCGCGGCCGCCAGCGCGCGGGCATGGGTCGCCGGCACGTCGAAATGCGCGGCACCTGCGACGCGGTCGAGGAAGTGGAGGTAGTACGGCGTGATGCCCGCGTCGAAGAGTGCTTCCGACAACCCGGCGAGCGTCGCGACGTCGTCGTTGATACCGGCGAGTAGCACGGATTGGTTGAAGACGGGGACGTGGGCGGTGGTGAGGCGGTGCGCCGCCGCGACGAGGGCAGCGTCGATTTCCCGGGCATGGTTCACGTGCAGGACGACCACCGGTTTCAAGCGCGTGCGGGTCAGCACGGCGAGAAGTCCGTCCGTGACGCGGTTCGGAATGACGACCGGCAGGCGGGTGTGGATGCGCAGCCGCCGCACGTGCGGGATCCGCGCGAGGCGCGCGACGACCCGGGCCAGTGCGTCGTCCTTGAGAGTGAGCGGGTCCCCGCCACTCAGGATGATTTCGGAAATCGAGGCATCTGCCGCGAGCGTCGCGAAAGCCGCCGCAAGCTTGTCGTCGCCGAGCTTGCCCGCGTACGGGAAGTGCTGGCGGAAACAGTAGCGGCAGTGTACGGCGCACGCCCCGGTGAGCAGCAGGAGGGCCCGGCCGGGATATTTGTGGAGGAGTCCCGGCGCCTTCTCGGCTGCGAGATCGCCCACCGGATCGGCGACGAAGCCGGGGTGGACGTCGTGCTCGGCCGCGCGCGGGAGGACCTGCAGCAGCAGAGGATCGCCGGGATCGCCCGGCCGCATGCGGGCGGCGTAGGGGCGCGGCACGCGGAACGGAAAGCGGGGCACGGCGACACAATTCTCGGCAGGCAGGCCGAGATCCGCGAGCAGGTCCGCGGGACGGAGATAGGCCTCCCGCAAATCGCGCTGCCAGGCTTCGGGCTGAATTGTCGGGCTCGTTTGCGCTATCATGCCGCCGCTTTTCATGATGTGAGAGTTCATTCTAATGGCGTTCTACAGCACAAACCAATTCAAGCCGGGCCTGAAGATCATGTTGGACGGCGACCCGTACAACATCGTCGAGAACGAATTCGTGAAGCCGGGCAAGGGCCAGGCGTTCAACCGTGTGAAGGTGCGCAACCTCAAGACCGGCCGCGTCATCGAACGGACTTTCAAGTCGGGCGACAGCGTGGAAGCTGCCGACGTCGTCGAAATGGAAATGCAGTATCTCTACAGCGACGGCACCTCGTGGCATTTCATGAACACGTCGAGCTTCGAGCAGATGACCGCGGGCGAGACCACGATGGGCGATGCCGCGCAGTGGCTGAAGGGTCAGGAGATGTGCTCGGTGATGCTGTGGAACGGCGAGCCGATCAGCGTCTCGGCGCCGAACTTCGTGGTACTGAAGATCACTCAGACCGATCCCGGCGTGCGCGGCGACACCGCGACCGGCGGCACGAAGCCCGCGACCATGGAGACGGGTGCCATCGTGAAGGTGCCGCTCTTCATCGAGGAAGGCACGCTGCTGAAGATCGATACGCGCACCGGCGAGTACGTCTCCCGCGCCAAAGAAGAATAAGCCCCAACGTGATCTGGCGTCCGACGGCCGAACTCGGCGTCCTGCGCCGGCGTGCGGCGACCGTCGCGAGGATCCGCGAATACTTCGCGCGGACCGGTGCGCTGGAAGTCGACACGCCGCTGCTCTGCGCGCACGGCGTGACGGATCCCGCGCTCGAGAACTTCGCGGTGCCCTGCGGCGAGGCGGGCACCGCCTACCTCCAGACCTCCCCGGAATTCGCGATGAAGCGGCTGCTCGCCGCCGGCAGCGGCGACATCTGGCAGCTCTGCCACGCCTTCCGGCGCGAAGAGGCGGGGCGCCTCCACAACCCCGAATTCACGATGCTCGAGTGGTACCGCGTCGGGCGCGATCACCATGCGCTCATGGATGACGTCGCGCGCCTCCTCGAGGCGGTCGGTTGCGCCCGGCCGCAGCGCAGGACGAGCTATGCCGCGCTCTGTCTCGAACACGCGGGACTCGACCCGCATCATGCGACGACCGGGGAACTGGTCGACCTCGTCGCCCGCTGGAACGTCGCGCTCGGGCCGGTGGATCTCGCCGATCGTGCCCTGCTGCTCGACGTCGTCTTCAGTCACGCCGTCCTGCCCGCGCTCGAATCTGCCGGGGCGGTATTCGTGTACGACTTTCCCCGCGAGCACGCGGCTTATGCGCGGCTCAGCGCCGGCAGCCCGCCGCTCGGCGAGCGCTTCGAGCTGATCGTCGACGGCATGGAAATCGCGAACGGCTATCACGAGATCGGTGACGCCGCGGAGCAGCGCGCGCGTCAGGAGGCCGAGAACGACTGCCGGCGGCGGCGGGGCCTTGCGCCGATGACGCTCGACGCAGCGTTCCTCGCCGCGCTCGCGCACGGCCTGCCGCCTTGTGCCGGCGTCGCGCTCGGCCTCGAGCGGCTCCTGCTCGTGCTCGAGGGGCGGCGCGAGCTCGCCTCGGTCATGAGCTTCTACGGCGCGGCCGGGTCTTGAGACTGTGGATGAACTCCGGTGCTCGTTGTGCGTGAAATCAGGCCCTTATATCATTAAACTAATTTATCGACTCAAGCCGGACCCGACGCTGACGGACTGCCGATGAGCATCTATTCCGTAGACAAGCTGACCGCCGAAGCGCGGCGGCTCGCCGCCGAGTACCGGCGCGTGACCGGAAAGGTCTTGCCCATCAGCGGCGAAATCGCGGTCAACGACGCGATCCGTCTGCTCGATCTCGAGCCGGCCACCGAGCCCGGGGCGGGCTACGACGCGATCCGCCGCAACGGCGAAAAGCTCGAACGCCTGCAGATCAAGGCCCGCGTCGTGTTCGAAGAGAAGAAGGGGCCCGCGAAGCTCGGTCAGCTCAAGCTCGAGAAGGACTGGGATTTCCTCCTGATGGTGCTGATGGACGAGCACTACGAGCCGACCGCGATCTACGAAGCGCCGCGCGCGAAAGTGAAAGACGTCATGCTCGACAAGGAGCCGAGCAAGCGTGGCACGATCACCGCCGCGCAGTTCCGGCACATCAGCCGGCGGATCTGGGTGCGCGATCCGGTCCCGGAGCCCGGCTCCTGATCCCCCGTCCGCCGGGAGCCCAACCCGCTCCGCTGCCATGAAGCCCTCGGCCCTGCTCGGTGCTGACGGGCCGTTCGCCCGCAAAGTCCCGGGATTCGTGCCGCGGGACCAGCAGGGCGAGATGGCCGATCTCATCGCCGAGGTTCTGGAGTCCGGCGAGAAGCTCGTGTGTGAAGCGGGCACCGGCACCGGCAAGACGTTCGCCTATCTCGTGCCGCTGCTCGAATCCGGTTTGAAGACGATCGTCTCGACCGCGACGAAGACGCTCCAGGATCAGCTCTTCCACCGCGACCTGCCCGTCGTGCTCGAGGCGCTCGCCAGCTTCGCCGACGTCGCGCTGCTCAAGGGCCGCGCGAACTACGTCTGCCGCTATCGTCTCGCGCGCGCCGCCGGCGATCCCCAGCTCGACACGCGGGCCGCGGCGCAACTCGCCGCAATCGACGCCTGGGTGGCGCGTTCGGAATCGGGCGACATCGGCGAAGCGCCCGGCATACCCGAGGACTCGCCGGTCTGGCCGTTCGCGACCTCGACGCCGGAGAACTGTCTCGGTCAGGCGTGCAACGACTACGAGCGCTGTTTCGTCGTCCGCGCCCGGCGTCAGGCCGTCGCTGCGGATCTCGTCGTCGTGAACCATCACCTCCTGTTCGCGGATCTCGCGCTGCGCGAGGAGGGCTTCGGCGAACTGCTGCCGACGGCCCAGGCGATCGTCCTCGACGAATCTCACCAATTGCCGGACATCGCGTCGAACTTCTTCGGCCATGCGCTCTCGAGTCGGCAATTGCGCGATCTGGCGCGCGACACGCGAACGGCCCAGGAGCGCGAGGCGCCCGACATGCCGGCACTGCGCGAGGCGGTGATGAATCTCGAAGTCGCCGCCCGTGCGCTCGCCGCGAGCCTCGGGCCCGCGGTCGGCCGTTACGACGAGGCGCAACTGCGCCGCGCGCCGGCCGTCGTGCCCGCGCTCACCGGGCTCGGCAGCGCGCTCGCGGCATTGAACGAACAGCTCGAGCTCGCCGCCGAGCGCGGCGCGGAGCTCGAGAGCTGTGCCAAGCGTGCGGTCGACGTCGCGGTGCGTCTGGCGATCTATCGCGGTGACGACGAGAGCTGGGTGCGGTGGGGGGAAGTGACGAGCCGCGGCTACGTGCTGCATGTCACGCCGCTGTCCATCGCCGAGCATTTCCAGGCCCGCACCGCACATTACGCCGCGGCCTGGATCTTCACTTCGGCGACGCTCTCGGTCGGCGGCAGCTTCGCGCACTTCGAGCGTCAGCTCGGGCTCGCCGGCGTGCGCGAGGCGCTGTGGGAGAGTCCGTTCGACTATGCGCGACAGGCGCTGCTGTATCTGCCGAAGCTCGGCTGCGAGCCGAATTCGCCGAACTATGCCGACGCCGTGAGCGGTCTCGTCGAGCGCGTCACGGCGCTGTCCGGCGGGCGGACGTTCGTATTGTTCACGAGCTATCGCGCGCTGGAGAGCTGCGCGGAACGTCTCGCGAGCTCGCTCGAATTCCCGGTGCTCGTGCAGGGCGCCGCGCCGCGCGCGACGCTGCTGCGCGAGTTCACGCACCTCGGCAACGCCGTCCTGCTCGGCACCTCGACGTTCTGGGAAGGCGTCGACGTGCGCGGCGAGGCGCTGTCCTGCGTCATCATCGACAAGCTGCCGTTCGCGCCGCCCGATGATCCGATCACGAGCGCCCGGGTGAAGGCCTTGCAGCAGGAGGGCGGCAATGCATTCAACGAATACCAGGTGCCGCAGGCGGTCATCACGCTGAAGCAGGGCGCCGGCCGGCTGATCCGCGACGTCACGGATCGCGGCGTGCTCGTGCTCTGCGATCCGCGCCTCACCACGCGCGGCTACGGCAAGGTCTTCCTGCGTTCGCTGCCGGCGATGCCCGTGACCTCGGATCTCGCTGCGGTGGCCGCGTTCTTCGACGCCGCGCTCACGGCGTCGTAAAACGCGTTCCGCGCCGCTAAGATGCCGGCCTGCGGCGTCCGCCGCGCCTGACTCACGGGAGCCCCGGGATGAATGCTTCGACCCTCGCCGCGAAAATCGCGGTCATGCTCGCGATGCAGGACGAGATGAACGCGCGGGTCGACCGCGACTGGATAGAACGCGGCCGCGCATGGTATCGCGCGGTGTGGATCGAATGCGCCGAGCTCATGGATCACTACGGCGGCTGGAAGTGGTGGAAGAAGACGAGCGGCGATCGCGAACAGGCAGTGCTCGAGATCGTCGACATCTGGCACTTCGGCCTCAGCATGCGCATCGATGCCGTCCGCGATTTCGAGGCTGCCGCGGCCCGCATCGCCGGCGAATGGCTCGCGCCGATGCCGAGCCGGGGTTTTCTCGCGGACGTCGAAGCGCTGGCCGTCGCCGCGCTCGAACGGCGCTTCCTGGTCGGCGCGATCCCGACACTGCTCGCGGCGCTGGACCGCGGCTTCGAGGATCTCTATCGCGCCTACGTCGGGAAGAACGTGCTGAACGTCTTCCGCCAGGATTACGGCTACAAGGACGGCACTTACGTGAAGACCTGGGCCGGGCGCGAGGACAACGAGCATCTCGTCGAGATCCTCGCCGCGCTCGACAGTGAGGCCCCCGGCTATCGCGAACGCGTGTATGCCGCGCTCGCGCAGCGCTATCAGCAGATCACGCAGCAGACGCAGCAGTAGTCGCGCGGCGCAGGCACCCTGACTTCGAAGACGCGATCGATGCGCCTCCTGCGTCGGCACATCCTATAGAGATTCGCCGGCCTCGCGATCGCCGCGCTCGCCCGTTCAGTGCTCGAGGCCGTCGAGGTAGCGCTCGGCGTCGAGCGCGGCCATGCAGCCCGTGCCGGCCGAGGTCACCGCCTGACGGTAGACCGGATCCGCGCAGTCGCCGGCGGCGAACACACCCGGAATACTCGTCTGCGTCGCGAAGCCCTCACCGCCGCCGCGAACCTCGATGTAGCCGCCGGCCATGTCGAGCTGGCCTTCGAAGATCTGCGTGTTCGGTTGATGACCGATTGCGATGAAGAGCCCGTGCAGCGGGACGTCCTTCGTCGCGCCGCCGTCCACCGCCCGGATGCGCATGCCCGTCACGCCGCCCGCGTCGCCGAGCACTTCGTCGAGCACGGAGTTCCATTCGATGCTGACCTTGCCCTGTTCGGCCTTCTCGAGCAGGCGATTGCTCATGATCTTCTCGGCGCGGAAACGATCGCGACGATGCACGACGGTGACGTGCGAGGCGATGTTCGCGAGGTAGAGCGCTTCCTCGACCGCCGTGTTGCCGCCGCCGATGACGGCCACGGGCTTGTTGCGATAGAAGAAGCCGTCGCAGGTCGCACAAGCGGAGACACCGCGGCCACGGTAGGACTGTTCGGAAGGCAGGCCGAGGTATTTCGCGGACGCGCCGGTCGCGACGATCAGCGCATCGCAGGTGTACTCGCCCTGATCGCCGGCGAGCCGGAACGGACGCTCGTTCAGATGCACGGTGTGGATGTGGTCGTTCAGCAACGTCGTGCCGAAGCGTTCCGCGTGGCGCTTCATGCGCTCCATGAGCTCGGGCCCGAGCACGCCTTGGTCGTCGCCCGGCCAGTTGTCGACCTCGGTGGTGGTCGTCATCTGACCGCCGACCTCCAGGCCGGTGATGAGCACGGGTTCCAGCGCGGCGCGCGCGGCGTAGACAGCCGCCGTGTAGCCGGCGGGGCCGGAGCCGAGGATGAGCAAGCGGGCGTATCGGGGCGTGGTCATGTGGAGAGTCCTGCTGTTGGCCGTGAACGTTCGGGGCCGGCATTCTAACCCGCCGCCGGCCGAATCCGCGTCGGGCTCCGGAGACGCCCGGCCGGGTTGATCCCGGCCGATCCGCCTTTATACTGCCGCCTCGTGCCAGCCCGCGGGGCGGCCCCGTTCCGAGCAGGAAATCATGTCTTTACCGACCTCCATGTCAGCCGTCGCGATCACCGCGCCCGGCGGCCCCGAAGTGCTCGTGCTCTCCGAGTGTCCGGTCCCCGTGCCCGGCCCGGGCGAAGTGCTCGTCGCGGTGCACGCTGCCGGCGTGAACCGGCCCGACTGCCTGCAGCGCGCCGGGCTCTATCCCGTCCCGCCGGATGCGAGCCCGCTGCCCGGCCTCGAGATTGCGGGCGAAATCGTCGCGCTCGGCGCGGGCTGCAGCCGTTACGAGGTCGGTGACGAGGTCGTCGCACTCACGCACGGCGGCGGCTATGCGCCGTACTGCCGGGCCCACGAATCGCACTGCCTGCCGTGGCCGGCGGGGCTGTCCGCGACCGAGGCCGCGGCGCTGCCCGAGACGGCGTTCACCGTGCAGTACAACCTCTTCACGCGCGCCGCACTCGCCAGCGGCGAGACCGTGCTCATTCACGGCGGCTCGAGCGGCATCGGCAGCACGGCGATCCAGCTCGCCGTGGCGCGGGGCGCGACCGTCATCACGACCGTCGGCAGCCCGGAGAAGCGCGCGTTCTGTCTGAAGCTCGGCGCGCATCACGTGATCGACTACCGCGCGGAGGACTGGCTCGAGGCCGTCCAGAAGATCACGGCGAAGCGCGGCGTCGACGTCGTGCTCGACATGGTCGCCGGACCCTACGTCGAGAAGAATCTCCGCGCGCTCGCACCGGACGGGCGCTATTCCATGATCGCCTTCCTGCTCGGCGCGAAAGCCGAGGTGAACTTCGGTCACGTGCTCGGCAAGCGCCTGACGATCACGGGCTCGACGCTCCGTCCGCAGTCCGTCGCGCAGAAGGCCGCGATCGCCCGCAGCGTCGAGTCCGAGGTCTGGCCACTCGTCGCGGCGGGCAAGCTGAAGGTGCCTGTGTATCAGGTGTTTCCGCTGGCCCAGGCGGCGGCCGCACACACGCTCATGGAGTCTTCGCGGCACATGGGCAAGATCGTGCTGTCGATCCCATGAGCAAATCGCCGGACCATCTGAAAGCGCACGGCGATGCGCTGTTCCAGGCGCTCGTGACGCGCAGCGTCGTCGCACCGCTCACCGACCTCGAACCCGACCTCACGATCGAGGACGCCTACCGGATCTCCGAGTGCATCCTCGCGCACCGGCTCGCGCGCGGCGAACGCGTCATCGGCAAGAAGATCGGTGTGACCAGCGAACCGGTGCAGCGCATGCTGAACGTCGATCAGCCGGACTTCGGGTTCCTCACCGATACCATGCAGATTCCGCCCGGCGGTACGCTCGTGCTCGGCGAGCAGGCGATCCAGGCGCGTGCCGAGGGCGAGATCGCGCTCGTGCTCGGCCGCGAGCTGCGTGGTCCGGGCGTGACGCCCGCCGACGTCCTCGCGGCGATTCGCGGTGTCCGCGTCGCGATCGAGATCGTCGACTCGCGCATCCGAGACTGGAAGATCCGGATTCAGGACACCGTCGCCGACAACGCCTCCTCGGGGTTCTTCGTGGTCGGCACGGACGAGGTCCCGCCGGACGGTTTCGACTTCGAGAAGACCGGTCTCGTGATGCATCTCAACGGCAGCGAGAATGCGCGCGGCCATGCGGCCATGGCGCTCGGCTCGCCGCTCGTCTCGACGGCCTGGCTCGCGAATGCGATGGGGCAGTTCGGCGCGGCGCTCGGCGCCGGCGAAGTGATCCTGTCCGGTTCGCTCGTGCCGCTGCAGCCCGTGAAATCCGGCGACCACGTGCGCTGCGAGCTCGCGGGCGTGGGCGCGGTCGAGGTCCATTTCCGCTGAGCGGAGGAGGCGTCCGGGCCTGAGAACCCGGCCCGCATCGCGCCCGTGCTGCGGGGCGCAATATTCGACGATTTGGGCCATAATGACGGCCCTTTCGGCCCGCCCCGGCGGGCTGCGTGCATTCCCAAAAGAGGAGAGGCTGAGTGCGTTCATCATATCTGTTTACCAGCGAATCGGTTTCCGAAGGTCATCCTGACAAGGTCTGCGACCGCATCTCGGACGAAGTCGTCGATGCCTATTTCCGGGAAGCCGCGAAGTGCGGCATGGATACGACCCAGGTGCGCGTCGCTTGTGAAACGCTCGCGACCACGAATCGCGTGGTGATCGCCGGCGAGACGCGCGGCCCGAACACCGTCACTGCCGATCTCGTCGCCCACCTCGCGCGTCTGGCGATCAAGGACATCGGTTACGAGCAGGACGGTTTCCACTGGGATCGCGCGAAGATCGAAGTGCTGCTGCACGCGCAGTCCGCCGACATCGCACAGGGCGTCGATGCGGGCTCGAACAAGGACGAGGGCGCGGGCGACCAGGGCATCATGTTCGGTTACGCCTGCAACGAGACCGAAGACCTCATGCCCGCCCCACTGTATTACTCCCACAAGATTCTCGCGCTCATGGCCGCCGCCCGTAAGTCGGGCAGGGCGCCGCAGCTCGGACCGGACGCCAAGAGCCAGGTCACGGTCCGTTACGAGAACGGCAAGCCGGTGGCCGCCACGCAGATCGTCGTCTCGACGCAGCATCTCGACCCGGCGCTGAGCTCGGCGGACGTGCGTGCGCTCGTGGAACCCTACGTCAAGGAAGCGCTGCCGAACGGCTGGATCTCCAAGGAGACCGTCTGGCACATCAACCCGACCGGTGCCTTCGTCATCGGCGGCCCGGACGGTGACTGCGGCCTGACCGGTCGCAAGATCATCGTCGACACCTACGGCGGCGCCGCACCCCATGGTGGCGGCGCGTTCTCCGGCAAGGATCCCTCGAAGGTCGACCGTTCCGCGGCATATGCCTCGCGTTACCTCGCGAAGAACGTCGTGGCGGCGGGCCTCGCCGAGCGCTGCACGATTCAGCTCGCTTATGCGATCGGCGTCGCGAAGCCGCTGTCGCTCTACGTCGATCTGCACGGCACGGGCAAGGTCGAGGCGAGCACGCTCGAACGCGCGCTCGAAACGGTGATGGATCTGACTCCGCGCGGCATTCGTACACATCTGGCCCTGAACCGGCCGATCTACGCCCGTACCGCGGCCTATGGTCATTTCGGCCGCAAGGCCGACGCGGACGGCGGCTTCTCCTGGGAGAAGACGGATCTGGTCGACAAGCTCAAGTCCGCGATCGGCTGATCGCGACGCCGGCGCACGGTGGAAGCCGGCTTCCATCGTGCGCGTTCACGGCGACCAGCGCGGCCGCAACCAGCAATCGAATAGAGGAACAGCATCATGAGTAGAGGTTCGTCGGGAGCGAACGGCGAGGGCAAGGGCCAGGCCGTTCAAAAGGCGGGTTCGCGCGGCGCGGGCCGGACGAGCGCCCCGGATTACGTGGTCAAGGACATCGGGCTCGCGGCATTCGGCCGCACCGAGATCGAGCTCGCCGAGCAGGAGATGCCGGGCCTCATGGCGATGCGCCAGGAGTTCGGCAAAGTGAAGCCGCTGAAGGGCGCACGCATCACCGGTTCTCTGCACATGACGATTCAGACGGCGGTGCTGATCGAGACCCTGCAGTACCTCGGCGCGAAAGTGCGCTGGGCGAGCTGCAACATCTTCTCGACCCAGGACCACGCAGCCGCCGCGATCGCCAAGGCCGGCACGCCGGTCTTCGCCTACAAGGGCGAGACGCTCGAGGAGTATTGGGACTACACCGATCGCATCCTCGACTGGGGCAACGGTAAGGGCCCGAACATGATTCTCGACGACGGCGGCGACGCGACGCTGTTCGTGCACCTCGGCTACAAGGCCGAGCAGGATCTTTCGCTCCTCTCGAAGCCGACGAATCCGGAAGAGAAGTGCCTGTTCAATCAGCTCAAGAAGTCCATCGCGCGTGATCCGAAGCGATTCCAGCGCATCGCGCCGAGCATCCGCGGCGTGACCGAGGAGACGACGACGGGCGTGCATCGTCTCTATCAGATGCACGAGCGCGGCGAGCTGCTGTTCCCGGCGATGAACGTCAACGACTCGGTGACGAAGTCGAAGTTCGACAACCTCTACGGCTGCCGCCATTCGCTCGTCGATGCGATCAACCGGGCGACGGACGTGATGCTCTCCGGCAAGGTCGCGGTCGTCGCGGGTTACGGCGACGTCGGCAAGGGTTCGTGCCAGTCGCTGAAGGGTCAGGGCGCGCGCGTCATCGTCACCGAGATCGATCCCATCTGCGCGCTGCAGGCCGCGATGGAAGGTTATCAGGTCATGACGATGGACGAGGCGTGCAAGATCGGCGACATCTTCGTCACCACGACGGGCTGCTGCGATGTCATCACCGAGCGTCACATGCGCCAGATGAAGGACCTCGCGATCGTCTGCAACATCGGCCACTTCGACAGCGAGATTCAGGTCGAGAAGATCCGCAAGCACAAGTGGTTCGAGGTCAAGCCGCAGGTCCATCGCGTGCAGTTCCCCGGCGGCAAGAGCATCATCCTGCTCGCCGAAGGCCGTCTCGTGAACCTCGGCTGCGCGACGGGTCACCCGAGCTTCGTGATGTCGAACAGCTTCACGAACCAGACGCTCGCCCAGATCGAGTTCTTCCTGCGCTCAGAGAACTATCCGACCGGCGTCTACACGCTGCCGAAGACGCTCGACGAGAAGGTGGCTCGCCTGCACCTCGCCAAGCTCGGCGTGCAACTCGACGTGCTGTCCCGCCAGCAGGCGAAGTACCTCGGCGTGCCGGTGGCCGGGCCCTACAAGTCGGATCACTATCGTTATTGACGACACTCGGGCCGGCATCGACGACGATGCCGGCCCGCTTCCCGGGTGCGGGGGATGCATGCTGAAGAACGGCTCGGACAGCTACGGTCTCGTCAGCAAACTGCTGCACTGGACGATCGCGCTACTCACCCTCGGACTCGTGGCGCTCGGCGCCTACATGGTCGAGCTCGGCTACTACGACGCCGGTTACTACGAGACCCGCGACTGGCACAAATCGCTCGGCTTGATCGTCCTCGTCTGCGCGGGGCTCTTCATCGGTTGGAAAGCGGTGTCGCCCTCGCCGCCGCTGCCCGCCACCATGAGCCGGCTGCAGCGAGGCGCGGCGAATGGCGCGCACCATCTGCTGTATCTCATGATGTTCGTCTTGCCGGTCACGGGCTACATCATCACGACCGCCGAAGCGAAGCCCGTGCCGATGTTCGGTCTGTTCTCGATCCCCGCGTTCTTCGTCGTCTCCGACTTCGTGCGCGACCTCGCAACCGAGGTGCACGAATGGTGCGCCTACGGCACGGCCGTGTTAGCCGCGGGTCACGCCGGCGCCGCGCTCAAGCATCAGTTCATCGATAGAGACGGCATTCTCTCGCGCATGCTCTGGCGTTGATCCGACGGACCGCGCCGGCGTCACGCGCCCGGCGCGCGCGGATTCGCGTTAGAATCGCGCCTGCGACCGAACACAGATTCCACCGATGCCTCTCCAGCTCCACAACTCGCTGACCCGCCGCAAGGAACCGTTCGTCCCCGGCAGTCCGGACCGGGTGACGATGTATGCCTGCGGCCCGACGGTCTACAACCCGCCGCACATCGGTAACGCGCGCGCCGCCGTCGTGTACGACGTCCTCTACCGCGTCCTGAAGCGTCACTACGCGAACGTCGTGTACGCGCGCAACATCACGGACGTCGACGACAAGATCAATCAGGCCGCAATCGATCAGGGCGTGCCGATCTCGACAATCTCCGCGCGCTACACCGAGGTCTATCATCGCGACATGGCGGCGCTCGGCGTGCTGCCGCCGGTCATCGAGCCGCGCGCCACCGATCACATCGACACGATCATCGTGATGATCGAGAAGCTGATCTCACGAGGCTGCGCGTACCCGGCGGAAGGTCACGTGCTGTTCCACGTTCCCTCGTTCGCGGAGTACGGCAGGCTGTCGGGGCGCAGCCAGGAGGAGATGATCGCCGGCGCGCGTGTCGAAGTGGCGCCGTTCAAGCGTGACCCTTCGGACTTCGTCCTGTGGAAGCCTTCGCCGCCCGAGCTTCCGGGCTGGGACAGTCCGTGGGGCAGGGGCCGTCCCGGCTGGCACATCGAGTGCTCGGCCATGATCGAGCGCCACCTCGGCGAGACGATCGACATTCACGGCGGCGGCAACGATCTGAAGTTCCCGCATCACGAGAACGAGATTGCGCAGTCGACCTGTGCGCACGGTGGGACGACGTATTGCCGCTACTGGGTGCACAACGGCTTCGTCGAAATCGGCGACGAGAAGATGTCGAAGTCGCTGGGCAACGTGCTTCTCGTCCAGAACCTGCTGACGCGCTTCCCTGGCGAGGCGCTCAGGCTCGCGCTCATCAAGGGACGCTACCGCGAGCCGATCAGTTGGAGCGACGATCTCGTCCAGCAGGCGAAGGCGCAGCTCGACCGCATGTACGGGGCGCTCGAGAAGCTCGCGGACGTCGTTGCGGAACCGATGCCTGACGCCGAGTTCCAAAATGCGATGGACGACGATTTGAATACGCCGCTCGCGATCTCCGTCCTGATGCAGACGGTGACCGAGGCCAACAATGCGACGGACGAGGAAGCGCGCCGACGCGCGAAGGCCGCACTGCTCGGCGGCGCGCGCGAGCTCGGTATCCTCGATCTCGCGCCGGCTGCCTGGTTCTCCACCGTGCCCGGCCAGACGCTCGACGTCGCACGAATCGATGCGCTGATCGCGGCACGCAATGCGGCGCGGGCGGCTAAAGACTGGAACGCTGCCGACGGCTACCGTCGAGAGCTCGCCGCGATGGGCGTGCAGATCCAGGACGGGCCGGACGGTACGAAATGGCGCGTGGAATGAGAGGTTGAACGAGCATGACTGATGCGGACCTGCGGCGCGAACCCTTGCGTGCCTCGCCGGATATCCTCGCTGCCCAGGAGGAAATCGTCGAAGCCTTTGCGCTTTTCGAGGACTGGTCGGACCGTTACCAGTACATCATCGACGTCGGCCGGGCGCTGCCCGAGTTTCCCGTGGAGTGGAAGATCGAGGACAACCGGCTCAAGGGCTGCCAGAGCCAGGTCTGGATCGTCACCGAGCTGAAGGAAGGCCGGATGCACATCCACGCCGTGAGCGACTCGGCCATCGTCTCGGGCCTCATCGCGCTGCTGCTGCAGGTCTATTCGGACCGCAAGCCCGCGGACATTCTCGCGACCCCGCCCGATTTCATCCGCAAGATTCAGCTCGAAGAGCACCTCTCACCGACCCGCAGCAACGGGCTCGCTGCGATGGTGCAGCAGATCCGGCAGTTCGCCGTGGAGGCGCTCGCCCGTCAGGCGGGGTGAGGCAACGGGCCCAGTGAACGCGTCGCCGGCTTCTCCGAGGGATGTGCCGACGAAGGAGGCGCATCGCTCGCGGCATGCAGGTTCCCGGAGCCCGGTGCTCGCGCGCGCCATGCACGCGCGCAGATCCCGCCACTCAGTCGTGCAGCCGCCTCCAGATGGCGTCGAATTCCAGATGATTGTGTTTGAACAGCTCGATGATCTGCGGGTCGAAATGGGCGCGCGGGTCGATGCGCTCGTCACCTATCGTGATGATGTGCACGGACTTCTCGTGATCGAAAGCCGGCTTGTAGGGCCGCTGCGAGCGTAGCGCATCGTAGACGTCCGCGATCTGGACGATGCGCGCGGAGATCGGGATGGCCTCGCCTTTCGTGCCGTTCGGATAGCCCGTGCCATCCCACTTCTCGTGATGGGAGAGCGCGATCTCGGCACCGAGCTTCAGACGCGGCGAGGCCGAGAGGATGCGATAGCCGTAAACGGTGTGGCGGTTCATCTCCTCGCGTTCGGCTGGATCGAGTCCACCCTTCTTCTTCAATACCGCCGAGTCCACGCTCATCTTGCCGACGTCGTGGAGCTGGGCGCTGTAGCGCATCTCGTCGCACCAGGTGTCCGGCATGCCGAGCGTCTTCGCGATGTAGTAGCTGTACTCGTTGACGCGGACGATGTGATTGCCGGTCTCCTCGTCGTGGATCTCGGAGGCGCGGGCGAGGAGACGTATCGACAGCTGGAACGCCTCTTCCGTCTCGCCCTGGAGCGCCTCGATGTGCGCGCGCTGCTCGTCGAGCTGGCGGTTGCGTTCGCGCAGTTTCAGGTTCTTGAGCTTGATCTGTTCGAGCATCTCCGCCCGCTCGAGCGAATGGCCGACGACGCGGGCGATCGGTGCCACGAGGTCGGCGACCGCCGCCTTGAACGGCACGGGCGGGCGGCTCTTGTTCGGCCGGCAGTTGATGAGCTGCACGACGCCGATCACCTCGTCCTGGAAGTTCTTCAGCGGGAAGCAGAACATCGAGCGGGTCTTGTAGCTCTTGTGCTCGAACTTCGGATTGAACTTGTAGGGGCTGCGCGCCGGAATGCCGTAGACGTCGTCGACGAGCAGGGTCTTGCCGCGATCGGCGACGTAGCCGGCTATCGTGCCGGGCCCGATCGGCACGGTGAAATCGGCCCGGCTGACGGGGATCGCGTCGTTCTGGGCACTCGCCGCCTCGAGCCAGCGCTTCGCGCCGCGGCTGCGCGCGATGAAGATCGTGCCCGCCTCGGCCTTCGTCATGAGACGGCTCTGGTGCAGGATCTTGTCCAGGAGTTGGCGGACCGACTGGTTCTTCTGGCCCTCGACGAATTCGAGGAAATCGAGTACCTGGTTGGACCTCACGAGACGCCTCCCCGAGCAGCACCGGTGTTATGCATTGGTTTCGATAACGATAGCATAAAGGCTTCACGCGTCGGCGTTACGGACGGAGCGGGTGCGCCGGCTTCCCGGCCGCCACTCCCCGGCGCACTTGGTTATAATGCGGGGCGAATCCGCGCCCGACGCCGATGCCCGGCCGACTGCCCGATACACGCGCTCTCTGCACCATCAACAGCATCCAGATCGACATGACGAATCCCTTTCCCGAGGCCAAGTATGCCGCCCAGCCGGCGCTCGAACAGGACATCCTGGCGTGGTGGGACGCCGAGAACGTCTTCCGGCGCACGCTCGACCATCGTCGCCATGGCCCGGGCTTCACGTTCTACGAGGGGCCGCCGACCGCGAACGGGCGGCCGGGGATTCACCACGTGCTCGGGCGCACCATCAAGGACGTGTTCTGTCGCTACAAGACCCTGAAGGGCTATCGCGTCGACCGCAAGGCGGGGTGGGACACGCACGGCTTACCGGTCGAGATCGAAGTCGAACGCGAGCTCGGCCTCGACGGCCGCGAGCAGGTCGAGGACTACGGGATCGCCGCCTTCAACCGTGCCTGCCGCGACAGCGTCGCGCGCTACAAGAAGGACTGGGACGAGCTCACGCGGCGGATCGGCTATTGGGTCGATCTCGAGCAGCCCTATGTCACGTTCCACACGAGCTACATCGAGACCGTCTGGTGGCTCTTGAAACGCATGTACGAGCGCGGGCTGCTTTACCGCGGCTACAAGATCCAGTGGTACAGCCCGGGCACGGGCACGGTGCTGTCCTCGCACGAGGTGAGCCTCGGCTACAAGGAGATCACCGACCCGAGCGCCTATGTGCGATTCCGCGTGAAAGGGCAGAACGGTACCAGCCTGTTGGCGTGGACGACGACGCCGTGGACGCTCGTTTCGAACGTCGCGCTCGCCGTCGGTCCCGACATCGAATATGCGAAGGTCAAGCTCGCGGACTCCGGTGAGGTCCTCATCCTGGCCACGGCACGCCTCGACGCGCTGAAGCAGGAACACGAGGTGCTCGAGCGCTGCGCCGGCCGCGACCTCGTCGGTCTCGCTTACGAGCCGCTCTACGTCGTGCCGGAGCAGGACTATCCCGCGCATGCCTGGCAGGTCGTCGCGGCGGACTACGTCTCCACCGACGACGGCACCGGCATCGTGCACATCGCGCCGGCTTTCGGCGCCGAGGACTACGAGGTCGGACAGAAGCAGGCACTGCCGCTCGTCAACCCGATTGGACCCGACGGTAAATTCGTGGCCCACGCGCCGCTCGTCGCGGGACTCTGGTTCAGGGACGCCAACCGCGTCGTGAATCGCGATCTTCAGGAGCGCGGGCTGCTGCTGCGGCAGGATTCGTATCTGCACAACTATCCGCATGACTGGCGCAAGGGTACGCCGCTCATGAGCTATCCCGTCGAGAGCTGGTTCATCCGGACGACGGCGCGCAAGGATCGACTCATCGATCTCAACAAGACGGTGAACTGGTATCCGCCGAGCATCCGCGATGGCCGCTTCGGCAACTGGCTCGAGAACAACGTCGACTGGGCGCTGAGCCGCAAGCGCTACTGGGGCACGCCGCTGCCGATTTGGGTCTCGGACGCGGAAGGCTCGGAGTATTTCGAGGTGATCGGATCGATCGATGAGCTTCGTCAGAAGTGCGGCGGGCAGCTGCCGCCCGATGCCGAGCTCGATTTGCACCGACCCTTCGTCGACGAGCTGAGCTGGCCGGCGCCGGATGGCGGCACGATGCGTCGTGTGTCGGACGTTCTCGACGTCTGGTTCGACTCGGGCGCCATGCCGTTCGCCCAATGGCACTATCCGTTCGAGAACAAGGAGGCTTTCGAGCGCAGCTTCCCCGCGGACTTCATCTGCGAGGGCATCGATCAGACGCGCGGCTGGTTCTACACGCTGCACGCCATCGCGACGCTCACGATGGATGACGTCGCCTTCAAGAACGTAGTGGTGAACGGGCTGATTCTCGACGAGAAGGGCGAGAAGATGTCCAAGTCGAAGAAGAACACCATCGATCCGTTCGCAACCGTCGACGAGCACGGCGCGGACGTCGTTCGCTGGTACATGATGAGCAACTCGCCGCCGTGGGACAACATGCGCTTCTCGCTGCGGGGACTCGCGGAGACGCGCAGCAAGTTCTTCAGCACGCTGGAGAACGTCTATCGCTTCATGGCGAGCTACGCCAACATCGACGGCTTCCGTCACGAGGAGGCGACGATTCCACTCGCGGGGCGCAAGGAGCTCGACTGCTGGATCGTCAGCCGGCTGAACACGACTGTGGCAATCGTCGACGAGGCCTACGGGCAATACGATGCGACCCGTGCGGCCCGGGCGCTCGAGACCTTCGTCGACGAGCTCTCGAACTGGTACATCCGTCGCTCGCGACCGCGCTTCTGGGCGGCGAAGAAGGCGGCGGCTGACGGTGTCGTCATTTCCGAGCACGACAAACTCTGCGCGTATCAGACGACCTACGAATGTCTGAGTCGCCTCGCGACGATGATCAGCCCCATCGCGCCGTTCTTCGCGGAATGGCTGTTCCGATCGCTCGATGCGGCGACCGGTCGCGCCAGCGTGCCCTCGGTGCACATGACCGACTTCCCGGCCCCTGACCGCGCGGCCATCGACGAGGAGCTCGAACGCCGCATGGGCATTGCCCGGACGATCGTCTCGCTCGTGCTCCTGCTCCGCAACAAGTGTCGCATCAACGTTCGTCAGCCGCTCGCCCGCATCTTGGTCGTGGCCGGCGCGGGCGGTGTGGACCGTGCGCTCGTCGAATCGATGCGCGACATCATTCTCGAGGAGCTGAACGTGCGCGAGCTCGAATTCGTCGAGAATTCGAGTGCCATCGTGAAGCGCTCGGCGAAGGCCGATTTCAAGAAACTCGGTCCGCGCCTCGGCAAGAAGATGAAAATCGTGGCGGCGCGCATCGCGGGCCTCGACGATGCCGACCTCGCCAGGCTGATCGCGGATGGCCGGATCGCGATCGAGGTCGACGGCGAGAGGGTGGAACTCGGGCTCGACGACGTCGACGTCGTGAGCGAGGAAATCGGCGAGTGGCTGGTTGCCCAGGAAGGACCGGTCACCGTCGCGCTCGATACGCACGTTACGGAGGAGCTCATCCAGCAGGGCTTCGCGCGCGAGGTCGTCAATCGCATCCAGAAGATGCGCAAGACGCTCGACCTCGCGCTCACGGACCGCATCGCGGTGAACTACCAGGCAAGTCCGAAGCTCGACAGGGCCATTGCCCAGTCGTCGGATTACCTCTCGCGCGAAGTGCTGGCCACTGCGCTGGGGCCTGCAGTGCCGCCCGCGGGGAACCTGGTCGAGGTGTTCGAAATCGGCGAGGAAACAGTGACGATCGGCATTACGCCCGCAGTTCCAAGCGAACGCCGAGGCGCGGAGAAACAGGCATGAGAGCGGATTTGCGCATACGGAAGAGCAGGGTTGCAGTGTTCGCGGGACTCATCATGGCGGCCGCACTCGCGGTGGCGGCGGCCGCGGCGCCGACGGAAGCCGTACGCACGACGACGGATCGCATCCTTGGCGTGCTCAAAGCGCCCGAAGGCAGCCGGGCGCAGAAATGGAAGGACATCGGCGCCATCATCGACAGCCGATTCGATTTCCGCAGCATGTCGCAAAGCATTCTCGCCACGAATTGGCGGACGGCGACACCAGCCGAGAAGAAGCAGTTCGTGGACTTCTTCTCGCAGTACCTCGAGGACACCTACCGCACGAAGATCGAGGCTTACACGAACCAGCGCATCGAATACGTCAAGGAAAGCGTGCAGGGAGATCGCGCGGTGGTGGAAACCCTGATCGTGACGGACACGGCGAAGATCCCCGTGACTTACAAGTTGAAGCTGAACGATGGCGAGTGGTTCGGCTACGATGTCGTGATCGAGGGCGTGAGCCTGATCAATACCTATCGCGACATGTTCAACGCCATCATCAAGGCGGAAGGCATGGATGGGTTGTTCAGCGACATGCAGCGCAGTATCGACGACTACAAGCAGAAGCACGGGGGACTGCCGAACCCGTGATACTCATTTCGACGGCACAGCACCTGTCTGACCGACTTTCTTTTCGAGTTCGACGATGAGACCGTCGATGCCCTTGTTCTTGACGATGTCGTAGAACTCACCGCGGTAGTTCCGCACCAGGCTGACTTGCTCGATGACGACGTCATAAACCAGCCACTTGTCTTTCTTCTTCTTGAGGTGGAGCTTGTAGTCGACGGGTATCGGCCCGTTCGGGGTCGCGATCGCGGTATTGACCGTCGCGTAGACATCGTTCCGAATCGCTTCGCCGGTGTAGCCGACCTGCTCGCCCTTGTAGCCCGCCATCCGCCGCCAGTAGGTATTCGAGAGCAGTTCGCGGAACAGCTTCGTGATGGCGCGCCGTTGCTCCTTGTTCGCCGAGCGCCAGTTCGTCGCGAGGACACGTTTCGTCATTTCGCGGAAATCGAAGCGCGTGTCGACGAGCGCAACGACGCGGCGGCGCTTCGATTCGTCGTCAGCCGATTTGTCGGAGAGGACGCGTATCACCTCGTCGACCGAACTCGATAGTTCCGCCTTGGGTGATCCGGCGGCTCGGGCTTCATGGGGATTGAGGAAGACGATCCCGGGCAGCAGACAGGCGACGAGGAAAATGCGGCGGGCGGCCGCGAACGAAGCATTCACTTCTTTGCTGCCCCGCCGCCGTCGAAGATGTACTTGCTGATCAATTCCTCGAGACTGATCGAAGATTCGGTCTCGACGATCGTGCCGCCGGAGCTGAGGAGTTGCTCCGAACCGCCTGGAGAGATCTTCACGAATTTGTCGCCGATGATCCCCGCCGTGCGAATCGAGGCGATCGCGTCGTCCTGCAGGCGCAGCCCGGGATCGAGAGACATCTCCACCACAGATTCGTAACTCTGGTGATCGAGTGCAATGCGGCTCACGGTGCCGACCCGTACTCCGCCGACCTCCACGTTCGCGCCCTCCCGGAGACCGGAGCTGGACGCGAAGCGGGCGACGAGCTGGAGGCGATCGTGCGTCCAATGGGAAACGTCACCGAGCTTGAACGCCAGATAGCACAGGCAGGCAATTCCGAGCAGCATGAACGTGCCCACCGCGAGTTCGGTCCGGTCTTCCTTCATGCGTGCATCCTAAAGCATGAGCGAGCTGAGGATATAGTCCGCGAACAGTACGACGAGCGAGGAGGTCACCACGGCGCTCGTCGTCGTCTGGCTCACGCCTTCTGAACCGCTGTAGGCCAGCGGACCACGATGAATGAGGAAACCTTGCCCGAGGCAGATCCAGGCGCTCAGCGCGCCGAAGCACGCCGATTTCACGATACCCATCTGCAGATCGTGCCCGGTCATGTTCTCTGTGATGCCGGTGAAATACGTGGCGGCGCCCAGGTCGAAATTGGCTGTCGCCACACAGTAGCCGCCGACGATGCCGACGACGTCGAACATTGCGGTCAATAGAGGCACGGCAATCAGGAACGCCATGAACCTGGGCCATAGCAGATAACGCCGTGCGTCGATCGCCATGCACTCCAGCGCATCGATCTGGCTGTCCGTGCGCATGATCGCCATCTCTGCGCAGACTGCCGAGCCGGCACGCCCGATGACGATGAGCGCCGTGAGCACGGGCGCGAGTTCGCGGACCAAGGACAGTCCGACCGCGGAGCCGAGGAGAGTAATCGAGCCGAAGCGGACGAGTGTGTCGTGGAACTGCAGCGCTAGCACCATACCCACGAAGAGCGCCGCCACGTTGATGACGAGCATGGAGCGCGAGCCTACGAACCGGAGCTGATGCAGGAGCCGGGCGAGCCCATGGGGCGTAGTCGGCGCCGGCCGGACGATCTGGACGAGGAGGATCCCCATGCGGCCGGTGCCGGCCAGGATGTCGAGGCCGATCCGGCCGAGACGGTGAGTTGGGAGATGGCCGCCGCGCATCGTCGCTGCTCAGGTCCCCGCGGTGAGACGATTGAGATAGTCGTCGGCGGCCGAGCCGGCGCGCACGGGGCGCCTCTGCAACATGCTCTGGACGCGCGCATCCCTGCTCTGCAGCAGCTCGGTCGGCGTGCCGACCGTCACGACCTCGCCGCTGTCGAGCAACAGAATCTTGTCAGCGATGTTGAGCGCGGTCTCCATGGCGTGCGTGATGACCACGATGGTCATGCCGAGACTGTCGCGTAGCTCGACCAATAAGTCGTCGAGCGCCGCCGCGTTGACCGGATCGAGTCCTGAGGACGGTTCATCGACGAACAAGAGCTCCGGATCCATGATTACGGCACGCGCGAGACTCGCACGCTTCAACATTCCCCCCGATAGTTGCGCCGGCATGAGCGCATCGATGTCGAGCAGGCCCAGCAGTTCGAGCTTGATATGAGTCATGATGCGAATGGTTGCGGCGTCGAGGCGAGTGTGCTGCTTCAGCGGTAACTCGATATTCTGAACCACCGAAAGCGAATTCAGGAGCGCTCCTCCCTGGAAGGCGACGCCGATGCGACGCCGCAGGCCCGCGAGTTCATGGCGGGACAACTCCGCAACGGGATGCCCGAAAACGAAGGCGCTGCCCTGCCGAGGCCGCGCAAGACCGAGCAGGTGTCTGAGCAGTGTCGTCTTCCCGGAGCCGCTGGGTCCGATGATGGCGAATATCTCCCGGCGGCCGACGCTCAGTGAAACGTCCCGCAGGACCTGACGGCCCTGGAACTCGGCGCAAATCGCCCGAGCCTCAACGGGTACGGCGGTATCGAAGGACCTCATCCGACGGTTTCTCGGCACATCTGAGCATAATCGGCGAAACGCAGGGGACAGCCAAGATGAAGAGGAGGGCAATGCCCGGACATTCGCGGGCAAAAAGAAAGCCCGGCTGGTGCCGGGCTTTCTCCTGTTGGCCGATCCGTCGGCCCGAGCAGCGTCCCTAGGTCAAATGATTCTCAGCCTTCCGCCTTGCGGCGACCGACGGTGACGAGACCCACGAGCGCAGAACCCAACATCCACAGCGCCGGCGGCAGCGGAACCGGAGCCACTTCGACGCGGAGCGCGGCCAGATTCTTCCAAATCAGCGCGACGTCCTGACTGCCGGGGGCGGTGATGGCTGCGAGAATGTTCGTTATAACGACCGTCGCAGTATCGCCGTTCACGACGAACCCGACCGGATTCGTGAGACCAACATCCCAGTCCGTCACGCCAGCGGTCCCCTGAGCATTCGTCCCGATCGGAACCGGAACGAACGTCGTCGGGGTTCCACCATTGACGACGATCGAACCGCCGGCATAGGTGGCCGCGCTGTCGCCCTGGCGAACGTAGCCGCCCTTCTCGAAAAAGCCGACCGTCGTGATTTTCATTCCAGGGTCGGCCGTGAACGTGACCGACACCGTGTCGTACACCACACCCAGCGATCCGAGACTTCCGAGGCCAGCCACTGAGGCCGCTTCGAACACGGTGGCGCCCGGGAAACCACCCGGTGCCGTCTCCGGAATGAAGGCGAGCGTATTGGTCGAAGTGTCGAACGGTTGAGCATTGAACAAGCCGAACACGTCGCTCAAGGCAGTTACGCTGACGCCGGCCGCAGACGCATTCGCGCCAGCAACCAGCAACGAAGCGCCGGCGAGCGCCGCTGCAAGAAAGCGTTGTTTAGCCGGTGATTTCTTCATAAGCCTGATCCTTATAGAAAGCGAAGCCAAAATTATTAGAACCTGATTTCCAGGTGCTAAAGCTCGAATTGGCAACCCGGCCATCTGAAAATGTTCCCAGATCCGCGGCTTTCCGGCCCTGTCTCGCGACAGGTGTGGCTTTGTCGACGACCTTCAACAGACCCTACTACCTGCTTGTCCTTGCTAGCGCGTTCCTTCGCGACATCGCAGGCAGATCCCTTGGTATCGTGGGGCCGAGTCTATCGATTTCCGTGTAACAGTTGCATTACAAGATCCGCAAAGTTGCGGAGGAGTTCTCAGTCCCGCGAGGCAATTCTGGCATGGCGCGACTGGTCCGGCCAGAGCGCTTGCAACTTTGACCCAATGAGGGAATTTCCCCTACCCGGCAGTTGAACCGGGACGGTTCTGTGGTGCGACGTCGGAGGGACGTTAAGCCTCAGCCGCCTTCGTGCTCCAGACGGTCCATCAGCTCCCCGATGGCGCGGTCGAATATCGGGTCGGGCTGGGACTCGATCCGCCTCGCGGTACCCGCCCGGAAGTGATCGGTCAGTCCGGTCATGGTGAGGTCCAGTGCCTTGTGGCCCTGGCGGGTAGTGAACAAATAGCGGCCCGTGGCGGGGCTGATCCAGGTGAATCGCGCCCGGACGATAGACGTATCTTCCATTGTGAATTCCACCCAATCGCCAAGATCGAGCTCCATGACGGCCTCCAGGAACTCGTCAGTTACGGGCTCCTCGTCGGTGACTTCCGGTGTTGCGGCAGGTTCGAAGGCGGAAAGGTCGATGTCGAGCTCCACCGGGTCGATGGACTTGCGGTCGAACAGCCGCTCCAGAGCTTTCCTGACGAACGCTTCCTCGTCCTGCGCCTGCACTGCGGCCGCTGTTTCGGCCTGCTCAGCGGCGACGAGTTTGCGCTCGGCGAGGCTCGCTTCCTCGACCTGCTTCACCGACACAACATGCACGCTCGCGAGCATGGTGAGGAACTTCGAGCAGTCTGAAGGATGCATGTCGAGCGTACGCATGCCGTTCTTGATGTGCTTCAGAAGTTGGGGCAGCTTGTCGGTGAGTTGCTTGCGCTCGACCGGCGTCGTCTTCGGCTGCACCGACCAGACTAGGTCGTCGATCACACCGAGCTGGGTCTGCCATGCTTCCGAATCCGGCCCGGCTTCGACGTGCGTAATGATTAGGAGCTGGCGCCAATAGTCCGAAATGAACGCGCGGACGAAATCGCGCACATCGCGGCCCGCGAGGCGCGCTTTCACCGCGTCGTCCACGGCGAGCTTGGCGACTACGACTTTCTCTTTGGTCTGCAGTGACTTGGCCGAAATTTCCGCGCGCTGCTGTGTTTCCCGGTCATATCCCGCCAGGAAGAATTCGAAGTCGGACAGCACGGCTTCGAAGATGCCGACGTCCTGGTCGTAATCCGCGATGATGCGATGAACGATTGACTCGACCTTGTCGTAGAGCGGATCGGGGGAGGCCATCCCCGGGCTCCAGCCGACTGCGGCTGCCGCCAGCGTATCGAGCAGACGGCGCGCCGGGTGGTTCTTCTTCGAGAACAGCGCTTTATCAGCGAGTGCGACCTTGAGCAGCGGAATTTGCAGGCGGCCGATCAGCGCCTTCATGCCGTCCGGTATGGCGGGGTCGTCGAGGATGTAATCGAAGAGGATCGATACGACGTCAAGCGTGAGTCCGTCGGTCTGGTTCAAAGCGCCGATGGCGCCGCTCGTCCGCAGCGTGCTCAGAACGTTGGACTGGCCGCTCGCGATTTGCGTGCCGGCAGAAACGGCGATCGCTTCCGGGAGCACGCTGAGGTCCCCGTGCTGGAGGCGGTTCAATGCCCCGATGAACGCCGCCGTGGCGAGCGGAGCGCCGCTGCCGAGGCCTCCTCCGACCATATCTCCCGCAGCACCGCCGGCCGCGAAGGCGCCGCCCATCCCAGGGACCGCGCCCATTCCAAAGCCACCCGGTACGCCCGCGCCTCCCGACGCGACGCCGACGCCGCCGGGGCGTGAGGTGCCCCCGGGGGTCATGAGTCGCTGGAGGGTGGAGAACACGTCTTCACCAACCGCCTCTTCGCGAGTGCCGTCCGTTTCGATGATGACCCGGGTGCGGGCACCCCCGGTGTCGCCACCGCCACGATGGAACGTCGGTGTGAGTTTCGGCAGCACATCCTGAGCGATCAGGGACTGGTTGAGGTCGCGGTAGATGCCATGGATGTCGGCGCCCGCGATTTTTTCGAGCATCTTGTACATCGTAAGACGGGGTTCGATGCCTGATTCCAGGATCTTGCAAGCCTGCTTGAACGCCTCGCCGATCACTTGCGGCCCGAACGGATTGTGGATGTTCGTTCGATCAGGATCGCTCAGGAGGTGACCAATGCGGATGTCGAGCGCAAAGAGTTCCTGCTTGCAGCGGAACTTCAGGCTCTCGACGAAATTCGTGATGGCGAGACTCTCCTCGACGTCGTCGGGGTCGACCAGGCTCAGTTCGAGGCCGCCGACTTCTGACGCCGTCGAAGGCGCCGTCACGCGGCGGTTCACTGCTTCGTCGTATTCGGCTTTGATGCTCGCGATGAACGCGGACGTCATGGCCTGTCGTTTGAGGCGCAGCTCGCGCATCGCATCGAAGAACAACGATTGGCGCTGCGAACTGTCCGCTTTGTTCGCGAGGTCGAAGAACGCGTCGTCGACCTTGTCGAGCACCACGGCGACACAGACCGGCAGCCGGTCCATGACGAGGCGCTGGCAGTCGGTCAGCAGGGAAACCGATCGCTGCGGCACCAGCCGCGATACTCTTGCCATCCCGTTGTTCATGTCCATTTTCATCGGCCGTGTCGCTTGTTTCTGGAGAAAGAACTAGCCCGCTCGGGGCCGGTGGACAACGCGGCGCAGAACACGATGAGACGTGCGTCACCGTCGGTGATCGGGAGATGTGAATCGCGGCGCATGCGGCTGGTCGCCGACCGAGGGTGCCGGAAGGAGGCTCCTGCCGCGAGGGTTCGTCTTCCATGCATAGTCCGGCGCTGTGGCATTGCTCGGCGTCCGGGCAGGGCCGGCGCTACGATGTTCCCGAAGAACGCGGCATTTTGAGTGGTGTGGGCGAGGATGGTCCGCCGCCGTGCGCCGAACCGGCAGATGGTTCGCGGGCCGCCAGGAACTGGTCGAGCGGGATGGGTCTGCCTATGCCGTAGCCCTGGGCGTAGTCGACACCGAGCGATCTCAGTATCTCGAGGATGGCCCCGTCCTCGACGAATTCCGCAATTGTCTTCTTGCCCATGACATGGCCGATTTCGTTGATAGAGCGCACCATCGCGCGGTCTATGGAGTCGACGGCGATGTCCCGGACGAAGCTGCCGTCGATTTTCACGAAATCCACAGGCAGCGCCTTCAGGTACGAGAAGGAGGAGAAGCCGCTGCCGAAATCATCGAGCGCGAACATGCAGCCCTTCTCTTTGAGCAGCGAAATGAACCGCGTCGCCTGCATCAAGTCAGCGATGGCGACCGTCTCGGTCACCTCGAAACAGAGCTTCGACGGCGGTATCCCACTCGCGTCGATCTCGCGCAGGATGAAGCTCAGCACTTCTTCGTTATTGATGGACTGGCCCGACAAGTTGATGCTGCAGAGGTACAGTGATTCCAGGAGGTGGCGTTGTTCAGCGAGCCACGCGAGCGCACTCTTGATGACCCAGCGGTCGAGCTTGTCGGCCAGGTTGTAACGTTCGGCCGCCGGGAAGAATTCCCCGGGCATCACGATGTGCCCGCGCTCGTCGCGCATGCGGATCAGGAGTTCGTAGTGGTCGCCGTCGTGGGCACCGCTGACTGGCGTGATCTGTTGCAGGCTCAATTCGAACCGGTCGTCGCGGAGCGCGTCGTTGATGCGCGTCACCCAGCGCATCTGCCCGTGGCGTGACACGACGCTGGCGTCATCCGCGACATAGGCGTGAACGCGGTTGCGACCGGCATCCTTGGCGGCATAGCACGCCGTGTCCGCCATGCTGAGCGCGCTCGCAACGCCGTCGCACCGGGAGTCGATAGCGCCCAGGCCGACGCTGATCGATAGCCGGTAGCCCCGTTCGTTCCACTCGAAACCATAAGCTTCGACTGCAGTCCGGATCGTGTCGATCGTCTCGCGCGCCGTCGCCATCGGGCAGTCCTCGAAGAGGATGGCGAATTCATCGCCGCCGATACGGGCGACGGTGTCGCGCTTGCGCACGTTGTCGCGCATGAGCCGCGCAATCTGCTTGAGGAGCTCGTCACCGGCCGCGTAGCCGCAGGAGTCGTTGATGATTTTGAACTGATCGAGATCGATGATCGCGAGCGTGTGATGGGTGTCCTCGCTGTGCGCGCTCTCGATGACGCGGGCAAGGCGCTCCTCGAGGGTCTTGCGGTTGTTCAGGCCCGTGAGATCGTCGTGTGCCGAGTGATAGGAAAGCTTCTCCGAGAGCTTGTAGGTATCGTCGATGTCCTCACAGGTCATGAGGATCATCGCTTCGTCTCCGCCGCCGATGACCCGCGCAGTCTCGCGCATCCAGAGGTCGTCGCCATTGCGTTTGCGACGTTTGATTTCCCAGCGGTGGATGCGGTCGGATTGCTGGAAGACGGCCTCGAGGTATTCCTGGGCCTGAATGAGCGTGTCGGGCGCATAGAGTTCGAGCATGCTGCGGCCGCGGAGCTCCGAGGAATCGTAGCCGAGGAATCGGGCACCGAAGCGGTTCGCGTCCAGGATCTCGAGGTCGCGGTTCAGCGTGAAGCAGGTCATCGGCGTGTTGTCGTAGAGCAGATGGTACTTGCGGACGTTGCTGCCTTCCGGATTGGAATACCACTTCTGAAGGGCCGCGGTGGCGGACAGCCCGTCGCAAGTCGTGCTCGCATCGACGAGCTTCAGATTCTGTTGCGTGAACGTCGTGAGGGCTTCGAGGCGGTTCGCGGCCTCCTTGAGCGCGAGCTGCTTCTTGATCCGGGCGAGCAGTATCGGCAGATCGCCGGGTTTGGTCACGTAGTCGTTCGCGCCGAGCTCCAGCGTCCGGCTGATGTCTTTCTTGTCGTCGCTCGCGGCCAGCATGATGACCGGCAGTTGTGTTTCCGAATATTTCTGGCGCAGGTGAATGAGCACTTCGTCGCCCCGCATCTCGGGCATCTGCAGATCGAGCAGCACGAGATCGAAGTCCTCCCGCTCGATGAGGTCGAGGGCCTGTTTGCCGTCGGCGGCAGTCTCCACACGCATGCCGTGGGCGCCGAGTCGCATGGCAATCGCGCGGCGGATCGTCGCGTTGTCATCGACTGCGAGAATGGTCGCGGTTTCGAGGCTCACACGCGCTCGTCCCCGATCGGAAGACGGCACTCGGGATTGTGCGGGAGGCGCGCTGCGGCTCGTCTGCTGACATTGTCTGGACCGCGGACGAGAACGCGCATTCTTGAAAGCCCCGCATCGCTGAATTCATCGGTCGGCGCGACGTCGACGCCCGGCTGCTATCCCGAGAGCGGGAACAGCGGCGGCAGCTCGTCACGATCCGGCGCAACTTCCCGCTGCTTCGAGGCAGTCGGATCCGCGAAGGCCCTCCACAGGCGGTGTCCGTTCCAAGAGCTCGTGCTGCATCCGTAAAGCGCTGCGTTGAGTTCTTCGATCGCCGACGCCCGCTCGCCTTCCACACACGAGGCAAGTGCACCGAGGGTGCTAGCGGCACGCTCTGCAAAAACTTGCGCACCCCACGCCAGCAGCGCGGCCTTGGCCGCGACGGCATCGTGCGCCATGCACGCTTTCTCCAAGTCGCGCAGCGCCGTGCGGGGATCGCGCGCAACAGGATCACGCTCCGCGGCACGTGCCGATGTGCGCGGGCGACGGGCCCGCAGGAGCAGGGCTGCGGTTATCGCCCAACCGGATCCTGCGACGAGGGCGATCCAAGGCCACGGGCCCGGGCGTGCCGGCGGGGCAGTCGCGGGTGACGGGGCTGCGGTGGCCGGCGCAGGGGCCTCCGGCGCCGGCACGGCCGGTGCCGGCGCTGCTCCCGTCCCGCGCAACTCGGTCGCCGGCAGGCGGGCGACTTCCATGCGATCCGCTTCCGTGTTCCACCACGGCACTTCGAGTTCCGGCACCGTGAACGCCCCGGCGGCACCCGGCACGAGCGCGATCTTCTCCTGGTGGACCGCAGTGTATCCGCCCGGGACTTCCTGCTCGCTGCTCTGCGGCTGGTCGGGATAGGCCTTCACGCCGTCGGGTACCGCGCCGCCGATCGTCGGTAATTGCCCGGCGGTCAGGCCATCGACCCACAGGAAGAGGGTGCGCGTGATCGGTTCACCGACGCGGGCCTCGCGATTGTCGGGCGCCCACTCGTCGTGCAGGCTCAAGCGCTTCGCCGGCAGCCAGGCCTTGCCGGTGTAGCTCGCCGGGACGGGCCGGACGTCGACGAGGTGCGGGCTCGATTGCAGCCGGCGCGTCGAGAACGACTGGCCGAAAGGATCGAAGAAGGAGTTGCCGCGACGGAAGATCTGCGCGGTCAGCGCGGCCGGCGCGAGGACGAGCTTGCCGCTGCGCTGCGGATACACCGCATAACGCCGTTCGAAGACCTCGTAGTTCTTGCCGTTGCGCTGCGCCTGGTATTCGCGATCCTTGCCCAGCCGTTTGACGAGCGCGTCCGCGCCGAGCGCGGGTTCGGACAGCGCGGCGTTGCTGATCACGATGCGGTGCCACAACCTTACGGTGTAGATCGTCTGCTGCTGCACGTACGGCGAGCGCGGCTCGATTTCCGATTCGAGGATCAGATCGTCGTCCTGCGTGGGCGCGGCGGCCCCGCCGCCCGCCGGCTCGAGGTCGCGGGCGGGACTGCGCTGCTTGCCGAACGCGATCGCCGGGATCCGGACGGGGCCCGACTGCTTCGCGATGACGTTGAGCATCCACGTCGTCGACTGGCTGTGCCGGCCGTTGATCCACTGAACCTCGGTCTGCCGGTTCCGGCCGAGGATTTCGAGCTGCTCCTCGAGCGGCGCGAAATCCGGTTCGCCGAGGTCGTTCCCACTGCCCTTGAAGGCGAGATTGAACGACTCGCCCGCGCGCGGCGGATCGGGGTCCACCGTCAGCTCGACGTCCGCTCGCGCCTGCGCGCAGCCGAGCAGACAGGCCAGCATTATTCCGAACCAGCGTCTCGCCATCATCGTTCACCCGCCGCATCGTCGCCCGCATCGCGGTTGTAGAGATATTTGAACTTGCGGCGGAGCAGGCCGCCGGGATCGTCCGGGATCTGGCGCAACCACTGTTCCGTCGCGATTCGCGTCTCCTCGCGGCGGGCGGATTCGGCCGCCTGGGCGGCCTGGTCCTGCTGCCGCGCCTCGCGCTCGTCCGGCGCGTGATCGCCGCCGGCACTCGCCGGATCCTCGTCGGCGCTGTCGGGCTGCTTCTGCGTACTGTGACCGCCCTGCTGTTGATCCGGACGCTGCCGGGGCCGTTCGGCGCTGCGGTTCGTCTCGCCGCCGGATTCCTGGCCCTGCTGATCGCGCGCCGAATTCTGCTGTTGCTGTCCCGCGCCGTCGCCCTGATCCTGCTTCTGGTCCTGATCCTGTTTCTGATCCCCGGCTTGCTGCTTCTGGGGCTGCTGCTGTTCGGGTGGCGGCTGCTCCAGTTTCTTCTCGACGAGTGACTTGTTGTAGCGCGCGTCCTCGTGATCGGGGTTCGCCTTCAGAACGCGCTCGTAGGCGGCGATCGCGTCCTGATAGCGCCCCGCCTTGGCGAGGGCGTTGCCGAGGTTGTAGTTCGATTCCGCATCGTCATGCCCTTTGAGCGCCGCGGCCGCGTCGTCGTACCGGCCGGCACGATAGAGCGCCGCGGCGCGCCAGACCGGGTCCGTGAAGTCCCCCGCCGCGGCATCGTAATCCCGCGCCTCGAAGGCGCGCCGTCCCGCCTGATCGGGCGTGAGCCACCAACCGGCGGCGGCCGGTCGGGTGGGCGCGAGTGCCAGGACCAGGACGAGGCCCGCCACGACGCCGCGCCGGAAGGCGAGCGCCGCACAGCCGAGGAGCGGCGGCAGCAGCCACGGGCCCGCTTCCCGCCATTGATCGGCGACGGCTTCGGAACGTTCGGCCGCGGCGGGTGCCGCGTGGCGATCGAAGTACGCGGCGAGCGCGGCGACGTCGCCGTCGTCCTGGCGCAGCGCGGTGTACGTGCCGCCGCCGCGCCGCGCGACGTCGGCGAGACCGGCCTCGTCGAGACGTGCCATCACGACCTGCCCGGTCGCATCCTCGCGGAAACCGCCCGCGCGCCGGGGCACGGGTGCACCTTCGGTCGTGCCTGCGCCGAGCACGGACAGTCGGAAGCCGCGCGCGGCCTCGAGGGCCGCGTCGCGCTGTGCGGCGGGGACTTCGCTCGTCACGAGGAGGATGTCGCCGCCGGTCGCGCCTGCCTGCTCGAGCAGCGCGGCTGCTTTCGCGACGGCCTTGGGCACGTCGCGGCCCGGTGCCGGCATGATATCGGGGGCGAGCGCAGGCAACTGCGCCTCCACCGTGTTGCCGTCGCTCGTCAACGGCGTGACGACGAACGCCTGGGCCGCGAACACGACGAGCCCGACCTGGCCTTCGCGCCGCTGCGCGAGCAGATCCTTGATCTTGAACTTGGCCCGTTCGAGCCGGCTCGGGCTCAGGTCGGTCGCGAGCATCGCCGGCGAGAGGTCGAGCGCAATGACGTACGCGGTGCGATCGCGGTAGACGGGGACCGGCAGGCGCTCGAACGTCGGGCCGGCCATGGCGACGATCCCGAGTGCGCCGCCGAGCACGAACGGCAGCAGGCGCCGCCGACGCGCGGGGCGCGCCGTATGCACGAGCAGGAACGGCAGCAGCGCCGGATCGCACAGGCGCGACCAATGGGCGTTCGCGTGCGTGCGGCGCGCGAGCGCGACGACGAGCAGCGCAAACGGAATCAGCGCGCCGAGCCACCATGGACGCAGGAGATGGAAATCCGCGAACAGCGCCGTCATGCCGTGCCTCGCAGGCTCCGCCTGGTCACGAGCGCGGCCACCAGCAGTGCGGCGCCGAGCGGCCAGTAGAAGAGCTGGGTCACGGGCCGGAAATTCTCGCCGCTGTGGGCGATGGGCTCGAGCTTGTCGATGTCGGCATAGATGCGCTCGAGCTCGGCGAGATCGCGGGCCCGGTAGTAGCGGCCGTGCGTCGCCTTCGCGATCGCCTTGAGTGTCTTCTCGTCGAGATCCGACATCGGCCGGGCGCGAAACAGGCCGAACTGCCGCTGCCGCGACATCTCGTCCGCGCCGATGCCGATCGTGTAGACACGCAGGCCGGCCGCCGCGGCGAGCTCCGCGGCGCGCAGCGGGTCGATTGCGCCGGCGGTGTTCGCGCCGTCGGTCGCGAGGATGAGGACCTTCTCGGCGCGCGTCTCCTCGCGCAGGCGCTTCACGGCGAGACCGATCGCATCGCCGATCGCCGTATTGCCGCCGGCGAGTCCGATGACGGCTTCGTCGAGCAGCGCGGTAGCCGTCTGGCGATCGAAGGTCAACGGTGTCTGCAGGTAGGCCTGGGTGCCGAAGAGGATGAGGCCGATGCGATCGCCCGCCCGCCGCTCGATGAAGTCACGAACCACGGCCTTCGCAGCGACGAGCCGTCCGACCGGTTCGCCGCGGAGCTCGAAATCCGTCGTCTCCATCGACTCCGAGAGATCGACGGCGATCATGAGATCCCGGCCGCTCATCGGCAGCTCGAGGGCGTCGCCCAGCCATTGCGGCCGCGCGGCCGCCGCGACGAGCAGTACCCAGGCGAGTATCGCCGCCCACCACGCCTGCGAGCGTCGCGCCGCCTGCCCGGCCGCGCCCAGCGCGCTGAAATCCGCGAGATCCGGGACCCGCAGCGCGGCGCCGAGGTCCCGTTCGACCGGGGCGAGCCAGCGACGGGCGAGCCAGGGCAGGGGCAGCAGCGCGAGCAGCCAGGGCCAGGCGAGCTCAAACATCACGCGCGCTCCGCGGCGGGCGGAGGCCGCCGAGCCAGCGCTCGAAGACCGCGAACAGCGCCTCGGCGTCGAGCGTCGCGCCAGGCCGGTAGGGCGCGACGGCGAGCGCGCGGCCCGCGCCCGCGGTGAACGCGTCGGTGCCCGTCCAGGCATCGAGCCGCGCGAGCCAGGCCTCCCCGGTCAGTGCGGCGGCCGTGCCGTGCGGATCGAGTGCGCGGGCGAGCCGCCGGCTCAGTATGGAGAGCGCCTGTGCGGCGCGATGGGGATCGGGTTCCGCGGCATAGGCGGCGCGGATCGCCGCGAGCTCGCGCAGTGCGCGCCGGCTGAGTGCCGTTCGCCGTCGCCACCAAATCCAGGCGAGCGCGCCCAGCGCGGCGGCGATCGTGCAACCGGTCAGGACCCACCAGCCGGGCGCCGGCGGCCACCACGCCACGGGCGCCGGCAGATGAATGTCGCGCAGCGGCAGCTCCTGTGCCGGCCTCATGCGCGGCCTCCGAACGCGCGCTGCAGGACGCGCACGGGATCCGCATCCGTCGCGAGCTCCGCCCAGCGCAGGCCCCGCTCGCGGCAGAACGCGGCGAGGCGGGTGCGTCGCGTCGCATGATGTTCGGCATAACGACGGTTCGCCGCGCTGTCGTCGAAGCCGATCTCGAGCTCGCGCACGCCGTCGGAAATGCGCCCGCGCGCCGCGAGCGCGGGGAGCGCGGCTTCGAACGCGTCGTAGACGAAACACATCATCACTTCGTTGTGACGGGCGAGCGCGGCGAGTTCCTGCAGATCCTCGTCGCGCCAGCCGCGGAAGTCGCTGCAGGCGATCACGAGGCTGCCCGGACGCACGAGCCGGCGCAGTCGCGCGAGGGCGGCGGCCGGCGCCGCCTCGTGCGGTGCGAACGACGCGGGCAGGCGGCCGCACTCGACGAGATGGCCGGCGAGTCGCAGCACGGCGGGCAGGCCGCGCGCGGGCGGCAGCTCGCGATGCGTCTGACCCGTGAACACGAAGCCGGCCACGCGATCGCCTTCGAGGTGGGCCTTCCAGGCGAGCACCATGGCGGCGCGCGCCGCCTGCACGGACTTGAAGACGCCGCGCGTCGCGAACGCCATGCCCGGACGCAGATCGACGCAGATGAAGATCGGCCTTTCGCGCTCCTCCCGGAAGAGCTTCGTGTGCGGCTTGCCGGAGCGCGCCGTCACACGCCAGTCGAGCGCCCGGACGTCGTCGCCCGGCTCGTAGGGCCGCGATTCCGCGTATTCCATGCCCCGGCCCTTGAGCGGCGAGAGATAGGCGCCGTTCTGCCGCGCGCGGCCGGGACGGGTCCAGGAGGGAAGCTGCTGGGCACGGGCGCGGAGCGCGAGCAGCCCGGCGAGATCGGGCTCGACCCTGCTGCGCTCGTGCGCACTGCCGTCTGCGATCGCCTCGGCGCTCATGGCGGGGACGCGCTGCAGCCCGGCCTCAGGGCGCGGCGACGCGCGCGAGCAGTTGGGCGATGAAGCGGTCCGGTGTCGCGCCGTCCGCTGCCGCCTCGTAGCTCAGGATCACGCGATGGCGGAGCACGTCGGGCGCGATTGCCTGCACGTCGTCAGGCCCGACGTAGTCGCGGCCATCGAGCCAGGCGTGCGCGCGCGCGCAGCGGTCGAGCGCGATCGTCGCCCGCGGGCTCGCGCCGTACTGCAACCATGCCACGAGATCCGCGCCATAAGGCCCCGGATCGCGTGTCGCGAAAACGAGCTCCAGGATGTAGCGCTCGAGCGCATCGCTCATGTACATGTCGAGCACGGCACGACGTGCCGCGAAGACCTGCGCCTGGGTGATCGCCGGCGCGGCGAATCGCGCGCTGCCGGCGAGGGCCTTCGCCTCGTCGCGCGCGAGCTTCAGGATCCCGCGCTCCTCCTCGTGTCCGGGATAGCCGATCGTCACGTGCATGAGGAAGCGATCGAGTTGGGCCTCGGGCAGCGGATACGTGCCCTCGTGCTCGAGCGGGTTCTGCGTCGCCATGACCAGGAAGAGCCCGGGCAGCGCATACGTCTCGCGACCGATCGTGATCTGCCGTTCGCCCATCGCTTCGAGCAGCGCGGACTGCACCTTGGCGGGCGCACGATTGATTTCGTCGGCGAGCACGAGATTGTGGAACAGCGGTCCCTGCTGGAACTTGAACGAGCCGTCCTGGGGCCGGTAGATCTCCGTGCCCGTCAGGTCGGCGGGCAGCAGATCGGGCGTGAACTGGATGCGGTGGAACGACGCCTCGATACCTTCGCCGAGCACTTTGATCGCGCGTGTCTTGGCGAGACCGGGCGCGCCCTCCACGAGCAGGTGGCCGTCCGCGAGGAGGGCCACGAGCAGCCGGTCCACGAGCCGCTGCTGGCCGATGATCTTGCGGCCGATGAACGTCCTCAACGCGCTGATTGCTTCTTGCATCGGGCTCTCGCCTGGTGAATTCATTAAAGGTGCGGCAGGTCCGACGGTATGCCCGCGGTGGTGCCGCGACAGAGCCCGAGGTGACGTCCTGCGCTCGGATTCTAAACACTGAGTCCGGCGGCGCAAGCCGCGCCGCCTTCCTGCTTAGTGCCCCGGCACGCGCCCGGGTTCCCGGAGTACGAGGCACGCGGCCACTGCGGATCACGAAGCGCCGCGCTCCGCAGTTGTTTGCAAGGCCTTTCGATTCGTAACAGTTCGCGCGTGTACGGCAAGTACGCCGCCGTCCAGACTTGAGGGCACAACGATTAGAACGCGATCACGACGGGAAGAGACGAGGTCACACATGGCTGAGCTGGAACTGGTCTGGGTCAAGGAATGCGAGGTGTGCGGTCGCGAGCACCGGCAGATGGACCACGTGTGCATCGATTCGATCGAGGAGGTCGACGGCGCCACGGGGCGCTTCCACGAACGTTGCGAGCGCTGGTACTCGAATCATATCGAGCACCTCCAGACCCAGCATCTCGTCGGCATGGGCAGCGCGGCGCGCGCCTGATCCCGGCTCAGGACTCGGGCGCGTCGAGCGCCCGGTAGACGAAGAACTCGCGGTCCGGCGCCACCAGCCGGCCGTACTCCGGATATCCGAAAGCACTGCAGTTCGCGCGCGGCTCGAGCAGCAGCGGCAGCAGCCGTCCGAGCGCGTGATCGGCGCCGACCCACAGCGCGTCCGGCGCGAATTCCATGTCCTTCTCTTCCTCGGCGCGCAGCTCCAGCGTGCGCGTCTTCGGCGCCCGCGGTGCGAAGCGCTGCGCGGCGACCCTGAGCCGGCGCGCGCTCCCGAAGCGCCGGCTCGGGATGCCGTGCCGCGCGAGGAATTCGGCGAGCGGCGCGGCGTGGGCCGCGAGCGCATAGCCTGCCGGCGGTGCGATGGTGTGCCGGGTCTCGATCGCCCGGTGATCCGGGAAGCTCACGGTCACCGCTTCGAGCGTGTCGCAGCGGCGGAGCCGGACCGGCAGCGTGCCGCCGCCCGAGGCCGGCACGTAGCGCGCGTAGAGCGGCAGGGGCGCCGCGCCGAGCGTCGCACGGGCCGCCGCGATGCACGCGCGGATCTCTGCCCGCCGCGCGATCGCGACTTCGAGGAACGCATGCAGGCAGAGCCGCTGCTTTTCCACACGGACCGCAAGATTGCGGTAACTCGGATAGACCCCGTCTTTCGGATCGAGGCGCGTCTCCAGCAGGCACGACAACACCCCCTGGAGCCCGACGCGGTTGCGGAACTTGCGCGGCGTGAGCGCGCCGTTCGTGAGCGGCTGGGTCGTGCTCAGGATTTCCTTGATGTAGCGCTGTGCCGGCAGACCCCGGGCGGCGGTGCGTGCGATGAGCGCGGGCAGCAGCACGTCGCGGCCGTAGTCGAGCAGCGGGGCCGGCACGGCCGGATGGTTCGCGACGTCGAACTGCGCCTCGAAGTCCGTGAGGAAACCCTCGCGGCCGAGCGTGCGGCGCTTGAAGGCCGCGGATTCGTGGATGTCGAGCAGCACGTCGGGCGCCGCGCTCAAGACGGCCTGCGCGAGCGCCCGCGCCTCCGGCTGCGACAGCAGCACATAATCGCGATTCAGATTCACGTCGCGCGCGTTGGCGCTCTGATCGAGCTCGCGGCCGTCGGGATTCGGGTTCGGCACGAGCACGAGCTCGAGGTGTTCGAGCAGGTCACGGAGTCCGCCGACGGCGACATCGCGGGCAAGCACGAGCAGCGACTCGCTGCCCGCGCCTTCGGACGCCCCGTGCTGCGAGCCGACGAGCATGATTTTCAGGCGCGGCCCGGCGCCGCCGGGCGCCGCGAGGTGCAGGGCTTCGAGCGGCCGGCCGTGCACGGACCAGCCGAGCGTCTCGAGCCGCGCATGCGGGCAGGCCGCCGCGAGGCGGTGCAGGAAGCCGCTGATTTCGACCGCGTTCGACAGGCGCTGCGCGGCGAGGTTTTCGAGGGGTGTCTGCATGGAACCTCCCGGCACGAGGGACTTTCGATTCAGCAGCGACGGCACGCGCGATCCGGCGCCCGCGCTCAGCGCGCCGCGGCCGTCGCGCGGGCCACGCCCTCGAAGACGCCGTAGACGAAGAACGCCGAGCCGCGCGTCGCGAGTCCGCGGAATTCGGGCTCGCGGAACAGGCTGCTCGTCGAGCGGGGATCGAGGAGCAGCGGCAGCGCGCGGCCCTCGGGCTGAGCGATTTCGAGGTAGAGCGAGCCGGGCGGGACGGCCACGACGCGCCGCGCCGTCTCGCGCACCGCGAGCCCGTCGCCGAGCTCGAGCGCGAGCACGTCCGCGGCACCCGGGACGCTCGACAGCGTGCCGCGCAGCCCCTGACGTTCGAGCGCCTCGCGCAGCGCGGCGACGTGGCCGGTCACGAGATAGGTGCTGGCAGGCGCGACGCGCACGTCGCCCGCGACGCGACGGTGGTCCGCGAATTCGACGGCGAGCGGACTCCCGTCGAGGCGTTTCATGGTGATCGTCAGGCGCGGATGATCGGGATCGGGCGCATAGCGGGCATCGAGGAGCAGGGGGCCGCGCGGCGCCGCGCCGCGCGCGATCCCGATCTCGCGTTCGAGATCCCCGGCATGGGCACGGACGACGCCGAGGAAGGCCTCGATGCACCGGCGCTGACGTGCGACGCGCGCGGCGATGTTGCGCCAGGTCGGATAAGCGCCGTGGCGCGGCTCGAGGCGCGTCTCGAGCAGGAAGCTCGCCGTGCCGCCGACGGCTGCGCGGTTGCGCAGATTGCGGAGCGTGAGGCCGCCGTTCGTGATCGGCTGGCGCGTACTCCGGATCTCCGCGAGGTAGCGCTGCGCGGGCAGGCCGCCGGCGGCGACGCGCGCGACCATCTCCGGCAGCAGCGTCTGCAGCGCGAGCGTCGCGACGCCCGGTGGCAGCGCGGGATTGTTCGCGGCCTCGAATTGCGCGTCGAAGTCGGTGAGATAACCTTCGCGGGCGAGGCTCTCGCGCTTCAGCACCGCCGATTCGTGGACGTCGAGCAGGACTTCCGGCCGGAAGCGCTGCACGGCGCCGAGCAGCGCCCGGCTCTCGGGCTGCGAGAGCCGCACGTAGTCGGTATTGAGGTTCACGCCGTTCGCGTTCGCGCGCCGGCGCAGCGCGCGGCCGTCGGGGTTCGCATCCGGGACGATGACGTAGCGGAAATCGCGCCCGGGGTCGTCGGCGAGCGTTTCCGCGAGCGCGAGCAGCGTCTCCGCACCCGCGGCTTCCGCCGCGCCGTGCTGCGAACCGACGAGCATGAGGGTGAGCGGCGGCGCAGCCTCGGATATCGTCGGCGGTTCGAGCACGAGCGCGGCGATTTCGCGCCCGCGCACCGAACTGCCGAGGACCTCGAGGCGCACGTGCGGCCGGGTCGCGAGCGTTGCGAGCGCGGCGTGGATTTCCTCCGGGGTGCTGGCCCGCGCGTAGCCGTTGCGCTCGAGCGGGGCCACAGCGTGTGCTGCGGTGGGGCCGGGGCCGATGAGCGCGGCACACAGCAGTACGACACGCATTGCCGCCCAGCTCACTGCGCGAGGCGGGCGGCCGCCACGAATGCGCCGCGCAGGCCGACGTCCGGCGCGAGCACGACGTGGACCGGCAGGGTCGCCGCGAGCGCCGCGTGCTCGTACTTGTCGTTGAACGCGGCGAGGAAGCGTCCGTCCTGGAGCCAGGGCAGGATTTTCGGGGCGATACCGCCGACGACGTACACACCGCCCTGGGCGAGGAACGTCATGGCCATGTCACCCGCGAACGCGCCGAAGACGTCGACGAAGAGCTCGAGCGCGCACCGCGCCTGCGGATCGTTCGCCTCGCGCGCCGCGGGCTCGACGTGCGCGGGCAGCAGGTCGTCGGGGACCGGACGGCCCGCCCTGCGCAGACAATGGCGGTAGCACGCCGCGAGCCCGCTGCCCGAGACGATCCGCTCCGCCGTCACGCGGCCATGCTGCCCGGCAAGCTCCGCCCACAATGCCGCCTGTTCGGCATCGCGCGGTGCGAAACCGACGTGCCCCCCCTCGCTCGCAATCACATCCTCACCGCGCAGCGCCGCGACGCCGAGGCCCGTGCCCGGACCGAGCACGAGCTTCGGCGCGGCGGGGTCTGGCGCTCCCGCCTGCAGGGTGACGCGTTCATCCGGGCCGAGCCTCAGGACGCCGAGCGCCGCGCCGGCGAAATCGTTGACGAGCCCGGCCCGGCGGAAGCTGAACCGCCGCGCGAGCGCCGGGGCGTCGACGATCCAGCCGGGCCGGTTCGTGAGCTCGCGGACCGCGCCGTCGCTGCCCGGGACGGCCGGCCCGGCGACCGCGAAGCACGCCGCGGCGAGCGCCGGGCCGGCGAGCCTTTCGTCCGCGAGGAACGCGGCGAGCAGCGCCGGGAAATCCGGGAATGCCGCGTTCTCGTAGCGGCGGGACGTCCCCGGCGCACCGGCCCGGCCCAGCGCGAGCAGGGTCTTCGTGCCGCCGACGTCGGCGGCGAGGAGAAGGCTCATGGCGGTCGTCATCCTGATTTGGAGTGCCGCGCGCGGCCGCCGTGCGGGCCGTGCCGGGCGCCCGTCGAATCATACTGGCCGGGGCCGCGGCGAGGTATCGGCATCCGCCTTGCAAAGCGGGGGAGCGGCTCGCATCATCGCCCGGGTTTTCCGGTCTCTGGAGGATGGGTTCTTGGTCTCCCGTTGTTTCGACGACCTCGCGCTGGGCGAGGAAGGGCTGCACGGTCCCTATGTCACCGCGCTGGATGAGATGGTCGAGCTCGCGCGGCGCTGGGATCCGCTGCCGATCCACGTGGACGTCGGCGGCGCCGGGGAACGCGTCCACGGCACGCTCATCGCCTCCAGCATCTACACGCTCGCGATCAAGCAGCGGCTCGTCACCGAGACCCCCTGGCGCGACGCGGTGATCGGCGCGATGGGGCACGACGAGATGCGCTTCCCCAAGCCGGTCAGGCCCGGCGACGCACTTCAGCTGCGCTGGCGCGTCGTCTCGCTGCGCGCCTCGCAGAGCAAGCCCGATCGCGGCATCGCGGTGTTCGCGATGGACATGCTGAATCAGGAGGACGTCGTCGTCCTGCACTATCTGGACACCGTCATGCTGGCGCGCAAGGCCGCCCGGGCATGAGCGCGCGTCCGCTGTTCGGGGTCTGCCTGCTGGCGACGGACCGCTCCCCGCCGCCGCACGTGCTCGCGCGCGAGGTCGAGGCACGCGGTTTCGACATGCTGTTCTTTCCCGAGAACAGTCACGTGCCCGTGCACCGCGCGAAGGAATGGCGTCACGCCGAACACCTGCTCGATCCGCTCTCGCGGCTCTACGATCCCTTCGTGGCGCTCTCGGCGGCGGCGGTCGCGACCGAGCGCCTGCTGCTCGGCTTCGCGGTGTGCCTCCTCACGCATCGCGATCCGATCAATACCGCCAAAGCCGCGGCCTCGCTCGATTTGCTCTCGAACGGGCGGGTCATCCTCGGCATCGCCGGCGGCGCGCTCGACGAGGCGATGCGCAATCACGGCTCGGCGTTCCGCGAGCGCTGGCGCATCGTGCGCGACCGTGCGCTCGCGATGCGCGCGATCTGGAACATGGACAAGGCCGAGTACCACGGCGAATACACGAACTTCGATCCCATGTGGTGCTATCCCAAGCCACTGCAGCGCGGCGGGCCGCCGCTCTGGATCGGTTCGAACTCGAAGTGGGTGCCGTCGCGCGTCGCCGACTATGCCGATGGCTGGCTCGTCTTCAACGGTCGCTACGAGGGCAATGCGGCCGAGGACCTGCGCGCGGCCTGCGTGCGCCGTGAGCGCGACTTCGAGGCGGTCACGCTCGCGCTCATGAACGCGCCGCGAGAGGCCGCGGCGATCGACGCGCAGCGCGCCGACGGCTTCAAGCGTTTCATCTTCATGGTGCCGCCCTCGGACGAGGAGCCCTATCGCGAGCTCGACCTGCTCGCGCGGCTCGCGGAGGCGTGCGCCTGATTCGATGTTGCGTTGCGACATCGGCGTGGGGCGAAATGCCCTTGCACGCGGCATTGCCTATACGCGCTTCTACGTGTAGTTGAGTCGCGGATTGCTCCATTACAATCCAGCGCTCTTTCGACCTCGAGCGGAAAGCAGCGGAGACACCATGGCGAAACGCGCACCACGGATCCTCGGCATCGATGCCGGGGGCACCATGACGGACACGTTCCTGATCGACGAGGAAGGCCGCTTCATCGTCGGCAAGGCGCAGACCACGGCCTACGACGAATCGGTCGGCTTCCTGGCCTCGATGGAGGACGGGCTGAAGTACTGGGATCTGAAGCTCGAGGAAGGGATCGGGACGCTGCGCACCGGCATCTACAGCGGCACGGCGATGCTCAATCGCATGCTCGAGCGCAAGGGCCGCCGCGTCGGTCTCATCGTCAGCGGCGGCATGGAAGACTACCTGCGCACGGAGCGCGGCATCCAGACCTATCTCGGCTATTCCTATTCCGATCGCCTGCATCTCGTCACGCATCATCACAACGAACCGCTCGTGCCGCGCAACCGCATCTTCGGCGTGCGCGGGCGCATCGACGTGTTCGGCAAGGAAGCGATCCCGCTCTACGAGAAGGAAGTCTACTCCGCCGTCGAGACCTTGCTCGACCGCGATGCCGAATCGATCGTCGTGTGCCTCTTGTTCTCCTACAAGAACGGCGCGCACGAGAAGCGCATCGGCGAGATTGCGCGCGAGGTGATGGCGAAACGCGGCAAGGAACTGCCGATCTACCTGTCGAGCGAGCTCTATCCCGTGCGCCAGGACATGCCGCGCCTGAACTCGACGCTGATGGAGGCCTATGCGGCCGAACCCTCGCGCACCTCGCTCACGAACGTCCGCAAGTGCGTACGCGATCACGGCGGCCGCTTCGACCTGCGCGTCATGGCGAGTCACGGCGGCACGATTTCCATGGACGCCCGGGAGCTCGCACGCACGATGATCTCGGGCCCGATCGGCGGCGTCATCGGCGCACGCTACCTCGGCGCTCAGATCGGCGTGAAGCACCTCGCGTGCTCCGACATCGGCGGCACGTCGTTCGATCTCGCGCTCGTGACGGAAGGCGAGTTCGAAATCACGCAGACGCCGGACATCGCGCGCTTCCTGCTCTCCATGCCGCTCGTGCGCATCGACTCCGTCGGCGCCGGCACCGGCTCGTTCGTGCGCGTGAACCCGACCTCGAACCGCATCGAGGTCGGCCCGGACAGCGCCGGCGCGCGCATCGGCATGTGCTGGGAGAAGAGCGGCGTGAACACGGTGTCGATCACGGACTGCAACGTCGTGCTCGGCTACATCAATCCGGATTTCTTCCTCGGCGGCGAAATCACGCTCGATCGGCAGCGCGCGATCGACGCCGTGGAGGTGCAGATCGCCAAGCCGCTCGGCCTCGACGTCTACAAGGCGGCGCAGGGCGTGATCGAGCTGTTCGAGGATTCACTCAAGAGCTCGCTGCTCGGCAAGATCCTCGGACAGGGCTATACGCCGGCGTCCTACAACCTGCTGTCCTACGGCGGCGGCGGACCGCTGCACGTCGCGGGCTATTCCGACGGGCTCGCGTTCGACGACGTCCTCGTGCCGGCCTGGGCGCCGGGCTTCTCGGCCTTCGGCTGCGCCTGCGGCGACTACGAGTACCGCTTCGACAAGACGCTCGATCTCGCGCTCCTGCCGAAGACGCCGGCGGAAGACCGGCAGGCGCTCGTCGCGGCCATCAACGGCGCCTGGGCGCAGCTCCGCGCGGAAGTCGAGCGCGAGTTCGCGAAGAGCGACGTGCCGGTCGATCGCGTCGGCTACCGGCCCGCGGTACGCATGCTGTACTACGGACAGTTGAATGCGCTCGAGGTCGCCTCGCCGAAGCAGCAGTTGGAATCCGCCGAGGATCTGAACCTGCTCATCAAGGGCTTCGAGGAGCTCTACAGCCGGATCTACGGCCTCGGCGCGAAGACGCCGCAGTTCGGCTATACGATCGCGGGCGTGGTCATGTCGGGCTCGACCGAGGTCGAGAAGCCGATCCTGCCGCGCGAACCGCTCGCGGGACCGGACGACTGGAAGGATCTCGCCGTGAAGGGCAGCCGCCCGGTCTACTACCGCAGCGCCTGGCACGAGGCGACGCTCGTCGATCTCGAGAAACTGCCGGCGGGCTCGGACATTCCGGGGCCGGCGGTCGTCGAATCGCCGAGCTCGACGATGTTCGTGCCGCCGGGGCGCCGCGTGCGCCTCGACGAACACCGCATTTTCCACATGAGCGTGCGCGCTGCCGCGCAGCTCAAACTCGCCGCCGCCTGAGGAGATCGCGATGGTTGCTGAAGTATCCGATGTTCGCAATATGACCCGGCCGCCGATGGGCTGGGCCGGCAAGACCCTGCAGGAGATGCTGGCGGAGAGCGAGCGCCTGCTCGTGGACACGGGCCACTACTACGGCGTGAACAAGCTCTCGCTGAAGGAGAACGACCCGATCCGGTACGAGAAGATCTGGTCGCGACTGCGCGGTGGCATCGTCGGCGCGCGCGAGACGGCGCTGAACATCTCCGCCTCGCCGATCGTGCGCGAGATCGGCGAGCTGTGTTTCGGCCTCTACACGCCCGAGGGCGATTCGATCACGCTCTCCACCGGCATCATGGCCCACGTCCACACGATGTCCGAAGCCATCAAGCACATGGTGCGCGCCGGCTACGAGGAGGACCCGGGCATCAACCCCGGCGACATCTTCACGAACAACGATCCGCAGCTCGGCGACGTGCACAACGCGGACGTGCAGGAATTCCTGCCGATCATCTACGAGGGCGAGCTCGTCGGCTGGGCGGCGGGCGTCACGCACGAGACCGACGTGGGCGCGCCGCAGCCGGCGAGCATGCCGATCGGCACCGTGAGCCGCTACGAGGACGGCTTCATCGTCTCCTGCCAGAAGGTCGGCACGAACGATCGGATCCATCGCGACTACGAGAACCGCATCACGACCGCCGTGCGCACGCCCTTCTACTGGATCCTCGACGAGCGCTGCCGCATCGCGGGCTGCCAGATCATGCGCGAGAACGTGCTGCGCGTGATCGAGGAGGAGGGGCTCGAGACCTACAAGACGTTCATCCGCGAGGTCATCGAGGACACGCGCCAGGCGTTCCAGAAGAATCTCAAGCTCATGACGGTGCCGGGCATCTATCGCTTCCCGTCGTTCATGGACGTGCCGCACTCCATCGACAAGGGCCAGATGCCGGAGTACGCGGCCGTCGATTCGCTCATGAACTGCCCGATGGAGTTGCGCATCGGCACGGACCTCGCGTTCGAAATCGATCTCGACGGCGCGAACAAATGGGGTTATCACAGCTTCAACTGCACGCCGTCCGGCATCCAGGGCGGCTTGTGGGTCGGCCTCTCGCAGACCTTGATCCCGAACGACAAGGTGAACGACGGCGCCTATCTCGCGACGAAGTTCAACACGCCCTACGGCACCTGGGCTAACCCGGACAATCCCGCGGTCTCGAACACGCTGTCGTGGATGTATCTCATCCCATGCTTCACCGGCATGTTCCACGGCCTGTCCACGGCATTCACCGCCCGCGGCTACGTCGAAGAGGTGGTCGCTGCCTATCCGTTCACCGGCAACATCACGCAGGGCGGCGGGCCGAACCACATGGGCAATCCGAACGGCGCGTGGTCGAACTTCGAGCACAGCGCCTGCGGCACTTCCGCGCGCTACGTGATGGACGGCGAGACTTCGTGCGCCGCGGTGTGGAATCCCGAAGGTGACATGGGCGACGTCGAGGCCTGGGAGCTGCTCGAACCGCTGCTCTACCTCGGCCGCAACGTGCGCCCGATGAGCGGCGGCGCGGGCAAGTTTCGCGGCGGTCTCGGCTTCGAGACCGTGCGCCTGGTCTACAACACGCCCCACCAGGTGATGTTCAACGCGCGCGACGGTCACGTCTTCCAGTGCTCCGGGCTCTTCGGCGGCTACCCGGGCGCGACGGGCTACCGCCATTCCGTCAAGAACACGGACATGAAAGAGCGCATCGCGAAGCAGCTTCCGTATCCGACCTGCGATCAGGATCCCGAGAACAGCCAGATCGATGCGAACGTCAAAGGACGGACGGTCGTCAAGGATCAGTACTGCTATCACCGTCCGGATCCGCATCAGGAGTACGACGTATATTTGAGCCTCATTGCGGGTGGTCACGGCGTCGGCGATTGTCTGGAGCGCGACGTCGCGCTCGTGGTGTCGGACCTGAACGAGGGCTATCTCTTCGGCCGCTTCGCCGAGCGTCTCTACGGCGTCGTCGCGCAGCAGGGGACAGACGGCACCTGGACGGCGGATCTCGCCGCGACGGAAGCGAAGCGGGCGGAGATGCGCAAGGCCCGCCTCGTGCGCAGTCAGTCGGTGGAGGAGTGGATGGCCGCTCAACGCGGGCGCGTCGAGCGCATGGAGTTCAACTCCGCCGTGCGCAAGATGTACCGCGAGAGCCACGAGCTGTCGCCGAAGTGGCGACGTGAATTCACGGCGTTCTGGAGATTGCCGGCCGATTGGACGCCGGGCAGCGAGGACTGAGGGAAGCACCGATGCCAGAAACTTACGACAAGAAGACGATCGCCGATCTGCTCGATGCGAAGCTCGGCTGGCCCGAGCTGCACGAGATGATGTCGAGCTACAAGGATCCCGACCGCTTCGACAAGTACATTTCCGTCCTCCAGGACCGCGCGCCCTGGCCGGAGCAAATCCTGCTGCCGCTAGGGCCGCACCTGTTCATCGTGAAGAAGTCGAACGGGGACATCGTCACGAAGTCGACGAGCGGTTTCGAATTCGGGGACTACCGCGAGAACTGGAAGCTCAAGGCACGGATCTTCGTGCGCGACACGGACGAGAAATACGAGGAGATCTATCCCAAGCTCTCGCATGCCCATCCCGAGTGGATGGAGCTGCGCGAGTTCTACGATCCGCTCGACGGCCGCCTGCTCTACGTGGAGGCGGTGCCGCCGGGCTATCCCATCGTGCATAATTTCGAGCCCGACCTGCAGGGCTTCTACGAGGAGTGGCTCGGCCGTCCGTTGTGACTCGGAGGGCTCGTGCGCGACGAACCGCGCGCGGGCCCGGCACGCCCCTGTCCAGGATGCTCGAGCCCGATCACTTCAAACGCCGCGAGAGGACGCCGCAATGAGCGACGCCGATATCGACGACGATCACACCCCCATGCTCTGGGACCCGGATCTGCTGGGGTTCGCGGCGCTGCCGTTCACCCCGATATTCGGGTCGGTGCTGCTCGGCCGCAACTGGCAGGAGCTCGGCGAGGCCGGCGAGGCGAAAATCGCGAAGCGCTGGATGATCGTCAGCCTGCTCATGCTCATTCCCTGTCTCGCGATGCCGGCGGTATACATCGCCTACTACGTCGCGTGGTACTTCATCGCCATGCGCAAGCAGATCGCCTATGTGAAGTATCGCCACGGCGGCGCGTATCGCCGGCGGTTCTGGGCGATGCCGCTGTTCTTCGGACTGCTGGTGTTCGTGGCCATTGCGGCCGGGATCGCCGTGGTCGCGGTGAAGCTCGGCCACCACTAGCGTCCGCGCGCGGCGGCGCCGCGCTCAGGCCTGCTCGGTCCAGCCCGTCCGGATGAGAAAGATGTCGACGGGCTCGGAGATGCCCTTCAGGGTGGCCGCCCCGCAGTGCTCGGTGTGCACGCTCGGCAAAGCGCCCTTCGCGAGCTCCCGTTCCAGGTTCGCCGAGCACAGTATGCGGTCGCGGCGCGGCAGTTCGATCTCGAGATTCGTGAACGCCTCCGACTGCACGCCCTCGATGCGGAACGTGATGTTCACGTCGTTGCCGTGGATGTCCTGGCCGCCGGCGGAAATGCTCCACGTCTCGCCGTAATGCAAAGCCAGGCGATAATGGATCGGCGCATTCGCGGTCTTGCGATTGCGATGCTGGATGCGGTTCTCGAGCTCGAGCGTCGCGGCGAGCGCTTTCGTCGCGTCGGGGAAAGTCGCGAGGAAACCGTCGCCGGTGCTCTTGAAGAAGCGCACGCCGAATTCCGCGAGCACGGGGTCGGCGATCTGCGTGAGGCGCTGCTTCATGTGGTAGGCCATCTGGTCGTCCTCGCTCGCGATGCGCGAGGAGTCGCAGAGGTCGAACACGAGGATCGCTTCCGTATGCTTGCCGAGCCGGCCCGCCGGGATCATCACGGACTGATCCCACTGCTCCTCGACGACGTAGTCGACCCGCGCGAGCCAGTCCGCGAAGCGCAACGTCGCGGGCGGTTTGATCTCGACCTTGCCGCTGATCCGCGTCCAATGCTCGCCGATTTTCACGAAGCTGCCGTTGCGGCTCGAATCTTCCGCGAAGTAGCGTTCGCCTTCCTTCGAGAGCGTGAGGTGGATTCGCGAAATCTGATTGTGCTTGAGCTGGAGCTCGTTCTCGGGCGCGCGCCCGATGCGCACCGACGCCTGCATGAAGCTGCGGTTCGTCTTCTCGCCTCTTTCTAGGTCCGTTAGGTGTATTTCCCAGCCCATTGCTTTTGCTTGGAATGTGCGCGTGGTCGGTGCCGGGAATAATACCGGTTTAAATCATGGCTGGCGAACGCGGAGTGAAGCCGGCCCGGAGGTCGACCCGGCGCGCCGATTCGGGGCAGCTTGCCGGGCGGCGCGGGTCGGACGTCACCCCGGGGCGCCCGGCTCCAAAGAAAAAAGCGGGCGCCTGGCGCCCGCTTTCGTGACCGATGCGGACCGGCTCAGCCGTGGACGATCACGCCGCGCATGTTCACGCCCTTTTCGAGGTCCTCGAACGCCTGCGGAGCGTCGGCGAGGTCGTAGGTCTTCGTGACGAGGCGGTCGAGCTCGAGCTTGCCCGCGCGGTAGAGATCCAGGTACATCGGGAAGTCCACCTTGAAGTTCGCGCTGCCGTAGAAGCAGCCCTTGATGGTCTTCGCCGTGAACGGAAGAATCGCCGCGTTCAGCGAGAAGCGATCGTCGAGGCGGCCGACGCCGACGAGCACCGAGGTGCCGTTGCGGCGCGTGCACTTGAAGCACTGCTCGATGACCTTGCTGTAGCCGACCACGTCGAACGCGTAGTCGACACCGATGCCGTTCGTGAGCGCCTGGATCTGCTTCACGAAGTCAGCTTTGGGATCGACCACGTGCGTCGCACCGAACGTCTTCGCCATTTCCATCTTCTCGGCCGAGAGATCGACCGCGATGATCTGCTTCGCGCCCGCGATGCGCGCGCCCTGGATGACGTTCAGACCCACGCCGCCGCAGCCGAACACGGCGACCGTCGAGCCCGGCTCGACCTGCGCCGTGCGGATGACCGCGCCGACACCGGTCGTCACGCCGCAGCCGACGAGCGCGGCGGCCTTGAAGTCGATCGACTTGTCGATCGCAATCACGCAGGACGAGGGGACGACCGCGTACTCGGCCATGATGCCGACGAAGGACATGACGAAGATGCGCTGGCCGTCCTTGTGGACGCGCGTCGTGCCGTCGAAGAGGTTGCCGTCCTGCTTCGCACCCGAGCACAGGTACGGCTCCTGGTGCTCGCAGAAATAGCAGGTGCCGCAATTCGGGATGAAGGAGATGCAGACGTGATCGCCGGGCTTCACGTGGGTGACGCCTTCGCCCACCTGCTCGACGATGCCCGCGCCTTCGTGACCGAGGACGACGGGGAACGGGCTCGGAATCGTGCCGTTGATGACCGAGAGGTCGGAATGGCACACGCCCGTCGCCTTCATCTTGATCATGACCTCGCCGGCTTTCGGCGGATCGAGATCGACGTTCACGACAGCGTATTCATTGAGTTTGTTAGCGACGACAGCCTTCATGAGGCTACTCCTCCATTGCAAGGGGCTTCGATTGAACGGGCGGGCGAGCGCGCCGCCCGGGAAAACGGCCGTGCTCGCCGCAGAATACGCGAGCCGGCTAATCGGCCAAGATTACCATGTCTCGGGCCCGGTGACCCGGCCCGCTACTGGAACGTGTAGGACAGATAGAGCTCCAGCACGAGCTGATCCTCCTTGCCGAAAATCTCCTTCGCTGCGCCGTCCGGCGTGGACCAGGCGACGCCGGCATAGCCGTAGAACTGCTGATTCGGCACGTACTCGACGTAGAAATTCACCTCGTCCGACCAGTCGGTCGAACGCACCGGTATCCCGAAATACTGCGGAGTATCGAGCTCGTTGTGGAAGTAGAGGCCGGCCACCGCCCACTTCTCGGCCGGATGCGCCTTCAGCTTGATCATGTGCGTTTCCTGGTTCTCGCAGAACAGGTGGAACTCGCCGGCGATCTCGCCCTGGTACCAGGTGTCCCAGTCGCGGCGGAAAATCGTGAAGAACATGCCGCGGTATTCCTCGTTGTCGCGAGTGCCGGCCGTATCGCCCGAGAAGTGGGAATAGCGGTAATGGAGCCGCGGCTTCCAGGGCAGCGACTCGAACTCGTAGGCCGGTTCGACGTACCAGGCGGCGCCGTCGTTCGGAATGCCGGTGAGCTCCGAGCGGCCGCCCTCGTAGACATACTCGCCGTAGATCTTGAATTCGGGGTGGCCGGGCAGGTGCAGGTCCGCGCCGCGCACGCCCATGGCCTTCATGCCCTTGAAACCCACGCCTTGCGCCAGGCCCTTGTTGTTGTCGCCGACGATCTCGAAGTACATGAGACCGAGCCGTCCGAACCGCTCGATGCTCGAATTCTCGACGTTGATGCCGACGACGTCCGAGCCGCCGAGATCGGCGTCGGTGCGCAGCCAGTAGAGATCGGCGCGGATCGGCGAGGTGTTGATCTTCAGGATGCCCGTATTCCGCCAGGCCCCGAACGCGCCGGTCCAGTACTGGCCGTTGTCGTGACCCTGGTTGAAATTGCCGTCGCCGATGATGAGGCCGTCGCCGACCGAGAATTCCTGCGCGCCGAACGAGAGATCGAACGTCTTGTTCCTCCAGCCGAGGTAGGCGTGATCCGTCTTCAGCACGCGGTCTCCCGAGCGCGCCATCTGGCCCGAGAGCTCGCCGTCGAGCGTCGTCGTCGCGCCGACGACCGACACGCCGCTGTAGAGCTCCGAGCCGTCGAGCTGGTATTTGAGACCGAGGAAGGGCTTCGCCGCGACCTCGAGATCGTTGCGAGATTTCTCGCCCGTGCTGCGGAAGATCTGCCCGAAGCCGGCGAGCGCGCCCTTGCCGAAGTTGATCTCCTCGCCGTGCCGGAAGCCCATGCGCAGATTCAGGTTCGCGTTCGCGCTGAAGCCGCCGGAATCGAACAACTGATAGGCGGACGCGGATGGTGCGCCCGCGAGCGCGGAGAGCGTGATGGCCAGACTGGCGCTCTGCGCGCGACGGCGCGACGTCCTGAATCTCATGCGGCTGCTCATCTTTGGTGCAGGAGCCGCGATAGTACTGACAAGGGCGGGCCCTGCCTAGGGAAGCTCTGAACAAGTTCAGAGCTTCCTGCGGCACATGGACGTGCCGCCGCGAACAGTGGCGTAAGCCATTGTTCACGTAAGGTCGGTAAGAACCACGCTTCTTGCCGACCGTGCTCTGAAAAGTCCAGGATGGACTTATTCAGAGCTTCCCTAGAACCGGACGGTGTCAAGAAACGCCGCGGCCGCGTGGGCCGGGCCCGGCGCTCAGGCGCGTGTGAACTCGCTATCGAAGAATGCCTGCCACGCCTGCCAGCGCGTGGCGCTCGAAGGATATTTCGGATGATCGAAGCGCGCGATCAGGAACTCGCCCGACGTCGTGCGGTACACCGTCGCCTCGACGAACTGCATCTGATCCTTGTACGCCTGACGGTGCGCATCCGGCACCTGCTTCTCGGGCTGCTCCGACCAGAGGCCCGCGGCGCGCAGCTTCGCGAGCACCGCCGCGCGATCGAGCCCCGCGCCGCCGCTGCGCGCTTCGCAGAGGTACAGGCTGCCGTTCGCCGGATCGCCTGGATCGAAGCTCAGGTCGTGGTCGTCGATGAGGCTCTCTTTCGTCAGCGGGGCTGCGCTCATGCGGGGGATCTCCGGAGTGGGTTGATGATCGAGGACGCGCCGGGTGCGCTAGGTCGAGGTTACAACAAACCGCTAGACTCATGAACTCGCGACCCACAGGAGAGGATCATGACGACACCGGCGGTGACCGTGCTCGGACTCGGACGTATGGGACAGGCGATCGCGGGGTGCTTCGCGCGCGGCGGTGTACGGGTGACGGCCTGGAACCGCACGGAACCGCGGCCCGAGAACGTGCCGAAGGGTGTCACGATCGCGCCGTCGCCGTCGCCGGCGTGTCTCGCGAGTCCGACGGTCGTCGTCTGCGTATCGGATTACGCCGCGGCCGAGCGCCTGCTCGCCGCACCGGCGGTGGCCGCCGCACTCGCCGGACGCACCCTCGTGCAGCTCACGAGCGGCACGCCGGCGGATGCGCGCCGGCTCGCGTCGTGGGCAGGACTTCGCGGCATCGAGTATCTGGACGGCGCGATCATGAGCTATCCCGAGAGCATCGGTGGCGCGAAGGCCTGCCTGGTGTATTCGGGACCGCTCGAGACCTACGAGCGGCTCGCGCCGCTGCTCGGCGTGCTCGGCGGCGAGACGCGCTTCGTCGGCGCCGCAGTCGGCGCGGCAGCCGGGATCGATTGCGCGCTGCTCGAGGCGTTCTACGGCGCGACGTTCGCGCTGCTGCACGGCGCCGCGCTGTGCGCGTCCGAGGGCATCGGCCTGCCGTCCTACTTCGCGGCCTTGAAGGAAATCCAGGCGCTGGGGCCGCTCACCGGCGACATCGCGCAGGCGATGATCGCCGATGGCAGTTATAGCGGTGGACAGGCCACGCTCGCGGTGCACGTCGCGGCCATCGAGAACATCGCACGCTTCGCCCGCGAGAACCGCGTCGCTCCCGGCATCCCACTCGCGCTGCTCGAAGCAGGCAAGGCCGCGATCGCGGGCGGCCACCGCAGCGACGAGATCGCCGCGGTGTTCGAAGTGTTCCGGAAGCGCTGAGCAGCGCGGACCGGGCTCAGGTCGCGAGCGCCTTGTAGCGCAGGCGATGCGGCTGCTCGGCATCGCCGCCGAGCCGTTTCTTGCGGTCCTCTTCGTATTCCTGATAGTTCCCGGCGAACCACACGACCTTGCTCTCGCCCTCGAACGCGAGCATGTGCGTCGCGATGCGATCGAGGAACCAGCGATCGTGGGAGATCACGAGCACGCAACCCGGGAACGTGAGTATCGCCTCTTCGAGCGCGCGCAGCGTCTCGACGTCGAGATCGTTCGTCGGTTCGTCGAGCAGCAGCACGTTGCAGCCGGCACGGAGCAGCTTCGCGAGATGCACGCGATTGCGCTCGCCGCCCGACAGCTCGCCGATGCGCTTCTGCTGATCCGAGCCCGCGAAGTTGAAGCGGGCGACGTAACCGCGTGACTGGGTCTGGTAGTTGCCGACCTGCAGGACGTCGAGGCCGTCGGAGATTTCCTCCCACACGGTCTTGCTCGCGTCGAGTGCGTCGCGTGATTGATCGACATACGCGAACTGCACGGTCTCGCCGATGCAGATGGAGCCGGAATCGGGCTGATCGCCACCGGTCAGCATGCGGAAGAGCGTCGTCTTGCCGGCGCCGTTCGCGCCGATGATGCCGACGACCGCGCCCGGCGGGATCTGCATCGAGAGATCGTCGATGAGCAGCCGATCGCCGTAGCGCTTGCTGATGCCGTCGACCTCGATGACGAGATCGCCGAGGCGCTGGCCCGGCGGGATGTAGATCTCGTTGACCTCGTTGCGCTTCTGGAATTCCTGCGAGGACAGCTCCTCGAAGCGCGCGAGTCGGGCCTTGCTCTTCGCCTGCCGGCCTTTCGGATTCTGGCGCACCCACTCGAGCTCGGCCTCCATGTTCTTGCGGTGCGCGGACTGCTGCTTCTCCTCCTGCTCGAGGCGCTTCTCCTTCTGTTCGAGCCAGGAGGAGTAGTTGCCCTGCCACGGAATGCCCATGCCGCGGTCGAGCTCGAGGATCCAGCCACAGACGTTATCCAGAAAGTAGCGGTCGTGAGTGACGGCGACGACGGTGCCGGGGAAGTTCTCGAGGAAGCGTTCGAGCCAGGCGACGGATTCCGCGTCGAGATGGTTCGTCGGTTCGTCGAGCAGCAGCATGTCGGGATTCGACAGCAGGAGGCGGCACAGCGCGACGCGCCGGCGCTCGCCGCCCGAGAGCTTCGTGACATCCTGATCCCAGGGCGGCAGGCGCAGGGCGTCGGCGGCGACCTCGAGCTTGCGCTCGAGCTCCCAGGCGCCGGCGGCATCGATTCCGTCCTGCAGCTTCGCCTGCTCCTCGAGCAATGCGTTCATTTCGTCGTCGCTCATCGGCTCGGCGAACTTCATGCTGATGTCGTTGAAGCGATCGAGCAGCGCCTTCGTCTCCGCGACGCCTTCCTCGACGTTGCCGCGCACGTCCTTCGAGGGGTCGAGCTGCGGCTCCTGCGGCAGGTAACCGATCTTCAGGCCCTTCTGCGGCGTCGCCTCGCCGACGATGTCCTTGTCGATGCCGGCCATGATGCGCAGAAGCGTGGACTTGCCGGAGCCGTTCAGGCCGAGGACGCCGATCTTCGCGCCGGGAAAGAAGGAGAGGGAAATGTCCTTGAGGATGAAACGCTTCGGCGGAACGACCTTGCCGACGCGGTTCATGGTGAAGACGTACTGAGCCATGGGAATGAATGCCTGCCGATGAAGAGGGCGGTCATTATCCCCAACTGGCGCAGCCTGACAATCGACTTATCCACCGGGGTCGGAGGGACTTTTCAATAAGTCCCTCCGACCCCTGTTGATAAACCGGCTGCGGGCGCCAGTTATGCACCGGGGTCGGAGGGAGTTTTGAAAAGTCCCTCCGACCCCTGTGGGTAACTAGTACTGGACCTGGGCGCGGAACTGGAGGGCGTCGAGATCCTCGTTGTCGTGGGCGCCTTCGTCGAGGCCGACGACCGTCACGTAGTTCGCCGAGAAGCGCACGAAGCGGTTCGCGTACCAATTCAGGCCGGCGGTGAAATCCTCGAGGCGGCCGCCGTGGACCTCCTGGTCGTTCAGGTCGAGCGCGCTGAAGCGTGCGGCGACTTCCCAGGCGCCCCAGCCCGGGCCGTGGAATTTGAACGGGGTCTTCGGCTGGACCGGATCGAAATAGCCCTTGTCGCCCTTGTAGGCGCGGACGTCGTCCGTCAGGAACAGGCTCGCCTGGACGTAGTACGACTCGAAGCCGAGGTCGTCGCCCGCGTCGCGGTCGACATCGGTGTAGACATATTCGCCCTGCAGCGAGAACGGGCCGTAGATCCCGGCCGCCTCGACGTTGCCATGCGTCCAGTAGTTCACGTTGCCACCGATGCTGCCGGTGTCGACGAGCCGGCCGCTGCTGCGGCCGAAGCCGGTGCGGCCGCCGAAGTTGACGGCACGGCACGCTGCGGTCGCGTTCGCGACGCTGACCGTCGAGCAGGCGGTCAGCGCGTCCGCGATGATGTTCGACTCGGGCTTGGCGCTGAAGCGCACGGTGTCGAGGCCGGTCGTGGTGTGATCGGGCTCGCGGATCTGGCCCGAGGCGCCGAGGTGCACGAGGCGATCTTTCTGGAGGATGGGATCGAAAGTCACGCGGGCAGCGCCCGTCAAACCTTCGTTCGCCGTGTTCTGCGTCGTCACCGGCGCGCCGAAGACGCCCGCGGCCGCCGTCCAGTTCGAACCGTTCGCGCCGATCTGGGCGCCGAGCAGGCGGTCGTTGATGAGGGAAAACGGCAGCGCACGCTCCGTGAACGTCGTGTTCGTGTCGCTCGTCATCGCTTCGAGGCTGTACGGCGGCTTGAAATTCCCGAACGTGAAATTGAGCGGCGCGATGCCCTTGTAGCGCACGAACGCATCAGTGACCTTCAGCGTGTTCGCCGAGCCGCCGCCGGTGGTGCCGGCGAAATCGGCTTCGAACTTGTAATCCCAGTCCTGGTAGACCGTGCCCAGCACGCTGATGCGGCCGCGCCGGAGCTCCGTGCCGTTACCGAATTTCGATCGCGGATCGTTGCCGTACAGCGCCGAGTCGAATTGCAGGAAGGTCCCGACCTGCGCCGAGAAATTGCCGTCCGCCGTCTTGAATTTGAGGCCGTCGTTCAGCGTCACCTTGACGTCGTTCGGATCCGGTTTCGCTTCCGCCGGCTTCGCGGTCTTGAGCGTCTGGGTGACCTGGGTCGTCACGGCTTTCTCGGTATCCGCGACCCGGTGCTCCTCGTCGGCGAGCGCGGCGTTGCGGAGCATTTCATAGGCGTCCTGCTTGATCGTACCCTGGTCGCGCAGGACCTTCAGCAGCTCGAGCATCGCCTCGTTGTTCGCGAATGCCGGCGTGGCGAGCGTGGCGAGGAGGGCGGCGCAAACCGCGCGGCGCAGCGTGGGATTGAGTTTCGTGGCCAATTTCAGGTTCCCCCGGTTGTGGTTGGTCGTGGCGTTCGGCGCGGCACCGCGCGGCGAGTGCACTGTCCGGCGCAGAGTAGGGACCGAACGTGACAAAACGATGACTATTCGATGTCGGCGCCGCGGGCGGCAGTAATCCTTTGACGGCGGCAACTTGGCGTCGCGGACCGCAGGCGCTTCAGTGACATCCGCATGACATTGGCCGGTCCGGCTTCGACGATCCCCGTCCCCGGCGACTGTAATCCTGACGGGGATCAAGGCGAACGAACGCTTCGTGCTTTGTTCAGAACCGCGCCGACGCGCGTGCGGCGTGCCGTGCGAATACCGTCGGCTATAATCGCCGCTCGCGCCGCGTGAGCGGGGGGCCAGCGGCGTCCCTCCATACCGGCATCCCCGCGTCCGTGCCAACGAGAGATCACACACCATGAACTACGGCATTCTTTCTTTCGGCGCCTATGTGCCGCCGCTGCGGCTCGCGCGTTCGGCGATCGCGGAGGCAGTGGGCTGGGCGGTCCCGAACGTCAAGGGCCTCGCGAAGGGCGAGCGCTCGGTCGCGAACTGGGACGAGGACAGCATCACACTCGCCGTCGAGGCCGCGCGCGATTGTCTCGCCGGGGTCGACACCGCCATCGCCCATCTCCAGCTCGCCTCGACGACGTTCCCGTTCGCCGACCGCAGCAACAGCGGCGTCGTCGCCGATGCGCTGCAACTGCCCGAGGAAATCGACAACGAGGATCTCGGGGGCAGCCGCCGCGCCGCGACCAGCGCGCTCGCGCGCCTCGGCCGCACCCCGGGCCCGACGACGCTGCTGCTCGCCGCGGACTGCCGCGATACGAAGCCGGGCTCGGTGCAGGAGATGCAATACGGCCATGGCGCCGCGGCGTTGCTCGTCGGCAGCGGCGAGCCGATCGCCGTCATCCGCGCCGCGGCCTCGGTCCATCGCGACATGGTCGATCAATACCGCGCCGCCGACGGCGATTTCGATTACGCGCTCGAGGAGCGCTGGGTGCGCGAAGAGGGCTACATGAAGATCGTGCCGGCGGCGGTGAAGCAGGCGCTCGCCCAGGCCGGCCTCGACATCGGCGAAATCCACCGCATCGTGCTGCCGGCCTCGACGAGCATCGCGAAAGGTCTTGCGAAAGCGCTGAAGGCCGATGCCGGCCTCTTCCTCGAGCCGCTCACCGCGAACTGCGGCGATTGCGGTGCCGCGCATCCGCTGCTGATGCTGACCCAGGCGCTCGCGAGCGCCGTGCCGGGCGAGAAGATCCTCGTCGTCGGCTTCGGCCAGGGCGCGGACGCGATCGTCGTCGAGACCACGCCGCGGCTGAAAGCCCTGCAGGACGGCCGCGGCCCGGAGCGTTATCTCGCACAACGCCGCCCTTTCGCGAACTACACGATGTTCCTGTCGCTGCGCGATCAACTGCAGCTCGATTTCGGTCTGCGCGCCGAGCGCGACAACCGTACCGCGCAGTCCGCGTTCTACCGCAAGCGTCGCGACATCACGGGCATGGTGGGCGGCCGCTGCACGGCCTGCAATACGCTGCAGTTCCCTGCGGGGCTCGTCTGCGTGCAATGCGGGGCGACGAAGTCGCTCGAACCGGAGACGATGTCCGGTCTCACCGGGCGCGTGAAGTCCTACACCGAGGATTGGCTCGCCTACACGCCGTTGCCGCCCTACATCTACGGCAACGTCGAATACGAGGGCGGCGCGAACATCATGCTCGAGTTCACGGATTTCGCACCCGGCCAGGTGCAGGTCGGCAGTCCGGTGCGCATGGTGTTCCGGATCAAGGATTTTGACACCCGCCGCGGCTTTCGTAGATATTTCTGGAAACCCGCCCCCGTGATGGGCGCGGCAGCAAAGGAGCACTCCAATGGCTAAGGGCATCCGCGACAAGGTGGCGATCATCGGCATGGGCTGCAGCCGCTTCGGCGAACGCTGGGACTGCGGGCCGGAGGAGCTGATCCTCGAAGCGTTCCAGGAAGCGCTCGCCGACGCGAAGATCGCGCAGAACGACATCGAGATGGCCTGGCTCGGGCTGTTCTACCAGGAACAGAGCGCCGGCAAATCCGCGCTGCCGCTCGCGCTCACGCTGCGCCTGCCGAACATCCCGGTGACGCGCGTCGAGAACATGTGCGCGACGGGCACCGAAGCATTGCGCGGCGCGGTCTACGCAGTCGCCGCCGGCGCCTGCGACATCGCGCTCGCGGTCGGTGTGGAGAAGCTGAAAGACACGGGCTACGGCGGGCTGCCCGAGCGCACGAAGGGCACGTTCGACGATCTGTGGCTGCCGAACGCGACCGCGCCCGGCGCGTTCGCGCAGCTCGCGAGCGCCTACGCCGCGAAGCACAAGCTGCCCATGCAGGACTTGAAGCGCGCGATGGCGCACATCTCGGTGAAGAGCCACGCGAACGGCGTGCTGAATCCGCGCGCGCATCTGCGCAAGGAGATCACGGAAGACGACGCGCTCAAGGCCGCGATGGTCGCCTATCCGCTCGGACTCCTCGATTGCTGCGGCGTGAGCGACGGCGCGGCCTGTGCGATCGTCACCAGCGTCGAGAAGGCGAAGGAGATGGGCTTGAAGGATCTCGTGACCGTGAAGGCCATGCAGCTCGCGCCGAGCAACGGCTTCGAGATGTCGAACACGGGCTGGGACGGCAGCTATCTGCACACCACGCGCGTCGCCGCGCAGCGCGCCTACAAGGAAGCGGGCATCACCGATCCGCGCCGCGAGATCGACATGATGGAAGTGCACGACTGCTTCTCCGTCACCGAGCTCGTGGTGATGGAGGACCTCGGCATCTCGCCCGAGGGCGGGGCGATCAAGGACGTGCTCGACGGCGTCTACGATCGCGACGGCGCCGTGCCCTGCCAGGTCGACGGCGGGCTGAAGTGCTTCGGCCATCCCATCGGCGCGAGCGGCCTGCGCATGGCGTACGAAATGTACCTGCAACTGCTCGGCCGCGCCGGGCCCCGGCAGTTGAAGTCCCCGACGACCGGCCTCACTCACAACCTCGGCGGCCATCCGTTCCGCAACGTGGCGAGCGTGTCGGTGTTCGGGTTGCACTCCGCCTGACCGGACGGGCTCATTCCTCGTTCACCAGACCGCGCATGCGCGCGACGCGCGCGGCCTGGGTGCGGTTGACGACGCCGAGGGCGCGGAACACCGCCGAGAGGTGAGCGCGCACGGTCGGCTCGGCAATCTGCAGCCGGCGCGCGATCGCCTTGTTCGACAGGCCGTCGCACAGCAAGGCGAGGATCTGCAGCTCGCGTGCGGTGAGCGCCTCGTCGCACGCCGGGCCCGCGGGCGGCGGCTCCAACAGCAGCGGCGGGACATAGACGCCGCCTTCGCACACCAGGCGCAAGGCGGCTGCGAGCACTTCCGTGCGCGCCGACTTCGGAATGAAGCCCTGCGCACCTTCCGCCAGGCAGCGGCGCGCTTCGGCCGCGTCTTCCGAGGCCGAGACGATCACGACCTTGATCTCCGGATGGTCGGCGCGCAAGGCCGTCAGCGCGCCGCGACCGTGTGTCCCGGGCATTTCGAGATCGAGCAGCGCGAGAGCGACATCGCGCTCGGCCTCGAGCAGCCGCGCGGCGCTGGCCCAGTCGCCGGCGGAGAGCACGCGTGCGCCCTCGAAGATCTGCGGCAGCAGGCGCGTCAGCGCATCGCGATACAGCGGGTGATCGTCGATGACGAGGATCAGCACGGGCGCCTCTCCGTTGCCGAGGCGGCGAGCAGGCCGAGCACCGCGCTGCGCAGTGTGTCCGGCGTGACCGGCTTGTGGAGTACCACCCGATCGTCGTCCGCCGTCGCGGCCGGCACGACGACGTCGCCGGTCATGATCAGGGCCGGCACGGGAGCGTTGAATTCCTCGCGCAACCACTCGATTACCGCCACGCCATCGGCGTCCCCTGGCAGCCGCAGATCCGTGACGATCAGGTCCGGTCTGCGCGACCAGTTCGCGCTCGCCGCCTGCAGGCCGGCGAGATCGCCGCAGCCGGCGGTCGTACAGCCCCAGCCCGCGAACAGCCGCTCGGTCGCGACGCGCACCATCGCATCGTCGTCGACGACCACCACGAAGCGCTGCGCGAGCTGCGTGCCGCCCGGGGCGTCCACGCGCGGCGCCTGGACCGGGGCGGACGCAGCGGCCTCCGGCAGTATCAGGCGGAACCGCGTCCCGCGGCCGGGGCGCGAATGCAGTTCGAGCGGGATGTCGAGCAGCCGCGCGAGCCGGCGCACGATGGCGAGACCGAGGCCGAGGCCGAGCGAGCGATCGCGCTCGCGATTGCCGCACTGGTAGAACTCGTCGAACACCGCTTCCTGCTCGGATGGCGCGATACCGATGCCGGTATCCCGGATTTCGACGGCGACACGTTCGCCGCGCCGCCGGCAGGCGACGAGCACGCCACCGCGCGGCGTGTAGCGCAGCGCGTTGGCGAGCAGATTGCGCAGGATGCGTCCGAGCAGCAACGCATCGCTGCGCACCGTCAGCGGCTGCGCCCGCAGCCTCAAAGCGAGCTCCCTGGCGCGCGCCTCGGGTGCGAACTCGCCGACCAGCGAGGCGAGGAGCGGCGCGAGCGGGATCGCCGACCACTCGACCGCCACCGCGCCCGCATCGAGCCTCGAGATGTCGAGCAGGCCATCGAAGAGCCCATCGAGTGCCGCGGTGGAGCGCGCGAGTTGTTCGACGGTCGCGGCCTGCGCCGGATTCAGCTCCTGCCCGCGCAGCACGTCGAGCAGCAGGCCGAGCGCATGCACCGGCTGGCGCAGGTCATGGCTCGCCGCAGCCAGGAAGCGCGACTTCGCGAGGTTCGCCTGCTCCGCATCGCGGCTGCGTTGTTCGAGGGCGTGGGCGAGCGCGCGGTTGCGATGGGCGAGCAGGAACGATTGCCTGAGCGAGCGGTTGGCCTGGAGCGCGAACGCCGGTAATCCGATCATCAAGCCCCCGAGCCCGATCGCGATGGCGGTATGCGCGTCGTCGCCGATGCGCAGCAGGGCGGTCGCGAGCGGCAGCTCCGCCCCGATCAAGAACGCGAAATACACCGGCAGGTGGCCTGCCATGTGGCCGATGCTGCCGATCACGATCGTCGACACCCCGAGGATGGTGATCAATTCAGCGGACGGTGTGCCGGGCAGGAATCGAAAACCGGCCGCGCCCCAACCGAGCGCAGTGACTCCGGCGATCCACACGAAGCGCCGCCCCCAGCGACGCACGTTCTCCGGAGCATCGCCGCCGGCGCGGTAGCGGAGGTAGGGCCAGGCGGCGAGCGTCAGCAGGGCGGCCTGGATCGCGACCCAGCCCGCGAGGCCCTCGCGCACGCCGACGCGGTGCAGGATGAAGCCCATGACCGCCACGCCGAACAGCCCCGAGCCGAGTCCGCCCGGCAGCGAGTCGAGAAACACGCGCATCGCTTCGGTGGTCGCGTAGTCCTCGGCGTCCTGCCCGTCTGCCGAGGCGCGCTGCGTGTCATGGGGCGCTGCCGCCGCCGGCAGGAGCGGCAACGATCTGCGCCGAATGTCGTACGACATCTGTTCGATGGTCCCGTCCCTGCTGGCGTTCTAGTTTGCACCGACAGCGTCACCTTGGCGACGACGAACCGCACCGGCGGTCGTCCGGCGCGACGTGCGGTGAGGCTGCCGAACGCGAGCGGGAGGGCGGTCATGCGCGCAATGGGATTACCGGGATGGGCCGCGGCCCTGCTGATCTGGCAGTCGTTCACCCCGGCCGCCGCGGTCACGGTGAACTGGAACGGCCCCGACGCTTCGTTCTGGGACCTCGCCGCGAAATGGTCGCCCGCGCGCCCGGCCGCCGCCGACGATGCCTCGCTCGCGAGCTTCAATACCGTGTTCCGCAGCGGCACGGTCGCGCTGAACAGCTTTTCCGGCAGCGGCACGCTGAGCGTGACCGGCGGCATCCTGCGTCCGGCCGCCGCCTCGTCCGCGGGCCGGCTCGTGCTGAGCGGATCGGCCACGCTCGCCGGGCTCGGCACGATCACCGCCGATCTGTTCGACTGGCGAGGCGGCACGCTCGGCGAAACCGGCGCGAATGCCGGCGGCGTCACGCGCGTGACCGGCGCGACGACGCTTGCCGCCGCGCAACTCACGCTGCAGGCGGGGCGCCGGCTCGAATTGTTCGGGCCCACCACGTGGACGCAGGGGACGGGCGCGGGTTCCTCACTGCGGGTGTTCGGCAGCGCCGCCAGCGGTGCCGTGCTCAGCATCGGCAGCGGGGCGGGCTTCGACGACGCGGGCGAGCAGGATCCGAACGCGCATCGCGTGCTCGGGTTCCTCGCCAATGCGAGCGGACGGATCGACAACGCCGGCACTTATCGGCGCAGCGGCGCAGCGGTCACCGACGTACGCGCCGCGTTCGACAATCACGGCCTGGTCGAGGTCGTGGCCGGCGCGCTCGAGCTCAACGGCGGCGGCGCGAGCGACGGGCACTTCGTCGTCGCGCCGGGCGCGCGCCTGCAGTTCGGCGTGAACGGCGTCTCGCATGTCCTGACCGGCGCTACGATCGACAACGCCGGCGAGCTCGAGCTATTCGGCGTCAACGGCACGCTCGCACTCGATGCGACCACGCGAGTGCTCGGCGCGGGCGTCGTCAATTTGCGCACTGGCACCCTGGACAGTGCGAGCGCCCTGCAGTTGACGACGCTGCGCCTCGCCGGCAGCGCTTCGCAGACGATCGTCCGCCTCCGCGCGGACACCACGCTCGACACCCTCGATTTCAGCAATGGCACCTTGAGCGGCAGCGGCGTCGTGAGCATCGGCGCCCTGAGCTGGACCGGCGGCGTGATGGGCGAGATCGGCGCGAATGCCGGCGGCAGCGCGACGGTGCTCGGTGCGGCGGTGATCGACGCGGCACGGGTCGACGTTCAGGCCGGTCGCCGGCTCGAGTTGCGCGGCGCGACGACCTGGCGGCAGCAGCCCGGCCTCCCCTCGGTCATCGCGATCTTCGGCACCGGAGCGAACGCCGGCGTGCTCGAGATCGCGAACGGGGCGGTGTTCGACGACGAGGGCAACGACAGCGCAGCGGGGCCCGCGCGTGCCCTCGGCTTCACGAACCAGGGTGCCATCGCGAACGCCGGCACGTTCAGGCGCACCGGGTTCGGCGCAACGGACGTCCGCAGCCGTTTCGACAACCAGGGCGTGATCGAGGTCGCGGGCGGGACGCTGAACTTCGTGTCCGCCTCGTCGCTGCAGGGGACCGGCACGCTCCGCCTCGGTGCGCTGGGGGCGGCCGATCTCAGTCATGGCAACAGCAGCGTCGGCACGCTCGAACACGCCGGCGCGGCGGACAGCCTGAACCTCGGTGCGCGCACGCTGAGCGTCGTCGACGACTATCTCAATGCGGCGTTCGGCAGCGGCAATGCCTTCGACCGGCGTGCGCACGTCGTGACGACGGGCACCGGCAATCGCCTGCTGGCCGCGGGTGACGTGAACCAGGCCGTGAGCGGGGACGGCGTCAGCGATGGCGCGACCGCGACGCCGGGCCTCGTGATCGGCAACGTCCACGTCGGCGCGAACACCCGCAGCTACACCATCGAAAATACCGGCACGAGCGGTCCGGCCCTGCGCGGCGCGATCCAGGACGCCGTGAACGGCGGGGCGATCGACGATGCGCGCTTGAGCGGCAACGGGGTGTCCGCCGGCGCGTGGGGACCCGTCGCCGCCGGCGCCGGCCTCGTCCGCGACGTCGTCTTCACCGTCGACACCGCCGGCGTGTATGCCGCGCTCAGCGGACAGTCGGTCAATATCCTCGACAACTTCGACAACACCCGCAGCCAGGTGCTCGGCATCGGCTCGGCCGCGGGCGCGGCGGCTTTCAATTTCGCCGAGGCCGCGGCGATCGCGCCGGCGAGCCCGGTGCGGCTCGCGAATCAGCGTGTCGGCGGCACGCTGCGCGCGACGCTCACGATCGCGAACGCCGCGCCGGGTGGCGCATTCACGGAAGGCTTGAACGCGCGCTTCGGCACGCCGCTCGGCGACGCGCTGACGAACGGCGGCAGCCTCGCGCTCCTCGCCGGCGGCGCGAGCAACGGCACGGCACTCGCGGTCGGCGTCGACACCGCCAGTGCCGGGGCGAAGCAGGGCGTGGTCACGGTCGATTTCGTCTCCGACGGCACGGGTACGAGCGGTCTCGGCCAGACGCCGCTCGCCGCGCAGACCGTCGCGGTCCGGGGCGACGTCTTCCGCCTCGCGGCCGCGAGCGCGCCGGCACCGATCGTGCTTGCGAACCGCCACGTCGGCGACGCGGCGAGTCAGCGTCTCGCGCTCACGAACATCGCGCCGGACGACGGTTATTCCGAGGGCCTCGACGCACGCTTCGGCACGCTCACGGGGGACGCCACGGTGAACGGCGGCGCGATCACCGCCCTGCAGGCCGGCGCGACCGACGCTTCGAGTCTCGCCGTCGGGGTCGATACCGGCAGCGCCGGGCGCAAAGCGGGTTCGGTGCAGCTCATCCTCGCCTCCAATGGCGCCGGCACCAGCGGCCTGCCGGTGCTCGGTCTCGCCGCGCAGACGGTCGCAGTGAGCGGCGAGGTGTTTCGCTTCGCCGCGCCGAATACGCTCGCGGCCCTCGAATTCGGCAACCTGCACGTCGGCGATCTCGCAGCGCGCGGCCTGGGCGTGACGAACACCGCGGCCGCGGATGGTTACTCCGAACGCTTGAACGCCGCCTTCGGCGCCGCCACGGACGCCCGCATTCACACGGCTGGCAGCCTCACGCGCCTCGCGGCCGGCGCGACCGACGACAGCAGCCTGACGGTCACCCTCGATACCGGCAGCGCCGGGCGGGTGTCCGGGACGGTGAACGTCGCATTCGCCTCCGACGGCGCCGGAACGAGCGGGCTCGGCGTGACGCCGCTCGCGGCACAGGACGTCGCGGTCACGGCCGGGGCCGGTGTCTACCGCTATGCAGGGGCGGCGATCCTCGATGCGCAGCCGATCGAATTCGGCGCCTTCCGCCTCGGCGACGCGGCCGGCATGCGCGATCTCGCGATCGCGAACACGGCCGCGAACGACGACTACTCCGAGCGCCTGACTGCGCGCGCAGGCGGCGCCTCCGACGGCTTCGCGGCCACCGGTGGCGTCACCCTGCTCGCGGCCGGGGCCGTCGACGTGGGCGGTATCCGCGTGGGCCTCGAGACCTCGGTCGCGGGCGAGAAGGCGGGTACGGCGCAGGTGACGTTCGTCTCGGATGGCGAAGGCAGCAGTGCGCTGGGTCGAACGGACCTCGCGACGCAGCGCATCGCGCTGCGCGGCAGGGTCTACGCCCCGGCGGTGGCCGAGCTCGCCATCCCGGCCGTCGACTTCGGCATCGCGCACGTCGGCGACGACGTCGCGGCGCGGACCGTCGGCGTGCGCAATACGGCGACGGGCGCGCTCGTCGATCGGCTGCGCGGCGCGGTCGCGAATGTCGCGCCGGGTTTCGTGGCGCAGGGCACGCTCGGCGCGGACGGGCTGCTCGCCGGGGACGCCTCCGATGCCTTCACGCTCCGTCTCGAGACCACGACGGCGGGCGTGTATTCGGGCGCGGCTGAATTCGTCTTCGCTTCCCACGATGCGGAGCTCGCGGACCGCGATCTTCCGGCCGCCGCGGTGCAACTCCACGCCCAGGTCAATGCCTATGCGCTGCCCGCCTTCAGCCTGACCGGTGGTGACGGCACGCTGCTCACGACGACGGCCGGGCTCGTCCTCGATTTCGGCACGCTCACACCGGGGGCGGTAGCCGGCGCCGTGCTGCGGCTCGCGAATGCGGCCGCCGGACCGGCCGACAGCCTCGATGCGGACCTCGCCCCGGCGGCGGCGCCGTTCAGCCTGAGCGGCGTCGAGCGCCTCACTGATCTCCAGGCCGGCGATCAGCGTGATTTCAGCGTCCGTTTCGACGGTGCCCTCGGCGGCAACTTCGAGGAAGTGCTGCACCTGACGCTGTCCGGCCACAACGCGAGCGGCTATCGCGCTGCGCTCGTGCCGCTCGACCTCACGCTGCGGGCGCGCATCAGTGCGGTCCCGCTGCCTGCCGGCGTCTGGCTGTTCGGCGCCGCGCTGGCCGGACTCGTGCGGCGGCCGCGTGGCCTCGCGTCTTGCCGACCCCGTTCCTCGCCCCCCAGGAGTGACACCCCATGAATATCGCGATCCCGCCCGCCACGAAGTCTCCGCTGCGCGCGTTGGCCACCCTGGTCTGTAGTCTCGCCATCGTCCCGGGCGCGGCCGCCGTCGATCTCATCACGGCCTCTGCGCGGATGCAGGATGCCTACCAGTTCCAACCGGACCTCGCGGACGACGATCAGCAGACGCCGCGCGTCGGATCCCTGGTGAGCAGCAGTGCGAGCGCCCTGCACGGGACGACTCCGGCGAGCGCTAACGCGGGCGGCTACGCCTACGGCGTCGTCGGTCAGCAGAACGGCAGCGTCGTGCTCGGCACCGAGGCCATCGCCAAAGCGAGCGGCAATCTCGTCGGCAGCGCGAAGGCGACGGCGGCGGTCGAGTACCGGGTGACGGTGATGATCGAGCCCGGCTTCGACCTGACGCACCAGTTCCAGCAGTGGGCGGGCACTTGCGACAGTGGCCCGAACTTCGATAGCTGCGGCCTCACCGCGGACTTCCTCCACGAGACGAAGGGGCGCTTGCTGTACTCGACCGAGCGCAGCGCGGACAGCGTGGCGCGTTTCAGCGAGAGCCTCGAGGTCATCGGCAACCGCCCCCTGCAGGTCGGACCGCAGGCGACGACGACCGCGCAGGGTAGCGTGAGCTTGACGTTCAATCCGGCCCGCGCGCTCGCCCCGGCCATCACCCTGGGCGGTGACTGGAGCACGCGCAATCTCACGGTCCTGCCGGCCGCACCCGCCTCGCAACTCGGTCTGTTCCCGGCCGGCAGCGTGCTCAACGCCGAAGACGATCTGAACGGCCCGCTGAGCGGCTTCCGCTTCTCGCACCTCGCACTCCTGCTCGACCAGGACTTCGACGTCACCGTCGTTCCCGATCCGCATTCGGATCCCTCGCCGGGCAATCAGTTGTTCCTCTATGCCCTGGGGACCTTCACCCTGCGTCTGAACCAGACCGCGGAGGCGAGCTTCGCGCTCGACAGCTATACCGACGCGACGCTCGCCGCCGACTTCTCCCACACCTCGAGCTTCGCGCTCTCGCGCGTGATCGACCCCACCGGTCAATTCGATTTGTCGGCCGCGAAGTTCACGGTCGGTTTCACTCCGGTCGATGCCGTGCCCCTGCCGGGTGCCGTCTGGCTGCTCGGCAGCAGCTTGGTCGGTCTGATCACGGCGCGGCGCCGCTCGAACGGGAGGCGCGGCGCCGTCGTTCCTGCAGCGGGCTGAGCTCGCGCACCTTCCGGGCCCGCGCACCGGTCGGCCCGTTCGCCTCGCGCGCCGCGTTCGCGTCGCCGGGCGGGGGCCGGCCGTACGCAAGGCGGTTTATACTCCGGGTCCGAAAGGTGCGACGAACTCACAACGCGGTGCGGCCCGCCCAGGCCGCACCACCCAGATGAAGGTCCGACATGGAAAACTATCGCTCTCCCTGGCTCACCCCCGATCACGACATCTACCGCGAGGCCGTCCGCAAGTTCATCGAGACCGAGTTCGTTCCGCATCGCGAACGCTGGGCCGAGCGCGGCCACATGGAGCACGAGTACTGGCTGAAGGCCGGCGAAGTCGGGCTGCTCTGCCCCGACGTCCCGGAGGAATACGGCGGCGCGGGCGGCGATTTCGGCTTCGACGCGGTCGTCTACGAAGAACTGCAGCGGGCCTGCGTGTCGGCGTTCGGCAGCGGCATCCAGAGCATCGTCGCGCACTACATCGTGCGCTACGGCACGGAAGAGCAGAAGCAGCGCTGGCTGCCGAAGATGGCGACGGGCGAGTTCATCACGTCCATCGCCATGACGGAACCGGGCACGGGCTCCGATCTGCAGGCCGTGAAGACCCGCGCGGTCCGCGACGGCGACGAGTACTCGATCACCGGCTCGAAGATCTTCATCACGAACGGCTACAACGCGAACCTCATCTGTGTCGTGTGCAAGACCGATCCGTCGGCCCGGGCGAAAGGTATCTCGCTCGTCTTCATGGAGCCGGACAAAGTCACGGGCTTCTCGCGCGGCAAGCCGCTGAAGAAGATCGGCATGAAGGGCCAGGACACCTGCGAGCTCTTCTTCGACAACGTGCGCGTGCCAGTGGAGAACGTGCTCGGCGGCGTCGAGGGGCAGGGCTTCTACCAGCTCATGAACCAGTTGCCGCGCGAGCGTCTGATCATCGCGGTCTCGGCGGTCGCGGCGATGGAGAATATCGTGCGCGTGACGACGGACTACGTGAAGCAGCGCCAGGCCTTCGGGCAGACGCTCTTCGATTTCCAGAACACGAAGTTCACGCTCGCTGAATGCAAGACTGAGGCCTTCATCGGCCGTGTGTTCCTCGATCACTGCATCCAGGCGCTGAACGCCGGCGAGCTCGATTCCGTGCGCGCGTCGATGGCGAAGTACTGGTGCACGGAGAAGCAGGTCGAGCTCGCGAACCGCTGCCTGCAGCTCCACGGCGGTTACGGCTACATCATGGATTATCCGATCGCGCACTTCTTCGCCGACGGCCGCGTGCAGATGATCTACGGCGGCAGCAACGAGATCATGAAAGAGCTCATCGGCCGCAGCCTCTGATCGTCCCCATCGTTCCGCGCGGTCCGGGCTCCGTGGCCCGGGCCGTTCACCGGGCCCGAGCACCATGCCTGACGACGCCAATCTCTACTCCGAATTCCGCCGCCACTTCCCCGGGTCCGACGCGCCGCTGCTGACGACGCCCGACGGGCGAACGCGCACCTATGGCGACGCCGAACGCGAATCCGCCCGGCTCGCGCGCGCGCTGAGCGATCTCGGCCTCGTGCCGGGCGATCGCGTGAGCGTGCAGGTCGAGAAGAGTCCGGCGGCGATCTGGCTCTATTTCGCCTGCCTGCGCGCCGGCTTCGTGTTCCATCCCTTGAACACGGCCTATACCGCGGCCGAGCTCGCGTACTTCCTCGACGATGCGGCGCCGGCGCTCGTCGTGCACGATCCGGCGACGGCGCACGGACTCGCCGCGCTCTGCGCGCGGCTCGGTATCGCCCATCGCCTGACGCTCGACGAGACGGGGCAGGGAACGCTGTCGGAGCTCGTCTCGAGCGCGGCACCCGACTTCGAGGTCGTCCCGCGCGCCCCGGACGAGCTCGCCGCGCTGCTCTATTCCTCGGGCACGACCGGCAAGCCGAAGGGCATCGAGATCACGCACCGCAATCTCGCCGTGAACGCGCGCGCGCTCACCGCGGCCTGGGAGTTCCGTCGGGACGACGTGCTGCTGCACGCGCTGCCGATCTTCCACGTGCACGGACTGTTCATCTCGCTCGGCTGCACGCTGCTCTCGGGCTCGCGGCTGCTGTTCCTGCCGAAGTTCGACGTCGCGGCCGTGCTCGCGGCGCTGCCGGAGGCGACGGTGATGATGGGCGTGCCGACGTATTACACGCGGCTGCTCGGCGCGAGCGCTTTCACCGCCGAGGCTGCCGCGCACCTCAGGCTCTGGACCTGCGGTTCGGCGCCGCTCCTGCCGGAGACGTTCCGCGCGTTCGAGCAGCGCACGGGCCGGACGATCGTCGAGCGCTATGGCATGACGGAGACGGGTGTCATCACCTCGAATCCCGTACGCGGCGCACGCAAGGCCGGCGCCGTCGGCCCGCCGCTGCCGGGCGTCGAGCTGCGGATCGTCGACGACGCGGGCGCGCCGGTCGGGACGGGCACGATCGGTCACGTCCAGGTGCGCGGACCGAACGTCTGCCGCGGCTATTGGCGGCGGCCCGAGAAGACCGCCGAGGATTTCACCGCGGAACGTTTCTTCAATACCGGCGACGACGGCGTGCTCGACGGCGACGGTTATCTCGCGCTCGTCGGGCGCGCGAAGGATCTGATCATCACCGGCGGGCTGAACGTCTATCCGAAGGAGATCGAGGAGGTGCTCGATGCGCAGCCCGGCGTGCTCGAATCCGCGGTCATCGGCCTGCCGCACGCGGACTTCGGCGAGGAGGTCGTCGCCGTGCTGGTGATGAAAGCCGGCGCGGCCTGCGACGAAACGGCGCTCCGCGCGGCGGTGAAGGACTGCCTCGCGGGCTACAAGCGCCCGAAGCGTTACGTCCTGCGGCCGGCGCTGCCGCGCAATGCCATGGGCAAGGTGCAGAAGAACGTGCTGCGCGAGGAGCTCGCCGCCGCGTGAGCCGCTTGCGGCGCGTGATGCCGCCTGAATGAGCCGTCCTGCGGTCGGATGACGTGCAGTTCGAGGCTTGAGCATGAACTATAAAGCAGTTACCCTGCGAGAACGTTTCGCATCGGGCGGGACGGACGGAGGCAGCAGCGGTGCGCATAGCGGGTTCCGAAGAATATCTGGCGGGCGTCGGGGCGAAGGTCCGGACGATCCGCGCCCAGCGCGGCATGTCCCGCAAGATGCTCGCCCGGCAGTCCGGCGTCTCGGAGCGCTATCTCGCGGAGCTCGAATCCGGCAAGGGCAACGTCTCGATCGTCCTGCTGCGCCAGATCGGCCAGGCCATGAACGTGCCCGTCGACGATCTGCTCGACGAGTCGTCCGAGCGCCCGGTCGAGTACGCGCTCCTGCGGAACTGGCTGCGCGAAGCGGGTGAGTCAGAGCTGCAGCGGCTCTACGGGCACGTCGCCGAAGGGCGGAGCAGGAGCCGCGGCCGCGTCCAGCGGGTCGCGCTGATCGGCCTGCGTGGTGCCGGCAAGAGCACGCTCGGCGCCGCACTCGCGCAACGGCTGAGACTCCCGTTCGTCGAGCTCGCGCAGGAGATCGAACGCGAAGCCGGGATGGCGATCGCGGACATCTTCACGCGCGGCGACCAGGCGACTTACCGGCGCTACGAGCGGCAGGCCCTGCACGCGACGCTCAAGCGTTTCCCGCGCGCCATCATCGCAGCCGGCGGCAGCCTCGTCTCCGAGGCTGCGACGTTCGAGCTGTTGCTCGCGAGCAGCTTCACGATCTGGGTGCGCGCCACGCCCGAAGAGCACATGAACCGCGTCATCGCCCAGGGCGACTACCGCCCGATGGCGGACAACCGCCGGGCCATGGATGACCTGCGCCGGATTTTGAAGGAGCGCGATCCGCTGTACCGGCGTGCGGACGTGCCCGTCGACACGTCGGGCCGCGGCGTCGCCGAGGTCCTCGAGGAAATCCTCGCGCTAGAGCCCATACGCCTGAACCTGAGCCCAGTGGAGACTGCAATATAATGCATCGCGCTTTACAGACCGACGCTCTCGCGGCGATCGTCCCGGCCCCGGCCGGGGCCATAGATTTTCAGACCGCACCTGCGCGGTACCGCCATTGGAAGCTGCGCTTCGACGGCGAGGTCGCGTACCTCGGCCTCGACGTCGCGGAGAACGCACCGCTGAAGCCCGGCTACGAGCTGAAGCTGAACTCCTACGATCTCGGCGTCGACATCGAGCTCTACGATGCCGTGCAGCGTCTGCGCTTCGAGCACCCCGAAGTCGGCGCGGTCGTCGTCACCTCGCTCAAGGATCGCGTGTTCTGCGCCGGCGCGAACATCCGCATGCTCGGCAAGTCGACGCACGCCCACAAGGTCAACTTCTGCAAGTTCACGAACGAGACGCGCAACGGCATCGAGGACGCGACGAGCCATTCGCAGCAGACGTTCATCGCCGCGGTGAAGGGCTCCTGCGCCGGCGGCGGCTACGAGCTCGCACTCGCCTGCGATCACATCGTGCTCGCCGACGACGGTGCGTCGAGTGTCTCGCTGCCCGAGACGCCGCTGCTCGCCGTACTGCCGGGCACGGGCGGACTCACGCGGCTCGTCGACAAGCGCCGCGTGCGCCGCGACCGCGCGGATTTCTTCTGCACGATCGAAGAGGGCATCCGCGGTCAGCGCGCCGTCGAGTGGCGGCTCGTCGACGAGGTCGTCCCGTCCTCGCGCTTCCAACAGACCGTCGACGAGCGCGCCCGCGCCGCGGCGGCGAAGAGCGATCGTCCGCATGACGCGCGAGGCATCGGGCTCGCGCCGCTCGCGCGGAGCTTCGAGGCCGATGCCCTGCACTATCCTCACCTCGACGTCGCGATCGACCGCCAGCTCCGCACCGCGACCTTCACCGTCCGCGCGCCCACCGCGCCCGTGCCGACGGAGCCCGCCGCGATGGCGGCCGAGGGTACGGCGTTCTGGCCGCTCGCGCTCGCCCGCGCGCTGGACGACGCGATCCTGCATCTGCGCTTCAACGAAGAGGAGATCGGCACCTGGGTGTTCCGCACCGAGGGCGATGCGGCGCTCGTCGCCGGCGCCGATGCCGTGCTCGCCGCGCACGCCGACGACTGGTTCGTGCGCGAGGTGACGCTCTATCTCAAGCGCGTGCTGAAGCGCGTCGACGTGAGCGCGCGCAGCCTCTTCGCGGTCATCGAGCCGGGAAGCTGCTTCACCGGCACGCTGCTCGAGCTCGCCCTCGCCTGCGATCAGACGTTCATGCTCGACGGCCGGTTCGAGGGCGACGATCGTCCGGCCGCGACCGTTGCGCTCACCGCGATGAACTTCGGCCCTTATCCCATGGTGAACGGGCTCACGCGCCTCGCAACGCGCTTCCTCGACGAGGCCGACACGATCGCCGCGCTGAAGGCAGAGCAGGGCAGGGCGCTGGCCGCGCGCGCCGCCGCCGCGCTCGGCCTCGTCACGTTCACGCCCGACGACATCGACTGGGCGGACGAGGTGCGCATCGCGCTGCAGGCCCGCGCGAGCTTCTCGCCCGATGCGCTCACCGGCATGGAGGCGAATCTGCGCTTCGCCGGCCCCGAAACGCTCGAATCGAAAATCTTCGCCCGCCTGAGCGCGTGGCAGAACTGGATCTTCCAGCGCCCGAACGCCGTCGGCGAGAAGGGCGCGCTCGTGCTCTACGGCACGGGCGAGAAACCCGAATATCACAAGCGCCGCGTCTGACGGCCACGAGGAGTGTCAACAGAATGTCCGCGACAGTCAGCTACAACGAGCTCATCCCGAACAACGTGAATCTCGCCTCCGATCGCCGCCTGCAGCGCGCGCTCGAGGAATGGCATCCGAAGTTCATGACCTGGTGGAACGTCGAGGGTCCCGGTTACTACCAGGATCGCGAGGTGTATCTGCGCACCGCGATCAGCGTCGACAAGAACGGCTGGGCGCATTTCGACCACGTGCGCATGCCGGATTACCGCTGGGGCATCTTCCTCGCCGAGCAGGACGGCGAGAACAAGATCAACTTCGGCGATCACAAGGGCGAGGCGGTCTGGAAAGAGGTCCCCGGCGAATACCGCGGCCCGCTGCGCCGTCTCATCGTGACCCAGGGCGATACCGAGCCCGCGTCCGTCGAGCAGCAGCGCCTGCTCGCCGCGACCGCGCCCTCGCTCATGGACATGCGCAATCTCTTCCAGGTCAACGTCGAGGAGGCGCGTCACCTGTGGGCGATGGTGTATCTCCTGATGGCGCACTTCGGCCGCGACGGTCGCGAAGAGGCCGAGGAGCTCCTGCAACGCCGCTCGGGCGATCCCGACAAGCCGCGCATCCTGGGGGCCTTCAACGAGAAGACGCCGGACTGGCTGTCGTTCTACATGTTCACGTTCTTCACGGACCGCGACGGCAAGTACCAGCTCGCCTCGCTCGCGGAGTCGGCCTTCGATCCGCTCGCCCGCACCTGCCAGTTCATGCTGACGGAAGAGGCGCACCACATGTACGTCGGCGAGACGGGTGTCGCGCGCGTCATCCAGCGCGCCTGCGACGTGATGCGCGAGAAGAAGACCGACGACGTGCGCACGTTCGGCGCGATCGATCTGCCGACGATCCAGAAGTACGTGAACTTCCATTTCAGCGTCTCCGAGGATCTCTTCGGCGCCGAGCAGTCGACGAACGCGGCGAATTATTTCACGCTGGGGCTCAAGGGCCGCTTCCAGGAAGCGATGCTGAAGGACGATCATCAGCTCAAGGACGACTCCTACGCCGTGCTCCGCCGCGCCGACGACGGCTTCTCGCGCATCGAGCTGCCGGCGCTCACCGTCATCAACGAACGCCTGCGCGACGACTACATCACCGACTGCCAGCGCGGCGTCGATCGATGGAACAAGGTGATCGCGGACGCCGGTATCGATTTCAAGCTGACGCTCCCGCACCGCGCGTTCCACCGCAAGATCGGCGAGTTCTCGGACGTCTTGTGCACACCCGAGGGACGCATCGTGCATGGCGACGAGTGGGATCGCGAAGTGCACCACTGGCTGCCGACCGAGGCCGATCGCGAATACGTGCGCTCGCTCATGGTCCAGTGCAAGGAGCCGGGCCAGTACGCGAGCTGGGTCGCGCCGCCGCGCATCGGCATCAACAACCAGGCGCTCGATTTCCCCTACGTGAAGATGTGAGGCCGGCATGGGCGTCATACACGCACTGGATCGCGACGGCGTCGAGCACGCGCTCCCGGCCCGCGAGGGTCTCTCGCTGATGGAAATCCTGCGCAACGCGGGCCTGCCCGTCGAGGCGACGTGCGGCGGGCAGTGCATCTGCTCGACCTGCCACGTTTACATCGATCCGCACTGGGCCGACGGCCTCACGCCGCGTACGCCCACGGAGCAGGTGCTGGTGGAGGACACCGGGCACTTCCGGGAGACTTCGCGTCTCGCCTGCCAGATCGAATTCTCACCGGAGCTCGACGGCTTGAAGCTGGAGCTGGCACCCGAATACTGAGCGCGCGGCGACGACCGCGCGACACCGGCCGGGCGCACGCCGCGCCCGGCCACGAGGTCGACTTTTACTGGATGTGCCGACGCAGCAGGCGCATCGATCGCGTCGTCACGCATCGAGCCGCACTGCCGTCGCGCGCCTGAGAGGGGAGCGTATGCCTAGCCTGAGCCGCGCGGACCACCGCGTCAGCCCGCCGATACTCGACATTCCGCGCGACTACAACGCCGCGCACGATCTCATCACGCGCAATCTCGACGCGGGACGCGGCGCGAAGCCGGCCTACATCGACGACGCCGGCAGCTACACCTACGACGTGCTGGAAGCGCGCAGCAATCGCGTCGCGAACGTACTGCGCGCCCAGGGCTTGCAGCGCGAGGAGCGTCTCCTCGTCTGCATGCTCGATACCTTCGATCTGCCCTGCGTGTTCCTCGGCGCCATCAAAGCCGGCATCGTGCCGGTGCTCGTCAACACGCTGCTCACGCCCGGCGATTACGAATACCTGCTCGGCGACTGCCGGGCCCGCGTGGCCGTCGTCTCGGCGCCGCTCGTCGGCCAGGTCGCGCCGTCGCTCGGACGCGTACCGACGTTAGAACAGCTGATCGTCGCAGGCGCAGGACACGCCGAGCATCCGCGGCTCGACGTGCTGCTCGAGGCGGCCGCGCCGGTGACGGAAATCGCCGCGACCGTCGCCGACGAACCCTGCTTCTGGCTCTATTCCTCGGGCTCGACGGGCAAACCGAAGGGCACGGTGCACGTGCATTCGAGCCTCGTCGAGACCGCGGAGCTCTACGGCCGCGGCGTGCTCGGCGTGACGAGCGGGGATCTCGTTTTCTCCGCCGCGAAGATCTTCTTCGCTTATGGGCTCGGTAACGGCTTGAGCTTTCCGCTCGCCGCGGGCGCGACGACGCTCCTGATGGCGGAGCGGCCGACGCCGGAGGCGGTGTTCAAGCGTCTGCGCGACTACCGCCCCAGCATCTTCTACGGCGTGCCGACGCTCTTCGCCTCCATGCTCGCGCATCCCGATCTGCCGCGCGCCGAGGAGCTCGATCTGCGCCGCTGCAGCTCGGCGGGCGAGGCGCTGCCGGAGGAGATCGCCCGACGCTGGGAAGCGCATTTCGGCCTGCCGATCCTCGACGGCATCGGCTCGACCGAGATGCTGCACATCTTCCTCTCGAACCGTCCCGGCGACGTCCGCCATGGCACGACGGGCAAACCCGTGCCCGGCTACGAAGTTCGCATCCTCGACGATCGGGGCCAGCCCGTCGCGCCGGGCGAGACCGGTGAACTGCAGGTCGCGGGCCCGAGTGCGGCGCTCATGTACTGGAACAACCGCGCCCGCAGCCGCCAGACGTTCCAGGGCCCGTGGACGCGCACCGGCGACAAATACCGCCAGGACGCGGACGGCTACTACGTCTACGCCGGACGCAGCGACGACATGTTGAAAGTCGGCGGCATCTACGTCTCGCCGTTCGAAGTGGAGTCGGCGCTGATGAGCCACGAGGCCGTGCTCGAGGTCGCGGTGATCGGGCGGGCCGACGAAACCGAGCTCGTGAAGCCCGCGGCGTTCGTCGTGCTGAAGGACGGCTATGCCGCCACGTCGGAGCTCGGCCGCGCCCTGCAGGCCCACGTGAAATCGCGTCTCGCACCGTACAAGTATCCGCGGTGGATCGCGTTCGTCGACACGCTGCCGAAGACGGCGACGGGGAAGATCCAGCGCTACAAGCTGCGCGAGACGGGGTATGCCGCGGAGTTCGTGACGGGTGCCGGGGTCTGAGGCGTGGGACGCATGCGGGGTCAGAGTCCGATTGAATCGGGGTCAGAGTCCAATTCGAATCGGGGTCAGAGTCCAATTCGAATCGGGGTCAGAGTCCAATTCAATTGGACTCTGACCCCGATTCCCGATTCCTGACCCCAATTCGAGAGCCTCGCGCGAAGGGATCTCGAACGGCGAGGAACCAGGACTGCGATCGCTGCGCCTCCTGCGTCGGCCCTTCCTATAAGACCTCTCCCCGCATCTCCTCGAACGTCTGCCTGAACTGCTGGATCGACACCGAGTGCCGGATCGAGAGATCGTCGTTCAGAAGGTCGTAGATGTGGTCCGTCTCGCCGCGTATCGACAGGAACAGCGTCGCGCCTTCCGGTCCGCCGCCTTCGATGTGCACGTCACCCGGCGTGCCGACCGCGAAACTGCCCGCAGGCCGCACTTTCACGATTTCCCCGCCCTTGCCGTCGGGCTCGCGAATGCGTTGCTCGCCTTCGAGCACGAGTGTGGTCGTCGGCGCGACGTGGCGATGGTAGAAGCACTCCGCGTTCGGCTCGAACTTGAACAGGAGCTCGACGGTGCGCTGTTCGACGTTCACGTCGAGCAGGGTGTAGACGAAGCCCCGGTAATTGCCGAAAGGGTGGTAGGTGATCCGGCGATCGTCGAAGCGGTACGCGGCTGCCGTCATGGGCTGTCTCCTGGTTGCGGGTTTCCGGGTGCCGGTCATGCACTCGCCGGCTTCCCGTATAATGCCCCGGCCCCATCCATCCAACCAGCAGGTCCCGGGTTTCCGTCCACCGTGAGGCCACTCGCCAGCCTGCCGTGCTTTCCGCAACGAGGGAGATGACCCGATGCCCGGACTGTATTTCGAGGAATTCAAAGTCGGCCAGATCTTCGATCACCCGATCCGCCGCACCGTGACGGAGACCGACAACGTGCTCTTCACGACCATGACCCACAACCCCGCGCTGCTGCACCTCGACGAAGAGTACTGCAAGCAGCACACGGAGTTCGGCACGCGCATCGTCAACAGCTGCTTCACGCTCTCGGTGATGGTCGGCGTCTCGGTCTACGACACGACGCTCGGCACGACGGTCGCGAACCTCGGCTGGGACGAAGTGCGCTTCCCGAAGCCCGTCTTCCACGGCGACACGCTGCGCTTCCAGAGCGAGGTCATGGAGCTGCGCGAGAGCAAGTCGCGTCCGCAGAACGGCATCGTGATCTTCGCGCACCGCGCCTACAACCAGCACAGCGAGCTCGTCGCGACCTGCAAGCGCTCGGGCCTGATGTTGAGGAAGCCCGCATGATGCTCCGTTCCATGCTGTTCGTCCCCGGTGACAGCGAGAAGAAGCTCGCGAAGGGCGCGAGCTGCGGCGCCGACGCGCTGATCCTCGATCTCGAGGACGCCGTTGCCGCCTCGCGGCGTCCCGTCGCGCGCGAGATGACGCGCGAATACCTGAAGTCCGCGGATCGCTCGAAGGGCGAGCTGTGGGTGCGCATGAATCCCATCGATTCGGACGACGCGCTGAAGGATCTCGCGGCGGTCGTCTGCGCGCGGCCCGACGGCATCGCGATCCCGAAGACCGAGAGCGGGGCGGACATCCTGAGGCTCTCGCACTACCTCGACGCGCTCGAAGTCGAGGCCGGGATCCCGATCGGCGCCGTCGCTATTTTCGCGATCGCGACCGAGACCGCGGGCGCGGCCTTCGGCCTCGGCACCTACAAGGGCGTGACGCCGCGCCTGCGCGCGATCACCTGGGGCGCGGAGGATCTCAGTGCCGCGCTCGGCGCGAGCTCGAACAAGGGCGACGACGGCCAGTACACGCATCCCTACGTGCTCGCGCGTTCGCTGTGTCTCTACGCCGCGCATCACGCCGAAGTGCAGGCCATCGACACGGTGCTGCCGGACTTCCGTGACAGCGCGAAGCTGAAGAAGGAATGCGAGGACGCGCGCCGCGACGGCTACACCGGCAAGATCTGTATCCATCCCGATCAGGTCGCCGTGATCAATGCCGCGTTCAGTCCGACCGAAGCCGAGCTCGCGCAGGCCCGGGCCGTGATCGATGCCTTCGCCGCGCAGCCGGATGCCGGCACGCTGCAGCTCAACGGCAAGATGCTCGACAAGCCGCACCTTAAACAGGCCGAGCGCATCATGGCGCTCGTGGACCAGGCGCGGCGCTGAGCGGGGACCGGGGTCCGACGCGTGGGGCGCCGGGGTCTGACGCGTGTGGATAACTCGCGCAGCGAGTTATCCACGCGGGTCATACCCCGGCTTCCAGCGCGCGGAGCGAAGGGATCTCCCCCGCGACGAGACGACCGCGATGCGCGTCATTCGTCGTCGGGTCGTATGATGCCCGTTACGACAATTGACCCGATCGAACTCCCGACGTCCGATTACGCCTGCGGCTGATCGGACCTCGAACGACAACCACGAGGTGCATCATGTCGAACGCCTGGTCCGATCAGAAGAAATTCATCACCGTCGAAGGCCGCCGGCTCGCCTACGTCGAAATGGGCAGCGGCGCACCGATCGTCTTCCAGCACGGCAATCCGACGTCCTCCTATCTCTGGCGCAACATCATGCCGGCGCTCGCCGCGCACGGCCGCTGCATCGCGCTCGATCTCGTCGGCATGGGAGATTCCGAGCCCTTGCCGAACCCGGGTCCGGGGACGTACACGCTCGCCACCCATCAGCGCTTCTTCGATGCCGCGCTCGCTGCGCTCGGCGTGAGCTCGAGCGTCACGTTCGTGATCCACGACTGGGGCACGGCACTCGGCTTCGACTGGGCGCGCAGGCATCCGCAGGCGGTCGCCGGCATCTGCCACATGGAGGGTATCGTGCGGCCGCTGACCTGGGAGGAATGGCCGGAATCCGCGCGCGGCATCTTCCAGGCCCTGCGCTCGCCGGCCGGCGAAGAGCTCGTGCTGGAAAAGAACGTCTTCGTCGGGCGCATCCTGCCGAAGTCGATCCTGCGCGAGCTCGCCCCGGAGGAGTTCGCGGTCTATCTCGCGCCGTTCCGCGAGCCCGGCGAACGCCGCCGGCCGACGCTCGACTGGCCGCGCCAGATCCCGCTCGACGGCACGCCGCCCGAGGTCGTGACAATCGTCGAGGCCTATGGCGCGTTTCTCGCGGCCTCGCCCATCCCGAAGCTCTTCGTCAACGCCGAGCCCGGCATGATCATGACCGGCGCGCAGCGCGAGCTCGCGCGCGCCTGGCCGAATACGACGGAGGTCACGGTGCAAGGGCTCCACTTCATCCAGGAGGATTCGCCGCGGGAGATCGCCGCGGCGATCGCGGCGTGGCTGCCGGGGTTGGCGCGTTAGAGCGATGCGCCGCATCGTCGGCATCCGCCGGGGATCTGCGACTCGTCGTCCCGGCGAAGGCCGGGACCCAGTCGGTGACCCTCGGCGCCTACAGTGAACCTCGGGTCCGCTTGCCTCCCAGGAAGGTGGCGTGCAACCGGTACGTCAGACCCGGGGATAAACGGGAACGCCGCTGTCCAGTGACTGGGTCCCGGCCTGCGCCGGGACGACACCGCCAAGAAGGAAGGTGCGCTCCGCCATGGGGTGCCTCGACGCACGAAACACATCGTCCGGGGCACGACGCGATGCCCGCCGGCTGGACGTCGTGCGAAGGCCTCGCCATCCATCCCCCCACTCACGCTAGAATCGACCCGAGCGTCCAACCCCGAGCGAGACCACCATGCATCTCCCCGACCTCATCCCCGTCGGCATCAGCACCTCGAAATCCCTCGTCGTCACTCCGGAATTGACGGTTGCGCATCATGTGCCGACCCTGCCGCCGGTGTACGCGACGCCGAACATGATCTGGTTCATGGAGGTCGTCGCGACCGGGCTCGTCGCGCCCCTGCTGCCCGAGGGCTGGGTCTCGGTCGGGGCCGCGGTGAACGTGAAGCACCTCGCGGCGACCCCGGTCGGCTTCACGATCACGGTGACGGCGAAAGTCGCCGAGGTCTCGAAGTCGCTCATCACCTTCGAGCTCGAAGCACACGACGGCGTCGAGCTCGCCGGCAAGGGGACGCACACCCGCGCGCCGATCGAGCTCAAGCGCTTTCTCACGGGCGTCGAACGCAAGGCGCAGAGCTTCGGGGGCTGACGCGTGAGCCAGCACATCGAGACGAAGAAGGTCACGACGAGCACCGTCAGGCAGATGAAGGCCGCGGGCCGGAAGATCGCTTCGCTCACCGCCTACGACGCCGCGTTCGCGCGCGTGCTCGATCGCGCCGGCATCGACTTCATCCTCGTCGGCGATTCCGTCGGCATGGTCGTGCAGGGCCACGGCTCGACGATCCCCGTGACGGTGGACGACATCATCTACCACACGCGCATGGTCGGCCGCGGCGTCGAGCGCGCCATGGTGATGGCCGACATGCCGTTCATGAGCTATGCCTCGGCCGAGGATTGTCTGAAGAACGCGGCGCGTCTGATGAAAGAGGGCGGGGCGGAGATCGTCAAGCTCGAGTGGGGCGCGCTGCAGCTCGACATGGTTTCGCGGCTCACCGAGTGCGGCATCCCGGTCTGCGCGCATCTCGGGCTCACGCCGCAGGCGATCTTCAAGTACGGCGCCTATCGCGTGCAGGGCCGCGAGCCCGACACGGCGGTGAAGATGCGCGCCGACGCGAAGGCGCTGGAGGAGGCGGGCGCGGACATGCTGCTGCTGGAATGCGTGCCGGCGCCGCTCGCCGCGGAAATCACCGCCGCCGCGCACGTCCCCGTCATCGGCATCGGCGCCGGCATGGCCGTCGATGGGCAGATCCTCGTGCTCTACGATATCCTGGACATCGCGCCGGGCAAGCGTACACGGTTCTCGAAGAACTACATGGCGCAGGTGGGATCGATCCACGGCGCGATCGAAGCCTTCGTGGCGGAGGTCAGGGAACAGCGTTTCCCGACGGCCGAATACTCGTTTTCCTGAACCCGGGGATGCCCATGTCCGAACCGCTGCTCGCCCTCATCGAAGCCCTGAAGCTCGAACGCCTCGAGGAGAATCTGTTCCGCGGCGCCGTCACGGACACGCTCATCAAGCGCGTCTACGGCGGCAAGGTGCTCGGCGAGGCGATGAAGGCCGCGCAGTCGACGGTCGACAGCAATCGCACCGTGCACTCTATGCACGGCTACTTCCTGCGCGAGGCCGATTCGCACAATCCCATCATCTACGAGGTCGATCGCAGCCGCGACGGCCGGAGCTTCTCGGCGCGGCGCGTGACGGCGATCCAGTACGGTTTGCCCGTCTTCACGCTCGAGGCCTCGTTCCACATTCCGGAGGACGGGCTCGAGTTCCAGCGCCCGCTGCCTGACGTGCCGCCGCCCGAGGACATCGCGCCGATGACCTATGATACGGAGCGCATCGCGAACCTGCCCGCGCGCTACCAGCGGATGTTCAAGATCATGCTGCCCTTCGACGTCCGGCCGATCGACGGCCCGCTCGGTGGCCACGATGCGGAGGGCAACCCCTTGCGTCGGGTGTGGGTGAAAACCGTCGCGCCGCTGCCCGACGACTACACGCTGCACCGGGCGATCCTCGCTTACCTCTCGGATTTCGGGCTCGTCTGGACGGTGATCGGACATCACGGTTTCACGCTCCAGAACGAGAACATCAGCGTCGCGAGCCTCGACCACGCGATGTGGTTCCACCGTCCGTTCCGTATGGACGAGTGGCTGCTCTATCACTGCGAAGGCGTCTCGACCTCGGCCTCGCGCGGTCTCGCGCGCGGCTCGTTCTACCGGCGCAGCGGGGAGCTCGTCGTGAGTGCGACCCAGGAGGGCCTGATGCGCGTGCACGGCGCGTGAACCGGGCCCGGGCAGCCGGCGGGACGCGGCCACGAAGGTTTGCAGCGGCGGCGTAAAGATCACTACCCGGGGTCCGATAACCCCGCATACACCGCAGGTAAAGAGAGGCATGGCAGGGTCCGAGAAACCGAGGATTGGACGCTTCGAAATCCATGCGCTGCTCGGCAGCGGCATGCAGGGACGCGTCTATCTCGGCTTCGATCCCCAGCTCGAGCGCAAGGTCGCGATCAAGGTCATCACGCACCAGCGCCGGGGTGCGGCACCGAACACCTCGTTCATCGACGAGGCGCGCATCGTCGCGAAGCTCGCCCATCCGAACATCATCCCCGTCTACGACGCCGGCCTGCACCGCAATCTGCCGTATCTCGTCTTCGAGTACGTGCGCGGCCGGACGCTGCGCACCGTGCTGCAGGAGAGCGGGGCCTATCCCGAACGCTCGGGCGTCGAGCTCATGCGCCAGGTGCTCGACGGGCTCGCCGCGGCGCACGCCCTGGGCATCCTGCATCTCGATCTCTCGCCGAACAACATCATGGTCGAGCACGACGGCCGGGCGCGCATCATGGATTTCGGCCTCGCGCGTTTCGCGACCTCGATGCTCGGCGACGAGTGGCGGGAGACCGTGACCGGCACGCCGCGCTACATGAGCCCGGAGCATTTCACGGGCGGCCAGCTCACGACCCAGACCGACGTCTTCGCGACCGGCCTCATCTTCTTCGAAGTGCTGACCGGCGAACCGGCGGTGCGCGAGGAGAAGCTCACGAACCTCATGACCGCGATCCGCAGCGGCGACTTCGACTGGCCGGGGCTCGCCGCCCGCAAGGTGAGCAGCGAAGTCGTGGGCGTCATCCGCGAAGCGCTCGCCGTCTCGGGCGCGGCGCGCTATCGCGACGCCGGCGAGATGGCCGGCGTGTTGAAGGACATCGTCGCAGCGAAGACCGCGCGCGGCGACGGCACGCTGCCCCTGCAGTTCATCCTGCGCCGGCTGCAGCGCCGCCCGGAGTTCCCCGCGTTCTCCACGAGCGTCGCCGAAATCAACCGCCTCACGGACGACGAGAGCAATGCCGGCCTCGACCAGTTGAGCGACGTCGTGATGCGCGACTACGGGCTCACGAACCGGCTCATGAAGGTCTCGAACTCCGCGTTCTTCGACCGCGGCGGCATGGGCGTGAAGACCGTCAGCCAGGCCATCGCCTTGGTCGGCATGAAGCTCGTGCGCATGCTCTGCAACGGGCTCTTGCTGCTCGACCACGGCGGCGAGAAGAATCCGGCGCTGCGCGACGCCATGGTGCGTTCGTTCATCACCGGCCTCATCGCGCGGCGCATCGCCGGCCCCGAGCGTCGCGCGCTCGCCGAGGAGGCGTTCGTGTGCGGGCTCTTCCACGAGCTCGGCCGGAATCTCCTCGTCTACTACCTCGAGGACGAGTTCCTCGACATCCAGCGGCGCGTGCAGAAGGGCGCGGCGCAGGAGGAAGCGGAGATCGAGGTGCTGGGCACGACCTGTGCCGCGATCGGCCAGGCCATCGCCGGCAACTGGAAGTTCCCGCCCATCATCCTGCAGGCGATGGAAACGTTCGCGCCGGGCACGGTACCCGCACCGCGCGGCGACGGCGAGGCGGAACGCCAGCTCGCAAACTTCGCCGCCGAGCTCTGCGCCGTAGCGACCTTGCCGAGCCCGCTGCCGGCGATCGCGCGGCTCGCGCTGCTCGCCCAGCGCTTCGAGGGGATCTACAGCGGACGCGCGCCGGATCTCGCCGTGCTCCTGCGCGGCGCGCTGGAGGAATTCGCGGAGCTCGCCCCGACGCTCGGCGTGCAGCTCGACACGAGCGAGTTCTGCCGCCGGCTCGAAGCCCTGCTCGTCGAGGTCGCGCCCTCGGTGCCGGCGGAGATGATCATCGACTGAACCGGGGTCCGGCCGTTCCGCCGCCGGGGGAACGGCCGGTGGTCCTCACTTCTTCTTTTTCCCGGTCTTCTTCGCGGCTGCCGTCTGCGTCTCCCACAGCGCGCGCGCCTGATCCCAGCCGACGACCGCGCGCGTCGCGCCGTCCTCCTCGATGAAGTGCAGCGGCCCGAGGAACGTCATGTAGAACTCGCTCGCGATCGGGAAGTAGGTCTTGTCGTGGCGGGCATTACACGCTTCGTAGCCGTAGCCGGGCGCGAGCGCGGTCGCACCGCCCTTGTCCTTTCCACCCCGCACCTCCATCTTGCCTTTCGTCAGGAGGTACTCACCGGGCCCGATGTGGATGTGGCGTGCGAAGGACGAGCCCCTGGGGCAGTCGAACATCGCCGTCCAGGCACCCATTTCGGGCGAGACATGCAGGAGCTTCCAGCGGATGCCGCCCGCGGAGAGCGCTTCGGGAAAGGGCTGCCAGGCGATCTCGTCGACCTGGGCGTAGTCGTCTGCTGCGCGTGGTTTCATGTCACCTCCTGAGTTGTTCTCGTATCGTGAGCGGGCTCTCTGGCCCGCGCGGATCATAAGCACGGAAGGCGCGGACGCAGCAAGGCTGCGATCGCGCGGAACGGGCATGCATGCAATTGCGGTCGATGGGACGATCCGCACGGATGTCGCAGCCGCCGACCCGGGAGCGCCGGGCCCTGTGCCAGAATAGGGTCCGGTCCGCGGGCGCGTGGCGCGTCGCGGGATCATCCATCCGCCTGGACACGAGCCATGAAATTCGTCGACTACTACAAGGTCATGGGCGTCGCGGACGACGCTTCCGCCGAAGAGATCAAGAAGGCGTACCGGCGCCTCGCGCGCAAATTCCATCCCGACGTCAGCAAGGAGCCGGACGCCGAGGCGCGTTTCAAGGAAGTGGGCGAGGCCTACGAGGTGCTGAAGGATCCGGCGAAGCGCGCGGAATACGACGAGCTCAAGCGCTACGGCGCGCACGACGGCGGCGAATTCCGTCCGCCGCCGGGCTGGCATGCCGCGCCGGGCGGCGCGGGCTACAGCGCGGGCGACGCCGGACAGTTCAGCGATTTCTTCGAAGCGATCTTCGGCGGCCGCAGCGGCCGCGGCGGCCGGCGCGGCGGTCCGTTCGGCGACGCCGGCTTCGCGATGCGCGGCGACGATCTGCAATACCGTCTTGCGGTCACGCTCGAGGAGGCCTATCACGGCGCGACGCGCCAGATCACGCTGCAGACGATGGTGCCCGACGTGCACGGCCAGTTCCGTCCCGAGGTGCGCACGCTCAAGGTCACGGTGCCGGCGGGCGTGATGCAGGGTCAGAAGATCCGGCTCAAAGGCCAGGGCAATCCGGGCATCGGCGGCGGCCCGCAGGGCGATCTCTATCTCCACGTCGAGCTCGAACCGCACCGGCTCTACAGCATCGAAGGGCGCGACGTGACGCTCGTCCTGCCGCTCGCGCCATGGGAGGCGGTGCTCGGCACCTCGGTCGAGGTTCCGACGCTGGACGGTCGCGTGAAGATGACGGTGCCGCCGAATGCCCGCGCCGGTCAGAAGTTGCGCCTGAAGGGACGCGGCCTGCCGGGACATCCGGCGGGCGATCAATACGTCGTGCTCCAGCTCGTGATGCCGCAGGCGAAGACCGAGGCGGACCGTGAGCTCATGCGCCGGATGGCCGAGCAGATGGCCTTCGATCCGCGCGCGAACCTGGAGGTTTGATCATGGCGAGCGAACAGATGCTGATCGTCGAAATCGTGGACGACACCGGCCGTTACGGCCTGCGCGAGTTCTGCGAGCTCTGCGCCGTCACCGCCGAGAGCGTGCGCGAGCTCGTCGAGGCCGGCGTACTGCTGCCCGCCGGGCGACATCCCCACGAATGGCAGTTCAACCTGCATGCGATCGTGCGGCTGCGCCGCGCCCGGCGCCTGCAGCGCGATTTCGCGCTCAACCTCGACGGCCTCGCGCTCTCGCTCGATCTCCTCGACGAGCTCGAGGCGACGCGCGAGCGGGTGCGCTCGCTGGAGCGCCAGCTCGCGCAGTTGCTCGGGGAGTAGGTGGGGTAGGTCCGATCAGCGCAGCGTAATCGGACGTTCATCGAATCCGGCACACGCTCCCACTCGACACGAGCGTCCGATTACGCCTGCGGCTGATCGGACTTACGAACGCGTAGCGAGCCGTCCGCAGCCGGGAATCCCCTCACGCAGCGCGCGCTCGGCGTCGATCGCGATCGCCCGTTCTGCAGTCGAGAAGGCGTCCCGCGTCGCGAGCTGGTGCTCGAGCACTTCGAGCGTCGCTTCAGAGGCGTCGTTGCCAGCCGCGAGACGGGTTTCGATCCGTTGCCGCAGTACTTCCGTCGGCGCATCGCAATCGAGGATCCGGCACGTCACGCCGCGTGCCGCGGTCAGTGCAGTGAACTTCGCCCGATGCCGCGCGGCGAGGAAGCCTGCGTCGACGATCACGCTGTAACCTGCCGCGAGGATCTCTCCCGCGAGCACCAGCAGGTGTTCGTAGACGGCTTCGGTCCATCCGGCGGAATAGAGTCCCCCGCCGAGTGTGCTGCCGCTCGCTTCCGTCGCGCGGAGCGCCGCGAGCCGGCGGCGTTCCACGTCAGCCCGCAGGTGAATGTGGCCATGTCGCTCGGCGAGCCGGCGGGCCGCCCACGTCTTGCCGCTGCCCGAGACTCCGTGCGTGATGACGAGGGCAGGCTGCTCCGACACGTGGAGGTAGCGGGCCGCAAGCGCGAGATGCTCGTCGCGCCGACGCCCGCAGTCGGCACGCGCCGCGCCGTCCGTCGCGCTCGCGAGGGACAGCGCGGCGATTTTCGCCCGCACCACGCTGCGGTAGGCGCTGTAGAGCCTGAGCATCGCGAGCCCGGCATGGTCGCCGCCCGCTTCGAGATAGGCGTTCAGGCAGGCGTTCGCGAGATCCGCCCGGCCGCGCTCGTCGAGATCCATCACCAGGAACGCGGTGTCGCTCATCGTGTCGATGACGCTCAGCCCCGGATTGAACTCGATGCAGTCGAAAGGCCGCAGCGTGTCGCCGTCGCGCACGATGTTCGAGAGATGCAGATCGCCATGACATTCGCGGATGCGGCCGGCGGCGCGGCGTGCGCCGAACGCAGGCGCGGCGGCCGCGAGGCGGGCGGCGACGTCCGCGCGCAGTGCCGGCGCGTCGAGGTGTTCGAAGCTCGCCAGAATTTGCGCGGCGACGACGGGCGGCGTGCCGAACGCGCTGTCCGCGGCGGCGCGCGGCGCGGCCTCGTGCAGCGCGGCGAGTGTCGCGCCGAGCGCGACGAAATCGTCACGCCCGACGGCGCCCGCGGCGAGCAGGGCGTCCAGGCGTTCGCCGTCCGCGAAGCGCCGCATGCGCACGGCGTATTCGAGAACCTCACCCTCACCATCGATCGCCGGGGCCTCCGGCGTGCCGCGCACGGCGACGACGTCGCGATAGATCCCGGGCGCGAAGCGGCGATTGAGCCGCACTTCCTCGGCGCAGAAATGCGCGCGCTTCTCGAGCGTGCCGAAATCGAGGAAGCCGAAGTCGACGGCCTTCTTGAACTTGTAGGCGGTGTCACCCGCGAGCAGCACGAGCGAGATGTGCGTCTCGCGGATCTCGGCCTCCGGAAGCCCGGCCGCGAGCGCGGCGACGATCGCGCGCAGGCGGCCGTGGTCGGAATCGTGCGAGCTCGTGCGCATGTCCGCCAGCATACGCCATGACGCCGTCAGGCAACTCCCGCCGGCCCTATAATCGTCGAGCCGTCGGCGCGAGACGCCGGCATACGACGAGAACCGCAGCGGCGCCGCGCCGCTTCCCGAAGGAGGACGACGAATGAAGCTCTACTACTGCCCCGGCACGTGCTCGCAGGCCGTGCACATCTGCCTGCGCGAAGCCGGCCTGAAATTCGAAATCGAGAAGGTCGACATCAAGACGAAGCAGATGGAATCCGGCCGCGATTTCCTCACCATCAACCCGCACGGCTATGTGCCGGTGCTCGAGCTCGACGACGGCACGCGGCTCACGGAACTGCCGGCCATCGTCCAGTACGTCGCGGATCAGGCGCCGGCCTCGGGCCTCGCACCCGCGAACGGCACGATCGCGCGCTACCAGCTCCAGGGCTGGCTGAACTTCGTCGGCGGCGAGCTGCACAAGAGCTATTCCGTCCTGTTCTCGCCCGATGCGAGCGACTCGTACAAGAACGTCGTGCGCGAGCGGCTCGCGAAGCGCTATGCGGTGCTCGACGAGCTGCTTGGCAAGCAGGCTTTCCTGACCGGTGCCGCGTTCACGCCGGCCGATGCCTACCTGTTCGTCGCGAGCGGCTGGTCGAAGCTCGTCGGCGTCGATCTCGCGCCGTTCCCGAACGTGCTCGCGTTCCGCAGCCGGGTCGCCGCGCGTCCGACGGTCGAGGAGACGTTGAAGGCGGAAGGTCTGCGCAAGTGATGCGCGCGGCCCCGCCGGGCGCGGGGCCGCTTCCTCAGCCCGTGACGGGCGTGAGCGGCAGATCGAGTCCGCCGATCGCTTCCGTCAGCGCCTTCAGCACCGCGCGCCGCGAATAGCCTTGGCGATAGGCGGCGACGATGCGCCGCAGGGGACGCGGCGCCGTGAAATCCAGCGCCTTCAGGCGCGGCTGCGCGAACTTGGGCGTGAGCGCGGTGGCCGGCAGCACCGAGATGCCGAGCCCCGAGGCCACCATGTTCCTCAGGGTCTCGAGCGAATTGCCCTGCTTGCCGGGCGCCGGACGGCGGCTGAATTCCGGGCAGGCTTCCAGAACCTGATCGCGGAAGCAGTGTCCGATATTGAGGAGCAGTAGATTCTCGCCGTCGAGCTCGTCCGGCGCGACGCTCCTGCGCTTCGCCCAGCGATGGCGCAAGGGCACGATGACCCTGAACTCCTCGTCGTAGAGCGGCAGCACGTCGAGGCCCGGTGCGCTGTAGGGCAGTGCGAGGATCGCGAGATCGATCAGCCCCGCGCGAAGCATCTGATCGAGGTTCGCGGTCATGTTCTCCTCGATGTCGAGCAGGAGCTTCGGCGCGAGCGCCTGCAGCGCGGTGACGAGATCCGGCAGCAGATACGGCGCGACGGTGTGGATGACACCGAGCTTGAGGATGCCCTCGAGCGGATGGCGGGACGTCGCGGCGAGCAGCTTCACGCGTTCCGCTTCCTCCATCACGCGCCGCGCCTGGGCGAGCACGATCTCGCCTTCCGGCGTCACGAGCACGCCTGCGGAGCCGCGTTCGAAGAGCTTGAGCCCGAGCTCCTCCTCGAGGTTGCGCACGGCGGCGCTGAGCGACGGCTGGCTGACGAAACAGCGCTCCGCGGCGCGGCCGAAATGCAGCGTGTCGGCGACCGCGATCGCGTATCTGAGCTCGGTGAGTGTCACGGTCCCTCCGCCGGGAGTCCGATAGCGAATGCCTATCGGGGCGATTCTAACAAAGTATTGGCCGGCCCGAGGCCCGCTGCCTAAGCTCTTCCCATCGCGAACGGCCCGGCCTTTCGCACTCCCAACCAGGCACAGGAGAAACGAGATGTCGAAAGATCGCAGCGGTGAGCGCGTTCCGTCGGTGACGTTCCGGACGCGCGTGAACGACGAGTGGAAGAGCGTGACGACGGAGGATCTGTTCGCGGGCAGGACGGTGGTCGTCTTCTCGCTGCCCGGCGCGTTCACGCCGACGTGCTCCTCGACACATCTGCCGCGCTACAACGAGCTCGCGCCGGCGTTCTTCGCGAACGGCGTGGACTCGATACTCTGCGTCTCGGTGAACGATGCGTTCGTCATGAACGAATGGGGCAAGGACCAGGAAGCCGACAACATCACGCTCGTGCCGGACGGCAGCGGCGAGTTCACGGACGGCATGGGCATGCTCGTCGACAAGGCGGATCTCGGCTTCGGCAAGCGCTCGTGGCGCTATTCGATGCTCGTTCGCGACGGCGTGATCGAGAAGATGTTCATCGAGCCCGAGAAGCCCGGCGATCCCTTCGAGGTCTCCGATGCCGACACGATGCTCGATTATGTGCAGCCCGGCGCGAAGCGGCCCGATCAGGTCGCGATCCTGACGCGCGAAGGCTGCGGCTTCTGCGCGCGGGCCAAAGCGCTCCTGAAGGACCTCGGCTACGACTACGCCGAGGTCCAGCTTGCGCCGACCGTCCGCACCCGTGTCGTCGGGGCGATCACGGGCAAGGGCACGGTGCCGCAGATCTGGATCAACGGCGAGTACGTCGGGGGCGCGGAGGAACTGGAGCGCTGGGCGAAGCGCTGAAGAGCCTGACCGCCGAACCTTCGCGGCCGGCGGATTTTGCGACCCTCCGCGCGGAGGGTCGTTTCGTTCTGCCGGCATGTCCTTATTCCATCTCCCACGTTGACCCCGCCATCGCAGCCCGCTTCAATGGCGCCCGCATCCACCCCGCCCCCGGAGACGCGCCATGTGCCAACTGCTCGGCATGAACTGCAACGTGCCCACCGACATCTGCTTCTCGTTTGCCGGCTTCCACCACCGCGGCGGCCGCACGGACGAGCACGCCGACGGCTGGGGCATCGCGTTCTACGAAGGACCGGGCTGCCGCGTCTATCTCGACACGAAGCCCGCGGCGGAATCACCGGTCGCGACGCTCGTGAAGAGCTATCCCATCCGTTCGACGAACGTGATCGCCCACATCCGGAAGGCGACCGTGGGGCACGTCGCACTCGAGAACACGCATCCGTTCGTCCGCGAGATGTGGGGCCGCTACTGGACGTTCGCGCACAACGGCACGGTCGGCGAGGTCACGTCGCGAACGCTCGCCGGGCGCTTCCGTCCGGTCGGCCGCACGGACAGCGAGCACGCGTTCTGCGTCCTGCTCGAGCGTCTGCAGGCACGCTTCCCGGACGGCGATCCCGGCATCGACCCCGTGCGTGCCGAAGTCGCGATCATCGCCGCAGAGCTCGCGCCGCTCGGCACGTTCAACTTCCTGCTGAGCGACGGTCGGGCGCTGTTCGCGCACTGCGCGACGCGGCTCTCCTACCTCGTCCGCAAGGCACCGTTCGCGACGGCGCATCTCGTCGACGAGGACTATGCGGTCGACTTCAGTGAGCTCACGACGCCCGAGGACAAGGTCGCGGTGATCGCGACCCAGCCGCTCACCGACAACGAGAGCTGGACGACGATGACGCCGGGACAGTTCCTGACGTTCGTGGAAGGGGAACCGTCGGGCTGAGCGGTGCGGCGCATCACGCGCGGAGGCCGCCCAATCCGGTTCCGGCGCCGCGCGCTCCGGGGTGCGGCAGGGGCTTGCTCTCCGCGCGCGGGCCTCGGCATACTCGTCGCCGCCGGGTGCCATCCGCGATCGAGAGCCCATGGATCAGACCACGCACATTGACGTTGCCGATTCGAGCGCGACGCCGGAGGATCCGGCTGTTCCCGATCGCGATTCCGTCATCGACGGCGCGCTCGCCCAACTCAAGGAGACCTACGAGCGTCGACTGAAGAACGCGGATCGCCTCGAGCACGGTACGGCCATCCGCGGCTACGATCACGAGGGGCCATTCTCGCTGTCCCGCTTCGTCGACTCGCTCGCGACCACCGGTTTCCAGGCGACGAATCTCGCGCGGGCCATCGCGATCCTCCGCGAGGTGCGCGACCACGCGGTTCCGATCTATCTCGGCTTCACGTCGAACCTCGGCACCTGCGGGCTGCGCGAGACGATCACCTACCTCACGCGGCACCGTCACGTGCGCGCGCTCGCGACCACCGCCGGCGCGGTGGAAGAGGACGTCATGAAGGTGTTCCGGCCGTTCGTGCTCGGCGACTTCAGAGCCGACGGCCGCGACCTGTACGAGCGGATGATCAACCGCACCGGGAACATCTTCATCCCGACGGGGCGCTACACGCGCCTGCACTTGCTGCTCTGGACCCTGAACCGGCGCCTCGCGCGCACGCGTCCGCCGGGCGACGCCCGCGTCGGCATCACGGAATACACGCGCGAGCTCGGCCGCCAGATGGAACTGATGGCCATCCCGCGCCGCGAGGAAAGCTTCGTCTACTGGGCCTACAAGCAGGACATCCCGCTGCACTGTCCGGTGCTGCTCGACGGGGCGATCGGTGACGTCATGTACTACTTCCGGCGCGAGTCCCGGCGCCGCTTCGCCATCGATGCCACGGAGTACCAGGATCTCCTGATCGACGACATGATCCTCGCGACCGCGGAGCACGGCGCTGTCGCCCTCGTCGCGATCGGCGGTTCCGTGCCGAAGCACATGATCTGCAACGCCGCGATTTTCGGCGGCGGCGCGCGCTACGCCGTGTACGTCAACAACGCGACCGAAGCCGACGGCAGCAATGCGGGCGCCCCGATCGACGAAGCGGTCACCTGGGGCAAGATCCGCGCCGGCGCGCAATCGGTGAAGGTCGAGGGCGAAGCGGCATTCCAGGAATACACGCCGGTCGCGCACGACGCGCGCGGCGAGACCATGCCGGAAACCGGCGCGACGCCGGATTCCGGTCCCGAGAAGAAGACCACCAAGGAGTGAGCCATGCACGGGTTCGACGAATTCCTGATGCACGCGAAAGACGACCAGGATCTGCAGCGCGAGCTGAACGGCCTGAACGGCCTGAACGGCCTGACCGACGAGCAGTACTGCGAGCGCTTCGTCGCCGTCGGCGCGCGACACGGCTACACGTTCGATACCGACGACGTCGAGGAATTCCTCGATGAAGTCGCCGCGCGGCTCATCAAGAACGACGAGCTCAGCGACGCCGAGCTCGAGGTCATCGCGGGCGGCGGCAAGGGCGACGTCATCGAGGGCATCGGCGAAGCCATCATCAGCTATTTCGATTCCTGTCCCTGAGCCCGGCGCGCCCGCCGGCGGCTCGCCCACCGTGAGCGCGACGACGGAGGTGTTCAGTCGGCAGGCTCGCGCGGCGATCGCGCGGGAGAGCCTGCTGCCCGCGGAGATCAGCGGCGAGAGGCTCGAACGGGAGTGCGCGGCGCTCGCCGCGCATGTCCGTGACGATGCCGCGGCGCTCGCCGCCTTCACCGGGGAGCCGGCGATCCTGCCGCTGCGCCGCGTGCGGCCCGGCCGCGCGGACCCGCACGCCGCGGGCCCACGCGTCGCGGAGCTCGAAACGGCCGGCGGCGTTGCCCTCCTCTTCAAGCCGCGCAGTGCCGCCGCCGATCACGCGTTCGCCGCGATCCTCGACGTGCTCGCGGGTCCTTCGGCCGCGTTGCCGCAAGGGCTCGAGCTGGCGAGCCCGGCGGTGCTCGATTGCACGACCCACAGCTACGCCCGGGCGCTCGCGGCCGCCGCCTGTGCGGACGAGGCCGCGGTGGCGCGGGCCTGGCGGCGTACGGGACGCCTGCTCGCGCTGCTGCAGCGGCTCGGCAGCCGCGACGCGCATCGCGCGAACGTGCTCTTCTCCGGCGAGCGGCCCTGTCTCGTGGATTGCGAGGCGCTGCTGCAGCCGCGCCTGCGGATCTCGGCCGGGCCGGCGGACTGGCCCATCGATACTGCGCTCGGCACGGGCCTGCTCGGACCGCGCGGCTATTGGCGGGGCGGGCGCGCGAGGCTCACGGCCACGCTCGGCATCGAGGCCGGCGCCGGCGCGGGGCGGCGTGCCAGCCTGCCGCGCCTCGGCGCACACGACATGGCGGTCTCCGGTTACGAGCGCGACGTACTCGACGGCTACCGCGAGGCCTGGCTGCACATCGACGCGCTGCACGAGCGCCTCGTCGCACCCGGGGGACCGCTCGACGCCTGCGAGGCGCTTCCCGTGCGGCTCCTGCCCCGGCCCACGCTGCTCTATCGCGCGCTCGTCTCGCGTCTCGCGACGCACCGCCTCGATGTCGCGGGAGTGCGCGAGCGGCTGCGGCGCTGGCCGGTGTTCGGCGACGTCACGGCGCCGTGGCCCTGGGTCGAATACGAGGTCGAGGCCCTGCGTTCGGGCCTCGTGCCGATGCTGACGCTCGCGGCCGGGGCACGCCGCGCCGGGTTCGGCTTCGACGTCGCGCTCCTCGCGGAATCCGCGCTGGAACGCGCGGTGCGACTGCTGCGCGGCGCGGCGTCACCGCCCTTCGACTGGCACGCCGGGCTCGTGGCGCGCTGCCTCGCGCTGAGTGCCGGGGCACCCGTCTGGCAGCGCTACGCGGCGGCGCTGGAGCGTGAACCGCGCGCCGCGCTCGCGGCCTGCGTCGAGCTCGTTCTCCGCCATCGGCTCGAGCTGCCGGACGGCCGCCTCGCGTTCTTCGGCGTGGGCGCCGGGGCATCGGGCGCCGCGCTGCTGCCGCGCCTCGCAGGCCTGCGACGTGATGCCGTCGGTGAACGCCTGCACGGCTGTCTCCGGGCGGCCGCTCGCGTGCTCGCGGACGGCACGCTTGCCGCGTGTGCGGAGCGCCTCGCGGCGCAGTGGCCGGCGGAGGAACATGTGCCGTCCTGCGAAGCGGCGGCGGAGACGGCATCGCTGACGACCGTGCTGGCGCGCCGCCGCGCGGCTACGCCTTATTTCGATCCCGTGGGCGAGGAGGGGGATCTCGGGGTGCTCGCGGCCCTGTGCCGGGCAAACGAGCGCGGGCACGTCTAGATCCCGACCCGGCGCACGGGCTGGCGGTGCACTTCCTTGTTGCGAGCAAGTATCTCTCCCGGCATACTTCGGTCATGGCCGAGCGTTCCACTCCCGAAGCGACCCGCCGCACGCAGAAAGAGCGCACCGCGCTCTCCGACGAGCGCATGCTCGCCGTGGCGATCACGCTCATCTGCGAGCGCGGCACGGCGGCGACGACGCTGAAGGAAATCGGTGAGCTCGCGGGCTACAGCCGCGGGCTCGCGGGCTATCGCTTCAAGACGAAAGCCGGGCTCTTGTCCTGCATCGTCAAAGCGGTGGGCGAGGAGTGGCTCGGCGAGCTGCGGAAGGCCGTACAGGACAAGAACGGGCTCGCGGCGATCTGCGCGGGCACGGACGCTCATTACCGTTTCGTGCGCGATGCGGCGGAGCGCATTCGCGCGTTCTACGTGCTGTGGTTCGATTCGATCGGCCCGGACGCGGAGCTCAAGAAAGTGATCGCCGCGATCCACGAGCGGCGGCGGCGCGATGTCGAGCGGTGGATCCGCGGCGGCATCGCCGAGGGCACGGTGCGGCCCGACGTGAACGTACGCAGCGTCGCGGAGCAGTTCTGCGCGGCCATCATCGGCATCGTCTACCAGTGGCTGGTGACGCCCGAGGCCCACAAGCACATCCGCGATCTGCACGAAGGATTGAAAGATCAGATGACCCGTGCGCTGGCGCTGCCCGAGACGGCGGCGACCGGGCGCAAGCGCAAGTTACCGGAGGAAGTCGAACCATGAGCATACGAGCGGAAGACGTCGGCGCGGCGGCGGAACCAGGCACGGCGGTACCCCCGCTGCGATTCGTGACGGCGGCGTCGCTGTTCGACGGGCACGACGCGGCCATCAACGTCATGCGGCGCCTGATCCAGGGCGGCGGTGCCGAGGTCATCCACCTCGGCCACAACCGCGCGGTCGCGGACGTCGTCGGCGCCGCGGTCCAGGAGGATGCGGACGCGATCGCCGTCAGCTCCTACCAGGGCGGCCACATGGAATACTTCAAGTACATGGTCGACATGCTGCGCGAGGCCGGCGCGGGCCACATCCGCATCTTCGGCGGCGGCGGCGGCACGATCACGCCCGAGGAGATCGCGGAGCTGCAGGCTTACGGCATCGAGCGCATCTATCATCCGAACGACGGCATGACGCTGGGCCTGCAGGGCATGATCGACGATCTGCTCGAACGTGCGCGCGCGCAGCGTCTGCCGTCGAAAGTACCGCCGAAAGTCGACCTCACGGCGCCGATCGGCGTCGCGCAGATGTTGTCCGCGCTGGAGGACGGCGAGCTCTCCGAGGCCCAGCTCGAGAAACTGCGCAAGTCCTGGAAGATGGCCGCCGGCAAGGTGCCGGTCATCGGCATCACGGGCACGGGCGGCGCCGGCAAGAGCTCGGTGACGGACGAGCTGCTGTCGCGCTTCGTACAGTACTTCCCCGAGACCCGCATCGCCGTGCTCGCCGTCGACCCGACGCGGCGGCGCACGGGCGGTGCGCTGCTCGGTGATCGCATCCGCATGAACTCGCTGCGCTCCGATCACCTCTACATGCGCTCCATGGCGACGCGCCGCCAGCATCTCTCCACGAGCGCGATGCTCGGCGACGCCGTACTGTTCCTGAAATCGCTCGGCTACGACCTCGTGATCGTCGAGACCGCGGGCATCGGCCAGAGCGATTCGGAGATCGTCGACCTCGTCGACATCCCGGTCTACGTCATGACGAGCGAATACGGCGCAGCGAGCCAGCTCGAGAAAATCGACATGCTCGACTTCGCGCAGATGATCGTGCTCAACAAGTTCGACAAGCGCGGCGCTGAGGATGCGCTCCGCGACGTGCGCAAGCAGTGGAAGCGCAATCACCAGGCGTTCACGGCGAAGGACGGGGACATCCCGGTCTATCCGACGATCGCGAGCCAGTTCAACGATCCGGGCCTCTCGTGGGCGTTCGCGAACCTCTGCCGTCTGCTCAACGCGAAGGCGCAGGGCAGCGAGGGCAGATGGAACGCGGCGATCGATCTCACCCTCAAGGAGCCGCGCGCGACCGTGCTCATCCCCGGCCAGCGCACGCGCTATCTCGCCGAGATCTCCGAGCAGGGCCGGCGCATCAACGCCGCGGCCGAGACCGCGGCGGCGACCGCGAACCGCGCCCAGAGCCTCTACGAGGCGTTGTCCGCGCTCGGCGAGGCCGGTCTGCCGGAGCCGCTCGCGCCGTATCCGGCGATGCGGCTCCTGGAGCCCGACGACGCCTCGCTGACCGCGCTGCGCACGAAGTACAACGAAGCGCTCGGCCAGCTCACGGAGGAGGAGCGCAAACTGCTCGCGGACTGGCCCGCGCGCATCGCGGCGATCACCGCCGAGAAATACACCTACACGGTCCGTGATCGGATCGTCGAGGGTGACAACTATCGCGAGACGCTCTCGCACCAGCGCGTGCCGAAGATCGCCCCGCCGCGTTTCGACGGCTGGGGCGATCGGCTGCGCTTCCTGCTGAAGGAAAACCTGCCCGGCGCTTATCCCTACACCGGCGGCGTCTACCCCTATCGCCGTGCCGGCGAGGATCCGACGCGCATGTTCGCGGGCGAGGGCACGCCGGAGCGCACGAACCGCCGCTTCCACTACGTCTCCGCGGGCCAGCCGGCGGTGCGGCTCTCGACCGCTTTCGATTCCGTGACGCTCTACGGCGAGGATCCGCACGAGCGCCCGGACATCTACGGCAAGGTCGGCAACTCGGGCGTTTCCATTGCGTCCGTCGACGACGCGAAGAAGCTCTACTCCGGCTTCGATCTATGCGCGCCGACGAGTTCGGTGTCGATGACCATCAACGGACCGGCGCCGATCGTGCTCGCGTTCTTCATGAACGCCGCCATCGACCAGCAGATCGAGAAATACCTGCGCCATCACGGCGAGTGGGAGAAGGCGGAAAAGAAGATCGTGGACCGCTTCAAGGGCCAGGAGCGCCCCGCCTATCGCGGCCCGCTGCCGCCCGGCAACAGCGGGCTCGGGCTCGGGCTCCTCGGCCTCTCCGGCGACCAGGTCGTCGATCGCGAGACCTACGAGCGCATCAAGGCGGATACGCTCTGCTCCGTGCGCGGCACGGTGCAGGCCGACATTCTCAAGGAAGACCAGGCGCAGAACACCTGCATCTTCTCGACGGAATTCGCGATGAAGATGATGGGCGACGTGCAGGAGTACTTCGTCGAGCGCAACGTGCGGAACTTCTATTCCGTCTCGATCAGCGGCTATCACATCGCGGAAGCCGGCGCGAACCCGATCTCCCAGCTCGCGTTCACGCTCTCGAACGGCTTCACGATCGTCGAGTACTACCTCGCGCGCGGCATGCAGATCGACGATTTCGCGCCGAATCTGAGCTTCTTCTTCTCTAACGGCATGGACCCCGAGTACTCCGTGATCGGCCGCGTCGCGCGCCGCATCTGGGCGCGCGCGATGCGCGAGCGCTACGGCGCGAGCCCGCGCAGCCAGATGCTGAAGTACCACATCCAGACTTCGGGCCGGAGTCTCCATGCGCAGGAGATCAGCTTCAACGACATTCGCACGACCCTGCAGGCGCTGTACGCCTTGTTCGACAACTGCAACAGCCTGCACACGAATGCCTACGACGAGGCGATCACCACGCCGACCGAGGAATCCGTGCGCCGCGCAGTCGCGATCCAGCTCATCATCAATCGCGAGCTCGGTCTCAACTACTGCGAGAATCCCTGGCAGGGCTCGTTCGTCATCAACGAGCTGACGGACCTCGTCGAAGAAGCCGTGTACGAGGAGTTCGACCGCATCTCCGAGCGCGGCGGCGTGCTGGGCGCGATGGACACGATGTACCAGCGCAGCAAGATCCAGGACGAAAGCCTCTACTACGAGAGCCTGAAGCACGACGGCCGCCTGCCGCTCATCGGCGTGAACACCTTCCTGCCGAAGGCGGGTCGCGAGGACGCGGTGACGAAGATCGAGCTCATGCGCTCGACCGAGCAGGAGAAGCGCGATCAGATCGACGCCGTGCGCGCGTTCCAGCGCCGCCACGAAGCCGAGCGGCCGGCGAAGCTCGCCGAGCTGCAGCAGGTCGCGCGCGCCCGCGGCAACGTGTTCGAGACGCTGATGGAGACGGTGAAGGTCGCCTCGCTCGGCCAGATCTCGGACGCGCTCTATCACGTCGGCGGCGAATATCGCCGGAACATGTAAATGACGGGCGCGCTCGTCGACGCCGCGGGGCTGGCGCACGAGCGCGCTGCGGACGACGCTCGCATCGTGAGCCTCGTCCCGAGCCTCACCGAGCTCGTCTGCGATCTCGGCCTCGGCGATCGGCTCGTCGGGCGCACCGGCTTCTGCATCCATCCGCGCGAGACGCTGCGAGCCGTCCCGAAAGTCGGCGGCACGAAGGACGTCGACCTCGCGAAGCTCGAGGCGCTCGCGCCGACGCACGTCATCGTCAACGTCGACGAAAACCGGCGCGAGGATGCGGAGGCGATCGCGCGCATCGTGCCGCACGTGATCGTCACGCATCCGCTCGCGCCGGACGACAATCCCGGGCTCTACCGTCTCTTCGGCGGCATCTTCGGTCGCGAGGACGAGGCGCAGATGCTGAGTGCACGCTATGCGGAGGCGCGTGAGCGCGCGCTCGACGGCGTGATGCCGAACGCCGCGCGTGTGCTCTATCTCATCTGGCGCGAACCGTGGATGAGCATCTCCCGCGACACTTACATTTCGCGGATGCTCGGCATGTTCGGCTGGGACACGCTACCGGCGGAGAGTGCGGAGCGTTATCCGGAAGTCGATCTCGCGGCGCTCGGCCGGGACGTCGATCGCGTGCTGCTGTCGACCGAGCCATTTCCGTTCCGCGAGACGCATCTCGCCGAGGCTGCGGCGATCAGCGGCCGTCCGGCGGAGCTCATCGACGGCGAAATGGTGTCCTGGTACGGCAGCCGCGCGATTCGCGGCCTCGATTATCTCGCGGCATTCACGCGTCGCGATGCGCGCGACAGGCGCGCCGCGGGATGAAGCCTGCGTCGCCCTGTATTTCCGTGTGCGTGCTCGATCCGCCGACGGGCTGGTGCCGGGGCTGCGCGCGCACGCTGGAAGAGATCACGGACTGGATGCGCTACACGCCCGAGCAGCGCGAGGAAGTGTGGGCGCGCCTGCCCGCACGACGGCTGCAGCTCGGCACGACGAACCCGGAGGGCTGATCCCGCCCGAACCATAACGACGACGAGGAGGCAACAGGATGGAATTCAAGACCCTGAAATACGCGTTTGCAGACGGTGTCGCGGAGATCACGCTCGACCGTCCCGATGCCGCGAACGCGCTCGACCTGCAGATGTCGCTGGACCTCGCGAAAGTCGCGAACCACTGCGACGCGAATCCGGCGGTGCGCGCGGTGATCCTGACGGCGACGGGCAAGCTGTTCTGCGGCGGCGGCGACGTGATGAGCTTCGCGGCGGCGGGCGACGGGCTCGGCGAGCTGGTGCGCGACATGACGACGGCGTTCCACAGCGCAGTCTCGCGCTTCACGCGGATGAACGCGCCGCTCGTCGTCGGCGTCAACGGCACGGCCGCGGGCGCGGGGCTCAGCATGGTGCTCGTGGGCGACATCATCGTCAGCGCCGAGAGTGCGAAGTACACGGTCGCCTACACGGGCATCGGCGCCGCGCCCGACGGCAGCATGAGCTTCTTCCTGCCGCGCATCGTCGGCGCGTTGAAGGCGAAGCAGATGATACTCATGAATCCGCGTCTGACGGCGGCGGATGCGCTCGCGGCCGGTCTCGTGACCGAGGTCGTGGCGGACGATCAGGTCCTCGCGCGTGCGAGAGAGATCGCCCGCAAGCTCGCCGCGGGGCCGACGCAGTCACACGGCGCGGTGAAGCGGCTCATCGCCGACACGTTCTCCAACTCGCTCGAGACCCAGATCGAAATGGAGGCGCGCGGCATCGCGCATCTCGCCGAGGCCACGCACGACATGAAGGAAGGGGTCGCCGCGTTCGCGGCGAAGCGCACGCCGACGTTCCAGGGGAAGTGAGCATGAAGGCCGTCGTGCTGCGCGAAATCGGCAGTCCCTCGAACGTCCGCGTCGAGGACGTGCCCATGCCCGAGCCGAGAGCCGGCGAGGTGCGCGTCCGGCTGGAGGCCTCGGCGCTGAACCGCCGCGACGTGTGGATCACGGTCGGCGCCTATCCGCGCATCAAGCTGCCGTCGATCAGCGGTTCGGACGGCGCGGGCGTGATCGAGGCGGTGGGCGAGGGCGTCGACGCCGCACGGATCGGCCGGGAAGTGGTGATCTATCCGGCACGCGAGTGGGGCGACGACCCGCGCTGCGGCGGCGCGAATTTCCGCGTACTCGGCATGCCGGATCAGGGCACGCTCGCCGAATGCATCTGCGTGCCGGCGGCGGACGCGGTGCCGAAGCCCGAGCACCTGTCCTGGGTGCAGGCCGCGGCGTTGCCGCTCGCAGGCCTGACCGCGTGGCGCGCACTCGTCACGCACGGCGAGGTCGCGCGCGGCCAGAAGGTGCTCGTCACCGGCATCGGTGGCGGGGTCTCGACGTTCGCGCTGCTGTGGGCGAAGTATCACGGTGCGGAGGTCTACGTCACGAGCAGCAGCGCGGAGAAGCTCGCGCGCGCGAGGCAGCTCGGCGCCGCGGGCGGCGCGAACTACCGCGAAGCCGGCTGGGAGAAGCAGATCCGCGAGATGTCCGGCGGCATCGACATCGTGATCGACAGCGCGGGCGGCGAGACGGTCAATCTCGCGCTCACCACGCTGAACAACGGCGGACGCTTCGTCTTCTTCGGCGCGACGCAGGGCAACCCGCCCCAGGGTCTCGAGCTCGCGAAGCTCTTCTTCCGCCAGATCCGCATCCAGGGCACGACCATGGGCACGCCGGCGGAATTCGCCGCGATGGTGGATTTCGTCAACGCCCACCGCATCGAGCCGGTCGTCGATCAGACCTGCCGGCTGAGCGAGGCCGTCGGCGCCTACGAGCGCATGTACGCCTGCGAGCAGATGGGCAAGCTCGTCCTGCTGAACCCGCTCTGACTTATCAACAGGGGTCGGAGGGACTTTCGAAAAACGCTCCCGCACAACGTTCGATATTCGAAAAGTCCCTCCGACCCCGGTGGATAACTTCACGGAGGATTGAGATGCGCCTGCCGGCACCGAATACGCCGAGCGAGTTCGTGCTGGGCGGATGCGCGGTCGCGATCCTGCTCGCGCGTACGGCGCTCGCGCGGATCGTGCGCAGCAACTATCCCGATCTCCATGCCGAGCTGACCCTGGGATCGAGCCGCTTGGGCTGGTCGCTGCCCTACCGCCTGCGCGAACCGGCGAACTACGCCCGGCTCTCGCTCGGTACGCGCTTCCTCGCGAACGTCACGATCGTGCTCGATTTCGTGCTCTCGGCGATGTCCGTCGTCGTCGTTTTCCTGGTGCGTTAGCCGCCCCGCCCGGCACTTATCCACCGGGGTCGGAGGGACTTTCGAAAAAAGGTCCCCGACAACGGTCGATATTCGAAAAGTCCCTCCGACCCCGGTGGATAACTCGAAAAGTCCCTCCGACCCCGGTGGATAACTTGGGCTCAGGCGGCTTGTGATTTTCCGGCGAGCTGGCTGGCGCGCGTCACGCGGTCGCGGCCGCGCTCCTTCGAAACGTAGAGCGCGCGGTCGGCGAGCGTGAGGAGGTGTTCGACGGCATGGTCGCGGTCCGGGACGAGGCAGGCGCAGCCGATGCTGACCGTCACGTTCGCGGCGACGCTCGACGCGGCGTGGGGCAGTCGGAGCTTCGAAATCGCGACGCGGATGTCGGCGGCCAGCTTGCAGGCGCCCGTTTCGTCCGTCGCCGGCAGGAGCGCGGAGAACTCCTCGCCGCCGTAGCGGGCGAAGACATCGGTCTTGCGCTTGAACACTGCATGCGCGGCCTGGGCGACGGTGCGCAGGCAGACGTCGCCCGCGGGATGGCCGTAGTGATCGTTGTAGCGCTTGAAGTGGTCGACGTCGAGGATGAGCAGCGCGAGCGGCTCGCGCTGTCGCAGGGCGCGCGCGAACTCGCGGTCGAGGCATTCGTCGTGGTAGCGGCGGTTCCAGATCCCGGTCAGCGCATCGTGGCGCGTGAGACTGAGCAGCTCCTCGTTCTTCGTCGCGAGCTCGGCCTGCGCCTGCACGAGCTTGTGACGCATGGTCGCGAGCCGCTCCATCACCGAGAGCTTCGCGAGCAGCACTTCCGGCGCGATCGGCTTCGTGAGGTAGTCATCGCCGCCGACGCGGATCCCCGCGACGATCGAAGCGGCCTCGGTATGGCTGCTGAGGAAGACGATCGGCACCCAGTCGTCGCAATCGTGGCAGCGCCGGATCGCGGCCGCCGCTTCGAGCCCCGACATGCCGGGCATCTCGACGTCCAGCAGCACGAGATCGGGACGGTCGAATTGGAATTTCGCGACGGCATCCGCGCCGTCTACGGCGCTCGTCACCGTGTAACCGAACTGCGCGACCTGGGCGCACAGGGCCTGTCGCAACGCGGACGAATCGTCCGCAATGAGCACTTTCATGGGCCGGTTTCCTGCGTTGCATGGGGTGACATCGGACCGCGCCGCCTCGTCGGCCGCGCGCGCGGGTCGCGTCACCCTCGTCGTTTTGGATTAGGCAGATGTAGCGGCGCTCGATCACCCGCCTTGAGCACGGGCTCAGATCTCGCCGAGCTCGCGCACCACGATTTTCAGGGACTTCGCGTCGAAGGCCGGCAGAAAATGATCGACGAAGGGCAGCGCCGCCCGCATGCCCGCGGCGCGGACGCGGAACGTGCTCGCGCCGTACATCGGATTGATCCAGACGATCGTGCGCACGCGTCGTCGCAGGGTCTCCATCTCGCGCGCGATGAGGCGGGGATCGCCGTTGTCGTAACCGTCGCTGATGACGATCGCGACCGTCGCCGAGCCCGCTCCCTCGCGAATGACGCCGCGGTTGAGCTCGGCGAGCGCGGCGCCGATGTTCGTGCCGCCCGACCAGTGCCTGACCGTGCTGCCGATCTCGCGCAGCGTCTCGGTGACGGTACGACGGCGCAGCAGGGCCGTGACCTCGGTCACCTGCGTGCTGAAGACGAGCGTGCGCGAGCTCTTCAGGGCCTGCTGCAGGCCGAACATGAGCTGCAGCAGGAAGGGGTTGAACGCATCCATCGAGCCGCTCACGTCGCAGAGCATGACGAGGCGGGTCTTGCGCGTGCGGCGCGCGGCGCGCGCGAGCTCGACCATGTCCATGCCGTGGCGCGTATTGCGGCGGACCGAACGGCGGAGATCGATGCGCCGGCCGCGCCTGTCCTCGCGCGTGCGCCGGCTCGGCCGCGTCGCGAGCCGGCGCGCGAGCTCGCGCACCGCCTGTTCGATCGGCGGCGCGGCGGCGTCCCAGCGGTGCATGAGATCGACGTCGCGGGCGAGTGCCTCGGCGCTGAAGTTCTCGGGGAGCGTCAGCACTTCCTGATCCATTTCTTTGTAGTGATGGCCGAGCGAGCCCTGCATGCTCTCGCCGCGGATCCCGGGACGATACTGTCGCGCCTCCTCGACACCGCTCAGGAAATCCTCGAACACGCGGTCGAACGTCTGCTCCTCCTCGCGGCTCGAGACGAGGTTCGCGCGGAGCGCCACCCGGAAATCCTCGACGTTGAAGCAGTCGATGCTGTCGAGCGCCCGGAAGGCATCGATGAGGCGGCCGGGCGTGACGTCGATCTTCGCCGCCTTCGCGCGCCGGCAGAGTGCGAGCGTACGCGACAGGAATTCGTCGGCGGCCTCCGCGGACATCGCCGGCCTCAGCGCTCGCCGAGGTCGAGATCGCCCGCGATCACGCGCTCGGCCCCGAGCGCTTTCAGGCGATCGATGTCGTCGCGGTACTTGAGCACGACGCCCGCGGTGTCGAGCAGCGCCTCGGGCGTCAGCTCGTCGATGCCGAGACCGAGCAGCGCGCGGCTGAAGTCGAGCGTCTCGGCGACCCCGGGCCGCTTGTAGAAATCGACACGGCGCAGCGCCTGCATCGCGGTCGTGATCGACGCCGCGAGACCGGCTTTCACGCCCGGCACGCGCCGCAGGATGATTTCGCGCTCCTTCTCGGGGCTCGGGTAATCGATCCAGAGATACAGACAGCGGCGCTTCAGCGCGTCGTTCAATTCACGCGTGCGGTTCGAGGTCAGCACGACATAGGGCGGATGCGCCGCCTTGAACGTGCCGAGCTCGGGGACCGTGACCTGGTATTCCGAGAGGATTTCGAGCAGGAAGGCCTCGAACTCCTCGTCGGCGCGATCCACTTCGTCGATGAGCAGCACCGCCGGGCGCGGGCCGGGGTGGCGGATCGCGGCGAGCAGGGGCCGGTCGAGCAGGAATTGATCGCTGAAGATCGTCTTCTCGAGATGCGCGCGCGATTCATGATCCTGCTCGGCGATGCGGATGTGCAGGATCTGGCGCGCGTAGTTCCATTCGTAGAGCGCGGTGTTCGCGTCGAGTCCTTCGTAGCACTGCAGGCGGATGAGCGGCGTGTCGAGCGCGCGGGAGAGCACCTTCGCGACTTCGGTCTTGCCGACGCCGGCCTCGCCTTCGAGCAGCATCGGCTTGCCGAGATCCGCGGCGAGCTTGACCGTCAGCGCGAGCGCGCGATCGGCGATGTAGTCCGCGGCGGCGAACGTGTCCTGGAGGCGCTCGACGGTGCTGAACGGCGCCGGATCGGTATGCGGCATAGGGACCTTTCCACGAAGTCTGACCGGCGGGCCGGGGCCTGCGCGGGGTTGGCGAAGGGAGTCATTCTAAGGGCAAGCGGCGGCGGGGCGGGAGATTCGCCGGGGGCCGTCGGGTGAGCGGAGACGGATGCCATCCGGGCCGTGACGCGGCCCGGATGGTGCGGGATCAGCTCGCTTCGGCGGCGAAGAAGTGTTCGCGCACGTCGAGGAGGTGTGCGCGCACGGCCTCACGGGCGCGGTCGGCGTCACGGCTGCGCAGGCCATCCAGGATGCGATAGTGAGCCGCCTGGATTTCACCGCGCCGCTTCGCGTCGAGCGTGCGCGCCTTCACGTCCGCCCAACCCGGCTCGAGCCGGATGCGGGCGAGATCGTCGGCGATGTTGAGCAGCATCTTGTTGTTCGCGAGCTCGGCGACGGCACGATGGAAGCGCGCGTCGCAACTCTCGAATTCGCGCCAGTCCGTCACGTTGTCCGCACGCTTCAGGATTTCTTCGAGCTCCTCGAAGTCCTCGTCCGTCGCGCGCTGGAGCACGAGCTCGACGAGTGCCGGTTCGAGCGCGAGCCGGGCCTCGATCACGTCGAGTGCGCCCGCGGCGACGGCTGGATCGTTGAACAGCATGTGGGCGCGACCGAGCGGCGCGCCGCCGGCCACGAACGTCCCGCGACCAATGTGGCGGGCGATGAGGCCCGAGCGGGACAGATCGTCGAGCGCGCGGCGGACCGTATTGCGCGCGACGCCGAAAGTACTGCTCAGTTCTCGCTCGGTAGGAAGTCGTTCTCCCGGACGCAGGCTTCCGGAAGTGATGATCCGGCGCAGTTCGTCGCGGAGACTGGCTGCGGATTTCATAGGTGGTGACACTCGAGCCTCCCCTTTCGCATTAATCCAATGCGGCTCAGATTCGTTGCTCCATCAAGGTCCACTTGGTATGGTCTGAGGGTGGCTCAAGTGAGAGAGAGACGCAATATGCGGTTCGTGACATACCGCTACTCAGAAATGGTTAGTTTGGGGCTGCTCGCGGAGGACGGAGCGACCCTGAGTCCGCTCGTCCTGCCCGTGCCGCTCCACGAAGCCGGAGTGCGTGCGGTGATCGAGGCCGGTCCGGGGGCGCGGCTCGAAACGACCGGCGAGCGCTTGCGGCTCGTCGACGTCGACGTGCTCGCCCCCATCCCCCGGCCGCGCCGGAACGTCTTCTGCATCGGCAAGAACTATCGCGAGCACGTCATGGAGTTCGCGCGCAGCGGCTACGACGCCGCGCTCAGCGAAGACATTCCCGAGACCCCGATCGTCTTCTCCAAGCTGCCGAGCACGGTCATCGCGCCCGGCCTCGCCATCCGCCACGATCCGCGCGTGACGCAGAATCTCGATTACGAGGCCGAGCTTGCGGTCATCATCGGCACCGGTGGTCGCGACCTTCCGGTCGAACGCGCGCTCGATCACGTCTGGGGGTATACGACGCTCAACGACGTCACCGCGCGCGACGTCCAGAAGATTCACAAGCAATGGCTGCTCGGCAAGAGCCAGGATACGTTCTGCCCGATGGGACCGGTCGCCGTCACGCGCGAGCACGTCGATCTCGCGAACACGCGCGTGCGCTGCTGGGTGAACGGCGAGCTGCGCCAGGACGGCAACACGAACATGATGATCTTCGACGTGCCGACGTTGATCGCGACGATCTCGCGCGGCATCACGCTCGAGCCCGGCGACATCATCGCGACCGGCACGCCCGCCGGCGTCGGCGTCGGCTTCAAGCCGCCGCGTTTCCTGAAGGGCGGCGATCGCATCCGCATCGAGATCGACGGGCTCGGCGTCCTCGAGAACGACATCGCGGAAGTCGCTGCGTGATAGCATCGTTCGCACAGTCGCCGTGTGGTGCGGGGGACAGGTCATGAGCACATTGTTCCGGAACGTGAGGATCCTGGACGGCAGCGGTGCCGCGCCTTTCAAGGGCGAGGTGCTCGTCGATCGCGGTCGCATCAAGCGCATCGCGACGAATGCCTCCATCAAACCGCCGGTGCGTGCCGAGGTGATCGAAGGGCGGGGCGCGACGCTGATGCCCGGTCTGTGCGATGCGCACGCCCATTTCAGTTGGAACGATCAGCCGAGTCTCGCGGCGATCCAGTTCATGCCGATCGAGGAGCACACGCTGTTCGCGGCCAAGGTCGCCGGCCTCTATCTCGACATGGGCTACACGAGTTGCGTCGGCGCGGCGGCGGCGAAACCGCGCCTCGACGTCGTCATCCGCAACGCGATCAACGCGGGCCAGATCCCCGGCCCGCGCTATCTCGCGAACAGTCAGGAGATCGCGACCGTCGGCGGCCTCGGCGACATGGCGCCGCCGCACATCGAGCACGAGGCGCTGAATTTCGGTGCCGTCGTGAGCGGGCCGGAAGACGTGCGCCGGACGGTGCGGCGCTTCATCAAGTACGGCGTCGATCTCGTCAAGCTCAACATCTCGGGCGAGGAGATCACGGGCGTGCCCTCGGCCGCGACCGTGATGAGCGAGGAGGAGTGTGCGATGGCGGCGACGGAAGCGCATCAGCGGGGGCTGCGGGTCTGCGCGCACGCCCGCTCGGCGGAGTCCGTCAAGATGTGCATCCGCCAGGGCATCGAAATCATCTACCACGCCTCGTTCATCGACGACGAGGGTCTCGATCTGCTCGAGGCGCGCAAGGACCGGCATTTCGTCGCACCGGGCCTCGCCTGGCTCATCTGCACGGCACGCGAAGCGGAGCCCTGGGGGATAAAGCCGGGCTCGGCGATCGCGGAAGCCTACGAGCGCGAGCTCGAAGCGGCGATCGACGGTCTGCAGGAGATGGTCCGCCGCGGCATCCGCGTGCTGCCGGGCGGCGACTACGGTTTCGCCTGGACGCCGCACGGCGAGAACGCGCGCGACCTCGAATATTTCGTCGAGCTGCTCGGTATGACGCCGCTGCAGGCGATCGTCAGCGCGACGAAGCTCGGCGGGGAGATCATGGGCCGGCCGGACGAGCTCGGCCTCGTGCGCGAAGGCTATCTCGCGGATCTGATCCTCGTCGACGGCGATCCCGTCCGCGACATCCGCGTGCTCCAGGAGCGCGCGCGCATCCTCGCCGTCATGAAAGGCGGCGAATTCCATCGCCGGCCCCCGGGCCGCCACTGAACGAGACGACAGGAGCGAGCATGGATCTCTTCGAAGCGATACAGACGACGCCGGCATGCCGCGCGTACAAGACCGATGCCGTCCCGGGCGCGCTCATCGCCCGCATCCTCGCCGCGGCGCGCTGCGGACCGACCGGCGGCAATCGCCAGCCGCTGTCCTTCGTCGTCGTGCGCGACGCGGAGAAGCGGCGCCGGCTGCGCGATCTCTACCTGCCGATCTGGGACGCCTACGTCGCCGGTATCCAGAGCGGTCAGACGCCGACCGGGCTCACGCCGAAGCTGCTCGAGAAAGTCGATCGCTACGCGCAGGGTCTGGCCGAGATCCCGGTGTTCATCGTCGTGTGCTTCGACACGACGCTCGTCGGCGCGCCCGACAAGGCGCTCGCCCGGCAGAGCGTCGCGGGCGGCGCATCGATCTATCCGGCGGTGCAGAACCTGATCCTCGCCGCACGCGGTGAAGGTCTCGGGACGGCGCTGACGACGCTGCATTGCGCCGTCGAGCCCGAGGTGCAGAAAGTGCTCGGCCTGCCCGCGCACATCGGCACCGCCGCCGTCATCACCGTCGGCTGGCCGGCGGAGCCGTTCCCGAAGAAATTGAAACGGCGCCCGCTCGCGGAGATCGCGTTCGCGGACACCTGGGGCGAGAGCCTGCCGGAAGCAAAGGGCTGGGATTGAAATTGGGTTCATCTCCAAAATGCGGGGGCGGACGAGTGGCCCGTCCTCGCCGGTACTCGTCGCCCTCGCGCAGGCGAGGGCCCAGTCGCTCAGCTCCGGCACCGGCGTCGAACCACGGGGCCGGCGCAGAATTTCAGCGCGTTGGGTAAATGAATTCTCTGCAGCCCGAGGTTCACTGCGCGTGCCGTGGGTCGCCGACTGGGCCCTCGCCTGCGCGAGGGCGACGAGCGTCAGGTGTGCGCCGCGGTGTGTCGAGCAAGCACTCCGCTGGTCGGAGAAGAACCTGAAATAAGGGGGCAGATGCGTGTGGGTAACTCGCTGACGACTCATCCACGCGGGTCTGACCCCGGCTTCCAGAAGGCTTGAACGAAGGGATCTCGAGTCGAGCCCTTACTCTAAGGTCGATGCGCCTCCCGCGTCGGCACATCCTATGAGGCACGCGGCTGATTTGAACGTCCGATTACGCCTGCGGCTAATCGGACCTACTCGGACCCACTCGGACCTACGACGTGCATCCCTCAGTGATCGTGACCGTCCGCGTGCACGTGGCCGTGGCTCAGCTCCTGGTCCGTCGCTTCGCGGACTTCGGCGATCGTCACCTCGAAGTGCAGGACTTCACCGGCGAGCGGATGATTCGCGTCGACCTCGACGCCGTCGTCGCTCACCGCCGTGACGACGAGACGCTGCATCTGGCCGTGCGGGCCCTGGGCCTGGAACTGCATGCCGGGCTCGATGGAATCGACGCCCTTGAACATGTCGCGCGACAGCGTGCGCACGAGCTCTTCGCGACGCGGACCGTAGGCGTCTTCGGGCTGGACGCTGACTTTGAAGCTGTCGCCGACGCCGCGGCCATCCAGCGCGGCTTCGAGGCCGGGGATCAGATTCTGCGCGCCGTGGAGATAGACGAGCGGTTCGCCTTCCGAGGAGGCATCGAGCGTTTCGCCGGCGTCGTTGGTCAACTGGTAATGGATCGAGACGACACGTTTGGCGTCGATTTTCATGAGCACGTCCTCGGGGATGGAATGGCAGGTCGGAAAGGGCGGCAGCCTACCCGATCGCACCCAGCGGGTCACGCCCCGCGCTCTAGCGGCCGGGCTCGCGGCCGGGATGGCGGGGCAGCGTGTCGGTGATCTCGAACCAGTTCGCCCGGTCGGCAGTGAAGATGTGCGCCGCCGGCACGAGCGGCACCGGGCCGTCGAGCGAGCCCGCGCGCAGCCGGAGCACGTCACCGCCGTCGAGCCGGCTGTAGATCGGCGATCCGCATTCGGCACAGAAGTAGCGCCCCTTCGCCGGGGTGGCGTGATGACATTTGAGATGTTCCGCGCCCGCGACCAACGTGAACTGCGCAGCCGGCACGGGCGCGCTGGACGCGAACGCGGTGCCCTGCGCCTTGCGGCACTGGCCGCAGTGACAATAGACGAGCGCCCCGAGCGGACCCTCGACCTCATAGCGGATCGCGCCGCACAGGCAGCCGCCGGTGTATCGCATGGGATGTCCTCGCGGCACCGTGCCGCGTCCACAGCTTGCCGCGCGGCGAGGCCACCGGCAAGTCCGCGACGCATGCGTGCCCCGGCATCCTGGTGTACCCTTTCCGCTCCACTCGCCCGGGCGCATTCGCGCGCCGAACCGGGCACGAATCCATTCCAGCGACGATGAGGGAGATGCCGTGAGCGAGCAGATTAAAGCGATAGTCGCCGAAGCAGGCGCGGACGGAAAAATGGTGGCCGGACTGAAGACGCTGTCCCTGTCCGACCTGCCGAACGAAGACGTGCTGGTCCACGTCGCGTACTCGACCGTGAACTACAAGGACGGTCTCGCCGTCACCGGCAAGGGCAAGATCTGCCGCACGCTGCCCATGGTCCCCGGCATCGATCTCGCGGGCACGGTCGTCGAGTCGCGCGATGCGAACTGGCATCCCGGCGATCGCGTCGTGCTGAACGGCTCGGGGCTATCGGAGGATCAGTGGGGCGGCTATGCGCAGAAGCAGCGCGTGCGCGGCGCGTTCCTCGTGCGCTGCCCCGACGAATTCTCGTTCGCCGAAGCGATGGCGCTCGGGACGGCGGGCTACACGGCGATGCTCTGCGTGAACGCGATCCGCGATCATGGCGTGAAGCCCGCCGACGGCCCCATCGTCGTCTCCGGTGCTGCGGGCGGCGTCGGCTCGGTCGCGATCATCCTGCTCGCGCGCCTCGGCTACGAAATCGCCGCAGTGACCGGCCGTCCCGCGACGGGCGAGTGGCTGAAGTCGCTCGGCGCGACGACGATCGTGCCGCGTGACGAGCTCGCACGCGACGCGAAGCCGCTCGAGAAGGAACGCTGGGCGGCGGGCGTCGACAACGTCGGCGCGAACACGCTCGCGACCATGCTCGCGCAGACGAAGTACGAAGGCATCGTCGCGGCCTGCGGACTCGCCGGCGGCATGGGCCTGCCGACCTCCGTGATGCCGTTCATCCTGCGCGGCGTGACGCTGCGCGGCATCGATTCCGTGCAGGCCGCGCTGCCGCGCCGCCAGCGCGCGTGGCGCGATCTCGCCCAGCTCATCGACCGCGATGCGCTCGCGAAGATCTACACCACGAAGCCGCTCGCCGAAGTGCCCGCGCTCGCGAATCAGATCCTGGGCGGGACGATCCAGGGACGCGTCGTCATCGACGTCAATGCCTGAGGGGCAGAGGGGTCAGATGCGTGTGGATAACTCGCGCAGCGAGTTATCCATGCGGGTCTGACCCCGGTTTCAGGTCTGACCCCGGATTCGAATAGGCCCGACCGAAGGGATCCTGGTCTCCGGCCGAACTTCCGAAGACGCGATCGATGCGCCTCCTGCGTCGGCACATCTATATATCTCGTAGGTCCGATTAGCCGCAGGCGTAATCGGACGTTCGCGATCACCTCCTCGCCAACGCCACCAGCGCCGCGCGCACGTCCTGCGGCGTCGTCGCCGGTTCCGCGAACGGTATGCGCACGATGCGGCCGTTGACGCGCACGTGGCAGCCCTCGGCGTCGATGCCCGTCATGCGCGGCTCGAGTGTCGCCGGATCCTCTTTGACGGAAGGCGCGATGTAACGGCGCATGGCGTCGACGTGATCCGCATTCATGTGCTCGATCATGTCCTGCTCGAGTGCGGCGTCGAAAGGATTCGCCTGCACGGTCTGCGCGGGCTCGAGCCAGTGAATGTCGCCGAATCCCCCGATGTAGCGGATGCGCTTCGGGGCCAGCGCGAAGAACATGAAGCTGTGCGTGAGATGGTAGTCGCGCGAATCCGGGAAGTAGCGGTAGTACCGCTCCTGCGTGTTCTTGTCGTCGGGCGGCACGGGGACCGCGTCGGCGACCGCGGTGTAGCGTCCGTTCAATTGCAGATCCGCGGCCGTGCGCTCGAAGACGATGAGCGAGACGCGCGGATCGGCCGTGATGTTCCGCGTGTGCTGGGCGATGTCGGCGATCAGGATCACCGGCCGTCCGGCGCGGTCGAGACAGAACGGCACCACGGAGCCGAACGGATAGCCCGCCAGCAGCGCGGAATTCGTCGACAGCACGCCGTCGTAGCAGTTGAGGAGCAGGCGGCGCGCGTCGCGGCCGGCGGTGTCTTTGACGGTCATGGGCTCGGATTCCTGGACGAAGTGACGCGCCAATTCTAACGTACCGGCTTCCATTCGCGGGCGGAATTCAGGAGCGGGACGGGCGAACGCCGCCGGGATGCCGGACGAGGCCGCGATCGTACCTCGCCGGAAGGGCCGTGCGATCGGATAATCCGAAGCCGACCCGCCCGGCGGGTCGCGCGCCGCACGCAACAGCACCGAAAGGGACAGCCATGATCGGCCACCGCCACGACCTCCCGCAATTGCATGGCGGCCTCTTCCTGACCGAAGGCGGCATCGGTACGACGCTCATCCACCACGACGGTGTGGAAATCCCGCATTTCGCGACGTTCGCGCTGCTCGCGACACCGGAGGGCACGGCGCACCTGCGCCGCGCATTCCGGCCTTATGCCGAGAATGCGCGCCGCTTCCGCGCCGGCCTCATCGTCGACAGCAACACCTGGCGCGGCAGCCGCGACTGGGGCGAAAAGCTCGGCTACAGCCGCGCCGGTCTCGCGGCCGCGAACCGCGCGGCGATCGCGCTGCTCGAAGAACTGCGCCGCGAGTACGAAACGATCGAAGCACCGTTCGTCATCAGCGCCTGCATGGGGCCGCGCGGCAGCGCCTACAGCGCGTCCGCGGCGCAGTCCGCCGCCGCAGCCGAGCACTATCACCGTGAGCAGGTCGAGACGCTCGCCGCAACGACGGCCGACGTCCTCTCCGCGATGACCATGACGCATCCGGACGAAGCCGCCGGCATCGTCCGCGCCGCGCGCGCCGCCGGCATGCCCGCCGTCGTCTCGTTCACCGTCGAGACCGACGGCCGGCTCGTCAGCGGCTACACGGTCCGCGAAGCGATCGCGCGCGTCGACGGTGCGACGGACGGCTATGCGACCTACTTCATGCTGAACTGCGCGCACGCCGATCACTTCGAGCGCGCGCTCGCCGACGACGGCGAATGGATCCTGCGCCTCCACGGCCTGCGCTCGAACTCCTCGAACAAGAGCCACGCCGAGCTCGACGAGGCGACGACGCTCGACGAGGGCGATCCGGAAGCGCTCGGACTCCAATACCGCGGGCTCGCCGAACGCTACCCGCACATGAACGTGCTCGGCGGCTGCTGTGGCACGGACGTGCGGCATGCGCGGTGTATCGCGGAGCGCTGCGTGGGACTGTTCGGGCCTTAGGCGGTCGCCGTCGCCAGAGGACATGCCGACGCGGGGCGACGGGTGACTGGCGATGGCGTCGCCCCGGCCGGCGCCGCGGGATCAGCGCGAGCGTCGATTCGCGCGCGATCCCGTGTGCGTTGCTGACTTACGGATTCCTGCACGGCGGGATTTCGCACATTCTGTTCAATATGTACGGCCTGTATCTCTTCGGCGCGGAGATCGAGCGGCACTGGGGCGAGAAGCGGTTTCTGAACTACTACATGACCTGCGTGCTGAGCGCGGGTCTCGCCCAGCTCGTCACGGCGAGCCTCTCGGGCGCCGTGTACCCGACCTGGGGCGCATCGGGCGGCGTGTTCGGTGTGCTGATGGCTTACGGGCTCATGTTCCCGTCGCGCATCATCCTGCCGCTCTTTCCGCCGATCCCGATGCGCGCGATGACGTTCGTCATGGTCTACGGCGCGATCGAGCTCTTCCTCGGCGTGTCCGGCACGCAGCAGGGCGTGGCGCATTTCGCGCACCTCGGGGGCATGCTCGGCGGTTATCTCCTGTACCGGCGCTGGACCGCCGGCAGCCCGCGGCGCTGACGCGCTACTGGCCGCCGAGCTTCTGGCGGAACTGCTCGCTGCGATCCTCGACGGGGGCGGGAGCCGGACGCGGCTCGCCGTTGAAGAAGCGGCCGAGGCTCTCGAAGAATCCCGGCGCTTGCTCCTCTTCCTGGCGCGACTGCCCGGCCACCGCCGGCGCGGGCGTCGACGTGACGGGCCGCGACGCCTGCTTCTTCGCGAGCTCCTGGCGGCGCATCGCGAGCAGCTCGCGCGCGGTCGCGATTGCGGGGCGTTTCGGCGTGAGCGACTCGGCTTTCGCGAGATGGGCTTCCGCGCGCTTCAGATCACCCCGGCCGAGCTCGCGATCGCCGAGCGCGAGATAACGATCCGAGAGCGCGACGATGCCCTGCGTCGCTTCCGCGTTGTTCGCCTCGAGGCGCAGCACGGCGCGGTATTTCTCGTAGGCATTCTGACCGGCCGGCGTCGTGAGCCGCTGCGCATCGAGATCGGCACGCGCGTCGCTCAGCAGCGTCGCAATCCGCGCATTGCGCTCGGCGAGCGGATCGGGCGGCGGCGCGGTCGTCTGCGGCTCCGCCGGGGCGGGCGGCGCGGCCGGCGGCGGCGTCGGGGCGGGCGCTGTGCTCGCAATCGCCTCGACGGTCGGCGTCGCCGGGACACCCGGCGCAACGACGGCCGCGGGCGCCGGCGCCGCCGGTTCGGGGGCCGGCGGGCGGCGCGCCAGGAGCGCGAAGGCGACGCTCGCCGCGAG
>JACQWY010000052.1 GCA_016209015.1 Gammaproteobacteria bacterium | reverse complement strand
GGGCCAGCGTCGAGCGAAGGCATCAGCCCCTCACGCACCTCGCCCACGCCCCGCGGTTCACTGCACTCGCCGCAGGTCGCCGACTGGGTCCCGGCCTGCGCCGGGACGACGCCCTGAAACTTATCCACCGGGGTCAGACCCCGGACGCGCTGCCCCCGGATGCGCCTACGCTGCAACGCTCGGGCGCTGGCGAATACCAGCTCGTTGGGCTGACGAAGGAAGCCCAACGCTGCAGCCGGACGCAATCGTTGGGCTTCCTTCGCCATCGCAACCTACCCGCCCGCTGCCTCACTTCCCCGCCGGCGCCGCGAGACTCTGCTTGCGCAGCTCGGTCTTCAGGATCTTGTTCGTCGCCGACAGCGGCAGCGACTCGTGCCGCACGTCCACACTGCGCGGGCACTTGTAATGCGCGATGAGCGCGCGGCAATGGGCGACGATTTCCTCCGCTGTCACGTCCTCACCCGGATGCGGCACGACGATCGCGTGCACGCGTTCGCCGAAGTCGGCATCGGGCAGGCCGATGACGGCGCACTCGCGGACCTTCGGGTGCTCGTAGATCGCGTTCTCGACTTCGCCCGAGTACACGTTCTCGCCGCCCGTGATTACCATGTCCTTGATGCGGTCGATGAGGAAGATGAAGCCCTCCGCGTCCATGTAACCGGCGTCGCCCGTGTGCATCCAGCCGCCGCGCAGCGTCTGCGCCGTGAGCTCGGGCTGTCGCCAATAGCCCTGCATGACCATCGGGCCGCGGACCTGGATTTCGCCGACCTCGCCGTGCGGCAGCTCGCGATCGTATTCGTCGGCGATGCGGATTTCCGCAGTGTGGATCGGCTGGCCGATGGATTTGATCCGGCCCGCGAGCGGGCCCTCGAGCACGTGGTACTTCGGCTGCAGGTAAGCGGCCGAGGGCGAGAGCTCGGTCATGCCGTAGGACTGCGTGAAGCGCACGTTCGGCAGCAGCTCGAGCGCCTTGCGCAGCAACGCCTCCGGCATGATCGAAGCGCCGTACGACAGATTCGTGAGGCTCGAGAGGTCGGTCTTCGCGAACTCCGGCGAGTTGAGCAGACGATTGATCATCGTCGGCACGAGCAGCGTGTGCGTGACGCGGTGCGCCTCGATCGCGCGCAGCATCTCCGGCACGTCGAAGCGCGGCAGGACGATGCCGACGCCGAGCGCCGTCGTCGTGCCGTAGATGCGTGCGCTGCCCGCGGTGTGGAACATCGGCGTGGTGTGCAGATACACCATGCCCTCGCGGAACTCCATGTTCGGGATCGCGGCGAGCAGATTCACGACGGCATTGCCGACGGACTGCATCACGCCCTTCGGCCGGCCCGTCGTGCCGCCGGTGTACATGATCGCGAGCAGATCCTCGCCGCGGCGGCGCACGTCCTCCGCCGGTTCGGCAGCCGCGATGAGATCCTCGTAATCGAGCGCCTCCGGTGCGCCGCCGACGACGATGGCGTGGCGCAGCGTCGTCGCGCCCCGGCGGAGCGTCGCGAGACGATCGCCGAACGCGGCGTCGGCGATGATCACGCTCGCTTCCGAATCGTTCAGGATGTCGACGAGCTCGGCGTCCGCGAGCCGGATGTTGAGCGGCACCATCACGCCGCCCGCCCACGGCACGGCGTAGTGGAATTCGAAATACGGAATGCCCGAATCCGCGAGCATCGCGACGCGCTCGCCGGGGGCGAGGCCGAGCGCCCGCAGCGCGCCGGCGAGCCGCGCGGTGCGCGTCTTCAACTCGCGCCAACCGATCTTGCGCCCGTCGCAGACGAGAACCGTGCGATCGCCGCACATGAGGGCGCCGCGATGCAGCGCGAGCGTGATGTTCATGGGCCGAGGTCCCCGGGCTGAGTCGAAGCGCGCATCTTAGCGGATGCGGCCGTCCGTCTCGCGCTCCGCACCGTCCCCGCCCGTCAGCGGCACGAAGCGCACGGGCAGCTTCGTCGCGCCGTGGAGCACGCCGTCCCGGCCCTTCGTGTAGAGCACGAGCTCCTGCTCACCGTTCGGCCGCGTGACGGGCATGAGCAGCTTGCCGCCGGTCCGTAATTGCGCGGACAGCGTGGCGGGGAGCGCGCCGGCCGCGGTGATGATGATCGCATCGAACGGCGCGGCCTCGGGCCAGCCGGCTTGGCCGTCACCCGTCCGGAGCGCGACGTTCGAATACCCGAGGGCCGCGAGGCGCTGGCGTGCGGCGGCGGCGAGCGGCGCGACGATCTCGATCGAATGGACGCGCGCCACGAGCTCCGCGAGCACCGCCGCCTGATAGCCCGAGCCCGTGCCGATCTCGAGCACGCGATCCGTCGGCTGCGGATCGAGCAGCTCGGTCATGAGCGCGACGATGAAGGGCTGGGAGATCGTCTGGCCGTGGCCGATCGCGAGCGGGCGGTTGAGCCACGCCCACTGCGCCTCGCCCGGCGCCACGAAGCGCTGCCGCGGCACCTTCGCCAGGGCCGCGGCGACGCGCGGGCTCATGGCCGCACGGCCGGTGAGCTCCGCGGTCGCGCGGAAGTCCGCGGCGATTTCGCGCATGAGCGCCTCGGGATCGGTCATGGGCAGCCCTCCTCGCGGGCATCATGGCCAGCCGCCCGTCACGCGGCAAGCTGCGGTTGGCTGATAAGAACCGCCGTGCTGGTTTCATACATCCCCCCCACGGGCCGGCGGGTCACCGCGGCGTCGCCCATTCAACCGCTTAGGTACCCGCCGCCGCTGGCACGGACCTTGCCGCTGCGACCGCGTCGAAATAACCGCGGCCCGCGCCGCATCCATAAGAATCACGGGGGAGACATGGTTTTTCCGTTCAGCCGGCGGCTCGCGCTCGCCGCCGCCATCGGGGCCGCCTGCGCCGGCGCGGCCCACGCCGAAGACACCCAGGACGTCGTCGTCACCGCGACGCGCGTGAAGCAGGAAGAGCTCCGCATCCCGATGGCCGTCACGGTCGTCGACGGCGCGACGATCCAGCACAACCAGCAGCTCGGCCTCGACGAATCCCTGAATCGCGTGCCGGGCGTGTTCTTCAACGATCGCTACAACTTCGCCCAGGACCTCCGCGTCTCGATCCGCGGCTTCGGCGCGCGCGCGAACTTCGGCATCCGCGGCATCAAGATCTACGTCGACGGCATCCCCTCGACGATGCCGGACGGCCAGGGCGGCGTGGACGACATCGACCTCGCGTCCGTCGGCCGCGTCGAAGTCATCCGCGGCCCGGCGTCCTCGCTCTACGGCAGCGCCGCGGGCGGCGTCATCAACATCACGACCGAGGACGGCACGAAGCAGCCGTTCGTCGAAGGCGGCGTGTCGCGCGGCGAATACGGATTCGGCAAATACAACCTGAAGGCGGGCGGCGAGATCGGCCAGCTCAACTATCTCGTCAGCGGCAATTATGTGAACCTCGACGGCTATCGCGATCACGCCGGCGTGCAGCAGGCGAACATGAACAGCAAGTTCAACTACGCGTTCGCCGACGGCTCCGATCTGACGGCGGTCGTGAGCTTCGTGCATTCGCCGAAAGCCGACGATCCGGGCGGCCTCACCGCCGCGCAGGCCGCGGCCGATCCGCGCCAGGCGAAGTTCGGCAACCTGCGCTACGACACGGGCGAGGCGCTCGACCAGCAGAAGTTCGGCCTCGTCTACAACCGCGACCTCGCCGAGCACCATCACGTGACGGTACGCAACTACTACATCTGGCGCGAGTTCGGCAGCAAGCTCGGTTTCGGCGTGCCGCAGGTGCCCTCCGACGGCATCGTCGACTTCTCGCGCTTCGTCACCGGCGGCGGCGCGCAGTACATCTACGACGGCAGGATCTTCGGGCACGCGAACGTCTTCACGCTCGGCGTCGACGTCGACACCCAGAAGGACTATCGCCAGCGCTACAAGAACCTCCGCGGCAAGACCGGCGCGCTGACGTTCAACGAGCTCGAGACCGCCGACACCGTCGGTGCGTTCTTCCGCGATCAGTTCAGCATCACCGAGCACGTCGATTTCGTCGCCGGCGGCCGCTACGACGTCGTCAGCCTGCACGTCGGCGATCGCTTCCTCGCGAACGGCGACCAGACGAGCACGTTGGACTTCGACGAATTCAGCCCGACGGTCGGCCTCATCTACAGCCCTTTCCAGGCGCTGAATCTCTACACGAACATCGCGACCGCGTTCGAGACGCCGACGTTCACGGAGCTCGCGAACCCGGCGCGGAACGGCACTGCCGGCGGTTTCGCGAACGTGAGCCCGCAGAAGACGACGAGCTACGAGGTGGGCGTGAAGGGGCTCGTGTTCAAGCACACGCGCTACGACGTCGCGTTCTACCACGCGGACGTCTCGGACGAAATCACGAACACCGCGAACCTCTCCGGCCGCACGTTCTTCCAGAACGCGGACACGACGCGCAACGGCCTCGAGGCCTCACTCGTCACACGGCTCGCGGCAGGACTCGATCTCACGATGTCCTACAATTTCGCGCACTATCGCTTCGAGAAGTTCATGACCACACCCGCCGCGGAAGGGCTCGCGCTGCCGGGCCTGCCGGAGCACCAGTTCTTCACCGAGCTCGCCTATCGTCACGACTCGGGCTTCTTCGCGAAGGTGAACGTGCTGTTCGTCGACAGCTATGCCGCGAACAATCTGAACACCGTGATGACCGACCCCTACGCCGTGTCGAATCTGATGGTCGGCTGGGATCTGAAAATGCACCAGCTCACGGTCACGCCCTACGTCGGCGTGAACAACATGTTCGACGAGAGCTACTTCCAGAACGTGATCCTGAACGCCGCGGGCGCGGCGTACTACGAGCCGGCGCCGGAGGAGAACGCGTTCGGCGGCCTCACCGTGCGCTACACGTTCGGCACCTGATCGCTACCGCTTTCTCTTCACGACATCGCAATTGCCCGGCGTCGAGCCCATCGCCGCCGGGACTTCTCTCGCTCAGCCGCCGGGGACGACCGGGGCACCGTCGTAACGATCCCAGCTCGCGAATTCCTCGACGCGCTTGCGCTTGAGCTTCGTCACCTGCTTCACGGGCCGGCCGAGCGGAATCATCCCGCAGACGGCGAAATTCGGCGGCAGCCCGACCATGTCGCGGATCTCGGCCTCGCCCGGCGCGATGAACGTCGCGAGCACGCCGCCGTAGCCGAGATTGCGGGCGGCTAGCAGGATGCTCCATGCGAAGGGATAGACGGAGGCGCCGCTGATGACGCCGATGCGCGGCAGGTGCTGATCGATCGAGGCGACGACGCTCAAGTCCACGGCGAGCAGCAGCAGCGTCGGCACTTTCTGCAGATCGTCCAGATTCAGGAGCAGCGGGAAATCGACGCGCGTGCGTGCGACGTCTTCCGGCGTCACCTTGCTCGGGTTGATCGTGTTCCACGGCGCCTCGCCGGCCGCGACCTGGGCGAGATAGAGCCGGAACGGCTCGGTCGCGATCTCCGCGAGCCGCTTGCGCACGGCACGATCGCGGACCACGACGATGCGCCAGCCCTGGCGGTTGCCGCCGCTCGGCGCGAAGCGCGCCTGATCGAGGATCTGGTACAGCACCTCGTCGGGCACGGGCTCGGGCAGGAACTCGCGCACCGCGCCGGTGGTGCGGATGACGGTCTCGAAGTCCATGGGCGTCTCCTCGTCGTCTGAAGGTCCGGACATAGTGCCCGGCACGGCAGGGGCCGGGAAGCGGGGACGCAGGGCATCCACTGCGGAGCCGGAGCCGCGTCATCGAGAACCCGCGCGCCGGTCGAACCACGGGGCCGGTATCCGCACGTCGCGACGACACCCCGAGGTTCACTGCACGCGCCGCCGTTCACCGACTGGGTCCCGGCCTTCGCCGGGACGACGGGAATCAACTTATCCACCGGGGTCAGACCCCGATTTCGGGAAATATTCCGTGCCGACATGGCGTATTCGACGCAGGCCGCGGCACACCGCCTTGATCGCGCCCCTGCTCCGCCGCCTGGTTCGCGCGATAATCGCCCCCATGAGCGCCCGCTATTCCGCCGCCATGTGTTATCTCCTCATCGCGCTGTGCCTGATCGGCGCCTGGTACGGCTTCCTGTTCGCGTCGAACACCTCGGGCGTGCTGCCGGGCGATTACCTGCGCTGGGCGCTGTTCACGGAGCATCCCGATCGCGAGCTCTTCCTGTGGCTCGCGGTCTCGCCGATCCTCAGTCTCGGCCTCGGCCTGTACTACATGCTCGCGCGCCACATCGGCACGACCGGCGCGCTCGTGCTGTTCCTGCTCGGCGCGATCCACTGCGCCGGCGCGGCCTGGTACTTTCCGCCGAAATACGCGGCGTTCTGTCTGGCTCCCATCTACTTCGCGTTCTACACCTGGGACGAAGCCTCGAAGCTTTCCAACGGCGAAGGGATCACGTAGCCTTCCGGCGGCATCGGGGCGGCACCCTCCTTCGGCGGGCACCCTTCAGGAAGCGCTGAATTCGTTCCGAGCTTCCTTCACTCCCTGAACGCGCGCGGATGCGCGGCGTGAGCGCCCCCGACAACCAGAACGATTTCATAGGAGGTCCCGCAATGCTGCCGGTAGGCTATTTCCCGTGTACCCAGGATGCCCCGAATGGCGCGAACGTCGATCGCCTGATCGACGAGATCATGGAACAGGCCGAGCTCTGCGAGCAGGTCGGTTTCGACGGTTTCTATTTCACCGAGCACCACCAGCAGGACGACGGTTATCTGCCGGCGCCCGTGCTCATGGCGGGCCTGGTCGGGGCGCGCACGACGAAGCTGAAAGTCGGCACCTGCGTGCTGCTCGCGCCGCTCTATCACCCGATCCGTCTCGCCGAGGACATCGCAGTCGTCGATCAGGCGACGAAGGGCCGTTTCCTCACGGCCGTCGGCATCGCCTATCAGCCGCCGGACTTCGAGGCGTTCGGCGTGAACATGAAGAGCCGCGTCGGCCGCACCGAGGAAGTCGTGGAAGTGCTGCGCAAAGCCTGGTCCGGCGAGCGCTTCTCGCATGCGAGCAGGTATCACAAGATCGAGAACGTGCGCGTCACGCCGCAGCCCTACAAGAAGCGCATGCCGCCGATCTGGATGGCGGGCTGGGTGCCGGAAGGTCTCGAGCGCGCGGGCCGCATGGCCGACGGCTGGATCGCCGATCCCATCCAGTCGCTGCCGGTCATCAAGGACTACACGCGCCGCTACCGCGAAGCCGCCGCGCGCCACGGCCGCAAGCCCTACGTCTGCCTCATGCGCGACTGCGTGATCTCGGACACCTGGGAAGGCGCGGTCGCGAAGAGCGGCCCGACGATGGTCACGCATCGGTGGTACTACGGTTACGGCGCCTACGTGGCGGACGATTACCTGAAGGACATCAAGAGCCCGGACGAGCTCACGTTCGAGAAGATCGCGAAAGATCGCCTGATCGCCGGATCGCCCGCGCAATGCCTCGAGCAGTTGAAGATGTGGCAGGAGGAGATCAAACCCGATTACCTCATGCTCCGCATGCGCCAGCCCGGCGGCCCCGACCAGGCCGAAGCGCTGAAGGACATCCGCCGCTTCGGCGAGCAGGTGATAGCGAAGCTGTGATCGCGTCGCGGCCCGGTGCGCCGGGCCGCGGTTCTGCGCGGGGTTCGTGGGTCCATTGATTAGCCGCAGGCGTCATCGGACGTTTTGGCCGCAGGCGTCATCGGACATTCCAATCTCCACCAGTTCCCGGGACTAGCAAGTGCCCTCCGGCTGCGCCGGCCCACACGTACTTACAAACCCGCGACACATCCGTCACACCAGACATCGGAACCCGCCCGCTGTCCCGCAGTCCACGAGTGAACGCCAACCCGGGGGGCGTATGCCCATCGCACCGCAGGGAGAACTCATGGATGCACGCCCCGTTCAGGGCCGGATCAACGAAGCGATCCTGCTGCAGATCCTGCAGAGCTCACCGTCGATGGTGGGGCTCTGTCTCGCCGCGATCGGCATCCTGCGCGTCGGCAAGCACAAGAGCATGGTGTCGATCGAAGACGCGATGCTCGCGATTGCCGCGCTGCTGTTCCTCGTCGCGTGCTTCACGGCCTACTGGGCGCTGCGCAGCCTCCGGCGGCAGCACGCGGGCGCGCTGTGCCATGTCGTAGACGTCTCGTTCTTCGTGGCGCTGACGCTGATGGTGCTCGCAGGCTTTCTCAGCGTGTTCATCCTGGTGTGAAGCTCACGCGCTCGTGAACACCGAGACCCGCACCGGCCGCCCGAGCGCATTCGAGGCGATGGAGGCGAAGAGCTTGCGGCGCGTGTCGAGCTCGGGCATCGGCTCGTGCAGCTTGCAGACGATCGCGGTCGTCGAGCGCGAGCCGAAAGGCGCGCCGTCGCCGCCGCCGCGCGGGCCGTAGAAGCAGATCTGAGCCGTCTCTCCGAACGCGACGCGTGCGAGCTCGGCGATGTTCAATAGCTTGTTCACTAGACCTCCGGAGTGGCTGCCGGGTCTCCCGGTGCGCGCACGATAGTCGACCGCGTGAGTCGAGAGTGACGACGCCGTCCGGATCCGCGGTCAATTTGCTTTCCGCAACATTCCGCACCGGGCGCGGATTGACAGCCCCGCGCCGCTGCGGTTTCATGCGGCGACGCCGCGTCCGCGGCCGTCCCCTTCCGATCCGGAGAACTCCATGAGCCGACAGTTCACGCCCGAACAGCTCCACGACCTGACCCGCCCGATCGAGGAGAAGGCGCTCGAAGCGCTGCGCGCCGGCGATCTCGACACCGTGAAGAAGCTGCTGCCGAAGATGGCGCGCGGTCACGAGGGACTCGACGCGCTCGGCCTGCACGCGATCGCGCGCAAGGTCGGCAAGCTGCGCGTCGATCTCGGCGAGGACGAGGCGCGCGCCGCGCTCGACAAGATCGGCGGCGAGCTCATGCGGACCTGGGTCGCGCAATTTCGTGCCGGCGACATGAAGGGCGCGGTCGCGGATCTGATGTCGATGTTCCGCGTGCAGACCGGCGCGGTCGTCGAGCCGGTCGCAGACACGCCCGAGGCCTTCGTCGTCGATCTCGCGCCCTGCGGCAGCGGCGGACGTCTCGAACGCCAGGGCGCGACGCGCAAGTATCCGGAGGCGTACGCGAACTGGAGCGACGGCGTGTCCTCGTTCTGCCAGCTCTGCAAGGCTGCGCAGCGCGCGTTGAACACCGGGCTCGGGCGCGAGGCCTGGACGACGGAGAAAGGCGCGGACGGGCATTGCCGGCTGCGCTTCGCGAAGACGGCGGGCGATCCCGCCGAGCTTTACACGGCGGAGGAGAAAGCGGAGCTCCCGCTCACGCGCTGCGCGAAGGCCGAGCAGAAGCTCGCCGCGGGCGACACCGACATCGCGCACCTGCTCGACGGCCAGCGCTTCGAATGGATGCCCTGGCACGACGTGTTCGTGTGCCTGCTCGAATACTTCTACGCCACCGCACTCGACATCGGCGGCCCGGAATATCTTTCCGAGATGCTGCGCGATACCTACGAGGGTGCGTTCACGATCGGCTTCCCGCACTACGCCGCGATGAGCGACGAGGCGCTCCTCACCGAGATAGCGCGCACCTGGAACTACCACTGCGCGACGATCGAGGTGCACGAAGAGGACGATCGCTTCGTCGTCACGCTCGATCCCTGCGGCAGCGGCGGCCGGCTGCTGCGCGGTGAGATGTGGCGCGACATGTTCCACTACGGCAAGACGCCGCTCGCGAGATTCATCAGAGATCCGCATCCGATCAATTTCACGCGCGAGAACGCGCCGGCCTATTGCACGCACTGCGCAGCCTCGAACCGCGCGCAGTTCAGGGGCGGACCGCTGTTCTTCATCATCGACGGCCATGCGCAGATGAAGCCGGGCATGGCCTGCCGGCAGTATTCCTACAAGAAGGCGACGCCGCGCGACGCGATCGATCCGGCGCTGCCGCGGCAGGTGGGCATGGAGCGGGCGGAGCCGTTGTGATGTTCGTGAATCTTCGTAGGTCCGATTAGCCGCAGGCGTAATCGGACGTTCATCGCATCCGGATTGTCGTGCTTCTGCCGAGCATCCCCCGAACGTCTCCCGAACGTCCGATTACGCTGGCGCTAATC
>JACQWY010000005.1:3007-10502 GCA_016209015.1 Gammaproteobacteria bacterium | reverse complement strand
GGCGCCAATCCGCGAAATCCATCAGGGACAGCGCGCCTATGCGCAGCTCAAGTCCGGATATACGGCCGCAATCGACCCTCTCGCGCCATACCTACTGACTACTTGGCAATGTGGGAGCGTCCATATACGGACCTACGGCGCTACGGCGCGTTGATCGCGGGCAACGCACGAACTTGAAACGTGGCAACCGACGACGCCGCGCGATGCGACGCCTGCATGCTTCATTCGATCACGCCCGCTGCAACTGCCGCACGAGCGTCCGCAGGCCGCGCATCGTCACGGCGACTTCGCCGGTCGCTTCGCGCGCCTGGGCCGCGCATTCCGCCGTGCGCTCACCCTGATCCTTGATGCCGACGAGGTTGCGGTTGATCTCCTCCGCGACCGCGCTCTGCTCTTCCGCGGCGGCGGCGATCTGCTCGTTCATCTGACCGATGCGCGCGATCGCCTCGCTGATCGCATCGAGTGCGCCGTCGGTCGCCGCGGCCTGGGCGACGCTCGTCTGCGCGCGCTTCTGGTTCTCGGCCATGATCGCGGCGACGGCATCCGAGCCGTGCTGCACGCGGCCGATCATCTGCTCGATTTCCTGCGTCGAATCGCGGGTGCGCGAGGCGAGCGTGCGCACTTCGTCGGCGACGACGGCGAAGCCGCGTCCGGCCTCGCCGGCGCGCGCCGCCTCGATCGCGGCATTCAGGGCGAGGAGGTTCGTCTGCTCGGCGATGCTGCGGATGACGTCGATTACCGTGCCGATGCGATCGCTCTCGGCCTTCAGCCCGTCGATCGCCTCGACCGCGCGCTCGACGTCCCCGGACAGATCGCGGATCCCGCCCACCACGTCGGCGACGATGACGTGCCCGCTCGCGACCTGACCCGCCGCGGCCTGCGTCGATTCCGCCGCGGCGGCGGCATTGCGCGCGACCTCCTGGGCGGTCGCCGCCATCTCGTTCATGGCGGTCGCGACCTGGATCGTCTCGTCCTGCATGCGATTCACGGCCTTCGCGCTGTCCGCGACGGCTCCGGCCGCGTCCGCGGTGAGACGTTCCGTGCCGATCGTCGAATCCGCGATGCGGCCGATCACCGAGGTGAGCTTCGCCTGCAGCATCTCGAGGGCGAGCCCGATCTCGCCCGCCTCGTCGCGCCGCCCGGTGTAGACGAGCTGCGCAAGGGGATTCGTATAGATGCCACGGGCGCGCGCCGCGAGCGCCGTGACGGGCTGCAGCAGTGCGCGCACGCCGAGCCACGCGACCGCGAGCAACGGCATCGTCGCGCCGAGCAGCGTGCGCACCGGCACGGCCGCGGCGTAGTGCAGACCGAGCGCCGCGGCTGCCCACAGCAGCGCGACGAACAGGAACAGGCGCAGCCGGAGACTGCCGCTCCACAGCGCCGTCCGCATCCCGGGCGCGAGATCGTCGCCGGCATTCAGTCGCGCGTAGAGGCCGCTCGCGTGCTCGATCCGTGCGCGGTCCGCCTGGGTGCGGACGGACTGGTATTCGACCGCCGTGCCGTCGCGCATCACGGGCATCACGAACGCGTTGACCCAGTAGTGGTCGCCGTCCTTGCAGCGGTTCTTGACCACACCGATCCACGGCTTCCCCGCCTTCAACTGCTGCCAGAGATCCGCGAACGCCGCGGCCGGCATGTCGGGATGGCGCAGCAGATTGTGCGGCTGACCGAGCAGCTCTTCGCGCGTGTAGCCGCTGAGCTCGACAAACTCCTCGTTCGCGTAGGTGATCCGGCTCGAGAGATCGGTGGTGCTGAGGATGATCGCATCGGCGGCGACACGCCGTTCGACATTCGTCACGGGTTGGTTGTTGCGCATGTCAGGGCCTCCTGCAGTTCGAGGTCCGCGCGGTGCGGGCTCGTCGTTTTTGTCGGGTCGCCGGCGAGCTTCCCCGGCTCTCGCGGCGCGACGCGCGGGGCGGCGATCCCAGGCACACCGGATCAGCCGTCCCGCACGTCGGGCTAATTAACGGCGGACCGCCGGGGAAATGTAGTCCGCCTACGCGCAGCGCGCGCAGGCGCCACCGTGTCTAAGATGTCCTCCCGCCTCCGAATCCGCAGGCCGCGCCGCGGTCGAATGAGGAACGACGACGCGCGGGAGGCAATATGGGCGCAACGCGGATCGAACACGACAGCTTCGGCGACATCGCGGTCCCGGCGGATCGCCTCTGGGGGGCACAGACGGAACGCTCGCGCCGGCTGTTCGCGATTTCCACCGAGCGCATGCCCGGGGCGGTGATATGCGCGCTCGCCCGCATCAAGCGCGCTGCCGCGGCCGTGAACGCGGAGCTCGATCTGCTCGAGCCGCACATGGCCGACGCCATCGCCGCCGCCGCGGACGAAGTGATCGCCGGCCGCCACGACGCGGAGTTTCCGCTCCTCGTCTGGCAGACCGGCTCCGGCACGCAGACGCACATGAACGTGAACGAAGTACTCGCGAACCGCGCCTCGCAGCTCCTCGGCGGCGCACCGGGCAGCGGGCGGCTCGTCCATCCGAACGACGACGTCAATCGCGGCCAGTCCTCGAACGACGTATTCGCGGCGGCCATGAACATCGCCGCGGCAGGCGCCATCGTCTTCGGGCTGCTGCCGGTGCTGCGCGCGCTGCATACGACACTCACCACGAAGGCCCAGGCGTTCCGCGACGTCGTGAAGATCGGCCGCACCCATCTGCAGGACGCGACCCCGCTCACGCTCGGCCAGGAGATTTCGGGCTGGGCGGCGCAGCTCGCGCACGCGGAGACGCACCTCCTCGACACCTTGCGCCATCTCCACGAGCTCGCCATCGGCGGCACCGCAGTCGGCACGGGGCTGAACGCGCCGCCGCGGTTCGCGCACGCCATGGCCGAGCGGCTCGCCGCGGATCTCGCGCTGCCGTTCCTCAGCGCACCGAACAAGTTCGAGGCGCTCGCCGCCCACGACGCGCTCGTGCAGACGCATGGCGCGCTGAAGACGCTCGCCGCCGCGCTCACGAAGATCGCGAACGACGTGCGCTGGCTCGCCTCCGGACCCCGCGCCGGTCTCGCGGAGATCCGCATTCCCGAGAACGAGCCCGGCAGCTCGATCATGCCGGGCAAGGTCAATCCCACGCAGTGCGAGGCGCTCGCGATGGCGTGCTGCCAGGTGTTCGGCAACGACGTGACGGTGACGATCGCAGGCGCTTCGGGCCAGTTCGAGCTGAATGTCTACAAGCCCGTGATCATCCACGCCGTGCTGAACAGCGTGCGGCTCCTGACGGATGCGATGCAGAGCTTCGATCGGCATTGCGCCGCGGGACTCGAACCCGATCGGGCGCTGCTCGGCGAGCTCGTCGGGCGCTCGCTGATGCTCGTCACCGCGCTCACGCCGCACCTCGGCTACGACCGCGCCGCGGCGATCGCGCTGCACGCGCATCGCGAGGGGCTGACGCTGCGCGAAGCGGCGCTCGGCTTCGGCGGCTTGCGCGCGGAGGACTTCGAAGCGTGGGTGAAGCCGGAGGAGATGACGGGGCGGGAGTGAGCGCGCCCCGCCGTTTCGCGCTACGCTCCAACGAACGCCCATCCGGAGGCTGTCGCGTCATGGTTCGTGAAACGAAACGCCCCGCCGCGCGAGTGCCCCTGCTGCTCGGTCTCGTGCTCGCGGCCGGCCCGCTCCGCGGAGGTCCCGCCATGCCCCTCGCCATCACTTCCAGCGCCTTCGAGCCGCAGGGCGGCATCCCTGCGCGCTACACCTGCGACGGCGCCGACGTCTCGCCGCCCCTCACGTGGTCCGGCGTCCCTGCGGGCACGGCGAGCCTCGTCCTGATCGTCGACGATCCCGACGCGCCCGATCCCGCCGCGCCGAAACGTACCTGGGTGCACTGGGTGCTCTTCGATCTGCCGCCGGACAGCACCGGCCTGCCCGAGGCCGCGACGACGGCGACGCTGCCGCCCGGCACGGGCGAGGGTCACAACGACTGGCAGCGCAGCGGCTGGGGCGGCCCGTGTCCCCCGGTCGGACGTCATCGCTATTACTTCAAGCTCTACGCGCTCGACACGAAGCTCGCCGCGCTGAAGACGCCGACGAAAGCGGACGTCGAGCGCGCGATGCAGGGCCACGTGCTCGGGCAGGCGGCGCTCGTGGGGACGTATCAGCATCCGCGGTGAGCGCGCGCGGCGCGGGCTTCACCGCTCCCGCGGCCGCACGATCTCGATCGTCTGCCGCGCAGGGGTGCGCCCGGCGGTGCAGGCGGCGTATCTGAAATCGAGGTCGTAGCAGACGAGCACCTCGTCGAAATGATTGCCGCTCGCCACGCGCACCGCGACGGCGTCTTCGAAGAGACCCGCGGCGCGATTCGCCGCGACGAAAGCCTCGGCGATCCTGCCCGCTTTCACCTCATTGCGATCGTTCACGAGCGCGAGCACATCGGGCTTCACGAGCGCCGACCACAGCGCGCGCGTCTTCGCGAAGTAGTCGTCCGCGCTCATGCCGCTGCACGTACCGTGCTTCTGCCACTCGCCCTGGATGAGCGCCACGCCGGGTATCGTGCACAGCACCTCGCGGATCGTCCGCTGCGGCACGAGCGATTTCGCGCAATGCCGCGGCTGCTCGCACTTGCCGCGCGCCTTCGCCCGCTGTCCCCACAAACCGTGCGCGACGAAGCCGAAGCGATTCAGTCCGCACTGCACGGCGTTCTTCGGCCGCCGCGGATCGACCGTCGCGCAATGCTTCGGCGACCAGGACAGCGCGAGCACCCAGGAATCGGGCGCGACGTCGTTGCTGCAGTCGACGCGCTGGAGATGCGGTTCGTCGAGGTGTGAAGGGAGCGTGCAGGTGTCGGCCGCGCCCGCCGTGCCCGGGCCGCCAGCGGCGGCGAGCGCGCAGAGCGCCGCGAGGAGAGGCTTCATGCGGCGTCGAAGCGGGCTCGAATCCCGCAACTCCGCGGATCGTGGACGGCATTGCACTTCGTGATGCACCTCGGACGCTCCCTGAGTGGCACGTCGGGCTGACGCAGGAAGCCCGACGTTGACCGCTCGCCGAAGCCGTCAGCAGCAGAGTCTACGCCGGCGCCCCAATCCGCCGCCAACCTCCCGCGCGCCACGAACCTGTGGAAACTGGAATACGGCCAGGACGCGGGACTCGATGCCCAGCCGTGTTTGACCGCGTTGAAATGGATGTCGTCGACATGCCGGGCGAGATCGATCTCGTCGTGGATGAAATGTTCCCAATCCCTGTGCTGCCAGATTCCTCGCTCGCGCCTGCTGCGGCGGCCGGCATCGCGAGACCCGGCGCCTCCGATGGCGCGCGAGAAACCGGCTTTAACGAGCGATCAGCGCAGCGAATAGTCCGCATCATGCTCCGGCAGGACGACCATCGCGACGATGTCGAAGGCATGCGCTGCCCTCACCTTGCGCATCGCGGATCGCAATGTAGCGATGTGCCGTACGAGCAGATCCGCTTCGCGGTTCGCCAGGTTGACGGTGAAGAAACAGGTTCCGCCCAGGTATCGGGCTCTTCGATAACGCATGCGGCGAGTCCTTCCCTGGATGCCGTGGCGGACGTTGGTCCATCGGGCTTCCTTCGTCAGCCCGACCTACGACACTGCTTGCGGACCGATGCAATCTTTATCGGTACCGCACGCCTTGAGAGCGAGCGGATCAAAGTTTCTGAGTGGGTTGCTTTCGACGTAGGCATACGGATTGATGCCGCCTTCTAATCCGCCGGACACGCGCACGCCGGACGCACAGGCGTTTTCCTGAAGCGCTTTCGAGACTTGCAACGCGCGAAGGAAGACACACCTCCGCAGCGACGATTATTTTTCTCTGGAAGCACTTTCGCGCCCCGCTCGGTATCGCGTCAAGGCGTTCCAAAGCTGCCGCGATGGCGGGGCGAAAGCGGAATTGAGTAAACTGTCCCCGAATTCCCCCGCCAGAGCAGCTAAAAGGAGGGAAGTACCATGCGAGCACGTGATGAACAGAGCCTACTCGCCAAGCTCAAAACCTTGCCGCCGCAGCGCCTGGCCGAGGTCGAAGACTTCGTCGACTTCTTATGCAGCCGCGAAAACGACCAGCAATTCGTGCGTGCCGCCGCCAACCTCGCCGAAGCGAGCTTCGCGAAGATTTGGGACAATCCCGACGACGATGTTTATGACCGGCTATAGCTTCGGTGATCTCGTCCTGGTGCTGTTCCCGTTCACCAATCTCAGCGCCACCAAGTAACGTCCCGCCGTCATCATCAGCAGCACGGCCTACCATCAAGCGCGGCCCGATGTCATCGTGATGGCCGTGACCAGTCAGCTCCGTCCGGCGGCAACACTCGGCGAGCTCCTCGTCCAACACTGGCAAGCCGCCGGATTGCTCAAGCCGTCCCTCATCAAACCCGTCATCACCACCCTCGAGCACTCGCTGCTCATCAAGACACTCGGACGGCTCCACGAGCAAGACCGCATCGCGTTGAAGCAAACTATTGATCTCATTCTCGCGTAGACAGTTGGTTCAATCCTTATGCGCTGTGCTTGCGCAATGCGAAGAAAATCGCAAGCCCAACGACGATCGATGCTATTCCACCGTAAAAGTAGATTCGCCTTATTCGTATAGAACTCAACATCCGCACGCGGCGTCGCGGCAACCCACCCGTAGCTAAAGTGCAAGATACTCAAGGAACGATGCTGCAAGTATCGCCATCACGAGCAGGGTTAGCGTTCGCGTACAAATAAGGATTGATGCCGCCTTCTGAGCGGATATCGTGAGGAGCTAGACTTTATTGTTCTTGCTAAACGCACGCTGAGCTTTCTCGGACAAAAATATCACCAGTAGCACAAGCGTAAGTTCCAAGACACGCACGACCAAGCTATATTCCGGTCCGGTGTGCGCGATCCAAGCCGAACTGCCAGCGTGCAAGAGGATCGATAAAATCACAATCGCGGCTCCGATGGCATTGACGCGAAGCTCACTACGCCAAAATAGGAAGTACACCGCCAAAAGAAGTGGTGCCAATCCCGCGAACAGCACGACATTATCGACGTAATCCATAATGAAGTTGCCCTTAACGAGATTCCCGCGATACTCGTAACACCAGCTGTCATGGAACGAAATAGCAAGAATGGCATAAATTGCTATTCCGATCATGGCTGTTGCGATCGATAGAAATCGGAATGCAATTTTGAAATTGACTCCCCGGTATCTGTCGCCAACGTGCCCGTTTTGGGGATTTGGCTTCATCTGCTAAATATGTTGTCTAGGTCGTCGATCGGATTAATCCCTCGTGGATCATATGGCACCGGATTGAAGAAGCTATCCTGGGGCATCCAATTACCACCGTACCAGAGCGGAGACATACCGGCTTCGCGAAACGCCTTGTCGTGGGCACGATCAGTGTCGTCGCCGCACACGCACTCTGAGATACTCAGCCGGATCGTGCCGACGCGCACAGGCCGCGAAACAGTCGAATACGTAGCTCTCGATTTCTCCGTGGCGGCTTTCGGGTAATCCGGCATCATGGAAAAGCTCGTGATATATAGTTGATCTTAAACATCCGCATT
>JACQWY010000005.1:0-2935 GCA_016209015.1 Gammaproteobacteria bacterium | reverse complement strand
TTTCTTGCGAATTGCGTCTTCGGCAGCCTTCACTTGCGCCGCTTGCGATCGGGTACATCCTGCTCCGATTGTCAGCAGCCCCTTTGGATCAATCTCACGCTCCGGATTCGCTAACGCGTAAATGTACGGGTTCAAGCCGCCTTCTAATCCACCGGACGCGCGCACGCCGTACGCACAGGCGTTTTCAGGAAGCGCTTTCGAGACTTGCAGCGCGCGAACGAAGACACACCTCCGCAGCGACGACTATTTTTCCCTGGAAGCACTTTCGCGCCCCGCACGGTATCGCGTCAAGACGTCGGTTTCCGTCGGGCCACCGGCGCAGTGGGTAAGGGTTCGGTACCTTGACGAGTGTGCGTGTGGAAGGGATGACGAGCGGCGCTCGCGCCGTGGCCCGCGGGCATTTACACATAACGCCGATTATGCGGGCCGGCAGGCCGCACAGGGTCGCGGCGGCTTCCCGCCGTCCGCGCGCTGCGCATCAATCCCGCGTTATGTTATTTGCCCGCGGGCTCGAACGGCTTCGACTGCGGCTAAAGCAGGGATCCCGGTTACAGGCCCGGGATGCAGTGACGGTGCTCGCGCTTGATCGTGCGCACGTGCTGCTGCCAGCGGCTGCCGAGGTGATCCCAGGCCTCGATCAGATCAGCGTAGTCCGGCGGCAGATAGTCCTGACGGTTGAGCACGAACGCGGCGGCAATGCGCTCGCCGGTGCTCGCGGCAGGGTCCCCGCCGGCGAGCAGGCTTCTCGCGACCTCAATGATCTTCTCGATCTCCCAAGGCAGCGGCGCCATTGCGGCGTCCGCTCGGGCCTCACGCGCCGGCATCGTCGTCACGGTCCGCACCGTTCGCTGATGAAGTGGGCTCCAGTGTGTCTATAGTCGCGGCGTTGCGCGCGGCACGTTTCAGCTTCGCCGGATGCGTCGCCGCGTGCACTTCCTTCAGCTTCGTCATCGACACCCGCGTGTAGATCTGCGTCGTCTCGAGGTTCGCGTGGCCCAGCATCACCTGGATGTAGCGGATGTCCGCGCCGTTCTCGAGCATGTGCGTCGCCATCGCGTGCCGGAACACGTGGCAGGCCCCCGGCGTCTTGACCCCGATCGCCTCCACGTGCCGGCGCACCAGATCGCCTAAGAAGCGCACGCTCATCGGCCGGCCGAAGTCATCGAGGAAGAGCGTCTGGTCGTCCTGCCCCGTGACGAGCTCGGGCCGCACCTCCTGCAGGTATTTGTCGACCCACGCAGAGGCCCGCTCGCCGAGCGGGATGTAGCGATCCTTGCGGCCCTTGCCCTGACGCACCATCAACATCCCGCGCTCGGTCTCGACGTCATACCACTTCAAGCCGCTGAGCTCGAGGCGCCGGATCCCCGTCGAGTAGAACACTTCCAGGATCGTCCGGTTGCGCACCCCGAGCAGCGTGCTCACGTCGGCCTGGTTCAGGATCGCTTCGACCTGTTGCACCGAGAGGATCGTCTTCGGCAGGGCCAGCGGCTTCTTCGGCAGCTCCAGATCCGCCGCCGGGTTGTAGAGCAGATGATGCTGGCGCACCAGGAAGCGGAACCAGGCGATCAAGGCATGCAACATGCTGAGCTGGGCGACCACCGACAATGGCGCGCCGTTGTGCTTGCGGTATTGATGCAGATGCCGCTGATAGCGCTCGAGCAGGGGCCGTGTGAGCTCGGTCGGCTGCGTGATCCCGCGCTCGTCACACCAGCCGATGAAGCGCAGCAGCGCCGCATGTCGCGTCGCCATCGTGTGCGTCGAGTAGCCGGCCGCGAGCGCCCACTCCTGATACGCCGCGAGGTAGCCGTGCAGCGGATTGTCCGCCGCCGGCGGCGGCCGGCGCGGTGGCTTGCGCCGATGCCGGCGCCGCGGTGTCAGGCTCGGCGTCATCGGCTCACGAGGCCGCGGCCTGACCGTATGACAGGACCGGGCCGTGGCTCAGCGAGACGTGCGCGGACGGGCTCGCCAGCGGCACTTCCGCGCTGAGCCGCGCCGGGGCTGAGGTTTCATCGATGGCAGCGTCCCGACCACCCGCCGACCGCGCCCCGCCCGGCGCCCGACCAGGGCCCGACCGCGCGCTCCCACCCCCCGACCGCGCTGCGTCGTAGGCCTGCTGCAAGGCCTCGATCTCGATGAGCCCGGGGCAGTGCACCCGCGTCGCATCCGGCCCCGCCGCGTAGACGAGCTCGTACTCGAAGCCGCCGGCGCGGGTGCGATGCGCGAGCAGGTATTCGAGCTCGGTGAGCCGCGCCAGGTGCACCTTCAACTGCGTATCGCCGACGGCTAGCGCCTCGCGCAACTGTCGCCGCGTGCAGCGGTGCTCGCCGAGGCGCAGCCCCAGCCGCGCGCATTCCGCGTGCACGTAATCGGTGATGAGCCCGAGCACCCGCCGCGTCTGCGGCGGCAGCTCATCGAGCGAGCGCCCCAGCACCTCGTGCGCGAGCGTGTTGGCGAGCGCAATGTCGGCGAGCGTCACCTCGACGTATTCGAAGCGTGCGCCCTCTCGTCCCGCTTCCTTCACCTCGCGCTGGTACTGGTGCAGGAACGCCAGCGTGTCGATCAAGGTCAGGTACTTCTCGTGATCCCGCCGTAGCCGCGTCGTCTGATCCGGGAAGGTCAGGAGGCTCGCATACGGGTTCAACACCGCCACCGGCCGCAACAGCCGCTGCGCGTTCTGATGTAACGTCCGCACTGCCGCTAGTGTGTGCTGGGCGACGAGCCCTTCCAGCGTGCGCCGCGCGCGCTGCACGGCGTGGATCGCCTGCGTCTGCGCCCGCGATTCATCGACCGCCAACACCAGGCACCGGTTCTGCAGCTCCTCATCGAGCTCGCGCGCCGTCGTCGTCAGCCACAGCGCCACCGGCCCTTCCACCCGGTACTGCTGCGTCACCAGGTTCCCCGTCGCCGGATCCTTGCCCGTGCTCGCGATCGTGAG
>JACQWY010000004.1 GCA_016209015.1 Gammaproteobacteria bacterium | reverse complement strand
AGGCAAGAGCTGGCGTCTGAAGGAAGCCGCCGCACGAGTTGCCGCCCGCACTCACCACGTGTAAACATCATCCCGTCCCGCCCTCACACTGGAGGACTTTGACCTGGCCACGGATGGGGGAGTTTCGGGTGGCCGCCGGGGCGCGGGCGAGTGCGGTAGTGGCATGCAAGGCGGCATCAATCCGTATCTGTATGTGAATGCAAACCCGTTACGGTTTACGGATCCCACTGGGCAGGTTGCCGGCATCGATGATGCGGCTGCACTTACCGGGCTGGCCGCACTGAGTTCCGGCGTAGTGTGCAAGGCTGCAAATTGTGGAAAAGCAGTTCTCGACGCGTTGAAGGCGGCAATGAACCACCTCGAGCCCAGACGGGTCGACAAAACGCAGCGGATTATTCTTGACATAGACATAAGGATTGATGCCGCCGTGAAGATGCAGCAGCGGACGAGGGCGCAGCGGCCCATAATTGAAGTATCAGTTCGCAATGCCGCGAATAAGGTGCCGGGAATTTCCGCAAATGCACCACTCTAGCGAAGTTGGGAGTCCCGAATTACCGACCAAATGGAAACAATTAAGAAGAGAAGCACGAGGAGCCACAGCCCCGCTGCTTCTCTCCGAGTGATCGTTCCCTGCCGCTTCTTCGCATATCTTCGTGCGAACGGATATAGGAGCCCTAGCGCCAAAATCCCAGCCCATGTTGAACTCGGCTTTTCAGTGTCGCGGCCGTATTTCTTGAAAAGAAATATTGCACCTAAAATGCCAGCGATCCCGAGCAACCCCGCGAATACGTCGTATGCGAACGTACTCATTTATCCTCGCAGGGACATGTGCATTTGACGTTTATCGCCCTGCATGCCAAGTATCCCACGCCACCGCCGATGCTCTTCATTAGGCTAATACTGGCGCCTCCTTCACCGGGCCCAGGATCCCAGGGACTGCCTCCCGCTGTACTTATAGTAGTGCTGACAGGGCCAGCACCCCCTGTAAAATAGTTACTCCACAGCGGGAAATTTTGCGAGTCGTTCACACCCCCCGTACTACCAGCGACGTCGGCTCCAAGACCGGCGCCTACAAGGGGCCCTCCGCCAATACATATGATGTCCATCTTGCATTTCAAAGTTTGGTCGCTGCGACAAGTCATGATGACATCAGAACTGAAAGAAAAGCCGCCACCGAAAAACAAAGATCCGGCGAGATTCGAGGTTTGGTCCCACCGTCCGCCTTTGCAACGACAGAGACCAAGACGATCAATGAACTTTAGTGGATTGGCTCCAACGTAGACATACGGATTGATGCCGCCGGCCAGCCCGATCGGGTCAGCTTCAAGATACCTACCGGTACTTGGGTCATATTCCCTGAAATAATTATGTACGAACCAGCCTTGCTGCGTGTAAGTCTGCCAGGGAAGTCCTAATCGAGGCGGCTGTATAGATGAGCTGAGCACCGTCCTCTCGCCAAAGGCGTCGTACTGCATGTTGACCACCGTGCCGCCGAGAGAGTCAGTAACCTTGACGGGAGCTCCGAGGTGGTTAGAGTGAATAAAATATGGCCCGCTCGCGGCGCCATTTGCATCATACAGGTAGTACGCCACCGCCAAATCGTTCAGGTAAATGAATTCTTGGGCCCAAGCATTGGTTGGAGCGGCACGACCCACCAAGAGCGGGTGGGCCTGCTCATCGGTTTGTAAGTACTCGATTCCAGTGACTGGTCCAAAGGCTCCAGTGCCATACACATCGGCAACGGGCTGGCCCCGCCAATTGTGTGATGTAACCATGTAGTCTTGGTTGTTGGAATTGTCATTATGAAGCACCCATGTCAGGCGATTGCTGTCTCCGTAGCCGTATGCAAACCACTCAGGATTGGAGAAACCCGTAGGAACTTGCAGCTGTAGTTTACTGGATAGATTCCCGACCGCGTCATACGTGCGACTGAAGGAGGACGTAGTTGGCGTCGTACCAGGCTGGTTGGTATTCAGCCAATTGAGATGTTTGTTGGCTGGATCCGTATAGTAGCTATAGATTTCGTTCGTGTTAGCTTCGCGCGTCCGGTTGCCCACATAATCGTATTCATAATTCTTCGCGGGGTTCTGAGGCACCTGCGCATTCGTTAACCGATCGAGAGTATCGTAGTTGAAGTCCTGTTCATTCCCACTCAGTAGGTAATCGTGGACATGACGAACGTTGTCTGCGACGTCAATCGTGTACTCGCGGTCTAATACGTAATCGTGCGTGCTGCGCATGATGCGATACGAGAGGTCATGCGTGTCCGTCGCCGCAACTTGATGACTTCCAGAGCCGTATATCCAACTGTGCAGCGGGCCGAACGGCTCGTACACGCCCTGACTAATAATTACCGTGTCGCTTGATTCGTTCGGTAGCCGAGAAGTAATGCCCGTAATCTGACCCATGGAATTCCGCTGGTAGGTAACGACACGTTGCGTCAATGGATACGTTATTGTCCAGACTTGATCCGCTGCAGTGTAGGTATAGGAGGTGACGTAAGCGACCGACTCCCCAGTAAATGTGAACGATTTTTCTCGGACATTCCCACGCGCATCGTATTTGAACTTCGTAGTGCCAGCTTCATCGACTACAGTCGTGAGGCGCCCTCGCCCATTTTGACCATTGTCGTTCTCGTCGTACGTAAGAATTACGTCAATCGCGGAGGGCGTTGGATAGTTGATCGTATGGAGCCTGCTTAATGCATCGAACTCATACGTTATGGTGAGATTGCCCTGACCGAAGGCTCGTGAGTCAGTCTGCGAGATGCGATTACCGGCCGTATCGTACCGATAAACGGTGACACCCGTATCGGGGCTCGTGACTTGGCGCAAATTACTGAAGCCGTTGTAGACGTAGCCGGTGCTGATCTTCGGGGAAGCCGCATTGCCGTTGTCCGTACGCCCGAGCGCTCGCCACCGGACTTCCGAGTCCGAATGGATATCGTCCGGTGTCAGCAGCAACGGTTGATTGAAGAAGACTTCCTCAGCCTCCCGGTTATCCACGCCGTGCTTGGCGTTCTTGCCGAGATTTCCGGCATCCCAATCAAAGCCGCTGACAAGCTCGAAATCCATGATGGCTGTATATTACAGAAATATACGCAGTCGACGGAACTACGCCGACTGCTTTCGGGACTTTTGCGGGATTCAGTCCTGCACAGTCCTGCATCGTAGGGCACTTCGTTGCAACGGGCGCCCGGCGTTAACCAATAAGAACCAATTACTGAGATTTCCTGGCGTTAACTTCGAACCAGGTGGTCGGAGGTTCGACCGATTCGCAACGCGAATCGGGACGCGCGCAGCGCGCCCCGCAGGGGTGAGCGTGCTCAACAAGCGCACGCGAATCAGTCCTTCTGGGCGCGCCAAATTGAAAATGCCGGCCTTGCGCCGGCTTTTTCAATTTGACGTGTCCCAGTTGATGAGAGCCTCCCGGGCCGGCCGATTCGCGAAAGGCAGCATTCGGTCGACGTTCAGTCCATGACATGAAGTGCCAGGCGGTGCGTGACTCCGGCTGGACCGACAAGCGACAATTCCGTTCGGATGACAGGTACAAGGCAGCCGGATGCACGAACGTGGGATCTTTGAGCACTTAGTCACGGAAGAGCTCGATGCGCAGCTCGGACGCATCTCTGGCCGCGTAGTTCAGATTCGCGCTGCACTGCGGCCAGCCGAAGCTGCGGATCGCCTCGCGCTTCACTTGTCGCGTGTCGTTGAACGATCGCTCGCCGACGTGCCCGACGACGACCGTGTTCGGATCGGCGTAGATCTCGCTCGGCGGCTGATATCACTCATTGCCGAGACGCTGCCGAGCGCAGCTGCATCGGGTGCGCGGCCGGTAGCGAAAGGCGAGATACTTCGCGCAATTGCATCGGTGCTGCCAGACGGGACGCCGGAGCATATCGCTGCGCCGCTCATTCCTCTCCTCGACACCGCGTTGCTGACGAATGCGCCGGGTGAACCGCGCATCGGCCAACAGATTGAGACCGAGATCGAGTCCGCGGATGCGATCGATGTCTTGATGGCATTCGTCCGCCAGACGGGCCTGAACCCACTTGCGGAAGCGCTGCGGCGCCACTGCGAGTGCGGGCGCAAACTGCGCGTTCTCACCACCGTCTACACGGGCTCCACCGAGCTCAAGGCGCTAGAGCGGCTGCGCGAACTCGGCGCCGACATTCGCGTATCGTATGACACCGCGACAACGCGCCTGCACGCCAAGGCTTGGCTCTTCCGCCGATGCTCGGGATATTCGACAGCCTACATCGGGTCGTCAAACCTGACGCACTCTGCGCAGGTTACCGGGCTGGAGTGGAATGTTCGCGTTTCCGGGGCGCGCAATGCTGACGTGCTTGCGAAAATGGAGGCTGTCTTCGATAGCTACTGGCACAGTCCGGATTTCGTCGCGTTCGACGCCGAGGAATTCAGCGACCGCACCAAAACCGAACGCGGGACGATCGAGGCCCTGAGTCCGCTGGAAGTAAGGATCGAGCCTTTTCAGGATCGTTTACTGGAACAGATCGCCCTGGCACGGGCACGCGGGTGGCACCGCAATCTGCTCGTCTCCGCGACGGGCACTGGCAAGACGGTGATGGCCGCGGTCGATTACGCAAGACTGCGCGGCACCCTGGACCGTGCGCGGTTGCTGTTCGTGGCCCACCGCAAGGAGATTCTCGAAAGGAGCCTTGCGACGTACCGTCAGGTGCTGCGCGAAGCCTCGTTCGGCGAGCTGTGGGTCGATGGGCACCGGCCAGTCTCGTTCCCCACGTGTTCGCGTCCATCCAGACTCTGAGTGTCGAAGTTGTGGAACGCCTGGAACCGGGCGCGTTCGACGTCGTCGTGGTGGACGAGTTCCACCATGCCGCGGCGCCTTCCTACGAACGGCTACTCGAGCACTTGCGTCCGCGCGAGTTGCTCGGCTTGACCGCGACACCGGAGCGCGCCGACGAGCTCTCGGTGTTGCACTGGTTCGATGGACGTATCGCGGCTGAGTTGAGGCTATGGGACGCGATAGATCAGCACCGTCTCGCCCCGTTCGCCTATTACGGCATCGGCGACGACCGCCTGGACTTCCGCGCGGTTCCGTGGCGGCGCGGCCGCGGCTACGACGTTGACGGGCTGACGCGCGTACTGACGGCGGACGATGCCCTCGCCAGGTTCGTGCTGCGGGAGCTGGACCGCCGTGTGCCGGACATGCAGAGGATGCGCGCGCTCGGCTTCTGCGTCAGCGTCCAGCACGCGCAGTTCATGGCGAGGGTGTTCGATGCCGTCGGCGTCAGATCTGTCGCAGTGTGGGGCGACTCCCCGGCGAAGGACCGCGAGAGCGCGCTCGGCGCACTGGCGGCGGGACGAGTGCAGGTCCTCTTCTCCGTGGACCTGTTCAACGAAGGCGTCGACGTACCACTCGTCGACACGCTGCTGATGCTGCGGCCGACCGACAGCGCGACGCTGTTCCTGCAACAACTCGGGCGCGGTCTGCGGCGCGCGTACGGGAAAACGATCTGTACGGTGCTCGATTTCGTTGGGCAGCACCGCAAGGAGTTCAGATACGACCGGAGATTCCGCGCGCTGCTGAGAGTGTCCCGGAAAGAACTCGAGCAGCAGATCGATCAGGGCTTCCCGTTCCTCCCTGCAGGTTGCCACATGGCGCTCGACCGCGTGGCAAAGCAAGCCGTGCTGGCGAACGTGCGGTCCGCCATACCACTGCGGTGGCCGGAGTGGATTTCCGAACTGCGGCGGCTGGAAAACGATGGCAACCGGATAAGGCTGCGAGAGTACCTCGACGAGACCGGCATTGAGCTCGACGATATTTACGGACGCGGGAAGAGCTGGTCCGATCTTCGCGAAGCCGCGGGTGTCGCCATTGAAGTCGCCGGGCCGGCTGAGACGGAGCTCCGTAAGGCTTGCACACGGCTGACTCACATTGATGATCCGGCGCGGCTCGGCGGGTGGCGAACGTGGCTGACGCACCCTATGGCGCCGGACGCCGAGTCGCTCAGTGAGTATGAACGTCGCCTCCTGCGGATGCTCGTCGCCTCCGTCGTGGGAAATCAGGCGGGTGCTGGCGCTTCGCTGCAGCAGGCGGCGGATCTGCTTTGGGCACATCCGCAGGTGCGCGCGGAGCTCGTCGAAGTTCTGGACGTACTGGCAGAGCGCCCGACGCACCTCACATCACCGCTCGACGGCAGTCCGGATACGCCGCTGCAAATCCACGGGAGCTACACGCGCATCGAGATCCTGTCCGGCTTCGGTGCCGGCAGCGGCGCGGTCGTTCCGGCGTGGCGCGAGGGTGTGCGCTGGCTGCCAGAGGCAAAGGTGGATTTGCTGACTATCACGCTCGACAAGACTTCCGGGCAGTTCTCACCCACGACTCGTTATCGCGACTACGCGATCAGTAGAGAGCGACTGCACTGGGAGAGCCAATCCACGACAACGGAGCGCAGCCCGACCGGGCAGCGGTATCAGAATCATCTTGAGATGGGCACGGATGTGATGCCCTTCGTGCGGCTGCGCGCGGATGACCGCGCGTTCGTGTTCCTGGGACCCGCGGAATACGTGCGGCACGCAGGAGAGAGGCCTATGGCGATCGAGTGGCAGTTGCGCACCCCACTACCCGGGGACCTGTTCGCGGAATTCGCGGCGGCGGTGGCATGAAGGGGATCATGGCCGGTGCCAGGAGACAAAGCGTTTCGCTATGCGTACTGGCTTGGGCCGGCAGGCCCGGCCTCTACCGTCCCGCTTTTGTTCCCGCGACACGAAGACGCAGGCCCGCCTGCCTCTGCAGATGACCGATTACGGCAAATAGATTCCTGGCCTGCGGGTTACCTTTCGGACCAAACATTCGGATGAGACTCTTCGGGGACGTTCCAGTCGCTTCACCGAGCTGCTCGAATCCAGCCGTCGCCTTGATGTAGTCGCGCAGGATTGCCTTTCCGGTATCGACGTCTCCGGCGAGCATGGTCTCGATTGCTTCGCGCAGCAGGGCTTCGCGAAATGCGCGGTCGGCCAGCACACGTGCCTGCACGCTTTCCTTGAAACTGCGGGTCAATGCCATATCTCAATTCTCACCCTTGCGCCTTCTCTTGTAGTCGGCCCATCTGTCCCGGGCTGCTTCGATGTCCCGTTGCTGGCGCTTCTTCGTGCGCCAGCCAGGAGGACAATCAGCACGTCGCCGTCCCGACCAAAATACACGCGATCAGCAAATTGGCACCGGCGACGGTGGCTGCGAATGAGTGGTCAGGGGACGCTGCCGACGCCGCTGTGCCTACCAGTGGGTGTGCCCCACGCTGAAGTCGTTCTGTCCGCAGCGATCCACGCCGCGCACCAGCCAGATCGGCCTTTCCTTGAATTCCACCGGCGCGGTCGCCGAGGCGCCGCCCATCGCAATGCCGCGATCGTAGTGCGCCGCGGCAGGCATGTAGCGGATCGCGAAGCCCGCGCGGCGCCGCCCCGAGGTGTTCGGCAGCGAGCCGTGCACGATGTCGACGTGGTGCAACGACAGTTGCCCTGCTTCGAGTTCGACGTTGCGCAGAGCAGCGAGATCGAGGCGCGGATCGTTCAGCACGTTGTTCAACACGAGATCCTCGCGATCGCTCACCTCGTGGCTGAATTCGCCCCTGCGATGCGAACCGGGAATGACGCGCATGCAACCGTTGTCGACACCGACGTCGTCGAGCGCGATCCAGGCGGTGACGGTCGCGCGTGGCCGGATCGGCCAGTACTGGCCATCCTGGTGCCAGGGCACCTCGAGGCCGGTTCCAGCCGGCTTGCAGAATACCGCCGAGGCCCACAGTACGATGTCCGGACCGATCACCTGCTCGACGAGGTCGAGCAGGTCGGGGTGGGTGACGAATTCGAAGAACTCGCGAGCAATGTCGACCCCGCCTGGACCGTCCCACGGCACGTGCGGCAGGGCGATGAAATCGGGGCGTACGTTCGGCCGTGCCTCGACCAGGCGCTCGAGCGCCGCCTGCATGCGTACGAGCAAGGCGTCGGACAGGCGCCAGGCCGGCGTCAGTTGACCGTCGTCGTGGTAGCGCGCGATTTCCTCGGCGCTGAGCGGTCCGCGACGGACCGCGCTCGAGAGGGTCGTTGCCATGCGCTCAGTCCCGAGCAACGTCGCGCAGATTACCCTGATCGTCCAATACGAGGCCGGCGGCACCTGCCGCGATCTGCATCGATTCCGGCCAGCCGACCCGGCCCGGATCATGGCCACCGACCACCGCCAGCAACAGCGCAGTTTCGCTGCCGGCGTTGCGGAAGCCGCGCATCACGTGCACCGGCACGGAAATCACGTCATAAGGCTCGAGGATCACTTCCTTGTCACCCGTTGGCCCCCAGTAGATCGCCCACTGGCCGGTCAGGGGCATGAAGACTTCCTGCGTGAGGTGGGAATGCAGCGCTGCGCCCTTGCCGGGTTCGGCCCGGATCATCGACATGTGAAAATCCTGCGGCGGAATCTGCGGACGCATGCTCGCGTCCTCCTGCACGCCGTTGCCGATGATGCTGAAGATTTCGCGCTCGTGACCCGGTATGCGCGTATCGATGAATGCCTTGTCGGAACTCTTCTGATCCTTGAAGCGCGCGATATTGCGTTCCATGTCCGCGATAGAGAAATCGAGATCGGTGATTTCGGCGCGTTGGACCATGCGATTCTCTCCCTGGACGAGAAGCTTGGAGTCGAGGGAGTATAGGCCGCTTTTGCGGCGGCCGGCAGTCGGTGATCGCCGGTGTCGGAACGAAAGCCGATTTCAGCGGTTGCTGCGGCATCGCCGATCTCGAAGCGCGACTGATTCGGCACGCGCGCTCGAACGATCTCCGCGTGGTCGAAACAATCTGTCATGTCGCGGGTGACCCGGACCGCGACCGAATGTCAGGTACTTCACGGGCAGCCGGACTCGTATGCTCCATACTGACCCCCGTTTCGGCGCACGCCGGGGCGCGGCTGCGCGACGCTGCGCGACGCATCGCGCGCACTGATCCCACTTCAGAACCTCACGCCAGGAGCATGCATTCATGAGCGACAAAGAACTCAATCGTTTCCTCTCCGATCTCGATTCCGACGAGGGTCTGAACCGGGCGGTGCACGCCCTGCGGCCCGCAGCGGAGAACGCCATCAGCGTGCCGGCCGAGGATCTCGTCTCGTTCGCGCGACAGCGCGGCTACGAGCTCGAGCTGGAGGATTTCAAGCCCGCGGCCGGTGAGCTCGGCGAAAGCGACCTCGACGGCGTGGTCGGCGGCGCCACGACGCCGCTCTCGGCACTCGGCTTCAAGATCAACTCGATCACTGTCGACACCGCGAAATGGATCACCATCACGCCGTACAAGTGGTACTGACTCGTCGGCGAGCCGGGCCGATCCATGACTGGCGCGGCGCCCGACGGCACTGCATCCGCGCGTGAGCAAGCCGCCGCATGGGGACGCGCCGGCGAATGGGGCGCGGCCCTGGCCTGTGCCAGCCGCGCCCTGACTGCCGCCCCGGAGGACGCCGAACTACACCACGAGCTCGCGACGTACTCGGCGCGACTGGGCCTGACGGACGAGGCCATTCGCCATTTCCGCCTGGCTGCCCTCGGCAGTTCCGCGCTCGGCTCGCTGCTCTCCCTGGCCACTTATCTGCCCGGTGCACCGGGCGCGGATCTCGCCGCGATCCTCGCGGCGCGCCGACGCGTCGGCGCCGCACTCGCCGCGCGCTGGCCGGAGCTCGCCGGACTCGCACCCCCGCGTCGCCGGCGCGCCGGCGGCCGCCTGCGCCTCGGCTACCTGTCGGCGCATTTCAGTTGGGCACCGTACATGCGCCCCGTGTGGGGCGTGATCAACCAGCATGATCGCGCGGCCGTCGACGTGCATCTGTTCGCGGACGGCGGCGCGCCACCTTTCGAAGGCTACCGGCCGCATGCGCGCGACCGCATCACGCTGACTTCGGATCTCGACGTGCCGACGCTGCACGAGACTCTGCGCAGTGCCGATCTCGACGTCGTGATCGACTTGAGCGGCTATGGTGCGCCGGCGCGCGCGGGAGTCTTCGTGTCGGCGCCGGCGCCGCTCGGGGTGTCGTGGTTCAATGCCTTCGGCACGAACGGCCTGCCGGGTCTGCAGGTGCAGATGGGCGATGCGATCGTCTGCCCGGCCGCCGACGAGGCGTACTACGTCGAGCGCATCGTGCGCCTGCCGCGCAGCCACCTGGCGTTCGCGCCGACCACGCCGACGCCCGAGGTCGGCGTGCCCGCTGCCGGCACGTTCACGCTCGGCTGTCTCGCGCCGCTCTACAAGCTCACCGGGGCCACGCTCGACGACTGGTGCGCGCTGCTCGCCGCGCTGCCCGAGAGCCGGTTGGCGCTCGGCCACGCGGATGCCGCGCAAGGGTCGAATCGCGAGCATCTGCTGCGCCGTTTCGAACGTCGCGGCATTGCGCGCGAACGCATCCGCCTCAGCGGTCCGGCAGCGAATTACGAATTCATGGCGAACTACGCCGGGATCGATCTCGCGCTCGATACGCGGCCCTACTCCGGCGGCACCACCGCCGCGGAAGCGCTGTGGCAGGGCGTGCCGGTGTTGACGTGGCGCGGCGATCGCTGGGCCGCGCGCCTCGCGGCGAGCCAACTCCACAGCGCGGGCCTCGCCGACTTCATTGCGGCCGACGGCGCGGACTTCGTCAGGCGTGGCCAGGCGCTCGCGACACCGCAGGGCCGCGCGCGCCTCGCGGCCCTGCGCCACACGCTGCGGGCCCGCCTGCTCGCCAGCCCGGCGTGCGCCGTCGCACGGCAGGCGCGCGATTTCGAGCGGGTGTTCCACCGGCTCGCGCATCGCACATGGAGAGAGTGACGAGGCGGGAAAGCGGACATCCCCCTTGTGCGGGACGCCTCCCGGCAGGCCTGCGTCGACATCTCTCGACCGCTACAGGGTGCCGGCTTTCGTGATCTGACGCCCGTGAGGTGAGAGCCTCCGGGTTCGATCGATGCGCGGCCGACGCCGCAGCGGCCCTTCGTCACGAGACCCCGGGGGCGGGACTTTCTCCGCACGCGCCGGCCTGCCTGCCGACCTGCAAGATTTACAAACCGGCACCGCTCGTTACACCTCGTCTGCCTCGCGCCAGGACGCGCGCCGGCCGCGCCGCGCCGGGCTCTGCGGCTCGGAAAAGCAGCCACGCATAAGGGCTTATGCGGACACCGACGCGCCGTAATCCATCGCTGCCGAGGCCCGGGCCGTCCGGGGCACGCGTCTTGCCATCTCGCGAGGAGGCGCGCCGCACCCGCGGCGCGCAGAGGTGTGGAAGGGGACTACATGCTGCTGACTGAGCGGGACATCTACCTGTTTCGCGAAGGCACCCACTTCCGCGCGCACGAGGTCATGGGTGCGCATCCGGGCGTCGAGGCTGGAAAGCCCGGGACCCTGTTCCGGGTATGGGCGCCGAACGCGCGCGGCGCCGCCGTGATCGGGGATTTCAACGAGTGGCGGCCGCAGGCCGCGCACGCGCTGCATTCGCGCGACGACCAGAGCGGAATTTGGGAAAGGTTCGTGCCCGGTATCGAGCCGGGTGCCCGCTACAAGTACCGTATCGCAGGCGCGCGCGGCGAGAGCTTCGACAAGAGCGATCCGTATGCGGTGCGCAGCGAAACGCCGCCCGGCACGGCGTCGATAGTCTGGAATCTCGATTACGCCTGGGGCGATGGGGACTGGATGGCGAGACGCGCCGCCGCGAACGCGCTCGATGCGCCCTGTGCCGTCTACGAAGTGCATCTCGGATCCTGGCGCCGCCACACCGCCCCTGCGGGCGCGCCGCCCGGCTACCGCGAGACGGCACACGCGCTTGCCGATTACGTCACCCACCTCGGGTTCACGCACGTCGAGCTCATGCCGATCATGGAACACCCGTTCTACGGCTCGTGGGGCTACCAGGTGACCTCGTGGTTCGCGCCAACCGGCCGTTACGGCACGCCGCAGGACCTGATGACGCTGATCGACGTGCTCCATCAGCGCGGGATCGGCGTCATCCTCGACTGGGTCCCCTCGCACTTCCCGCAGGACGGTTTCGGCCTCGTCTACTTCGACGGCACGCAACTCTACGAACACGCCGATCGCCGCCAGGGCTTTCAGCCCGAATGGAACAGTTACGTATTCAACTACGGACGCGCCGAAGTGCGCGACTTCCTCGGCAGCAGCGCGATGTTCTGGTTGCAGCGTTATCACGCCGACGCACTGCGCGTCGATGCCGTCGCGTCGATGCTCTACCTCGATTACTCGCGACCCGCCGGCGAATGGATCCCGAACCGCTATGGCGGCAACGAGAATCTCGAAGCGATCGCCTTCATCAAAACGCTGAACGAGCAGGTCTACCAGGCGTACCCGGACACCCAGACGATTGCCGAGGAGTCGACCGCGTGGCCGCAGGTCTCGCGGCCGGTCTACCGCGGGGGGCTCGGCTTCGGGATGAAGTGGAACATGGGCTGGATGCACGACACCCTGGCGTACTTCGCCGAGGATCCGCTGTTCCGCAAGTATCACCAGGACAAGCTCACGTTCGGCCTCTGGTATGCGTTCTCGGAGAACTTCATGTTGCCGCTGTCGCACGATGAAGTCGTCTACGGCAAGGGATCGCTGCTCTCGAAGATGTCCGGCGATTCCTGGCAGCAGTTCGCGAACCTGCGGGCGCTGTTCGGCTTCATGTGGGCTCATCCCGGCAAGAAGCTCTTGTTCATGGGCGGTGAATTCGCGCAGCGTGCCGAATGGAATCACGACGAGAGCCTGCATTGGGGACTGCTCGACGACCCGGCGCACGCGGGCGTGCAGCGCTGGGTCCGCGACCTCAACACGTTCTACCGCGGTGAGCCGGCGCTCCATCGTTACGATTTCGCGGCCGAAGGCTTCGAATGGATCGATTGTCGCGATGCCGAGCACAGCGTGTTCGCATTTCTGCGCAAATCACACGCGCCTGCCGACACCGTGCTGGTGGTGCTCAACCTGACTCCGGTGGCTCGGGAGAACTACCGAATCGGGGTCCCTGCCGCGGGCACCTGGCGCGAATGTCTGAACAGCGACGCGAGCCTCTACGGCGGCAGCGGCCGCGGTAACGGCGGCCACGTGGAGTCCGTGCCCCTGCCCGCGCACGGCCGCTACCAGTCGCTCAGTCTCGAGTTGCCGCCCTTGTCGGCGCTGTATTTCAAGCGTGCATGAGCGTCGAGGCGCGCAAGCTGCAAGCCCCCGATCGCGTGCCGGCCGGGACCGGCCGCGTGCGCGCGGTGATCGAGAACGTACGACCGCAGGTGGACGGCGGTCGCTTTCCCATCAAGCGCATCGTCGGCGAAGCGGTACGCGTGACCGCCGAGGTATTCGCCGACGGTCACGATTGCGTCGTGGTGCAGCTCCTCCATCGGCATGACGGGGACTCGCGCTGGCACGCCGCCTTCATGCAGGGGCTGGGAAACGACCGCTGGCAAGCCACCTTCGCGCCCGCCGCACTCGGCATCGCGCGCTACCGCGTACGGGCGTGGGTCGATCACTTCATGACCTGGCGTCGCGATCTGCAGAAGCGCCATGCCGCAGGCCAGGATCTCGGCGTCGAATGGCTGCGGGGTGCGGCACTGGTCGAGGCGGCTGCGCGCCACAGCGGTTCAGCGCGGCTCGCGGCCTTTGCCGCACGGCTGTGCGACGCGGGCGCGCCCACCGAGAAGCGACTCGAGCTCGCCGCGCATCCCGCACTCGCGGCCCTGATGCAGACACACCCCGACCCGGCGCTGGTCGCGCTGAGCGACAGCCTCGAAGTCATGGTCGAGTCGCCGCGTGCGCGCTTCTCGGCGTGGTACGAGCTCTTCCCGCGCTCGACCTCGCCCGACCCCGGGCGACACGGCACGTTCGCTGATTTGCGGACGCGACTGTCCTACGTCGCCGACATGGGCTTCGACGTGCTCTACCTGCCTCCGATACACCCCATCGGCATCACCGCGCGCAAGGGACGCAATAACCGGGTGCAGGCGGCGCCGGGCGACCCAGGGAGCCCGTGGGCCATAGGCAGCGCAGCGGGCGGACACAAGGCGGTACATCCGGAGCTCGGGACGCTCGAGGATCTGCGGGCGATCGTCAGCGACGCGCGGGCCCTCGGCCTGGAAGTCGCGCTCGACATCGCCTTCCAGTGCAGCCCCGATCATCCCTACGTGCACGAGCATCCCGAGTGGTTCCGCAAGCGGCCCGACGGCAGTATCCAGTATGCCGAGAACCCGCCCAAGACGTATCAGGACATCTATCCGTTCGACTTCGAGAGCGAGGCGTGGCCTGCGCTGTGGGACGAGTTGCTCGAGGTGGTGAGGTTCTGGATCGGACAGGGCATTCGCATCTTCCGGGTCGACAATCCCCACACCAAGCCGTTTCATTTCTGGGAGTGGCTGATCAGGACGATCAAGCAGCAGCATCCGGACGTCATCTTCCTGTCGGAGGCCTTCACCCGGCCGAACGTCATGCGTCGCCTCGCAAAAACGGGGTTCAGCCAGTCCTATACCTATTTCACGTGGCGCACGACGAAGCACGAGCTCGTGGAGTATCTCACCGAGCTCGCACAGCACGACTCGCGGGAGTACTTCCGTCCGAACCTCTGGCCGAACACGCCCGACATCCTGCCGGAGAATCTGCAGTTCACGGGGCGCACCGGATTCATGCTGAGGGTCACGCTGGCGGCGACGCTGGGCGCGAATTACGGCATCTACGGTCCGGCTTTCGAGTTGCTGGAGGACCGCGCGCGCGAGCCGGGGAGCGAGGAATATCTCGACTCGGAGAAGTACCAGCAGCGCACCTGGGACCTCGACCGGGCGGACAGCCTGCGGGCGTATCTCGCGCACCTGAACCGCATCCGGCGCGAGCACCCGGCCCTGCAGGCCGACTGGTCGCTGCATTTCCATGCCAGCGACAACGATGCCCTGCTCTGCTACAGCAAGTGCACGACGGCGGGCGACGACTGCGTGCTGTGCGTCGCGAATCTCGACGTACATCATTCCCAGAGCGGCTGGGTCACGCTCGATCTCGATCGTCTCGGCATCGATGCCGCGCAGCCGTTCCAGGTTCACGACCTGCTGTCGAGCGCGCGCTTTCTGTGGCGCGGCGCGCGAAATTTCGTCGTGCTCGATCCCTCGCAGGGCCCCGCCCACCTCTTCCTGCTGCGGCGCCAGCGGCGCTCCGAGCACGACTTCGACTATTTCCTGTGAACACGCCGGTAAGTCTCCACCCCGACCGCCACCGGGCATCGGCGACACCCGCATCGCAACTGCGCCCCCCGCTGTGGTTCAAGGACATCGTGATCTACGAGGTGCACGTGCGCGCGTTCTTCGACAGCAACGGCGACGGCATCGGTGATTTCCCGGGGCTGACGAGCAAGCTCGACTACATCCGTGATCTCGGTGTCGACGCCATCTGGGTGCTGCCGTTCTACCCGTCACCCGGCCGGGACGACGGCTACGACATCGCGGACTATCACGACGTGCACGAACAGTACGGCAGCCTGCACGACTTCCGGACGTTCGTGCGGGAGGCGCACCGGCGCGGCCTGCGCGTGATTACCGAGCTGGTCATCAACCACACGTCGGACCAGCACGCCTGGTTCCAGGCCGCGCGGCGTGCTCCGCCGGGATCGAAGAAGCGCGACTACTATGTGTGGTCCGACGATCCGGCACGCTATGCCGGCACGCGCATCATCTTCACGGACACCGAGACGTCGAACTGGACCTGGGACGCCGTGGCCGGCGCCTACTACTGGCACCGTTTCTTCAGTCATCAACCGGATCTGAACTTCGACAACCCCAGCGTGCTGAAGGCCGTCACGCGCGCCATGCGCTACTGGCTCGACATGGGCGTCGACGGGCTGCGCCTCGATGCCGTGCCCTATCTCTGCGAACGGGAGGGCACGAACAACGAGAACCTGCCCGAGACGCACGCCGTGATCCGTCGGATCCGCGAGGTGCTCGACGAACACTACGGCGATCGCATGCTGCTGGCCGAGGCCAACCAGTGGCCCGAAGACGTGCGCGACTATTTCGCCGACGGCGAGGAATGCCACATGGCGTTCCATTTCCCGCTGATGCCGCGCATCTACATGGCGATCGCGCAGGAGGAACGTCATCCAATCGTCGAAATCATGGAGCAGACGCCGGACATTCCGGACGCCTGCCAGTGGGCCATCTTCCTGCGCAATCACGATGAGCTGACGCTCGAAATGGTCACGAGCCGGGAACGCGACTACATGTACCGCATGTACGCGGCCGAACCTCGCGCCCGGCTGAATCTCGGCATCCGACGCCGACTCGCCCCGCTGCTCGACAACGACGTCGGCAAGATCCAGCTCGTCAACAGCCTGTTGCTGTCGATGCCCGGCTCGCCAATCATCTATTACGGCGACGAGATCGGCATGGGCGACAACATGTTCCTCGGCGATCGCAACGGCGTGCGCACGCCGATGCAGTGGAGCCCCGATCGCAATGCCGGCTTTTCACGCGCCGATCCGCAGCGCCTGTACTTTCCGCCGATCATGGATCCGGTCTACGGCTACGAGGCGGTGAACGTCGAAGCCCAGGCCCGCGATCCGTCGTCGCTGCTGAACTGGATGCGGCGCCTGCTCGCCGTACGCCGCACCACCCAGGCTTTCGGCCGCGGCACGCTGCGCTTCCTCAACCCGGGCAACCGCAAGATTCTGGCCTACGTCCGCGAATACGGGCACGACGTGATCCTGTGTGTCGCGAACATGGCGCGTTCGGCACATCCCGTCGAGCTCGACCTGTCGGCCTGGAAGGGCCTGGTGCCGGTGGAGATGCTGGGCAGGACGTCGTTTCCACCGATAGGCGACGTTCCCTATCTGCTCACGCTCGCCGGGCACGGCTTCTACTGGTTCAGCCTGACCCGCGACGCGGCGCCGCCGGACTGGCACGCCGATCGCGGTGCGCCGGAGGACCTGCCGGTGCTCGTGCTCTTCGATGGCTGGAACACATTCTTCCGCGATCGCGTGGTGCCCTGGCGCATCGGCATGGCGGAGCGCGTGCGCTCGCACCTCGAGGCCGGCGCGCTGCCGCGCTTCCTCGGCCGCCAGCGTTGGTTCGCCGGCAAGGGGCTGCGGATCCCGGCCGCGACGCTGAGCCTGGCGGTGGAGTTCACGCACGGCAATGCGCCCGCGCTGCTGTGCCTGCTCGACATCGCCGGAGCCGAGGAGCCGACGCGCTATTTCGCGCCGATGACCCTGGCGTGGGAGGAGGAAGAGGATCGCATGCGCCTGCTGCAGCCCGCCGCCATCGCCCGCGTGCGCCAGCAGGCGAACGTCGGCCTGCTCGCCGATGCATTCGCCGACCCGGACTTCTGCCACGGCCTCGTCGCCGAAATGGCGGCGGGACGCGAGATCGCGTCCTTCGGCACGACGCTGCGCTTCTCCAGCACGCCGGCCTTCGGCGCGCGGGATCCCGCGGCCGTCCGCACGCTCGCCATTCGTTCCCGCGCGCTCAGCAGCAACACCACGGTGCAGCTCGGCGATCGCTTCTTCCTGAAGGGCTTCCGGCGCCTGCGCACCGGCGTCAATCCCGAGCTCGAGATCGGTTTGTACCTGACGAACGTGGTCGGCTATGCGCACGCCGTGCCGGTCGCCGGCGCGCTGGAGCTCGTGGCCGCCGACGGCGGCGTGTGCACGCTCGCCGTGCTCTACGGCTACATCGACAACCAGGGCGACGGCTGGGAATACACGAGCGAATATCTCGCGCGCTTCCTCGAGACCCACGCCGAAGCGGCGCAGCCCCCGGGGCCGGAGGTACACGGCATCTACCTGACGACGATCCATACGCTGGGCGTGCGCACCGGAGGGCTGCACCTCGCCCTGGCGCAGCGCACCGGGGACCCGGCGTTCGATCCCGTGCCCGTCGACGCCGCGGACCTGCGGGCATGGCGTTCGCGCGTCGTCGCGGAGGCGACCGCCACGCTCGCCCGGCTGCGCCGCGAGCTGCCCCGCCTCGCGGCGGATGCGCAGGGCCCCGCCGAAGCAGTGCTCGCCCGCGATGCAGCGCTGATCGCCGGACTCCAGACGGTGCCGCTCGCGGCCCCGGATCTCGTGAAGACCCGCTATCACGGCGACTACCACCTCGGCCAGGTCCTCCTCAGCAACAACGACATCATCATCACCGACTTCGAGGGCGAGCCCGGCCGCGATCTCGCCGAGCGCCGGGCGCGGCATTCCGCGTTGCGCGACGTCGCCGGCATGTTGCGATCCCTGCACTACGCGGGGATCAGTGCGCTGCGGCAGGCGAGTGCACGCGGCGTCGTGCGCGACGAGGAGACCGAGCGTCTGCAGTCGCTGCTGCAGGACTGGGAGCGTGCGACGCGCGAGACCTTCCTCAGCGCCTATGCAGGCGCGACGGCCGGCCCCGGCCGCCTCTACGCCGACTTCGCGGACGTCTCCGGCCTGCTCGCGCTCTTCGAAGCCGAGAAGGCCTGCTATGAATTACGGTACGAGCTCGACAATCGCCCGGCGTGGGCGGCGATTCCGCTGCAGGGCATCCTGCGCTGCCTCGCCGCACTCGACGCCACAGGGCCGCGAGGGTCAAAGACGTGAAAGACGTGGACGTATTCCTGGAGCCGGTGCGGACGTTCCTCGTCCAGATCGCCGCCTTCCTGCCCCGCCTCGGCGTCGCGATCCTCATCGTCGCCGCCGGATGGGTGATCGCGAAAGCCGTGCGCTTCGCCGTGGTGCGCGCCTTGCGCGCGTTCAATTTCGGGGTCGTGACCCGCCGCGCCGGGATCGACGATTTCCTCGAGCACGGTGGCGTCGATGCCGGCGCCCCTGAACTGCTGGGCTGGCTCGCCAAGTGGACCGTCATCATCGCGGCGCTCGCGATCGCCTTCAACGGCCTCGGGCTCGTCTATGTCACGGAACTGGCCGGCCGGCTGCTCGCGTTTCTGCCGCGTGTCGCACTCGCGGTGCTGCTGCTCGTCTTCGGCCTCTACGCCGCGCGGGTCTGCAGCGCCGCCCTGACCGAGTTCTTCCGTCAGGTGCGCATTCAGGACGCGGACCTGCTCGGCCGCGTCGTGCATCACGTGATCGTCGTTTTCGTGGTGCTCATCGGCATCGACGTGCTGGATGTCGGCGGCAGCATCGTGCGACTCACGTTTCTCATCCTGCTCGCCGGCCTGGTGCTGGCGCTCGCGCTCGCTTTCGGTCTCGGCGGCCAGCGCTGGGCAGGTGCCCTGCTCGAACGCTGGTGGCCGGACACACCCAAGGATTGAGACGGTGACGCGCACGCTCGAACCCCGGGTCTTCGCGAGGCTGCCTGCAGCGGCGGGAGCACCCGGCCTGCCGGGCGCCGTCGATCGCCCGAACCGCGCCGGGCCGGCGTCCGTCTGAGGTGCGCATGGCCGCTCCGATCACCGCAGTCTGGCCCGGCTCGCCCTATCCGCGCGGCGCGACCTGGGATGGCGAGGGCGTGAACTTCTCGCTGTTCTCCGCGCACGCCGAGAAGGTCGAGGTGTGCATATTCGATCCCTCCGGCCGGCGCGAGCTGCAGCGGGTGACGCTGCCGGAATGCACGGAAGCCGTCTGGCACGGCTACCTGCCCGAGGGCCGTCCGGGCCTGCTCTACGGCTATCGCGTGCACGGTCCGTATCGCCCTGAGCAGGGGCACCGCTTCAATCCGCACAAGCTTCTGATCGAGCCCTATGCGAAGCATCTGCAGGGCACCCTCAAGTGGAGCGACGCGCATTTCGGATATCGCATCGGCGGGCGCCGCGAGGACCTCTCGATGGACCGGCGCGACAATGCCGCGGGCATGCCCAAGTGTCGGGTCGTCGACCCGGCCTTCACCTGGGGCCATGACCAGCCGCCCAAGATTCCCTGGCACGACACGGTGATCTACGAACTGCACGTGCGCGGCTACACGCGGCGTCACCCCGCCGTGCCCGAGCCGCTGCGCGGCACTTATGCGGGGCTCGCGACCGCACCCGTGATCGAGCATTTCAAGCGCCTCGGTGTGACCACGATCGAGCTGATGCCGGTGCACAGTTTCATCGACGATCGCCACCTCGTCGCTCGCGGCCTGCGCAATTACTGGGGCTACAACTCGATCGGATTCTTCGCCCCGGACACCCGCTACTCGGCGACCGGCCGCATCAGCGAGTTCAAGACGATGGTGAAGACGCTGCATTCGGCCGGGCTCGAAGTGATCCTCGACGTCGTCTACAACCACACGGCGGAAGGCAACCACCTGGGGCCGACGCTGTGCTTTCGAGGCGTCGACAATGCCTCCTACTACCGGTTGATGGCCGACGACCCGCGGTACTACATGGACTTCACCGGGACGGGCAATACGCTGAATCTGACCCATCCGCGCGTGCTGCAGCTCTTGATGGATTCGCTCCGCTACTGGGTCCTCGAAATGCACGTCGACGGCTTCCGCTTCGATCTCGCCGCGTCCCTGGCCCGCAAGCTCCATGACGTCGACCGCCGCGGCACGTTCTTCGACGTCATCTCCCAGGACCCCGTGCTGTCGGGCGTGAAGCTGATCGCCGAACCCTGGGACGTCGGCGCCGGAGGTTACCAGGTCGGGAACTTTCCACCCGGCTGGGCCGAGTGGAACGACAAGTATCGCGACACCCTGCGCGCCTATTGGCGCGGCGACGAAGGCACGATCGGCGATTTTGCGCGGCGTCTGACCGGCTCGAGCGATCTCTACGAAGGCAGCGGCCGCACGCCGTTCGCCAGCATCAACTTCGTCACCGCGCACGACGGCTTCACGCTGCACGATCTCGTGAGCTACGACGACAAGCACAACGAGGCGAACGGGGAGAACAATTGCGACGGTCACTCGCACAACATCTCATGGAACTGCGGCGTCGAAGGACCGGGCGACGATCCCGCCGTGCGCGAACTGCGCGCGCGCCAGAAGCGCAATTTCATCGCCACGCTGCTGCTGTCGCAGGGCGCGCCGATGCTGCTCGCCGGAGACGAGGGCGGCCATACGCAGCACGGCAACAACAACGCCTACTGCCAGGACAACGAGCTGTCCTGGCTCGACTGGCAGGCTTGGGATGAGGAGCTCACGGCGTTCGTCGGCAACATGATCCGCCTGCGGGCCCGGCATCCCGTGTTCCGGCGCCGGCGGTTCTTCCAGGGCCGCCCGATCCGGCCCGGCGTGAAGGACATCCTGTGGCTGACGCCCGCGGGCGAGGAAATGACCGACGCCGAGTGGCAGCAGTCGTTCGCGCGCGGCATGGCGGTGTATCTCGCGGGCGATGCCGTGCTCGACACCGATCAGCGCGGCCGTCGCCTGCACGACGACAGCTTCCTGCTGCTGCTGAATGCACATCACGACACCGTGCCGTTCACGCTGCCGGCGATCCACCCCGCTGCGGGGTGGCAGGTCGTAGTGGACACGGCCGGGAATGGCGATACGCGCCTCCTGCAGGCGGGCACCGCGCGTGCGGTCGACGGCCGCTCGCTCGTCCTGCTGCGGGAAGTCCATCCGCCTCGATGAGGCGTTCCCACGCGATGCCCTTCGGGGCGGCGGTGCTGCCGGGTCTCGGCACCCGCTTCCGCCTGTGGGCGCCGACCGCCCGGCGCATCGAGCTCCTGCTCGAAAGATCGGACGCCGCCGCTGTCCTCGCCATGTCCCGCGGCGTCGACGGATGGTACGAGGCCCTCGTTCCGCAGGCCGGCCACGGCAGCCTCTATCGCTACCGCGTGAACGACGCGCTGCTCGTGCCGGATCCCGCTTCGCGCTGCAATCCGCACGACGTCGGTGGACCGAGCATGGTCGTCGATCCGATGCGCTATCGTTGGCACGATGCGGCCTGGCGCGGGCGGCCGTGGCACGAGGCGGTGATCTACGAGGTGCATGTCGGCACGGGCAGCGCAGCAGGCACGTTCCGCGGGCTCGAAGACGAGTTGGACCGGCTCGTCGAGCTCGGTGTGACGGCCGTGGAGCTGATGCCGATCGCCGACTTCCCCGGCGCGCGCGGCTGGGGCTACGACGGCGTGCTGCCGTTCGCGCCGGACGCCAGCTACGGGTCACCTGAGGATTTGAAGCGGCTCATCGATGCAGGCCATGCCCGCGGCTTGATGATGCTGCTCGACGTCGTCTACAACCATTTCGGACCGGAGGGCAATTACCTGCACGACTACGCCGGTACGTTCTTCAGCGAACGGCACCACACGCCGTGGGGCAGCGCGATCAATTTCGACGGGCCGGGCAGCGCCGTCGTGCGCCGGTTCTTCATCGACAATGCGCTGTACTGGCTCGAGGAATTCCATTTCGACGGTCTGCGCTTCGACGCCGTGCACGCGATCCGCGACGACGGCGACCCACCGTTCCTGATCGAGCTGGCGGCGCGCGTGCGCGCGGCGTACGGCGGCCAGCGTCACGTGCACCTCATTCTCGAGAACGACGACAACGCCGCGCACCTGCTCGATCCGCAGGCGCGCGGCCCGGCGCGTTTCGATGCGCAGTGGAACGACGATTTTCACCATTGTCTGCACACGATCCTCACCGGCGAGCGCGACGGCCACTATGCCGATTACGCCGGCGCGCGCTACACGGCCCATCGCAGGCTGGCACGCGTGCTCGGCGAAGGCTTCGCTTACCAGGGCGAAGTCTCGCCGCACCGTGGCGGACGGCCGCGCGGCGAGCCCAGCAGCCATCTGCCCAGCACGGCCTTCGTCAGTTTTCTGCAGAATCACGACCAGGTCGGCAACCGCGCGTGCGGCGAGCGGCTCGACCGGCTCGCACCGCGCGTCGCGCGGCGCGCAGCCCTGGCGGTGCTGCTCCTCGCGCCGCAGATCCCGCTGCTGTTCATGGGCGAGGAGTGGCAGGCGCCGGAGCCGTTCCAGTATTTCTGCGACTTCGAGCCCGGCCTCGCGGCGCAGGTCACGGACGGCCGTCGCCGCGAGTTCGCCGGCTTCGCAGGCTTCGAAGCGGCGGACGCGCGCGCGCTGATCCCGGATCCCGCGGCGCGCACGACGTTCGAACGCTCGCGGCTCGATCGCGGGCGCGCCCGCCACGCGCCGCATGCCGGCTGGTGGCGCTACACGCGACGCCTGCTGGCACTGCGGCGTGAACATCTCGTGCCCCGCCTCGCCGGTACGCGCGGCGTGCGTCACGAGGTGATCACCGCGGGCCTGCTGCACGTCGAATGGCGCATGGGCGATGGTTCCACGCTGGCGCTGTATGCGAATCTCGACGCCGCGCCGGTACGCGGCCCGGCCTTGCCGGAGGCGCCGATGCTCTTCGCCACCTCGACGCTCGCGCGCGACGCCCGGCAGGACGGGCGCTACCCGCCGTGGTTCGTGGCCTGGGTGCTGACGCCGCCGCGATCCGGGCGCGAGGCCCCGACGGCGCCCGGCGATCATGCTTCCCCGTCGGTCTGAAGCGCGCGTGAACCGCCACGCTCCGGCACGGGACGCGGCCTTCTCGTGAGCACGGACGACGATCTCCAGTCGCACGCCGCCGCGCTCGGCATCGCGAGCGGATTCCACGACATCCAGGGCCGCTGGCAGACCCCGTCGGCGACGGCATTGCGCGCCCTCGTCGAGTGCCTGGCGCGCGGGCCGGCGGAGAGTGCCCGCGACGCGCGCGGCTGGCCGACCGTCGTCGTGCGGCGTCGCGATCGGCTCGAGGAGGCACTGGCGCTTTCGCTCGTCGCGCCCGATGGCCCGGGACGTCTCAGTGTCGAGTTGCAGCTCGAGGACGGCAGCGTCGCAACGTGCCCGCCCCGACTCGCAAGCGTGCCGGGAACGGCTGCGCCGGGCACGCTCGCCTGCACGCTGCACCTGCCGATGCTGCCCGAGGGCTATCATCGCCTGCGCCTGTACGAGGGCGAGCAGGTGCTCGCCGATACGCCGGTGATCGTGGCGCCGGCGCGCTGCTACCTTCCGCCGGTCCTCGCCGACGCGGGCCGCCTCTGGGGTCCGGCCGTCCAACTCTATGCCCTGCGTTCGGAACGCAACTGGGGCATCGGCGACTTCACCGATTTGCGGGGCGTCATCGAACACTGCGCGGCACGCGGCGCCGGGCTCGTCGGCCTCAATCCGCTGCACGCTCTCTTCCTCGACGAGCCCGGGCACGCCAGCCCCTACAGCCCGTCCACGCGTCTGTTCCTGAATCCACTCTATCTCGACGTCGAACGCAGCGAGGATCTGCAGGAATGCGCGGAGGCCCGAGCGCTGCTGCAGACGCCGGATTTTCTCGCCCGCCTGCAGCAGTTGCGCGAAGCGCCCCTGGTCGACTACGCGGCGGTCACGGCGGTCAAGCTGCAGGTGCTCGGCCTTCTCCATGCGAGCTTCCGCGAGCGCCACCTCGCGCCCGGGGATACGCGCGGCCGGGCCTTCGAGCGCTGGCGCCAGGCGCGTGGTGCCGAACTGAGACGCCACGCCGTCTGGGCCGCATTGCGCGAACACTTCGGACGCACGCCGGGTGGCACACGCGCCTGGCAGGCCTGGCCCGACGACTACCGCGACCCGGACGCTGCCGCGGTCACGGCCTTCGCGGCCGAGCACGCAGAGCGTGTCGAGTTCTTCGAATACCTGCAGTGGCAGGCCGACGTACAGCTCGCCGAGCTCGCTGCCCGCGCGCGGCAGCTCGGGCTTCCGGTCGGTCTCTACGGTGACGCGGCCGTCTCGGTGGATCGTGCGGGCAGCGACGTCTGGGCGCATCAGTCGTGGTTCGCGCTCGATGCGAGCATCGGGGCGCCGCCCGACGATTTCAGCCTCGACGGCCAGGACTGGGGGCTCCCGCCCTGGTATCCGGCTGCGCTGCAGGCCGAGGCCTATGCGCCGTTCATCGCCCTGCTCCGCAGTGGCATGCGGCACATGGGCGCGTTGCGCATCGACCATGTGATGGGGCTGCTCCGCCTGTACTGGATCGTCCCCGGTGGCAACGCGCGTGACGGCGCTTACGTGCACTATCCGCTCGACGACCTGCTCGCAGTGCTCGCGCTCGAGAGTCACCGGCATCGCTGCGTGGTGATCGGCGAAGACCTCGGGACGGTGCCGGACGACGTCCGCCGTGCGCTCGCCGACGCCGGCGTTCTGTCGTATCGCCTGTTGTTTTTCGAACGCGACCACGATGGCGACTTCCGGGCGCCGGGCGACTATCCCGCGCAGGCGCTGGTGGCGGCATCGACGCACGATCTGCCGACGCTTGCCGGCTTCTGGGAAGGCGCCGATCTCGCGCTGCGCGCCGAGCTCGCGCTGTTTCCGTCCGACGAGACGCGCCAGCGGCAAATCGTCGCGCGGGCCGATGCGCGGGCACGGCTGCTGCTGCTGCTCGAGCGTCAGGGCCTGCTGCCCGACGGCGTGACCGCGGATCCGCAGTCGCTGCCGCGGATGACAGCGGAGCTTTCGCGCGCCGTGCACGTGCTGCTGGCGCGTACCCCCGCGAAGCTCCTGCTCGTGCAACTCGAAGACGTCCTCGGCATGCGCGATCAGGCGAACGTGCCCGGCACGGTCGAGGCGCATCCGAACTGGCGCCGGAAGCTCGAGCTCACGCTCGAACGCTGGCCCCAGGACGAACGCTTCGTCGCGCTGTGCGCGGCCTTGCACCGTGAGCGGCCACCGCAGCGGGCCGCGCCGGCGGACACCGGCGCGGTGACCTGGCTCTCGATACCGCGCGCGACGTATCGCGTGCAACTGAATCGCGAGTTCACCTTCCTGCAGGCCCGCGCGATCGTGCCGCTTCTCGCCCGGCTCGGCGTGAGCCATCTCTACTGTTCGCCCATCCTGCGCGCGCGTCCCGGCAGCGCGCACGGCTACGACATCGTCGCGCACGATCAGCTCAACCACGAGATCGGAAGCGCAGCGGACTTCGCGGCGCTGGTGGACGCTCTGCACGCCGCGGGCATGGGCTTGATCGTCGACATCGTACCGAACCACATGGGCGTGATGGGCGCGGACAACGAGTGGTGGCTGAACGTGCTGGAACACGGACCCGCCGCAGTGTGCGGCGATTTCTTCGACATCGACTGGCAGGCCGCGGACGCGCGGGTGTTGTTGCCGGTGCTCGGCGATCACTACGGCAGCGTGCTCGAGAGCGGCGCCTTCAAGCTCGTGCTGGTACCCGACGACGGCACGATCAGCGTGTGGTACCACCAGCACCGGTTCCCACTCGACCCGGCGACCTATCCTGAGCTCCTCGAACGATCGCTGCGTCTCGCGCCGCCGCAGACGATCACCCAGGCCGCGCAGGAAGCGGTCGAAAGTCTCGCGGCCGGCCTGTCGCAATTACCGCCGCGGACCGCCACCAGCGCGTCCGCACGCTATGCCCGCCGGCGCGACAGCGATGCCCACAAAGCGCGGTTGGCCGCCTTGCTTCGCGACGATGCCGCCTTCGCGCTCGGCATGGAGCTCGCGCTCGCACGCTACAACGGCCACGTCGGCGAAGCAGAGAGCTTCGACGCCCTCCACGAGCTGCTCGAACGGCAGGCCTACCGGCTGGCGTACTGGCGGGTGGCGGCGGATGAGATCAACTACCGCCGCTTTTTCGACATCAACGATCTCGCCGGCCTGCGCGTCGAGGTTCGCGCGGTGTTCGATGCGACGCACCGCTATCTGCTCGACCTCGTCGCCGACGGCCGTATCGACGGCCTGCGCATCGATCATCCCGACGGTCTATATGATCCCGCACGCTACTTCAGCCGTCTGCAGGAATACGTGGCGGTCCGGCGTGGTGCCCAGGACTCGGCTCTCGCGCACGGCGAGCTGCCGCTGTACGTCGTCGCCGAGAAGATACTCGCGCCGCACGAGGCGCTGCCGCGCGACTGGGCCGTGCATGGTACGACGGGTTACGAGTTCGCCAATCTCGTCAACGGTCTGTTCATCGACGGGCGCGCGCGGACGCGCCTCGACCGTTGCTATCGCAGTTTCGTCGGTGACACCCGCCAATGGGACGAGGTGGTCTACGAGTCCAAGCGCGAAGTCATCGAATCCTCGCTCGCGAGCGAGCTGACCGTGTTGAGCGCCCGTCTGCTGCGCATCGCACGCGCCGATCGCCACACCCGCGACTTCACCCTCGACAGCCTGCGCCGCGCCCTGACCGAGGTGGTCGCCTGCTTCCCCGTCTACCGCACCTACGTCCAGACCGACCCGCCCGGCGTCGTTTCGCCCGCCGACAGGCGCTACATCGACTGGGCAATCGGCAGCGCCCGGCGGCGCGCACGCGCTGCCGATGCCAGTCTTTTCGCGTTTCTGCGCAGCGTACTCCTGGGGGAAAATCTCAGTGCGGCGCCCGCGGCGGTCGCCGCGCAGACGATCGCTTTCATCGGTCGCTTCCAGCAATACACCGCGCCGGTGTGCGCGAAGGGCGTCGAGGACACTGCGTTCTACCGCTACCTGCCCCTGGCCTCGGCGAACGAGGTCGGTGGCGGCAGCGACGCCCCCGGCACCACCAGCGCCGGTTTTCATCGCGAGAACGCGCGGCGCCTGCAGTACTGGCCGCATTCGATGCTGGCCGGGTCGACCCACGACACGAAGCGTGGCGAAGATGTGCGGGCGCGCCTCAACGCGCTCACCGAGATGCCCGCGGCGTGGCGGCTCGCGCTGCGCCGCTGGAGCCGGCTGAACCGCAGCCGCAAACGCGCGGTCGATGGCGCGGCGGCGCCGACGCGCAAGGACGAATATCTGTTGTACCAGACGCTGCTCGGCAGTTTTCCGGACGGCGAGCTCGATGACGGCGCGCTCGCGGTCTACCGTGCGCGGATCGCGAGCTACATGATCAAGGCGGTCAGGGAAGCGAAAACGCAGTCGAGCTGGATGAATGCCGATAGCGCCTACGAGAGAGCGGTGACGGACTTCGTCGACGGACTGCTGGGACGCCTCGACGGCAATCGCTTCCTCGACGACTTCCTGCCCTTGCAGCGACGCGTCGCCGCGATAGGCGCGATTAATTCCCTGTCACAGACGCTGCTCAGGCTCACCGCGCCCGGCGTTCCGGACATCTACCAGGGCAGCGAATGCCGCGACTATCCGCTCGTCGATCCGGACAACCGCCGGCCACTCGATCCCGCGCGGCTGGCGCATACGCTGGATCGCCTCGCCGCGCGTACGGGCGTGCCGGGGCCGCAGGACCTCGACGCGAAGCCGTGGTTGATGCAGCGCGTGCTCCACTGGCGGTCCGGGCATGCGTGTGTCTTCCGCGACGGCGATTACCTGCCACTCACCACGCTGGGCCCACATGCCGGGCACCTCGTTGCCTTCGCCCGCCGTCACGACGACGACTTGCTCGTCGTCGTCGTGCCGCGCCTCGTGCATGCACTGCTGGCCGAGGGTGCGGCGGGCATTGCCGCCACTGCCTGGGACGCGACGGCGGTGCAGATCGAAGCCGACTGGCCGGACGAATTCCACGCCGTGCTGCACGGGTCGTCGGTACGCGCCGGCGTCGGCGCGGCGGGCAGGATCCTGCGGGCGGCCGACCTGCTCGCCGATTTCCCGGTGGCGCTCCTGGTGGGCCGTCTCGGCGACACGACGAGGCGCTGAGCCGGCGCCGGCACGCGGCTGGCGTGCCTGTACTGTTGACCCGCGCCCGGTCCCCTGCTTGGATAACCGACATGCCGCTTGCCGACGCCGATCGCCGCCTCGTCGACGCGTGTCGCACACGCGCCATCGAGCTACTCCACCGCAACGACACCCCGGCCGGCCTGCTCGCCGCGACGCCGGGCGCCGCCGCACGCGCCCGTCATTACGACTCGGTGTTCGCGCGCGATGCCGCGATCTGCGCGCTCGGCATGGCGGCCTCGGGCGTGCGCAGTCTGCAGCGCCGGGCGGCACGCGGCCTGCTGAGCCTCGCGGCCCGGCAGGCTCCGAACGGTCAGTTGCCGAACTATGTCAGTGCGGGCCGTGCGGAAGCCGATTTCTGGTACCTCGGCTGCGTGGATGCGAGCCTGTGGTGGCTGCTGGCCGTCGACTACCTCGACGTGAGCGCGCATCCGGGCCTGCGCGAGCGCCTGCAGGTTCGGATTGCCCGCGCGGTGAACTGGCTGCGCGCCCAGGAGCATCCGCACCTGCATCTCATCGTGCAGCCGGAGGCCGCCGATTGGGCCGACATCATGCCGCGCGCCGGCGTCGTGGCCTACACGAACGCCCTGTGGTACCGCGTGAAGCGACGTTATCGGGTGGCGGGCGGCGCACACACCCGCACGCGCTTCGCAGCGCTGCTCGATCCGGGCGGCGCGCCGGAGCCGGATGACCGCCGGATGCGTCTGCTGCGTGAGGCCGTGCCGATCGACGCGCGCGGCGGCGATCTCTACCTGAGCTACCTGAATCTCGCGAGCTGCGGCATCGAGGGAGACGTGCTCGGCAACGTGCTGGCCGTGCTCTGCGGCGTCAGCGACGCCGCGCGCAGCCGACGCATCCTCGCGGCGCTGTGCGCGGCCGGTGTGCACCGCCCGTATCCCGTGCGCGTCGTGGTTGCGCCCATCACACGCGCGGACGAGCGCTGGCGGCCCTACATGCTGCGCCATCGGCAGAACCTGCCATGGCAATACCACAACGGCGGGATCTGGCCCTTCGCCGGCGCGTTCTGGATCCTCGCAGTCGCCCGTCTGCACGGTCGTGCAGCCGCGGCAGCGGAGCTCGTGAAGCTCGCCCAGGCGAATCGCCTTGGTCGCTGGCGCTTCAGCGAATGGCTGCACGGCACGAGCGGCCGCACGCGCGGCATGGCGGCGCAGTCGTGGAACGCGGCGGGCTTTCTGCTCGCCCATGCCGCGGTGATGAACGACGAATTCAGGTCGCCGTTCTGAGGAACGCTCTGAACGACTTCAGCGCTTCCTGCGGCGCAGGCGGGGATGCCGTGTGGTTTCACCGACGGCGCTGCGCAGGCCCTCGCCGTTCGCCGGCGGGCAGAATCAATCAGCCGACTGTCCTACAGCCACGGAACGCCGGCTCGGTATCCTGAGCAAGCCGGCGCTTTTGGGCCGGCAACTTTCGAGCGCGCCCCGGTTGGTGCGGCCGGGGCAGCTACTTCCCGCCGCGCTGTCGCCCGTTCGCCGCGGGCCGGTCGTTTGTTCCGGCGCCCCGGGACGCACCCTTCAGATCTTCGCCGCGATCTTCAGCCCCTCGAGCACCGCCTCCTCGGCCGTCCGCGGCGCGAGCGCATCGCCGATGGAGTGCACTTCGCCCGTCCAGTCCTCGAGCTGCTCGGCGAGCAGCATCTCGCTGCGGTGGCCGTAGCACAGCACCACGGTGTCGGTATCCGGCAGCTCGATGGCGTGGCCGCCGCTCGCGTGGATGAAATACGCCGTGTTCTCGTCCGCGCCCGCGAAGCGCGCGTAGTGGGTCGCGACGACGCCGAGCCGATCGAGCTCGGCGATCAGGGGATCGCGCGTGTAGTACTGGAGGTTCACGCCGATGCAGTTCGCGACGGTGGCGAGCCGCACGTGATGGCCCGCGCGCACGAGCTTCAAGGCGATGCCGACGCCGACCCAGTCGCCGCGCCAGTCGGCGACGACGACGCGGCTGCCGCAGCGCGCTTCATCGCGGATGACGCTCCAGGCATCCACGACGTGCGCGCTGCCGCTCAGCTCGTGCGGCGGCGCGTAGGGCACGGCACCGGTCGCGAGGACGACGACGTCGGGATCCGCGGCGAGGATCTGCGCGTAACCGATTTCCACGCCGAGCTCGATCGCCGCGCCCGCGGCGCGCGCCTCGCGTTCGAGGTTCTGCACGATGCCGCCGAACTCCGCGCGCTCCGGCAGGAGCTGCGCGAGCAGGGCCTGGCCGCCGAGGCGTGACGCTTTCTCGTGCAGCGTCACGCGATGGCCGCGCGCAGCGGCGACGGCCGCGGCCTTGAGGCCCGCCGGCCCGCCGCCGACGATCATCACGCGCCGCGGCTGCGCAGCCGGGACGAGCCGGCCGTACTCGAGCTCGCGCCCGGTCTCGGGATGCTGGATGCAGGAAATCGGAACCCCCATCGCATAGTGACCGATGCAGGCCTGATTGCAGGCGATGCAGGCGCGGATGTGCTCGGCCTCGCCGCCGAGCGCCTTGGTCACCAGATCGGGATCGCAGATCTGCGCCCGCGTCATGCCGATCATGTCGGCGACGCCCGCGGCGAGCGCCTTTTCCGCGTCCTGCGGCTGATTGAAGCGGCCGGTCACGAGCACGGGACGCGCGACGGCACGCTTCACCCGCGCCGCATAGGGCGCGACGTAGGCCGGCGCGAACGACATCGGGGCCACGATGTGGACCGCGCCCTGCACCGTGCCCGAGGTGCCGACGGTGACGTTGAAGTAGTCGAAGCGACCGGCACGGTCGAGCGCCTGCAGGACTTCGAGCACTTCGGGCTCGGTGAAACCGTCGGCCGCGAGATCGTCGGCGGAGATGCGCAGGCCGAGCAGTGTCGCCTCGCCGATGCGCGCGCGCGTCTCGTCGTGCACTTCTTCGAGGAAGCGCATGCGGTTCTCGAAGCTGCCGCCGTATTCGTCCGTGCGCTGGTTCGTGCGCGGATCGCAGAACTGGATCGGCAGATAGCCGTGACTCGCGAGCACCTCGACGCCATCGAGGCCGGCCGTGACGAGCCGCGACGCCGTCGCCGCATAGCCCGCGATGACGGACCTCACGAGCGTCTTCGGCATCGGCCGCGCCATCACGAGATAGCGTTCCTGCTGATGGAGCGAAGGCGCCCAGGCCGTGGGCCGCGAACCGTCCTCGAGCACGCCCGCGACCTCGGCGCCCGGGTGGAAGAGCTGCCCGACGAGCCGGCAGCCTGCGGAATGCACGGCGTCAGCGAGACGGCGGAAGCCCGGAATGCAGTCGTCGAGGAAGCCCGAAGGCGTGAACTCGTTGAAGTACGCGGTCTCGTGCGCGGAAATCGCTTCGGTCACGATGAGGGCGGCTCCACCGCGGGCGCGCGCCGCGTGATAGGCGATCATCGCGTCCGTCACCCGGCCCTGGCGGGCGAGCAGCGTCTGGTGACCGGAAGAGAAGACGCGATTGCGGAACGGGATGCCGCGGATCGCGAACGGCGCGGCGAGATGCGGAAAGGCCGGCCCGTCGGCGCGGGCGCCCGGAGCGCTCATCGCGGTCCTAGAAGCGCGCCGGCGTGAACGTCGCGATCACTTCGTTCGGACCGCTCAGCACCTTGTAGCCGTAGGTCTGGCCGCGCGGCACGTAGATCGCCGTGCCCGGGCCGACGACGCGCGATTCGCCGGCGATCGTGAGCTCCACCGTGCCGCTCAGCACATAGACGATCTCGTCGTGCCCGGGATAGGTCACCGCGGCGTCGTGATAGCCCTCCTTCAGCGTCGTCACGTTGAACGACATGCCCTGCGCGCCGTGGACCTTGCGCACGACGCGCCGGCTGACGACCGTCGCATCCTCGTAGACCTCGGCGTCCTTCACGTCGACGACCTTGATCGTGCTGCTCATCGTCTCCCCCTTTCGCGTCAGTGCGACGCGCGCAGTGCCGCCGGCACGAGCTCGTCGATCGTTTCGTGGATGGCGTCGATGATGGCTTCGATGTCCGCCTCTTCGACGACGTAGGGCGGGCACATCGCGATGCCGGAGACACCGACCGCGCGGGCGATCACGCCCTTGTCGAGCAGGCGCCGGAAGATCCGGAACGGCAGCTTGTACTCCGGGGCGAACGTGCCGCGGCTGTCGCGATCGCGCACGACCTCGAGGGCGGCGATGAGGCCGAGCCCGCGCACCTCGCCGACGTGCGGATGATCCGCGAACGTCTCGCGCAGCCGGCGCTGCAGGTACTCGCCCTGGTGCGCGGCGCGCTCGAAGAGGCCCTCGCGTTCCATGATGTCGAGGTTCGCGTTCGCCGCCGCCGTGCAGACGGGATGACCGCTGTACGTCTGACCATGATTCCACTGCGGGAGCTCGGCCTCGTGCGCGGCGAGCACCGACCAGACGCGCTCGGAGATGAGCGAGGCGGCGAGCGGCGCGTAACCGCTCGTGAGCCCCTTCGCGATCGTCACGAGATCGGGCTCGATGCCGAGCGCCTGACTGCCCCACGGCCGCCCGAGACGCCCGAAGCCGCAGATGACTTCGTCCGCGATGAAGAGGATGTCGTGGCGCCGGAGCACGTCCTGCAGCGCGGGGAAGTAGCCGGCGGGCGGCACGATGACGCCGCCCGCGCCCATCACGGGCTCCGCGACGAACGCGCCGATCGTCTCCGCGCCTTCGCGTGCGATCGTCGCTTCGAGCTCGGCGACGAGGCGATCGCGGAACGCGGTCTCGCTCTCGCCGGGCGCGGCGTAGCGGTAATGGTGAGGCGCCGTCAGATGCAGGAAGCCGGGCAGCGGCAGATTCATGTGCGCGTGCACGGGCGTGAGCCCCGTCATGCTCGACGCGCCGAGCGTGATGCCGTGATAAGCCATCTGGCGGGAGATGATCTTCGTCTTGCGCGGCTGGCCGCGCAGCGTGTTGTAGAGCCAGACGAGCTTCACCTGCGTGTCGTTCGCGTCCGACCCGGACAGACCGAAGAAAACCCGCGCAATCGGCCAGGGCATGAGCTGCTTCAGACGATCGGCGAGGCGGATCGTCGGCTCCGTCGCCATCCCGAAGAAGGAATGGAAGAACGAGAGCTGCTTCGCCTGCGCGGCGATGGCATCCGCGATCTCCTGCCGTCCGTAACCGACGTCGCAGCACCACAGGCCCGCCATCGCGTCGATGTATTCGCGTCCCTCCGTGTCGCGGACGCGCACGCCCGACGCGCCGTCCATGATGAGCGGACCGCGCTCGGCGTGATCCGCGAAGTTCGTGTACGGATGCAGATGAGCCGCGACGTCCATGCCGTGGAGATCGCTTTGCATGATCGCCTCCTCGCCGCGCGGGCGTTTCAGTGGGTGACGGCGCCGATGCCGAGCAGCGAGCTGCCGTCGGCCTGCACGGTGAGCGTGTCGCCGGGATTGACGACGACGGTCGTCGTCGGGAACTCGACGATCGCCGGACCGTTCAGACGATCGCCCGCGGCGAGCGTCTCGCCGTCGTAGACGTCCGTCAGGACCTGCGTGTTCACCGTCGCCATGTACGCCGGACGCCGTGCGCCGGGCTTCGCCGTGCCGCCGCCTTCGCGCCCGAGCCGGCCGCGTGGCGCGGGACGGTTGCCGGTCGCGGCGAGGCGCCAGTGCAGGCATTCGACGGGCTGATCGCGCATCGCATACGTGAAGCGCCGCTCGTGCTCGTCGTGGAAGACGGCTTCCAGCGCGCGCAGCAATGCGGCGTCGATCGGTCCCGGCGGGAGCTGCACCGTGAGGTTGTGGACCTGGCCCGGATACCGCCCTTCGACGTGGCGCACGAAGCGCATCTCCTCGCGCGCGAAGCCGTCGGCCTCGAGCTGACGCGTCGCTTCGGCCTGCATGTCGTCGAATACCGCGGTGATGCCGCCCGGGTAGCGCGGCGCGTTCGTGTGGCCGTGCAGGAGCCGCACGTAATCGTGACGCACGGGCGTGACCGCCATGCCGAACGCGCAGAGGCCGCCGGCCGAGCGCGGGACGAGCACCTCCGCAATGCCGAGCATGCGCGCGAGCTCCGCGGCATGCAGTCCGCCCGCGCCGCCGCCCGCGACCATCACGTAGTCGCGCGGGTCGATGCCGCGCTCGATCGACACGGCGCGGATCGCCATCGCCATGTTCGCGTTCACGATCGTGATGATGCCCGCGGCCGCGGTGTCGACGTCGAGTCCGAGCGGCTCGGCGACGTACTGGCGGATGGCGATACTCGCGCGCGTCGCGTCGAGCGCGCGCCGGCCGCCGAGGAACGCGTTCGAGGACATCCGCCCCGTCGCGAGATTCGCGTCGGTCACGGTCGGTTCCCTGCCGCCGCGGCCGTAGCACGCCGGCCCCGGCTGCGAACCCGCACTGCGCGGTCCGACGCGCAGCGAGCGGCCGCTGTCGATCCAGGCGATCGAGCCGCCGCCCGCGCCGACCGACAGCACCTCGACGCCGTTCACGCCGATCGGCTGATCCGCGACCTTGATCGCCGTCGACATCACGGGCTCGCCGTCGCGGAGCAGACAGACATCGAAGCTCGTGCCGCCCATGTCGACGACGATGAGGCGGCCCGGCGCTTTCGTGTTGGAGGCGTAGTACGCGCCCGCGGCGGGACCGGCGGCCGGGCCCGAGGCGATCGCGTTCACGGGCCGCGCGAGGAGCTCGGGCACGGCCGCGCAGCCGCCGTTCACCTGCATGATGAGCGGACGATGCGGCAGGCGGCGCTCGCGCATCTCCGTCTCGAAGGAGGCGAGATACTCGCTGATCATCGGCGCAATGTAGGCGCTCAGCACCGTCGCCGAGGTGCGTTCCCATTCGCGGATCTCGGGCAGGATATCGGAGGAGCACACGACGTCGACGCCGGGCAGCTCCTCGCGCACGATCTCCGCGCTGCGGCGCTCGTGGCGATTGTCGGCGACGGACCAGAGATAGGCGATCGCGATCGCCTTCACGCCGTGGCGGCCGAGCTCGCGCGCGGCGGCACGCACTGCGTCCTCGTCGAGCGGTTTGACGAGGCTGCCGTCGGCGGCGATCCGTTCCGGGATGCCGAGCCGCAGATAGCGCGGCACGAAGTCTGCGGGCTTCGGCAGGTGCACGTTGAAGCGTTCGGGCTTGCCGCCCTTGCCGATGTGGATGACGTCGCGGAAGCCTGCGGTGCAGAGCAGCCCGATCGTCGGCCCGGTGCGTTCGATGAGCGCGTTCGTCGCCATGGTCTGGCCGTGCACGAGCACGTCCGTCGCGAGCAGCAGATCCTCGACGCTCGAGCCGATTTCGCGCGCGACGCCGGCGAGACCGCGCGTGATTGCGCGCAGGGGCTCGTCGGGCGTCGAGTCCTCTTTGTAGATGAGGAAGCGGCCGCTGTCCTGGAGCAGCACGACGTCCGTGAACGTGCCGCCGATGTCGATGCCGATGCGGTTACTCATGAGCTGCAGCCTCCGCGAAGTGTTCCGCGATCGTCGGCGCCTCGATGAAGCGATCGCCGGGCCGCAGGTGTTCCGGGATCCACGTGCCGGCGCCGGGCGACGTCGGATCGACGAGCGGGCGCTCGATTTTCGCGAGCTCTTCACGCAGCGCCCGCGTCGCCTCGACGTTCACCGTCATCTCGAAATCGTCGTTCAGCACCACGCCGCAGATTTCGCGCGCCCGCTCGCGGCTCAGCCAGCCGTCGCGCACGTTGCGGCGGACGAGCTCGGCGTCGCGGTGCACGGGATTGCCCCAGCCGCCGCCGCCCGAGGAATACGAGGTCCAGCTCTCCCCGGGACGCACGAGCGTCTGGCCGGCGACCGAGGTGAACGTGCGCGTGCCGTCCGCGTGCTCGATGTAGATGCCGCCGCCGGGGCTGCGCGTACCGCCGGCGACACCGTGCGGCGGATTGCGTGAGCCGCCGCCGAAGGAGACGGCCTCCATGCTGCCGGCGATCGGCCGGTAGCACGTACGCAGCCCCGGCCCGCCGATCCACTCGCCGAGGCCCATCGAATCGGTCGTGATTTCGTTGTAGTCGATGCGCAGCGGATATAGCAGCTCCACTTCCTCGATCGAGGCCGAGGTCAGGCCGCCCATGCCGGCGATCGTGCCGATCAGCGGCCAGCCGTCCGCGCCCTTCGCCGCGCCGCCGCCGCCCATGCCGTTGAACAGCATGCAGCCCCAGGCCCTGGCGTTGCGCGCGTCGATGCCGCAGAAGTTCGGCATGTGACCGGCGTGACAGGAACCGGCGGGCACGCGATCGGGGATGGCGGCGGCCATCGCGACGTTGATCACGTCGTGCATCGAATCCGCGGGATTCGTCGTCGCGCCGCCGACGGCCGCGGGCCACACGCCGAGACAGATGCTGCCGGGCCGTGCGTCCGCGACGACGTGCTTCAGCACGCCGTGGTTGTGGGGAATGTCGGAGTCGATGTAGTAGAGGAACGGGATCGTCGCCGTCGCCTGGATGACCGCATACGTGCCGTTGAACGAGCCGGTCGAGGGCGGGCCGCCGTCGTAGTAGACGCGCATGTCGGCGCCGCGCTTCTCGACGCGCGCGGTGATCGGGATGTCGACGGCGCCGTTGCCGTCCGTGTCCGTCCATGTCGTGCCCTCGAACACGCCGTCCGGGATCGCGCGGAAGCTCTCCGAGGCGCGGTGGTCCGCGTAATCCATGAGCCCGTCGCTGTAGCGCATCACTTCTTCACGGCCGTACTGCGCGCAGAGCTCGACGAGCCCCTTGCGCGCGACGCCGCACGCGCCGAGCTGCGCGCGGAGGTCGCCGTGCAGCGCGTCGCGATACCGGACGTTCGCGAGGTAGAGCGCTATGATGTCGTGCCGCTCGCGCGCGCGATCGATGATCTTGATCGGCGGGATGACGATCCCTTCCTGGAAGATCGATCGCGCTGCCGGCACGATGCTCGAAGCCTCGGCCGCGCCGCAATCGAGCTGATGACCGCGGGCCACCGTCCAGAAGACCTGCACGCCGTCGACGAACACCGGCATCGCGGTGACGAGATCGGGGATATGCGTATTGCCGCGATAGGGATCGTTCGCCATGAAGACGTCGCCGTCGTGAATGTCGTCGGCGAACACGCGTACGACCTCCATGAGCAGCGTGCGGATGCTGTTGCAATGGATCGGCAGGCATTCCGCCATCGTCACCTGCCGCGGTCCGCTGTCGTGGGCGTCGTAGATCATGCACGAGTAGTCGCGGGCGAGCGCGATGACCGAAGTCCACGCCGTCTGCTCCATCGCGAGCGTCATCTCCTGGCCGATCGCCTCGAAGCGATTGCGGATGACGCTGAAGGTGATGGGATCGAAATCCCGGATGCGGTCGTCGCTCATCACTGTTGCCATGGTTCACCCCTTGACTCCGAAACGCTACGACGAGCCAATTCTTCACCCGCTTGCATTTTTATGTCAATGACCTATTTTGTCCGAAACACGGAGCACAGATGAATCTGACGAAGTCGACCCGCGGTGCTGCAACGCGCAACCGCGTCCTGGAAGTCGCCCGGGAAGTTCTCGCGAACGAGGGGCTGGAAGCTTTCGCGCTGCGCGACATCGCGAAGCGCGCCGGCATGCAGCTCGGCAATCTGCAGTACTACTTCCCGGCGCGCGAGGATCTGATCGAAGCGGTGATCCGCGCGGAGTCGGCCTCGAACGTGGAAATCATGAACGAGCTCATGAAGGGCGCCCGCGATCTCGAGGACTACATGACGCAGCTCGCGCAACTGATGATTCGCGAATACAACAGCATGGGCGGCAAGGTCTGGCCGATCCTGCGCCTGCTGCGCACGCACAGCGAACGCTTCCGCGACATCTCGCGCGTCATCTACCAGGAACACTTCGACGCGCTCATCGCCGGCATGATCCGCTTCGGTGTCCCCGGCACGAAGCGCGAGCTGATGGACAAGGCCCGCGTCATCACCGCGCTCGTCGACGGCGCGGCGCTGCAGGCCCACCTGTGGGCGAATCCGCGCAACAGCGAGGCCTGGACGAGCCTGTGTCGGCGGACGTCCGACATCGCGGCCGCCGTGGCCGCCGAGTAAACCGCACGCGAGGTACCGCAATGAGCACACCGCGCCGATTGAAACTGGGTCTCCTCCTGCCGCAGACCGAAGGCATGCGCGGCGTCGGCGTGCGCGGCTGGTCCGAAGTCAGCGCCATGGCGCGCGTTGCCGAGGACGTCGGCTTCGATTCGCTGTGGCTCGTCGATCACCTGAGTTACAAGCTCGACGGCGAGGAGAGGGCGCGCGGCACCTGGGAAGTCTGGTCCATGCTCTCGGCGCTCGCCGCGACGACGCGCCGCGTCGAGCTCGGCACGCTCGTGCTCGCGATCGGCTGGCGCAATCCCGCGCTGCTCGCGAAGATGGTCGACGCGGTGGAGGAGATCAGCGGCGGGCGGCTCATCCTCGGGCTCGGCTCGGGCTATCACAAGTTCGAGTACGACGCGTTCGGCTTCCCCTTCGACTACAAGGTGAGCCGCTTCGAGGAAGCGATCCGGATCCTGCACGGCCTCCTGCGGACCGGCCACGTCGACTTCGCGGGCCGCTTCTACTCGGCGCGCGACTGCGAGCTCGTGCCGCGCGGCCCGCGTCCGGCGGGGCCGCCGATCCTCATGGGCACGGTGAAGCCGCGCATGATGGCCTGCATGGCGAAATACGCGGATCTCTGGAACGCCTACTACGACGACACGCACAACAAGGTCGCGGGCATCCGCCGGCTGCGCCCGATCGTCGACGAGGCCTGTCGCAAAGAGGGTCGCGATCCCGCGACGCTGGAACGCACGGTGACCGCGCTGATCGCCGATCCGAAGGCCGATCCGTGGTGGGATCGTCTGCCGACCGAGAACTGGGTCGAGGACGGTCCGCTGAAGCCGCTCTCCGGCCCGGCGGAGACGATCGCGCAGGCCCTGCTCGAATATCACGCCGCAGGCATCACGCATCTGCAGATCTGTCTCGAGCCGACGACCTGCGCGTCGATCGAAACGCTCGCGCCGGTCCTCGGGCTCGTGCGCGAGGCGACGGGCGGCTGAGCGCGCTCAGCGCTCCGTCGTCGCCTCGGGCGTTGCCGCCGGCTGCGCCACGGGACCGTCGAAGGGCGAGAGTCCGGCGGGCGCGAGGCTGACCGCGAGGCGCGTGACGAACGACGGCCGGCGCCCTTCGTCGTCGGCGCGATCCTTCGCGAGCAGCGCACGGCGGATGAGCCGCGAGCCGAGGAGCCGGAACGGCTCCGGCGGGAAATCGCGCGTCGGCGCGCGGACGAGCGGACACGTCGACCATTCGTCTTTCGTCTCCAGCGCGAGCGAGCCCAGGATGCGCCCGGCGAGGCGGCACGGACCGATGCCGTTCCCCGAGAAGCCGACGCCGAAGAACACGTTCGGCGATCGGCCGAGCGTGCCGAAGAACGGCAGGCCGTCCTTCGAGCGATCGACCGGGCCGCGCCAGCTCCGCTCGGCGGGCACGCCGGCGAGCGCGGGCAGCGTGCGATGCAGGGCCGCGAGCAGCGGCTCGGCGAAATCCGAACGTCCTTCGACTTCGGCGCCGACCTTGCCGCCGTAGGTGAACGTGCCCGACATGCCGCCTTTGCCGAACGCGACGCGGCCGTCGCGGGTCGTGCGGTAGTACTCGAGCAGCGTACGGCCATCCGAGACGGTGAGCGCATCGCGCCAGCCCATGGCCTCGAGCCGTTCGGGAACGGGCGGCGTGACGATCATGTCGCCCGAGACCACCATCACCGCCTTGCGGATCCCGGCCCAGCGCACCGCCCAGGCATTCATCGCGAGGATCACGCGCTCGGCGCGGATGCGCCCGCGCGGCGTCTCGACGATCGCGGGCACGCCGGCTTTCACCTCGACGAGCGGTGTCCGCTCGTGGATGCGCACACCGCGCTCGAGCGCGACGCGCCGGAGGCCGCGCGCGAGGAGCGCGGGCTGGACCCGCGCCGCGTGCCGCTCGAACGCACCCCCGGCGAGGCCCGGCGCGCCGCAGCGTCCCGCCGCGCGGGCCGCGGGCCATTCCACGATCGGCGCGAGACCGTGCGCGCCGATGGCCTCGACCGTCTCCTGCCACGCACCGCGCTGGGCCGCGTTCGCGGCCGCCCACAGCCAGCCGTCCTCGCGGAGATCCGCGTCGATGCCTTCCGTCGCGCAGAAGCCCGCGATCTCGTCGACGACGGCATCCGAAGCGCGGGCGATGCGCAAGGCCTCCGCCTCGCCGCAGATTTTTCGCAGCGACAGGAATTTCGCCCACCACGACAGCAGATACCCGGCGTTGCGTCCGCTCGCGCCCGAGCCGCAGAGATCGCGCTCGATCAGCACGACGTCGAGCGCGGGCTCGCGCGTCTTGAGCTCGATCGCGGTCCACAGGCCGGTGTAGCCGCCGCCGACGATGCAGACGTCGGCGCGTTCGTGGCGTTCGAGCGGCACGGGATCGGGCGGCTGCTCGAGCGCGAGCGCCTCGTGCAACCAGTGACTGCGGGGATGGGGAGCATGATCCATGGATCGACCTCCTGGGCGCGGAAAGACGCCGGACATGCGAGCGGGAGCGTGAATAGGTCGGTGACCTATTGTTCTCCAGGCGCGGAACGCTGGCAAGCCGCACGGTGGGATCGCCGACATCGTACGCGCGCGTCTTGCAGTACACTGCCTGCGCCACCCGCGCCCGGAGTCGCGTCCATGACCAGTGCCCTCCTCGCCCGCCTCGAGCTCCGCCCCATGACGCTCGCCGATCTCGATCGCGTGCCGCTGCGCTGCCACGGCAGCCGCGAGGAGATCGCCGCGCGCATCGCGGATCTCGGTGCCGCAGCCATCCTCGCGTTCGACGGCGACCGGCACGTCGCGCAACTGCAGTTCCGCCGTTATGCGCCGCAGCGCCGCTCGCCCACCGGCATCTGGGATCCGCTGTACTGGGGAGACTTCGGCGAGCACGCGCCCGCGCTGCCGGAGAACAGCATTGCGGTGTTCTGCTATCACGTGGGCCAGACCGAGGACAGCGACGCGCGCGACGCCGCGTATCAGGGGCACGGCATCGCGACGGCCCTGCTCGATGCCTTGGTCGTCTGGGCGCGGGACCACGGCATCGCCGCGCTCGTCGCGAAGTGCACGCCCCCGCCGTACGCGGTGATGTCGTTCATGGGCGGCCTGTCGGCCGCGCGCTATGCGGAACGCGGCTTCACGCTGTTGTCGAGCTGGCTCGAACCGCAGGTGCTCGAAGTCGTGCGCGAGCGGCGGCTCGTGCCCGGGGACGAGGACGCCGTGGCCGCGGCGACGGTAGGCTGCTGCGTGAAGCGGCTCTAACGCCGCTTCAGCGCCTCCGCGAGCGCCGCGCCGAGGGCCCCCTGCGGCGCGGGGGCTTTCGGCGCCGCCGGCTTCGCGCCCTTTCCCTGCGGATTTCCCGGTGCGGCGGGCCCGCGCATGGCACGTTCCTCGCGCGCCGAAGCGCCGCCGTCCTTGCGCATCGTGAGCCCGATGCGCTTGCGCACGACATCGACCTCGGTCACGCGCACGTTCACGACGTCACCCGCCTTCACGACCTCGTGCGGATCCTTGATGTAGCGATCGGCGAGCTGACTGATGTGGACGAGCCCGTCCTGATGCACGCCGATGTCGACGAAGGCGCCGAAGGCCGCGACGTTCGTCACCGTGCCTTCGAGCTGCATGCCGGGCTCGAGATCCTCGATGTCGTCGATGCCGTCCGCGAACGAAGCGGTGACGAAGTCCGGCCGGGGATCGCGACCGGGCTTCTCGAGCTCGGCGAGGATGTCGCGCACCGTCGGCAGGCCGAATTTCTCGTTCACGAAATCCTGCGGCCGCAGACGCGAGAGCGTCGCGGAATCGCCCATCAGCGTGCGGATGTCGCGACCGCAGGCCTTCACGATCGCGCGTGCGACGTCGTAGGCCTCGGGATGGACGGCAGAGGCATCGAGCGGCTCGGCGCCGCCGGTGATGCGCAGGAAGCCCGCGCACTGCTCGAAGGCGTGCGGGCCGAGGCGCGTGACCTTCAGCAATTCCTTACGCGTCTCGAACGCGCCGTGCGCATCGCGATGCGCGACGATGGCATCGGCGAGTCCGGGGCCGAGGCCCGAGATATGCGCGAGCAGCGGCGCCGAGGCGGTGTTGAGATCGACGCCGACGGCGTTCACCGCGTCTTCGACGACGCCCTCCAGCGCGCGGCCGAGACGCGACTGATCGACGTCGTGCTGATACTGGCCGACGCCTATCGACTTCGGCTCGATCTTCACGAGCTCCGCGAGCGGGTCCTGCAGACGGCGCGCGATCGACACTGCACCGCGCAGCGAGACGTCGAGATCCGGGAACTCGCGCGCCGCGAGCTCGGAGGCCGAATACACCGAGGCCCCGGCCTCGGAGACGACGACCTTCGTCGGCGCCTTCGTGCCGGCGGGCAGGAGCTTCAAGGTCTCGGCGACGAAGCGCTCCGTCTCGCGGCTCGCCGTGCCGTTGCCGATCGCGACGAGATCGACGCCATGCGCCGTCACGAGCCGCAGGAGCGCGACCTGCGCGCCGCGCACGTCGTTCTTCGGCGGGAAGGGATAGAGCGTGTCGGTGCCGAGCAGCTTGCCCGTCGCATCGACGACGGCGGCCTTCACGCCCGTGCGGATGCCCGGATCGAGACCGAGCGTCGGCCGCGCACCCGCCGGCGCGGCGAGGAGCAGATCCTTCAGGTTCCGCGCGAACACGCGGATCGCCTCGTCCTGCGCGCGGCTGCGCATGCCGGAGAGCAGCTCGAGCATCATGGAGAGACCGAGCTTCACGCGCCACGTCCAGCCCGCGGCGGCCCGCAGCCAGACGTCGCCCGGCGCCTGCGTCTTCACGCCGAGCGCCGCGGCCACCATCGCCTCCGCACGGATCACACCGTCCTCGTCGGGCGCGATGTCGATCGTCAGCACGCCCTCGTTCGAGCCGCGCAGCATCGCGAGCGCGCGATGCGAGGGCACGTCCGCCCAGCGTTCGCGATGATCGAAATAGTCCGAGAACTTCGCCCCCTTCTCGGCCTGCCCTGCCACGAGCTTCGCGGTGACGAAGGCCTCGCGCGCCAGGAGCTCGCGCAGCGAACCGAGGAGCTGTGCATTCTCGGCGAGACCCTCGGCCACGATCTCGCGCGCCCCGGCGAGCGCGTCCTTCACCGCGGGCACGGCCTCGCTCAGGAAGCCTTCGGCGAGCTTCCCGGGCGGTGCGCCGCGATCCGCGAGTAGCGCCTCGACGAGCGGGCCGAGCCCGTTCTCGCGCGCGATCATCGCCTTCGTGCGCCGCTTCGGCTTGTAGGGCAGATAGAGGTCTTCGAGCTGCGCCTTCGTCTCGGCACGGTCGAGCGCGAGCGCGAGCCCGTCCGTCATCCTGCCCTGCTCGGTGATGCTCGCGAAAATCGCGGCGCGCCGTGCCTCGCGTTCGCGCAGGTATTCGAGCCGTTCGGCGAGCTTGCGCAATTGCGTGTCGTCGAGGCCGCCGGTCGCCTCCTTGCGGTAGCGCGCGACGAACGGCACCGTCGCGCCGTCGTCGAGCAGGCCGACGGCGGCCCGCACCTGCGCGGGCGCGGCGCCGATTTCCGCGGCGATGGTGTGGGCGATGCGCTCGGCGGTATCCATGGTCGTCTCCAATCGGCACTGGGTTCGCGGCGGTGTGATATAGCCGCAGCGCGGCGCCGTGACAAGGCTTGACACGGCACGACCTGCGCAGCCGACGCCGCTGCCGTCTGCGCCGGCGAGTTGCGGTACGGGAAGCCGCCGCGCTCAGTCGGCGAGGCGGCGCGCGCTCCGCAGTGTTCGCTTGCGGGGAATCGCCGAACGCCCGAAGAGGTGCGACGCGATGAGCCACAGATAGCGCGTGTTGTGGACAAGATAGCGCTTCAGCAGGCGCCGCGGCTCCTGCAGGATGCGGAAGAGCCATTGCAGACCTGCCCGCTGCACCCAGCGCGGCGGGGCGCTCAATTCTCCGGCCGCGATCGCGAACGCGCCGCCGACCGCTACGAGCACGCAGCCGGCGCGATCGCGCTGCCGCGCGAGCCAGAACGCATGCTCGGGGAAGCTCAGACTCACGAACAGGATGCCCACGCCGGCGCGACGGATGTCCGCGGCGACTTCGGCTTCCTCGTCGTCGGCGAGCGGCCGGAACGGCGGGCTGTACGTGTACCTCACGTCGAGCCCGGGAAAGCGCCGCGTGTAGTTCGTACGGATCTCGCTCAAGGTCTGCGGCGTACTGCCATACAAGCCGACCGGGATGCCGTCCCGCGCCGCGTCCCGGCAGAACCATTCCATCAGGTCCGGGCCGCACAACCGTTCCGCATCGGCGAAACCGGCGTGATGCAGTGCCCAGACCAGAGGCATGCCGTCGGGCAGCACGAGATCGGCGTGCTCGTAAGCCGCCTTGAATCGCGGATCGTCGCGGGTCACGTTGATCGTCGGCACACCGGCGAGCGCGATGGTGCGGCCCTCGCGTCGCTGCGCCCAGGCCTTGACCCAGGCGTAGACGACGTCGTACCTGGTCGCGTCGACCCGCGATCCGTAATAGTCGATGCTGTCGATTGCGGCGAAGTCGGCCACGTCGTCGTCGCGATGTTCCGCGCGTGCCGGCTGATCGTCACGTCGTGAGTGCTTGGCGCCTGACAAGGTTCTCTCCGTACTGGGTAGTCGAGGGGATCGTTTCGCGGGCAGGTGCGCGACGCTGCTGCAATGATATGGCTCCGATCAGGCCGAACATCGAATAGAACAGCATCGACACCGAAACACTGACCCGGAATCCCGGGTCGATCTGCGCCTGGATGAAGTGGGCCATCATCCCTGCGGAACAGGCGACGAGCACCGCACGCGACCATTCGTCGGCACGCGGATACGCCCGCTGCGCAGTCAGGAACGCGGAGCCGAACACCCACAGGAAGGCGAGCAGCCCGACCGTGCCGACCTCGGCCCACACCCACAGGATGATGTTGTGCACGACCTGCTTGTAAGGCACATAGTCGATGGCCTGCGACGTGACGGCCGCCGCCTCCGGGATCACCGGCATCATGAACTTGCGGGCATTGCCCGTCTTGTCGTGGCGCTGGAAAGCCTCGCCGAAGTTGTTCAGGCCGACGCCCAGGATCGGATGCTCGCGGATCAGCGCCAGCGCGCCGTGATTCAAGGGCCATCTCGTCGCCGCGCTCTGGTAATCATGGTGCGAGAAGCGCTTCACGATCGTCGGCATGGCGAGGCTCAGCGCGACGGCCATCGCGGCGCCGACGATACTGACCGCCAATGCGCCGCTCAGTTTGAACAGCCGCTTGCGATAGAGCACCCAGACCGTGAAAGCGCAGGAGAACGGCACCGTGATCCACGCTCCGCGCGACAGCGTGACGACGAGGCCCGCGATCGTCGTCAGGAACGTCGCCGCATACCAGAAGCGCAGGAGCATGCGCTTCTCGACGAGCAGCAGCGCGAGGCTGAGCGGCAGCGAGCTCGCGAGAAAATAGCCGAGCACGTTCGGATGTCCCGTCGTGCCCGTCGGGCGCGTGGCCTTGATGCCGATGTCGAGCGACACGAGCTCCGACTCCGCGCCGAAGATCTGCATGCCGAGCGGCGAATGGGTGAGGAACTGCGCCGTTGCCAGTGCGCCCTGCATGAACACCGCCACGGTCAGGTAGAAGACGAACGTGCGCAACAATTCGGGCGTGCGGAAATTCATCACGACGAGCATCGTCACCAGGAGCGTCGCGAGCCTTATCTCCTCGAGGACGACGAGCGTGCGGTCGTCCGCATTCCACAGCGACAGCACGCCCGCCGTCATGTAGATCAGCGACGCCCAGATCATCCGCCGTTGCATCACGATCAGCGGGCGTACGATGCCGACCCGGTAGCGGTAGAGCCAGACGAGCACCAGGGCGATCACGCACAGCGTGCTGGCGCTGATCATGATGGCCGGGGCGCCGCCGAAGTGGAAGCGGAACAGGAAGCCCTTGGCGAGATTCAGCGGAATGCTCAGGGCGAGAAAGATCACGAGCAGCTTCTCGACGCGCTCGCTCGTGCGCAGCGAGAGGAACAGCACGAGCATCGGCAGCAGCGCGACGAACGCGACGATGAACTTGAGCTTGAGTCCTCCGACCAGCGCCGCGACGAGCGAGCCGGTGAGACCCACGATGATGAGAATCGCGATGCGTGGCATCGATGTCGGCGCCCATGCTCGATTGGATGGCGGATGTAATCGCCCGGTGACACGCGGCACGGCGTTCAGGGAGTGACCGTTGCGCCGGACTCCCCGGCGCCGGCGGGATGCGATCCACCGTGACGGTGACTGCCCGCGGGCCGGCAGGAGGCTGATGTCCCCGCGTCCGACCGGTGTCGACCGCCGCCCCTGCACGCACGATCGGCCATGCCGACCGGTTTTTCGCCGCTAAAGGTAGCCGCTCGCCGATGACGAGGCAATCGATTTGCGGGCGCATTTCTGCGAAGTCCGACGCACCGCGCGAGCTCGTGGCGAGGTGCTCGCATTTGCCGCGCGCTCGCAGGTGTCCGCGACGGAGCGCGTGTGACCGCGATGCGCAGCGCCACACTTGTTCACACTTCGACCGCGCTTCGACCGGATCCGCTCGGCGATGCAACTCGACGGCTGCCCGGTCGCGCACGGCCGGTGACAGACGGCTCTCACGGCGCCCCGGGCAGGCACGCGCTATCACGGATTCGATCTCGAAACCGGTCCTGTACCGCAGCGAAAACATGTTTTCACACCGCGCTGCGCGCGCGGCCGCTGCATGCCGGGATACGGCGGGAATAGTGCGCGAAATTGCCTGGATGCGTTCACAATACCGACCATTGCGAGCCGCGGTGATGTACGGTTAATCTACCGGCCGGACCGAGTGGTTCGGGCTCTTCCGCATGGCCGCTGAACGAGCTCTTCGCCGCTCCGATGACCAGGGATCCAGTGCACTGTTGCATGATGTGCTCCGACGCTCGCCGGGAGCTTGCGCGGAGCGGCATCACCGTCGGAGTACCGGCGAAGATCCGCAGCACCGCGGCGCGCAGACGACACGTGCAACGCGGCGCCTCGTCGCGGGACAGCACACTGGGGTAGTCGACAGCGACGGGAAGCGTACGGATATGAGCAGCACCACACCCCGCATTATCGTGATCGGAGCCGGCCGATTCGGACGGCAGCACCTTCTGGAATGGCAGCGTCTGGCCGCCGAAGGCCGGGCGATCCTCGCCGGCATCGTCGTCCGTACCGAAGCTTCGCGACGACAGGTCGAGGCGCAGTTCGGGGTGCCTGCGTTCAGCGACCTGGAATCCGCGCTGGCGCTGGACGTCGACGCCGTGGACGTGGTGACGCCGAGCGATACCCATTTCGACGTCGTGCAACGATGCCTGCCGCATACCCACGTGCTCGTCGAGAAGCCCGCGGCGATGGATGCCCGGCGCGCGCGCGAGCTGACGAAGCTCGCCCGCAGCCACGGCAGACACTTCATGGTGGGCCACGTCTATCGCTTTCACCCGCTGGTGCACGAGCTGAAGCGACTCCTGGACGGCGTCGGCACGCTGCCGCAGCAGATCATGAGCACGTTCACGAATCCCCCGACACCGGGGATCGAGGACCTCGATCCGCGGCTGGAATTCCTGCATCCCTTCGACATCATCGACTACCTGTTCGGGGTCGCGCCGGTTTTCGGCCAGCACATCAGGCATGCGAACACCTGCACCTCGAGCATCCGCTACCAGGGTCCCGTCAATGCCACGGTGGAGACGGGCTGGCGCGGCAGCCGCAAGTGCAGGACGCTGAATCTGCGCTACGACGATCGCAAGCTGTTCTGCGATTTCATCGACAATTCGATCGTCATCCATACGAACGACGACGACGACGTCGAGAAGATATTCCTCGCGCCCGAACAATCGGCACTGCGCAACGAATTGTGCGCTTTCCTGAGCCTCTTGCGCGGTGACTCGCCGGCCTATCCGGACGGGGACAAGGCCGCTGCCGTCATCGACGCCGCCACGGGCTCGAGCGGCCGCGCCGAATCGCCGCGGCCGCGGGTCGCGGTGATCGGCGGCGGCATCTTCGGCGCGACCTGCGCGATCGAGCTCGGCGATTTCTGCGACGTGACCGTCTTCGAGCGCCACGGCGAGCTCCTGACCGAAGCCTCGTTCTACAACCAATGGCGACACCACTCGGGCTTCCACTATCCGCGCAGCCCGCAGACGGTCGACGAGGTGAAGGAATCGCGCGACGACTTCATGGCGCGATACCGTGAAATCATCCATACCGGCGTCGACTGCTACTACGGCACTTCGGCCACGGCCCGCGAGATCACCGCCGAACGCTATGTCGCGGCCTGCGAGGGCAACGGGCTGTCCTTCGAGCACGCCTATCCGCCGCCCGGCGTTCTGCGCGAGGGCACGGTCAGCGTCTGCCTGAAGACGGACGAATCGGTCGTCGACTATCACGCCTTCAAGGCGCTGCTGGAATCGCAACTCGCGAGCAAGCCCGGCATCACGGTCCTGCGCAACACCGAGGTCCTGGACGGCGAGTTCGGTCCCGATGGCGAGAAGCGTCTGACGTTCCGAAGCGGGACGCAGGTCCGTCACGAAGATTTCGATTTCCTCGTCAACGCGACTTACGCGAACCGGAATCTCGCGGCGAAGTGGTTCCAGTTCCCGCCCCGTGCCCTGCGCCACGATCTCGTGGAGCTGCTCGTGCTCGAGGTCGATTTGCCGCGCGTCTCGGTGACGATCCTCGACGGTCCGTTCACCAGCATCACGAGCATGGGTCAGGATCGGATGTTCATGCTCTCGAGCATCCACGATTCGGTCCTGAAGAGCATCGTGCGCGAGGAAGCGCCGGCGCCCGAGTGGGCGCGCGCTGACTCGAACCGCCACAATCTGCTGCGCCATGCCACGACCTATCTGCCGGCGCTGGCCGACGCAAAAGTCGTCGAGTCCCGGATCGGCGTGCGCACCGTGTATGCCTACAGCGACGACTTCGACGGACGCCCGACCGTGGTGACGGACCACGGCTTCGGCTGCTGGTCGGTGCTCGGCGGCAAGATCATCACCTGCGTCTCGAACGCGCAGGAGATCGCCGCCGAAATCCGCAACGCCTTGCGCTCGACGCGAGCGGCCGGCCCGGTCGCGTCGAAGGAGCGCGCGGAGCGCGAGTGGGCGAGCTAGCGGCGCACCACGCCGTAGCGCAGGCAGCTTCGGCGCCGCGCGGCGTGACGGATCCCGGCGCCCACGTCTCCTCGATCCGCCCGCGCCGGCGATCGCCCGACCGCCTCACGAAGTGAATGGCGGTGGCAACGGGCCGATGGCAGCAGTATCTCTCCAGCGCCGGAGCGCAGAGCATCAGCCGGGCGCTGTCGGTGGCCGCGAACCTCCTGAGTCTCGTGCTCGTCGCGCGCGTGCTGGGCACGAACGACTTCGGCAACTACACGTTCGTGATGGCCTGCGTGAACATCGCGGCGACGCTCGCGGATCTGGGCACGACCTCCGTGCTCGCCCACGGCCTGACGACGGATTCGCACGCCGAGCCCGATCTCTACTTCGGGAACTTCCTGGTGATACGCGCAGCGACGACGCTCGCGGCCACGCTCCTCGCGCTGGCCGCGATACCGTTCGCGGATCGCGGGCTGCTCGGTCCGCTGCTGGTGTGCGCAATCTCCATTCCGTTCGTGGCATCGCGCTTCTTCGACCCGGTGTACCAGGTATTCGGCCGCCCGCGCTACTCCGTGTATGCGAGCCTCCTCTACAGCGTGAGCCTCGCCGCGGTGAGCCTCGTCCTGCTGCCCTGGCTGCACGTCCCGCTGCTCGACTATCTCTGGGCGTGGGTCGGATGCAACGTGCTCTACACGATCCTCGCGTTCCATCTCGCGACACGGGTCGTACGACCGCGCTTCGACATCCGCTGGCAGGCGCTGAAATCGATTGCCGCGCTCGCGATACCGCTCGGCGTCGGTGCGCTGTTCTACATCGTCAACACGCGCGCCGACGTGATGATGCTGAGCTACATGACGACACCGCGCGATACCGGCCTGTACGGGGCGGCCTATAAGCTGCTGGACTTCGGCGGCATGCTCGCCGTCACCGCGCTGTGGCCGCTGATCCCGATACTCTCCCGCGAGCAGCGGGCCGGCAAGGAAGGCGCGCTCGTCGCCATCCGGTGCGTCACCGAGGTCGCGGGTGTTCTCTCCTTCCCGGTCGCCGTGGTGGCGCAGTATCTCGCGCTCCCGATCATCACGCTGCTGTACGGCGCGGACTACGCCGAGGCGGCCAGCGTCGTCGGCATCCTCGCAGTGATCTTCGTCATCCTGATTTACTGCCTCATCGGAGTCGTGGCGAACCTCTCCACCGGTACCGTGCAGCACTCCTACTGGAACACCGCAGTGGCCGCGGTCATCAACATCGCCTTGAACTTCGTCCTCATCCCGCGTCACGGCATGGTCGGCGCCGCCTGGGCCGCGCTCGTCAGCCACGTCTGGATGCTGCTCGTGCAACAGCGCTACGTGCTCGTACACGCCGGCAATCCTTTCGTGCTCGGGTTCTGGTTGAAGCTCGTGGGTGCGAACGCAGCGCTGCTCGCGGCGCTGCAGTTGAGTCATGCCGATCGCAATCCGCTCGTCGTGCCGTTCGCGGTGATGGCCTATGCGGCGTTCGTCCACGTGTTCCGGCTCATACCCGAAGAAATACTGTCGGCGCTCGGCCGCTCGCGTGCCGGGCGTCGGGCCGGCGTGAGCGCGCCATGAGCTTGCGCACGATGTGGCGGCGTGGCCGCGGAATTCTGCTGTCGCTCGTCTTCACGCTCGCGCTGCTCGAAGGCGGTGCCTATGTGCTGGTGTCGTTCCTCGCGCACTCGCCGCTCACGACGTCCCTGTTCTACACGCGCCCCGCCGTATCCGCGAAGGAATACGAGGACTATCTGCGCCGCAGGGATCCGCGCCTCGGCTGGCCGCCGCCGGAGCAGATCGGCAGCGAGAACTACGCTCGGACCGGCGCGCGGCCGGTCCCGGCGTTTCCACAGCGCGTCGACGCGTGCGTCTCCGCCTACGGCGATTCCTTCACCTACGGCTCCGACGTGGGTAACGCCGAGGCTTGGTCCGCCGTGCTGTCCGGATTGCTCGGGTGCCCGGTCGCGAATTTCGGCGTCGGCGGTTACGGCACGGATCAGGCGTTCCTGCGCTTCGAGTACAACACGAACGACCGCGCGCCGATCACGTTCCTCGGGTTCTTCCCGCCGGACGTCGTGCGCAATCTCACCCGCAACGCGTATTTCGCGCTCGGCGTGTTTCCGACGAGCTTCAAGCCGCGCTTCGACTTCACGGACGGCAGGCTCACGTTGCTCGACATGCCGCAGATTCCGCTCGCCGAGCTCGACCATTTCCTCGATGCGCCGCGGGATTTCCTCGCCGACGACAAGCTGCTGCCGGGATCGCGCTTCGGTCCCGTCCCGATCCGGTTTCCCTATTTCCTGACGCTGGCGCGCGCGGCGACGCAGACGCGCGTCGTCAGCAGGCTGCGCGGGCGCCCGAGCTGGTCCGACTACCTGAACCCGGGCCATCCGAGCACGAGCTTCGACATCCTGACGGGCATCTTCGCGCAGTTCGGCGCCGAGTGCCGCGCGCGGAACAAGCATTGCGCCGTGCTGCTGCTGCCGACGCCGCAGTCGTACCGCTACTACCAGGAGCACGGCAGGTCCGCACTGCAGTCCGTCATGGCGGCGCTCGATGCACACGGCATCGCCTATCTCGAGCTGACGCCCGAGTTCGCCGCGCGCCTCGGCGAGCGCCCCTACTGCGATCTCATCGCCGACAACAGCTCCTGCGCGGGGCATTTCAACGCCGAAGGCAACGCGCTCCTCGCCGACATCGTGAAGGCCTACATCGCGGGCAAGGGGTGGGACGTGAAGCAGGACGCCGCTGTCGCGCCTGCGGGCACGGCGGGAGGGAACGCGGCTTCGGGAGTGCGGGATCAGGGCGCCCGTTGAGCGCCCCCGTCCGGGCTCAGAACAACCTGTCCTTCCAGGTCTTCGGGCAGAGCTCGTTGACGATTTCGAGATCGAGGTGGTAGCGGAACGGCTTCACGCCGCGGCGCTTCACGTACTCGATCATGTCCTTGAGCCCGTCGCGCAACGACGTCTGCGTCCTGTAACCGAGGAGCCTGCGCGCCTTCGCCGCCGAGCAGTTCGCGAGGCGCACTTCCTGCGGTCGATCGGGCACGTACCGCGGATCGAGATCGAAATCCAGCAACTCGGCGATCGTGCGCGCCAGCTCGTTGATGGTCACGAACTCCTCGTCCGGTCCGATGTTGATCACTTCGCCGTGCAGACCGCCTTCGAGGACCATCTTCTCGATGCACTGGAGATCGTCCGCGACGAAGGAGAAGCAGCGCTTCTGGTTGCCGTCCCCGTAAATGATCGGCTGTTTGCCCTGGAGCATCAGGTTGATCATGATCGCGGCGACGTTGCGGTAGGGATCGTCGTACTTCTGGCGCGGACCGATGATGTTGTGGGGCACACAGATCGTGTACTCCATGCCGTGGACCTCGCACAGATTCCGCAACAGCAGCTCGGCGGAGTACTTCGCGATGCCGTAGGGATCCTGCGGGTTGCAGGTCATGTCCTCGGTGAAAGGAACGACTTCCTGCGAACCGTAGCGCGCCATGCTCGAACAGAACACGAAGCGCCGCACGTTGTTGTGGATGGCGGCGCTGATCATCGAGGCCGTGATCTGGAAGGTGTTGTAGGTGACGAGGCTCGGCGAGAACACCGACAGCCCCTCGTACGCCGTGCACGCCGCGTGGAAGACGACGTCGCACCCGCTCAGGTGCTGGCGCATCAGGGCGACGTCTCCCGCGTCGCTCTGATGGAACACCGCGCCCTGCGGCACGTTGTCCAGGTAGCCGCCGATCAGCGTATCGACGCCGACGACTTCGTGTCCCTGCGCGAGCATGCGCTCGGCGAAATGGCTTCCGAGAAAGCCTGCAATCCCGCTAACGAAAATCTTCATCGAGGTCTCACCGACTCACCGCACCAAAGCGTGCATACGCGATGCAAACGCCGCCAAGTCAAATCTGACCGAAGTATCCCCCGGCCCGAAAAACCCGTCAACGCCACGTCGCGAGATGTATGGCGCGTTACCGTTCGTGCATGCGTTCGTGTGTGGACCATTGTTACAGGATGTGTCGAAGGAAAACGCGCATCGCGCGCGATGCCGCGCACCGACTAGCGAGATACGGCGCGCCGCCTGCGCATCACGACGGCGCCGATCGCGACGATCGACAGTCCGAGCTGCATGCCGAATCCGATTCGCGAGGGCCAGTGCACATAATCGAGGCGCACCGCGTTGCGTCCCTGGTGCAGGGAGATGCCGCGCAGTGCACCGTCGACCGGATCGATCGCCGCCGCCGCGCCATCGATGCTCGCCCGCCAGCCGCGATAGTGCGTGTCCCCGATGACGAGCAGGGCGTCCGCATCGGCCTCCACGTCGAGCGCGATGCGCGTCGGCGATTCGTCGAGCACGCGGATCTTCGCCGCGACCGGGTGCTCGCCCCGATAGGCCGGCGAAAGCGTCGTGACGTAGAAGCTGCGCGCGTCGACAGCCCGGGTGTCCGCACGCGCCCGCTCGGCCGCGGCCTCGCGTGTCCCGACCTGCACCAGACGCCCCGTCACGTGGAAGCGCGAGGCGGGACGTGTCCGCGCATAGACGTTCATGTCGCCGCCGTGGACCTTTTCGGGGAAAGCCGGACTCGTCGTCGTCGAATCCCGTGCGGTGACGAGATAGTTCACACCCACGACTTCGTACAGCGGATGCTCCGGCGGGAGCTCGCTCGTCAGCACGTCCGGGTTCAGGGGAAACAGGGAACCGTAACCGCGCACCTGCGCGAGCCCGTACAACTGCGGGAGCATGGCCGTGAGCAGCAGCCGGTTGTCGACGCCCTCGCGCGCGACGAGCACGCGGGGCGGGGCGAGATCCGTCGGCGCGAGCGCGAGGCCGGGCGCCGGCAAGGGCAGCGGGTAGCGGACTTCGTCGAAGACGTGCACGTTCGCGGCACCGAACACCACGGGCGCGAGACAGGCGAGCACGAGCACCGGCCGGCGGGCGGCGCGATACCAGGCGATCGAGAATACGCTGAGGCCGGCGAGGAACAGGACGTTCGGTGCGCTCCAGAGATGCTGGAGCGCGAGAAAACGTCCGGCGCTCGCGAGCTTCCACTCGGCATAACGTTCGAACAGGTAGCCTGACAGATTCGCCTGGATGGCTTTGGTGAGCGTCTCGAGGAGGCGCGGTCCGAACTCGTGGAGCACGAGCTCGCGCGCCAGGAACGCCGCCCAGGCGAGCCCCGTGAACGCGAGCAGGAGCTTCGCGCTGCGGCGGATTTCGGCCGGGTTCATCGCGAGGAAGCGATCCATGCCGAGCGCCGCGGCCAGCACGAGCGCGAAGGCGATCACGATCACGTTGCGATCCGCGAGGACCGCGACGACGGACGGGTACTGCAGCACGAGACCGGCGGCGAACGTCAGCACGACCCAGCGCCAGCGCCGTTCCGTCCACAGACGGCGCGCCGCGACGGCGGCGAACGGCAGCGCGAACGTACCGGCGAAAGGAATGAACGCGATGGTGTATCCGAACGGTTTCAGGGCATCGATGCTCGCTCTCGAGCCGAGCGCATAGGGATGCACGGTCGCGACCAGCAGCGCGAGATAACCGCCGATCGTCCTGAGCACGGACTGGGACCACGCATACGGACCGCCGTACTCGAATGCGCGCACGCTCGTCGCGAGGCCTTCCGCCTCCGACAGGAGCACCGGCGCCGCCGCCGCGCAGGCGATGAGTCCCGCGCACACGATCCCGCCGAGCTTCCCGCGCAGCGACGGCGCTTCGAAGAGGCGATGTCCGAAGAGCTTCAGTCCGAGCACGACCGTCATCGCGAGGATGCCGGCGGGGTCGGCGATCAGCAGCGTGAAGCCGAGGACGAGACCGAGCTGCCACACACGCCGGCTTTCCGGCTTCGCGAGAAACCGCTCCAGGCACAGCAGCACGAGCGGCAGCAGGCTCAACGCGGCGATGCTCCGTCCGTGCAGGCAGTTGATCGAGAAGAACGCGCAGAACGTCCATGAGAGCGCGCCGAACAGTACGGCGCCGCTGTGCAGCCGGGCGGCGCGCAAATACAGCGCCATGGCGAGGAAGGCGAAGCCGAAGTGCAGAACCACCTGGAAGTCGTAGACCTGATCCGGCGACAGCCAGATCAGCAGGAGCAACAAGGGGTGGAACGGGATCGACACCGGATTGTCGAGGTGGGGCGAGCCGCCGCGGTTATAGGGATTCCAGGTCGGCAACTGCCCCGCACGCAGTGCGCGCGCGAGGAAGGTGTAGGTCGGAAGATATTCCTGAACGACGTCGATGCCGTACTGGTCCGTGAACCCGGGCTCGCGAACGTCGTTCGCCCAGGGCAGCAGGCCCTGGTGCAGGAGATCGAGCGGCATCAGGCTGCGATCCGGCAGCAGCGCGCGGCCCGCGACGAGCAGGATCGCGATCGCACCGAGCGCGAGCACGAGAGCAAACGGCGATCGCCAGCGGGTCCGGGGGCGCACGGCGTTCGCGGGAATCACGGATTCGGCGATCTCGTTCACAATCGGCGCACGGTCGAAAAGCGGCATTGTCCAACAAACGCGGAGCGGCAACGGGACGTCGCCCGCGGTTATTCTACAATGGCGCCGATAGCCGCGATATCGCGGCGGTACTGCGTGGCGCCGCTCGACCGTGCGCCGTGACGGACACGCGACGAATCTCCTCCTGCCGGCCGCGAATGCGCAGCGGCAGCGACGGGTCCGGCCTTCTTTCCAGCAATACGGGATGATCATGAGGATTCTGCACGCCTACAACCTCCACCGCTATCGCGGCGGAGCCGACAACGCGACGCTCGCGACCGTGGAGATGCTCCAGGAAGCCGGCGTAGAAGTACGTTCCTTCGCTTATTCGAGTCAGGACATGCGCCCGGGGCTCCGCGGCAAGCTCGCGGCGTTCTGCAGCGGCGTGTATTCGCCCACGGCCCGCGCCGCCTTCGCGCGGACGCTCGACACCTTCGCGCCCGATGTCGTGCACGCCCACAAGCTCTATCCGCTGATATCGCCGTGGGTCCTGCCCCTGTGCAGCGAACGCGGAATCCCGGTGGTGATGACGATCTACGACTATCAGCTCACCTGTCCGGTGGGCATGCACTCGCGCCATGGCGAGGAATGCACGCGCTGTCTCGGCGGCCGCGAGTACTGGGGCATCCTCAGGAACTGCCGTGAGCACCTGACCGAGAGCGTGGCCTATTCGCTCCGGCATGCGGTTGCGCGTCATTTCCATCTCTACGACGGACACGTCGATCGCTTCGTCACGCCGACCGACTTCGCCGGACGCTGGCTGGTCGCGCATGCCGGCGTGTCGCCGGGCAACGTCGTGACCATCCCCTATGTATTCGATGCGCCGGACAGCGCCGCGGATCCCGGTGCGGGTAAGTACGTCGCCTATGTGGGCCGCTTCGCGCCCGAGAAGGGACTCGCGACCCTCGCCGGGGCCGCGCGTGCGACGGGTTTGCCGTTCGAGCTCGCCGGTGACGCGCCTGCGCTCCGCGACACCGCGGACCTCGCCAACGTCCGCATCGTGGTGACGCGCTCGCGCGCCGAAGTGCTGAATTTCTACAGGGGGGCGCGTATGCTCGTCGTGCCCAGCACGTGGTTCGAGACTTTCCCGATGGTGATAGGCGAAGCGATGAGTCGCGGCATACCGGTCATCGCCTCGCGCATCGGTGGACTCCCGGAGATCGTGGAGGACGGGGTGACCGGACTGCTGTTCGAACCCGGCGATCATCGCGAGCTCGCGGAGTGCATCCGATCCCTGTGGCAGGATCCGGAGCGCTGCCGGCGCCTCGGGGCAGCAGCCCGCGAGAAGATCATGCGCACCTCGCAGAAGGACGTCGTCGTCCAGCGGCTGGTCGACGTCTACCGGCAGCTCCAGCGGCGTGAACCGGCCCGGAGCGCGGCCCATGGATGAATGGCCTGGAGCGCGCGGTCCGCGCAGCCGGTGGCCTGCATGTCGGGATGGATACTCGGAGAACTGTGTCGTGATGCGGATATTGCTCGTCCTATGCAGCATCGCCGTCGGCTTCCTGCTCTTCGAATTCGGACTGCGCGTCATCGAGCCGGCATCGGACGCCCAAATCCTGAACGACGTGATGACGCCGTCAGGTCCCTATCTCTCGCTCATCCCCGCGTCGAGCGGCGTGATGCTCGGACGCAAGGTCACCGTCAACGCGCTCGGCTACCGCGGCGTGCCGAGACCCGAGCAGAAGCCCGTGGGCGTCCGGCGGCTGGAGTTCTTCGGTGACTCCCATACGTTCTCCATGGGCGCGGACGACGACGCGACCTACCCGAACGTCGTCGAGAAAGTGCTGAACGCCGGAACGCAGCGCTACGAGGCGCTGAATTTCGGCGTCCCGGGACAGGATTTGCGGCAGCTCCTCACCCACGCCCGGAATCATGCTTTCCGTTTCGATCCCGACGTCATCGTCCTCACGTTCCACCAGGGCGACATCCTGGAAAGCCCGGACGGCCCACCGGCTCCCTCGGCAGGGCCGGGCGATGCGCGGATCGGCACGCTCTACCGCGTGAAGCGCGACCTGGTGAAGTATTCCTTCGTCGCGCGTCTCGTCGTGCCCTACGGCGCCGAGTTCGCGCAGCGGCTGTTCGGCTGGAGCCCCGGGGTCACGGTCGCCGAGGAGAACGAGATCCGCAACGCCGGCCCGCGCTGGCGCAAGCTGCAGCAGGACGTGCTCGCGTTCAAGCGCGATGCCGACGCGCGCAATGTCAAGACCGTGCTCGTCCTGTTCCCGAGCATGCAGCCGTTCGATCGTCACCCCGCCGCCGCGGAATATCGCGAACTGAAGGCGTGGTTCGACGCCCACGGCATCCCGGCGTTGAATCTGCTGCCGTCGTTCATGGGCCGCGATGCCTCGGCGCTCGCGGCCTCCATACTCGACAAGCATCCGAACGAGCAGGCGTACCAGATCGCCGGGCAGGCAGTCGCCGGCTTCCTCGGCGAGCTGCTCGCACCCGACGGCGGCGCATCCGCAACGACGCACTGAGCGGCGTCCCGATCCAGTCAATCGACGCAATAGGAATCATCATATGAAAGCACCCGTTATCGTGCTCATGGCGTCCATGGCGGCTCTGACGGCGGCGAGCAGCCGCGCGGCCGCGGCCGACGCCGGCTCCGCGTTCGCCATGGACTATCCGCAGTGGAACCAGAAGAAGTCCGGTGACCCGCTGAACGTTCACTCGAGCATCCGCAGCGACCAGCAGTGCTACTTCGATCTGAATGCCGCGAATGCTCCGGCCGACGGCTACATCGGGCTCGTGCGCGGCTACATGGAGAAGCAGGGCGCGAAGATCCTCAGCGACGCGCCGCTCAGCTATGAATTCAAGGCCGGCGGACAATACACGTTTCTCGCCAAGACCCGCTCGCTGTTCTGCGACGGCAAGACCTACCTCGCGACGGTGACCTGCCTGAAGGAGACTTACGACGCCGCGACTGCGACGAAGATCTTCGATTCGATGCATTGTGGTAACGCAGCGGGTGCCGCCCCGGCGCCGGCCGCCGCAGCCGCAGCCGCCGCCGCAGCCGCGCCGGTCGCCGCGGGCGCCGCGGCGCCGGCTGCCGCTCCGGGTGCAGCGAATCCTCTCGCCCAGAATACGCAGCCCGCGCCGCCACCCGCTGCGCAGCCTGCAGCTCAACCGGCCGCGGAACCTGCGACAGCATCCGCGACGCAACTCGCCGCGCAGACCGTCACCCCGGCCGCCGCGCCGGCCACCGCCCCGGCAGCGGGCACGAAGCCGAAGCTCGGCGTCGTCGTGAGCCCGGCCGGCGGATTCAGCGCGGAGAGCGTCTCTTCGGCCTTCCGTCTCGCCCGCGAGAGCGGCGCCGAGATCACGTATTTCTCGATGGCCTGGGCCGACGTCGAGAAGGAACGCGGACGCCGCGACTGGAAAGGCACGGATTACATGATGGACCAGCTGCGCAAATCCGGGCTGCGCGTCTCGCTCGTGATCCGCACGATCCACACGGCGATCCGCGGCCAGATGCCGTCCGATGTGCAGACCCGCGGCTGGGAGGATCCCGAGCTGATCAGGCGTTTCACCGATTTCACGCTGGCCGCGCTGCAGCGTTACGGCGATGTCGTCGACTACCTGGAGATCGGCAACGAGGTCAACGCCTATCTCGCGAATCATCCCGACGAGGTCGGCCCGTACGGCGTGTTCTTCAAGCGTGTCTACGATGCGGTGAAAGCAAAATATCCGAACGTGAGCGTCGGCATGGTGTTCGCCTACCGCGAACTGAAGGAGAGCGACACGAGCTCGATCTACAAGCGGCTCGCGCTCGGCGATCACGACAGCTTCACGTTGTACGCGTTCTCGAACGGCTTCGCCCACACGCTGAAGCCGTCGTCGATTTTCGATCAGCTCAAGGAGATCGAGCGGCTGACCGGCAATCGCCATTTCGCACTCGAGGAAGTGGGCTGGACCACCTCGCCGGCGCTCAAGGGCTCGGCTGCCGATCAGCAGGCCGCGGTCCGGGCGTTCTTCGATTATCGGGATCAGGCACCGGCGCGCCTGGATTTCATCTCGTGGTTCAATCTGCACGACGGCCGCGGCTCGGACTGCGACGCGATCGCCGGGACGTTCAGCAGGAAGGGCGACGCGCTCAGCAAGGACAGGAACGCCATGAAGCTCTTCTCCGACTTCCTGTGCAATTTCGGCCTGCGCCACAATGACGGCAAGTCGAAACCCGCCTGGGACGAATGGACGAAACGGGCGAAATGACGTCTCCGACGGAGCGGCAGGCAGCGTCCCGCCGCTCCGTGCCGGCACCGCCCGCGCGTGCGCTCAGAGCGTGACGCGCGGTCCCCAGATCGGACGGATGAGGAAGGGGCACACGACGGCGAATACGGCGTAGGCCCAGATGTTCCAGGCGAGCGGTTCCATGCGGACCGCGCGCGAGAGGAAGCGATAGCAATCGCGCCTTTCCCCCGCCACGTAGAGGATGTAAGCGTAGTTGCGGTAGACCGCGGCGAGCAGGCGGCTGCGGCGCTTCTCCGCCCAGCCGCTGAAGCGCCGTTTCTCGAGCAGCTTGATCATCGTCGACATCATCACGCGATTGAAGAACGGCCGCGCGTAGTTGCGCATCGCACCTTCGTGCAGGCGGTAGCGCACGAGCTCGCGCGGCGTGAAATACGCCGGCATGCGGCTCTCCGCCTGGCGCAGGAACACGTTGAACTCGAAGGGGTACAAACCGCCGCAATCGTCGTCGACGAGGCCGTTGCGACGCACCGCGGAGCTGCGGAACATCGCGCCCGTGATCGAGAACAGACCGCCGTAACGCAGGAACGTCTCCAGGACGTCGTCGATCCGTCCCTCGCCGAAACGATCGCGGCCCTGCTCGGCATGATAGCTGCGGGTCCGCTCCGGCAGCGCTTCGTTCGCCTCGTCCACCACGAGCTGGCCGGTGGCCGCGAACGCGAGCGCCGGATCCGCGTCCATCACGCCGAGCAGAGACTCGAGGTGGGCGGGTTCGAGGCAGTCGTCGTCGTGCAGGATGACGAAGTATTCCTCGTCGCACTCGCCGAACAGGTATCTGCCCTGCCCGTACTCGCCGCCGTCGACGGGTTGGAGGTAGTAGTGAACGCGGGGATCGCCGAGCTCGCGGACGAAGGCCTCGACGTCCGCGCTGACTTCGGGTTCCGAACGGTTGTCGCTGACGATCAGCCGCCAGCGCTCGAAGCGCTGCCCGACCACGCTCAGGACCGCCTGCTTGACGAACTCCGGACGGTTCCTGGTCGGGATCCCGACCAGCACTCGTGCGCCGCCCGGCCCGGCGCTCACGCGCGCGGCTCGGCTCCGAGGTGCTTCCGATACCACGCGATGGTCTCGGTCAGCGCCGCATCGAGCGACGCAGCCGGCTCCCATCCGAGGATCCGTCGCGCCTTGTCGGACGACAGGTACTGGTGGCGGATCTCCGCACGCGCCTCGTTCAACACGAGCGGGGCGAGATCCTCGCGCCCCATGAGGCGCAGGATCTGATTCGTGATCTCGAGCACCGAGAGCGGACGCGCCGTGCCGAGATTGACGGCTTCGCCGTGCACCGCCGGGTCGTCGAGCGCGCGGGCGAGCCGCAGGTAGGCATCGACTGCATCGGCGACATAGACGTAATCACGGAGCGGCGAACCGTCGCTGCGGATCACCGGCCGCTCGCCCTGCAGGGCCGAGCGGATCGTGCCGGGAATGATGCGGTTGAAGTGCAGGTCGCCGCCGCCGAACAGATTGCCGCAGCGCGTGATCGCGACGGGCGAACCATAAGTCTGGTGGTAGGTCGCGGCGATCAGATCCGCACAGCTCTTCGAGACGTCGTAGGGATGACGGCCCTGCAGCGGAAACGTCTCGTCGTAGGGCAAATCGTCCTGATCGCCATAGGCCTTGTCACTGGAGGCGACGACGATCCGCTTCACCGTCGGGTTCAGGCGGCAGGCTTCGAGGATGTGCCAGGTGCCGCGGATGTTCGCCTCGAACGTCGAGAGCGGATTCCGGTTCGCGACGCCGACGATGGCCTGCGCCGCGAGATGGAATACCGCGTCGATCTCGTATTCCGCGATCACGCGGTTCACGGCGAAGAAATCCTCGAGCGCACCGTGAGCGACCGTGACGCGGCCTATGATGCCGGACCTGACCAGCGCCGAATCGGGCGTCGAGTCACGCACGAGGCCGATGACGTGTGCGCCGGCCTCGACGAGAGCCCGCGTGAGCCAGGAACCGAGGAGTCCGGTGCAGCCCGTCACGAGGACGTTGCGATCTCTCCAGAAGCGGGCACTCGCCGTGGCCTCGCTCATACGGCCACCGCCTTGCGCTTCCACGGAATGTCGCCGCCCTGTACGAGCTGCTCGATCTCGATTTGATCCTTGTAACTGTCCATCGACTTGAAGAAGCCGGTGTGATGATAGGTGTAGAGCAGGCCCTTGCGCGCGAGCGCCGGGAACACTTCGCGCTCCAGGTTCCGGCCCTCCCAGTGGTCGAAGACCGCACGATCGAAGACGAAGAAGCCGGCGTTGATCCAGTGTTCGCGGAGCACCGGCTTCTCGCGGAACGCCACGATGCGGCCATCGGAATCCGCTTCGACGGTGCCGTACTGCGAAATGAGCGGCACGCTCGTGATCGTCGCGAGCCCGTCGTGCGAGCGGTGGAAGCGCAGCAGATCCTGGAGATCTATGTCGGACAAACCATCGGCATACGTCGCCATGAACGTATCCTCGAGCACGTCGCGGCAGCCGTAGATGCGGTCGCCGGTATCGGCCTCCGTGCCCGTGTCGATGCAGCGGACGCTGAAGTCCATGTTCTTGCGGTGGAAATAGTCTTCGATCACTTCCTTGCGATGGCCGACCGAGAGCACGAACTCCCTGAAGGACTGATCCGTGTAGAGACGGATGACCTGCATGAGGATGGGCGTTCCGTTCACCATCAGCATCGGTTTGGGCATGTATTCCGTATACGGGTACGCCCGCGTACCTTTTCCGCCGCACAATATGACCACACGCATGGTTCTTACCTGCACTCTATCGGCTGATCTGAATTGAGAGCGGCTCGTTCACTGCTGCTACGCGCGACGGTGGTCGACAATGCGCCGCATCCACTGCACCCCGTCCTTGCCTGCGGTCCCGATTATTATCCAAGCACCGCCGGATCGGCCATAGCCCGAAATGTATTCTGGTACCGGAAATGACATTTCGAATCGCACCGCTGCGCGTGCACGCGCGAGCCTCGGTCTCGCGACGTGAACATGCGTTACGTGAAGTCGCATCGCGCGCAATGTCGACGAGTATTCCTTGCCTGCGTCGCAGCCATCCATTAATATCGCGAGGCCTCTAGAACTTCTTGAAATCCAAAGAGAATTACCCGGGGCCAATCATCGTTTCGTCACCGGGAGCCAGCGTACGCGCGGCCCTCAGGGATAATCATTGCGTCGCGAGCGAATCGGGTGTGAACGCGTACAAGACTTATCGAGCCCTGTCTGCACCTCGCGCTTCCCACGCGCGCGCAGCGGGCTGCCGGCTCGAAACGGCAGCATGGGCGTCCTGATCGCACTCCTGCGCGCGCGCCGCTGTGCGGCTGCCGCAGTCGCGCTGTCGATGCTGCTCGCCGGTTGTGACAAACCCGTTCGACCTAACGTCACCGGGCCCGATGGCGCCACGAAGTACCTCGACCAGCTCTCGCCCGAAGAAACGCGCACTGCCCAGCAGACGATCTTCCGCGGGCTCACGAAAGGCGTGACGGAGTATCGGCTCGTCCCGGGCGATCAGGTTCAGTTCCTGTTCCTGCTCGGCGCGGGTCCCGAATCGAAGCAGTACGTGATCGGCGTCGGCGACAAGCTGCGCATCGATTTCTTCTACCAGCCCGATGCGTCACGCACGGTCGTGGTGCGGCCGGACGGCATGATCACGCTGCCGCTCAAGGGCGACCTGCAGGCCGTCGGCCTCGCGCCGGAAAAGCTCGCGGCGCTGCTCCAGGAGCAATACAGCGACATCTTCAAGGATCCGAAGATCGACGTGAGCGTCGAACGCTACACCTCGCGCCTCGAGGATCTCGGCGCGGCGCTGAAATCCGCTCAGGACGGCAATGCGAAGAAAGTGACCGTCGCCCCGGACGGCCGCATCTATCTGCCGCTCGTGCCGCCCGTCGACGCCGGCGGGATGAGCGTCGACGAGATCCTCAAGCGCGTGAACCAGCTCTACAAGGAACAGATCGGCAACGTGTCGGTGTCGCTGATGCTCGACAAGGTCATGGGCAACCGCCTGTTCGTGTTCGGCGAGGTACGCAATCCCGGCATGCTGACGATGCCGAACTCGCAGACGGCCCTGCAGGCGATCACGAGCGCCGGCGGCGCACTCACGACGGGCGCCATGCAGAAGGTGAAGGTCGTGTCGTGGGCCGAGGAAGGCGCGCCCCGCGTGCGCACACTGAACCTCGAGGCGGTGCTGGACGGCAAGAACATCGAACAGGACGAGGTCGTGCCGAGCAATTCCGTGATCTACGTGCCGCCGACCGCGATTGCGACGGCCGACCGGGTCGTCGACGACTACGTCAGCAAACTCCTCCTGTTCAAGGGCTTCAACGTCGGCATGAGCACGATCTACGAAATCGACAAAGCCACGAACACGACCACGGTCACCAGCTCGCCCGCGACCACCCGTTCGCCATGACGACCGCCAGCCAGCCCCGCGAGTACAGCCCCGTCACCGTGCGGGACATTCTCTACGTACTGTTCAAGTACAAGTGGCAGTTCGTGCTCATCTTCCTCGTGGCGGTCGCCGGTGCGGTGGGCTATCTGCTGTACGTGGGCCAGACCTATACGGCGGAAACGAAGATCCTCGTGCTCATGGGCAACGAGCGTGCGCAGGCTCTCGAGGCCTCCGCGAACAAGCCCAATGTGGTATTCGCCGAACGCAATCAGAACATCAACGACGAGATCGAGATCCTCACGGACAAGAACCTGACGTACGCCGTGCTGCCGAAGATCGAGAAGTGGCTCGCCGACCAGCCGCATCCGCCGCTGAGCGTCTGGAAGCGGATGCGCAACTGGATCAAGGACCAGTTCAAGAACTTCGTGGAACTGCTGAAGAAGCCGCTCTATGCCATCGGGCTCATGGTCCAGCTCACGCCCGAGCAGAAGCTCGTGCTCGCCTACTACGCCTCTCTCGACGTGCAGTTCCTCGACCAGACGGACGTCATCAAGCTGTCGTTCAAATCGCAGAGCCCGCAGCTCGCGGCGTTCGCCGCGAATGCGTATGCCGAAGAGTACGTCGAGCGTCGCATCGCGATTCACGGCACCGAGAACTCCGAGGACTTCTACCGGGATCAGATCGGCCTGTTCGAGCAGAAGCTCGCCGATGCCGAGAAGACGTTGGAGGAATTCCGGGCCGGTAACGAGATCAGCAATCTCGACGTGCAGAAGGAGCTCTATCTGCGCGAGATCGCGCGCCTCGACAACGAATACCGCAAGGCGCTGCTGACGCTGGAAGATCTGAATCTCAAGCTCAAGTCGATAAGGTCCGTCTACAAGGACACGAGCGAGTGGATCCCGACGCCGGACGTCGGCTCGAAGTACTCGGACATGAGCAGCCTCGACAGCCATTTCTTCGATACGCTGGCCCAGCGCGATCGGCAGCTCGAAACCCACACTAGGCAGTCACGCGAAGTGAAGAGCCTCGAAGAGCAGCTCGGACGCCTGCGCGAACAGAAGTACCTGACGCTCCGCAATCTGCTGACGCCGCAGATCGAATCGGCGACTCACCGCCGCGACGAGCTGTCGGCGGAGCTCGCGCGCAAGCGCGCTTCGCTCGCGACGCTCGAGCAGAGCACGATGCGCCTGAAGCAGCTCGAGCGCACGCGCGACATCGTCGAGACGAGCTATCGCGACTACAAGGCGAAGGCCGAGGATTTCCGCATCAATCGCGCCCTGAACGCGCGCCGGATCACGAGCGTGCGCGTGCTCGGCAGGGCCCTGCCGCCGGAGAAGCCCTCGGCGCCCTGGACGTCGATCATCCTCGGCCTCGCGGGGGTGATGGGCGTGTTCCTCGGCTTCACCTATGCGACGGTCGCGGAGTACTTCGATCACGGCTTCCGGCGTCGCGACGACGTCGAGTCGACGCTCGGCATCCCGCTCCTCGCCACGATCGCGCGCCTGCCGGAGCTCGCCGGATCCGGAGGCCCGTGGGCGCGGCTCTGGCGCCGGCTGCGGCCGGTGCATGCAGGTGTGCGACGGTGATCGCGCGCTTTCCGGGCGAGGTCGACGATCAATTCCTGCGCGGCACACGGGTACTGGAGCGGCTCGCCGGCAACGAGCGTTTCGCGCTGGCCGTGAGCTCGTGCTATCCGGGCGCCGGCACGTCGTCCGTGGCGTGCAGCCTCGCGAGGGCGCTCGCCAAGGTCGCGAACCACCGCGTGTGTCTCGTCGAGGCCAACGTACGTACGCCCGGGTTCGCGGCGGCCTACGGCCTGAACGAGGCGCCCGGCTTCTGCGAATTCATGACCGAGACGTGCAGCCTCGATGCCGCCGTGCAGGTGCCGACGACCGATCCGGTGTCCGTCGTCACCGCCGGCCTGCGCCAGGCCGGCAATCCCTGGGCGTGTTCCCAGGCCCAGCTCGCGCGCGGCGTGCAGGCCCTGCGCGAGCGTTTCGACATCGTGCTGTTCGATACCTCGCCGCTGCTGGCGTATTCCGACACCGCGACGCTCGCCGGTCACCTCGATGGCCTCATCCTCGTGCTCGAAGCCGAGCGCGACAACTTCGAGGTCGCGCGCCTGGCTGTCGAGACGGCCGCCGAAGCCGGTGCGAAGACGCTGGCTGCGGTGCTCAACAAGAAGCCGCTGTACATCCCGCAATGGCTCTATAAGCGGCTGTAGGCTGGTCGGCGCCCGCGACGTCGACCGACGCCGTGCGCGCGCTTCGACCGGCGTTCCGAACGTGGTGGCATGGCGCAGATCAGGAAGACCCAAGGATGAATCAGACACCCGATACGATGCGCGCCGAAGCGGCCGGCCTCAGGCTCTCGATCATCATCGTGACCTGGAACATCCGTGACGTGCTCGCCGACTGCCTGCGCTCGCTGTACGCGGAGGACATCGGCGTTCCGCACGAGGTGATCGTCGTCGACAACGGATCGGTGGACGGCACGTGGCAGTTGGTGGAGAACGAGTACCCGCAGATACGGCTGCTCCGCAACGCCGAGAACCTCGGCTTCAGCAAGGCGAACAACCAGGGCATGAAGATCGCGAACGGCGATTACGTGCTGCTGCTGAACTCCGATACCGTGATCATCGATCCGGGGGTGTTCCGGAAATGGATCGACTTCATGGACAGCCGTCCCGACGTCGCGATGAGCGGCTGCCGCCTGCTGTTTCCGGACCGGACGCACCAGGTCGGCGACGCGGGCTTCCGCCCCGCGTTCGGCACGATGCTCGCGCACAATTTCTTCCTGAACCGGCTGCTGCCCCGCCACTTGAAGGGACTCTTCATCAGTTTCCGGGAACCGCCGGGACGGATGGAGGTGGACTGGATCACCGGCGCCGACGTGCTCGTGCGCCGGAGCCTGCTGCCCGAGGTCGGCATGCTCGACGAGAGCATCTTCTTCTACGCCGAGGACATCGAGTGGGGCTCGCGCGTGCGGACTTTCGGGCACAAGGTCTACTATCTGTCCGACCTGACGATCGTCCACCTGCAAGGTGCGACGACGAAGAATTATCCGGAGAAATTCTCGGGGCAGGATTTGAAGAACATGCGGCGCATCTACGCGCGGTTCAATCCCGGGCGATCGCTGCTGGTGTTCGATGTGATCATGGCGCTCGGCTTCGCGCTGCGCTCGACGGCGTACGCGTGCATGTGGTGGCAGGATCCCGAATTCCGCAACGCCCGGGCGAGGCGCATGTTCAAGTATCTGCGCGCCAGCATCGCGAACCTCGGGACGCCGGCAGCTTGAATTCGCGGAGCGCGCGCTTCCTGCCCGCGCCGCGCGGTCAGCGCTCTCCGCGCTCTACCGCGACGATCCCTCGGGGCGCCGCTCGCGCGCCGGGAGGCAGCTCTCGAGCAGCGCGATGCCCTCCTCGTACGGCATGCTGCGATCCCACAGGATGAGCCGGATCGTGGCGAGCACGATCAGCAGGTCGCACTTCAGTACGTAGCCGCGCTGGTAGACCGCCGAGTACAGGCGCTCGACCTCGATCCGCTGCTCGGCATTGAGATTGAACTTGCCGACGACCTGCGAAATCCCGGTCAGGCCGCAGGGACTGTCGAAGCGTTCCTCCCAGCCCGGGAACTGCTTCAGCATCTCGACATTCTCGGCGGGCAGCGCGCGGTTGCCGACCCAGCTCATGCCGTCGAGCAGCACGTTGAAGATCTGCGGCAGCTCGACGAGCTGAGTCCGCTCCAGGAGACGGCCGAGCGGCGTATAGACCTCGCAGTCCATGGGAATGCCGAGATAACCCTTGTCCATGTAGCGCTCGCGCAGCCGGTAGGCACCGCTCGCCGCGTCCTTCGCCATGGAGCGGAACTTGTAGATCGTCACGACCCGGTCTTTACCGACGTGACGCTTCGAGGTGTAGAACACCGGTCGGCCCTGCATCATCAGGGAGATCAGCGCCACGATGCCGAGGACGGGCAGAACGACGACGAGCAACGCGAGCGAAACGACGACGTCGATGACGCGCTTGATGATGCGATTGGCTGCCGGCGTCACTTCGTTCGCTCCCTGATTTGATTATCGCGGTGTTTGCCGGGTGTCGAAGGCCATCGGCCGCCGTTCGACTGCTTCAGAGAAATTCCGGCGGCTTTTCCACGTGTATCGTCTCCGCGATCACCACACGTGGACGCATTTTCGAATCATCGAATATCCGGCTCAGATACTCGCCGAGTATGCCGAGAAAAATGAACGTGATGCCATGCAGGATCAGCATGAGGATCACGAGCGTCGTGAAGCCCTGCACCGGAATACCGCCGACGAAGTGCAGCCCCAGGTAATACGCGGCCAGTACGAGCGCCCCGGAGAACAGCAGAAAACCGAGCACGCCAATGAGCCTGAGCGGAAACTTCGTGAACGCCGTGAAGGCGTCGATCGCCAGGATCACGTAATGAAAGAATCTGAACTTGCTCGCCCCCGACAGGCGCGGGTGGCGCTCGTAGACGACGGGCGTCTGCCGGAAACCGAGGAAAGCCACGAGGCCCCGCAGATACAGATTGCGCTCCGGCATCGCGACGAGCGCCGCGACGACCTTGCGATCCAGCAGCCGGAAATCGCCGCTGTCTCTGGGGATGTCCTGTTCCGACATCATGTTCAGCAGGCGGTAGAAGATGAGCGTGAACGCGCGAATGATCAGCGATCCGTAGCGCTTGGAGCGGACGCCGTAAACGACGTCGTAGCCTTCGCGCCATTTCTCCACGAACCGCGGAATGACCTCCGGCGGATCCTCGAGATCGGCGTCGAGCTCGACGACGGCGTCACCGCTCGCCGTGCTGAGCGCGGCGAAGATGGAATTCTGGTAGCCGAAGTTGCGCGAGAACCGGAGCGCCTTCATGTCCGGCCGCGATTGCGCCAGGCCCTTGATCACGTCCCAGGTGTCGTCGCTCGAGGCGTTGTCCGTGACGACGAGCTCGAGTCCGTAATCGGGCAACTCGCTGCGGAACAGCTCCTCGACGCGGGCAACCGCCGTTACGATGTTCTCCGATTCGTTGTATACGGGAATGCAGACTGAAATTGTTTTGCTCACGCGCCGCCCGGATACCGTCTAGGCCCTCTGTCTTTCCACCGTATCGTAGACGCCCGGCAGGATGACTCCGCTCACGTCCAAAGCCTGTTCCTCGACCTTCTTGTACGTGAGCTTGCCGGTACGCCGCCCCCAGAACACGATCTCGGTCGAATACCGCCGGCGGTCGCCGCCGTACTGGAAGGGATCGACCACGCTCACGCGGAAATGCCCTTTCTGCAATTCGCTGCGGCCTCCGGTGAGGATGGCACGATACCAAGAATGGATCGAATGCGCCAAATCGAGCTCGGTGCTGCCGTCGCCTTCCCACTTCACGACCAGCGCCTTCTGATAAGTCATGAGATCCTCGAGCATGCGCGGCTCGATGGACAGCACGCCCGCGGCTTCCAACTGTCCCAGGAACTCGCCGATTTCGCGATAGAAGCGATCGCGCTCGAGCTGGATGCGCAGATACGACGCTTCCTCGAACGTCCAGGTGATGTCCGAGAACTCCGGAACCGTGTTGTCCCAGTTCCCGCCCTGCTCGATGGCTTCGTCGATCTTCTCGCACGTGTGTTGCAGCTCGCTGCCCACGATCGTGTCCGGGCGGCTCGCCGCGAACTTCAACAGCGCGTCGTAGAAATCCGTGTAGCCGAGCCCCGTCACCTCGTTCGCATAGATTGCGAACATCTGCGTCAGGCTGAGGCTGTGGAAGGTCTGCAGCGCCCAGGCAAGCAGCAGCATGCGCTTGTACTCGGCGCGGCTCAGGGTCGCCGTCTCGACGATCGTGTCCTCGAATTCGGGCACGGGATCGCTGTTCGGCGGCGTGTGCACGAGCGCGATCGGCGTCCGTACCGTGCGGAGCTGGTGCTTCTCCCGGTAGTCCAGATCGTTCATCGGCGCGTTCGGCAGCAGCGTGCAGCGGTACATCCACACGGTGTCGTGCGCCGCCGCCTCGAGCAGCCTGTTGATGCCCTCGCGGAACGTCTCGTAGGTCTCGCCGGGCAGACCCATGATGATTTCCGTATAGGTGTAGATGCCGTCCCGCTGGTACTTCTTGATGAACGAGGAGATCGTGTCGAACTTCAGGTTCTTGCGCTTGATCGTCTTCAGCGTCCCGTCGTCCATGCTCTGCACGCTGAGCGTGATGCCCTTGTCGAGCCCCTCGGCGTTCAGGATCTTCGCTATCTCGTGCACGCGATCCGGATTGTTCTTCGCGTAGTTCACGCGAAGCTTCGTCGGAAAGCCGCCCGTCTCCCGCTTCGTCTTCGCGAGATGCTTCGCGATCTCGACGTCGCGCGGCACGATGCCGAAATTCGCGTCCGCCATGAAGACGTGGGAAATCTTCTTCGCGCCGAAGTACTCGATCTCCTTGACGATGCGTTCGTCGAGGAAGGTCGTCAGCTTCTGCATCGTGTTGGAACCCCAGTCGCAGAACGTGCAGCCGTAGGGACAGCCGCGGTTCGACTCCCAGACTGCGTTGTAGCGGTACGGCAGCTCGAAGAGTTCCTCGAAGATGCCTTCGAGGTAGGGCGACGGGAATGCGCCGAGGTCGCGCGTCCGCGGGCGCGGGGCGGTCGATGCGCCGCGATACGTGATGCCATTGACCGCCGAGAAGTCGCGAGCCCCGGCCTGCTGGGTGAGGATCTCGGCGAACGCGTACTCGCCTTCGCCATGCACGATGATGTCGATGAACGGATACTTCTCGAAGAAGTCCCCGAGCCGGTCGGCGTTCGGCACCTGCGGGCCGCCCATGATGATCAGACAATCCGGATAGCGGGCCTTCACTTCGCGCGCGACCGCTGCCGACATCTCCCAGTTCCACACGTACGTGGAGAAGGCCGCCACGGCGGGATTCTCGAGGCGCGAAGCGATCAGCGCGGGATTCTCCCGCACGAAGACGAAACCTTTGTTAACGAAATTCTCGGCGACCGCCGGCACGGCCTTGGCATAGGCCCACAGCAGACCGACTGCGTAGGGGAGATAGATCTCGTCTCCGAATTTGTCGCTGAACTGGAACAGATAGACATGCGCGCGGTTCGTGCTCATTAACGTGTGCCCCCGTGGTTCCGGAACCGTCCCCCAGTCCAGAAAAATTGCTCGAGCTGAATCGAAGGGACAGGTCTCCGGCGAACGATCAAACCCTCATGGCCGGTACGCGGATGCCGTAGCCGCGCGCGATCCCGCGGTTAATATCCATGTTAGTCGGTGATGCGTCAATGCAGCTCAGTACTCATTTCGCGGCTTAGTTACGGTATTCGTCCCGCCCAAATGGGCCGCGCGCGAATTCGTGCGCATCGAAGGCGCAATACCCTGTGACGAGTGCGCGATTTCCGTGCGGGCGTGACACGTCCGCGCGGACGCGCTGCGACGTCACGCAGCGTCAATCGAGTTCGAAAGCTTCCTTGTAGTCGAGCTTGAGCGCGGGATCCTGCTGTTCTTTGTAGAGCACGCAGTTGCCGATGGCGAGCACGTCGAGATCCGTGCCCATGAAACAGCGGAAAGCATCCTCCGGCGTGCCGACGATCGGCTCGCCGCGGACATTGAAGCTCGTGTTGACGATCACCGGGCAGCCGGTCAGCGCCTTGAAGCGTTTCAGCAGCGCGTGATAGAGCGGGTTCGTGTCCTCGTGCACCGTCTGCACGCGCGCGGAATAGTCGACGTGCGTGACCGCCGGAATGTCCGAGCGGGGCACGTTGAGCTTGTCGATGCCGAACAAGGCCTGTTCTTCCGCGCTCATCGCGCGGCGCCGCGCGGCGACGACGTCGGCGACGAGCAGCATGTAGGGGCTGTCGCCGTCGAGCTCGAACCAGTCGGCGACGTCTTCGCGCAGGATCGAAGGTGCGAACGGACGGAAGCTCTCGCGATATTTCACTTTCAGGTTCAGCGTCCGCTGCATTTCCGGGCTGCGGGCATCGCCGAGGATCGAACGTCCGCCGAGCGCGCGCGGCCCGAATTCCATGCGGCCCTGGAACCAGCCGACCGCCTTACCGGCGGCGAGCGCGCCGGCGACGGTATCGAGCATGTCGGTCCGCGACAGGACGACGTAGCGTGCCTGCCGGGCGTTCAGACGGCGTTCGACGTCGTCCTGCGCGAACTCCGGTCCGAGGTAGCTGCCGGACATCGCATCGCCGTCAGCCGCGACCTGGCGCGCGCCGCCGAGCAGCCCGTGATAGGCCGCGAGCGCCGCGCCGAGCGCGCCGCCCGCATCACCCGCCGCCGGCTGCACCCAGAGATTCCGGTAGTGGCCGTCGCGCAGGATCTTGCCGTTCGCCACGCAGTTCAATGCGACGCCTCCGGCCAGGCACAGATTCTCCATCCCCGTGTCCCGCCGCAGCGCGCGCGTCAGACGCAGCATGACTTCCTCCGTCACGGCCTGGATCGAGGCTGCGAGATCCATGTGCCGCTGGGTGAGGGGCTCTTCGGGAGCGCGCGGCGGACCGCCGAACAAGGCGTCGAAGCGCTCGTTCGTCATGGTCAGGCCGGTGCAGTAATTGAAGTAATCGATGTTCAGGCAGAAGCTGCCGTCGTCGCGGATGTCGATGAGATGATCGCGCAGCAGACCGGCGTATTTCGGCTCGCCGTAGGGCGCGAGCCCCATGACCTTGTACTCGCCCGAATTGACTTTGAATCCGGTGTAGTAGGTGAACGCGGAATACAGCAGGCCGATGCTGTGCGGGAAGTGGATTTCCCGCTCGATGTTCAACGTGTTCCCGCGCCCGATCGCGACCGAGGTCGTCGCCCACTCGCCGACGCCGTCCATCGTGAGCACGACGGCTTCCTCGAACGGCGAGGGAAAGAATGCCGATGCGGCATGCGACTGGTGATGCTCGGCGAACAGCAGTTGCTCCTGATCGAACTTCGGCGCATAGCGGCGCAGCGCATCGCCGATGAGCTTGCGCTGGAACAGCTTCTCGCGCAGCCACACCGGCATCGCCATCCTGAACGAGCGGAATCCGCGCGGCGCGAACGCGAGATGGGTCTCCAGCAGACGCTCGAACTTGAGGAACGGCTTGTCGTAGAACGCCACGTGGTCGACCGTCGCCATGTCGATGCCCGCAGCGCCCAGGCAGTACTCGATCGCGTGCTGCGGGAAACGGCTGTCGTGCTTCTTGCGGCTGAAGCGCTCTTCCTGAGCCGCCGCGACGACGCGGCCGTCGTGCACGAGCGCCGCCGCACTGTCGTGGTAGTAGGCCGAGATGCCAAGCACCCACATGCGAGCTACCCGACCGTCGAGCTCAGAACAGCGTGTAGATGAATGGTGCGACCGCGGAGCCGTGCGCCAGCACGAGCAGCCCGCCGAGCAGCGCCATGACTACGAGGATGGGCAGCAGCCAGTACTTCTTGCGGACTCGCAGGAACCGCCAAAATTCGCGAAATAGGCTCAGCATTGCAACTTTCAGAACTGGTTTCGAATATCTTCAGGCGCCGGACCGGGCGGTTCCCGCTTCACCCAGTAGGTCTCGCAGGGTTCCGGTCGCATCCGGAAGCTGCGATGGCCAGCCAGCCGCATCATGTAAGCGACGGGAGTGACGACGAGGAAATAGAGTATACCGAGCACGACCGGATTGACTATGTGGAAGAGCACGAGCCCGAGGCGCGTCCACGCGCGATTCAGCGGCGCCAGCCAAGCGGGCCGCAGCCAGGCGAGGGCCGCGAACACGAGCCCGGCACCGAGCCACCACGCCGCACCCGGCCGGCCGCGCCAGAGCCACCAGATGCCCACGACCGCGCCGACGCCGGCGAAGACGAGCCCGAAATCGCGGTTCGACGAACCTTCGACGTGCTCGGCCTGGGCATAGTCCTCGTGGACGGCGATGCGCCGTTTCATCAAATCACACTCCCTGGCGCGTGAGAGCCCCGACGAACGTCGTACCGGTGCGGCCCCGCGCTTGAAAAATATTGTCATGGTTCCGTGCACGTGAGCGCGACGGGCTCGCGGAACCATGCGTCATCCGACTCCGAGTGCGCATCTTCGTCATCTCCGCGCGGCATCGCAAGCGCTGCAGCCGGTAATGGTCCCTGCTTCTGTCGCGGATGTCCGCCCTGGCGCATCGCGCGCGCTCGACGCACCACGGAGGTTCGCGAGCGAGGAGCTCATGCAGCGCACTCGACGAAGGACACACACCGATCGCGTATTCCACGATCGCGCTGGGGTGACGGGCCCGCGAGCGGGCATGCTCCGATCCGGAAACCGTGGCACCGGTCGCGATCGCACGCCGCGCACGGAGCTGGCGGGCCGGGACCGCGATTCGCTAAGCTCCCGGCATGTCCCGCACCGTCTCATCGCGTGAACCGGCCGCCGACGCTGCCGCAGGCCGCGCACTGCCCGTGGCGGACGAGACGGTCGCAACGCGCAAGCCGAAAGCCGTCGAGCGCGCGCGACCGGCGCGGAAAAAGGCCGCGGCCGCCGGGACATCGCCCGGCATCGAGCAGGCGAAGAAGACGAAGACCGCGCCGAAGAAGAAGGCCGCGTCGAAGAAGAAGCGCGTCGAGGGCCGTCGCAAGCGCGCGCCGTTCCGTGCAACGTGGCTCGGGACGCTCGCGCGTCTGCGCCGCATCCCCGGTTTCGTCTACCTCGCCGCCGGCGTGACGGCACTCGTCGTGCTCGCGCCGATCGTGAACTGGATCTATCAGGCGGCGCGCAAGCCGTCCGAGCTGCTCTACCCCGTGAGCGACGAATGGTTCAAGACCCCGGCCGAGACCTGGCGGACCTACGGCGATCTCTTCGTCGCGAATTCGACCGCGATCATGACGCCCGATCTGCTCGCCGCGCTCGCCCAGCAGGAAGCATCCGGCAATCCCGTGGCCCGCACGTACTGGCGGTGGTCGGCGACGTTCCGGCCGTTCGAAATCTACCGGCCCGCCTCGAGCGCGGTCGGCATGTATCAAGTGACGGACGGCACGTTCGAGGAAGCGCGCCACTACTGCATACGCGATCACCGCGTCGTGGGCGAAGGCCCGTGGTATGACTTCGGGAGCTGCTGGTTCAACGGCCTGTACAACCGCGTGCTGCCCGCGCACGCCGTCGAGCTCGTCGCCGCGAATCTCGATCGCCGCGTCCGCGAGACGCTCGCGCGGAGCGGCATCCGCCAAGCCACGTTGCGTCAGAAGCAGGAGCTCGCGGTGATCACCCATCTCTGCGGCGCGGGCGCGGCCGCGGCGTACGCAGCGCGCGGTCTCGTGCTCGTCCCCGGCCAGCACTGCGGCGATCACGACACGCAACATTACGTGCAGCGGGTGATGACGCTCGCGAAGACCTTCGCCGCGCTCGACAAAGGCTCCTCTTCGTAGGTCCGAAGGCGGACTCGGACGCTTCCCCGCCGCGACGCTCCCCGCTCTCGGCGCGCGAGCTCGACGTGCTGAACCTCATCACCAAGGGCAATACCTACGACGAAATCGCGGGTCTGCTCCAGATCACGCGTAACACCGTGATGACGTTCGTGCGGCGCATCTACACGAAGCTCGAGGTGACGCTGCGGGACCGGAACGGCCTGCGGGTCCGCGTCGCATGCCGTGCCGTCGGCTGTCATTCCCATCCTCGCGGGGATCGATGCGGCGATTCCAGCGCGAAGTCCGGCGGGGTCCGTGGCGCGCTCGATGCGTGTCCTTCATCGGCACATCCCGGGACTCCCCGGTGTTCGATCCGTCACTGCGCCCTGCCCGCGGATGCGCGTGCCCAGCGCTCGCGGACGTAGGCGAGCAGCGCCTCGGCGGAGGCGAAGCGCTCCTCCGGCGCTTTCGCCATCGTACGGTCGATGATCGGCTGGAACGCGGCGAGCGGGTCCGGCAGTTTGGGCGGCGGCAGGTTCGCATGCATGTAGACGAGCGCGTTCCACGAGTTCGCCTGATAGGGCTTCGCCCCGGTCAGCATTTCGAAGAACAGCGCGCCGAGGCTGTAGAGATCGCTGCGCGCATCGACCTTGCGGCCGGCGACCTGCTCCGGGCTCATGTAATAGGGCGTGCCCGAGATTTCGTCCCCGCTCGTCGTCTGCGCGCCCGTGCGCTCGGTGAGGCGCGAGACGCCGAAGTCCATGAGCACGGCACTGCCGTCCGAGCGGAACATGATGTTCTGCGGCTTGAGATCGCAGTGCACGATGCGATGCGCGTGGACGTCCGAGAGCGCGATGCCGAGCTGGTAGAGGAGCATGACCGCGCGCCGCGGGCGCAGGGGCCGGCCGAGCACCGCCTTCATGTCGCCGCCCGCGAAATACTCCATCACGATGTAGATGTGCCGGTCCGTGAAACCGTGCTCGATGATGCGGGCGACGTGGCGGCTGTCGATGCGCGAATGCAGATCGAATTCTTTGATGAAGCGCTCGAGGTGGATATCGTCCTCGGACAGCGCGCGATCCAAGATCTTGATCGCGACACGCGCGCCGTCCGCTTCGCGCTCGGCGAGATAAACCGTCGCCATGCCGCCGCGGCCGATGAGCTTGAACGCGGTATAGCCCTTGATGCCGATGACGGGCTCGTCGAGCGCGGCCGCGGTCGACACGAGCGGCTCGGCCTGGGGCATCTCCAGGGTCGCGTCGCAGGCGATCGCGCTCTGCACTTCGCGGTCGAGCGTGCGGCGCGCTTCCCTCATCGCCGCAACGACCGCAGCCCGCGAGAGCGCCGTGGTCGCGACGCTCGCGACACAGCCCTTCTGCATTTCGACGGCGGGCAGCGGCTCCTTCGAGATCGCGATGCACGGCGGGATCGCGAACGCGGGCGGCAGCCAGGGCAGCGCGAGATCGACGATCAGCACGTCGTAGGACGCGACGGCCGCGGTCTTGGCATCCCAGTTGTCCGGCGTGAAGCTGTCGACCTCCGCGTCCGGCGCATCGATGGACACGAGCTGCGCGAGCACGAGGCAGACGTTGTCGTCGGAATGGACGATCGCGACGCGCATCGCTACGCCTCGTGCGCCGGCGGCACTTGGAATCCCGGTCGTCCTGCTGACACGACGTCGCCGCACCCTGAGCCGCGCGCGCTGCTCCGGCAGGCGCTTGCTCGTATGAATTGAACAGGGTGTCCCTGGTGCCGGCGCCGCACGCCGCACGCTTCGAGGCCGGTGGCGTCGCCGTCCGGGCGCCGCGCGATCCGGGCTGTCGCTTCCCGCGAGTCGAGGAGGGGCCCGCCCCGCGCCGCCTTGGCGCTCCGGGCCTCGGATTCCCGCGACGGCCTCCCCGCTTGGCCGTCGCGGCTACTGTACGGCGTCCGCGCGGCGGCGGCCAATGGCTGTTGCTCATGCCCCCGTGCGCCGCGTCACGTCGCCGGAGGTCTCGTCGCCCCGGGGCGCGGGCGTCGCCGCCGCAGCGAAGTCGTCGAACGCGCCGAGTGCGACGTCGAACTCGTAATTCCGTATCGCCTCGTCGATCGCCCGGAAATGCTCGCCGAAGGGTGTGCGCAACTCGGGCCGGTGCGCGCTCCAGAGTTGCTCGGCCGTGAAATCCGCCTGCCCGAGCAGGTTGCGCAGACGGGCGCACACCTCGCGGAGCTGCGCTGCGTCGGGACGAGATCGTAGTGGCCCGCCGGGATCTTCTGCAGCGCGACCGCCCCGTTCTCCGCGATCTCGACTTTCAGCCCCGCGTCCTCGAGCAAGGCCGCGCCGACCTCCTGGCTCAGCGGATTGTCCTCGACGAGCAGGATGCGCGCGCCGGCGATGCGCGCGAGGTCCGCAGGGTGATCGTCCTGCGGCGCGGCGAGCGCCGGCAGACGTTGCCCGTCGACGCCGCCGAGGACGCTGATGACGGCATCGAACAGCGTCGAGGCGGTGACCGGCTTCGGGAAGACGTCCTGGATGCCGGCGTCGCTGGCACGCGTCAACAGCACGTCCTTGCCGTAGGCCGTGACCATGATCAGCACCGGCGCCGGCACGAGCCGCAGCGCGCGGATGCGCCGCCGCTGGCTCGTGCTCGACGAGACCATCGGCGCGCGCGGCGGGCACTTCGCGCTGACTCGGCCGCTTGTTCGGAGCGCCGTTCGCTCCGCATACTCACTGCCGCTGAACCCGCCGGCGGGCAGCCGCCGCTGACCATGCCGAATCCGAAAACAAGCCAGGGAGTACCGCCATGAAGAAAGGCGACAGTTTCCAGTTCGAATCGAAATGGTGGAAGGACGAAGGCGCGAAGACGCTGCCGAAGAGCGGCCTGACCGGGGCCCTGCGGAAATACGAGGAAGCGAAGAAGACGCTGAATCGGGATCCGACGCTGCAGAACTACGTCGCCGCGAAAGACGCGCTCGACGAGGTGGACACCGCGCGCGGGCAGGCCATCAAACTGTGCGTGAACAAGCTCCACGACGAGACCAAGGAGGCGCTCGTCGGCGGCGCGAAATTGTTCCAGAACGAGACCGTCGGCCTGCTGAAGACCTACACCGAAGCCCTGCTCCCACGCATCAAGGAAGCCGAAACGGAGCTCGGCGACTGCCGGGATCTCACGTCGAGCTTCGAGAAGATGATGACGAAAAGCGCCAAGGACTGGCAGGACCTGGACGACTCGGAGAAGAAGAAAGCGGGCAAGGACCTCTCCGAGCTCGCGCGCCTCGTCATCGGCTCGCGCGTGATCGTCGGCTCGAAGCTCTCCGAGGTCCCGCCGGCGAGCTCGCTGGAGAAACACGTGTCGACCGCTGCGAAACGCATCGCGGCGGTACGCAAGGAGCTCGACGAGATCAACAAGCAGATCAAGGAGCTTCCATCCTGGACTTTTCAGAGCACGGTCGGCAAGAAGCGTGGTTCTTGCCAACCTTACGTGAACAATGGCTTACGCCACTGTTCACGGCGGCACATCCCTGTGCCGCCGGAAGCTCTGAACTTGTTCAGAGCTTCCCTAGCGCCGTCACGCCGGCCGCGGCGCAACCCGCGGCCGGCGTCCGATCACGGGTACTTCTTCAACTCGAGCTTCGCGATCTGCTGGCGATGGACCTCGTCCGGGCCGTCGGCGAGGCGCAGCACGCGCGAAATCGCGTAGAACGCCGCGAGACCGAAATCGTTGCTCGTGCCGCCGCCGCCATGGGCCTGGATCGCCCAGTCGAGGATCTTGTTCGTGATGTTCGGCACGGCCACCTTGATCATCGCGATCTCGGTCTTCGCGACCTTGTTGCCGACGGTGTCCATCTTGTGCGCGGCGTTCAGCGTGAGCAGCCGGGCCTGTTCGATCATGATCCGGGATTCCGCGATGCGCTCCAGGGTCACGCCGTTCTCGGCTATCGGCTTGCCGAAAGCGACGCGCGACTTCGTGCGCTTGCACATCATCTCGAGCGCGCGCTCGGCACGGCCGATTTCGCGCATGCAGTGATGGATGCGGCCCGGCCCGAGCCGGCCCTGCGCGATTTCGAAGCCGCGCCCCACCCCGAGCAACATGTTCGAGGCCGGCACGCGGACGTTGCGGAAGACGACTTCGGAGGCGCGGTCCGGCACGCCGTAGAAGCCGAACACCGGCAGCGGGCGCACGACCTCGACCCCGGGGCTCTCCATCGGCACGAGGATCATCGATTGCTGCTGGTAGCGGTTCGGATTGTCGGGATCCGTCTTGCCCATGAAGATGCAGATCTTGCAGCGCGGGTCCGTCGCGTTCGTCGTATACCACTTGTGGCCGTTGATCACGTATTCGTCACCGTCGCGAACGATGGAGGACTGGATGTTCGTCGCGTCGCTCGAGGCGACCGCGGGCTCCGTCATCGCGAAGCAGGAACGGATCTCGCCGTCGAGCAGGGGCTTCAGCCACTTCTCCTGGTGCTCGCGCGTGCCGTAGCGGACGAGTACTTCCATGTTGCCGGTATCGGGCGCGGAGCAGTTGAAGACTTCCGGCGCGAGCAGCGAGCGGCCCATGATCTCGGCGAGCGGCGCGTACTCGAGGTTCGTGAGACCGGCACCCATTTCCGACTCCGGCAGGAACAGATTCCACAGCCCCTCCTGCTTCGCGATCGGCTTCAGCTCGTCGATGATCGGATAGGTCTTCCACGGGCCGAGTGCCTCGGCCTCCTTCACGAGCCGCTGCTCGTTCGGATAGATGTAGCGGTCCATGAACGCGTTCAGGCGCTGCTGCAGTTCCTGGACCTTGGGCGATGGATCGAACGGCATGAGAGTGCTCCTGCGATGGCTGGGACGGGAGGGTCACCGCGCGCGGCGGCGTGCCGCAGTATCCCCCAGCGGCCCGCCCCTTCGCCAGGGCCCGAAAGTTACCCACCGGGGTCGGAGGGACTTTTCTCGCTGAGGCGAAAAGTCCCTCCGACCCCTGTGGATAAGGGCGCGAGGAGCTTGCCGATCACGCCGGCGGGTAGCGGCTCCGCGATCCCGAAACGCTGCGGCGGCGCGACCGGCGCGGTCCAGGTGCCGAACAGGCGATCGATCCACGGCAGGAGCGCGGCGTAGTTGCGCCCGGCGCGGCCACCGTCGACAGCCGCGTGATGCCAGTGATGGAAGGCCGGTGTCGTCACGAGGTGCTCGAGCCAGCCGAGGCGCAGGCGACAGTTCGCGTGAATGAAGAAACCCCAGCTCGTGTTGAACACCGCGATCGCGGCGATCGCCCCCGTGTCCGTCTGCTGCGCGAGGCCCGTGAGCACGATCACCGCCGTGCTGAAGGATCGTGCGAACGCGAGGTCGAGCGGATGGGCACGCGTGTTGACGAGCCAGTCGACGTGCTCGGGACTGTGGTGGATCGCGTGGAAGCGCCACAGCAACGGCACTTCGTGCGACCAGCGGTGCGCGCGATAGTAGGCGAGCTCGCCCGCGACGACGGTGATCGCGATGCGGAGCGGCATCGGCAACGCGCCCGCCCAGTGCGTCCAGGCGGCCGGCAGGTGATGCGCGATCATCGTCGCGAACGCAGCGGCGGCGACGACGAAGAACGCGGGCACCAGCCCGCCGATGAAATACCACACGAGATCCTCGTCGAAGCCCGCGCGGAGCAGACGCGAGTCGCGCAGCGGAAGGCACCGCTCGAGCGGCACGAGCAGCGCCATCACGAGGAAGAGCCATATCGTCAGCCCGATCGCGCGCGCCGGCAATTCGGCGAGCAGTGCCTGCCATTGCGCGACCAGGCTCACGGCTTCACCGCACTCGCGTGTCGGCGCCCTTCGCCCGCCGCCGCGCCGCGCCGACGAGCCCGGCGAGCGCGGGTGCGAAGACCCACGCGGCGGCCGGCAGCGGCACCGGCGAGGCTTCGAGGCGCACGCCGTCGACGTTCAGGATCTGCGGAAAGGCCCCGGGCAGGAACGTGGCGATGAACGTCAGCGTCTGACTCGCGCTGCTCGCGGTGAAATGCACGACATCCTGGAACCAGGTCGTGTCGGTCGGCGTGCTGAACGCGATCTCGGTGCCGAACGTCACTTTCCACTGCGCCAGAAAATTCGGGTTCGTGTGTTCCTCGTTCGAATAGAAGGACAGCGTGTATGCGGCACCGGGCACGAGCCCGGCGATCGGCTGCGAGATCCCGATGGCATTGTGCCGGGGCGCGAAGGCATCGAGATCCTGGATGCCGAAGTAACTGCCGCCGTCCGCGCTCGCATTGCCGGGATCGAAGGTGTTCCAGGATTCGCCGGTGGGGTCGAGCAGCGTCCAGCTCGTCAGCGTGCTGCCGGTGTAATTCATCGAGCCGTTCTGGACGAGATTCGGGGCCGCCTCCGCCACCGGCAGCATGCCGAGGGCGAGTGCGGACAGGGCCGCGAGACGTTTGGTGTTCATGGGCAAACTCCAAAGCCGAGGGATGAGGTGATCGCGAGGCTGCGTCGTCGCCGTTCGCTCCTGCGCGGTCCGGCACGGCCGCAGCATACGCTGGCATCCTAGGCCGGCTCCGCGGCCGGTGTATCGGGCTCACGTCGCAGTTTGCGCATCGGCACGCCGGTGGTGGCGCGTGGTCCCGCGGCTCGGGCGCGCGGACCTCAGCCTGCGTTCGCGGTCGCGGCGAGCGCGCTCACACGGTCGGCGAGCTCCTCCCACAACTCACGGTGGATCGCATGTCCCATGCGGGGATCGAACCACAGCACGCTGTCCGTGATGCGCGACTGCAGCGCGCCGCCGTGATCGCGGGCGAACAGGGGATCGCGACCGCCCTGGAGGATCAACGTCGGACAGCGGATCGCCTGCTGGGCGCGCCACAGGCCCGGCGATCGCACGCTCGACAGCGCATGGCGCGCGAAGCCCTGGGGCCGGTACGACCGATCGTGGGCATGGGTGACGCGCTCGCGCACGAACGCCTCCTCGAAGGGATAACCGTCGCCCCACAGGAAGCGCCAGAGCTCGAACGCGGAATCGATCGCCTCCGCTCGCGGCAGCACGCGCGCGAGCACGAGCAGGCGCTCGAGCGCGGCGCGTTCCCACTGCGGCGCCGGATCCGCGGCGTCGCCGCCCGCGCCGCTCATGAGGATCGCGAGCGAGGCGACGCGCGAGGGGTGGCGGACCGCCGCCCAGCGCACGATGAAGCCGCCCATCGACGCGCCGACGAGATGGGCCGCGGGGATGCCGAGAGCGTCGAGGACGGCAATGACATCGTCGGCCATGTCCAGGCGCGTGTAAGGCGCCGGCGTGCCGCGGGCGAGCGCGTCCGCGATATCGATATCCGGCAGCGGCTCGAGGGGCACCGAGAGACCGGCATCGCGGTTGTCGAGACGTACGACGCGAAAGCCGCGCGCGACGAAGAGCGCGCATTGCTCGGCGGGGAACTCGACGGAGCCTATCTGCTCCCCGGAGCCCGCGACGAGCACGAGCGGAACGCCGGCCGGATCGCCGAGCACTTCGTAATGGAGACGGAAACCGGCACGCAGCACCTCGGGCATGGCACGCTCCCACGCGCGCTGTCCGCCGCGAGGCGATTCGCCTGCGCGGCCGGTGCGGCGCGAGGCAGCAGCGTAGCCAGCGCACCCGCTCCCCGCAACGTCAAAGTTGCCCGCAGGGGTAGTTGCCCACAGGGGTCGGAGGGACTTTTCGCTGCGAGTTACCCACAGGGGTCGGAGGGACTTTTCGGCGCGCGCCGAAAAGTCCCTCCGACCCCTGTGGGTAAGTTCAGGGTGGCGGCTGCGTGGCCGTCACGCGAAACGCCGATGGCGGGTGCTGGACCGTTCACGCGGCGATGAGCGGAACGTCCGCTCAGTGCCGGTTCGCGCGCCTCGGAATTGGCCCACGCTGGCGCCACCGGCCCGCTTCGATCGCTGCCTCGCCGATGTCCGCCGCCGGGTCAGCCCGCGGCGAAGCTCGCGTCCCGCACTGCCGCTCGGCGAAAATGCCCGCTCCGCGATTCCGAAGGATCATCCGACCATGCGCATCCTCTTCCTCCACGGCTGGCATTCCGTGCCCGGCGGCGTGAAGCCGACGTATCTCGGGGATCGCGGCCACGACGTGCTGAATCCCGCACTCGACGACGACGATTTCGCGCTCGCGCTCCGCCAGGCCCAGGCCGAGCTCGATCGCCATCGTCCCGCGGTCGTCGTCGGCTCGAGCCGCGGCGGCGCGCTCGCGATGAATCTCGCGGCCGGGCCGACGCGCCTCGTGCTGATGTGTCCCGCGTGGCGCAACTGGGGCGAGGCGCGGACCGTCAAACCCGGCACGCTCGTCCTGCACAGCCGCCACGACGAGACGATCCCGTTCGCCGATTCCATCGAGCTCGTGCGCGCGAGCGGACTGCCGAAGACCGCGCTCATCGAGTGCGGCGACGATCATCGGCTCGCCACACCCGTGCCGCTCGCGCTGATGCTCGCGGCCTGCGAGGGCCGCTGCGTGTAGGCCCTGCCTGCACTTGCCGGACGGCACGCCGCCCGGCTAATCTCGCGTCGGGGTCTCTGCGGGGGGATACGTGAACGACGCATTGCTCGCCGGAGCGGTGTTCGGCTTCGTGCTCGGCGTGCTGCACGCGACGGCGTTGTGGCGCGCTGCGCTGCGCTTTCCAGGCGCGACGCCGGCGACGCGGCTGCGCTACGTCGCCTGGACGATCGCGCTGTGGACGCTGTTCGGATCCTACGTCCTGTGGCTGTGGGCGCCGGCGTGTGTCGCCTACGCCTGGGTCGTCTGGCGGCGGCGCGCATGACTCCCTCGCCGCAATCGATCGCCATCATCGGCGCGGGCGTCGCAGGTCTCGTGACTGCGAAGACGCTCGTCGCCCGCGGCTACGACTGCACCGTGTTCGAGGCCGGTACGCGTGTCGGCGGCGTGTGGGCCGCCGGCTATCCGGGCTTCGGCGTGCAGGTGCAACGCGAGCTCTACGAATTCCCGGACTGGCCGCTGCCGGCCGACGTGCCGGACTTCACGCCGGGCGAGCTCGTCCAACGCCATCTCGAGGACTATGCCCGGCACTTCGCCGTATGGCCGCGCATCGTGTTTGCCACGCCGGTGCGCGAGCTCCGCGCGGATCCCGCCGGCGGCTGGCTGTTGACGACGGAGCACGACGGCGAACGCGCCTCGCGCCACTTCGATTTCGTCGTCGCCTGCACCGGCCTGTACTCGAACCGCCCGCACCGGCCCTCGTTCGCCGGCGAAGCGGAGTTCCGGGGCGAGATCCTGCATCTCGCCGAGCTCGGCGATCGCGAGCGGCTGCGCGGCCGGCGCGTCGCGATCGTCGGCTTCGGCAAGAGCGCTTCCGATGCGGCGCTCGAAGCGGCGGCGGTGGCGAGGGCGACGACGATCGTCTTCCGTGCGCCGCACTGGCCCGTGCCGGCCCGTCTCCTCGGCATCCTGCCGTTCAAGTGGGCGATGTTGAACCGTCTGACGAGCAGCCTGCTGCCGCCGCACTACCGGCCCTCCGCGCTCGAGCGCGCGCTGCACTCGATCGGCAAGCCGCTCGTGTGGCTGTGGTGGCGCATCGTCGAAGGCCTGCTCGTCGCGCAGTTCGGCCTCGGTTCGCGCGACGGCACGCGGCCCGACCTCGTGCCGAAGCAGCCCATCGAGCGCGAAGCGTTCAGCGAGGCGGTGATGCTGCCGCGTCCGGCGTTCTATCGCGCGCTGCGCTCGGGTCTCGTCGAGCCGCTGCAGACCGAGATCGCGACGCTCACGCCGACGGGTGCGGTGTTCGCGAACGGCGCGACGCGCGAGTTCGATACGCTGCTGCTCGCGACGGGCTGGGAAACGGACTACGGCTGGATCGCACGGGATTTGCGCGAGACGCTGCACTTCGACGACGACGGCCTGTATCTCTACCGCCAGATGCTCTCTCCGGACGTGCCCGGCCTCGCGTTCGTCGGGTATGCCTCGACGATCACGAGCACGCTCACCTACAACCTGCAGGCGCGCTGGCTCGCGGATCTGCTCGACGACCGCCACCGCCTGCCCGCCGCCGCCGCGATGCGCGAGGACGTCGACGCCCAGCGCGCGTGGAAAAGGCGCACGATGCCGTTCAGCCGCGGCCGCGCGGCACGGCTCCTGCTCCACATGCTCCACTACCACGACTCGCTGCTCGAGGACATCGGCGTCACCCCGCTGCGCAAGCGCGGCTGGTACGCCCCGTTCAAGGAAGTGTTCGCGCCCTACGAACCGCGCGACTATCGCGAGGTGGCCGCGGATCGCGAGTGAGCTCCCACTTGCCGCGCCCGCGGCGGACGATCCACGATCGGTCGCTCGAATGCGTCGAGGAGAGGTGGAGATGTGCGGCTTCTGCGCCGGCCTGCCCGGCGTCCCCCACTGGACGGAGTCCGGCAGCGACGCGGCGCGACTCGACGCCGCGGAGCTCGGTCACGAGCTCAAGCTCGAGCGCGCGCTGCGCGTGCGGATCGTCGACCGCGTGCTCGCGCACTACGGCTGCACGGTGTCGGACTGGATGGGCGGGGCTTACCTGGTGTCGAGCCTGCGCGGGCGCACCGAGCTCGTCGATCGCCTGCCGCAGGTCTGGCAAATCGTCGAGGACATTGCCGGCCGGCCGCTCGATCCGCTCGACCCCGTGCTGCTCGCGGCGCTCGCGGACGCGCGATGACCGCGTATCGCGATCTGCTGCCGGTCTTCGTGCTGACCGGTTATCTCGGCAGCGGCAAGACGACGCTGCTCAATGCCCTGCTCCGCGATCCCGCTCTGGCCGATGCCGCCGTGCTCATCAACGAATTCGGTGACGTCGGCCTCGATCACGAGCTCGTGGTGAGCGTCGATCGCGAGATCGTGCTGCTCGCGAGCGGTTGCGTGTGCTGCGCCATCCGCGAGGACCTGAAAGAAGCCCTGCTCGCGCTCCACGCCCGCCGCGAGCGCGGCGAAGTGCCGCGCTTCGGGCGCGTGCTCGTCGAGACGACCGGCCTCGCCGATCCCGCGCCGATCGCGGGCACCTTGATGAGCGACCGCCAGCTCCGCCATCACTTCCGCCTTGCCGGCATCGTCGCGACGGTCGATGCGCTGTGCGGGCTTGTGCAGCTCGACCGGCAGGCGGAGACGCTGCGCCAGGTGCTCGCGGCCGACCGGCTCGTCGTGACGAAGAGCGATCTCGTCACGCCCGCGGCGACGGCGGCGCTGGGCGCGCGGCTCGCGCGTCTGAACGGTGCAGCGGAGCTCCTCGTCGCGGTCAGCGGCGACGTCGCGGCGGATCGCATTCTGAGCGCGGATCTGCACGCGGATCGTCACCTCGACGATTCCCGCGATCCCTTCGCGCCCGTCGGCCCGCTCGTGCCGCTCGCCGACCCGCCGCACGCCGAGGGCCTGCATTCGTTCACGCTGCGCTTCGACACGCCGCTCGACTGGACCGCGTTCGGCGTGTGGCTGACGCTGCTCCTGCACACGCACGGCGAGCGCGTGCTGCGCGTGAAGGGACTGCTGAACGTAAGGGGGGTGGAGACACCGGTCGTCGTCAACGGCGTGCAGCACGTCGTGCATCCGCCGTTCCATCTCGCGGCCTGGCCGGGCGAGGATCGCCGCTCGCGTATCGTGTTCATCGTGCGTGATTTGACGCGCGATCAGATCGAAAGATCGCTCGCAGTGTTCAATCGCCTGGGCGCCGGGGTCTGACGTCCGGCGCCGGCATGGATCAATCCGAGAACGGCACCGGATTCTTCGCCTTGAACTCCGAGCAGATCGTGCCGAGCGTCACGAAGCGCACGCCGTCGTGGTGGCGCATGTGGTCGATGAGGCGCTCGAGCATCAGCAGCATCTGCGGATGGCCGCAGGCATCGGGATGCAGGCATGCGTTGTAGATGCCGTAATCGCAGTTGCGATACACCCAGTCGAACTGGTCGGCCCACATCTGGCCGAGATCGCGCGGATTCACCCAGCCGTGGCTGTTCGGGAATTTCTTCACGAACATCGTCGGCGGTGCGTCGTCGAGATACCAGCTACAGGGGATTTCGAGCAGCGGCGTCACCGGGCCCGGCTGCCAGGGCTTCATCCAGCTCGCGGCGGGCTGGGAGTAGTCGATTTTCGTCCACTTGTCGTCGCGGCGCAGATAGTAGGGCGAGTGATCGTTCTCCATGAGACTGTGGTCGTACTCGATGCCCTTCGCGAGCAGGAGATCGATCGTGTTCTTGCTGAGCTCCCACCACGGCGCCGAATAACCCTTCGGCGCCTTGCCGCAGAGCTCGACGACGAGGTCGTAGGTCTTGTCGAGGACGGCGGATTCCTGCTCCTTCGTCATCGCGAGCGGATTCTCGTGCGCGTAACCGTGCAGGCCGAGCTCGTGTCCGGCCTGGGCGACGAGCGCCGCCTGCTTCGGGAAGCTTTCGATCGAATGGCCGGTGAGGTTCCAGGTCGTGATGATCTGGTACTTGTCGAAGATGTCGAGGAGCCGCGGCGTGCCCACTTTCGCCGCGTGCACGCCGCGCGAGATGTCGCACGGCGAGTCTTCGCCGCCGAAGGATCCGAGCCACAGCGAGACCGAATCGAAGTGGACGTTGAAACACACCTGAATGTCTTTAGCGGCCATCGGGATTCTCCTTGCGCCATTCCGTGTTGAGGACTCGAATGGGAGCCGTCGTACGCGCATGCCGCCGCGGAGCACCGGCTCCCCGCGATGTCGATCGAACATCGCGTGTGCGGTCTCATCATAGCGTCTGAGAGTTCGAAATGAAGCCCCGCGCCGGCAGCGCCGCGCGTCACGCCGGACGAAGTCGCATGACGGTCGCACGCTCGCGGCACGGCGGCACGATCCACGGCGGGCCGCGCGGCTGGGTGCCGATCGACGACTGGGCGCTGCGCCTCACGGAGGTGGTACGGATCCGGCCGAAGCGCGACAATCGTCCGTACTCGTCGAAGTTCATCGACATCGGGCGCGAGTCCCGACGAATCGCAGCGAGAACGTCACGCGCATCATGGACGTGAACTGTCTCACCGAAGGCGGGCGGTGCGCGGAGCGGTCGGTGTCCGCCGCGACGCAGCCCGCCTTCTGATGATGGAGGTGCACCGATGAAGCCAGACCCGACCGCGCTGTCCAATCATGTTTCGGGCGCGTTCTGTCGCGAGGAGAACATCGCGCTCGCCCCGACCGGCAGCGGCGTGCTGAGCGGCCTGACCGCCGCAATCAAGGACGTCTTCGAGATCGCGGGTACGCGCAACTCCTTCGGCAATCCGGCGTGGTTGCGCACGCATCCGCCGGCGACCTCGACCGCGCCCGTCGTCGAGGCCCTGCGCGCGGCGGGCGCGACGATCGCCGGCAAGACAATTTGCGACGAGCTCTGCTACAGCATCTCCGGCGAGAACGCGCACTACGGCACGCCGCTCAACCCGGCGGCGCCCGATCGCGTGCCCGGCGGTTCATCCTCCGGCTCGGTGTCCGCGGTCGCCTGCGCGCTCGTCGATTTCGCGATCGGCACGGACTGCGGCGGCTCGGTGCGCATTCCCGCGAGCTATTGCGGGGTGCTCGGCATCCGTCCGACGCACGGTCGCGTCCCGGCCGGGCACGTCATTCCCTTCGCGCCGAGCTTCGACGTCGTCGGCTGGTTCGCGCGCGACCCGGCGCTCTTCGCGCGGATCGGCAGCGTGCTCATGGGCGAAGACGCGGCACCCGCCGCGCCGCGGCGTCTCCTCGTCGCGAGCGATGCCTTCGCGCTCGTCGCACCGGAAGTCACCGCAGCCTGCAGCGGGCCCGTCGAGGAGATCGCGAAGGCCTTCCCGGAACGCGGCGAGATCACCGTGAGCCCGGAGGGGCTCGTCGCCTGGTACGACGTCTTCCGCACCGTGCAGGCCGGTGAGATCTGGGCGAACCACGGGGCGTGGATCGAGGCCGTGAAACCCGCGTTCGGACGCGGCGTGAAGGAACGTCTCGAATGGGCCTCGCAGGTCACGCCGGAGATGATGACGCGCGGACGCAGCGAGCACGCGCGCATCCGCGCCCATCTCGATGCCCTGCTCGCGCCCGGCGACGTGCTGTGCCTGCCGACCTCGCCGCGCGCCGCGCCGCGCAGGAACGAGGAGCAGGCGACGATGGAAATCGAGTTCAGGCTGCAGGCGATGCGCCTGTTGTGCATCGCGGGTCTCGGCGGGCTGCCGCAGGTGACGCTGCCGCTCGCGAGCCTCGACGGCCTGCCGCTCGGCGTCTCGCTCGTCGGCGCCCGCGGCACCGATCGTGCGCTGCTCGCGCTCGCGGAGCGTCTCATGCGGCGCTGAGCGCCCACCCGTTTCTCTCCCGCCTCGAGGACAGCCCGTGGAAATCGAAGCCGCCACCCTGGACGATCTCCCCCCGCTCGCGCCCGTGCTCGCGCGGATCGCGCGGCAACAGGACGACACCGCGGCGACGCTCGCGCGGCGTCATGCGGGCCTGCGCCTGCTGTTCGAATCACCGCAGCCCGGTACGGTGCTCGTCGCGCGCGCCGACGACGGGCTGCCCGCGATGGTGATGCTCGTCCACACGGCGAGCTTGTCGGCTGCCGGCGGCGCGAAGAAGCGCCGCGATTCCCGCACCGCCTCGGCGACGACGCCCGCGGGCACGCCGGCGTCCGGATGATCGGGAAGCCGTGATCGCGGCAGGCCGCGGCGACTTCGGCGACGAGCGCGGCCGGCGCACATTGACGCGCGCGCCGGCGGGGCTGCACCGGCCGTGACGGTGCCGCACGAAAATTCCTGCTGCGTTTTGCGCACGCGCGCGGCAGAATGAGTCCGTCCCGCGCGCTCCCCTGCCTGCCAGACAACGAGAGAGGTAACGTCCATGGCCCGTGAAGTGAAGATTGCAGCCTGCCAGTTCGTCATCAAGCCGGTGGCGAGCTTCGATAAATTCGCAACCCAGGCCGTCAAGCTGCTCGACAAGGCGAAGGGCGCGGATATCGTGCTCCTGCCCGAGCTCTTCACCGTAGCGCTCTTCACCACGTTCGACGACTGGCGCAACCGCCCCGTCGCCGAGCTCGTGAAGATCGATCGCTACACGAAGGCCTATCGCAACCTCTTCGAAACCGAGGCCCGCAAGCGCAAGCAGTTCATCGTCGCGGGCTCGCACCTCGAGAAGAAGAACGGCGGTTACCTCAACGTCGCCTACGTTTACGGTCCGAACGGCCTCGTGCACATGCACGACAAGACGCACATCTTCCCGGCGGAAGCGAACTGGTCGACGGGCGAAGGCGATCGCATGGAGGCCTTCGACCTGCCGTTCGCGCGCGTCGGGCTGAACGTCTGCTACGAATCGGAAATTCCGGAATGCGCGGCCACACTCACCGAGCAGGGCGCGGAGATCATCCTCTGCCCGTCGTTCACGTTCACGGAATACGGCTTCTGGCGCGTGCGTCATTGCGCACAGGCGCGCTGCATCGAGAACCAGGTGTACTTCGTGCATTGCGCGACGGGCGGCAAGATGCCGAAGGGTCCGCTGCCGAACGGCTGGACGAAGAGCTCGATACTCAGCCCTTGCGACACGGCGTGGGCCGCGCCTGACGGCGTCGTGGCGGAAGCCGAGGCGAACGTCGAGATGGTGCTGCACGGGACGGTCGATCTCGACGTGCTGCACGAGAATCGCGAGAACGGCGTCGCGCCGACGTATCGCGATCGCCTCAGAGCTTCCTGCGGCACAGGGATGTGCCGCCGTGAACAGTGGCGTAAGCCATTGTTCACGGGAGGCCGGCAAGAACCACGCTTCTTGCCGGCCGCGCTCTGAAAAGTCCAGGATGGACTTATTCAGAGCTTCCCTAATCGGCCCTGCATCGATCCCTGGTTCTCCACTGTCGCCCAGCATGAGGAGCAGCCCGATGTCCACGAAGCACTACGCCTACGCACCGGCGAACTATCCCACTCCGCACAGCGTCGTCGGCATCGACGTCACGGTGCTGGTCTCGAAGGACGCGACGAACGCCCACGAGATCACGCTGCAGACCGGCGAGGTCGGCTCCGGCCCGCCGCCGCACAGCCATCCCTGGGACGAATCCTTCTTCGTCGTGAAGGGCGCCGTGCGTTTCGTCGTCGAGGGCGAAACCACGGAAGCGAAGTCCGGCGCGTTCTTCCATCTGCCCGCTGGCACCGTGCACGGCTTCTGCGTCCAGGAGCCGGGCACGACGATGCTCGAAATCACCGGCGCGGACAGCCGCTCGACGGCGATGTTCGAAACGATCTCGGACGAAATCGCAGCGGGCCTTCCGAAGCCCGAGGACGCGCCGGCTTTGATCGAGATCCTGGGGAGGTACGGGGCGAAGGTGCACATGTAGGGTGCCGTGAAAGAGGTGCTGCCGATCGCGTAGCAGCGCCGAAGAGCGGTTGTCCCGGCGCAGGCCGGGGACTCGAACCGGGGGGGCCGAGGCCATTTCGTCTCGTCGCAGCAAGCCGAGATTCAACGGTAGCGCCGCGGTGACATGACTGGGTCCCGGCCTGCGCCGGGACGACGGGGTGCCGGAGCGCCATGTCTTTCGTCATTGCGGGCGCTGCGCGTGCCTCGTGAAGTTTGACGCACGAAGCCCGAGGTGCGGCGCCCGAACCGGACGGTGCCGATTGCATCGTCACGATACAGGCAGGCCTGCGCCCGGGCCCTTGCATTTCGTTCTCGCAGGCGACGGCCGTTCCCGTCGCGCCGCGTGCGATAGTCCCCCCCGAACCGCCCCACCAACCCGGAATGTCGCCGCATTTTTTCGACGGCGCTGTATTTTCGCGCTTCGTCCGGGCCTATAGTCTCCCGCATCGAGGCCGGGCCCGGCGCGCGGCGCCAGAACGGACCGTAGAGGCATTGGGGAGGTCGCATGGAAGCTCTCACGCTGGAACTGCGTAGCGCAGAGGCACCGACGATCAAGAGCACGCTGGCGGACTCGAGCACATATGTCCTCGGGCAGGACGGCGCGTTCGAACCCGAGGGCACGACGCGCGCGACGGCCGCCCTGCGCCTCATCACCGAAGGCCATCAGATCTACGTCGAGCCCGGTCCGGACGGGAATCTGCTCGTCAACGGCAAGGCCTCGACCGGACGCATCGCGGTCCATCATGGCGACTGGGTCACGGTCGGCAACGTCGTCTACCAGGTCAAGCTCGGCGAGCGCGCCGCCGGTCCGGCGCAGGCACCCGCGGCCGGTCCGCTCGTCGTCATCGGCCGGGCACCGGAGTGCACGCTCAGCATCGACTCGCCGAACGTCTCGCGGCGCCATGCGCGACTGCAGGCAGCGCAGGGACAGTGGATTCTCGAGGATCTCGGCAGCATGAACGGCACGTTCGTGAATGGACAACGCATCGACGCCCCGGTCACCCTCAAATCGGGCGACCGCATCTCGTTCGCGAGCTTCGCGTATCGCTTCACGGGCGACGGTCTGATCGCCGATGGCGGCTGACGCATTGGAAAACGACGTCACCGTCGCCGCCACGGACGATCCGGATCGCACGGAGCGCGCGGTGTACGAGGACGACGCGCAGGCGACGCAGCTCGCGTCGGGCGGCGACGTCTGTCCGCGCTGCCGGACGGCGTACAGCCGCGCCGCGCTGAAGCCGCCGGACTTCAAATGCGCCTGCGGCCTCGAGCTCGCCTATCCCCTGCTCGCGCCGAACGGCGAGGTGAAAGAGCTCCTCGGTTGGCTCGCCTCGCCCGGCGCGGTCCTGCACAACAGATATCGGGTGCTGCAGCTCCTCGGCCGCGGCGGCTTCGGCACGACGTATCTCGTCGAAGATCTGAAGCTCAGCAACAAGCGCTGGGCCTTGAAGGAAATCCCGGAATCCCACTACGACGAGCACGAAAGCCGCATTCTCGCGAAGTTGCGCCATCCCTCGATTCCCGGCATCACGGATCGCGAGATGGCGAACGGCATGGTCTACATCGTGCTCGAGTTCGGCGGCAACCGCACGCTCGAATCCGTGCGGCGCGCGACGGTGGAGAAGCGGCTGCCGCTGTCGCAGCTCGCGCCCTGGGTGCGCCAGCTCTGCGACGTGCTCGGCTACCTGCATGCGCAGACGCCGCCAGTCGTGCATCGCGATCTCAAACCCGGCAACGTGCTGCTCGACGATCAGGATCGCGTGATGCTGATCGATTTCGGGATCGCGAAGGACGTCGTCGCGAGCGAGCAGACGCACACGCTCGGCCGCGCGGTCACGCACGGCTTCAGCCCGCCCGAACAGGCGATGGGTGCGGGTACGGACGAACGCTCCGACGTCTATGCGCTCGGCGCGACGGTGTACTTCCTGTTGACCGGCCAGCGTCCGCCCGGTGCGCGCGAGCGCATCCAGGGGGTCGCGGTGCCGCCGCCGTCCGACATCGTGCCGGGTACGCCGCCGGCGATCGATCGCGCGCTCATCCGTGCGCTGTCGCTGAACCCGAACGAGCGCCAGCAGAGCGTGCTCGAATTCGGCCGCGCCTTCGACTACGAAGCCCCGACCGTCGCGACTTACGACGATCCGCTGGCCGGCGAGCGCACGGTGCTCGCGAACGATGCGCCGACGGCGCGCACCGGTCCCGGCGCGGCGACGCAGCAGTCGCTGAAGCTCGGTGCCGACGGCACCGTCGAAGTCGTTGCGACGGGACCGCGCAGCGCGCCGGCGACGGTTGCGACCCCGACCGTCGCGCTCCCGGCGACCGCTCCCGCCACGCCGGGTCCGCGCCGCAGCGGCTGGCTCGTGCCCGCCGCGCTCGCGCTCGTCGCGCTCGGCGCGGGCGGCACGTGGTGGCTGACGCGCGCCCCCGCCCCTTCGGCCATCGCGCCGCCGGCCGCGCCGGTCGCGCCGGTCGCGCCCGCGCTGCCCGCGGCGAGCGCACCGGCCGCAGCACCGGCGACGACGCCCGCCCTCGCGCCCGAGCCGGCGCTGCCGGCGCCCGTCGCCGCGGCAGCACAGATCGCGGTCCCCACCGCGATCCCGAACGTGCCCCTGCCGACGCCGGTCCCGCTGCCTGCAGTCGCTGCGCCGGTGATCACGGAGCGGCCGCCGGCGCCCCCCGCGAACGCGAGTGCACAACCCGCGACGCCGGCGATCCCGCCCGGCACGCCGGTCGCAGTGCCCGTGAAGCCCGCGACGACGGAGGTCGCGAAAGCGGCACCCGCCCCGGCCACGGTGCCCGCCGCGAAGCCCAAGCCGAAGCCCGCCGTCGCGACCACGCCGGTGCGCCCGCCCGAGCCGGCGCCGCCGCCCCCGGTCGAGCTGGTGCCGTCGATGGCGCCGGCCGGCAACGCCTGGCAGAAGGCGAATTCGGACACCCAGTTCCAGGAATGAGCGCGCGCCACGGCACGCCGCTCCACCCATTACGCAAGGAGAACACCATGACCACGCATTTCCATCACAAGCTCGTCGCCACCGCGCTCTGCACGGCGCTGCTCGGCGGCTGCGCCACGCAAGGCCAGAGCACCTCCACGAACACCGCCGCCGGCACGGCCGCCGTCGGCGCGCTCATCGGCGGCCTCACCGGCGGCTGGGAGGGTGCGGCGATCGGTGCGCTGTCGGGCGCGGCGGTCGGCTGGGTGGCGGGCAAGGTGATCGAGTCGCAGGAAGTCGCGGCGCGCAGCCAGACCCAGGACCAGCAACTCTATGGTTACGCGGCGCCGGCGAACAGCGTGTTCGTCAAAATCAATTCCGCGACCTCGAATCCGAAGTTCATCGCGCCGGGCGGCACGGTCGACGTCGTCACCGATTATTCGCTTGCGCTGCCGAAGAGCTCGCCGCAGGCGCAGATCGGCGTCACCGGCGTGCTGTTCAAGGACGGCGTACAGCTCATGGACTTCAAGAACCAGCCGGTGACGAAGACCGCCGGCGGCTACACGATCAAGCTGCCGATCAAGATCCCCGGCGATGCCGCGCCGGGCACCTACGTGATCAAGCACACCGTCACGTCCGGCACGAGCTACGACACCGCGGAATCGACGTTTGTCGTCAAGACCGGCGCCTGAGCAGGGCGTCGCACGGCGGCTCCGGGGCGCGCTGCCGCCCCTCGGCTGCCTGCTGCTCGCGCTCTTCGCCTGGCGCGCGCCGGCGCTCGTCGTGCTCGTGCCCTGCGCCGAGGAAGTCGCGCGCGCCGGCGATACGGCGTCGAAGATCTTCAGCACCTGGCCGCTCCGCCCGAGCGGCGATCCCGTCGACCGCGCGTTGCAGCAGATCACGAACGAGCTCGCGCTCCGTGCCGGAGAGAGCCCGCATCGGCGCTGGCGCACGCACGTCGTGCGCGATGCGAAGCTGAACGCGTTCTCGATCGGCGACGGTCACATCTTCGTCACCGAGGGGATGTTGCGGCTCGTGGCGACGGAAGCCGAGCTCGCGGCGCTGCTCGCGCACGAATTCGCGCATCACATCGCGGGCCACTTCTGCACGCCGGTCGAGCGTCCGTCCTTCGTCGGCCGACTGTTCGGCGCCGGTCCCGCGGCGAGCGCCGAAGTCGGCGATCTCTCGGGCTCGCTCGATCCGGGGCGGGAACGCGAGGCCGATCGCATCAGCACGATCATGCTCGCCCGCGCGGGCTACGATCCGCGTGCCGCGCTCGCGCTCGCCTCGCGCATGGCAGGCAGCGGCGCGCCGGCCCATTTCGAATACGGCGAACGCCTCGCGGCGCTGCGGGACGCGATCGCCGCGACGACGCCGGTACAGCGAGCGCACGGCGACGGCGCCGCGTTCACGCGCCTCGAGCAGAGTCTGCGCGAAGACGACGCCTGGCACTGAGCACGACGCTCAGGTGCCGAGCACCGCCGTGCACTTGATCTCGACGATGAGGCCAGGCATCGCGAGCGCCGTCACGCCGACGCCGGTCCAGGCCGGCACGCGGTTCGTGAAGTAGCGATCCTTCACCTGCATGAAGAGCTGCAGATCGCGCATGTCGAGATGGTAAGTCGTCATGTCGACGACGTCGTCGAACGTCGCGCCGGCGGCCGTCAGCACTTTCTTCACGTTCTCGAACGCCTGCACCATCTGCGCTTCCGTGCCCTCGATGACGCGGAGGTTCGCGTCGCGGCCGACCTGGCCGGCGATGTGCAGGGTATCGCCCACGAGCAGGCCGGGCGCGTAGTGGAAGCGCTCGCGGATGATCTCCATGCCCGGGGGTATGATTTCGCGGCGTGTCGTCATGGCGGTCTCCTGTGGTGCGGGATGTGTTGCGATTATGAGCGGTCGCGGCGGCGCCGACGAGCCTCCGTAGGCCGTCACCGCCTTTGCAGCTATCATGCCGCGACCATCACGATCACGACGAGGGGAGGCAGGATGAGCTACCGCTACGAGACGCGGGTGCGCTACGGCGAATGCGATCAGCAGGGCATCGTGTTCAATGCGAACTACATGGTGTACATGGACGACGCGACCGAGCAGTGGATCAGCAGCAAGGCGCCGGGCGGGAAGTTCCTCGCGCTCGACTGGGACTGGATGCTCGTGCGCTCGGTGCTCGAGTGGAAGGCTCCCGCGCATTTCGGCGACATCCTCGAAATCCGCCTCGGCATCGTGCGCTACGGCTCGACGTCGTTCGACGTCGGCTACGTCGGCACCGTGAACGGACAGCCCGTGTTCAGCGCCCGCACGGTGTGCGTGAGCTGCGTGCCGGTGACGCTCGAGAAGTGCCCCATCCCCGAACGCATCAAGGCCCTGCTCGGCGAGGCGCTCGCGATGGACGTGCCCTCCTGAGGCCCGTCCACCGCCGGCCGCCGTCTCAGCGCGGCCGACAGCCCCGGCCCGTCCGGCCATAGAGAATTTCTATCGGGCTGTTAGCCACAAACGATTGGCCGGAAGGACGCCGGCCACCTACCATGCGTCCCGTCGAGTCACCAATAACCGAGAGGACCCTCCGTGAATACGAGTCTCATCAACACCGAAATCCTTCCCTTCAAGGCGACTGCGTTCCACAACGGCAAGTTCGTCGAAGTCACCGAGGCCAGCCTGAAGGGCAAGTGGTCGGTGGTCTTCTTCTATCCGGCCGACTTCACCTTCGTGTGCCCGACGGAGTTGGGTGACCTGGCCGACAACTATGCCGAGTTCCAGAAGGTCGGCGTGGAAATCTACGGCGTGTCGACCGACACGCACTTCACGCACAAGGCCTGGCACGACACCTCCGAGACGATCGGCAAGATCAAGTACCCGCTCGTCGGCGATCCGACCGGCACGCTGTCGCGCAACTTCGGCGTGATGATCGAGGCCGCCGGTCTCGCGGAGCGCGGCACGTTCGTCGTCGATCCGAACGGCAGGATCCAGATCATCGAAATCAACGCCAGCGGCGTCGGCCGCGACGCGAGCGAGCTGCTCCGCAAGATCAAGGCCGCGCAGTACGTCGCCTCGCATCCGGGCGAAGTCTGCCCCGCGAAGTGGAAGGAAGGCGAGAAGACGCTCGCGCCCTCCCTCGACCTGGTCGGCAAGATCTGAGCGCACGGCCGCGATCCCGCCCGGCGCGGGATCGCGGTTCTCGCCGACGACGCCGCAACGTATTCAGCATCGCTCCGAAGGTAGTGCCCCATGCTCGACGCGAACATCACCGCCCAGCTCGCCGCTTATCTCGAACGCCTCCGGCAGCCGATCGAGCTCGTCGCCTCGCTGGACGACTCGGCGGCCTCGCAGGAAATGCGCGAGCTGATCAATGAAATCGCCGCGCTCTCGCCGCTCGTCACCGCGCGTGAGGACGGCTCGGAGACGCGCCGGCCCTCGTTCTCGGTCGGCCGCGCCGGCGACGCCGCGCGCGTGCGCTTCGCGGGCCTGCCGATGGGCCATGAATTCACCTCGCTCGTGCTCGCGCTGCTCCAGGCCGGTGGTCATCCGCCGAAGGTCGACGCCGGGATCATCGAGCGCATCAGGACGATCGAAGGGCCCCTCCGCTTCGAGACGTTCATCTCGCTGTCCTGCCACAACTGCCCGGACGTCGTGCAGGCGCTGAACCTGCTGGCGATCCTCAATCCCGCGATCGAGAGCACGATGATCGACGGCGCGCTGTTCCAGGCCGAGGTCGCGTCGCGGCAGGTCATGGCCGTGCCCTGCGTGTTCGTGAACGGCGAAATCTTCGGCAACGGCCGCATGACGATCGAGGAGATCGTCGCGAAGCTCGACTCCGGCGGCGCGGCGCGGGCGGCCGCGGAGATCGCGGCGAAGGAGCCGTTCGACATGCTCGTCGTCGGCGGCGGTCCGGCCGGTGCGGCGGCGGCGATCTACGCTGCGCGCAAGGGCATCCGCACGGGCGTCGTCGCGGAACGCTTCGGCGGCCAGGTGCTCGACACGCTCGGCATCGAGAACTTCATCTCCGTGAAGTACACGGAAGGCCCGCAGCTCGCCGCGGCGCTCGAGAATCACGTGAATGAATACGGTGTCGACATCATGAACCTGCAACGCGCGGAAGCGCTCGTGCCCGGCGAGGCTTTCCACGAGCTGAAGCTCGCCGGCGGCGCGAGCCTGAGAGCGCGCAGCGTCGTGCTCGCCACGGGCGCGCGCTGGCGCGAGATGAACGTGCCCGGCGAAGCGGAGTACCGCGGCAAGGGCGTGTGCTTCTGCCCGCATTGCGACGGCCCGCTGTTCAAGGGCAAGCGCGTCGCGGTGATCGGCGGCGGCAATTCGGGTGTGGAAGCGGCGATCGACCTTGCGGGGATCGTCTCCCACGTCACGCTCATCGAGTTCGACACGAAGCTCCGCGCCGACCAGGTGCTGCAGGACAAGCTCGCGAGCCTGTCGAACGTGCGCGTGATCCTGAACGCGCTGACGACCGAGGTGCGCGGCGACGGCGCGAAGCTCACGGGGCTCACCTACAAGGACCGCGCGAGCAACGAGACGCACGACGTCGGGCTCGAAGGCATCTTCGTGCAGATCGGCCTGCTCCCGAACACGGACTGGCTGAAGGGCACGCTCGCGCTGTCGCGCCACGGCGAGATCGAAGTGGACGCGCGCGGCGCGACCTCGATCCCGGGCGTGTACGCGGCGGGCGACTGCACGACGACGCCGTTCAAGCAGATCGTGATCTCGCTCGGCGAGGGCGCGAAGGCGAGCCTCTCGGCGTTCGATTACCTGATCCGCACGCCCGCGCCGGCGAAGATCGCCGCCGCGGCGTGATCAGCCGCAGGCCCGATTAGCGCACCACAATCCGACGCTCGGAATCGGGGTCAGAGTCCAATTGATTTGGACTCTGACCCCGATTCCGATTCGTTTGGACTCTGACCCCGAATCCCCGAATCCCCGGAATCCCGGAATCCCGGAAACGGACGGACTCACGGCGCGGTCAACTGCACCACCCGCCCCTGCTGCCAGGCATCCGCACCGGGCGCTATCGCCGGAGTTTCGATGTCGCCGCGGCGGCGGCGCGTCTCGTCCGTCGAGATCCCGAAGCGGTTGTCGCGCTCGGCGAGGCGGTGCGGGTCGAGCTGACCGTCGGCGGTGAAGCCCATCATGAGCTGGGGCACGCCGAGCGGCAGCTCCTGCTGACGGTCCGTGTGCCAGGTGTGCCACGTCTTGCCGTACGTCGTCACCATCTTCTTCATCAGCGCGTGCTCGGCGAGCGCCGGAATGCCGGGCGCGACGAGCTGTCCGGACTTCACTTCATAGACGTGGCTGTGCCAGAGCGGCTTCTCGATCTCCGGCAGCGTCGCGAACAGGCGCGCGCTGATGACGTACTCGACGCCGATGAGCTTTGCATCTTTGACATTGCCGTCGTAAATCACGCACTGCGTGATCTCCTCGCCCAGCGTTGCGCAATAGTGATGGGCTTCGACCTGAAACTGCTGATCGCCGTTGCGGAAGTGGAAGCCGTCGAGATAGGAGTTCAGCGCCTCGATCGGCGGTTTGTCTTGCAGCAGCGAGGCGCCGGCGCCGAGGACCTTCGTTTCCATGCCCGCGCGCCGGCCGGGCGCGTTGACGTTCGACGCAGTGTTGTCGCCGCCGCACGCGGCGAGCACGAGGACGAGGAACGCGGTCACGGCGTATCGCATGGCAGCCTCCGCCCGAGGGCTCGGTTCACCGTCAGGAAGCAGGAAGCATGCCGCGGACCATCCCCGGCGCTTCGTCGTCGCGCTACGATGCGCTGAACTCATCACCGGGGCGCGGCATGGAGACCAGAGACATCTTCTTCGAGAACGAGGGCATCGCGCTCGCCGGCTGGCTCGCGCGACCGGCGGGTGAGGGTCCGCATCCGCTCGTCGTCCTCGTGCACGGGCTGAGCGGGATCGTCGACATGGATCTCGCGGAATACGCCGGTCGTTTCGTCGCCGCGGGCTTTGCCTGCCTCGCCTACGATCATCGCAACTGGGGCCGCAGCGCCGGCTGGCCGCGCGGCGAGACGGATCCCTGGCGACAGCTCGCGGATCTGCGCGAGGCGATCTCCTTCGCGCGCACCCTGCCCGGGATCGATGCCGAGCGCATCGGCCTGTGGGGCACGAGCTACGCAGGCGGGCTCGTGCTCGTCGCCGCCGCGCTCGACCGCCGTGTGCGCTGCGTGGTTTCGCAAGTGCCGCTCGTGAGCGGCACGCGGACGTTCGAGGCCTGGGTTCCGGCCGCGAGGCGCGCGGCCTTCCGCGGCAAGCTCGACGCGGATCGCGATGCGCGCCGGCGCGGCGAGCCGCCCGCGACGACGGCCGCGGCAACGACGGGATCGGAGACCGCGGAATGGATCGCGCGCAAGGACGTCATGACCCGCTATCGCAACGAGCTCACGCTGCGCACGTTCGATCTGTTGCGCACCTGGGAGCCCGCGTCGTTCGTCGCAGCGATCGCGCCCACGCCGCTGCTGATGATCGTCGCCGCGAACGATGCGACGACGCCGACGGCTTGGCAGCACGAGGCGTTCGCCGCGGCTGGCGAGCCGAAGCGCCTGGTCGAGATCGACTGCCGGCACTACGACGTCTACATGGACAGGATCGACGAAGCGGCGGCGGCCGCGCGGGGGTGGTTCGCGGTGCATTTGTGACAGGAAACGTTCTTCTCCCGGCGGCGCGTCTGCCCGGCGCATCCTGCCCTGGCTGATGCCCGTCACCTCGCCCGGGCGAGGGCCGCGTCGGTGACCCACGGCACGAGCAGTGAGCTTCGGGCTTTCGAGCGCTCCATTCCGCGCTGCGCTCGTGTTCTGCGCCGGCCCCACAGTTCGGAGAAGAGCCAATTTTTCGGTGCGCCTGGCATGCCGTCTGCCGCTGTCTCGACTCCGCGCAGCGCCCGTCGGCCGGGTTCGCGCGGACACGGCGGACGCGCTATCCCGCACATCGAGGCGCCGAACGTTCGAGTCCGGAACGGCTCGCTCAGACCGGCGGACGCAGCGATTATGGCCCACGGTTTGCGCGGGCGGTCGGCGCACCCGTACACTTCGGGGAGTCTCTCGTCGTCCCCGGAAGAAGCCGCCGATGAACGATCAGCTCGACATGCTCGACCACGCGAAACGCACCGCGCTCGATCTCGCGATGCGCTTCGGCCCGAAGCTCATGGTGGCGATCGCCGTCATGATCATCGGCGCCTACGTCGGCCGCTGGGCGGGCCGTGCCACGGATCGCTGGCTCTCGAGCCACGGTTTCGAGCCGCCGGTGCGCCGCCTCACCGCGCAAGTCACGAGACTGCTCGTCCTGCTGATCTTCGTGATCGTCGCGCTGCAGAACGTCGGCGTGGAGTTGCTCCCGCTCATCGCCGGCCTGAGCGTCGCCGGTGCCGGCATCGCGCTCGCCCTGCAGGGCGTGTTCGGCAATCTCGCGGCGGGACTGACCATCATCTTCACGCGCCCGTTCCGCGAAGGCGACTACATCGGCATCATCGGCGAAGAAGGCCTCGTCGCGAACATCGCGCTCTTCGACACCATCCTGTTGCATGCCGATCAGTCGCAGGTCGTGATCCCGAACCGCAAGATCGTCGGCGAGATCCTCCACAACTACGGTCGCATCCGGCAGCTCGATCTCGTGCTGCCCGTCGCCTACGACGCCGACCTCGCGCGCGTGCGCGACGCGGTGGACGAAGTGCTGCGCGCACAACCGCTCGTGCTCGCCACACCCGCGCCGCTCGTCGGCATTTCCGCCTTCGATCCGGGCGCGCTCAAGCTCGCGGTGAAGCCCTGGGTCGCAGCCGCGGACTACGTGACGGCCGGCGGCGCGATCAGCGCGGAGCTGCTCGCGGCGTTGCGCGCGCGTGGTGTCGCGATGCCGATCCCGCGTACGGACGTCAAGCTCGTGCAGAGCGCGCCGTGACTGCGCGGAGTGACGATCTTTAACAGTCCGGCGCCCCGCGCCGGATTGCGACGCGCGCACGATCGGGTGCGGATCTCGGTGCGGAGGCCTTGTGGTATTCTCCGGCCGATCCCTCGATAGACCGCGCCGGCAGTGTGCAGCCGCCGGCTTTGATCGGCACGACCGCGGGCAGCGCGAGCATCCCCGGGTCTTCCGCGATCCGCGACCGGATGCACGGCAGAGCGGTACAGCCGGTCCGCAGCACGCGACGGGGAACCTGCACGGAGTGCGCGCGAGCCCATGACAGCCGATTCGACCAGCATCCCCAACGCCGGGCGCCCGACGTCCGAGCGTCGCGGCGACGCACGCGGCTTTCCCGACAGTTTCTGCGCGCGACGCGACGGCCGGTCCGACGTCGGCAAGGTGGAGACATGAAAGGCATCATCCTCGCGGGGGGGCGCGGCACGCGGCTCTATCCGATCACACAGGTCGTCAGCAAGCAGCTGCTGCCGGTGTACGACAAACCGATGATCTACTATCCGCTCAGCACGCTCATGCTGAGCGGCATCCGCGAAATCCTCATCATCAGCACGCCCGAGGCGCTGCCGATGTTCCGCGAGCTGCTCGGCACCGGCGAGCAATGGGGCATCTCGCTGCACTACGCGGAACAGCCGAATCCCGAAGGCCTCGCCCAGGCGTTCATCATCGGCGCGGACTTCATCGGCGACGACACGGTGTGTCTCGTGCTCGGCGACAATGTCTTCCACGGCCAGGGCCTGCAGCCGAAGCTGCAGGCCGCCGCGCATCTCACGCACGGCGCGAAGGTCTTCGGCTACCGCGTGCGCGATCCGGAGCGTTACGGCGTCGTCGGCTTCGATGCCGACGGCAGGCCCTCGGTGATCATCGAGAAGCCCGCCGTGCCGCCCTCGAACATCGCGATCACCGGCCTCTATTACTACGACAACCAGGTAATCGACATCGCGCGCCACCTCAGACCTTCGGCGCGCGGCGAGCTCGAGATCACGGCCGTCAACGCGGTCTATCTCGAGCGCGGCGAATTGAGCGTGGAAGTGCTCGGTCGCGGCTCCGCCTGGCTCGACACCGGCACGCACGATTCGCTGCTGCAGGCGAGTCATTTCATCCAGGTCATCGAGCAACGTCAGGGCTGGAAGGTCGCGTGCGTCGAGGAAATCGCCTGGCGCATGGACATGATCGACGACGCGCAGTTGCGCCGGCTCGCCGCGAGCCTCGCGCAGAGCGGCTACGGCGAATACCTGCTCGCGCTGCTCGAGGAGGCGAACCTGCCGCTCGCGCATCCCTACGAGCGCCACGGCGCGGGAACCCCGAGCTGATGCGGAGCATCCTCGTCACCGGCGGCAGCGGTTTCATCGGTTCGAACTTCCTGCACTTCGTGCTCGCGCGCCGCCCCGATTGGCGCATCGTGAACCTCGACAGTCTGTCCTATTCCGGCAACCGCGAGAACCACGCCGGGCTCGAAGGCGATCCGCGCTTCCGCTTCGTCCACGGCGACATCAACGATCGCGCGCTCGTCGACGAGCTGATGCGGGAGTGCGAGGCGGTCGTCCACTTCGCGGCCGAGAGCCACGTCGATCGCTCGATCCTCGATCCGCGCCCGTTCATCGAAACGAACGTGCTCGGCACGCAGACGCTGCTCGAGAGCCTGCGCCGCGCGGGCGGCCGCCGCTTCCTGCACGTCAGCACGGACGAAGTCTACGGTTCGCTGCCGCTCGGGGATCCCGAGAGCCGCTTCAGCGAAGAGACGCCGCTCAATCCGCACAGTCCCTACTCGGCGAGCAAGGCGGCGAGCGACATGATCGCGCTGAGCTATCAGCACACGTTCGGCCTCGACGTGCTGGTGACGCGCTGCTCGAACAACTTCGGGCCGTATCAGTTCCCGGAGAAAGTGATCCCGCTGTTCGTGACGAACCTCATCGACGGCGAACCGGTGCCGCTCTACGGCGACGGGCTGAACGTACGCGACTGGCTGCACGTCGAGGATCACTGCGAGGCGCTGCTCGCCGTCCTCGAGCGCGGGAAGGGCGGGCGGGTCTACAACATCGGCGGCAGCAACGAGCGCTCGAATCTCGAGCTCACGCACCTCGTGCTCGACATCATGGGCAGGGGCCGGGAGATGATCCGGCCGGTCGCGGACCGGCCCGGCCACGATCGGCGCTACGCGATCGACGCGCGGCGCATCAGAAGCGAGCTCGGCTGGGCGCCGAGCCGTTCGGCCTGGCCGCAGGCACTCGCCGCGACGATTCAGTGGTACGTCGACAACGAGCGCTGGTGGCGGCGGATCAAGAGCGGGGAATACCGCACGTACTACGCGCTGCAGTACGGCGCGCGCTGAGCGGGCCGAACGGCCCCCCCGGCGCCGTCACAGTCAGTTCGGATTGTTCTTCTTCGCGGCGATCCACTGCGCGACGTCGGCCTGCACCTCGAGCACGCGGTCGATGCCCTGGACCTTGAAGACCTTGTAGAGATTCTTCGGCTGCTTCGTGCGGCGCTTCGTCATCGCGACGTCTATCGGGTCCACGACCTTGACGTAACCCGGCACATCGATGGCCTCGCCCTTCTCGTCCTCGACCGTCGTCGAGCCGAGCTGGCGCGTGTAGTACGGCACGTCGCCGCGCTTGAGCGCGTCGAACACCCCCTGCGTCGAGAGCAGATTCCCGATCGTGGCGTAAGGCGTACTCGTCGTCGCTTTCGCTTTGACGACCACGTTCGTGTCGTCGTTCGGCTGCGCACGATCCACGTCGGTCTTGATCCGCTTCTTCCATTCGCCCAGCGACGCATAATTCCCGGCCTCGGGGATCAGCTCCTTCTGGAAGACGTTCGTCGGAATCGGCACGGTGCGGGTCGTCTGCTGGGCGAGCACGTCCTCGAGCGGTTTGAGATCCGTCCCCACCGTGCCGAGCTTGTCGATGACGGCCTTGAAGCTCGCCAGCATGCGCTTCTCGACGTCCTTGTCTTTCGGCAGCGAGGTCAGTTTGCCGTCTCCGGCCAGCTTCTGGAGCTCGACGCGCAAGCCCTGCCAGATCGCTTTGTTCCACAACTGATCGATGAAGCCACCGGACTTCTCGTCGTCCTTCTCGTTGAACACGCCCGTCGTCGCCTCCATGTCGATGACCTGGAGACCGTCCTTCTTCACGATGATGTTCTCCTCGTGGACGTCCTCGAGCCCGACGTAATAGGACAAGGCCATGTTCGCCGCGAGGCTCTCGTAGATCTTCAGGACGTCGGCACCGGTCGAGGGATGCCCGCCGGTGTCGACGAACTCCATGTAGCCGTAGCCGGCATCCTCGTGATCCTCGGTTTCCATCGGGACGATGTTGTACGTCTGGACGCCGAGCCTGGCACCGACGCTGTCTTTGCCGAACAGCGTCGCATCCACTTTGAGGCTGCTCGGTTTGTAGACGACCTTCTTCGTGCGACCGTCCTCCTCGAAGCGCAGGATCAGCACCTGCTTGCCGCCCTTGTGGAAGTCGCTGCCCGTGAACTTGACGCCCTTCAGCACGGCGCCGTCGCCGAGCAGGCCGGTCGACTTCATGTTCGCCAGGTCCTTCGCGATGCCGGGGATGACGGTGTCGTTGACGTGCTTCAAGGCCTCGCCCCACACCGAAGCGTCCACGTCCGAGGAGGTCGCGCCCATCTTCGCGTCCTTCACGACGGACTCGATGAGCCCGTCGAGATCGTCGATCTGGAAGCCGTGCGTCTTCGCGAGCTCTCCGAGCTTGCCGTTCAGGCTTTCGACGAAATCCGCACGGGTCTTGGTGATCGGGCCGCCCAGGGCCTTGCCGCCGCTCATGAACACGAAGGCGTCGTCGTTGATCTTCTGCCTGTCGACGACGGCCGGCGTGGTCGGTACGGCGATCGAGCTCACTTCGCGACGCAGTTCGGCGAGCGGCTCGGCGTAGCGCAGGCGCTTCTTCTCCGGCAGCCGGTCGATGGCGTCGAGCACGGCTTGGACGTTCTTCTTCGAGAGATCCTTGTCGAGCGCATCGAGCGCCGTGACCACGCCTTTCAGCGAGGTCTGGGTCTGCCACCACTTCTCCTTGTCCGTCCAGCGGATCTTGTCGTTCTTGGCCTTGGCGCCCTTCTTGAAGGCGGTCTTGAATGCGTCGATGGATACGGGCATGGCGTCTCGTCCTGCAATCTGTTGCGTCTATCGGAACGTCCGGGGCCGGGCTCAGGCTTCGAGCGCCGTCGCCATCTCGGCGAGCGCGTCACCCAGCGTCTTGCGGATGCTCACGGCGACGCGGAAGGGGTTGTCGTCGCAGACCGCGATGCGCTCGTCGCTCTCGAGGTGGCCGCGGAAGCCGGCGATGATGTCGCGCAGGTCCGCGATCGCGTCCTCGTCCCCGCTGCCCTGGTCGTCGATGTCGCGGATGGCCGCCATCAGCGGCACTTTGAAGCCGCCCGTCACGCCGTTCAGGCCGTACTCCGCGATCTCGTGCAAATCGACGTCGTCCTGCCCGCGCAAGGCGGACTGCAGCTTCGCGATCTGCGCGTCGACGGCATCGCTCGCCTCCATCCACGCCGCGCGGGCCTTGGCCCAGCGCGCGCGAAATGCCGAATCGTCGCCGCCGCCCAGCGTTTTGATGAGCGTCGCGAGATCGACGAGCGTGCGGCTCGCCGCCTCGAGATCGTCGGCCTTGAGCTGGGCCTGGAAGCTCGCGACCGGACGCAGCAGTTCGTCCTTGCGATCCGGATTCGCGGCGACCGCGGCCTTCAGCGCCGGCGAGAGCCGGTTCATGGCAGCCGTCAGATCCGTCGCGCTGCGGCGCGGCGCAGGCGGCGGAGGGGGAGGCGGCGGCGGCGGCGGCGCGGCGACCGTGTCTTCAACGTCCGCGTCGTCATCGACGTCGACGTCTTCCGGATCCGGCAGGTCCTCGACTTCCTTGCCCGCGAGCAGCAGCACGATCTTGCTGTAGGGCAGCGGCTTGTAGAGCTTCAGGACGCGCTCGCCCTTCTTCTTCAGGCCCGGGAGCTGTGGCCCCTCGAGCGCGAGCCGGAGGACGAGCGGCGCGGCGGGATCCACGCTCGCCACGCCGAACGACAGCTTCGCGAGCCCGGTCTCCTTGCGCAGCGCCGCGACCATCGCGGTGCCCGCTTTCGTGCGATGGAAGACGAAACGGTGCTGCGGCGCCTTCGCACCGATCGCGACCGCGAAATTCATCGGCCGCGCCTTGACCTTGCGGAGCACGGACTTGAGGTATTTCTTGTAGGCCTCGGGGCTGCCTAGCGCGCCGTCGTCCGACGCTTCCGCAGAGGCCTCGGCCTCCTTGCGCGCGGCGGCGACGACCTTGTCGATGCGGTCCAGCGCCTGTCCGGTGTACACGAAGTCGTCGGGCGTGGCCTTCGTCTTCTTCGGCGGCGTCTTCGCGGCCTTTCCGGCCTCGGTGGCGAGCTTCTTCGCCGCGTTCTCGATCGCTGTGAGGGCTCTCAGGCAGCTCTCGAGGTGGGCTTCGTCGTCCTCGAGCTTGTCGGCGGCGCTCTCGTAGTCCTTCAGGGCCGATTCGAAGGCTTTGTCGTCGAGACCGTCGGGTCCGTTGTCCTGCCACCATCTCAAGCTCAGCTCCGGCGTGGCGTTCTTCTTCATCGACTGTTCCTTACACTGGAAAACGCATGGATCCACGCGCAGCGCCCGCGGGCAGCGGGCGCGCGCACCGAGTCACTCCAGGAAGCTCCGAACGAGTCCGTCCCGGACCATTTCGGAGCACGTCCCTGCGCCGCAGGAAGCGCTGAGCTCGTGCAGAGCTTCCCTACTTCACCGGCTCCAGCACGATCACCGGGATCCGGCGCGGTGTCGCGGCCTGGTAGGCATTGAAGGGAGGATACATCTCCGACATCTGCTTCCAGATCGCCTCGCGCTCGGCGCCCTCGGCGACGCGGAAGCGGGCCCGGAACACGTCGGTCGCGACCTGCACTTTCACGTCTTTCTGATCCTGCATGTTGTGATACCAGGCGGGGTGCGCGGTGTCGCCGCCCTTCGAGGCGATGATCGCGTAGCCGCCCGCGACCTTGCCGTAGAGCAGCGGCATGATCGATTCCTTGCCGGTCTTGCGGCCGGTCGTGAACAGCAGCAGCGTCGGCAGCGGCCCCGGGCCGCCGGCGAACGTCGAATCCCAGTAGTGGCCGGCGGCGCCGTCCTTCAGATACATCGCGCGATGATCGGCGATCCAGCCCGACTCGCTCGCGGCGCGGATGGTCTTGTTGATGGGCGTGTTCATCGTGTCGTGACTCCTGATTGTCTTCTTCGAATGGGGGCGATTATCCGCAATACGCGGCCGCGCGGCGAGAGGATCGGCGCTGCGATTCTCGACCACCGTCAATGGCGCCACGGCGGTTCATCAATCGGAAGCGCCCGTATATGCTAGCCGCCTGCGCGCCGACCCGGCGCCCTGCATCGGTAATCCACGGGAGAACGGAACATGCTGCTCAAAGACAAAGTCCTGCTCGTCACCGGCGGCGGCCGCGGTGTCGGCCGCGCCATCGCGCTCGAAGCCGCGCGCGAAGGCGCGGCGGTCGCGGTCTGCGACATCGGCGCGAGCCTCGACGGCAAGGGCACGGACGCGGGACCGGCCCAGGCGGTCGTCGACGAAATCGAGGCCATGGGCGGGCGCGGCATCGCGCTCACCGACAGCGTGACCTCGTTCAAGGCCGCCGGGGACATGCTCGCGAAGACGGTCGCCGCGTTCGGCCGCATCGACTGCCTCGTCAACAACGCGGGCAATCTGCGCGACGTCATCTTCCACAAGATGACGGAGGACGACTTCGACGCCGTCATCAACGTGCACCTGAAGGGCTCGTTCAACATGAGCCGTGCCGCGGCCCCCTACTTCAAGGACAACCCGGGCGGCGTCTACGTGCACATGACGTCGACCTCCGGCCTCATCGGCAACTTCGGCCAGGCGAACTACGCCGCGGCGAAGCTCGGCATCGTCGGCCTCTCGAAGTCGATCGCGCTCGACATGCAGCGCTTCGGCGTGCGCTCGAACTGCATCGCGCCGTTCGCCTGGACGCGCATGATCGACTCGATCCCGGTGACGAACGCCGAGGAGCAGAAGCGCGTCGACAACCTGAAGAAGCTCGTGCCGGAGAAGGTGGCGCCCTTCGCCATCGCGCTCTGCGCCGACGGCGCGCGCGGCGTGTCGGGCCAGATCTTCGGCGTGCGCAACAACGAGATCTACCTCTTCTCGCACAACCGCCCGTTCCGCACCGCGCACACCGCGGAAGGCTGGACGCCGGAGTCGATCGTCGAGCGCGTGTTCCCGCAGTTCCAGCAGGATTTCTATCCGCTGATCCGCTCGGCGGAGCTGTTCACCTGGGCACCGGTTTGACGTGAGCTCCACTCGCGGGCCCGATTGCAACGTGCGAATCGGGCCTGCGAGCGTCGATCCAATGTCGAAACGGCCGCGCGCCCGCGAGCGCGGCGTCGAGCTGCAAGCCGACGAGCTCACCAACGAGCCTTGCCCTCTGGCTCCCCGCCACACGGCGTCGCGTGTCCTGTCGTGGTGCCGTGGAGTCGGGAAGCCACGAAAAGCTTCGGTTCTTCTCCAGACTGCGGGGTCAGTCGACGCACTCCGCCTCGGCTGATCTTCGTCGCCCTCGCGCAGGCGAGGGCCCCGTCGGTGACCCATCAAAAATTAAGGAAGCTCTGAACAAGTTCAGAGCTTCCGGCGGCACAGGGATGTGCCGCCGTGAACAGTGGCGTAAGCCATTGTTCACGTAAGGTCGGCAAGAACCACGCTTCTTGCCGACCGTGCTCTGAAAAGTCCAGGATGGACT
>JACQWY010000003.1:219918-229730 GCA_016209015.1 Gammaproteobacteria bacterium | reverse complement strand
CGTCGACAAATCCCGCAATCTAGAGAAGTCCCATTTTCTAGGCTCTTCTCCGAACTGCGGGGCTGTTCCCCGGTACACCGCGGCGCGTATTTCCACGTGTCGCCCTCGCGCAGGCGAGGGCCCAGTCGTTCAGCCTCGGCGCCGAGGTCGAACCGCGGGGCCAGCGTAAAAAGCGAGCGCGGTGCGGGACGGAGCGCTCGAAAGTCCGAGGTTCACGGTGCGTGCCGCGGGTCACCGACTGGGCCCTCGCCTGCGCGAGGGCGACGAAGATCAGCCGAGGCGGAATGCGTCGACTGACCCCGCAGTCGGGAGAAGAACCAAAAAAAAGAAGCCCGGCAATGCCGGGCTTCCTGGTCTACAGCGCACGCCGGGGTATGACCCGCGTGGACAACTTGCCGAAGCAAGTGACCCACACGCGTCAGACCGCTACGGCTCAGGCTGCGAGCTGACGCAGCACGTACTGCAGGATGCCGCCGTTCTCGTAGTACTCCCACTCCTTCGGCGTATCGACGCGCACCGTCACGGTGAAGCGCGTCGTCTTGCCGTCGGCGGCCTTCGCGACGACCGTCAGCGCCTTCGCGCCGGACTTCAGACCCTCGAACTCGAAGACCTCCGTGCCGTTCAATCCGAGCGACTCCGCGTTCTCGCCCGCCTCGTAGACGAGCGGCAGCACGCCCATGCCGACGAGGTTGCTGCGGTGGATGCGCTCGAAGCTCTCCGCGATCACCGCGCGCACGCCGAGCAGGTAAGTGCCCTTCGCCGCCCAGTCGCGCGATGAGCCGGTGCCGTATTCCTTGCCGGCGAGAATGATCAAGGGCACGCCCGCTTGCTGGTACTTCATCGCGGCGTCGTAGATCGTCATGACTTCGGCGCCCGGCTGATGAGTCGTCCAGCCGCCCTCGGTGCCCGGCGCCATCTGATTGCGCAGGCGGATGTTCGCGAACGTGCCGCGCATCATCACTTCGTGGTTGCCGCGGCGCGAGCCGTAGGAGTTGAAGTCCTCCGGCGACACGCCGTGCGCGATGAGATACTTGCCGGCCGGGCTGTCCTTCTTGATCGAGCCCGCGGGCGAGATGTGGTCGGTCGTGATCGAGTCGCCGAGCTTCGCGAGGCAGCGCGCGGCCGCGAACTGCTTGATGCCTTCCGGCTGCTTCGGCATGCCGACGAAGTAGGGCGGGTTCTTCACGTAGGTCGACTTGTCGTCCCAGGCGTAGCGGTTGTTCTGCGGCACCTCGATCGCGCCCCAGCGCGCGTCGCCCTTGAAGACGCCGGCGTAGGAGGCTTTGAACATCGCGGAGTCGATCGTGGACGCGACCGCGTCCTGCACTTCCTTCGTGCTCGGCCAGATGTCCTCGAGGTAGACGGGCTTGCCGTCCTTGCCCGTGCCGATCGCATCCTTGTGCAGATCGATGTCGACCGTGCCGGCGAGCGCGTAGGCGACGACGAGCGGCGGCGAGGCGAGATAGTTCATCTTCACCTCGGCATGCACGCGGCCCTCGAAGTTGCGGTTGCCGGAGAGCACCGAGACGCCGACGAGATCACCGGCCTTCAGCCCGTTGCTCACGGGTTCCGGAATCGGGCCCGAGTTGCCGATGCACGTCGTGCAGCCGAAGCCGACGATGTGGAAGCCGAGCGCCTCGAGATCGGGCATGAGGCCCGCCTTCCGGAGATACGCCGGGACGACCATCGATCCCGGCGCGAGGCTGGTCTTGACCCAGGGCTTCGACTTCAGACCGAGCGCGTTCGCCTTCTTCGCGACGAGGCCCGCGGCGAGCAGCACGGAGGGATTCGAAGTGTTCGTGCAGGAGGTGATCGCCGCGATCACGACTGCGCCGTCCTTCAGCGTGTAGGCGTTCTTGCCGTCGTTCACTTCGGCGCTGCCGCTGCCCTTGCGGTCCTTGATCATGTCCGGCAGAGCCTTCGCGTAGGATTCGCGCACGCCGGTCAGCGGCACGCGATCCTGCGGCCGCTTCGGGCCGGCGAGCGAGGGTACGACCGTGCCCATGTCGAGCTCGATCGTGTCAGTGTAGACGGCCTCGGGCGAATTCGCGTCGCGCCACAGGCCCGTCGTCTTCGCATAGGCCTCGACGAGCGCGACCTGTTCGTCGCTGCGGCCGGAGAGCTTCAGGAAATTGATCGTCTCGGCATCGATCGGAAAGATGCCGCAGGTCGCGCCGTATTCCGGCGCCATGTTCGCGATCGTCGCGCGATCGGCGAGCGCCAGGTTGTCGAGACCCGGGCCGAAGTACTCGACGAACTTGCCGACCACGCCCTTCTTGCGGAGCATCTGCGTGACCGTGAGCACGAGATCCGTCGCCGTCGCGCCTTCCGGCAGCTTGCCGGTGAGCTTGAAGCCGATCACTTCGGGGATGAGCATCGTCACGGGCTGCCCGAGCATCGCGGCCTCGGCCTCGATGCCGCCGACGCCCCAGCCGAGCACGCCGATGCCGTTGATCATCGTGGTGTGCGAATCGGTGCCGACGACGGTGTCAGGATAGGCGATCTTCCTGCCGTCCTTGTCCGTCGCGAAAATCGTGCGGCCGAGGAATTCGAGGTTCACCTGGTGGCAGATGCCGGTGTCCGGCGGGACCACTTTGAAGTTCGAGAACGCTTCCTGACCCCAGCGCAGGAACACGTAGCGCTCCTGGTTGCGTTCGAATTCGATGCGCGCGTTCTCGTCGGCGGCGTTCTTCGACCCGTAGACGTCGACCATGACGGAATGATCGATGACGAGCTCGGCCGGCGAGAGCGGATTGATCTTGTCCGGATTGCCGCCCAGCGCCTGCATGGCGTCACGCATGGCGGCGAGGTCGACGACCGCGGGAACGCCGGTGAAGTCCTGCATCAGGACGCGCGCCGGCGTGTAGGCGATTTCGTGGCTCGGCTCGGCCTTCGCATCCCAGTTCGCGATCGCTTCGATGTCCTCGCGCGTGACGTTCACGCCGTCTTCGAAGCGGAGCAGGTTCTCGAGCAGGATTTTCTGGGAGTAGGGCAGGCGCTCCACGGGGTAGCGGCCTTCGAGGCGTTTGACGCTGTAGATCTCGTAATCGGTGCTGCCGACCGTGAGCGTCATGCGGGTGTCGAAACTGTTCTTCATCGTGGCTCCGTGCAAGTTTGAGAGGGGCGGGAGAGCGGTATTATCGGCCATTCCCCGGGCTCGGCCTAGGGGCGAGCCAATGCGGGGTCAGAGTCCAATTGATTCGCAATTGATTCGGGGTCAGAGTCCAATTGAATCGGACTCTGACCCCAATTCGTCGAAGTCTCGTGTCCCCGAAACTTCAAGCCGCGGCGCCGATCACCGCTCCCCCGAGGCATTCTTCCCCTGCATAGAACACGACCGACTGCCCCGGCGTCACGGCGCGCTGCGGATCGTCGAATTCGACGCTGAGCCCCTCGGGGCCGAGCGCCGTGAGGGTGCAGGCCTGGTCGGGTTGACGGTAGCGCGTCTTGGCCGCGCAGCGGAAGGGCGCGACGGGAGCAGCGCCGGACACCCAGGTCGGGGACTCGGCTTCGAGGCGCGTGCTCTGGAGCAGGGGATGATCGTGACCCTGGACGACGACGAGCTCGTTGCTCCCGACGTCCTTCGCGGCGACGAACCACGCGCCCTCGGCCCGGCCCTTCACGCCGCCGATCTTCAGGCCCTCGCGCTGGCCGAGCGTGTAGTAGGCGATGCCCACGTGCGCGCCGAGCACCTCGCCCTCGGGCGTGCGGATCGTCCCCGGCCGCGCCGGCAGGTAGCGCGCGAGGAATTCCCTGAAACGCTGCTCGCCGATGAAGCAGATGCCCGTGCTGTCCTTCTTCGCATGCGTCTCGAGACCGGCCTCGCGGGCGAGCCGGCGGACCTCGGCCTTCGGCAATTCGCCGACCGGGAACAGCGTCTGCGCGAGCTGGGCCTGGCCGAGCGCGTGCAGGAAGTAGCTCTGATCCTTGTTGCCATCGCAGCCCTTGAGCAGGGCGAGCCGGCCGTCGCGCGCCGCGATGCGGGCGTAGTGGCCGGTCGCGATGAAGTCCCCGCCGAGCGCGCGGGCATGATCGAGGAAGGCCTTGAACTTCACTTCGCGATTGCAGAGCACGTCCGGGTTCGGCGTGCGGCCGCGCGCGTACTCGGCGAGGAAGTCCTCGAACACGCCGTCCCAGTAGGCCTGCGAGAGATCGACGGTGTTCAAGGGAATGTCGAGCCGCTCGCAGACTGCGAGCGCGTCGGCGACATCGTCCTCCCAGCGGCAGCGGCCGTCCTCGGCCGGCTCGGACCAGTTCTTCATGAAGATCGCGCTGACGCGAACGCCTGCGCGCTTCAGCAGCAGCGCCGTGACCGAGGAATCGACGCCGCCCGAGATCGCGACGACGACGTGGGGATCGGCGCCCGCGGCGCGCGCGTAGTCGGGCAGGACGTACTCAGGTAAGGCGCGTGTCATGGATGAAGTCGAGCGGGAAGCGCCGGCCGGCGAGATAGTCGTCGACGCAGCGGAGCACGAGCTGACTGCGGTGCTTCGCCGACTCTGCAACGAGCTCGTCACGCGTCAGCCACACGATGCGCCGGATCTCCGTGTCGAGCTTGCGCGCCGGATCGTGCGCGACGAGCCGGCCCGCAAAGCAGAAGCGCAGATACGTCGTCGCGCCGCCCCGCGCCTCGAGCAGATAGGCGCCGACGAGCGCCGTCGGCTCCATCGTCCAGCCGGTCTCCTCCAGCGTCTCGCGCGCGCAGGCCTGGAGCAGGGTCTCGCCGGGATCGAGATGACCCGCGGGCTGGTTGTAGACGATGCGTCCGTCCGCGTCCTCCTCGACGAACAGGAAACGGCCCTCGCGTTCGAGGATGGCGGCGACGGTGACGTTCGGTCCCCACATGATGAAGCTCTCCTAGAGGCGCTCGATCCGGGGATTGTCCCAGGAGCCCTTGATCGAATATTCCTTGCTCAGGATCTTGTCCACCGGATCGGGGACGGCCTTGAATACCTTCTGCGTGATGAGGAGCGCCGCGCCGACACCGACACCCGCCGGCCCGAACACCGCACCCGCGAGCGGCAGAGTATTCGAGATCGCAGGCGTGACGACGACGTGCTGATCGTAGTCCTTCGCGGCGAGACCCGTGCGGCCCGAGATTTCGATGCGCGCGGCCGGGCCTTCCATCTTCAGGCTCGAGGTGTAGGCATCGCCCTTCTCGAGATTGAAGTGGCCCTTGATGCGATCGAACGTGAAGCCCTTCTTGAACAGATCCGAGAAATCGAGCGAGAGACGGCGCGGCAGCGTCTGCAGGCTCAGGAGGCCGAACAGCCGGCCGCTGCCGGGCTCGATGTCGAGGAAGCGGCCGTCCTCGACCTTGAGCTCGAGATTGCCGTCGAGCCGATCGAGCGTGAACTCCGACGGCATGCCGAGCCAGCGCGCCTGGATCCTGAACTCCGAGCGCCCGCCGGCGATCGCCGCGCCCTCGTAGCCGAAGACCTTCAGCACCTCGCCGAGCTTCTCGCCCTGCAGCTCGATGTCGAACTGCGAGCTCTGCACGCCGCCCTGCAGAAGCCAGCTCCCCTTCGCTTCGACGAGGAAGGCATCGTTGTTGAAGACCAGCGTCTCGAGATCGAGTCCGCCGGTCGCGCGCTTCGTGACGATGTTCGTCTGGCCGAGATCGACCGTGCCGTAGCGGAAGGAGCGGCAGGCGAGCACGAACGGCGGCAGGCGGCGCGGGTCGAGCGGATTCTGCGCGCCGCCCGTCGATTCGAGCTTGTTCAGCCACAGCTTGTCGAAGTTCAGCGTGAGCGCGCTGCCGTCGAGATCGCGCGGCACGGTGATTTCGCCCGCGGCCTGGGGACCTGCGAGCGCGACCTGCCAGGTCTGCGCGCGCTTGCCGCCCGTGACGCGCGTGTCCGGCAGGTCCTGGCCGAGCACCTGCAGATGCGTGGCCGTGACGTCGAAATCGATCGGCAGCTTCGCGAGCTCGTCCGACTTCGGACTCGTCGCCGCCGCGAGCAGCAGCGCCCAGTCGTCGAGCGGCAGCGTCGCGGCCGTGCCGCGCACGACGATCCCCGGCCCGGGCACGGCGTCTTCGCCGCCCTTGCCGAAGACGATGCGCGCGCCTTCGACGGGATGGCCGCCTTCGCTGTCCGTGCCCTGCACGATGTCGAAGCGCACCTGATCCTCGATCGCGACGCGCGTGTGCCGCTCGGGGGTCTGACTGATCTCCGTCTCGATGCGCAAGAGCTTCTGCTCGTTCGCGGTCTTGCCGAACGGCCACGGCAGATCGATCGCGAGTCCCTGCAGATTCGATTCGACCACGAGCTTCTTCGCGACGCCGCTGCCGGCCTGGGGGATCGTCATCACGGCCTTCCAGCCGACTGCGCCGTTGACCGCGCCGGTGCGCCCGTTCGCGGTGAGCCACTGGTGGACGAAAGGCGCGAACGTCTTCAATTCCTGCATCACCTGGGGGGCTGCGAACGAGCCCGTCATGCGGAATTCGCTGTCGTAGTTCGGATCGTCGAGGCCGCCGTTGACGACGAGCGTCACGGGCTCGCCTTCGTAGAGCGCCGTCAGGTCCTCGCCGTACCAGTCGTTTTCCGTGAAACTGATGCTGCCGCGCACGTCCTCGAACGTCATGTTCTCGCGATCGGAGTGCACGCGGTTGCCGTCGAGGCGGACCTTGCCGAGCACGTGCTCCTTGCCGCCGGTGTACAGCGCGATGTCGATGTTCAGATCGATCTCGAGCTCCCGGCTGATCGAGAGCTCGGCGACGCGCGCCGCCTTGCCGTGCACGAGCGGACTGTTCGTGATGAATTTGATCGTGTCCGCCGGGGCGGCCCGCGCCGTGCCGTTGATGAGGAGCACGGGCTTCGCGCCGAACATGTCGGCGATGCGGACGGTCGTCGGTTTGATCGTCGCCTGGTAGAACTTGCCGCTCTCGAGCGTCGCGTCGAGCGCGGGCCCGCGGATCTTCACGAGGCCCTCGACGTCCGTCGCGAACGGCCAGCCCGTCGCGTAATCGAGATCGACGTCGGCGAGCTGGATGTCCGCGCTGAATTCGCCTTCGCCCTCGCGGAACGGGAAGCGATCGAGCGCACCGCGCAACACGAGCCGGCCCTCGGCGATCCGTCCCGACGCGAAGCCCGTGCGCAACCAGTGCTCGCCGTGCGGATGCATGAGGCCGAGCGGCAGGAAGTGCTGCACGCGGGCGATGTCGCCGTCCTCGAAATCGAGCGCGAAATCGACGACCGGCGCGCGACCGGAGACGAGATCGACCTGACCCGCCGCGCGCACGCCGATGTCCTCGATGCGCGCCGCGATCCGGCCGAGCGAGAAGCGCCAGCCGTGGTCGCGCTCCTGCCAGGCGATCGTGCCGCCGAGATTGCGCACTTCGATCGGCACAAGGAAGAATCCCTCGCGCGTGAGGTGGAAGCTCGTGTCGAGGAAGTCGAGCGCACCGCCCTGGTTGTTGATCCGCAACTCCGCGTCGACGCCGTCGAGCCCGGGCAGCTTGCCGGCCGCATTCGTCGTGAAGCCCTTCACGCGCGTGCTGAGGTAGTACACCGGCGCGAGCTCCCCGTGCGCGGCGTAGCCGAGGCGCAGATCCTCGAGCGCGCCGCGCGGCGCGATCGCCGGCAGCAGATCGCGCAGCGCCGCGCGGCTCTCCGGCAGCAAGGACGCGAGCATCGGCACGCCGTCGAGCGGCAGGCGCGTCGCGGTCAGCAGCAGCGAGTGTCCGTCGCCGCCCGCGCCGTAGGCGATCACGAGTCCGGGATCGACGGCCGGGGCATCGGCGCCGCCGAAGGCGAGCCTGTCGACGCCGAGCGTCCAGCCCGTGGCCGTGTGCGCGGCGTTGCCATGGGCGCTGAACGCGGCACCCGCAGTGCCGACATCGCGGCCGGCGAGATCGAAGAACACACGTTCGAGCGCACCGTTCTGCCAGTGCGTCGAGACGCGTGCATCGAGCGTGCCGCGATCGAGGGTCGCGGTCGGCAGGTCGAACGTCCCGGCGAGCGCCGTGACCGGCATCCCCTCGACCGCGACGTAGAGGTCCGCACGCCACGCCGGCCCGAGCAGATCCGCGGCGTGGCTGATTTCGAAGCTCATGCGCCTGCCGAGCACGCTGGTCGCGGTCACGGCGCCGCGGATGCGCGGGGCACCGTGCTCGGCGCGGAGCTCGACGCGCACGCCGTCGAACTGCAGCGGCGCCGCGCCGCGCAGCTCGTCGATGAAACGCACGCGCGCCTCGTCGAGTACGACGTCCTGCTGCGCGAGCAGCCAGCCGAGCACGGGGGAGCGGGTGGCCGGGAAGCCGGCGATGCCGAACGTGCCGTCGGGCGCGCGGAGCAGCGTGAGCGTCACGCCCTTCATGCGCAGGCGGCCGAGCACCGGCTGGTGCGTCGCGAGCGAGCGCAGCGGCGCGACATCCGCATCGATCTCGGCGAACTTCAGGATTTCGGCCTTGCCGTCCTCGGACAGCACCGCCACGTTCTCGAGCTTGAGATCGGGCCGCCAGCCCTGCCATTCGGCATGGATGCCGGCGATGCGCACCGGCCGGCCGATCAGCTCACCCGTCCAGGACTCGATCTGCGCGCGTTGCGTCGGCAGGTGCGGCAGCGCGAGCCTGAGCCCGGTGATCGCGATCGCCGCGAACAGGATGACGACGGCGGCGAGGGTCGAGCAGAACGAGATGCAGCGGTGCAGGAAAGGCGACATGCAGGAGAACTAGAGTAATACGACGTCGTATTGTTCCTGGGTGTAGCTCGTCTCGACCTGGAAACGGATGGGGATGCCGATGAATTCCTCGAGCTCGGCGACGCTCGTCGACTCCTCGTCGAGCAGCAGATCGACCACGCCCTGCGAAGCGACGACGAGCAGCTTCTGGGCATCGTACTGGCGCTGCTCGCGCAGGATCTCGCGGAAGATCTCGTAGCACACGGTCTCCGCGGACTTGATCGAGCCGCGCCCGGCGCAGGTCGGGCAGGGCTCGCAGAGCACGTGGGCGAGACTCTCGCGCGTGCGCTTGCGGGTGATCTGCACGAGACCGAGCGAGGTGACCTCGCTGACGGTAATCTTCGAATGGTCCCGCTCGATCGATTTCTCGAGCGCGCGCAGCACCTGCCGGCGATGCTCCTCCTCGGCCATGTCGATGAAGTCGACGATGATGATGCCGCCGAGATTGCGCAGGCGGAGCGGGCGCGCGATCGCCTGCGCCGCCTCGAGGTTCGTCTTGAAGATCGTCTCCTCGAGATTGCGATGGCCGACGAAGCCGCCGGTGTTGACGTCGATCGTCGTCATCGCCTCGGTCTGATCGATGAACAGATGGCCGCCGGATTTCAGCTCGACCCGCCGCTGCAGCGCGCGCTGGATCTCGTCCTCGGTCGAATAGAGGTCGAGGATCGGCCGCTCGCCGGGATAGTGCTCGATGCGCGAGAGCAGCTCGGGCGTGAACTCCTCCGCGAACGTCCGCACCTTCGCATCGGTCTCGCGCGAGTCGATGCGGATCTTCTCGGCCTGCGAGGGCGAGAGATCGCGGATGATGCGGAGCACGAGCGGCAGATCCTCGTAGATCACCGACGGCGGCTTGCTCGTCGTGATGCGTTCCCTCAGCGACTCCCACAGCCGGCGCAGGAAGCTCATGTCGGCGTGGAGCTCGGCCGCGGCCGCGCCCTCGGCCGCGGTGCGCACGATGTAGCCGCCGCCGTTCGCGGTGCTGCGGCTCACCGCGGCGCTGCGCGGCTCGTCGAGCGGCGCGTTCAGGGGCTTGAGTCCGGGCTCGGCCTGCATGATCAGGTCCCGCAGGCGTTGCCGCTCGGTCTCGTTCTCGATGCGTTGCGAGATGCCGAGCGAATTGGAATACGGCA
>JACQWY010000003.1:0-219898 GCA_016209015.1 Gammaproteobacteria bacterium | reverse complement strand
TAGCGCGAGGGGATGCTGATGTAGGTGCTGAGCCGCGCGCCCTTCGTGCCGATCGGCTCTTTCGTCACCTGCACGAGCAGCGCCTGGCCCTCGTGTACGACCTGTTCGATCGCGGGCTCGTTGCCGGTCGTCTCGCGCCGCTCGTCGGCGGCCACGATGTCCGAGACGTGCAGGAAGGCCGCGCGTTCGAGTCCGATGTCGAGGAAGGCCGCGCCCATACCGGGGAGTACGCGGCTCACGCGTCCCAGATAGATGTTGCCGACGTAGCCTCGCTTGCGCGTGCGCTCGACCTGCACTTCCTGGAGCACGCCGTTCTCGATGAACGCGACGCGCGTCTCCTGGGGCGTGACGTTGACGAGGATTTCTTCCGACATGGAGTGTGGTCTCGGCCAGGCTGTCGAGCAGGGTTGCGGTGCGGGACGCGGCCCGGGCCGCCTCCGACTGTTCTCGCCCGCCGGGAGCGGACGGCTATCTCCTTGAAAAACCACGGTCATGGGCCGGGGCGCCCGTGCACTCGGCGCGGGGACTAAGATAACGAATTGCGCGCCGAGCGGCCACCTCGGGGGCCGGTCAGCCGCGGGCGCGGGCCCGGGGCCGCGGTCTTCTTTAAGCTGCGAACGCGCGTATAATGCCCGACCCTTGACGCCTATGCTTATCTCCAATCTCAATGAAACCCTGGTCATGGTCCTCGCCATCGGCGACGGGCGTGGCCTCATGCCGCTGACGTCGCGCAGGACGACGGCGGCGTTGCCCTATGCGGGCAATTACCGCGTCATCGATTTCGCGTTGACGAACTGCATGCACTCGGGCCTGCGCCGCATCAACGTCTTCACGCAGTTCAATTCGCTCTCGCTGCAGAATCATCTCCGCGACGGCTGGTCGATCTTCAACACCGACCTCGGCGAATTCGTGACGGCCGTCTCACCGCCGATCACCGAGCGCGTCTCGATGTATTCCGGTCCGTGCCACGCGCTCCACGAGAACCTCTATCTCATCGACGGCGCGCAGGAGGACAACGTCCTCGTCGTTTCCGGCGAACAAATCTATCGCATGGACTATGCGGCGATCCTCGAGTTCCATGCCGAGCACGAGGCCGACGTGACGATCGCGGCCGTCGACCGCGACACCGCGAACGGCGGCGGCTTCACCTCGCGCTTCGCGCTCGCCGGCGACGATCTCTGCGACATCCGTGACGAGAAGGACATGAACGAGGCGCCCGCGGACACCGAGTACTTCGGGCCGATGGAGGTCTACTGCTTCAAGCGGCATTGCCTCATCGAGATGCTGGTCGCGGCCGGCGCCGAGGGCTGCCGGCACAAGACCGTGATGGACGTCATCCGCGAGCGCCTGTTCGGCCGCGCGCGGCTGCTGGGCTATCGTTTCGGCGGCAAATACGGCCGCGTGTCGCAGGACCGCTACTGGCGCACGCTCTCGAGCCTCGACGATTATTACGAGGCGAACATGGATCTCCTGCATCTCGAGCCGCCGCTCGACATCTACCAGGCCGACTGGCCGATTCGCACCTACCAGGCGCAGCGGCCGCCGGCGCGGACCGTGCCGGGACGTTCCTGCAACGAAGGCATCTGCGTGAACTCGATGGTCTCCGCCGGCACCGTCATCGCCGGCGGCGGCGTGAGCCGGAGCGTGCTCGGCAACCGCGTCTACATCGACGACAGCGCGACCGTGGAGGATTCGATCCTCTACTCGGGCGCGATCGTCGGCGAGGGTGCGCGCGTCCACCGCTGCATCCTCGACCGCGGCGTCTCCGTGCCGCCCTACGAGGAGATCGGCATGGATCCGGCACGCGATGCCGAGCGCTTCGCGGTCACGCCGGGCGGCGTCGTCGTCGTCCCTTCGAGCTACCGCTTCCAGTAAGCGCTGGCTACACTGCTCCGGACTCTCCCGTGCCCGGAGCCGCCATGACCTTCGAGGAACGTCTCGCCCGCCTGCTGCCGCCGGACGCGCTGCTCACGAGCGTGGAGGCGAAGCGCCCCTACGAATGCGACGGTCTCTCGGCGTATCGCGGCATGCCGCGCGTCGTGTGCCTGCCGGAGACGCGCGAGCAGGTGCAGGCGATCGTGAAGCTGTGCGCCGGGCTCGGCGTGCCGCTCGTGCCGCGCGGCGCGGGGACCGGGCTGTCCGGCGGCGCATTGCCCGATCCCGAGTCCTGCCTGCTCTCGCTCGCGAAGTTCGACCGCATCCTCGACATCGACGCCGACAACCGCCTCGCCGTGGTCGAGCCGGGCGTGCGCAATCTCGCGCTGTCCGAGGCCGTCGCGCCGCTCGGTCTCTACTACGCGCCCGATCCGTCCTCGCAGATCGCCTGCACGATCGGCGGCAACGTCGCCGAGAACTCGGGCGGCGTGCATTGCCTGAAATACGGGCTCACCGTTCACAACGTGCTCGGCGTGAAGATCCTGACGGCCGACGGTGAATGGCTGGAGATCGGGGGCCGCACGCTCGACGCACCGGGCTACGATCTGCTCGCGCTCATGAACGGTTCGGAAGGTCTGCTCGGCATCGTGATGGAGGCGACGGTCAAGCTCCTGCCGAAGCCCGAGCTCGCGCGCGTGCTGCTCGCCGCATTCGACGACGTCGAAGCCGCGGGCCGCGCGGTCGCGGCGGTGATCGAGCGCGGCATCATCCCGGCCGGGCTCGAGATGATGGATCGGCTCGCGTTGCGTTGTGCGGAGGATTTCTGCCGTGCGGGCTATCCGCGTGATGCGGCCGCGATCCTGCTCTGCGAGCTCGACGGCACGCCGGCCGAAGTCGAGGCCGATCTCGCGGTCGTCGAAGCCTTGTTCCGCGCGCAGGGCGCGACGGAAATGCGCGTTTCGCGCGACGAGGCGGAGCGCATGAAATTCTGGCTCGGCCGCAAGTCCGCGTTCCCGGCGATCGGCCGCATCGCGCCCGATTACTACTGCATGGACGGCACGATCCCGCGTCGCGAGCTGCCGTTCGTGTTGAAACGCATCGCCGAGCTGTCGAACGAATACGGCCTGCCGGTCGCGAACGTATTCCACGCCGGCGACGGCAACCTGCATCCCTTGATCGCGTACGACGCGAACGTCGACGCGCAACTGCACACCGCGGAGCGGCTCGGGCTCGAGATCCTCAGGCTCTGCGTCGAAGTCGGCGGCACGGTGACGGGCGAGCACGGTGTCGGCGTCGAGAAGCTCGATTCGATGTGCCTGCAGTTCTCGCCCGCCGAGCTCGCGACGTTCCACGCCATCAAGGCCGCGTTCGATCCGCAGGGCATATTGAATCCCGGCAAGGCCATCCCGACCCTGCATCGCTGTGCGGAGTTCGGCGCGATGCACGTGCCATCCTGGACTTTTCAGAGCACGGTCGGCAAGAAGCGTGGTTCTTGCCAACCTTACGTGAACAATGGCTTACGCCACTGTTCACGGCGGCACATCCCTGTGCCGCCGGAAGCTCTGAACTTGTTCAGAGCTTCCTTAGCCGAAGGCGTAATCGGACGTTCGGCATCACGATGCCGGGAACGTGTCTCGGCGAAACGAATGGAGCGTCCGATTACGCTGTCGCTAATCGGACCTGCGGAGAAAATCGGGCTACGCCCGCGTCCCGCCTACGGTCAGTCCATCGATCCGCACCGTCGGCTGCCCCACGCCGACCGGCACGGACTGTCCCGCCTTGCCGCAGGTGCCCACACCGTTATCGAGCTTCAGGTCGCTACCGACCATCGAGACGCGCGTCAGCACGTCCGGGCCGTTGCCGATCAAGGTCGCGCCTTTCACCGGTGCGGTGATCTTCCCGTCTTCGATCAGATACGCCTCGGAGGCGCTGAACACGAACTTGCCGTTCGTGATGTCGACCTGGCCGCCGCCGAAGTTGACGGCGTAGAGGCCGTTCTTCACCGAGGCGAGGATCTCCGCGGGATCGTGCTGGCCGGGCAGCATGTAGGTGTTCGTCATGCGCGGCATGGGGCGATGCGCGTAGGACTGGCGGCGACCGTTGCCGGTGGGTGTCACGCCCATCAGCTTCGCGTTCTGCTTGTCCTGCAGATAGCCCTTCAGGATTCCGTTCTCGATGAGCGTCGTGCACTGGCCGGCCGTGCCTTCGTCGTCGACGGCGAGCGAGCCGCGGCGATCGGGCAGCGTCGCGTCGTCGACGACGGTGCAGCCGGTGCTCGCGACGCGCGAGCCGACGCGTCCCGCGAACGCCGAGGTCCCCTTGCGGTTGAAGTCGCCCTCGAGGCCGTGGCCGATCGCTTCGTGCAGGAGTATCCCGGGCCAGCCCGGGCCGAGCACGACCGTCATCTCGCCGGCGGGTGCGGGCCGCGCTTCGAGACAGACGAGCGCCTGACGCAGCGCTTCGTCCGCGATGCCGTGCGCCTGGCCGTCGCGGAGCAGCGTGTCGAAGCCGTAGCGGCCGCCGCCGCCGTAGGACGCCGTCTCGCGCCGGCCGTTCTGCTCGACGATCACGGAGACGTTGAGCCGCACGAGCGGTCGCAGATCCGCGGCGAGCGTACCGTCGGAGGCCGCGACGATGACGCGCGTGTAGCGTCCGACGAGACCCGCCATGACCTGTTTGACGCGGGGATCCGCGGCGCGCAGGCGCTGATCGAGATCGCGAAGCAGCGCGAGCTTCGCCGCGGCCGGCACGGCTTCGAGCGGATCGGCCATCGCGTAGCGGACGGGCAAAGGTGTCGCCGAGACGAGCCGCACGGCCTGCGACTGGCCCTGGCCCGCGATCATCCGCGCCGCGCCGGCCGCGCCTTCGAGCGCCGCGAGCGTGAGGTCGTCGGCGTAGGCGAAGCCGGTCTTCTCCCCGCACACGGCGCGCAGGCCCACGCCTTGTTCTATGACATGCGAGCCTTCCTTGACGAGCGAGTCCTCGAGGCTCCACGACTCGCCGCGGGAGTATTCGAAGTAGACGTCGGCGAGATCGACGCCGCGGCCCGTGAGCTGGTGGAGGACCCGTTCGAGGTCCGGGATGTCGAGGCCCGCGGGTTCGAGCAGATCGCGGCGGGCGGTGTCGATGGTCAGGTTCGTCATGTCTGGGCTCCGGGCCCGGCGGCACGGTCCCGGAACCCGGGTCCCCGGCCGGGTCGGGCCCCGCCGGGGGCTTGGTTTGACAGGCGCTTGCGGGGCCGGTAGCTTTCCGCCCCTCGATTTCCCAAACGCCGTTTCAAAGTAGTGTAATCGCCTTGGCCAAAGAATTCCCGCGTATCCAGCGCCTGCCGCCGTATGTGTTCAACGTGGTCGGCGAGCTGAAGATCGCCGCACGTCGCCGCGGCGAGGACATCATCGATCTGAGCATGGGGAACCCGGATCAGCCGACGCCCCGCCACATCGTCGACAAGCTGCTGGAGACCGCGCAGCGCGGCGACACGCACCGCTATTCCGTCTCGAAGGGCATCCCGCGCCTGCGCCGTGCGATCTGCAACTGGTACGCCGCCCGCTACGGCGTCAAGCTCGATCCCGAGACCGAGGCGATCGTCACCATCGGCTCCAAGGAAGGACTCGCGCATCTCGCCCTCGCTACTGTAGAGCGCGGCGACGCGGTGCTGGTTCCCAATCCCTCGTATCCGATCCATCCCTACGGCTTCGTGATCGCGGGCGCGGACATCCGCCACGTGCCGATCGGCCCGGACATCGATTTCTTCGCCGAGCTCGAGAAGGCCATTCGCGATTCCTGGCCGAAGCCGAAGATGCTGCTCCTGAACTTCCCGAGCAATCCGACCACGCAGTGCGTCGAGCTCGACTTCTTCGAGCGGGTCGTGAAGATCGCTCGCGAGAATGACATCTACGTCGTGCACGATCTGGCTTACGCGGATCTCGTGTTCGACGGCTACGTGGCGCCTTCGATCATGCAGGTGAAGGGCGCGACCGACATCGCGGTCGAGTTCTTCACGCTCTCGAAGAGCTACAACATGCCGGGCTGGCGCGTCGGTTTCATGGTCGGCAATGCCGATCTCGTGCACGCGCTCGCCCGCATCAAGTCCTATCTCGACTACGGCACGTTCACGCCGTTGCAGGTCGCGGCGATCACCGCCCTCGAGGGCCCGCAGGACTGCGTCGCCGAAATCCGCGACATGTACCAGCAGCGCCGCGACGTGCTGTGCGACGGGCTCGACGCCGCCGGCTGGGACGTCGAGCGTCCGCGCGGCACGATGTTCGTCTGGGCACGCATCCCGGAGCGCTTCCGCGCGCTCGGCTCGCTCGAGTTCTCGAAGAAGCTGCTGCTCGAAGCGAAGGTCGCGGTGTCGCCGGGCATCGGCTTCGGCGCCTACGGCGACGAGTACGTGCGCTTCGCGCTGATCGAGAACCCGCACCGCTCGCGCCAGGCGATCCGCGGCATCAAGGACCTGCTCCGCGCGCACGAGGCCTGATCGAGACGAGGAACGAATCCGCGAGCGCGCGGCGGCCCGGCCGCGGCGCGCTCCATCCCCACCCGCAGCACGGTCCGGCGCACGACGTGCCGGCCGCGCGGGCACCACGAGAGGCAACACCATGGCATCCCTGCCCCCAGTCAAAGTCGGCCTGTTGGGCCTGGGCACCGTCGGCGGCGGCACCATCACCGTGCTCCGCCGCAACGCGAAGCTCATCGCGAGCCGCGCCGGCCGCACGATCGAAGTCACGGTCGCGAGCGCGCGCGACCTCACGAAGGCGCGCGACTTCGACACGAGCGGCATCCGGCTCGTCGCCGATCCCTTCGCCGTCGTCGACGACCCGGAAGTCGAAATCGTCGTCGAGCTCATCGGCGGCATCAAACCGGCGCGCGAGCTCGTCTTGCGGGCGCTCGCGAACGGCAAGCACGTCGTCACCGCGAACAAGGCGCTGATCGCGCTCCACGGCAACGAAATCTTCGAAGCCGCGCAGAAGAACGGCAAGGTCGTCGCGTTCGAGGCGGCCGTCGCGGGCGGCATCCCGGTCATCAAGGTGATGCGCGAGGCGCTCGCCGGCAACGACGTGCTGTGGCTCGCCGGCATCATCAACGGCACCTGCAATTTCATCCTCACCGCGATGACGGAAGCGGGGCGCGATTTCGGCGAAGTGCTCGCGGAAGCGCAGAAGCTCGGGTATGCCGAGGCCGATCCCTCCTTCGACATCGACGGCATCGACGCCGCGCACAAGCTCACGATTCTCGCCGCGCTCGCCTTCGGCATCCCGCTGCAGTTCGACAAAGTGTTCGTCGAAGGCATCAGGAACATCACGCGCGAGGACGTCGCCTACGCCGAGCGCCTCGGCTATCGCATCAAGCATCTCGGTATCGCGCGCCAGCGCGAGCAGGGCATCGAGCTGCGCGTCCATCCCACGCTCGTGAAGGCGAAGCAGCCGCTCGCGAACGTCAATGGCGTCATGAACGCCGTGATGATCCAGGGCGACGCCGCGGGTCAGGTGCTGCTGTCCGGCCGCGGCGCGGGCGCGGAGCCCACGGCCTCGTCCGTCGTCGCGGATCTCGTCGACGTCGTGCGTGCGCTCACCTCCGACACCGAGCACCGCGTGCCGCATCTCGCGTTCCAGCCGGATGCCGTCGAAGCGCAGCCGATCCTGCCGATGGAAGACGTCGAGACCGCGTACTATCTCAGGCTCAATGTCTCCGATCGCCCCGGCGTGCTCGCCGACGTCACACGCATCCTGGGCGATCGCGGCATCAGCATCGAGGCGCTGCTGCAGCTCGAGCACAAGGAGGAAGGACCGGGCACGGTGCCGATCGTCATCCTCACGCACCGCGTGCGCGAGAAGGCCATGAACGATGCCATCCACCACATCGAGGCGCTCGCGGCGATCCAGGGCCGGGTCGTGCGCATCCGCCTGGAGGCGCTGAAATGAGCGGCAAGCACTACCGCGGACTCATCGAACACTATCGCGACCGCCTGCCGGTCGCGCCGGACACGCGCATCATCAGCCTGTGCGAGGGCAACACGCCGCTCATCCCGCTCGTGAACGTCACGAAGGGCCTGCAGAAGAGCGTGGAAATCTACGCGAAGTTCGAGGGCCTGAATCCGACGGGCTCGTTCAAGGATCGCGGCATGACGATGGCCGTGACCCAGGCCGTCGCCGAGGGCACGCGCGCCATCATCTGCGCGTCGACCGGCAATACCTCGGCGTCCGCCGCGGCCTATGCCGCGCGCGCCGGCATCAAGTGCTTCGTGCTCATCCCCGAGGGCAAGATCGCGCTCGGCAAGCTCGCGCAGGCGATGATCCAGGGCTCGATCGTCATTCAGATCAAGGGCAACTTCGACGACGGCATGCGCATCGTGAAGGACATGGCGCATGCGGCCCCGGTCGCCATCGTGAACTCGATCAATCCCTATCGCCTGCAGGGCCAGAAGACCGCCGCATTCGAGATCGTCGACGCGCTCGGGCGTGCGCCGGACTACCACTGCATCCCGGTCGGCAACGCCGGCAACATCAGCGCCTATTGGACGGGCTTCAGCGAATACGCCGCCGTGAAGCCCGCGACGAAGTCCTGCGCATTCTGCGACGACACCTGCCGCTACGAGCGTCCGGCCGTCACGGACTCGCGGCCGATCATGGTCGGCTACCAGGCTGCGGGATCCGCGCCGTTCATCGCCGGTCATCCGGTCGAGAATCCCGAGACCGTCGCGACCGCGATCCGCATCGGCAATCCGCAGTCCTGGGATCTCGCCTGGGCGGCGGTGAACGAATCCGGCGGCTGGTTCGATGCGCTGACGGACGAAGAAATTCTCGCTGCGCAGAAGCTCCTCGCCGAGCGCGAAGGCGTGTTCTGCGAGCCGGCGTCCGCGATTTCGGTCGCCGGTCTGTTGCGCGACATCGAGCGCGGCAAGATCCGCGACGGCGCGGTCATCACCTGCACGCTGACGGGCCACGGGCTCAAGGATCCGGACACCGCGATCAAGCAGAGCCAGGGCAACGTGCTGCAGATCGAGGCTGAGAGCGCAGCGGTCAAGCGCGCGATCCTCGATCACCTGTAATCCCCGACCCGCCGTGCCGCCCATGTCATGGCGCGCGCTCCGACGATGCCCCGGCTGACGCTCGTCCTGCCGGGCTTGCGGCTCGCCGAGCCGGAGCCGCCCGTCCCCCCCTGTGCCTTTCCGAAGCTCGGCGCGCTGCTCGCGAAAGCGGACGTGCGCCGCGAGACGCAGCCGCTCGAAGCGCGGGTGTTCGCGTGCTTCGGCTTCGCGTCCGGTGGTTTTCCGCCGGCGGCTGCGGCCACCGCACGCATCGATCTCGGGCGCGCGAACGACGCGCTCGTGCGTCTCGATCCGGTTCACGTCCGCGCGGACCCGACGCGGTTGCTGCTGTTCGACGCCGCGCATTTCGATCTCGACGCCGCCGAAGCGGACGGCCTCGTCGCGCTGCTCGCGCGCGAACTGCCGGCGCTCGGCCTCGTGCGCGGGGCGGATCCGAAGCGCTGGTATGCGCGGGCCGAGGCGATCGCCGGCTGCTACGGTCTCTCGCCGCGCGAGATGGCCGGCCGCGCGCTGGCGCGCGATTTGCCGGCGACGGGCGACCAGCGCGCGATGCAGCGCCTGCTGACCGAAGTGCAGATGGTGTTGCACGAGACGCCGATCAACCAGGCGCGCGAGCAGCGCGGCCAGCCGCCGATCAATGGCCTGTGGCCCTGGGGCGGTGGGGCGCTCGCTGCGGCACCGGGCGTACCGAGCAGCGCTTTCGGCGACGACGTGCTGATCGCGGGCCTCGCGCAGGCGGCAGGGATCACGTGGTCACCGGTGCTCGAGCCCGATGCCGCGATCGCGGCAGTGAAACGCGGCGATGCGATCGTCATCAGTGGCGCGCCGTTCGGCGCGGCGCGCGGCGTGCCGGTGCACGCCGATCTCGAGAACGTGTGGTGTGCGCGGCTCGCGAGCGCGTTGAAGCGCGGCGCGATCGACGGCCTCGTGATCGCGGGCGAAGCGGAGACGTTCACGCTCACGCGTCGGGCGCTGCTGCGGTTCTGGAAGAAAGCCCCATGTTTCGTAGGTCCGATTAGCGCAGCGTAATCGGACGCTCATGTGATGCGACCCCCCGATTCTCGCGCGCCGTTCGAGATACGGAACGTCCGATTACGCCTGCGGCGAATCCGACCTGCGTGGACACCTCACGGCGCTGCCGCGACGGCATCGATCTCGATCAACCACTGCGGACGCACGAGCCGCGGCACGCAGAGCGCCGTCGAGGCCGGCTTCAACTCGCCGAGATGACGGCGGCGCGCGGCGACGTAGGCGGGGATGTGCTCCGGTCCGACGATGAAGGCATTCACCTTCACGAGCGACGCGGGTTCCATGCCGGCGGCAGCGAGGATCGCGAAGAGGTTCGTCCAGACGATGTCCGCCTGTTCGTCGAATCGCTCCGGAATCGTGCCGTCGAGCCGCGTGCCGATCTGTCCTGCGATGTGCAGCAGACGCGAGCCGGCGGGGACGAGCACGGCATGGCTGTAGGCCTCGTTGTTCGGAGCGGCGATGGACGGGGGAACGAGGGGCGTGTTCATGGGGCTCTCCTGGCTGAGGATGCCCGCATCATAGGTCAGTCGCCGGCCAGGAACGCACGCGGGGCGCGTCCCGTCACACCGGCGGCCGATCGTCACCCGGAACCGCGGCGCGACGGGTCGGCATGCAACCCGTCGCGCGCGGTGCGTCGTCTACTTCCGCCGCGCGCATCCGAGCCCCGCGAGAGCCGGCGCGAGCAGCCAGATGGCCGCGGGCACCGGCACGGGCGCCGTGACTTCATAGCGCGCGCCGCCCGCCGCGAGGTCGACGGTCGTGACCGCGAGGCGCCCCTGGTAGTAGCCGGCCGTGCCGGGATCGGTCGTGAAATCCGCGAGCGAGAGCGCGTATTTGCGCCCGCCGAGCGGACCCTTGTCGAGCTCGAGATAGCCGTCGGGAACGTCGACCGTCACGTGTCTGCCGTCGGCGCTGATCTGCGTACCGAACGCGTTCAGCGTGCTGTTCGAGGCGTCGAAGACGTCCGTCGTCACCTGCAGCGCGGTGATGTTCCAGTCGAGGATGTTCGCGGCGCCGAGCGTGCCGATCGTGCCGTCGGTCGTGACGGTGCCCGTGAGCGTGACGCCGCCCGAGAACGCGAGCGGCGTGATCTGGAAGACGTTCGCGCCGCCCGCGGCGTGCGTGCCGGCGAGATATTCCGCGTTGTCGGGCTGGCTCAGGAGCGCGACGTCGAACGCGCCGCCCGCCATGTATTGCGCTTCGCCGCCCGGCGAGACCAGCGTGGTGAAATCCGCGAGCGTGACGCCGAGATCGAGGAAGACGTTCGGCGCGCGGAAGCCGAGCGCGCCGCCGTCGAGGTAGTTCAGCGAATCGGGCGAGGTGCTCACGGTGAGCTGCTGACCGTTCGCGCTGACGCTCACGAGATTCACGGTCTTGCTGCCGGAATTCGCGGGCGTGTACTGCGCGAGCGTGGTGGTCGTCGTCACCGCGAGATTCCAGTCGGTGATCGCGCCGCCGCTCGTGGTGAGCGTGCCGGCGGCGACCATCCCGGCGCCGAAATCGATGGGCTTGATCGCGAGCACGTCGGCTTGTGCCGCGCCGTTCGCGAGCGCGAAGCAGGCCGCGCCGGCGGCGATCAGGTGACGGGTACGAACGGAAATACGGGCATGCTCGGGCATGGTGCCTCCCTGCAACTGTTGACGCTGGTGAGTTCTGTCCGCGCGCCGCGGATCGCGGCCGGGCGTGGCATTGTGATCCGATCTGGGCCCGTGTCGCGACGGGGCAGGGCGCGTATTAACGTGACGGCGTTCGCAGAGCCTGCGCGCTGCCGGGCGAATGCGGGCAAGGCCAGGCGTCGCCCACCGCTCCGCGCCGGCGCGGTACAGGGTCGGGCACCGGAATTTTCCGCCGCGTCTTCCCGGCGCCGGCGGCTCTAAGGATTCAGAGCTTCCGGCGGCACAGGGATGTGCCGCCGTGAACAGTGGCGTAAGCCATTGTTCACGTAAGGTCGGCAAGAACCACGCTTCTTGCCGACCGTGCTCTGAAAAGTCCAGGATGGACTTATTCAGAGCTTCCCTAAGATGATTGCTTTCCAGACTGGGGGTCGGCAGACGGATCCCGCCGTGGTTGATCTTGGTCGCCCTCGCGCAGGCGAGGGCCCCGTCGGTGACCCATGGCACGCGCAGTGAACCTCGGGCCTTCGCGTGCGCCGCGCGGGTAATCCGCTCTCGCCCCGCGGTTCGACCTCGGCGGCGGGGCTGAATGACCGGGCCCTCGCCTGCGCGAGGGCGACATCTACAGAAGGCCACCTCTGCCTGCCGGTGAATCGTGCTCCGCAGTCTGGAGAAGAACCAAAAAAAGAGAGGCCGCGGGAGCGGCCTCATGCTCTCTTCCTCCAAAGGTAGAGGATGAGAGGAGCGTACGTATTTGGCCTCGATCAGCGTGTCAGCGACGGCCCTCGGTCAGATAGTTCACGTCGAGGATGCGTTTGACGACTTCGAGCTGGTTGCGGGGCGCGGCGATGCCGCGGGTCGGCACGAGCGTCGCGCGGCTGTTCTGCAGGTCGATCACGTTGATCGACTGGAAGCAGCTCACGCGCAGTCCGTCCGGCGTCGGCACGCCGTCGTAGCCGCCCTGCAACTCGCCCTTGAACTGCGGATCGTCCGTGAATTCTTTGGAGAGCTGCCACACTTTCCACAGCTTGCCACCCTTGTCGAACGCGTTCGCGTAGTAGCACTCGCCCGAATCGCGGTCGATGTGCAGATACTTGAACGAATAGGGGTGGTTCGAACGTCGCGGGATCTGCTTCAGCACGTCGGTCTTGCGCAGCGCCCAGTCGTCGTTGACCGGCACCCAGCCGTTCGGGCCGCCGTAGATCGTGTGCGTGTTGCGCGAGCGGGCGACCGCCAGGATGTTCGTCGTGCCCATGTATTCCCAATCGTGCTCGAGCGGACGGCCGTTGAAGCAGTAGAAATCCTCCAGCGTGTGGTCCGTGCCGAGCAGCGAGTCGGACTTCACTTCAACCGAGATACGGCGGACGCGACGGAGGCTCGGGATGTACGCCCAGGAGTCGTCGGTCTTGCGCGGATCGTCGTAGCGCAGGATGAGGAAGGCCGTACCCGCGATGTCGAACGGGGAGGTGAACCCGGTGTACTCGCGGAACTCGGTGTCCTTCGCGAAGCCTTCGCCGTTGTTCACCTTGTAGTTCGTCGCCTCGAGGTCCGAGCGGTGCGAGAACATCACGCGCTGGTAGGGGCCGGTGAGCACGCGCTCGAAGGAGCCGCCGCCGGTGTAGAACGCCTTATACTTGCCGCCGGCCTCGGTCATGATCTCGTGACCGTTGTGATCGCCGCCCTTGCGGACCCACACCCAGTGCACTTCACCGACGCGCAGCCCCTCGTTCTGCCAGCGGAAGTTCCAGTTCCACACCATCTTCCAGCCCGATTCCTTGCCGGGCGTGAATTCCGCCGGATCGAACGGACGGCCCGCGGTGTAGTTCTCGAGCGCGCCGTCCGAGGCGATCTTCGCCTGACCCTTGAACTTCTCGGTGGCCGCCTTGTAGACGTCGGCCGGCGTGATGTCGCCGGCGTCCTTGATCTTCATCTCCATGCCCTGGTAGACGAGCTCGCTCTGGAACTCGGCCGGAATGAACGGCTTGACGAGCTCGGCTTTGTCGAACGTGATGGTGTCGCCATCGACGAACTGCGGTTTTGCGGCCTGGTTGGCCTTGAACCAGGCCATGTAGTCTTCGTCGCCGAACGCGCCTGCCGCGAGCGGCTGCGCGCAGGCCAGCGCGAGCGCGCCGTAGCGGATTGTCTTTCTCATGTGCTTGCACCCTCCACTTCTCATCGATGACAGTACGTCGATTCGCGAACTGGACACGGCGTCCGCCGTGCGAGGTCGGAATTGCGGTCGTCGGCACGGCGCGGCGAACCGGGCAGCGCGCTCGTACCGGCCGCGGGCGGATTCCTGGCGGGATCCTGCGCCTGCAGCGTGCTGATTCTGTCGGGCCATCACTGGCGGAAAACGTGCCGACGGATACTCGGTCGGCACTCGGGACACGTCGCACGCCGGTGGGCGTGCGGGGATCTCGGGATGCGCGCGCAGTGGTCAGCAGCCTCTCCTTCGCCGTGCGGCGGTTCGGGCGCGCTGACGCGCGTGATGGGAAGAGCTTGCGGATCGCGGGTTGACGCCGCTACGCGATTCGCGCCATATTTTTATCACTTCGAGCCAAAGGTGCGATTGGACTCGACCACATGCCGCCTGTCTCCGACAGTCTGATGCCCGCGAGCTACGTCCGCGTCATGGCGCGCACGACGCCGGACGTCGTGCGTCTGCTCGCCGGGACCGGGCTCACGCCCGCGATGCTGCTCGAGAAGCACACCGTCACCGTCGCGCAGCAGCTCATCTGCGTACGCAATTCCCTTTCGATGATGCGGCGGCCCGACTGGCATCTCGCCTGGGCGAAACACTGCGCCGAGCGTTTCCACGGCCCGGTCTCCGCCGCGTGGCAGTGCGCGCCGACGCTCGGCGAAGGCGTCGAGACGTTCGCGCGCTTCATGCCGAAACGCATTCCCTACCTGTCGTGGCGAAATACCGTCGAGGGTCTGTACTGGACGCTCGCGGTCGCACCGCGGATGGCGCTCGGCGAGCTCTCGGAGATCCTCGTCGAGCTGCCGCTCCTCTCGCTCGTGTCCTATCTCAGCGCCATGCGTCCCGCGGACGTACGCGCGGTCGTGGTCGAGCTCGTGCACGAACCGCTCGTGCCGCCCGCCGTCTATCGCCGCTGGTTCAAGTGCTCGTTTCGATTCGAGGCGTTGCGCAACGCGGTCACGCTGCCCGCGCACTGGTGCGAAGTCGCGAACGTCGATTACGACGCGTGCGTCTGGGAGCTCGCGCTGCGCAGGTGTCGCGAGGCGGAGGACGAGCAGCGCGGCGAAGCCGGTGCGACGGCCAGCACCGCTGCTGCGGTGAGCGTGCGCCTGCACGAAGGCCTCGTGCGTCAGCGCGTCGATCATCGCCTGCCGTGCCTGGAAGAGATGGCCGAGGCGCTGCACCTCTCGCCGCGCACGCTGAGCCGCCGGCTCGCGGCGGAGCGCACGAGCTATCAGATGCTGCTCGATCGCGTCCGCAAGCCGCTCGCGCAGGACCTGCTGCTGCGCGGCTTGCGGATCGGCGAGGTCGCGAATCTGCTCGGCTATGCGAGCCCGAGCAGCTTCGATCGCGCGTTCGTCCGCTGGTTCGGCGCGGCGCCGCGCGATCTCCGGGCGGCGCGGGGTGCGGGCACCGCGCCCGGGGCCGGCGGCACGCCGTGAAGCGGCGTTGCCTCGGCGCCGCGCGGCCCGAATCGCCGATTCGGCACGTCACGAACCGAGCGCGACGCGCCCGATGGGACGCGACCGGCATGACGACGCGCTAGCCCGCGCGCGGGGTTCGCGGGCCTCGACGGCGCGCCCCACGGAGTGCGCAACACACGGCGCTTCCGCTCGTTGACTGGCGTGGAACGCTGCGGGATGCTGCTTCCGTGAACACGGCAGATCCCAAATCCGAATCCCCGAACGAACCGATCTCCGGCGAGCTCGACGACAAGGCGCTGGAACAGGTCACGGGTGGGCTGACGCGGCTGAACCGCACCTCATCGCCAACCGCCCTCGTGTCCGGTCCGAGTCTGCTTTCCGGCAATCTCTTCGACGCGGCGTCGCGGCTGGCCTCGACGGCCTCCTGAGCGCACGCGGCGCTGACGCGTGAAGGACGACCTCTCGCGGCGATGCGCCCGCGATGCGCAGTGGCACGGCCTCGTCGAGCCCCTGATCCGTGCGACGGGCCGGACGGATCGCGTGCTCTCCACACCGCCCGGCGCGCTGTCGCGGCAGATCGCGAGGCACGCGCCCGCCGTTGCAAGCCCTTCTCCGCATCGTCTCGTCGTCATCGACGGCGACCCGAACTGGTCCTCCGTCTACCATCGCCTGCGACGCCTCGCCGCGGAACCTTCGCCGTGGCTCGTCCTCGTCGACGACGTCGGTCGGCCGCATGCGCATCGTGACGGCTATTGCGATCCGGAAGCCATCCCGATCGACGAACGCAACGCCTGCCGGCGGCGGGGCATGCTGACCTGCGAGGAAGCACTCGTGGCCGAGCATCGTGCGCCGCGCGCGGCCGGATCTGATCGTCACCGGATTCCGGCAGCGCGCCGCCGCCGTCGTCGCCGAGGATTACGCGCTGCCCTGCGCGACGGTGTGCCTGCGTCGCGGCGCACTGCGCGGCATGCGGCTCGACGGGAACGCGCGTCATCTCGTGCGCCTCGCCTCGAGTGCCCGCTTCGACGACACGCCGATCGATTCCCGCGTCGCGGTCAGCGGCTTCCTCTTCCATGATTCGCATCCGCAAGCGCCAGGGCGCGGGCCGTCGGACGCGCTGCTGCGCTTCCTCGGCGCCGAGCCGTTCATTGCGCTGCTGCCGGGTTCGACGCCCGTCACGCAGGCGACGCAGTACGTGCGACACCATCTCGACGCGGCTGAGGCGCTCGGTCTGCGTCTCGTCGTCCAGCGCACGGCGGCGCTCGAGGGCGCCGCCGTCGACGCGCCGCATGCTTTCCTCGCCGACACGCTGCCGCAGGACTGGCTGCTCGCGCGTGCCGCGGCCGTGATCTCGCCCGGGCGGATCGGCGTCGTCGCCCGCGCGCTGCGCGCCGGCTGTCCGATCCTCGCCGAGCCGCGCACGCGCGACGATCACGATCATGCGCGGCGGCTGCTCGCGCTCGGCGTCGGTGCCGCACTCGATCCGCACGGGCCCGACGCGACGAGCGTGCGGCGCATGCTGACGGAGCGGCTGCTGTTGCCCCCGGTGCGCGAACGGTGTGCGGCGCTCGCCGCCGGAATCGCCATGGAAGACGGTAGCGAGACGGCGGTGGACATCATCGAGCGCCGGGCGCGAGGCCATTACCCGCCCGGTAATTGATCGGGGGCCATCGCCGTGGAGAATGGCCTCGACATCCAAGCGAGGTGCACGCCATGACTCACATCGAAAAGACCCGGCAAATCATCCATGCCTTCCTCCAGGGCGACATCCCGGCGATCCTCGAGCGGATCGCGCCCGACGTCGAATGGGAGTACGGCGCGATTTCCACGGACGTGCCGTGGTATCAGGCGCGGCGGGGACGCGCCGGCGCCCAGGCCTTCTTCGAGAGCCTCGCGGCGGTCGAATTCCTGACGTTCGAGCCGAAGGCCTTTCTCGGCGACGGAGAGCTCGTGGTCGTGATGATCGACTCCGATTACCGCGTCCGGGCGACGGGCGAAGTGATCCGCTATACGGACGTCGCGCTCGTCTTCCGCTTCGATGCGGCCGGCCGCGTCGCGAAGTTCAAGCACAGCATCGACACGCACCAGGCCTGGCTCGCCTATCACGGCGCCGACGCGCGAAACGCGGCGTGAAGCGCAGCCCGTGACGAAACGCGCCACGAACGGCTTCGGTACGCTGCTCAAGCACTGGCGCGCGCTGCGCCAGCAGACGCAGCTCGATCTCGCGCTCGCGACCGGAGTCTCGGCGCGCCACGTGAGCTTCCTCGAGACGGGCCGCGCGCTGCCGAGCCGGCAGATGGTGATCACGCTCTCGATCGCGCTCGACGTGCCGCTGCGCGACCGCAATGCGCTCATGCTCGCCGCGGGCTTCGCGCCCGCCTATGCCGAGACCAGGCTCGACGATGCGCGCATGCGCGATGCGCGCGTCGCGCTCGAGGCCATGCTCCGGCGGCACGAGCCGTACAGCGCGCTCGTCTGCGACCGGCACTGGAATCTCGTGATGGCGAACGCGGCGCACGTCGAGTTCCTGAAGCTCTGCCTCGGCGCGCGCGCCGAGGGCGCCGAAGCATATTCCCTGCTGCCCGCGGGGCGATTCAACGTGATCGATCTCGTGTTCGATCCGGACGGTTTCCGTCCCTGCATCGCGAACTGGGAATTCGTCGCGCGCGCGATGCTGAATCAGGTCCAGCGCGCCGCGACCTGGAGCGGCGAGCCCGCGCTGCATGCGCTGATCAGGAAAGTCCTGGCTTATCCGGGCGTGCCGAAGCAGTGGCGGCACCCGGAGCTCGACGGCCCGCCCGGCGTCTGGCTGCCGGTCGAGCTCGTGAACCTCGGTCTGCCGGGTCCCATCCGCATGGTCAGTACGATCACGAGCCTCCAGGGCCCGCTCGACATCACCCTGCAGGACCTGCACGTCGAGGCGTTCTATCCGGCGGATGCGGAGACGGCCGCGATCATCGCGGCGGCGGGCTGAGAAGCGCACTGCGCGCAATGCCGAGGCCGTCGCGGATCGACGCGGTCGATGTGCGACACTGGATTTCGAATCGCAACACCCACGCGGAGGTGCCCATGTCTCCTGCGAACCCGCGCGCGATGCCCGACGGCATCGCGTCGATCGACTACGTCGATACACCGCCCGGCGAGATCGCGTATCGCGAGCTCGGCGAAGGACCGGTCGCGCTGTTCCTGCACGGCCTGCCGCTGAACGGCGAGGAATGGCTGCCCGTGATGCACGATCTCGCCGACGTCCGGCGCTGCATCGCGCCGGACCAGCTCGCGCTCGGCGCGACACGTCCGCGCAGCGACTGCGACCTGAGCTACGAAGGCCAGGCGCGGATGCTGCTCGATCTCCTGGAGCGTCTCGGGATCCCTGCCGTCGATCTCGTCGGCAACGACACCGGCGGCGGCGTCGCGCAGATCTTCGCCGCGCGCTATCCACGCCACGTGCGCTCGCTGACGCTCACGAACTGCGAAGTCCACGACTGCTGGCCGAACGCGCTGCTCAAGCGCTTCTACGCCGGCGTCGCCGACGGCTCGGTGCCGGCCCTGCTGAAGAACGCGCTCGCCGAACCCGCGCTCGCCGCCGAACACCTCGGCGCACTCGTCTACGAGGATGCGGCCTTCTTCGACGCCGAGCGCGTGCAGCGCTATCTCGCGCCCATCGTCGAGACCGAGGAGCGCCTCGCGATGTTCGCGAAGCTCTGCGAATGGCGCCCGAGCCGCGAACAAATCATGCGCGCCGCGGGCGCACAGCGCACCTCGAACGTCCCGGCGCAGGTGATCTGGGGCACGGGCGACGTCGTGTTCGACGCGGAGCCCTCGCTGCAATGGCTCGGCGAGAACCTCGGCGGGCTCCGGCGCATCGTCCGCGTGCCGCGCGCGAAGCTCTTCTTTCCGGAGGAGCATCCGCGCGTGGTGTCGACGCTGCTCGCGGAGTTCTGGGGTGCGTCGGTGGGATAGGCGCGCCACGGCGCGTTCCTCATAGGATGTGCCGACGCAGGAGGCGCATCGATCGCGGTGTTCGCATGCGCAGTCGTCCGATTAGCGCAGCATAATCGGACACTCGATTTCTTCCGCCCGTGCCTCGTTGCGAAGCCGAACGTCCGATTACGCCTTCGGCTAATCCGACGGCACTTCCTCACAGGATGTGCCGACGAAGGAGGCGCATCGATCGCGGTGTTCGCTCCCGTGCTCGATTTCTTCTCGATCCCCGGACATCCCGATCCCGATGCGACGCGGGTGGAACGGGACGGTCATGGGCCGACCGCGCGAACCTCCTCGCGCCTCGCCTTCCTGCGCGCGCCGATGAGCCGTGCGCGACAGCCGTGAACGATCAGCGCTGCGCATGCCAGCGTCCATGATGCCCAGAGTCCCTTGTATACGGCGGCTTCCCCGAACGAGCATTTCGCATGCGCCGTACAGTCCACAGAGACAGCGGCGCCCAGGATGAGGATGTACGCGCTCGTGGTTGCGAACAGATAGATGCAGATCGCGACTCCCCGCCGGGTTTTCGAAGGGTAGTCGAAGCTCTCGAGATCCGGTCGGAGCTCCGGCAGGCACTCTGCAGGGGGCAACGCGGCCGGATTCCGAAGGACGACCACGGTGCCGACGCATAGGTCATGAATGGCCTGACGTTTGCGCGTCGTCAGCGCGAGGACGAAGGTCAGCCAGCCCAGCGCCGCCCGGAACAGGGCGCGCAACGACGCGCGCAGGAGTCCTATCCGATGGCCCGTCGCCGCGCTCTCGACGCGCAGGCCCATGAGGTGGTGTCCCGGCGTGCCGCCGGTGAGTGCGACCATCACGGGCTCGAGAATGATGAACGCTGCGATCGGAAACGCGAACTTCGCGAGCGGCGGCGCAGCGACGAGAGCGGGCAGCGAGGCCCACCAGATCACGACGATCAGCATGCCGAACCCGGAATCTACGAGCAGGGCGCGCACGCGCCGGAGGAGGCGCGGATAACACACGGCGTCATTCGACGCCATGTCACCCACGCTGGAGCCCGCAAGGCCCGGCTGACGGCAGTGCTCGTGAGTTCTTCATGATCCCGACGCCTTCCCGTGGCGATGCACTGGCGAGGAATTGTGCATGACGCGCGCGTGCGGGTACAGGAGCCCCTTCCCGGCGCTAGAATGCCGCTCGTCCTTCATCCCCGGGAGCCCACTCGATCGTGACCCGCCGTTCCACCCCCCGCCTCGTGCGCCGCGATCTCCCGGCCCGTCACGATCTGCCCGATTCGATCCATCCGATCCTCCAACGCGTCTTCGCGGCGCGCGGCGCGCTCGCGCCGCAGGATCTGGAATTCACGCTCGCCGGGCTGCACGACACGCAGAGCCTCGGCGGCATGGCGCAGGCGATCGAGCTGCTCGTCGCGGCACTGGAACGCGATGCCCGCATCGTCGTCGTCGCGGACTTCGACGCCGACGGCGCGACGAGCTGTGCGGTCGCACTGCGCGCGCTGCGATCGATGGGCGCACGCAACGTCGGCTACCTCGTGCCGAACCGCTTCGCGTACGGCTACGGCCTCACGCCGCCGATCGTCGAGCTCGCGCGCGAGACGAATCCCGATCTGCTGATCACCGTCGACAACGGCATCTCGAGTCTCGAGGGTGTCGCGGCGGCGAAGCGGGCCGGCATGCAGGTGCTCGTGACGGATCATCACCTCGCGGGGCCGGTGCTGCCGGCGGCGGATGCGATCGTCAACCCGAACGTCGCGGGCGATGCGTTCCCGAGCAAGGCGCTTGCCGGTGTAGGCGTCATCTTCTACGTGATGCTCGCGCTGCGTGCGGAGCTCCGGCAGCGCGGCTGGTTCGCGGTGCGCGGCATCGCGGAGCCGAATCTCGCGGAGCTGCTCGATCTCGTCGCGCTCGGCACGGTCGCTGACGTCGTGCCGCTCGATGCGAACAACCGGCGGCTCGTCGCGCAGGGGCTGTCACGGATCCGTGCGGGGCGCTGCCAGCCGGGGATCGCCGCGCTGATCCAGATCTCCGGGCGCGATGCGCGCAAGTTGCTCGCGACCGATCTCGCGTTCGCGCTCGGGCCGCGGCTGAACGCGGCCGGGCGGCTCGACGACATGTCCCACGGCATCGAGCTGCTGCTCTCCGACGATCCGGGTTTCTGCCGCGCGCAGGCCGCGGAGCTCGATACGCTGAACGCCGAGCGCCGGAACATCGAGCGTGAGATGAAGGAGCAGGCGCTCGCGATCCTCGATGCGCTGCCGCTCGCGGCGGCGGAATCGCTGCCGGCCGGGATCTGTCTCTACGAGCCGTCCTGGCACCAGGGTGTCATCGGTGTCGTCGCGGGCAGGGTCAAGGATGCCTACCACCGGCCGGTCATCGCGTTCGCGCCCGGCACGGACGGCGAGATCAAGGGTTCTGCGCGCTCGATCCCCGACGTCCACGTCCGCGATGCGCTGGAGGCGATCGCGACGCGACACCCCGCGCTCCTGCAGCGCTTCGGCGGGCACGCGATGGCGGCGGGGCTCACGCTCCGCGAGGCGGATTTCGAGCCGTTCAGCGCGGCGTTCGCGGCCGAGGTCGCGCGTCAGATCGATGTCGCGACGCTCGATCACGTGCTGCTGACGGACGGCGAGCTCGGCGGCCGGGATTTCACGCTCGAGCTCGCGCGCGAGCTCGCCTATGCGGCGCCCTGGGGCCAGGGCTTCCCGGAGCCGCTGTTCGAAGGTGAATTCCTGGTGCGCAGCCGGCGCATCGTCGGCGGCAGTCATCTGAAGCTCACGCTCGAACCGGCCGGCACGGGACTCGCGATCGCGGGGATCGCCTTCAACGCGCTCGAGGCGCCGTGGGCCGAGGCGGCCCTGATCCGCGGCGCCTACCGGCTGCAGATCAACGACTACCAGGGCGTCGAGAGCCTGCAACTGCTCGTGGAGCACGCCGAAGCGCTCTGAATCGACCGCTTTCCGGCCGAATCGGGCTACAATTCGCAGCCTTCGACAACCCGAGCCCGAGCATTCCCATGGAACTGACCTCCGTCTATCAGCGCATCAAAGACCTGCAGCGTCGCCTCGACGTGTTACGGGGGTATCTTTGACCAGCCGGTCAAAGAGGAACGCTTAGAAGAGGTCAAACGCGAGCTCGAAGACCCGAACATCTGGTCGAACCCGGAGCGCGCGCAGGCGCTGGGCAAGGAGCGCGTCGCGCTCGAACGCGTGGTCGGTTCGCTGCGCAGGATCGCGGCCCCGCTCGACGACGCGCGCGAGCTGCTCGAGCTCGCCGAGGCCGAGGGCGACGAGGCGGCCGCGGAATCCGTCGTCGCCGATCTCGATACCGCCGATCGCACGCTCGCCGATCTCGAATTCCAGCGCATGTTCAGCCACGAGATGGACGTCTCGAACGCGTTCGTCGACATCCAGGCCGGCCAGGGCGGCACCGAGGCGCAGGACTGGGCGGAGATGCTGCTGCGCATGTACCTGAAGTGGGGCGAGCGCCGCGGCTTCAAGACCGAGCTCATCGAAGCGTCCGCGGGCGAAGTCGCGGGCATCAAGAGCGCGACGATCCAGTTCACCGGGGATTACGCGTTCGGCTGGCTGCGCACCGAGACGGGTGTGCACCGCCTCGTGCGCAAATCGCCGTTCGACTCCGGCAACCGGCGCCACACTTCGTTCGCCTCGGTGTTCGTCTCGCCGGAAATCGACGACGACATCGAGATCGAAATCAACCCGGCGGATCTGCGCGTCGACACCTACCGCGCGAGCGGCGCCGGCGGTCAGCACGTCAACAAGACCGACTCCGCGATCCGCATCACGCACCTCCCGACGGGTGCGGTCGTGCAATGCCAGAACGAGCGTTCGCAGCACAAGAACCGCGATCGCGCGATGAAGCTCCTGCGCGCGAAGCTCTACGAGCAGGAGATGCTGAAACGCAACGCCGAGAAGCAGGCGCTCGAGGATTCGAAGGCCGACATCGGCTGGGGCAGCCAGATCCGCTCCTACGTGCTCGATCAGTCGCGCATCAAGGATCTGCGGACCGAGGTCGAGCGCGGCGACACGCAGGCCGTGCTCGACGGCGATCTCGACGAGTTCATGGAAGCGAGCTTGAAGAAGGGGATTTGAGCTTACGGCCGTCGCTCCGGCGGAATGGGGGTCAGGTTCCATTTTCGGTGCGCCGGTGATTCGGATTCGCGCCAAGGTGACCCCGAAAATGGAACCTGACCCCATTTCCGCGAATTCGACGGCCGAGCGAAATCCCGGCGTCGGATCCACGCCCGGGCCGAAACGCCGAAGCTCGACGACTGGGCTCCGGCCTCCGCCGGAGCGACGCGAGGGGGCCGCGTACGCTGCGGGCAGCGCCCCGATTCAGACAGCAAGCGTTAGAGCGGACGATCGAACCCGTCCGCGACTCACAGGACAGAAGACATGACCGACGACCAGAACACCAGCACCGAATCCCAGCTCATCGAGCAGCGCCGCGCGAAGCTCGCGGAGCTGCGCGCGCGCGGCCAGGCGTATCCGAACGATTTCCGCCGCGATACGCTGGCGAGCGACATCCGCACGCGCTTCGCGAATGCGACGGAGGAGGAGCTCGAGGCGAATCCCGTGCGCGTGAAGATCGCCGGACGCATGATGACCCGCCGCATCATGGGCAAGGCTACCTTCGCGCACGTGAAGGACATGTCCGAGCGCATCCAGCTCTACGTGAAGCGCGACACGCTGGGCGAGGAGACCTACAACGCGTTCAAGCACTGGGATCTCGGCGACATCCTCGGTGCCGCGGGCACGGTGTTCCGCACGAAGGCGGGCGAGCTCTCAGTGATGGTCGACGAGCTGCGTCTGCTGACGAAGGCGCTGCGGCCGCTGCCCGAGAAGTTCCACGGGCTGACGGATCAGGAGGCGCGTTACCGCCAGCGCTATCTCGATCTCATCATGAACGACGAATCGCGGCGCACGTTCCGCATCCGCGCGCAGGTCGTCGATCAGATCCGCCGCTATCTGCAGAGCCTCGGCTTCTCCGAAGTCGAGACGCCGATGATGCAGGCGATCGCGGGCGGCGCGATGGCCCGTCCGTTCATCACGCACCACAACGCGCTCGACATGGATCTGTATCTGCGCATCGCGCCGGAGCTCTATCTCAAGCGCCTCGTCGTCGGCGGCATGGAGAAGGTCTTCGAGATCAACCGCAACTTCAGAAACGAAGGACTTTCCACGCGCCACAATCCCGAGTTCACGATGCTCGAGTTCTACATGGCGTATGCGGACTATCGTGATCTGATCGATCTCACCGAGGACATGCTGCGCACGGTCGCGCAGAACGTGCTCGGCACGACGCTCGTCGAATACCAGGGCCAGAGCTTCGATTTCGGGAAGCCCTTCGCGCGGCTCACGGTGAAGGAGGCGATCCTCGCCGCGAATGCGGACATTGCCGCCGCCGATCTCGAGGATTTGGACGAGTGCCGCGCCATCGCCGAACGTCTCGGCATCCATCTCGAGAAGGGCTACGGTCTCGGCAAGCTGCAGACGGAGATCTTCGAGAAGACGGCCGAGCACGGCTTCATCCAGCCGACGTTCGTGACGGAATATCCGGCGGAAGTCTCGCCGCTCGCGCGGCGCAGCGACACGGATCCGTTCGTCACGGATCGCTTCGAGCTCTTCATCGCCGGCCGCGAGATCGCGAACGGCTTCTCCGAGCTGAATGATCCGGACGATCAGGCGGAGCGTTTCCGCGCGCAGGTCGCGGCGAAGGCGGGCGGGGATGCGGAAGCCATGGCCTACGACGCGGATTACATCCAGGCGCTGGAATTCGGCCTGCCGCCGACGGCGGGCGAGGGCATCGGCATCGATCGCCTCGTGATGCTCTTCACGAACGCGGGCTCGATCCGCGACGTGCTGCTCTTCCCCCACATGCGTCCGCGGGACTGAGCGCCCGGGGTCCTCAGTGCACGTGCTCGTCCGGTGATTCGAGGATGCGCGGCTCCGCGGCGAGCCGCGTGAGCTCCCGCTCCAGCGCGTTCACGTCAGTCCAGCCCGGCTGCTCCTGGGACGGGATCCATCTCGCGCGCAGGAAGCCGTAGCGATCGACGAGGAACTCGGCGTGCGCGACGTCCGGTGCGAGCGTGTGGCGCGAGCCGGGCTCGCCGAGCGTGCGCGCGAGCAGGCGCCAGGCGAACGTCGCGTCTTCCCTGCCCCGCGTGACGCAGCCGAGCGCGCCTGCGTCCGCGCCGAGATCCCGGCAGCTTCCCGCGCTGAGCAGCGTGAACAGCCGAGCCCCGAGACGCTGCCAGCGCGCCTGCTCCGCCGCGATTGCGCGCAGTCGATCGCGTGAGGCCGGCAGGCTCGCGAGCACGATGACGACCGGCTGCACGTCGCGATAATCCTTCAACTCCCCGCTGTCGTCCCCACTCGTCTCGAACTGGAAATTCGGCGCGCCGAGCCAGGGCTGCCCGGGCACGATCGTCGGCGCGAGCACGCGACCGCGATGACCGTCGGCGAAGCCGCGCAGGAAAGCGATGAGCGACCAGCGCGCCTCGTCGTCGATCTGTGGGCCGAATGCCGGCATGTTGCCGGTCGGTGTGCCATGCGTGATCCACCAGAACATGTCGCCCGCGGTATGCAGCGCGGTGTGTTCGCTCAAGTCCGCGGCGAGGATGCCCGCGGGCAGCTTCGCGATGCCGTCGCCGCGACCGCCGGCGCCGTGACAGGTCGCGCAGTGCTTCGTGAAGATTTCCGCGCCGTGGCGGATCCAGTGCGCGGTGTAGGCGAGATCGGGTTTGCGATACGTCTCGGGATAGGCGCCGATGGCGAGGCCGTACGCCGCGAGTGAGGCGCCGGCGGTGAACGCCGCGAGCCCGATCCGCCGATGACGCCAGACGAACGCCGGCAGCGCGACGAGTGCGAGCGCGATGCCGCCGACGATCTGCCAGCGTGCCGCGGCGACCGTCCACGCCGCGACGGGTGCGAAGCGGAACGGCCAGGGCCAGACGATGTCGAGATGCGCGCCCGGCGTGGAGCGCGCGAGCGTGAGACCGATCGCGAACACGGCGACTGCAGCGCCGGTCTCGACGAGCACGAGACGCAGCGCGGCGCGGCGCAGTGCGGACGCGTGCGGGACGGCGAGCGCGGCGAGATAACGCCGGCGCAAGCGAAACGCGAGCGAGAGCGCAAGCGCGAGCAGCGCGAGCTTCGCCCCGAGCAGCGCACCGGAGCGCGTGCCGAACACCGCGGCCCAGCGTCCGAACTGCTGCGTCGCGATCCACGTGCCGCTCGCGACGAGCACGACCATCATCAGGGTCGCGGCCGTCGAGAAGCGCGTGATGGCACGGGCAAGATAGCCGCGCGCGGCGTCGCTGTCGTCGACGCGCGCGACGAGTGCTGCCCACAGCGGCAGACCGCCGAGCCACACGCCCGCCGCGAGCGCGTGCAGCGCGTGCAGCGGCACGTTCACCGCGAGTGGCTCGGTGCCGCCGCCGTGGCCGGCCCAGGCGCCGATCGCCAGGAAGGCGGCGGCGAGCAGCGAGGTCGCCAGGCCGCGTGAGGAGCGCCGGAAATCGACGCAGGCCGCGACGAAGACGAGCACGAGCAGCGCTTCGCGGGCGATCCAGGTCTGGCCGAGGCGCGTGCGCGTGAGCAGCGTATGCCACTCGTGGGCACCGATCACGAGCGGGTGGCCGGCGATGCGCGCGGCATCGTCGAACAGGAGCGCCACGCCGGCGAGGAGGGCGATCGCGACCGCGCCGCAGATCGCGAGGCGCATCGTCTGCTCCCAGGCGCGGAGTGGCGCGGGCACTGCGCCCGCGCGGCGCAGGAACGTGCTGCCGCCGAGCGCGAGCGCGGCGCCGGCGAGCCAGAGGAAGGCGGCGACGCTCATGGGCTCGCGGCGCCGATCGCGCTCACTGCGCGGCAGCGGAACCCACGCGGAACGTGAACGAGCCTTCGAGCACGTGGCCGTCGACGGCGATGACGCGGTAACGCACGGTATAGCGGCCCGGCGGGAGCGTCGCGGACAGCGTGAGCTCGAGCGCTTTCTGGTCTTTCGTCGGGACGGGCGCGCCTTCGGCCATCACCTTGCCCGCCGCGTCCAGCACCTTCACGTTCGAGAAATCGGCTTCCGGCGTCTCGTTGAACCACAGCGTCACGGCCTTCGGCGAGGCGCCGAGCTCGGCTTCGGCGGCGGGCTTCGCGCGCACGAGCTTCGCGTGCGCCGCGGCAGCCCCGGACCAGACGAGCAGGGCGGTGCACAGCAGGCTGGTGAGGATTCGGGACATCGGATGCATGAGCACGGCGACCTCCGCTTCAGGGATGACTGCGCCGCCAGCGCGTCGCGAGCGCGAAGAGGCCCGCGGCGAGCGCGACGGTGCCGGCGATCACGGCGCCGTAGATGCGCCATTGCCGCGAGCCGCGGCCGACGGAGAACGGGAACACGGATTCGATCGGTCCGCCGGTCTTGGTCTCGGCGCGCACATAGCCGATGTAGCGCCCCGGCGTCATGAACGGGTATTTCACGGTCAGCGAGCCCGTGCCGTGCGCGGCCGGCGGCAGGTGGGCGAGCGTCGCCGCGGCGATCTCGGCGGGCGCGCCGAGATCCGCGACGCGCGCACCGTTGCCGAGATTCTTCACATCGCTGAGGATGCGCACCTCGATCGGCATGTCGCGCAGGGCATCGTCGACGGCGTCGAGCACGATCACCGAGAGACCGGTCGCCGGAATGTCCTCGCAGAATTCCTGCGCGCCGGTCTGCTCGGGCTGGTAGCCCGTGAAATGCATGACGTAGCTGCCGATTTTCAGGATGCAGCGATCGTCCTCGATGCTGACGCCGCCGTGCGCGTGCACGAGCGAGGGCCAGAGCACGGCGAGCGCGATCGTCGCGCGGCACAGGCCCGCGCGCGGCGTCTCAATGCTGCTCATGGTGATGTTCGCGAGCGTTCGCGGCCGGGGCCTTGCCGAAGCGCGCGGTCTGGGTCTCGGCGCCCGCGAGCTGCACGAACGCGACGACGATCGTCTCCGCGGCGAGCGGCGCGGCCAGCGTGCCGGTGAACGTATTGTCGGGTCCCGGCGCGAGCTCGATGCGCGCTTCGGCGTCGCCGAGTCGGAGTGCCGCCTTGCCGCCCGCGCTCGGCCGCGCCTTCCCCGCGTGATCCGTGATGTAGAGCGTGACCTGTGTGCCCTGCGCCACGAGCTCGATGTGGATCGGACCCGCCATGCGCGTCTGCCCGCCGTGCGCCGAAGGATGGCTGTCGAAATAGTCGTCGCTGTGCGCCCATACCGGCGCGCCCTGCAGCGCGCAGGCGAGCGCGCCGATCGCGAGCAGCATGCCGCGTCGTCCTGTACGTCGTCTCATGGCTTCCTCATACTCTGTTCGAAGAATTCCAGCGAGCGCGCCGCACCCTGCGGCGGCCAGCTCAAGTGTCCGTAATCGCCTTCGCAATACTGCACCGGCGCACGGCAGCCCGCATAGTGCACGCAGCCCTCGACCGGCGCGGGAGCGGCCGCGTCGCAGGCATTGCACTTTGCCCACCACGCCGCGGCCTCGCGGCCGTAACCGGGGAAGAGCGTATCCCGCGCGCCGTGCCAGACGAGCACGGGCCGCGGCGCCGGGCAGGCGAACGTCGCGAGATCCGCGCCCGTGAAGCCGGCTGCGCTCGGCGCGAGCCCGGCGACCCGGGCATTCGTCTCGGGCATCGCCGCCACGGCCGTCGACGTCGTGCCCCCGTCCGAATGTCCGCTCATGAAGACGTGGGCGGCATCGACGCAGTAGTGCGCGGCGACCGCGGCCGGCACGCGCGCGAGCTTCGCGATCGCCGCACGCGACGGCCGCACGTGCCGGGCATAGGCGACGATGAATCCGGCGGCGGTCGCGAGCGGCGTGTAGCCCGTCAGATGCTCCGAGGATTCGGGCGTCATGCCGGCCGCGGCATAGACGACGAGCAGGGGATGGGCGAACCCGGGGCGGTAATTGCGCGGCACGCGGACCAGCACGTCGAGACGATCACCGGTGGCGATCGTGCCGCCGGCGCGCGCGGGCGTCGGCGGCGGCGCCGTACAGGTCGTGTCGCCTGCCGGATAATCGTATGCCGCAGCCACGCTGTCCGGCGCCGGCGCCCGATCGCAGGCGGCGAGTGCGGCAACGAGCGCGACGACGGCGAGCGCTCGGCCGGGCCCGCCTCCCCTCAATGCGTCATCCGCATCTGCGCGCTGGCGACGTCCATGAACACCGGGACGATCGAGCCCGAGACGTTCGCCACGAGCCGCTCGTCGCGGTCGTCGTAGCAGAACAGGAGCCCGCCGACGCGGTTGTCGGGATCGTTGATGAGGCTCGTCAGGCGCTCCGTCTCCCAGGCCGCGTCCGTCATCTCGAGCTCGACCTTGCGCGTCTCGCCCGGCGCGAGCGGGGTCGTATCCGCCACTTTCAAGCCGTTGCGCGGCAGCAGCTCTTTCGGGTACCTCGGATCGACGTGCGCCACCGCGGCCGGCACGGCGCGATTGATGAAGCGGAGATTCGACGTCGCGAACTCGCCGAACTGGATCGAATGCTGTCCGCCGTTCGTGATCGTCGCCGCGATCTTCATGGAGCGACCGGGCACGTCGTAGGTCGCGCGGTCGACGATCACCGTGACCGGCGCATCCGATTTCGGTGTCGCCTCCACGACCGCGCGTCCGCCCTGCAGCGGGATGGTGCGGGGATATTCGGCCTCGGTGTAGACGAAGCCCCCGACGACGAGCGCGACGACCACCACGATCAGACCGGCCCCGACGGCGAGGTCCGTGTGTGAGACGAGCGCCTTCTCGTTGCCCTCGCGAAGCGCGACGTAGCGCGGGATGAGCAGCGGACGGCGGATCCAGTAGCCGAGCCAGGCGAGCGCGATCACGAGCCAGATCGCGTGCCAGGCCTTCACGCGGCCCGTGGCCCAGTGCTCGAGATTCTCGATGTGCGTCCCGTCGAGCGTCGTCACCGGCAACTTGAAGTCCGCGGCCCGGCCGCTGACCTCGACCCAGTCGCCGGGCCCGAGCAGCGGGCCGGCGCCGTCGACGTTCAGCATCGGATGGACGTGATGACGGCCGGGGATGCGCGCCTTGAGCACGGTCTTGAACGTGTAGTCGCGGTCGCGCTTCAGCGCCATGGACTGGATCGCGGGCTGGCCGTTGATCCAGGATTCGACGCGCGCGAACACCGGTCCCGGCGTGCCGTTGCCGAGGAAGACGACGTTCGGCTTCGGCAGGTTCACGGGCCAGTCCTTGAAGAGGCGGAACTTGCCCTCGACGACGATTTCCTCGTTCACCGCGAGCTTGGTCTTCGACCAGGTGACGTCGAAGAAATGCGCCGAGCGCATGCGCAGGAACGGCTCCTGGTTGCGCTCGCCGTGGGCGCTCGCGACCTCGGTGAAGAGCAGCGCGGCGAGGAGGCTCAACAAGCTCAGGGCGACGCGGCTCATGCCTGCTGCTCCGCGCGGACGACTTTCTCTTCGGGCATGCCCATCGCGAACTTCAGGCGGTTCGGAATCGTGACGACGCGCGAGAGCGCGCCGCCGATCCACCACCACACCATGTAGGTGAGGATGCAGACGAAGCCCGAGAAGAACGCCGAGACGACTGCCGAGTGCCCACCGAACGTGCGCAGCGTGCCGCGTTCGATGAAGCGCAGATACTCCGGCGTCGCGGTGCGCGTATACGCATAGCCGATGTAGTCGCCGACGGACACGAGCGAGTTCATGATCTCCATCGGCAGGCGATACGGCGCCATGATCGGCCAGTTGACCGGGTAGAAGACGAGGCCGAAGGCCATGCCGCCGATGACCGCGGTGAAGAACCAGTTGCCGGTCAGCAGCAGTACCGCGTCGAGGATCAGGCCGCCGGCGATCATCGTCGCGGGCCACACCAGCGAGAGCGGGAAATAGGACCACAATTCGAAGCCGAACGTGCGCGAGATCCAGACGCCGATCGTCAGCGCCGCGACGCACAGCGTGCCGCCGATCGGCAGCCGGAAGTTCGACCACAAGACGTTCTGCACGGCCGCCGGGAAGAAGATGAGGATGATCGGCGCGAGCGTCACCCAGTACTGGCGGTCCTTCCAGTCGACCCAGAAATCCCAGTCGCCCACCGTCAGCACGTAGTGCAGGTGGAAGGCGGCGGTGATCGCGATGAAGATGATGGCGACGGCCAGCCGATCGAGCGTCCGCGACAGGTCGGCCATTTCCACCGACCAGCGCTTGCCGTAAATCGTCGTGACGGATCCTTCCTGCAATTGTGCTGACATGCTTCCTCCCCCAGGGCCCGGTACGGGCGGTTCGCCGCGGTGCGGCCGAAAAAATCGCGGCGGTCAGCGTGTGCTGCCGCCGCGTGTATGTATGGGCGCAATCACCCCGGCGTCGGCCGGGGGCCGGGCTCAGGCCGCGGCGGATTCCTTTTCCATGCGGCCCATGAGCTCGTAGATGTGCTGCGCGATCTGCAGCAGCACGCCGCCGAGCGCGAGCACGGACCAGCCGAGCACCACGAAGCCCCAGTGCAGCGGTGCGGAGAAATATTCCTCCATCAGCCAGAACGCGTGGCCGAACTCGTTGTAGCCGAGATTCGGCAGGATCAGGAACGGACCGGCGACCGCGATCGCGAACGGGAGCGAGATGCGCTCGGCGAAGCGCGGCAGGCGCGTCATCGCGTAGATGAAAGAGCCGACGCCGAACAGGATGTAGAGCGGTACGGTGCCGTAGAAGAGGATGATGTGGCTCGGCGTGAAGCTCGTGTCGCGGACCACGGTCTGATGCCAGGACGCATCCTCTTCGCCGAAGAAGCTGCCCGTGAAATACACGCAGAACGCATAGACCAGCAGGAACATCACGAGCCTGAAGTAGCGCCGCATCTCTTCGCGCGGCTTCAACGCCGTGAGGTTGCGATCGCGCGTGAACCACAGGTACGACCAGAGACCGGCCCAGGAGCAGACGAGCAGGACGAGCTCGCCCTTCAGCAGATTCATCCAGTAGGTGTCGAACTCCGGCGCCGTCGAATCGAGGCCGGCGGAGAACGCGAAGATCTGCTGGTAGATGCGATAGGCGACCATGATGAGCAGCACGCCGGCCAGTCCGAAGATGGCAGGCTTGTAGTTCACGATGGGTTTGTCGGTGGCCGCGGCTTTCGCCGTCGAGCTCGCCGTGGGATGAGGAAGGACGCTGCTCATCGATCGACTCCTTGCGCTGTGCGCGTTAGAGAACATGGGCCGCAACAGAATTGGTGCAATGGTGATGTGGGATATCCCCGGCCGTCAATACGTGGATCACACCTCTGCACCGCAGCATTTCAGCGGGGCGGGCGCGCATGATTTCGGCTCGGTGCGGATCGAAACAGGATCGTGAACTTTGCACCGGCGCACGGCACGGCCGCGCCGCCCGGCTTGCAGCGGCGCGGCGCAGCGTCGAAGATCCATCCCTGCCCCGCGTCCGCGGGGCTCACGAGCCGCGACTCGCCGGCTGGCCGGCCGCGCTGCGGTGCGGGCTGATCGCGCTTCGCGCAGGAGCAAACTCTAGGAGACACGCATGGGCAAGAACTCTGAACTGAAGACCGTGGCCGCAGTGCTCGGCACGACGCTCGCCGTTTCGCTCGCCGCGACGCCGGCGGCGAATGCCGCGGAGAATCCTTTCGGCGCGAAGACGCTGAAGTCGGGCTATGTCGTCGCGGCCGACGAAGGCAAGTGCGGCGGCGGCATGTCGATGGGCAAGGGCGAGGAAGGCAAGTGCGGCGGCGCCCAGCCGAGCGACGACAAGAAAGACAGCAGCGAAGACAAGACCGACAAGAAGGGGAGCTGAGCTCCCCGGCGACGCGGCCCATGGCGGCCCGGTTTCCCGTCCACGGCAAGGGGCTCGGCCTGCGCCGGCCCCATCTCGAGGAGCTCGCGGCCGCCTGGCCCGCGGCGATCGATTTCATGGAGCTCGCGCCGGAGAACTGGGCCGGCCTCGGCGGTCGCTCCCGGCGCAGTCTCGCGGCCGTCGCCGAGCGCGTCCCGCTCGTCGCGCACGGGCTCGGCACGAACCTCGGCGGCCAGGCGCCGCTCGATACCGCCTGGCTCGCACGCCTCAAATCCTTCCTCGTCGACTACCGCATCTGCTGCTTCAGCGATCACCTCAGCTATTGCGCGGACGAGGGCCAGCTCTACGAACTGTTGCCGATGCCGTTCACGGCGGGCGCGGTGAAGCACGTCGCGGCGCGCATCCGGCAGGTGCAGGACGTGCTCGGTCAGCGCATCGCGATAGAGAACATCTCCTACTACTGCGCGCCGGGTGCGGAGATGAGCGAGCTCGAGTTCATCGGCGCCGTGATCGCACAAGCCGACTGCGATCTGCTCATCGACGTGAACAACATCTACGTCAACAGCGTGAACCACGGCTACGACGCGCTCGACTATCTCTGCGGTCTGCCCGCCGAGCGCATCACCTATGCGCACATCGCCGGGCATCACGTTCGCGCGCCCGATCTGCTGATCGACACGCACGGCGCGCCGATCGTCGATCCGGTGTGGGCGCTGCTCGACGAGGCTTACGCACGGCTCGGCGTGTTCCCGACGCTGCTCGAGCGTGATTTCAATCTGCCGCCGCTCGGCGTACTGCTCGACGAAGTGGAGCGCATCGGTGCGGCGCAGGCCGCGGGCAACGAGCGGAATGCGAAGCGGCGTGCCTGAGGCGCCCGACGACTACGCCGCGATCCAGGCCGGTTTCGCGGCCTGGGTGCGCGATCCGCGGAGTGCGCCGGCGCCTGCCGGCGTCGAACCGCGCCGCCTCGCGGTCTATCGCGAGCTCGTGTTCGACAACGTCGAATCCTTCATGTCGAACTGCTATCCCGTCGCGCGCGCGCTGCTCGGCGAGACGCGCTGGCACGTGCTGCTCGAGGACTGGCTGCGCGAGCATCGCGCGACGACGGTGTCGTTCCCGCGCCTGCCGCAGGAGTTCGCGCGGTGGCTCGCCGCGCGCGGGACGGCGGATCTGCCGCCGTGGTTCGCCGAGCTCGTGACGTACGAGTGGCTCGAGCTCGAGGTCTCGTTCGACGAGAGCGAGCTCGAGGGGATTGCGATCGACGCTGACGTCGATTGCGAGCGTGGCGCGCCGGTCCTGAATCCGACCGTGCGCTTGGGCGCGTATCGCTGGCCCGTGCATCGCCTCGGTCCCGGGCACGTTCCGGAGACCGCGCCGGAGACGCCGACGTATCTCGCGGTCCTGCGCACGCGCAGCGACGCCGTGACGTTCATGACGCTGACGCCGGCCACCGCACGGCTCGTCGAGCTCGTCGCGACGGCGCCGGAGCGCGCGGGGAGCGCGCTCGTGGCAGAGGTGGCGAGAGAGCTCGGCGCGGATCCGGCCACGCTCGCCGCCGCGGGTGCGGCGATGCTGGATGACCTGCTGAAGGGCGAAGTGCTGCTCGGGGCCAGACGGCTCAGCTCAGCTTCGGATTGAACAGCAGCGGCTCCGGCCGTTTAAAGAGATGGCCCTGCACGAGATCGATGCCGAGGCCGGCGAGCGCCTTGCGCGTCGCGTCGTTGTTCACGCCTTCCGCGATCACGCGCACGCGCAATTGCTTTGCGATGCGGCAGATGCCGAGCGCGATCTCGTAGTCGACGGCGTTCTGCGCGAGGTTGTGCACGAGCTCGGGACCGAGCTTCACGTAATCGACGTGCATGCGCTTCAGGAGCTGAAACGAGCTCGCGCCGGCGCCGAAATCGTCGAGCGCGACCTGACAGCCGAAATCCGTGAGCCGGGCGACGAAATAGAAGGCGCGCGCGGCGCCGGCCTGGAGCTCGTCTTCCGCGATCTCGAAGCACAGACGTTCGCCCGCCACCCCGAACTCCTCGGCCGACGCGCGCACGAAATCGACGAACGACTCGTCGCGCACGGTCTGCGCGGAAACGTTGAAGGCGACGACGTCCGACCCGGCGAGCGTCGGATCGCCCCAGTGCATCGCCTGCAGCGCCGACTTCAGGACCCAGCGGTCGATGTCAGGCAGCAGATGATAGCGTTCGGCGACGGGCAGGAATTCCGCGGGCCTGAGCAGATCGCCGTTCGAGAGCCGCAGGCGCAGCAGCAGCTCGCCGTAACGTCCGCCGGGCGCGCCGCCGCTCAGCGGTGCGGCGGCCTGGAACAGGAGCTCGAAGTTCTCGTCCTCGAGCGCGCTCTGCACGAGCCGCACGCGCGTGTGCCGCTCGTTGCGTCCGCGCATGAATTCGTCGTCCGCGCCGAAGATCTGCACCTGGTTGCCACCGGCGCGATGGGCCGCGGCGCAGGCGCTCTCGACGGCGCCGAGGATGTCGGTGAGGCGCGACGTCAGCGGGCTCACTTCGACGACGCCCGCGCTCGCGCGCATCGTCAGCTCGGTGTCGCGCCACACGAGCGGCTGCCCGGCGATCTGCCGGCACAGACCCTCGGCGAGCGTGCGCGCTTTCTCGAGCGTGCAACCGTAGAGCAGGACCCCGAACTCGTCGTCGCCGGTGCGGGCGAGCAGATCGACACCGCGCACCTTGCGCTTCAGGAGCTCGGCGACGTGCTCGAGCGCGGCGTCGCCCGCGGCGCTGCCGAACGTGTCGTTGAGCTGGATGAACTGATCGAGATCGAACAGGCACACGGCATGGCGGGTCCCGGGCGCGGCCTCCGGATCGGCGACGAGCTTCTTCAGCGCGGCGGCGAACTCGAAGCGGTTCGCGAGCCCGGTCAGCGGATCGTGCGTCGCGAGCAATTGCGCGGCCTCTTCCTTGCGGCGCCGCGCCGTCGCGTCGTGGAACGCGCACAGGAGGCCCGGATGCTCGCCGCGCAGCGGCGCGACGAGAACCTCGACCGCACACTGCGTGCCGTCGGCCTTCACGAGCACGGGCGCGACGTCGCCCGCCTGCGCGCTGCCGCCGCGCGCACAGCATTCCATCAGCCGGCGCGTCAGCGAGGTCTCGCCGGGCGACTGCAGGCGCACGACGCGCTCCAGCGGCTCGCCGCGGGCATTGCGCAGCGAGAGGCCGGTCAGAATCTCGGCCGCCGGATTCATGTATTCGACGAGACCGCGCGCATCGGTGCGCACGAGCGCTTCGGGCAGATCGTGGAGCGCCTGGCGATCTGCGGCCTGATCGCGCAACCAGCTCTCGAGCGCCGCGGCGTGCGCATCCGCGCGGCGCGCGAAATCGGCGTCGAGCGCCGCGGCGTCCTCCGGCCGGATGCCGGCGCCTTCGAGCGCGCCGACGAGCCGCCGCAGCGCCCGCAGCGGCCGCACCAGCATCCGCTCGAACGCACCCGCAGCGAGCGCGAGCAGTGCGAGCACGACGACCGCGAGCGCCGCGCCCGCATCCCCCGCGTCCCCGAACAGCGCATAGCAGAGCGGCAGGCCGAAGGCGACGAGGAACGCCGCAAAGGCGTAGCGGTAGACGCTGAACACCGGGATCGCGGCGAACGCGACGAGTACACAGAGCAGCGCGAGCGCGCTCAACGTGTCGGTCGCGAGCGAGGGCGCGAAGAGCATCGCGGCGGAACCCCAGGCTGCGCCGAATACCGCGGCGAGGCCGACCTGCAGCGCGTGACTCGCCGCGGCATGCCGGCCGGTCGCGGACGGCGTGAGGCGGGCGAGCGCGGGATAGGCGAGCGCGTTCAGCGCGACGAAGACGCCCCAAGCGGCGAGCGTGCGCGGCGGGACGGCGTGCTGGACGAGGGTCGCGAGAAGGATGAGCGTGGCGAGATTGACGACGGACCAGTACAGGGCATAGCGGCGCGCATACCAGCTCTCGAGGCCGAGAGGAGAGTCGCCGTCCGACCGTTCCGTCCCCCGGTGATCCGCAATGCGCGATCCGAGCCGCTCGAGGGTCTCTGCCATGCTCCACTTCCTGAATTGGCGTAGCGGGCCGGCGCGCCGTATGGGCGACGGCTCACGGAATTCAGGTTAGCGTGAGGCGCGAGAAAGCGGCTGTAGGCGCCTGTGACGTTGCGCACAGGCAGCGGCGAGCGACCGTGATTGCCTTCACGGTACGGGAAGGCAAGTGCAAGGAAGTGTGACGGCGGCGGAGCCCGGCCCCGCCGCCGCCGCGGTCAGCCGCGCTTCGCCGCGACGCGCATGCGCAGCGCGTTCAGACGGATGAAGCCGCCCGCATCGGCCTGGTTGTAGCTGCCCGCGTCGTCCTCGAACGTCGCGAGCTGCGTGTCGAACATGCTGTCGCGCTCGGACTTGCGACCGACGACGCTGACACCGCCCTTGTAGAGCTTGAGCCGGACGGTGCCGTTCACGCGCGCCTGCGAGTGATCGATCATCTCCTGGATCATCACGCGCTCCGGGCTCCACCAGTAGCCGTTGTAGACGAGCGAGGCGTAGCGCGGCATGAGCTCGTCCTTGAGGTGCGCGACCTCGCGATCGAGCGTGATCGACTCGATCGCGCGATGCGCCTTCAGCAACAGCGTGCCGCCGGGCGTTTCGTAGCAGCCGCGCGACTTCATGCCGACGTAGCGGTTCTCGACGAGGTCGAGACGGCCGATGCCGTTCGCGCCGCCGATCCCGTTCAACTGCCCGAGCAGCGCCGCCGGCGTCAGGCGCCGGCCGTCGATCGCGACGCAATCGCCGTGCTCGAATTCGAGGTCGAGGATCGTCGCCTGGTCGGGCGCGGCTTCGGGCGAGACCGTCCAGCGCCACATGCCTTCCTCGGCCGGCGTCCAGGGGTCTTCGAGCACGCCGCCTTCGTAGGAGATGTGCAGCAGGTTCGCATCCATGGAGTAGGGCGACTTCGTACCCGACTGGTATTCGATCGGTATCTGGTGCTTCTTCGCATAGGCGAGCAGCGTCTCGCGCGAGGTCAGATCCCATTCACGCCAGGGCGCGATGACCCGGATGTCGGGCGCGAGCGCATAGGCGCCGAGCTCGAAGCGCACCTGGTCGTTGCCCTTGCCGGTCGCGCCGTGGGAAATCGCGTCCGCGCCGGTCATCTTCGCGATCTCGATGAGGCGCTTGGCGATCAAGGGACGGGCGATCGAGGTGCCGAGCAGGTATTCGCCCTCGTAGATCGCGTTCGCGCGGAACATCGGGAAGACGAAATCGCGCACGAACTCTTCGCGCAGATCGTCGATGAAGATTTCCTTGATGCCGAGGAGCTTCGCCTTGGCGCGCGCAGGTTCGAGCTCTTCGCCCTGGCCGATGTCGGCCGTGAACGTCACGATCTCGCAGCCGTAGTTCTCTTCGAGCCACTTCAGGATGACGGACGTGTCCAGGCCGCCCGAATAGGCGAGGACGACTTTCTTCACGTTGTGCTTGCTCATGTGCTGGTTTCTGTGCGGAAAAGCGGGGCCGCATTGTGCCCTGCGGCAAGGGGGCCCGTCCAGGGAGCCGGGCGCTCAGGGACCGGCCAGGATCTCGTCGAGCAGCGCCATGAACGCGGCCGGCTGCTCGGCGTGCGGCCAGTGACCGGCCTCGGGGATCGTGAGCAGCGCGGCGCGCGGAAAGTGCGGCGCGATCGAGGCTGCGGGCGCGCCGTCCGCGACGCGCGTCGAGCGACCGCCGCGGATGAAGTACGCGGGCTTGCCGGAGCGCGCGTCGGGTGCGACCGGCAGCTCGCCGACGAGGTTCTTCATGCCGGCGCGGAGCGCCGGCAGGTTCAGGCGCCAGGTCGTCGTGCCGTGCTCGAAGCGCAGGTTCTGCAGCAGGAAGAGGCGGATTTCCGGATCGGGCACGGCCGCCGCGAGCAGCCGGTCGGCATCGCCGCGGCGTTTCACTTCGGTGAGCGGCAGGCCGAGCATCGCGTCGACGATCGCCGTGTGCTCGTCGTCATACGCGAGCGGCGCGATGTCGACGACGATGAGGCGGGCGAGACGCGTATCGTCGAGGAGCGCGAGCGTCATCGCCGTCTTGCCGCCCATGCTGTGGCCGACGAGCGTCACGCCCTGCAGGGAATGACGCTCGAGGAAACGTGCGACGTCGGCCGCCATCACGCGGTAGTCCATGGCGGACGAGTGCGGCGACTGACCGTGATTGCGCGCATCGAGCGCCCAGACCCGATGGCGCGGCGCGAGGCTGCGCGCGACGCCGGCCCAGTTGCGGCTCGAGCCGAACAGGCCGTGCAGGATGACGACCGGCGGTCCCTCGCCCGTGATCTCCGCGTGGAGCTCGAGCGGGCTCACGTCGCGCGGCCGAAGCTCGCGTAGACCGCGCGTTCGAAGCGCTCGAACAGCGTGATCGACGGGCCGTCCGCGAACGGCAGCGTCTGGAGCATGAGCACCGCGCAGAGCTTCGAGGCCGGATCGAACCAGTAGTAGCTGTTGAAGATGCCGGCCCAGGCCTGACTGCCCGCGGCGCGCATGCCGGGGATGGCATTGCAGTTGATCATGAAGCCGAGGCCGTGCTTCTTCGGCTCACCGGGGAAGAACTCGGCATCGAGCGAATACGCGGGCAGCGTCGCCGGCAGGCAGGTGACCCACAGATCGCCGATGTGATTGCGGCACATCTCGGTGACGGTCTCGCGCTCCAGCACGCGCACGCCATCGAGCGAACCGCCGTTCAGGAACATGCGCAGGAAGCGCACGTAGTCGCCGGCTTCGCAGTGGAGCCCGTGGCCGCCGTTCCAGAAATCGCGCTCCGTCGGCCAGTCGAATTCGACGCGCGCGAGGCCGCCGTCCGGGGTCCGGCCGTAGATCGGCGTGAGGCGCGCGCGCTGGGCGTCGTCCGGCGCGAACGTCGTCTGGCGCATGCCGAGCGGTTCGAGGATCCATTCCTGCAGGTAGGCGTCGAGCGTCTGGCCGCTCACCGTCTCGACGGCGCGGCCGAGCCAGTCGGTGTGGATCCCGTAGTTCCAGCACGAGCCCGGATCGAAGCAGAGCGGCGTCGTCAGCGAGGCATTGCGCGCCGCGAGCATGCTCGGCGTGCCGGTGACCGTCAGGTACTTCAGCATCGGCGCATTCCAGAACTCGTAAGCGAGCCCGGCGGTATGCGTCATGAGCTCGCGGATGGTCGCGGGCCGCGCCGGCTTGCGCAGCGCCGGTGTGTCGCCGTAGAAGCCGACGAGCACCTCGAGCTCGCCGAACTCCGGCATGATCGCCTCCACCGGCATGTCGAGACCGAGCCGGCCCTGTTCGACGAGCTGCATCGCGGCGACCGAGGTCACGGCCTTCGTCATGGACGCGATGCGGAACTGCGTGTCGAGCCGCATCGGCGTGCCCGCTTCGCGGTCGCACTGGCCGAAAGCGCCTTCGTAGAGGAGACCGCGGTCGGTGGCGACGGCCGCGACGGCCCCGGGCACTTCCCCGGCTTCGATGGCGGAGCGGAACAAGGCGTCGATCGCTGGGGTCATGCGCGTGTCTCCTGGACTCGGGCGCTTGGGGGGGACAATCGAGCGGGGATTCTAAAGAGGCCCGCAGCGTTGCGCCATGCGAGCCATTCCGGCGCGACGTTCAGCGCCGCAGCGACGGCGGCAGGCGCGCGGGATTCAACACCTCGTAAGGCCACACCTCGAGCAGCAGCAGGTCTTCGTCGATGCCGGCCATGACCTCGAGTCCGGCATACTCCGCGGGCGCGATCCAGGCGAACGTGGTGTGCTCGTCGTTGAGCTCGATGCTGCCGCCGCGCCAGCGGTAGTGGAAGAGATGGACCTCGTACTGTCCGCCGAACCAGGTGTCGCGCACCGGGCCGAGCGCGCGCACGAACTCGAGCTCGCGCGCCGTGCCGATCTCTTCGTCCATTTCACGCAGGGCGCAGGCCGTCGGCGACTCGCCGTCTTCGATGTGCCCGGCAGGAAAGCCCCATTGTCCGGGGCCGAGCTTCAAATGCGGCGCGCGCTTCAGGAACAGCAGACGGTTCGCGTCGTCGGCGATCACGCAGATCGAGAAGCGGGCTTTCGGCGGTCGCAGGCTCACACGGCGGTGCCGGGAAGAAGCGCGCGCCTCTTCCCGGACGCGATCACAGGAGGATGTGCCGGATGTCGCTCAGCACGATGCTGAGGTAGCGCGTGAATTCCGCGGCGGCGACGCCGTCGATCACGCGGTGATCGTAGGAGAGCGCGTAGGGCAGGATGAGCCGGGGCTTGAACTCGCCCTCGCGATACACGGGCTTCATCGCGGCCGGCGAGACCCCGAGGATCGCGACCTCGGGCATGTTGATGATCGGCGTGAAGCCCGTGCCGCTGATGCCGCCGAGGCTCGAGACGGTGAACGAGCCGCCCTGCATCTCGCCCGGCGTGAGCTTCGCGTCGCGCGCCTTGTGGCTGAGATCCCGGACTTCGCGCGCGATTTCGAACAGGCCCTTCTTGTCGACGTCGCGTACGACCGGCACGAGCAGGCCGCGCTCGGTGTTCACGGCGACGCCGACGTGGAAATAGTTCTTGTACACGAGCGCCGTGCCGTCCGGGCCGAGCGAGGCATTGAAGTCCGGGAAGCGGTTCAGCACGACCGTCACGGCTTTCAACAGGAACGCGACGAGCGTGAGCTTCACGCCCTGGCGCTGGGCGTCCTCGATCTTCGACTTGCGGAAGGCCTCGAGCTCGGTGATGTCGGCTTCGTCGAACTGCGTGACGTGGGGGATCGAGACCCAGGAGCGATGCATCGCGAGGCCGGTCGAGCGGCGGATCTTCGACAGCGGCTTCGTCTCGATCGGACCGTACTTCGAGAAATCGATTGCGGGCAGCTCCGGGATCGCCGGGCCGACGCTCGCCGCCGCACGCTTCTGCAGCGCGCCTTTTACATAGGCCGCGACGTCGTCCTTCGCGATGCGGCCCTTGCGGCCCGTGCCCTTCACCTCGCGCAGATCGACGCCGAGCTCGCGCGCGAATTTGCGCATGGCGGGCGAGGCGTAATTGTGTGCGGCGCGCGGGGCCTCCGCGTCACTCGCCACCGGCGCGGCGGCGGCCGGCCCGGGCGCAGGGGCCGCCGGCTGCGGCGCCGGGGTAGCGGGCGCCGCGGCGGGCGCGGGCTGAGCCGCGGGGGCTGCTGTGCGCACTTCCGCGAGCACCGTGCCCTCCGACACCTTGTCGCCGAGCTTCACGGAAATCGACAGGATCTCGCCGGCGACGGGCGAGGGGATGTCCATCGTCGCCTTGTCGCTCTCGAGCGTGACGAGCGGTGTTTCCTCGCTCACGACGTCGCCGGGCTTGACCAGGATTTCGATGACGTCGACGGCGGAGAAATCGCCGATGTCGGGCACCACGATCTGCTTCGTGCCGCCGGTGGCGGGTGCTGCGGGCTTCGGGTGCTGAGCCGGGGTCGCTGCCGGCGCTGCAACCGGCGCGGCAGCCGTCGGCTGCGGACGCGGCGCCGGAGCCGGCGCCGGAGCGGGCGCCGCCGGAGCCGGCGTCGCCGGAGCCGGCGTCGCCGGAGCCGGCGTCGCCGGTGCGCCGCCCGCCGGTTCGATCACCGCGATCACCGCGCCCTCACCGATCTTGTCGCCGAGCTGCACTTTCAAGGAGACGATGCGGCCGGCCTGCGGCGCCGGGATGTCCATCGTCGCCTTGTCGCTCTCGAGCGTGATCAGCGGGTCTTCCGCGTTCACCTCGTCGCCGGGTTTGACGAGGATCTCGATGACGTCGACCGCGTCGAAATCGCCGATGTCCGGTACCCGCACTTCCACTTCCGCCTGTCCGCTCATGTCTCTTCGTGCCCTTTCAGACCGTCGCCGGATTCGGCTTCTCGGCGTTGATGCCGTACTTCGAGATGGCCTCGGCGACCACGCCCTGTTCGATCGCACCGTCGTCGGCGAGCGCCTTGAGCGCCGCGACGCAGACGTAATGGCGGTTCACCTCGAAGAACTCGCGCAGCTTCTTGCGCGAGTCCGAACGGCCGAAGCCGTCGGTGCCGAGCACGCGATAGGTGTTCGGCACGAACTCGCGGATCTGATCGGCATAGGTCTTGATGTAGTCGGTCGCCGCGACGACCGGACCCGGCTGGTCGCGCAGCAACGTCTCGACATAGCTGGCGCGCGGCGTCTCGAGCGGATGGAGCATGTTCCAGCGCGCGCAGTCGAGACCGTCGCGACGCAGCTCGTTGAAGCTCGTCACGCTCCACACGTTCGCGGCGATCCCGAAGTCCTCGCGCAGCAGCGCGGCCGCCGCACGCACCTCGTTCAGAATCGTGCCGGAGCCGAGCAACTGCAATTGCGGCTGCTCCACGCCGTCGAGCAGGTACATGCCCTTCACGATCCCCGCCTCCATGCCGGCCGGCAGCGGCGGCTGGTGGTAGTTCTCGTTCATCACGGTGATGTAGTAGAAGACGTTCTCCTGGCGCTCGAACATGCGCTTCATGCCGTCGTGGACGATCACGGCAAGCTCGTAGGCGTAGGTCGGATCGTAGGAGACGCAGTTGGGGATCGTCGCGGCGAAGAGATGGCTGTGACCGTCCTGGTGCTGCAGGCCCTCGCCCGCGAGCGTCGTGCGGCCCGAAGTGCCGCCGATGAGGAAGCCGCGCGCCTGCATGTCGCCTGCGGCCCAGGCGAGATCGCCGACGCGCTGGAAGCCGAACATGGAATAGAAGACGAAGAACGGGATCATCTGCAGATCGTGGTTGCTGTAGGCCGTCGCCGCCGCGATCCACGAGCACATGCCGCCCGCTTCGTTGATGCCTTCCTCCAGGATCTGTCCGCGCTTGTCCTCGCGGTAGTACATGACCTCGTCGTGATCGACCGGCTCGTAGAGCTGACCCTGGGAGGCATAGATGCCGAGCTGGCGGAACATGCCTTCCATGCCGAACGTGCGCGCCTCGTCGGGGATGATCGGCACGAGGCGCGGCCCGAGCGTCTTGTCGCGCGTGAGCGCCGTCAGGAGCCGCACGAACGCCATCGTCGTCGACATGCCGCGCTCGCCGCTGCCCTTCAGCATCGCGTCGAACATGTCGAGCCCCGGGATCGCGAGCGGGGCGGCCTGTTTCCGCCGCTGCGGCACGAAGCCGCCGAGCGCCGCGGTGCGCTCGCGCAGATACACCATCTCCGGGCTGTCCTCGGGCGGTTTGTAATAAGGCGCCGAGGCGATCTCGGAATCGGCGATCGGGATGTTGAAGCGGTTGCGGAAATGCTTGACCGCCTCGTCACCGAGCTTCTTCTGCTGGTGCGTGATGTTCTTGCCTTCGCCGGCTTCGCCCATGCCGTAGCCCTTCACGGTCTTGCACAGGATGACCGTGGGCTGGCCCGTATGCGCCACCGCCGCGGCATAGGCCGCGTAGACCTTGTGCGGATCGTGGCCGCCGCGATTCAGGCGCCAGACGTCCTCGTCCGTCATGTTCGCGACCATCGCCTTCAGCTCGGGGTACTTGCCGAAGAAACGCTCGCGCACGAACGCGCCGTTCATCGCCTTGTAGGCCTGATATTCGCCGTCGACCGCCTCTTCCATGCGCTGGAGCAGCAGCCCCTTCGTATCGCGCGCGAGCAGCGGATCCCAGTACGAGCCCCAGATGACCTTGATCACGTTCCAGCCCGCGCCGCGGAAGTCGGACTCGAGCTCCTGGATGATCTTGCCGTTGCCGCGCACCGGCCCGTCGAGGCGCTGGAGGTTGCAGTTGATGACGAAGACGAGGTTGTCGAGCTTCTCGCGCGAGGCGAGCGCGGCCGCGCCGAAGGACTCCGGCTCGTCCATCTCGCCGTCGCCCATGAACGCCCAGACCTTGCGCCCCGCGGTGTTCGCGAGCCCGCGGTTCTCGAGGTAGCGCATGAAGCGCGCTTGGTAGATCGCCATGATGGGCCCGAGACCCATCGACACCGTCGGGAACTGCCAGAAGCCCGGCATGAGCCAGGGATGCGGATACGAGCTCAGGCCCTTGCCGTCCACTTCCTGGCGGAAGTTGTCGAGATCCGCTTCCGTGATGAGTCCGAGCAGGAAGGCGCGTGCGTAGATGCCGGGTGCGGAATGGCCCTGGAAGAAGATCAGATCGCCGCCGTGCTCCGCGGTCGGTGCGTGCCAGAAGTGGTTGTAGCCGACTTCGTAGAGCGTCGCTGCCGAGGCATAGCTCGCGATGTGCCCGCCGAGCTCGCCGTTCTTGCGGTTCGCGCGCACCACCATCGCCATGGCGTTCCAGCGGTTGATGGAGCGCAGCCGCCATTCGAGCGCGGGGTCGCCGGGCGTGAAAGCCTCGCGATGCGGCGGGATGGTGTTGATGTAGGCGGTGTTCGCGGTGAACGGCAGGAATGCGCCGTTGCGCCGGGCGCGCTCGATGAGGCGCTCGAGAAGGTAATGCGCGCGTTCGACGCCTTCGATCTCGGTGACCGCGTCGAGCGCGTCCAGCCATTCCCGGGTTTCTTCTGCATCGATGTCGGGTATCGCAGCCATGACGCTCCAGTTCTCGTGTTGGGCAAACTTCGCGGAATCCATCCCGGATCCCCGGAGTGCGGTCGGCAAGAAGCGGGTTTCCGCCCGGCGCGCCCCCCGGTTCGTTGCGCGCCCTCGTTCGCGACGACACCTCGTCGTGTCGCCGGCAGCACCGCACCGGTCCAACGCCTCGGGAACGCGCCACGCGCGTTCCGGTGTCCATACGGTGACGAACCTAGCTTACCCGATTTTCGAGCGACGCCGGCGGCCACGCGTGGCGCTGAAGGCTCTGCACTCAACTGGTTCATAATGCACGGGGCCACGGTGCACCGGCACGCGCGCGGTGCGGGATCGCGACGGGAAATCACAGCAGACGCGAGGTCACATGAGTCCGAAGCACGACGCGGCGATGCTGCCGCCGACGAAGATGGACGTGAGCACGGCGCCCGCCGATCGCGCGGCCGTAGATCGGCTCGGCGCATGGATCGTGCTCTCGTGCGAGCGCACGCGGCGGCGGCGGCGCTCGCCGGATCTGCCCTACGGCGCGCTGCTCGGCAGACGCCTGCGCCGGCCGGGCAGCGAGGACGCGGGTGAACCGTGCACGCTCGATCTGCCGAACGCGCGCGGCACGCGCGCCGTGCTCGCCGCGGCCCGCGCCGAGGCGAGCACGTTCGAGTTGCTCGGTCTCGCCCGCCGGCTCGTCGGTCTGGTCTGGGACACCGGCGCCCAGGACGTCGGCGTGAGCGTCGAGGGCTGGGGCGAGGCGGGCGAACGGATCATGGAAATCGTGCTCAGCGCGCTGCTCGCGAAGGCCGCGCCCATGCCCTGCTACAAACGCGAGCGCCGGCCGGCGCGCACGCTGCGCCTGCGGCTCTTCGGCTGCGACGCGTCGCCTGCGTTCGCGCGCGCGTTCGCCGAAGCCGGGGGCAATGCGGTCGCGCGTTATCTCGCCGCGCTGCCGCCGAACGAGCTCACGCCGGGACACTATCGCGAATTCCTGGCCGGGCTCGCCGCAGAGCAGAGGCTCGGTTTCGAGTTCCTCGATGTCGCGGCGCTGAAGCGGCGCGGCGCGGGCGCCTTCCTCGCTGTCGTACGCGGCAGCCCGGCCGGGGATGCCGGCATCGCGAAGATCTCCTACCGGCCGGCGCGCGGCCGGCGCGGCGCCCCCGTCGCACTCGTCGGCAAGGGCATCTGCTTCGACACCGGCGGCGTGAATCTGAAATCCCATCGCCACATGCTCGACATGCACGAGGACATGGCGGGCAGCGCGATCGCGCTCGGCACGCTGCTCGCGCTCGCGAAGCTGGAGGTCGATTTCGCCGTCGATGCCTGGCTCGCGATCGCCGCGAACCACATCGGGCCCGAGGCTTATCAGCCCCACGACATCGTCACCGCGGTCGACGGCACGACCATCGAAATCGTCCACACCGATGCCGAGGGCAGGCTCGTGCTCGCCGACACGCTCGCGCTCGCCGCACGCACGAAGCCGCGCCTCGTCATCGACTACGCGACGCTCACCGGGACGTGTATTTATTCGCTCGGCCGCAGCTACAGCGGCGTGTTCACGAATCGCGAGGACTGGCTGCCGCTGCTCGTCGAGACGGGGCGGGCGAGCGGTGAGCGCGTGTGGCCGTTTCCGCAGGACGCGGACTACGACAAGTCGCTGGAGAGCACGATCGCGGACGTGAAGCAATGCGCCGTGGAAGGCGATGCGGATCAGATCCTCGCCGCACGCTTCCTGTCGCGCTTCGTCGGCAGCGAGCTGCCCTGGATCCATCTCGATCTCGCGGCCGCGCACCGCAAGGGCGGGCTCGCGCACGTGCCGACGGATGCGACGGGATTCGGCGTGCGCTACACCTGCAGTCTGCTGCTGGACCGCGGGCTCACGCTGGGCTGAGCCGCGGGCGGCGCGCGCTTCAGGCGGCGCGGCGCCTGCGATGCATCCCGAGTCCGGCGAGCGCCGGCAGCATCAGCACGACCGCGCCGGGCAGCGGCACCGCGGACGGAATGACCGTCGCTGTCGCACCCGTGTAGGTGACGATCACGTCCTGGGCGTTGAGATCGAAGAAGTGCCCCCACTTCTGGCTGTCGGCGATACCGATGTCCGTCGCGCCCTGCGCCGCGGTCACGGTGAACGCCAGATGACCGAGCGTCTGCCCCGGGGTGGTCGTCAGACCGCCGAAATTGCCGAAGCCGACGGAGAACAATCCCGGCGTCTGCAGCTCCGTGACATCGAAGGTCGTATCGCGGGGCGGCACGCCGAAGCCCGCGTCGAACGCGAAGGACTTGAATTCGAGGACTGCACTGTCCCAGGTGACGTCGGCTGCACCGCCGAGCAGGATCGTGCCGAAGTCGGCGACCAGCGAATAGGAAACGACCCCGCCCTGGGCGGCCGAGTCGGTCTCGGCGACGAGGCTCATCGTCGCGGCTTGTGCGGCCGGCAGCGCAGAGGCGAAAAGGCCCAGGGCCATCATGGCGCCGAGGCCGCGGCGGGTGCTGTCGAAGGATGTCATGGATTAATTCCTCGTTGTTCGCGATGTCAATGTGAACCGGTCGCCCGAAAGCCGGCGGCAGCGTGGATCGCGTAGCGGAGAGGGTCGGCGCAGGACGGGTCGCAGCACCTCGACAGCGCTGCAGTGCAGAGGCATCGCCACCCGACGCCCTTGCGATCGTCCCGCCAATTCCCCCCTGACCCTGATTGCCCGGCTCAGCCCATTTGTCGATTGTCCGCGGGTCGGCGTTCCAACGCCGTACGGTGCCCGGGACTGTAGCGATCCCTTGCGGCACCTGCCATCAGACGATTCCTGGCGCCGGACCGCAATACGGCCGTGCGCGAAACAGTTCACGACCTGGCGTACCGGCCGCCGGGATCACCGGGGCGGGGGTTCGGCGCAAGGCTCCGTGCGCGGACAGTTCAGGCCCCGCTCGTACATGGACTGGATGAATTCCGAGCCGGACATGAAGCGCTGCTCGAGCGGCGTGACCGCCGCGCCGCGGTCGATGTCCTGCAGGTAGCAGCTCAGCGCCTGAGCGTCACGGGCGCACATGAAGCGCAACGGCCGCACGGAGGACGCGTTCGTATTGAGCTGATAGCCGCCGTCGAGCCGCTCCCAGGACTTCACGAAGCGCGTGCCGGCGCAGTCGCAGGCGAGCGAGCGGTCCGCGAATTCGATCAACTTGCCGACCGTGATGGCCGGGGCGTTTGCTTCCGCCCGGGCGTTGATCAGGCGGGCGGTCAGCAGCTCGCGCGGCGTGAGCGGCGAGTCGGCCGGGACTTCGGCCGGCGCGGGCTTCGCCGGCGCGGGCGCGTCGTCATGGAAGACCTTCGTGACGCTCTTCGTCACGCCGCAGCCGGCGAGTGCGAGAAGCGCGCCGCCGAGCACGGCGGCCTGGAACGTGCGGGCGAGAGACAGGCGGGAGATCATTGAATTCGAATCCTCGTGGTCGGGCCGCGCTCAGGGGGCGAGCTCGCGGCGGAAGGCGTGGCGTTCGTGCTCGAAGCGGATGCGGGCGATGATCAGATCGAGCACGGTGCGCACGCGTTTCTCGAGTACGCGCCCGGGCCGGTAGTCGGCGGGCGCGAAATAGTCGATGCGGTTCGCCGCGGCGAGGCGTCTGCAAACCGCGAGCGAGGCGGCGTGCCGCGGGTTGTGGACGGCGATGGCGAAGCCGCCGTAGTTCTTCGTGACCGTCATGCACGGCACGTCCGTCATGCCGTCGCCGAGGTAGAGCATGTGGCCGAAGGGGATCGGGCGCTCGTCCTCGGGCATGTATTCGTTGATGGACTGGCCCGCTTCCTCGCGCCCCTTGTTGATGCGGAAGATGTACTGGGTCTTGCTCGTGTCGTTGATGACGATCGTCGGGAAGCAGGCGACCTCGTGATGATTGAAGTAGTACTGCGAAGCGTAGATGCGCTCGAAGTGGTGCTTGATGCTGATGCCCTCGAGGATCTCGCCGAGCCCGGCGGAAATGATGTAGTGACGGACCTCGACGGTGTCGCCGGAGCGCTCGCGCACGTAGTCCTCGACGCGTTCGAACCAGCTCTCCACGCCCGGGAAGTATTCGATGCTCCGCGCGAGGTCCCGCAGCACCTCGCGCGAGAGGTGCGCCTTGTTCGCCTCGATCTTCTCCACCAGCAGACGCATGTAGGTGAGGATCGGATCGCCGCCGGTGCGCGCGACCTCGGCGTTCACCTCGCTCCAGAACTTCTCGCCCTTGATGCCGAGCTGCGGCAGGACCGTGTATTCCTGCATCGGCTGCGGCGTCAGCGTGCCGTCGAAGTCGTAGATCATCGCGAGCACGTTGCGCGCCGCGGGCTGCGGCTTCTTCGCGGTGCGGCGTTTCGTCGTCATGACGAACGTCCGAGCGCCGCGAGGCGCGTGCGGTAGATCTCGAGCATGGCGGCCCCGAAGCAGGCGAAGACGACGCGTTCGAGGCGCGGCTCGGCGGCGAGGCACTCGAGCGTGGTGTCGAGCGCGACCTCGACCGCCTGCTCCAGGGGATAGCCGTAGACGCCGCAGCTTATCGCCGGGAAAGCGACGCTCGTGAGGGCATGCGCCGCGGCGAGTGCGAAACACTCGCGGTAGCAGGACGCGAGCAGCGCCGGCTCGCCGTGATCGCCGCCCGCCCAGATCGGGCCGACGGTATGGATGACGTAGCGGGCCGGCAGGCGGTAGCCGGCGGTGATCTTCGCACGACCCGTGGGACAGCCGCCGAGCGTGCCGCATTCCGCGAGCAGCTCCGGACCCGCCGCGCGATGGATGGCACCATCCACGCCGCCGCCGCCGAGCAGGCTTTCGTTCGCGGCATTGACGATCGCATCGACCTCGAGCCGCGTGATGTCGGCGTCGACGGCTTCGAGCTTGCGGAGCAGGGCCTTCATGTTACGGGTGAGTCCTCGTGGTCGCGGCGGCCGTCGCGCGCCGCGTCGGCTCAGAGCGCGAGCATCTGCCGGATGAGCGCACTCGCGGCCGGCATGTCGGGGACGACGGCGTCCACGAGCCCGGCGAGTTCCGCGTCCGGCTGTTTCAAATCCGGCACGAGGATCGTGTACATCCCGGCCGCGACCGCGGCGCGGGCACCGACGGAAGAATCTTCGACTGCGATGCAGGCCGCGGGTTCGGTGCCGGCGAGATCCGCCGCGCGCACGAAGATGTCGGGCGCAGGCTTGCCGCGCGAAACCTGATCGCCCGTCACGACGATCGGCAGGAGCTCGATGAGGCCGGCGACGCGCAACGAGTACTGGGCGTGCGGCGAACGCGTCGAGGTCGCGACGGCACGCGGGATCTCGCGGCTCGACAGCTCGACGAGGATTTCGCGAGCGCCCGGCTTCTGCGCGAGGCCGTGCGCCGCGACGTGGCGCCGGAAGTTCTGCTCGAACGCGCCGCGGAAGTCGTCGAGCGAGAACGTCGGGCCGAAAGTCGCGACGAGCGCCGCGGCGATCTCGGCGTTCGGGAGGCCGATCAACTCGGCATAGAACTCGTCCGTGAGGGTATGGCCGAGCGCGCTGCTCGCGCGCTGCGCGGCGACGCGGAAGACGGGCTCGGAATCGATCAGCACGCCGTCCATGTCGAAGATCACCGCCTGGTGCATGTCCGTCCTCTGTCGAGCTCAGCGGACCGGGCCGAAGCCGAGGCGCTCGAGCAGCCGCTCCGGCTCCGTCTCGTAGACGAGCTTGCCGAGCTCGGCGGATTCGACGAAGCCTTCCTGGTCGAGGTAACCGAGCGTCGTGCGCCAGGGCTCGAAGAAGTCGTCGACGTTGAAGAAGCCGATCGGTTTGTCGACGCGCTTCAGACCGCGCCAGGCCATTACTTCGAGCACCTCGTCGAGCGTACCGATGCCGCCCGGCAGTGCGACGAAGGCGTCCGCGATCTCCATCATCATCGCCTTGCGCTCCATGAGATCGGTGACGACGTGACAGGTGTGGAGGCCGGGATGCTGGAGCTCGCGCTGGCTGAGAAAGCTCGGGATGACGCCGGTGACGTAGCCGCCGTGATCGAGCGCGGCCTGCGCGAGCTCGCCCATGAGGCCGACGCGACCGCCGCCGTAGACGAGGCCGAGGCCGCGATCGGCGAGCAGACGGCCGAAGGCGCGCGCGGCGGCGACATAGGTCGGACGCGCACCGGAGCGCGCGCCGCAGAAGACACAGATCTTTTTCATGTTCTTTACGGTGATGTCATCCAGATGAGCGCGCCGTCCTTGACCGCGTAACCGCCGCCCGGTGTGCGCAGCAGCGTGACGAGGCGGCCGGAGCCGCATTCTGCCCCGCACTCGAACTCGACGTAAACCAGGGCATGCGTGAGCGCCGCGTCGAAGCCCGCGCGCGAGACACGGATGAGCAGCGGAGCGTGCGGGTAGCGATGGTGGAACGCCGCCCAGCCCGCGGCCGGATCCGCGCTCGAGAACAATCGCCGCTGGTCTTCGAAACCGATGAGCTCGTAGGCGACGCCGAGCGCCTGACCGGTCTCGAGCCGCGCGGGTTTCGCGTTGCGGCTCGCCCAGTCGTCGAGCAGATCCGGCGGCACTTCGAGCTGCTTCGCGACCTTCGCGACTTCCTCGGCGTTCTTCACGAGCCGGCCCGGGCCGGGCACGGTCGTCCCCGCGAGCACGACGTGCGTCTGGCCGGGTTCGAGGCCCTGCTTGAGCACGGCGGCGACGATCTGGTATTCGAGCGCATCGAGCGCGAGACCGGGTGGCGCGGGGGGCGGCGGCGGCGGTGCGTCCGGGTCGACGGCGGCGGGCGCAGGCGTCATGGGGGTCATGGGCGTCGCGGGTGGCGGGGGGAGCGGCTTCGCGGCTGCCGCCGGCGCCGGCGCGGCGGGTACGATCTCCTCCGGTGTCGCGGGGGCCGTGGTCCGTGCCTCCGCGGCGGGCGCGCCGTAGACGGATTTGACGCGCGCGTCCGCGACGGCGGCGGCGAGCAGCAGGCAGATCAGGACGAGGCAGCGCATCAGCGGCGGGGCGGGCAAGGGGCGGGATCAGAAGGCACGCAGGGTCTCCTCTTCGATGCCGAAGATGATGCGGTAGAGGATGCCGATGGCGATCATGAGGAGCGGTCCGGCCCATAGCATCGCGGCGAAGAGCACGAGCAGGAAGGCGAGGCCCAGCATGCCGAAGATCATGCCGCCTTTCGCCGCGACGACGAACAGCGCGAAACCTACCATGGCGGGAATCGCGATTGCGAGCCCGACGATCACCATGAGACCGAACACCTTGAACCAGTGATGCGTGACCGCGCGCCGCGAGGCCTCCATCGCCTGCCAGGGCGTGAGATTCTTGTCGGCGATGAGCGGCAGCGTGAAGAGATACGCGAAGCTCAGATAGATGCCCGGCAGTACGAGCAGCGCGAAGCCGATCATGGTCGACACCGTGACGAGCACGGCGGCGATCGCCACCGGCACGACGAGATGGAAATAGCCGAAGGCCTGGGCGACGTCGATGGGCAGACCGGCGGCGCGCCGGATGCCGAGCATGTTCATGCCGACCATGAAGGGGTAGATCACGACCGTCAGTGCGAGCTGCATCGTCACCTGAGCGAAGAAGCCCGGATGCTCGGCCTGAGCGCCCGGGATGACGAACCTCAGCACGACCGTCGCCACCATGACGAAGACGAAGATGGCGACCCCCGCGAGCACGAACACCCGCTTCGTGCCCGGCACCTTCGACCACGCCTCCTCGAGCACGGCGCGGATGTCGAAGTCGTAACGCCCGGCCAGCGCATCGTCGAGGTTGCCGTTGTGGCCGGCATCGACGTCGCTCGTCAGCACGGACTGCGGCGTCTGATACGGATTGTCGTGGATCGCCATGACGGTTCCCCCGTTGTCGGTGTCTTGTCGGGCGTCGCCGGCGGTTTCAGCCGGCGAGCGCGGCGCCGAGCGCCGTGAGGTCCGGCGCCGTGTCGAGCGTCTCGACGAGCGCGAGGATGCGCCCGGCCCGCGCCCGGCTCACGGCACGCGTCGCATTGTCGAAGAACTTCGCGTGCACCTCGGCGTCGGACAGCGGATTGTCGGCCGCGCCGCGGTTGATCTGCTCCCGATGCTTCAGCACGCGGCCGTCGTGCAGCGTCACCTCCAGCGCGCCGGAGTAGGCGGCGGGGAACGCGGAGTCGGGATCGTGGCCATAGCCGACGCGTGCGGCGAGCTCGAGGATTTCATGGTCCGCGAGCGCGGCAGCGTCGAGCTCGCCGAGGCCGAAGCGGCCGCGCACGAGGCTCGCCGCGATGACGTAATGAATCGAGAACTGCGCTTCGTAGGCGTTGCCCGGCCGGCGCTTCGCGGCCTCGGGCTCGCACACGACGTTGACGGGATCGGGATGGATCAGCGCCTTGATGCCGGCGATCGACGAGGCGGTCAGACCATGCCGTTCGCGGAGCGCCAGCGCGCAGTCGACAAAGGCGTGGATGAAATGGCAGGCCGGGTAGGGCTTCATCGCGATGTTCATCACCTCGAACGGCGCGCCGAGCTTCGCGGTCACGGCCTCCGGGTCCACCGGGAAATCCGCGCCGAGGAGGAGATTGAACAAGCCGAAGCGGCCTTCGAGCGGCCGGCCCGGGCCGACGAAGCCGCCTTTCGCGAGATGCGCAGCGGTGATGCCGCCGACGCCGGCCCAGCCCGGATGCATGCGCTTCGTCCACGCGCCGTCGGCGACGAACTCGAAATTGCCGGAAGTCACGCTCCAGGCGACGCCGAGCGCGTGCGCGAACTGCGCCGGCGGCAGATCGAGCAGATACGAGGCCGCGGCCGCGCAGCCGAACGTGCCGACGATGCCGGTCGGATGCCAGCCGCGCTTCTGCAGCGTGCCGCGGGCCGCCGCGCCGATGCGTGCCGTGACCTCGACGGCGAGCAGGTAGGCGGCGATCGCCCGCGCCCCGCTCGCGCGCGTCGCGAGGCTCATGCCGAGCACGAGCGGGACGGCGCTCGCCGAGCAATGGGAGGTACTCGCGGTGTGGGTGTCGTCGAAATCGAGGCCGTGGGCCAGCGTCGCGTTCAGCAGCACCGCGTCGCGGAGCGGCAGCTTCAGGCCGAGGCCGATCACGGGACTGTCGCCCGGACCGCCGAGCGCCGCGACGCCGCTCGCCGTGCGATGCGCGAAGTCGTAGCTCGTCGAGGCGAGCGCGATGCCGAGCGTGTCGAGGACCGCGAGCTTCGCGCGCGCCACCGCCTCGGGCGGGAGGCATGCAGGGTCGAGGCCGGCTGCGAATTCGGCGAAGCGCGTGGTAATCGGCGGCGGGGTCTTCGGCATGGGGGGGCTGGGCTCCGGGTCGGCATCACGGCAGGCCGGATCGGCCGGCCTTCACAGCGTCGCGATCTCCATTACAATGCGGCGCCTCGAATCCATTACAAGGCGCCGGATCCCGGCCGTCAAGCCAGCCGGAACCAGGCGCCGTCGCAGAGCGAAGTACTCCGTGCCATTGATCTCGCGCTACTCGAATATCCTGCGTTCATGCGTCGCCTGCGTGCTGCTCGCGTCGTCCGCCAGGTCTCCGGCCCACGCCTGGGACGCGACCGAGGAATGGGGCGACGTGCTCACCGTCGTCACGCGCCGCCACGACACGTTCCCCGTGCTGTCGAGCTACGGCGCACAGTTCGATCTGCCGACCGCCTACCGGCTGCAGCGTCGTCTCGTCCAGGCGAACTATCCGCCGGCCGACATCGCCGGCTTCCGCGCGGCGCTCGTCAACCGGCTCGCGCAGTACAAGTACCACGCCACGGAGCCGCTCTCGGCGGTCGTGCCGCGGGCCGGCCGCATCCCGCGCGATCAGGTCGTCAATCTCGCCGACTACCAGCAGGCGATCATGAGCGTCGAGCTCGCGATCGTGCTCGACGAGGCGGTGAGCCTGCCGCTCCCGGACTCGAGCAGGATCCCCGGTCTCGTGCGTGCCGCGATGCCGGCAATCGTCATCACCGACCAGCGCTTCGAACCCGGCCCGCCGCCGCTCGCGAGCGACCTCGTCGCGACGAACCTCGGCGCGACGACCTACATCCTCGGCCGCCCGCTCGACGACAAGCAGCACGCGGCGCTGAACGAGGTGCTGGTCGAGCTTTCGCGCAACGGCGACGTCGTCGATCGCGGCAAGGGCCGCAACGTCATGGACGATCAGTACGAGGCCCTGCTCTGGCTCATCAACAAGCTCGTCGGCCAGGGCTGGACGCTGCAGCCCGGGCAGATCCTCTTCACGGGCGCGCTGGGCGATCTCGTTCCGGTCAAACCCGGCGAGTATGTCGCGCACTTCCGGGATGTCGAGGACATCCGCTTCCTGGTGACGTATGCGGTGAAGAAGAAGTGAGCGGCGGGGGCTTCACTGCTCGATCAGCAGCAATTGTTCCTCGAGCATCTTGCGTTCCTGATTCGAGATGCCCGGATCCTTCAGCCGGGTCTGGACGAGCGCGCGGGGGATGAGGCGTTTGATGATGAGTCGCCGCTTCTCCTCGGGCAGGATGTTGTCGCGGAAGAAGATGTCGCCGATCGGGATGAGGCGGCTCTCGACGATCATCGTCACTTCGTTCAGGAGCGCGCGGAAACCGCTGTGCGTGTTCGCGAGCCGCTCCTCGGCGAACTCGATCTGTGCGGCGCCGTCGTTGTAAATCGAGCGCATCTCCTTCTTGTAGCGCTCGATGATCAGCGAATTGACGGTGGCCTCGATCCGCTCCTCGATGTGTTGCAGGCGGGTGCCGAGCAGGTATTGCATGACCTGCAGCAGCTTCATGTCCTTCGGCACGTGGAGGTAGACGGCGAGCACGTCCTTGATGCCGAGCCGGTCGTAGATGTCGGTCGTGAAGTAGCGGTTGCGCGTCTGGGCGAGCGCGTCGTAACCCGGGAAGCCGAGGATTTCGAGGACGTCGGGCAGCTCCCGTATCGCGGGGTTGAAACCGCAGGCGCAGACCAACTGGGCGTGCGTGAGGCCGAGCGCTTTCGCGATGTCGCGCGCGGGGCGGTTCGGCTCGCTCGGATTCCGAATCCGGGCCGCAGCCTTGAGCAGGATCTTCAGCAGATCTTCGCCGGGGGCGGTCAGGAGTTCCTCGAATAGCGTCATCGGTGCGCCGACAGTCCTGCTCTGGTGCGAACAATGCTCCAGGCATTCTAAGAGGTCGGGCGCAATTATGCGACGCGGCATCGGGCTCCGCGTCGGGAGGGGACGGGCCGCGGCGCCGGGCCGCGGCCCGGACGGCTCATTCCTGCTGTTCGGCGAGCAACTCGCGGGCGAGTGCGAAGATTTCCTGACCGTCGAAGCTCTGCTTGTTCGACTCGAACATCTTCTCCACGCAGGCGCGGTGGACTTCGAGCTTGAGCCCGCCGAAGCCCAGCGCACCGAAGCAGATCTTGCCGTGGCGCAACGTCCCCTTGTCGAGGGCCTCGACGCCGCCGATACCGAGCGGCGGCGTGGCGTTCGCGTCGATCAGGAACTGCAGCGTCGGGTGGTCGCGCCACTGTTCCTCGGCGAGGAGCTGCACGCCGGCGGCACCCGTCGCCATCACGATGTGCGCGCCTTCGAGCACCTTGTCGACCGCCGGGGGGCTCGCGGCCTCGCCCGGGACGAGATCGACGTTGAAGCTCTTCTTCATCCCCGCGCAGGCCGCTTCCGAGCGATCGAGCCTGCGCGAGGTGAGAATGACCTCGGCGCCCTCGGACGCGAGCATCACGCCGGCGCGCTGGCCCACCGGACCCGTGCCGGCGAGGATCACGACGCGCTTACCGCGCACGTCGATGTGACTCATGATGTAGGCGGCGCCGGCGGCCGCGGTCGTGTTGCTGCCGTTGCTGTCGAGCATCACCGAGACGCGGAAGTTGCCGAAGTAGTGCTTCTTGATCGCCGCGAAGACCGCTTCGCCTTCCGCCATGTTGCTGCCGGTGACGAACAGCGCCGTGTATTTCTTGTACGACGGTGCGCGCGTGAAGATCGCGCCGTCGACCATCTTGCCGACGTTCTCCGGAGTAATCCCGCCATGCACGGTAACGTGGTCGGCTCCACCGTCATACGCTACGACTGTGTCAAAGGTGTTCGGGATGGGGTCCGTGTCGAGTTGGAAGAGAAGTTTTTTCATAGTTCCCCCAGTGGGTTCCCGCATGATGATTCCGCCGCGTTCGCGGCTCGAGCGGGCGCACGTTAACCCACGCAAAACGCCGCGACAACTGTGCGGCACCGTATGTGATCGCGGCCAGCGCATACGCTTGCGATGGGTGCTCGGCGCCTCGCTATAATCCTGCCCCAATGTCCTTCCAGCCGGTGGTGAACGCCATGATCAAAGACGAATCCGTTGCCGCATTCCTCGATCAGCTCGCGAGCAGGGCCTCGACGCCCGGCGGCGGCAGCGCGGCGGCCATCATGGGCGCGATGGGCGCGGCGCTCGTGTCGATGGTGTGCAATCTGACGATCGGCAAGGAGAAGTACGCCGCGGTCGAAGACGAGATGAAAGCGCTCGTTGCGGAGTCGGAGAACTTGCGTGCCGATCTCACCGCTCACGTCAACGCGGACGTGCAGGCCTTCGATCAGGTGATGGCGGCTTACGGTCTGCCGAAGGGTGACGACGCCGAGAAGGCGGCGCGCACGGCCGCGATCCAGACCGCGTTGCGCACTGCGACCGAAGTGCCGCTTGCCTGCGCGCGCAGTTGTGCTGCCGCGATCGCGCTGTCGCGCCGCGCGGCCGAGCTCGGCAATCCGAACGTGATCAGCGATGCGGGTGTCGCCGTCATGGCAGCCTACGCGGGCTTGAAGAGCGCGGCGCTGAACGTCTACATCAATGTCGGCGCGCTGAAGGACGAGGCGTTCGCGACGGCCGCGCGCAACGAGATCGAGGCACTCGTCGCCGCGGGCGAGGCCGCGACGCCGGAGATCTACGCGATCGTCCGCGCCAGGCTCTGAGCGGCGCGCTTCAGTCCCGCAGGAAGCGCATGGAGAAATCGACCGCGCGCAGGTGCTTCGTCAGGCCGCCGACGGAGATGTAATCGACGCCGGTCTCCGCGACGCTGCGCAAATCCTCGAACGTGAAACCGCCGGACGCCTCGAGCTTCACGCGGCCGACGGCGAGGGCCACGGCCTCCCGCATCATGGCCGGCGTGAAGTTGTCGAGCAGCACGATGTCCGCGCCGGCTTCGATCGCCGCCGCGAGCTCGGCGAGCGATTCCACTTCGGTCTCGATCGGCAGCGCACCGTGCGCGGCGCGCAGCGCCGCGATCGCGGCCGGCACCGAGCCCGCGGCCTCGATGTGGTTCTCCTTGATGAGAATCGCGTCGTAGAGGCCGTGGCGGTGATTGCGGCCGCCGCCGCAGCGCACCGCGTACTTCTGGGCGGCGCGCAGCCCCGGAATGGTCTTGCGGGTATCGAGCAGTCGCGTGTGCGTGCCGGTCAGGCAATCCGCGTAGCGCCGCGCGACGGTCGCGGTTCCGGACAGCGTCTGCAGGAAATTGAGCGCGGTGCGTTCGCCGGTGACGAGCGCACGCGCCGGGCCGTCGATTTCGCAGACGACGTCGCCGGGCTGCATCGCCTCCCCGTCGCGCTTCGACCAGCGGACCTGGACGCGCGGGTCGAGCATCGTGAACGATCGCTCGAACCAGGCCTGCCCGCACAGCACCGCTTCGTCGCGGGTGATGACGCGGGCGCGGCCCGGCTGCGCGGCGGGGATGAGCTCGGCGGTGAGATCCCCGACACCGACGTCCTCGTCGAGCGCGCGGCGGACGCCGAGCTCGACGTCGGCGAGCGGAACGACGGCGGGTGCATCGGAGCCGATGGAAGCGGTAGCGGGCTGGGTCATGGCGAATACCTGCGGAGCGGTGGGTGAGCGGCGGCGCCGATTATGCCACGCCGGCCGGGCGTCGAGTCCGGCGCCGAATTCCCCGATAATCGCCACCATGAAGGACGCCGACGAAGCGCTGCATTGCGAGCTCGACGCCGCCGACGGCTGGTGCCGGGGCGCGCGCATCCTGCGCTCCCCGAACTGCGATGCGCGGCCCGCGGGCGTTGCCGTCGATTTGCTCGTGATCCATGCCATCAGCCTGCCACCCGGTGAATTCGGCGGTCCGTACATCGACGCGCTGTTCCTCGATCGCCTCGACACCGCCGCGCATCCTTATTTCGCGGGGCTCGCCGGGCTGCGCGTGTCGGCGCATTTCCTCGTCGATCGCGCCGGCCGCATCACGCAGTACGTCTCGACGCTCGAACGCGCGTGGCATGCCGGCGTGTCGCGATTCGAAGGGCGGGAGCGCTGCAACGACTTCTCGATCGGCATCGAGCTCGAGGGTACGGACGACACCTCGTTCCCGGCGGCCCAGTACGCCGGCCTCGTCGGGTTGACGCGGACGGTGAGGACGGCGCACCCCCGCATCACGCCGGCTCGGATCGTCGGGCACAGCGACGTCGCGCCGGGCCGCAAGACCGATCCGGGACCGCATTTCGACTGGGAACGCTACCGCGCGGCGCTCGCCGACGGATGCTGACGCGCCTCAGGCCGGCGCGGCGATGAATTCCTCGGCGCTCAGCAGCCGCAACTCGCCGCCGGCGTGCAGCCCGAGCACGCTGCCGCCGTACCACTCGCCGAGGACGAAGCGGCGGGCCGGCGCGCCGTCGAGGTCGAAGTCGTGGATCGCCGGACGATGGGTGTGGCCGTGGACGAACCGGCGCACGCCGTGCTCGCGCATTACCGCCTGCACCGTGTCCTCGTCCACGTCCATGATGTTCTCGTCCTTCGTGAGCATCGAACTGACCGTCCCGTTGCGGGTGTCGGCCGCGATCTGCCGGCGTGCGGCGAGCGGCAGCGCGAGGTAGGTGCGCCGGTTCTGCGGATCCCAGACATACCGCCGGAACGCCTGATAGTTCAGATCCCGCGTGCACAGCAGGTCGCCGTGGGCCAGGAGATGCCGTTCGCCGTCGAGCTCGGCGACGTGGTAATCGGGCAGGATTTCGGCACCGGTCGCGGCCGCGAAGCGTTCGCCGAGCAGGAAGTCGCGGTTGCCGGGCGTGACCTTGAGCGCCACGCCCTGGCGGGTCAGCGCGCCGAGGCGCCGCACGACTTCGGCATATTCGGGCGTGTCGTCGTCGTCGCCGAGCCAGAACTCGAAGAGATCTCCGAGCACGTAGACCGTGGCGACCTTGTAAGGCGCCGCGGCGAGCACCGCGAAGAAGAGGCCGAGCTTGTCGGGACGGACCGCGCTCAGGTGCAGATCGGAGAGGAAGAGCGTCGCCAAGCGCGCTGCCCCGCGATCAGGCGACGACCGCGGTTTCGATGACGATCGTCTCGGCCGGCACGTCGCGATGCTGACCGTGGCTCGTAGTCTTCACGTCCTTGATGGCGTTGACGACGTCCATTCCGTCCGTCACGTGCCCGAACACGCAGTAGCCCCAGCCGCTCGGTGTCTGGTTCTGGTGATCGAGGAAGGTATTGTCGTTGATGTTGATGAAGAACTGCGCGGTCGCGGAGTGCGGGTCGTTCGTGCGCGCCATCGCGATCGTGCCGGTCGCGTTCGTGAGGCCGTTGTTCGCCTCGTTGCGTACCGGCGCCCGCGTCGCTTTCTGGCGCATGCTCGCATCGAATCCCCCGCCCTGGATCATGAAGCCGTCGATCACGCGGTGGAAAATCGTGCCGTCGTAGAAGCCGTCGCGGACGTACTGCAGGAAATTCTCGACCGTTTCGGGCGCGGCCGCGCTGTCCAGTTCGATGGTGATCGGGCCCTTGTTCGTGGTCATCAGGATCTTCGCGGTCATGGTTTTCGCTCGCTGTCTGTCGTGGCGGAGCCGCCGGGGCGCTTACACTAACCCATGCGCCGATTTGCGCAAGCCCGCGGCCCGCCGCCGCCGTGGGCGAGAATTGACCCTCCGGGGTTGCCTGCGTATGATTGCCGACCTTCCGCGGTCGAGCTGGATCGAGGCGTCGCTGCGGGGCATAGCGCAGTCTGGTAGCGCACCTGCTTTGGGAGCAGGGGGTCGGGGGTTCGAATCCCTCTGCCCCGACCAAATCCCGCGGAAGAATGGCGGGGACGAAGGCGCCTGTAGCTCATCCGGATAGAGCATCGGCCTTCTAAGCCGAGGGTAGCAGGTTCGAGTCCTGCCAGGCGCGCCAATCTCGCGCGCGAGGCATCGAGACCGGCCTCCGCGCACCGGTTACCGGCGGACGCTCCGACGCCCGTGGGCGACCGCAGAGTTATGGTGAGCGTAGCTCAGTTGGTAGAGCACAGGATTGTGGCTCCTGTGGTCGTGGGTTCGATTCCCATCGCTCACCCCAAATATTAGGGAAGCTCTGAATAAGTCCATCCTGGATCCATCCTGGACTTTTCAGAGCACGGTCGGCAAGAAGCGTGGTTCTTGCCGACCTTACGTGAACAATGGCTTACGCCACTGTTCACGGCGGCACATCCCTGTGCCGCCGGAAGCTCTGAACTTGTTCAGAGCTTCCTTAGAATGCGCCGCGCGCCGCACGCGGCTCCCGTTTTCGACGGGCCATTAGCTCAATTGGTAGAGCAGCTGACTCTTAATCAGTTGGTTGTAGGTTCAAGTCCTACATGGCCCACCACTTCAGTATGACGAGTCCGGCTCGAACGCCCGGACTTCCCGCTTCCGTTCCTTGGACATCCCGGATCGCATGACGCGGAGCTCCGCGCCACGCGGCGTGGCGTGAGCGTTCAGTGCCGCGTGGCGGGCCCCGGTCCACGCAACGTGGCGAGCGGCTCACCCGCCGGGCTCGCGTGATGGACGACCATGCGCCAGCCGCCGTCGACCAGACGGTAGACGTTCGTCGCGAGCATCGGGCTGAAGCGCTGTCCGGAGGCCGGGATGAGGATCGATTCGTAGACGGTGCGGCTCGCGAACTCGGCACCGTGATGGCTCGCAGCGAGCTCGACGACGAAATTGCGGCGGAAGGGATCGGCGAAGAGTTCATCCCAACTCGCGCGAATGGCTGGGGCGCCGACGAGCACGCCACCGAGGGGATGTACACAGAGGATGTCGGGCAGGTCTGCCCAGACGTGCATCATGGCCTCGGTGTCAGCCGCCGCGAAAGCGCCGTAGAACGCGGCTTCCGCCGACTCCGGACTCGGGAACGCCAAGGCTGATCGCCGTGCCGGTCAGGATTCCGTTGCCGGAGGCGCTTCGTCGGCCGGCGTCGATTCCGGGGCCGGCGCTTCGGGCGCTGGAGGCGCTTCGCTCGCCGGTGCCGGCGCCTCGGCGGCGGGGACCGGCGGCGGGACCCCCTTGTCCTCGGGATAGCCGGCCTGCGTGAGTCCCTGCTCGAGCGCGTCCTTGCTGTAACCGGTGAAGACCTGTGTGCCGACCGTGACGGTCGGGACCGTCAGTTGGCCGGCCGCTTTCTTCAGCGTCGCCTGCGCGTCGGCGTCTTCGTCGACGGTTTTCTCGACGAACGGGATCTTGCGGGCCGAGAGTTGCTTGCGGACGAGATCGCAGGCCTCGCAACTCGCTACCGCGTAGAGCACGACGGGGTTGTTCTTCGCTGCTTCCCGGGCGTTCGCGTCCGCGTCTTTGCGCGGCGCGCGAATCTGCTTCTCCGACTTCTTGACGGTGCCGGGCGGACAGCGATCCTGGAAGGTGCTCGCGCCATGCTTGTCCACGCATTCGACCACCGTGACCGCGCGCACCGGAACCGCGGTGAGGCCCGTCAGCGCGACCACCAGCGCCAAAGCAATCCTGGCCTTCATACCTCGGGACCTCCTGCGCGAACTGTGCGGAAACCTCGCGGCGCGCTCTACACGATGAGTCATCGCATCGCGCTGCGGCGCCGGGCGGGACGGCCCCAGGGGTATCAAACCAGGGGGGCTGCGAATATAATGCCACGGCGCAAGCCGATATGAATATCAGTGTCGCTGAAGACGTCCCGTCTGAATCGCCTCCCGTCCTACACGTATCGCTTTCCGGTCAGTGGCTGCGAGGTCCCCGCCGGTGGCATCGCTCACGCGAAAGTGGCGGAATTGGTAGACGCGCTGGTTTTAGGTACCAGTGGGGTGACCCGTGAGAGTTCGAGTCTCTCCTTTCGCACCAGGGAGCGCTCCGGATTCGGACCGGCGCGATTCACAGCGGACCGTCGGCGTGACGAGTCAGACCCAACCCCAACTTTCCATGCAGTGAGACTATGCAAGTATCAGTAGAAAATGCCGGAGCGCTGGAGCGCCGTCTGGTCGTCCAGATCCCCGAAGAACGTGTCGCCACGCGGGTCAGCGAACGCCTGCAGGAACTGACGAAGTCAGTGAAGGTCGACGGTTTCCGTCCCGGCAAAGCCCCGGCGAAAGTCGTCGAGCGTCGCTACGGGCCGCGGGTGCGCGAAGAAGTGGTCTCCGACCTGTTGCGCAGCTCCTATGCCGAAGCCCTGCAGGCGGAGAAACTGCGTCCTGTGTCCGATCCGGAAATCGGGTCGTTCAGCGCCGAGCCGGGCCAGGGCCTGTCGTACACGGCGTCGTTCGAGATCTATCCCGAGGTCCAACTCGCCGCCATCGAGGCGCTGCAGATCGAGCGTCCGATCTGCGAGGTCGGTGAGGCCGACATCGACAAGATGGTCGAAGTCCTGCGCGGTCAGCACAAGCAGTGGAAGGAAGTCGCGCGCCCCTCGCAGAACGGCGACCAGGTCGTCATCGACTTCGAAGGCAGCATCGACGGTACGGTGTTCCCGGGCGGTACCGCCACGGACTTCGATCTCGTGCTCGGGGACAACCGCATGATCGAGGGCTTCGAGTCCGGCCTGGTCGGCCGCTCGGCAGGTGACGACGTCACGCTCAACCTCAGTTTCCCGGAGGCTTATCGCAATGCCGAACTCGCCGGCAAGGCGGTCGAGTTCAAGATCAAGCTCAAGCGCGTCTCCGAGCCGGAACTGCCGGCGCTGGACGAGGCCTTCTTCGAGAAGTTCGGCGTGACCGCCGGCGGGCTCGTTGCGTTCCGTGAGGAGGTCCGGGACAACATGATCCGCGAGCGCGACCGCGCCCTGCAACGCCGCTTCAACTCCGGAGTGCTCGGCAAACTGAGCGAAGCTCATACGCTCGATTTGCCGAAGGCACTCGTCGAGGCTGAGATGCAACGCATGCAGGCCCAGAATCAGCAGGCGCTGATGATGCGTGGCCTGAACCCGCAGCAGATCGGAGCCGGCGGTCCCGAACTCTACGCCGACCCTGCTGCCAAACGGGTAAAGCTCGGCCTCGTCATGGCCGAAATGATCAGGCACGCCGGTATCGCTGCCGATCCGGGCAAGGTCCGCGCGTTGGTCGAGGGCATGGCTGCGAGCTACGAAGACGCGGATGCGGTCGTCAAGTGGTACTACGCCGATCCGCGACGTCTGCAGGAAATCGAAGCGCTCTGTCTGGAGGACGAAGCAGTGGCCTGGATAGCCTCCAAGGCACAGGTTTCCGAAGTCAGTCTGTCGTTTGACGACCTCATGAATCCAGGGCAGACTGACCACAAAGCCGGCGGGGGAACTTAAGTTTGCAGGCGATGGACTCAACCAATATGAAAACCCAGGAAATCCGCGCACTTAATCTCGTACCGATGGTGGTCGAACAGTCCGCCCGCGGCGAGCGCGCCTACGACATTTATTCGCGCCTTTTGAAGGAGCGCGTCATCTTCCTGGTGGGTCCGATCGATGACCACGTGGCGAACCTCGTGGTGGCGCAACTGCTGTTCCTCGAATCCGAGAATCCGGACAAGGACATACATCTATATATCAACTCCCCGGGCGGTGTGGTCACGGCCGGGCTCGCGATCTACGACACGATGCAATTCGTGAAGCCGGCCGTCAGCACCTTGTGCGTCGGGCAGGCCGCCAGCATGGGTGCGCTGCTCCTCTGCGGCGGAACGGCCGGCAAGCGTTACGCGTTGCCGCATTCCCGGGTGATGATTCACCAGCCGCTCGGCGGCTTCCAGGGTCAGGCTACCGACATCGACATCCACGCCCGCGAGATCCTGAAGGCACGTGACCGGCTCAACGAGATCATGTCCAAGCACACCGGGCAGTCACTGGAGAAAGTCGCTCAGGATACGGATCGGGACAACTTCATGAGTGCCGAGGACGCGAAGGACTACGGCATCATCGATGGGGTGCTGACGAGTCGCGATGCAGTGAAGTCGGGCGACTCGGCGCGTTGAAGCGCCGACCTCCTCCGCGCCTGACTGCAGACACGTTATTTTGAGGAATCGCGAATGAGTAGTGACGGGAAAAACTCCAAAGGCGGCGACAGCGATCGGCTCTTGTATTGTTCGTTCTGCGGCAAGAGCCAGCACGAGGTCCGTAAGCTGATTGCCGGTCCATCGGTGTTCATCTGCGACGAGTGCGTCGAGCTCTGCAATGACATCATCCGCGAGGAAATCCAGGACAAGTCCGCCGGCGGGGTCGGCAGCAAGCTGCCCATTCCGCAGGAGATCAAGCACATCCTCGACGAGTACGTGATTGGTCAGCAGCACGCGAAGAAGATTCTCGCCGTTGCCGTCTACAACCACTACAAGCGCCTCGACTCGCGCGTGAAGCAGAGCGACGTCGAGCTGGCGAAGAGCAACGTGCTCCTGATCGGTCCGACCGGCAGCGGCAAGACCCTGCTCGCCGAAACGCTCGCGCGCCTGCTCAACGTGCCGTTCACGATTGCCGACGCGACGACGCTCACGGAAGCGGGCTATGTCGGTGAGGACGTCGAGAACATCATCCAGAAGCTGCTCCAGAAGTGCGACTACGACGTCGAGAAGGCGCAGACCGGTATCGTCTACATCGACGAAATCGACAAGATCTCGCGCAAGTCGGACAACCCGTCGATTACCCGGGACGTGTCGGGCGAAGGCGTGCAGCAGGCGCTGCTCAAGCTCATCGAAGGCACGATTGCCTCGGTACCGCCGCAGGGTGGCCGCAAGCACCCGCAGCAGGAATTCCTGCAGGTCGACACCTCGAACATTCTGTTCGTCTGCGGCGGCGCGTTCGCCGGTCTCGACAAGATCATCCGCGAGCGCTCCGAGAAGGGCGGCATCGGCTTCTCGGCCGAGGTGAAGAGCAAGGCGGACAAGAAGACGACGAGTGAGATGCTGCATCAGGTCGAGCCCGAGGATCTGATCAAGTACGGCCTGATTCCCGAATTCGTCGGGCGCCTGCCGGTCGTTGCGGTGCTCGACGAACTCCACGAGGACCAACTCGTGCAGATCCTCGTCGAGCCGCGCAACGCGCTGACGAAGCAGTACGGACGCCTCTTCGAGATGGAAGGCTGCACGCTCGAGTTCCGCGAGGAGGCGCTGCGCGCCGTTGCCCGCAAGGCCGTCGAACGCAAGACGGGAGCCCGCGGTCTGCGCTCGATTCTCGAACAGAATCTGCTCGACACGATGTACGAGCTGCCCGCGCTGAAGAACGTTTCCAAAGTCGTGGTGGACGAGGGCGCGATTGACGGCGAATCCAAGCCGCTCGTCATCTACGAGAGCACCGACATGCCGAAGGCTGCGTCGGATTGAGATGACGATCCCGCGGTTAGAGGCCGTCCGTACCGCGCAATCAACTTCCTGGTCCACATCCGCGGGTCCCTCGGGACCCGTCGCGCATTTCATCGAACCTATCCGAGGGCGCACCGTCAGAAATGGTATTCGCGCCTGAAGGAGCTGCCGACATGAACGAACCCAAGAACATCATCCCGGTACTGCCGCTGCGGGACGTGGTGGTGTATCCCCACATGGTCATCCCGCTCTTCGTCGGGCGCGACAAGTCGATCAAGGCGCTCGAGACGGCGATGGAGGACGCGAAACAGATCCTCCTCGTCGCCCAGCGGAGCGCGGCGGAAGACAATCCCGCGGTCGACGACATCCACACCATGGGGACGGTGTCGAACATCCTGCAGCTCCTGCGCCTGCCGGATGGCACGATCAAGGTGCTGGTCGAAGGCGTGAAGCGCGCCCGCATCACCGAGTTCTTCGACAACGAGCAGTACTACTCGGCCGCCGTCGAGACCGTCGAACCCGAGCCCATTTCCGAGCGCGAATCGGAAGTGCTGACCCGCTCGCTCATGGGGCAGTTCGATCAGTACGTGAAGCTGAACAAGAAGGTTCCTCCAGAGATCATCTCGTCCCTGACGAGCATCGACGATCCGTCGCGGCTCGCGGATACCATCGCGGCTCACATGTCGATCAAGCTGCAGGACAAGCAGCAGGTCCTCGAGCTCGTCTCTCTGCGCGAGCGTCTCGAGCACCTGATTGCGCTCATGGAGTCGGAAATCGATCTGCTGCAGGTCGAGAAGCGTCTGCGTGGTCGGGTCAAGAAGCAGATGGAGAAGAGCCAGCGCGAGTACTACCTCAACGAGCAGATGAAGGCGATCCAGAACGAACTCGGCGAGCTCGAAGAGGGCGGCAACGAGTTCGACGAGCTCGCGAAACGCATTGCGCGTTCCGGTATGCACAAGGAAGCGCGCAAGAAGGCCGAATCGGAGCTCAAGAAGCTGCGCATGATGTCACCCATGTCGGCCGAGGCGACGGTCGTGCGCAACTACATCGACTGGATCCTCAACGTGCCGTGGAAGTCGCGTTCGAAGATCAGCATCGATTTGAATCATGCCGAGACGATCCTCGACGAGGACCATTACGGACTCGAGAAGGTCAAGGAGCGCATTCTCGAGTACCTCGCGGTCCAGCAGCGCGTGAAGAAGATGAAGGGGCCCATCCTGTGCCTCGTCGGGCCGCCCGGCGTCGGCAAGACCTCCCTCGGCAAGTCGATCGCGCGTGCCACGAACCGCAAGTTCGTACGCATGTCGCTCGGCGGGGTGAGGGACGAGGCGGAGATCCGTGGACACCGTCGCACCTACGTCGGATCACTGCCGGGCAAGATTCTGCAGAACATGGCGAAGGTCGGTACCCGCAATCCGCTCTTCCTGCTCGACGAGATCGACAAGATGGCGATGGATTTCCGCGGTGACCCTGCCTCGGCAATGCTCGAGGTGCTCGACCCGGAGCAGAACGGCACGTTCAACGATCACTATCTCGAGGTCGATTACGATCTTTCCGAAGTGATGTTCGTGACGACGGCGAACAGCCTGAACATTCCCTCGCCGCTGCTCGATCGCATGGAAGTGATCCGGCTCTCGGGTTACACCGAGGACGAGAAGATCAACATCGCGACGAAGTACCTCATACCGAAGCAGATCCAGAACAACGGCCTGAAGGCTTCCGAGGTGCAGTTCAACGAGGCGGCGATTCGCGAGGTGATCCGCTCGTACTCGCGCGAAGCGGGCGTGCGCAATCTCGAGCGCGAGATCGCGACCGTGTGCCGCAAGGTCGTCAAGCGTGTTCTGCAGAAGCCGGTCGATCACATGATCTCCGTGACGCCGAAAGCGCTCGACAAGTACCTGGGCGTGAAGCGCTTCCGCTTCGGTCTGGCGGAAGAGGAGGATCGTGTCGGTCAGGTCACGGGTCTCGCGTGGACGGAGGTCGGGGGCGATCTGCTCACGATCGAAGCGGCAATCGTCCCCGGCAAGGGCAAGGAGACTTACACGGGCCGGCTCGGCGACGTGATGCAGGAATCGATCAAGGCGGCATTCACCGTCGTGCGCAGCCGCGCGAATTCGCTCGGGATAAGATCGGATTTCTATCGCACGTACGACGTGCATTTCCACGTGCCGGAAGGTGCGACGCCGAAAGACGGTCCGAGCGCGGGCGTCGGCATGTGCACCGCACTCGTGTCCGCGCTGACCGGCATCCCGGTGCGTGCCGACGTCGCGATGACCGGCGAAATCACGCTGCGCGGGGAAGTGTTGCCGATCGGCGGTCTGAAAGAGAAGCTGCTCGCGGCGTTGCGCGGCGGCATCAAGACGGTGCTCATCCCGATCGAGAACGAGCGAGAGCTGAAGGAGATTCCGGGCAACATCAAGCAGGGTCTCGAGATCAAGCCCGTGCGTTGGATCGACGAAGTACTGACGGTCGCATTGCAGCACATGCCCGAACCGATTCCGCACGACGTCGAACCCGATCCGAAACAACAGCAGGAAAAGCTCGACGCCGAGAACGAGTCCGACATCATCCGCCCGCATTGATGGCCTCGTCGCGACTGCGCTCGCGAAGTGCGTCGCGGCAGGTTGCGTTACGTTCGCTGCCGCGAGTAGTATAAGCGCCCTCGTCACGGGCCGGCCTTGCCCAGGCAGCGTTGTCGTCCGTGTCGAGCGAACGCCCAAGCAAAGAATCAGAGGGGACTCTCGCATGAACAAAGCCGAATTGATCGACGCCGTTGCCGAAGCTGCCGAACTCTCCAAAGCTTCCGCCACACGCGCCGTCGATGCCCTGACCGACGCCATCACCAAGGCCTTGAAGAACGATGAGCAGGTGAGCCTGGTCGGTTTCGGTACGTTCAGTGTCCGCAAGCGCGAAGCGCGCGCAGGACGCAATCCCCGCACCGGCGAGACGATCGACATCAAGGCCTCGAATGTCCCCGGCTTCAAGCCTGGAAAAGCCCTGAAGGATGCCCTAAACTGACGGCCCCTTCGGGTGCTTAGCTCAGCTGGGAGAGCGTCGCCCTTACAAGGCGAAGGTCGTGGGTTCAAGCCCCTCAGCACCCACCACCGAGATGATCAATGGAGCGGTAGTTCAGTTGGTTAGAATACCGGCCTGTCACGCCGGGGGTCGCGGGTTCGAGCCCCGTCCGCTCCGCCAAATGACCGAAGAGAAGGCGCGCCGGTAACGGGGCGCCTTCTTCGTATGTGCATCTTGCACCGCGGTCCTGCGGGTCTCCGCCGGAGCCTGATCCTCGAGAATATCGTTTCACAGGGTTGAAAGCCGATGCTGCAGTCTATTCGTGATCGCGCCCAGGGCCTGGTTGCAGGTGTCATCGTCCTCCTGCTGTGCCTGACGTTCGCGTTATGGGGCATACAGCAATATCTGGATTCCGGTCACACCGTCGCGGTCGCGAAAGTCGATGGCGAAGAAGTCACGTTGCAGGAATACCAGACTTCGTTCCAGCGCTTGCGCCAGCGCGCGCAGGCCGAGCTCGGTCAGGCCTTCGACGCGAAGCAGTGGGCGCAGGAGAGCACGAAGTCCAAGGCGCTCGATTTTCTCGTCGAGCAGAAGCTGCTCGAGCACGTCGTCGAGAAGGGCCGCATCCGCGTCAGCGATCAGCAGGTACTGGGGCAACTCATGCAGGCGCCGCAGTTCCAGGTCGACGGCAAGTTCTCCAAGGAACGTTATGCCCAGGTGCTGAGCATGCTCGGCTTCAAGGAGCGAGGTTTCGAGCAGCAGGCGCGTGAGGACATGGCGATCCAGCAACTGCGCGCCGGCGTCGCGATGTCCGCGTTCGTCACGGAGTCCGAAGCGCAGCAGCTCGCTCAGCTCCGCGAGGAGACGCGCGACGTCGGCTACGCCGTATTGCCGATGGAGCCGTTCAAAGCGAAGGTCGAGCTGAAGCCCGACGAGGTCCGGAAGTACTTCGACGAACACCAGGAGCAGTACCGCACCGACGAGAAGGTCACGCTCCAGTATCTCGAACTCTCGCGCGACGCCCTGATGCCGCAGGTGCAGGTCGACGACGAGAAGCTCAAGGCCTACTACGACACGCACACCGCGAAGTACACGGTCGAAGACCAGCGCAACGTCAACCACATACTCGTCAAGCTCAAGAAAGGCGCGAGCGCCGAGGAGGAGAAGGCCGCGTTCGAGAAGGCGCAGGCGATCCGCGCGCGCGTCAGCGGGGGCGAGGCTTTCGAGGAAGTCGCGAAGAAGGAATCCGACGACGTCGGTTCCCGCGCCGACGGCGGCGAGACGGGACCGTTCGGCAAAGGCGTGATGGCGCCCGAGTTCGAAGCCGCGGCTTTCGCGCTCAAGCAGGGCGAAATCAGCGAGCCGGTGAAGACGCAGTTCGGCTACCACGTGATCCGCGTGAAGGAGATCAAGCCCGGCGGCGTGAAGCCCTTTGCCGAAGTCCGTGCCGACGTCGAAACCGCCTTTCGCACGGAGCAGGCCGACACGCTCTATGCCGAGCACGTCGAGCAGTTCAACAACGCGGTCTACGAACATCCCGATTCCCTCGACAACGCAGCGGGCGCGTTGAATCTCCAGGTGCAGACGGCCGGGCCGCTGACGCGCGGGGAGATCGCGGAGAAATTCGCGCCCTCGGCGATCGATGCGGTGTTCGAGGGCGAAGTACTCACCCAGGGCATGAACAGCACGCCCGTCGAAGTCTCCGAGACGAAGACCGTCGCGTTCCGCGTCACGGCGCACGAAGTGTCCCGGCTGCGCAAGCTCGACGAGGTCGAGACCGAGGTCGAGGCGACGCTGCGCGATCAGCATGCGCGCGAGCTCGCCGCGGCTCGTGGCAACGAGCTGCTCGAGCGCATGAAGAAGGGCGAGGATCCGAAAGCGGTCATCGCCGGCGACAAGCTCGAATGGAAAGAAGCGAAAGGCGCTGGTCGCGAGTCCGCGGAAGTCAATCGCGCCGTCCTGCGTGCCGCCTTCCGCGCGAAGGCCCCGGATGCCAGCGCGCCGAGCTACGCCGGCATCGCGCTCGGCACGGGTGATTTCGCCGTCATGCAGATCACGAACCGCCAGCTTCCACCCGCCGAGAAGATCGCGGGCAGCAAGGTCGAACAACAGCGCAAGGCGCTGATGCAGGACCGTGCGATGCTCGGTTGGAAGGATTACGTCACCGCGCTCAAGGAGAGCGCGAAAGTGGAGACCCACGTCGATCGGCTGTGACGCCGGCCGCGCCGCGGCCTGTCCATTGCCGATTCAATGGCCCCGGCCTCGCGCCGGGGCAGCACTCGGCGCGGCTGCTCAGGCTCCGCTGCCGGCCATTCCCATGATATTGAAGCCGCAATCCACGTAAGTGATCTCGCCCGTGATCGCCGAGGCGAGATCCGAGCACAGGAATGCCGCGGCATTGCCCACCTCTTCGATGGTCACGTTACGGCGCAGCGGCGCCGTGTGCTCCACGTAATCGAGGAACTTGCGCATGTCCTTGATGCCGGACGCGGCGAGCGTGCGTATCGGGCCCGCCGAGACGGCATTCACCCGGATGCCCTCGGGACCGAGGCTCTCCGCCATGTAGCGCACGTTCGCCTCGAGGCTCGCCTTCGCGAGGCCCATCACGTTATAACTCGGCATCGTGCGCACCGCCCCGAGATAGCTCAGCGTCAGCAGGGCACCCTTGCGGCCGCGCATCAGCGGACGGCCGGCGTTCGCGAGCGCGCTGAAACTGTAGGAGCTCACCTCGTGCGCGATGCGGAAACCTTCGCGCGTCAGGGATTCGAGATACTCGCCCTGCAGTGCCTCACGCGGCGCGTAGGCGACCGAGTGGACGATGATGTCGAGGTGATCCCAATAGTCGTCGATGTGCTCGAACACGCCCTGCACTTCCTCGTCATTCTGCACGTCGCAGGGCACGGTGATTTCCGAACCGCATTCCGCCGCGAAGTCCTCGACGCGCGAGCGCAGTCGATCATTCTGGTACGTGAACGCGAGCTCCGCGCCTTCGCGTCGCATGGCCTGCGCCACACCCCACGCGATCGACTTGTTGCTGGCGACACCGACGATGAGCGCCCTTTTGCCTTCGAGAATTCCCATGACGCACTGCTCCGTGACCAATGAGGATTGACCTTCGTACGGGCGCAAAGTGTACAGGGTCCGGCCCGAGTTTATAATCCTGGGCCATGACCTCCCGGCGCGGACAGTCTTGATCGGACGCCTGCTGCTTCGCGCGCTGCCGGGCTGCCTCGCCTGCCTGTGGCTCGTCGCTTGCGGCGAGCGCCCCTGGAACGATCCCTACGAGGCCGACACGGGGGCGCGGAAAATCTACTACTCGGTTTTCCAGCAGCGTCCGAAGCACCTCGATCCCGTCTCGTCCTATAGCGAGGACGAAGCACTCTTCACGGGCCAGGTCTACGAGCCGGTCGTTCAATATCACTTCCTGAAACGCCCCTACGAGCTCGTGCCGCTGACGGCGACCGCCGTGCCCGCGCCACGCTACTTCGGCAAGGACGGCAATCCCCTGCCGGACGGGGCGCCGGACGACGCCATCGCGGAAGTCGTCTATCGCATCACGATCAAACCCGGGATCCGCTTTCAGCCGCATCCCGCGCTCGCGCGCGGCGCCGACGGCAGCTACGTCTATCATGCCTTGCGCCCCGAGGAGATCGCGCGCCGCCACACGCTCGCCGATTTCGCCGAGACCGGCACGCGCGAGCTCACGGCCGAGGACTACGTCTACGAGATCAAGCGGCTCGCGCATCCGCATCTGCATTCGCCCGTCGCGTCTTTTCTCGGGCGCTACATCGAAGGGCTCGACGAGCTCGCGCAGAAGCTCGCGAAGGAGCAGGGCACGAATCGGGGCTTCGTCGACCTGCGCGCCTACACGCTGCCGGGCGCGCGCGTCATCGATGCGCACACTTACGAAATCCGCCTCAAGGAGAAGTATCCTCAATTCGTCTACTGGCTCGCGATGTCGTTCTTCGCGCCGGTGCCCTGGGAGGCTGATGCGTTCTTCAGCCAGCCCGGCATGAAGGAGCGCAATCTCACGCTCGACTGGTACCCGCTCGGCACCGGTCCTTACATGCTGACCGAGAACAATCCGAACCGGCGCATGATCCTCATGCGCAATCCGAACTATCGCGGCGAGACTTATCCGGAAGCAGGTGAGCCCGGCGACGAGGCGCAGGGTTGGCTCGCCGCGCGCGGCAAGACGCTGCCCTTCATCGACGAGGCGTATTTCAGCCTCGAGAAGGAGGACATTCCGGAATGGACGAAATTCCTGCAGGGCTATTACGACACCGCGGGCGTCTCGTCCGATAGTTTCGATCAGGCGATCCGGCTGAGCCCGGACGGACAACCGGAGCTCACCGATGCGATGCGCGAGCGGGACATCCGCCTGCTCACGTCCGTGCAGCCATCGATCTCCTACGTCGGCTTCAACATGCTCGATCCGGTGATCGGCGGCGCGGAGCCGCGTGCGCGGCTGCTGCGCCAGGCCCTGTCGATCGCGGTGGATTACGAGGAGATGATCTCGATCTTCGCGAATGGCCGCGGCGAGCCGGCGCAAGGGCCGATTCCACCCGGCATCTTCGGTCATCGCGACGGTGCGGCCGGCATCAATCCGGTCGTTTACACCTGGGACGGCCGCCGGCCCCGGCGTCGCGGTATCGAGGACGCGCGCCGCCTGCTCGCGACGGCCGGCTATCCGGAGGGCCGCGATGCGCAGAGCGGGGCGCCGCTCGTGCTCTACTTCGACGCCATCGACTCCGGCGTCGACACGAAGCCGCTGCTGAACTGGTATCGCAAGCAGTTCGCGAAGCTCGGCATCCAGCTCGTGATCCGCGCGACCGATTACAACCGCTTCCAGGAAAAGATGCTGAAGGGTGACGCGCAGATCTACGGCTGGGGCTGGAACGCGGACTATCCCGATGCCGAGAACTTCCTGTTCCTGCTCTACGGTCCGAACGGCAAGGCGAAGTTCCAGGGCGAGAACGCCTCGAACTATCAGAACGCGCGCTTCGACGCCCTGTTCCTGAAGATGCGCAGCCTGCCGGGCGGACCGGAACGCCAGGCCGTCATCGACGAGATGCTCGCGATCGTCCGCGACGAAGCACCCTGGCTGTGGGGCTTCCACCCCAAGTCCTACGCGCTCTATCACGCGTGGTACGGCAATGCCAAGCCGAACATGATGGCGCGCAACTCGCTCAAGTACCGCACGCTCGATCCGGATTTGCGCGAGCAGCAGCGGCGGGCATGGAACGCGCCGCGTGTCGGGCCGGTCATCGTCGTGCTGCTCGTGATGATGGCGAGCGCGATCCCGGCCTGGTTCACGTATCGCCGCCGGCAACGGGCGGGTGCGCTGTGATCGCCTATCTCGTCCGGCGCCTGCTCTACGCCGTGCCGATCCTGCTCGGCGTCAACCTGCTCACGTTCTTCCTCTTCTTCGTCGTCAATTCCCCGGACGACATGGCGCGGCTGCAACTCGGCGAGCGGCGTGTGACGGCCGAGGCCATCGAGAAGTGGAAAGCCGATCACGGCTACGACCGGCCGCTGCTCTGGAATGCAGGCGCGCATGGCGCCGCCGCGCTCACCGAGACGATCTTCTACCAGAACACGAGCCGGCTGTTCCGTTTCGACTTCGGCCAGTCGGACAGCGGCCGCGACATCGGTTACGACATCCGCCAGCGCATGTGGCCGAGCCTCGCGATCGCCGTGCCCGTCCTGCTCGTCGAGCTACTGCTCGCGGTGACGCTCGCGCTCGTCGTCGCGTTTTTCCGCGGCAGCTACCTCGACACCTGGGCGGTCGTGATCTGCGTCGCGATGATGTCGATATCCGGCCTCTTCTACATCATCGGCGGCCAGTATCTCGTCGGCAAACTGCTGCGCCTCGTGCCGATTTCCGGTTACGACCACGGCCTCGCCGCACTCAAGTTCATCGTGCTCCCCGTCATCGTGAGCGTCGTCGGCGGGCTCGGCGGCGAAGTGCGCTGGTATCGCGCGATCTTTCTCGAGGAGATGAGCAAGGACTACGTACGCACCGCGCGCGCGAAAGGGCTGACCGAACGCGGCGTGCTCTTCGGACACGTGCTGCGCAACGGCCTCATCCCGATCCTCACCGGCGTCGTCGTCCTGCTGCCGCTGCTCTTCCTCGGCAGCCTCATCACGGAGACGTTCTTCGCGATCCCGGGGCTCGGCAGCTATACGGTCGACGCGATCCGCGAACAGGATTTCGCGATCGTGCGCACGATGGTGTTCCTCGGTTCCGTGCTCTACATCGTGGGCCTGCTCATGACCGACGTCTCGTACACGCTCGCCGATCCCCGGGTGCGGCTCGAATGACGCTCTTCGGCGTGCGCTTCGTCTTCCTCGCGACCGACGTGCTGCTCTGGCTGCTCGCCGCGATCGTCGCCGCCTATGCCTGGCACGCGGGCCGGCAGGAGCACCTGCGCGCGCCGTGGCGCGAGGTCGCGAAGCGTCCGCTCGGCATGGCGGGTGCCGTGGTGCTCGCCGCCTACGCGGCCGTTGCGCTGCTCGATTCCGTGCACTTCTTTCCGCGCGTCGAGAGCGGCGGCAAGGCAGCCCTGGCGGCGGAAGCGGTGAGCGCTTTCGACGTCCTCGTCATGCCGCTCAAGACGCACGTCGAGGCGACGTATTCCGCGCCGCTCGCGAGCTACGCCTACGAGAAGGAATCGGTCGACCTGCCGGGCGGCGGCATCGCGCGCGAGTACCCACGGCTGCGCTACGGCGGCGCCGGGCTCGGCGATCCGGCGCGCGAGCATCGCCGCGACGTCCTGCGCCGGAGCACGATCGGCTTCGCGGCGGGTCTCGCGGCCGAGGCGGGCATCGCCTGTCTCGTGATCGTCGCGATCGCCCGGCGGCGTCGCTCGAGCGTCGGCGCGGCTGCGCGTCTGGTCGCGACGGGCGGCGCGGGACTGCCGTGGCGGGCCATGCTCGGTGTGGGCGCCGCGCTGTGCGCATTCGCCGGGATCGCGGCCGCGCTCGGACCCCATTATCACGTCTTCGGCACCGACAAGATCGGCACCGACGTGCTCTACCAGACGCTGAAGAGCGTGCGCACCGGTCTCGTCATCGGCACGCTCACGACGGTCGTGACGTTGCCGCTCGCGTTCGCGCTCGGCATCGCCGCGGGCTACTTCCGCGGCTGGGTGGACGATGCGATCCAGTATCTCTACACGACGCTGTCCTCCATCCCGGGCGTGCTGCTGATCGCGGCCGCGGCGCTCGTGCTCCAGGTCCACATGGCGAAGCACGCCGACCAATTCGGCAGCCTCGCGGCCCGTGCCGATCTGCGGCTGCTCGCGCTCTGCGTGATCCTCGGCATCACCGGTTGGACGGGGCTCTGCCGGCTGCTGCGCGGCGAGGCGATGAAGCTCCGCGAAGTCGAGTTCGTCGATGCCGCGCGCGCGCTCGGCGTGCGCCACGGCGCGATCCTCGCCCGCCATCTCGCGCCGAACGTCATGCACATCGTGATGATCTCCGTCGTGCTCGACTTCAGCGGTCTCGTGCTCGCCGAAGCCGCGCTGACCTACATCAACATCGGCGTCGATCCGAGCATGGAGAGTTGGGGCAACATGATCAACAGCGCGCGCCTCGAGCTCGCGCGCGAGCCGGTCGTGTGGTGGCCGCTGGCTGCGGCTTTCTGTTTCATGTTCGCGCTCGTGCTCGCGGCGAATCTCTTCGCGGACTCCGTGCGCGATGCGTTCGATCCACGCCTGCGACGCGACATCGGGTGAAACGAATGGAGGTGAGCACATGAACGGACGTACGAAGCTCGCGGGCCGGGCCGTCTATCTCGTCGACGGCGCGCGTACGCCGTTCATCAAGGCGCGCACGGAGCCCGGGCCGTTCCGGGCATCGGATCTCGCGGTATGGGCCGGCCAGGCGCTGCTCGCGCGCCAGCCCTTCGGTCCGGCCGCGCTCGACGAGGTGATCCTCGGCTGCATCGCGCCGACCGCGGACGAGGTGAACATCGGGCGTGTCGCGGCACTCCGGCTCGATTGCGGCGATCGCGTGCCGGCGTGGACGGTGCAGCGCAATTGCGCGAGCGGCATGCAGGCGCTCGACAGCGCCGCGCAGTCGATCGCGGGCGGTCGCGCAGAGCTCGTTCTCGCCGGCGGTACCGAGGCGATGAGTCACGCGCCCGTACTGTGGGACACGCCGGCCGTCGCCTGGCTCGGGCGCGTCTCGAGTGCGCGATCGCCGCTCGAACGCGCAAAGGCGATCGCGGGATTCAGGCCGGGCTACATGAAGCCGGTGATCGGCCTCCTGCGCGGGCTGACGGATCCCGTGGTCGGGCTCTCGATGGGCCAGACCGCCGAAATACTCGCCGCGCGTTTCGGGCTCACGCGCGCCATGCTCGACGCTTACGCGGTGACGAGTCACGAGCGTCTCGCGGCGGCCCAGGCCGCCGGCCGGCTCGGTGAGATCGTGCCCATCATCGACGCGCGTGGCCGCGTCCACGATCACGACGACGGCGTACGCCCCGATTCGAGCGTCGAGAAGCTCGCGAAGTTGAAGCCCGTATTCGATCGCGAGTTCGGTCTCGTGACCGCCGGCAACAGCGCACAGATCACGGACGGGGCGGCCTGGCTGCTGCTGGCGTCGGAAGAGGCCCTCGCGAAGCACGGCCTGACGCCGCTCGCACGCCTCGTCGACGTGGAATGGGCCGGTCTCGATCCGCGTCAGATGGGCCTCGGCCCCGTCCACGCGATCGCGCCGCTGTTGGCGCGCCGTGCGCTCTCGCTGGAGGATGTCGAATACCTCGAAATCAACGAGGCGTTCGCGGCACAGGTGCTCGCCTGTCTCGCCGCGGCCGCCGATCCGCACTACTGCCGCGGCGCGCTCGGGCTCGAGCAGGCGCTCGGAACGATCGATGCCGCGCGGCTCAACGTCGATGGCGGCGCGATCGCGCTCGGCCATCCGGTAGGCGCGAGCGGCGCGCGCATCGTGCTGCACCTCGCCCACGTGCTCGCGGCACGCGGCGCGCGACGCGGGATCGCGGCCATCTGCATCGGCGGCGGGCAGGGCGGCGCGATGCTGCTCGAGCGGGAGTGATGCCGATGAAATCCGAACTCGAAGCGCCGACGAGCACCGTGAGCGGTGAACCGATCGCCCTCCCGGGCGCGCGCCACTGGCAGGCGCTCCGTGATGCCGACGGTATCGTCTGGCTCGGGCTCGACCGCGCGGACGAGAGCGCGAACTCGCTGTGCGCGGAAGTGCTGGAGGAATTCGGCGCCGCGCTCGAGACGATCGCCGCTCGCGCGCCGCGCGGCCTCGTGATTCACTCCCGCAAGCCCCAGGGTTTCCTCGTCGGCGCCGACATCCGCGAGTTCGAGCACTTCGCGGATCCGGCCGCAGCCGAGCGCGAGATCCTGCGCGTGCACGCGCTCTTTGCGCGCCTCGAGACGCTGCCCTTCCCGACCGTCGCGCGCCTCCACGGGCCCTGCCTCGGCGGCGGACTCGAGCTCGCACTGTGCTGCCGTCATCGCGTCGCGCTCGAGGATGCGGAGACCACGCTCGGGCTGCCTGAAATCCTGCTCGGCCTCCATCCCGGCGCAGGCGGCACGGTGCGCGCGATCGAGCGTCTCGGCGTCGCCGCGGCCATGGATCTCATGCTGACCGGCCGCCAACTCGATGCCCGCCGTGCGCAGCGTCTGGGCCTCGTCGATCGCGTCGTGCCGGCGCGCCATCTCGATCGCGCGGCGCGCGCCTTGATCATGAACGCGCCGGCCGTACGCCGGCCCCCGTGGTGGAATGGGATCGCGGCCACCTCGGTCGCGCGGCCGCTCGTCGCGCGCCTGCTGCGCGCGCAGGTCGCGAAGCGTGCGCGACCGGAACACTATCCCGCGCCGTATGCACTGATCGAGCTCTGGGAGCGCCACGGCGGCGATCGCGCGGCGATGCTGCGTGCCGAAGCCGCCTCGATCGCGCGGCTCTTCTTCACGCCCACTAGCCGCCAGCTCCAGCGGCTCTTCTTCCTGCAGGAGCGGCTGAAGACCTTCGGCAAGACGGCGGAAATGCAGGACGCACCGCGCGTCCACGTGATCGGTGCCGGCACGATGGGGGGCGACATCGCGGCGTGGTGTGCGTTACGCGGCTGCCGCGTGACGCTCGCGGATCGCGAGGCGAAGTTCGTCGCGCCCGCGATCGCCCGCGCTCACGAGGCGTTCAGGCGGCGGCTGCGCGATCCATATGCACGCGCCGCGGCGATCGATCGGCTCGTCGTCGATCTTGCGGGAGACGGTCTCGAGCGCGCGGACATCGTCGTCGAAGCCATCGTCGAGGATCTCGCGGCGAAGCGCGCGCTGTTCGCGCACGTGAATGCGGCGGCACGGCCCGAGGCCTTGCTCGCCACGAACACCTCGAGCATTCCGCTCGCCGCGATCGCCGAAGAACTGCCGGTGCCCGCGCGGCTCGTCGGCGTGCACTTCTTCAATCCCGTCGATCGCATGCAGCTCGTGGAGATCGTCACGACGCCGCAGACGGACCCGGACGCGGCGACGCGGGCGGCGGGTTTCGTCCGTCGGATCGGCCGCCTGCCGCTGCCGGTCGCGAGCGCGCCGGGCTTTCTCGTCAACCGCATCCTCGCGCCGTATCTGCAGGAAGCGATGCAGCTCCACGAGGAAGGCGTGCCGCTCGCAGCCGTCGATCGCGCCGCGCTCGCGTTCGGAATGCCGATGGGCCCGCTCGAGCTCGCGGACGTCGTCGGTCTCGATGTCTGTCTCGCGGTCGGCAAGGTCCTCGCCGGCGCGAGCGGTGCGACGGTCCCCGCAGTGCTCGGCCGGCAGGTCGCGGCGGGACGCCTCGGCCGCAAGAGCGGCGCGGGCTTCTACCGCTACCGGAGCGGGAAGAAGCTTGCGCCGCGCGAGGCGGGCGACGGCGGGCTGCCCGCTGCCGACGTGATCGACCGGCTCGTGCTGCGGCTCGTGAACGAGGCGGTCGCCTGCCTGCACGAGCGCGTCGTCGCGGATGCGGATCTGCTCGACGTCGGCATGGTGTTCGGCACGGGTTTCGCCCCCTTCCGCGGCGGGCCGATTGCTTACGCGCGGGAACGCGGCAGCGACGCCGCGCGGGCGCGACTCGTGGAGCTCGCGGGACGTTACGGCGCGCGCTTCGAGCCGCATCCGGGCTTTGAGTCCTGCTTCTCGTGAGGAAGCTCTGAACCCATTCAGAGCTTCCCTCAGTCACGCTGCGGAGCGCATCGGCGATCGTGCAGGGTCGATCGCGCGACGCGCTGCGCACGCTGATCCGCAATGCCGGTTCCGCGAGGCTACCCCGCGAAGGGCGGCGGCCTGCGCGCCTCAGCGCAGACCGGCGTAGAACGTCTCGGCGAGCGTCTGTTCGTAAGCGGCACTCTGCTCGGGGGCGAGCGAGAGCATCGGCGGGATCAGCGTCATCGAGTCGGCGACGTCCCAGGCCGGCGCGAGCTTGCGGCGCACTTCGTCGGGCGTGCCGGTCAGCACGAACGTGCTCGCCATCTCGTCCGGCACGAGATGGGCGGTCGACATGAAGTTGCCGGCCTTCACGCCTTCCTGCAGCTTCCTGCATTCGGCGCCGAAGCCGTGCGCGGCGAAATACGGCTCGTATTGGGCCATCCCCGCATAGAACGCGACGCAGCCCTTCGCATCCTCGACCGACTGCTGCGCGTCACGATTCGGCGTCGCCCAGAACCAGCAGTTGACGTGGATGTCGCCGCGCTTGCGGCCCGCCTTGTCGAGGCCGCGGCCGAGCTCGCGCGCGACCGTGTCGGTCACCCACTTCACGGACCAGATCGGATGGCCGATCACGCCGTCGGCGACTTCGGCGCCGAGCCTGATCATCGGGCCGCGCAGCGCCGACACCCAGATCGGCAGATCCGTGCGCGGCGGCGGGACGACGGGCTGAAGCTCCGAGAAATCGAGATCGTAATACTGACCTTTGATGCGCTTGAGCTCGCCGGTGTGCGCCTTCTGGATGATTTCGCGGATCGCGAGCACGGCCTCGCGCAGATGCTCGGTCGGCTTGCCATAAGGCATGCCGAACAGTCCTTCGGTCCAGGTCTTGATCGAAGCGCCGAGGCCGAGCACGAAACGCCCGCCGCTCATGCGATCCATGTCGATGGCGGCCATCGCCGTCTCGAAGGGACTGCGTGTGAGCGCGATCGCGATCCCGGTCGCGACCTTCAGGCGCTGCGTGCCGCAGGCCGCGGCGACGAGCGGCAGGAACGGCGGGCCGTAGACCTGGGCGGCGAACGTGCCCTCGAGGCCCATGTCCTCCTGGCGCTTCGCGAGGGCGGCGATCTCCCGGGCCGGCAGATAGGGCGATACCAGGCCCCAATAGCGCTTCTTGTCCGTCATGCGATTTCCCCTCGCGAACGTCGTCGCGCTATTTGAAAGGATCGCGTGCGGAAAAGGAACGGGCCCGGCCCGCGCGTCGTCGGCGGTGGTAAGCTGCTTCCGAGCCAGATCACAGGAGCCCACGATGGGTATCGCCGTCGCCACGTCCGCAGACATTCCCGAGCTCGTCGAATTGCTGTGCGTGCTCTTCGCCCAGGAGGCCGACTTCACGCCGGACCGCCCGCGCCAGACGCGCGGGGTCTCGATGATCGTCGAGGATCCGGCTGTCGGCGACATCCTGGTCTGGCGCGAGGACGGCGCCATCGAGGCGATGGTGAATCTGCTGTGGACCGTGAGCACGGCCGAGGGCGCACGCGCCGCGATCCTCGAGGACATGGTCGTGCATCCGCGCGCGCGCGATCGGGGTCTCGGCGGCCGCCTGCTCGAAGGCGCGATCGCGCATTGCCGCGCTGCCGGTTGCGCACGCATCACGCTGTTGACGGACGCCGACAACGTCGGCGCGATCCGCTTTTACGGGCGCCGCGGCTTCACACGCTCGGCGATGGTCCCGCTGCGGCTGTCGTTGCGCTGATCGGCATGTCGGACACACTGCTCGACATCGCGGGTCTGACGGTGCGCTTCGGCGCGGCCGCGCCGGTGGTCCACGAAGTGAACCTCGGTGTGGCGCGCGGCGAGACCGTCGTGCTCGTCGGCGAATCGGGCAGCGGCAAATCGATGACTGCGCTCGCGATCATGCGCCTGCTGCCGGCGGCCGCGCGCATCTCCGCGGGCAGCATCCGGCTCGGGGGCACCGAGCTCCTCGCGCTGCCCGAGGTGCGCATGCGCGACGTGCGCGGCGCGCGCGTCGGCTTCGTCTTTCAGGAGCCGCAGACGGCGCTCAATCCCGTGATGACCGTCGGCGCGCAGATCGGCGAAGTGCTCGCCCGGCATCGCGGGCTGCGCGGCCGGGCGCTGAACGCAAAGGTCGCGGAGCTGCTCGACTCCGTCGGCATTCCCGAGCCCGCGCGCCGGGCGCGTGAGTATCCGCACCAGTTTTCGGGCGGCATGAAACAGCGTGCGATGGTCGCGATCGCGATCGCCGGCGAGCCCGAGCTGCTCATCGCCGACGAGCCGACGACGGCGCTCGACGTGACGCTGCAGGCGCAGGTGCTCGAGCTCTTCCGGGCGCAGCAGCGGCAACGGCACATGGGCATGCTGTTCATCACGCACGATCTGGGCGTGGCGCACAGCGTGGCGGATCGCGTGGTGGTGATGAAGGAAGGCCGGATCGTGGAGGAGGGGGCGCGCGATGCGTTCTACGCCGCGCCGCGGCACGCGTATTCGAAAGCGCTGTTCGCGGCCCTGCCGAGTGCCGCGAAGCGTCGCGCCGAGGGGCCGGGTCCGGAGACGGCCGAGACCGAGGTCGTGCTCGCAGTGGAGGATCTGAAAGTCCATTACCCGATCCGCCGCGGCGTGTTCCGGCGTGTCGTCGGCGCGGTGAAGGCCGTCGACGGCGTGAGCCTCGAAGTGCGGCGCGGGCGCACCGTCGCGCTCGTCGGCGAATCCGGCTCGGGCAAGACCACCATGGGCCGCGGCATTCTGCGCCTGCTGCCCTTGACGGCGGGACGCGTGTGCTTCGAGGGCGAGGATCTCGCGCGTCTCGACGCCGCCGCGCTGCGGCGGCGGCGCGCTCATCTGCAGGTCGTCTTCCAGGATCCCTACGCTTCGATGAATCCGCGCATGCTCGTCTCCGACATCATCCAGGAAGGCATGCTGGCCCAGCATCGCGCCATGAACGCCGCCGGGCGTCTCGCGCGGGTCGATGCGCTGCTCGCGGCGGTGGGCCTCGAGCCCGGGCACAAATTCCGTTATCCCCACGAGTTCTCGGGCGGTCGCGGTCAGCGCCAGCGCATCTGCATCGCCCGCGCGCTCGCCGTCGATCCCCGGCTCCTCGTCTGCGACGAGCCGACGAGCGCGCTCGACGTCTCCGTCCAGGCGCAAATCCTCGCGCTGCTCCGCGAACTGCAGCGCGAGCGCGGTTTGTCGTATCTCTTCATCACCCACAACCTGGGCGTCGTGGCCTATCTCGCCCACGAGGTCGCGGTGATGTACCGCGGCCGCATCGTCGAATACGGGAGCGTCGACCGGGTGCTCGGCGCGCCGGCGCACGACTACACGCGCGAGCTGCTGGCCGCGGGGCCGAGTCTGCCCGCCGGCGCGGCGGCCGGCGCGGCGGCCTGCTAAGATAGGCGCGCCGTCCCCCAATCCCGACCACTAAGGATCGATCTTGAGTCCACGCCCCGCGGACGTGGCCCGCGACGTGCGCGCGCTGTGCGTGATCGGCTGGCCGCTCATCCTGAACAATCTCTTCAACATCGGCGTGAACGTCGCTGACACGCTCATGATCGGCCGCCTCGGCTCGACGCAGCTCGCGGCGCTCTCGATAGGCTCCGGCGTGTGGATCGGCGTGTTCCTCGCCGGCCTCGGCGTCATCATGGCGCTCGGGCCCACCGTCGCCCAACATTACGGGGCCGGCCGTCATGCCGAGATCGGGCACGACATGCGGCAGGCGATCTGGCTCGCGCTCGCGATGTCCGTGCTCGTCGTCACCGTCATGCATCACGTCGAACCGGTGCTCGCCTGGATCGGCATCCAGCCCGAGGTGAGCGAAATCGCGCGCGGCTATCTGCATGCGCTGTCGTTCGGCGTGCCCGGCGTATACCTCTATCACGTCATGCGCCAGATGAACGAGGGCATCGGGCGCACGGTGCCCATCATGATCGTCATGGGCATCTCGCTCGCCATCAACGTCGCGCTCAATTTCGGCTTCGTGTTCGGCCACTTCGGCCTCCCGCCGCTCGGCACGGTCGGCAGCGGCGTCGGCAGCGCGATGACGTTCTGGTGCATGTTCGCCATGATCGCGATCCACATGCGACGCTCGCCGCATTACGCAGGCTTCGTGTTGTGGACCGGCCTCGAGAAGCCCGACCGGCACGCGCTCGCGCGACTCGTCGCGCTGGGCGGCCCCATCGGTCTCTCGCTCATGCTGCAGGCCGGCCTCTTCACGACGCTCGCGCTCCTGATGGGCTCGCTCGGCAAGCAGTTCGGTGCCGCGCATCAGATCACGCTGAACTACGCGGGGCTCGTATTCATGATTCCGCTCGGACTCGCGATGGCGACGACGGTGTGCGTCGGGCAGGCGATCGGCCGCGACGATCCCCGGCACGCGCGCCGTCTCGGCGTCACGGGCATCGCGGTCTGCGGCAGCATCGCGAGCACCGTGGCAGCGCTCACCTGGTGGTTCGCGCCGACGATCGCCGGCCTCTATACGCACGATGCCACGGTAGTGCCGCTCGCGACCTCGCTGCTCGCGATCTCGGCGGTCCTGCAGGTCGGCGACGGGACTCAGACCGCGGCGGCGGGCGCGCTGCGCGGGATGAAGGACACGCGCGTGCCGCTGCTCATCAATGCATGCATCTACTGGGGTGTGGGATTCAGCGTCGCCTGGGTGCTCGGCTTTCGGGCGGGTGCGGGCGCGATCGGCATCTGGACGGGGCTCGCCTCGGCGCTCTGCACGGCGGCCGTCGCGCTGAGTCTGCGCTTCGTGTGGGTCGCGCGCCGGCGGATCCTGGATGCGCCGCGCGAGCTTTCGAGAAAACCTGTTCTAGTGCACGATTAAATCCGTTAGAGCGAACAATCACTGCGCGGCTAGCATTCGTCCTGCAACTGCAAGACGACCCGGGCACTCCTCTCCCCCCCACGTTCCGGGTCGCCACCGCAGAGGCTCTGTCCCCACAGTCTGCGCCTGGATTGCATCGCCTCCCGCTGCATTCCAGGCGTTTTTTTCACCGCACCGGATCCCGCATCGTCACGAATTCCTCCGCGGCCGTCGGATGGATGCCGATCGTCGAATCGAATACCGCCTTCGTCGCACCCGCGCGCATGGCAACGGCGAATCCTTGCACGATTTCACCGGCGTCCTCACCGCACATGTGCGCGCCGACGACGCGGTCGCTCGCCTTGTCGACGACGAGCTTCATGAATGCGCGTTCCTTGACGGGCGAGATGGTGTAGCGGAGCGGCGTGAAGCTCGAGGTGTACACGGCGACGTCGCCGTAGACGTCGCGTGCCTGCTCCTCCGTGAGGCCGACCGTACCGATCGGCGGCGTGCTGAACACGGCGGTCGGGATGTAGTCGTAATCGACCTGCCGGTCCATACCGCCGAAGAGCGCACGGGCGAGCGCCATGCCTTCGGCGAGCGCGACGGGCGTGAGGTTCACGCGGTTCGTGACGTCGCCGACGGCGTAGATCGACGGGCATGCCGTGCGGTAGTTCGCATCGACGCGGATCGCACCGTCGGCATCGAGCTCGACGCCGCATTCGGCGAGCCCGAGCTTGCCGCTGTTCGGGCGCCGGCCGGTCGCGTAGAGCACGCCATCGCAGGCGAGGCGCGTGCCGTCCTTGAGCGAGAGGACGAGCTCGCCGCCTTCTTCGACGATGGAGCTCACGTCGTTGTCGAACAGCAGCTTCACGCCTCGAGCGCGCATCTCGGCGGCGAGGAACGTGCGGACCTCTCCGTCGAAGCCGCGCAGGAAGAGCGGGCCGCGGTAGATTTGCGTCGTCGCGGCGCCGAGGCCGTGGAAGATGCCCGCGAACTCGACCGCGATATAGCCGCCGCCGACGATCACGACGCGCTTCGGCAGCGCAGGCAGATGGAATGCCTCGTTCGACGTAATTGCGTGCTCGCGTCCCGGGATGTCGGGAACGTAGGGCCAACCGCCGGTCGCGACGAGGATGTTCGCCGCGCTGTGGCGCACGCCGTTCACTTCGACGGTGTGCGGATCCAGGAGCGTCGCGCGGCCGTTCAGAATCTTGCAACCCGCGTTCGTGAGGACGCGCTCGTAGACGCCGTTCAGACGCGCGATTTCCTGGTCCTTGTTCGCGATGAGCGTCGGCCAGTCGAACTTCGGGGCTGCCGTCTCGAAGCCGTAACCGCGCGCCGCGGCTACGGCGTGCGGATAGTGCGCGGCGTAGACGAGCAGCTTTTTCGGGATGCAGCCGACGTTCACGCAGGTGCCGCCGAAGTAGCGGTCCTCGGCGACGGCGACTCGCGCCCCGAAGCCCGCCGCCATGCGTGCGGCGCGCACGCCGCCGGATCCCGCGCCGATCACGAACAGGTCGAAGTCGTAGGCCGCCATGTGTTCTCGCTCCGCATGCTGTCAGGAGGCCAAGGATAATGGATGCGTCCCGGGGCGTCATGGCGGCGCGCGTCGGGCAGGCGGGCGGCGTGGCGCAGCGGCCGGCGGCTCATTAGAATCCGGGCAAATCCAGGGGAGAGCGCCATGAACCAGTCAGTCGAAATCGTCGAGGTCGGCCCGCGCGACGGCCTGCAGAGCCAGCCCACCCTTCTCGACACCGATACGAAGATAGAGCTGATCACGCGGCTCGTGGCGGCCGGCGTGCGGCGCATCGAAGCGGCGAGCTTCGTGAGTCCGAAACGCGTCCCGCAGATGGCGGACGCGGACGCGGTCGTCGCACGGCTGCCGCGTGCGCCGGGCGTGCGCTACATCGGGCTCGTCCTCAATGCGCAGGGCTTCGAGCGGGCGCTCGCGAGCGGCATCGAGCAGTTGAACTGTGCGGCCGTCGCGAGCACGACGTTCTGCGGCAGGAACCAGGGCAGCACGCCCGAACAGATGCTCGCGCTGATCGCCGGGCTCGCGCCGCGCGCGAAGGCCGCGGGGCGCTTCTTCGGCGTCACCGTGGCGACGGCCTTCGGCTGTCCGTTCGAAGGCGAGATGGAGCCCATGAAAGTACGCGACATGGTGGCCGCGCTCGTCGACAGCGGTGTCGACGAGATCGCGCTCGCCGACACGATCGGCGTTGCCGTGCCCTCGGACGTGACTCGCATGATCGAGCTCGTGCAGCCGGTACTCGGCGGGACGCCGCTGCGTCTGCATTTCCACAACACGCGGAACACCGCGGTGGCGAACGTCTGTGCGGCGCTCGCGGCCGGCGTGCGGATATTCGATGCGAGCGTCGGCGGCCTGGGCGGCTGTCCGTTCGCGCCGGGCGCGACGGGCAACGTGGCGAGCGAGGATCTGCTCTATCTGTTCCAGCGCATGGGCTACGACGCCGGCATCGATCTCGCCGCGCTCGTCGCGACCGCGCACTGGCTCGAAGGGCCTCTGGGAGCGAAGCTGCCGGCAGCCGTCAGCAGGGCGAGCCTTTTTCCGCCGATCCGAACTGCTTGAGACGCGCTGTCCGGTCGGATCCGCGCGGGCAGGGGTCAGTCCTTGTCCCGTTCGTGATCGATGTCGCGATAGAAACGGGCGACGGCCTTGCGCCAGCGCTCCACGGGCCGGAACGGGATCCCGGCGTACACTCCGGGCGTGCGCACGCCCTTCGTCACGCTCGACTTGCCGAGCACGGTGACGTCGCTGCAGATGTCGATGTGGCCGGCGACGCCGACCTGCCCCGCGAAAGTCACCCGGTCGCCCAGGCGCGTGCTGCCGGAGATGCCGCTCTGCGCGCAGATGAGACAGTTCTCGCCGAGGCGCACGTTGTGGGCCAGCATGACGAGGTTGTCGATCTTCGTGCCGCGGCCGATGCGCGTCTCCGTGAAGCGTCCGCGATCGACGGTGGTGTTCGCACCGATCTCCACGTCGTCCTCGAGCACGACCCGGCCGAGCTGCGGGATTTTCACGTGCCGGCCTTCGTACTGCACGAAGCCGTAGCCGTCGCCGCCGATGATGGCCCCGGGCTGCACCAGCACGCGATCGCCGAGCACCGAATCCTCGCGCACCACCGCGTTCGGATACACGAGGCAGTCCGCTCCGATCTGGACGCGATCCATGACCACCGATCCGGGCATGATCCGGGTCCGCGGCCCGATGCGCGTATCCTGACCGATGACGACGTTCGCGCCGATGACGACGTCGGGGGCGAGCTCCGCGCTGGGGTGGATGTCCGCACTGGCGTGGATGCGGGCGACCTGCGTCAGCTTGGAGCGCTCGAAGAGCTGGCCGACGAGGGCGATTGCGTATTCCGGATGCGGGTGGAAGAGACAGACCTTGCCTTCGATCGGGAGCTCCGCGCGGGTGACGAATGCGGGAATGTTCGAGCGCTGCGCGGCAGCGGCGTGCTTCGGGGCACCGACGAAGGAAAGATGCCCGGGCAGATCGTCCGAGAGGCCGCAGAGTCCCGCGACGACGAGGGCCGGATCGCCCTGCAGTTCGAATCCGAAGCGTTCAGCGATCTCGTCGAGTCGGTACACCTTCTTCTCCTCTCGGGGCGCAGGCCGCGCACATGGTGACGCATGCGCTTCGGGAATGGTATACCCTTGCCTCGCCGCCGCTCCGGTGGCAGCGAGCCGCACGCCAGAGACCGCCCACCCGCAGCGAGACGCGTCCATGAGCAAGAAGAAGAAGCCCCGTCAGAGCCCGGCGAAATCCGTTGCCGATCCCGTCGTGCGCGCACCGCGGCCGCTGCGCGAGAAGCTCATCGTGTGCGCTGCGCTCGCCGGCATGCTGCTCACGGCGATCCTGAGCGGTGTCGCGTTCCAGAAATCCGCGCTGCCCTATTGCCCGGCGGGATCAGGTTGCGACGTCGTGCAGAACAGCCGCTGGTCGACGCTGCTCGGCCTGCCGCTCGCGGTCTGGGGTTTCGGTCTCTACGCCGTCGTGGCGGCGACCGCGTTCTTCGAGAATCGGCCGGTCGCGCGCTGGAAACGGCTCACGTTCCTCGTGCTCGCAGGGCTCGCCATCAGCGTCTACCTGACCGTGACGGTACGCCTCTCGCTGCACGCGTTCTGTCTGTACTGCCTCGCTTCGCTCGGGCTCTGGTGTACGCTCGCGGCACTCGTCTTCCCGGCGCCTGCGCCGGGTTTCGAGCGTTGGCGACTCGGTGCGGGCGCGGCTGCGCTCATGCTCGTGACGGCGCTGCATCTCCATTACTCGGGCCTCTTCGATCCGGCCGCCGGCCCGGAGGATCCGCGCCTCGCCGCGCTCGCGGGCCATCTCGAGAAGACGGGCGCGAAGTTCTACGGCGCGTACTGGTGCCCGCACTGCCAGCAGCAGAAAGCGCTGTTCGCGGCAGCGGCGAAGCGCCTGCCCTACGTCGAATGCTCGCCGAACGGTCCGGGGACTCCCCAGGCGACTGACTGCCAGGTGCTCGAGATCCGGACCTATCCGACGTGGATCATCAGCGGCCATCGCTTCGAACGCGCCATGCCGCCCGACCAGCTCGCCCAGCTCTCGGGTTTCGCGGCGCCCGAATCGCACTGAGGAGTAGCCCTGATGAGGACGGTGGGCCCGCAGCCCCGCGTACCCGTCGCGCTGCTGCGCGACCCGGGACACTTTCTCGCGCTAGGCTTCGGCGCGGGCCTTGCGCCGCGCGCGCCGGGCACGTTCGGCACGCTCGCCGGGCTTCTCGTGTACTGGCCGCTGGCCGGGCTCGATCGACCCTGGTACTTCGCGTTCTGCGCAGTTCTGTTTGTCGTCGGAGTGCCGATATGTTCCAGGACGGCGCGCGCGCTGCGGTGTCACGATCACCCGGGCATCGTGTGGGATGAAGTCGTCGGAATCCTGGTCACGCTCGGTTGCGGGGGCCACGGGCTCGCGAGCGTTGCCGTCGGCTTCACGCTCTTCCGGTTGTTCGACATCTGGAAGCCCTGGCCGGTGCGCGTCTGCGATGCGAACGTGCGTGGCGGCCTCGGCATCATGCTGGACGATGTGGCGGCGGCAATTTACGCGGGGGCTGGACTCACACTATTCGAATATATATCATGGAGTTAGAACCATTCCAGATAATATACATTAAGAATAAGCAATAAGCCCAAGTGATTTCGGTAAGTACTCGTATGAAAAGATATTTCGGCGTAGCCGTGCTGATCCTGCTGCCCCTCGTCGCGGCCGCCGACATCTATAAGTTCGTCGACCAGCGCGGGCGCGTGTATCTCACGGACAAGCCGAATCATGCCGGCTACAAGCGCCTCGTGAAGACCTGGAAGGGCTGGACCGAATCGACGATTTCCTACCGGGACCTCGAACGCAACCGCAAACGCTTCGGGCCGACAATCGAGCTCGCTGCGAAGAACCACCAACTGCCGATGGCGCTCCTGCACGCCGTCATCACCGCAGAATCCGCTTACAACCCCGACGCCATTTCCCGCGCCGGCGCGGTCGGTCTCATGCAGCTCATGCCGGCGACCGCGGAGCGCTACGGCGTGCGCGACCGCCACGACCCGGCCGCGAACGTCGCGGGCGGGACGCGGTACCTCAAAGACCTGCTCGGCATGTTCAACAACGACGTGACGCTCGCGCTCGCCGCCTACAACGCGGGCGAGAACACGGTAATCGCGAGCGGGCGCCAGATCCCGAACATCGAAGAGACCCAGACCTACGTGCGCCGGGTGCTCAAGTATTACAACGACTACAAGAAGATGATGTAGCGGGGACGGCGCGACCGGCGCAGTGCCGGCCGCGCACGGCGGCTCGGATCATTCGTCGGTGACGCAGCCTTCGGACGCCGTCTTCACGTTCTTGATGTACTTGTAGAGCGTGCCGCGCGTCGCCTTGTAAGGCGGTGCCACCCAACCCTCGCGGCGCTTCGCGAGCTCCGCCTCGCTCACCGCCATCTCGAGCAGCCCCTTCTGCGCGTCGATCGTGATCCGGTCGCCGGTCTTCACGAAGGCGATCGGGCCGCCGAGCTGCGCTTCGGGCGTGACGTGCCCGATGATGAAGCCGTGCGAGCCGCCGGAGAACCGGCCGTCCGTGATCAGCGCCACTGCGTTGCCGAGGCCGACGCCCATCAGCGCCGAGGTCGGAGTCAGCATCTCGGGCATGCCGGGGCCGCCTTTCGGTCCTTCGTAGCGGATGATGATGACGTCACCCTTCTCGATCTGCTTGTCCTCGAGTGCCTTCAGCATGTCCTCTTCCGAATCGTAGACCTTGGCCGGGCCGGTGAAGCTCAGACCTTCCTTGCCGGTGATCTTGCCGACCGAGCCTTCGGGCGCGAGATTACCGCGCAGGATCTGGATGTGGCCGTTCGGCAGGATTGGATCCTTCACGGGGCGGAGGATCTGCTGACCGGGCGTGAGGCCGGGCAGATCGGCGAGATTCTCGGCAAGCGTCTTGCCGGTGACGGTCAGGCAGTTGCCGTCGATCATGCCTTCCGCGAGCAGGAACTTCAGCACCGCCGGGGTGCCGCCCGCCTGGTGCAGGTCCTCCATCACGTACTTGCCGCTCGGCTTCAGATCCGCGAGGAAGGGCGTACGGTTCGAGACGGCCTGGAAGTCGTCGATCGTGAGCGCGACACCCGCGGCGCGCGCGATGGCGATGAGGTGCAGCACCGCGTTCGTCGAGCCGCCCAGCACGGTGATCAGCACCATCGCGTTCTCGAAGGCCTGGCGGGTCAGGATGTCGCGCGGCTTGATGTCGCGTTCGAGCAGGAGCTTGATGGCATGGCCGGCGCGGCGGCATTCCTCCGCCTTGCCCGGCTCGACGGCCGGCATCGAGGAACTGTAGGGCAGGGACATGCCCATCGCCTCGATCGCGGACGCCATCGTGTTCGCAGTGTACATGCCGCCGCAGGCGCCGGCGCCCGGACAGGCGCTGCGCACGATTTCCTGGCGGCGCGAGTCGTCGATCGTCCCGGCGAGGTAGGCGCCGTAGCTCTGGAAAGCCGAGATGATGTCGAGCGTCTCGCCCTTCGAGTGGCCGGGTTTGATCGTGCCGCCGTAGATCACGAGCGCCGGGCGGTTGAGCCGCGCCATCGCGATGAGGCAGCCGGGCATGTTCTTGTCGCAGCCGGGGATCGAGACGTTCGCGTCGTACCACTGGCCGCCCATCACGGTCTCGATCGAGTCGGCGATGATGTCGCGCGACTGCAGCGAGTAGCTCATGCCGTCCGTGCCCATGGAGATGCCGTCGCTGACGCCGATCGTGTTGAAGCGCATGCCGACGAGCCCGGCCTCCGTGACGCCCTGCTTCACGAGCTCGGCGAGCTGCAGCAGGTGCATGTTGCAGGTGTTGCCCTCGAACCAGACGCTCGCGATGCCGACCTGCGGCTTCTTCATGTCGTCCGGCGTGAGCCCGGTTCCGTAGAGCATCGCCTGCGAGGCGCCCTGCGAGCGCGGTTCGGTGATGCGCGAGCTGAATTGATTGAGCTTCTTGGCCATCGTTGTCTCCTGGTTCGGGCTGCGAGCGCCGGCGTGGGCGGCTCGACGGGAGCGCGGATCATACCGGCTCGCACCGGCGCCGTCGAAGCGGCTCGGGGGCGTAGCGTGTAGAATGCGGCCGGGCCGCGCGGGCCCGCCGGCAATCCGGGTGAATCATGTTCGAGAAGCAAGAAGCGGTATCCTTCGTACGCGGCATGCGCGAGGCTTCGCCCTACATCCGCGCGCATCGCGATCACGTGTTCGTCGTCCATCTCGGCGGCGAGGCGCTCGTGGACGCGCGCTTCCCGCACCTCGTCCAGGATCTGACCCTGCTGCACGGCATCGGCGTGAAGCTCGTGCTCGTGCACGGCGCGCGCCCCCAGATCGATGCGCGGCTCGCCACCGCGAACATCGCGAGCACCTGGTGCCGGCACATCCGGGTGACGGATGCGGCCGCGCTCGCCGAGGTCAAGCTCGCCGTCGCGGCGGCACGCATCACCGTCGAGGCGCAGTTCTCGCACGCCACGGTCAACCGACCGTTCGGCGGCACGCCGTTGCGCATCGTCGGCGGCAACTTCGTCGTCGCCCGCCCGGCCGGCGTCGTCGACGGCATCGACCTCCAATTCACGGGCGAGGTCCGCAAGGTCGATGCCTCCGCCATCCGGCGCCTGATCGACCAGGACGATCTCGTGCTCGTCTCGCCGCTCGCGTATTCGCCGACGGGCGAGGTCTTCAGCCTGAACGCGCTGGACCTCGCGACGTCGATAGCCGCGGAACTGAAAGCCGCGAAGCTCATCGTGCTGTGTGATGGTCCGGGCGTGGCCGGGCCCGACGGCGCGGTGCTGCGCGAACTGACGGCACAGGAGGCGGCGGCGCTGACGCTCCCAGAGCCGCTCGCCCAGGTGATGTCGTGCGCACTCGAGGCCTGCAATTCGGGCGTCGGGCGCGTGCATCTCGTGCCGCGGGAAGTGGAGGGCGCGCTGCTGCTCGAGCTCTTCACGCGCGACGGCGTCGGCACCCTCGTCAGCAGCACGCCTTTCGACCGGCTGAGACCGGCCGGGATCGAGGACGTCGGCGGCATACTCGATCTCATCGAGCCGCTCGAGGCGGAGGGCATCCTCGTGAAACGATCGCGGGAGAAGCTCGAGATGGAAATCGACCGCTTCTCGGTCGTCGAGCGCGACGACACGGTCGTCGCCTGTGGCGCGCTCTATCCTTTCGCCGCGGCCGGTATGGGCGAGATCGCGTGCATCGCCGTGCATCCCGAGTATCGGCGCAATGGTTTCGGCGATGCGCTGCTCGCGGCGCTCGAGCAGCGGGCGGAGGACCGGGGCATGAGCCGGGTGTTCGCGCTGACGACGCACACCGCGCACTGGTTCCAGGAGAAGGGCTACTCGAAAGTCGGGCTGGATGACCTGCCGGTCGAGCGGCGCGAGCTCTACAACTACCGCCGCAACTCGATCGTCCTCAGCAAAGCGCTCGGGAAGGCCTGAAGGACGGGGCGCTCGCGACGAGCGCCCCGCGGAGACTCAGATCGGATCCGCTACCGTCGCTTCGACTTCGATGTCGACGGCGAGATCGTCGCCGCGCACCGTGACCAGCACGTGACCGCCGTTCGAGAGGCGCCCGAAGAGCAGTTCCTCGGCGAGCGGCTTCTTGATGCGATCCTGGATGAGACGGGCCATCGGCCGCGCGCCCATCAACAGGTCGTGGCCGTGCTCGGCGAGCCAGCCGCGCGCCGCGGTGTCGACGTCGATGTTGACCTTCTTCGCATCGAGCTGGCTTTCGAGCTCGACGAGGAACTTGTCGACGACGTGCGCGATGGTCGCCGGATCCAGCGACTGGAACTTGATGATGCCGTCGAGGCGGTTGCGGAACTCGGGGCTGAACATGCGCTTGATTTCCTGCAGCGCATCCGTCGAGTGATCCTGCGTCGCGAAGCCGATGGAGCTGCGGCTCACGCGCTCCGCGCCCGCGTTCGTGGTCATGACGACGATGACGTTGCGGAAGTCCGTCTTGCGGCCGTTCGTGTCCGTGAGCGTGCCGTGGTCCATGACCTGCAGCAGCACGTTGAAGACATCCGGATGCGCCTTCTCCATCTCGTCCAGCAGCAGCACCGCGTGCGGCTGCTTCGTGACGGCTTCCGTCAGCAGGCCACCCGTGTCGTAGCCGACGTAGCCGGGAGGCGCACCGATGAGCCGCGACACGGTGTGGCGTTCCATGTACTCCGACATGTCGAAGCGGATGAGCTCGATGCCCATCACGCGGGCGAGCTGGCGCGTGACCTCGGTCTTGCCGACGCCGGTCGGACCGGCGAACAGGAATGAGCCGATCGGCTTCTCGGTGTTGCCGAGGCCCGAGCGCGACATCTTGATCGCCGCGGCGAGCGTCTTGATCGCTTCGTCCTGACCGAACACGACCATCTTCAGATCGCGCTCGAGGTTCTTCAGCACTTCGCGATCCGAAGTCGAGACGGTCTTCGCCGGGATGCGCGCGACCTTGGCCACGATCTCCTCGATCTCGAGCGCGCCGATCGTGCGCTTGCGGCGCGAGGGCGCGGCGAGGCGCTGCCGGGCACCGGCTTCGTCGATGATGTCGATGGCCTTGTCGGGGAGGTGCCGATCGTTGATGTAACGGTGCGTCAGCTCCGCGGCGAGGCGCAGCGCCTGGTTCGTGTAGCGAACGTCGTGATGCTCCTCGAAGCGGGACTTGAGACCCTGGAGGATCTTTATCGTCTCATCGACCGAGGGCTCGCCGACGTCGATCTTCTGGAAGCGGCGCGACAGCGCGCGGTCCTTCTCGAAGATGCCGCGGTATTCCTGGTAGGTCGTCGAACCGATGCACTTGATCTCGCCCGAGGCGAGCATCGGCTTGATGAGATTCGAGGCGTCCATCACGCCGCCCGAGGCCGCGCCCGCACCGATGATGGTGTGGATCTCGTCGATGAAGAGCACCGCACCCGGCTCGCGTTTGAGCTGGCCGATGACGCTCTTCAGGCGCTTCTCGAAATCGCCGCGGTACTTCGTTCCTGCGAGCAGCGCGCCGAGATCGAGCGAGTAGATGACCGCGTTCTGAAGCACCTCGGGCGTCTCGCCGTCGACGATCTTCTTGGCCAGCCCTTCGGCAATCGCGGTCTTGCCGACGCCGGCCTCGCCGACGAACAGCGGATTGTTCTTGCGGCGGCGGCACAGGATCTGGATCGTGCGCTCGATTTCGTCCTGGCGACCGATCAGCGGATCTATCTTGCCGCGCTGGGCCATCGCGTTGAGGTTCGTGCAGTACGCGTCGAGCGGGCTCTTGCCCGGTTCGGCCTGTTCGCCTTCCTCTTCGCTGGACGTATTGCCTTCGGTGCTGTTCTCGTCCTCCGAGACTTTCGTGATCCCGTGCGAGATGCAGTTCACGACGTCGAGACGCGCGATGTTCTGCTGATTGAGCAGATAGACCGCATGCGACTCGCGCTCGCCGAAAATCGCGACCAGCACGTTGGCGCCCGTCACTTCCTTCTTGCCCGAGGACTGGACGTGGAACACCGCGCGCTGCAGGACGCGCTGGAAGCCGAGCGTCGGCTGCGTGTCGCGGTCTTCGTCGTCGGGAAGTATCGGCGCGCTTTCGCGGATGAAATCGGTCAGTTGGCGCCGCAGTTGATTGAGGTCGGCACCGCAGGCCCGCAGGACCTTCGCGGCGGTGGGGTTGTCGAGCAGGGCGAGGAGCAGGTGCTCGACGGTCATGAATTCGTGGCGCTGCTCACGCGCCGCCTTGAAAGCCAAGTTCAGCGTGATCTCGAGTTCTTTGCTAAGCACGGCACCGTCCTACGCTTGGTTGAGCCATCATACTTCGTGTCACGCCAACTCCAAAGTGCACAGCAGCGGGTGCTGATTGTCGCGGGCGTATGCGTTCACCTGGGCTGCTTTCGTCTCGGCGACCTCATGGGTGAATACCCCACAGATGCCTTTGCCCCGGGTGTGCACCTCGAGCATGATGCGCGTCGCATTCATGCGATCGAGGGAGAAGAAACTTTCGAGCACGTGCACCACGAACTCCATCGGCGTGTAGTCGTCGTTCAGCATCACCACTTTGTAGAGTGGTGGCTTCTTGAGCTTCGGTCGCGCTTCCTTGAGCGAGATTCCGGATTCGCGCTCGGTTGAACTCTTACTCGACATGCTGCAACTGGGTCCGTTGAGGCGGCTCACGATATGCGGATGCTTTCGATTATACGCAGTGCCGACGAGCCCGCCATACCGGACTGCAGCGCGATCATTGCGTCGTGTGCCGTCCCTGAATCATCGTTGGCGCTCGACCGATCCGGAGGCGCCGCCGCGCTTCGGCAGAGCGCCGCACGACGATGCGCTACCGGGCGTCCCCGTTGACATTTGCTGCTGTGCAGCGTATGGTCCTGCGCCTTTCGTCTGCGCCGCGCAGGCGCATTCTCCGACGCTCGAGTTCCCTACGTGGCCGAAGGCTCATTGGATGAGTCCGCGCAACGCGCGACCTCATCCCCGAGGCCTGCGCAGCCGCGTCGCGATCACTGGCGTCGAAGCGACTCGCTGCCGCCTGCGATCGATAACAAACGTCAGCGCGTCGCACTTGGCGACGGGCGCCGGTTGAAGCTCCGTGGGGCCGGTATTACGATGCGCGGCCCTTTTTGGCTGGCGCGGCGCGCACCGCGTCGGGCGGCCCCGGCCGGGACGCTCATGAGGCCCGTCGCGAAGGTCGATAACGCGACTTGGAGTAGGGAGCCGCCGGCGCCGACCGGCACGCGCGCGTGGAGGCCATCTGAAGAACTGGGAATTCGGACCCCGTCCGGCGTGCCGCAGGGCCGGGGCAGGGCAGGGCGTACCGGTACGCCGGTCGCTTGTCATAGAGAGATCAGCCCTAAGGCTTGTTGTGATTGGCAGGAGAAACAGACCATGGCTCATTCATTCAAGGAACAAGTGGAAGCCCTCCAGAAGGACTGGGCGACCAATCCGCGCTGGAAGGGAATCAAGCGCGACTACACCGCCGACGACGTCGTGCGTCTGCGCGGTACCGTCCAGATCGAGCACACGCTGGCCCGCCGCGGCGCCGAGAAGCTGTGGAAGCTCGTCAACGAAGAACCGTTCGTTCCCTGCCTCGGTGCACTGACGGGCGGCCAGGCCGTCCAGCAGGTCAAGGCCGGCGTCAAGGCCATCTATCTCTCGGGCTGGCAGGTCGCGGCCGACGCGAACACCAGCGAGACGATGTACCCCGACCAGTCGCTGTACGCGGTCAACTCGGTCCCGACCGTCGTCCGCCGCATCAACAACGCGTTCAAGCGCGCCGACGAGATCCAGTGGGCGAAGGGAAAGAGCGACATCGACTACTTCGCGCCGATCGTCGCTGATGCGGAAGCCGGCTTCGGCGGCGTGCTGAACGCCTTCGAGCTGATGAAGAACATGATCGAAGCGGGCGCCGCCGGCGTGCACTTCGAAGACCAGCTCGCTTCCGTGAAGAAGTGCGGCCACATGGGCGGCAAGGTGCTCGTCCCGACCCAGGAAGCGATCCAGAAGCTCGTCGCCGCGCGTCTCGCCGCCGATTCCATGGGCGTGCCGACGATCGTGCTCGCACGCACCGACGCGAACGCCGCGAACCTGCTGACCTCCGACGTCGACGAGCGTGACAAGCGCTTCGTGACCGGCGAGCGCACGAGCGAAGGCCTCTACGTCACGCGCGCCGGCCTCGACCAGGCGATCGACCGCGGCCTGTCCTACGCGCCGTACGCCGATCTGCTGTGGTGCGAGACCGCGGTGCCGGATCTGAACGAGGCGAAGCGCTTCGCCGAGGCCATCAAGGCGAAGTTCCCGGATCAACTGCTGGCCTACAACTGCTCGCCGTCTTTCAACTGGAAGAAGAACCTCGACGACGCGACGATCGCGAAGTTCCAGCGTGAGCTCGGCGCGATGGGCTACAAGTACCAGTTCATCACTTTGGCCGGTGTCCACAACATGTGGTACAACATGTTCGACCTCGCCAACGAGTACGTGAAGAAGGGCATGACGGCCTACGTCGAGATGGTTCAGGAGCGCGAATTCGCCGCCGTCTCGCGCGGCTACACGTTCGCGAGCCACCAGCAGGAAGTCGGCGCGGGTTACTTCGACGACGTCACCACCGTGATCCAGGGCGGCAAGTCCTCGGTTACCGCGCTGAAGGGTTCGACGGAGGAAGAGCAGTTCCACTGATCTCCCGCGGCACCGTTCCTCGGCAGAAAGCCCGGCTCCGGCCGGGCTTTTTCATTTCAGCAGTCGCTCCAGCACGCCTTCGAACACCGCGGAGAGCCGATCCAGATCGGCAATGCGCACACACTCGTCGACCTTGTGGATCGTCGCATTCACCGGTCCGAGCTCGACGACCTCGGCGCCCGCCGGCGCGATGAAGCGGCCGTCCGACGTACCGCCCCCCGTCGAGAGCTCCGGCGTCACACCGAGCATCTCGTCGACGACCTCGCACGTGGCCTGCACGAGGCGGCCGCGACCGGTCAGGAACGGCGCGCCCGAGAGTTGCCAGTCGAGCCGGTAGTCGAGGCCCGCGCCGTCGAGGATCGCTCGCACGCGGGCTTGCAGACCCGCTGCCGTGCTCGCCGTCGAAAAGCGGAAGTTGAACCAGCATTCGAGCGTGCCGGGGATGACGTTCTCGGCGCCCGTACCGGCTGTCAGATTCGAGATCTGGAAGCTCGTCGGCGGGAAGAACTCGTTGCCCTCGTCCCAGGTGATCGCGCGCAGCGCGTCGAGCGCGGGCAGCGCCTGGTGAATGGGATTGCGCGCGAGCTCCGGATAGGCGACATGCCCCTGGATGCCCTGGACATGGAGCCGTCCGTTCAACGAGCCGCGCCGGCCGTTGCGCATGAGATCGCCGAGCACGCTCTTGCTGCTCGGCTCGCCGACGATGCACCAGTCCGGCACTTCGCCGCGCCGGACGAGCTCGGCGACGACGCGCACCGTTCCGTCGACGGCGATGCCTTCCTCGTCCGAGGTCAGGAGGAACGCGACGCGGCCCGGGTGGTCCGGGTGGCTCGTGACGAAACGCTCGGCCGCGGTCACCATCGCCGCGAGGCTGCCCTTCATGTCCGCCGCGCCGCGCCCGTAGAGATGATCGCCGCGCACCGTGGGTTCGAAGGGCGGCGACGTCCAGACCGCCGGGTCGCCCGGCGGCACGACGTCGGTGTGACCGGCGAATGCCAGCGTCGGGCCCGCAGTGCCGTGCACGGCCCACAGGTTCGAGACGGGCCCGAACGGCATCGGCTCGATGCGGAATCCGAACGCCGCGAGCCGCTCGCCGATGAGCGCGAGACAGCCCGCGTCCTCGGGCGTGACGGAGGGCCGGCGGATGAGCTCGCAGGTGAGATCGAATACGGCGGAGCTCATGCGTGGTCCTCGGCTTCCTGCAGACGGGTGGCACCGAGCGTCGCGTACTTGAGCTCGATCTCGGCGCCCGTGAAATGCCGGCCGAGACCGAGCGCGGCGACGCCGGTCGAGGCCGAGCCCGCGAACGGATCGAAGACCCGCGCACCGGGATTCGTGCTCGCGCGCAGGCAGCGTTCGATCAGCGCGAGCGGCTTTTGCGTCGGGTGTTTACCGTGCCGCTTCTCGTCGGCGCCGGGCGCGGTGAAGCGCCAGACGTTCTTCATCTGCCGGCCGCCGTTCTCGGCCTTCATCTCGGCATAGTTGAAGACATGGCGATCGCGGGCACCTTTCGGCGCGCGGCTCGCCCAGAGGATCACTTCCGTCGCATGCGTGAAGCAGCGACAGCCGAGGTTCGGCGGCGGATTCGGCTTCTCCCAGATGATGTCGTTCAACAGCCGGAACCCGAGCTCCTGCAGTGCCATGCCGACGCTGAGATAGACGTGGTGCGTGCCGCTCACCCAGATCGTGCCGTTGGGCGCGAGCAGGCGATGGCATTCCGCGAGCCATTCGAGGTTGAACTGGTGATCGACCGCGATCCCGCGGCTCTTGTCCCAGCCGCCCTTGTCGACGGGCTGACGGCGGCCCGCGATGCAGGTCGTGCCGCCGTTCGAGAGGAAATAGGGCGGATCGGTCCAGATGCAGTCGAAGCCGCCGTCCGGAAGCGCGCGCATGACGTCGAGATGATTGCCGCGGAACAAACGCGACGCGCCGTCGCGCGACTGCCAGACGAGCTCGGGCGCGGGGCCGCGTACCGGGGCGACCGCCACGTCAGCAGCGCTCAGGCCGCATCGTCCGCCCGGGCGTCGATGCTCAAGGCGTGGATGTCGGTGGCGAGCAGCGCGGCGAGCGCGTCGTAGACGAGCCGGTGGCGCTGCACCGGGGACTTGCCGCGGAATGCGGCCGCGACGATCGCGACCCGGAAGTGGCCCTTGCCGTCCTTCGCGCCGGCGTGACCGCGATGCTGGGCGCTCTGGTCCTCGATCTCGAGCGCGACGGGGGCGAAGGCCGCTTCGAGCGCAGTGCGGATGCGGCTGACGCGGTCGCTCACGGCAGCACCCGTTTGAACGGCTGCACGCGGACGTTCGCGAACACGCCCGCGGTGACGTAGGGATCGGCAGCCGCCCAGGCTTCGGCCGCCGCCAGCGATTCGAACTCCGCGACGATGAGACTGCCCGTGAAGCCGGCGGGGCCCGGATCGTTCGTGTCGAGCGCGGGGAAGGGGCCGGCGAGCACGAGCCTGCCCTCCGTCACGAGCGCTTCGGCGCGGAGGAGATGCGCAGGGCGGGCCGCGAGGCGGCGTTCGAGGCTGTTCGGGGCGTCTTCACCGATGATCGCGTAGAGCATGGACGGTCAGTCTCCGGAATCGTTCGTGGGCGTGACATCGTAACGCGTGAGATAGAAGGCCTGCGCGAACGCGAAGGCGAGCGTGAGGCCGAGCGTGCCGAACAGCTTGAAGTTCACCCACGTCGCGGTCGGGAAATTGAACGCGACGTAGAGGTTCAGCGCGCCCATCGCGGCAAAGAACACGACCCAGGCCAGATTCAGGCGCCGCCACACGGCGCGCGGCGCGCTCAGGCTCTCGCCCAGCATGCGCTCGATGAGCGTCTTCCCGCCGAAGAACTGGGTGCCGAGGAAGCCCGCCCCCATGAGCCAGCTCACGACCGTCGGCTTCCACTTGATGAAGCGTTCGTCGTGGAACGCGAGCGTCGCGCCGCCGAGCACCACCAGCACGCCCAGCATGATAAGCTGCTGGCGACTCACCTGCCGGTGCTTCAGCCAGGTGAAAGCCACCAGCGCCGCCGCGCTCGCGATCGCCGCACCCGTCGCGTAGAACACGCCCTCGGGCGGGGGCACCACCTTGAACACGACGAAGAAAGCCACAATCGGCAGGAAGTCGATCAGCATCTTCATCGGGGATCCGGGCTCTCGGCGGCTGGGTCAACAGAAATCGAAGTATCTCACTCCCGACGCGCGCATGGCCAGACGACTCCACGTTCACCCCACCACCCCGCAGCCCCGCCTGCTCGGTTTCGCCGCCGAAACGCTGGCCGCGGATGGCGTGATCATCTACCCGACGGACTCGACCTACGCGCTCGGCTGCGCCCTCGGCACACGCGACGCGCTGCGCCGGATCCAGGCCATTCGCCGCGATGCGCAGGGACATTACATGACGCTCGTCTGCCGGGATCTGTCCGAGCTCGCGACTTATGCCCGCGTCGAGAACCAGGCCTACCGGCTGCTGCGCTCGCTGACCCCGGGACCGTACACGTTCATCCTCGCCGCCTCGCGCGAGATCCCCAAGCGGCTGCTCGACCCCAAGCGCAAGACGATCGGTCTGCGCATCCCGTCCCACCCCGTCACGAGAGCGCTGCTCGAGACGCTAGGGGGGCCGCTGCTCAGCGCGACGCTGACGGATCCCGATCTCGACATGCCGCTCGCCGATCCCGACGACATCGAGGACCGCTACAGCGCCCAGGTCGACACCTTCCTGGACGCGGGTTACGGCGGCACGGAGCCGACGACGGTGATCGATCTCAGCGGCGAGGAGCCCGTGCTCGTCCGGAGCGGCAAGGGCGACGTGGAGCGGGTATTCGGCCCCGACTTCGGGGCCCCACCGTGGCATTAGCGCTGAGTGCAGAGGATCTCCTCGCCGCGATTCCGCTCGTCTTCGCCATCACCGTCCACGAGGTCGCGCACGGCTGGATTGCCCGCCGCTGCGGCGATCCGACCGCCGAATCCCAGGGCCGTCTGACGCTCAATCCGTTCCGCCACATCGACCCGTTCGGCACCGTGATCCTGCCGGCGTTGCTCTATTTCTCGCATGCCGGCGGCGTATTCGGCTGGGCGAAGCCGGTGCCCGTGGACTGGCGGAACCTGCGCGACATCCCGGGCGACGTCGCGCGCGTCGCCGCGGCCGGGCCGCTCGCGAATCTCGCCATGGCCCTCGGCTGGTTCGGCCTCGGCCTCGCAGCCCGGGCGGCGCTGCCGGGCCCGGCCGGGGAGCTCGTCCGGGTGACTTGTTTGAACGGCATCATGTTCAATGCAACAATCATGCTCCTTAATCTGATCCCGATTCCGCCACTGGATGGGAGCCGAATCGTCACCGCGGCCCTGCCGCGCCGCGCCGCCGTGCTCTACAACCGAATCGAACCGCTCGGCCTGATCGTGATCGCACTATTGCTGTTCTCGCGGCTGCTCGATCCCGTCCTCGATGCACCGCTGGCCTGGGTGGAAGCCTACGCCGAGCGCTGCCTCGGCGTCTGAGCGCGGCGGGAAGACCGGAAGAACAATCGACAATGGACAGAGAGCTTCAATGAGTCTTGGCGCCGAAAAACGCGTCCTGTCGGGCATGCGCCCGACCGGCAGCCTGCACCTCGGGCACTATCACGGCGTGCTCAAGAACTGGGTTCAGCTCCAGCACGAGTTCGAGTGCTTCTTCTTCGTCGCCGACTGGCATGCGCTGACGACGAGCTACGAAGAGACGAGCATCATCCCGACCGCCGCGTTCGACATCGTCGTCGACTGGCTGTCGGTCGGCGTGAATCCCGGCGAGGCGACGATATTCATCCAGTCGCGCGTGCCCGAGCACGCCGAGCTGCACCTGCTGCTGTCGATGATCACGCCCATTTCCTGGCTCGAGCGCGTGCCCAGCTACAAGGACCAGCAGGAGAAGCTGCGCGAGAAGGATCTCTCGACCTACGGTTTCCTCGGCTATCCGCTGCTGCAGGCCGCGGACATCCTCATCTACCGCGCCGGCAGCGTGCCGGTCGGCGAGGACCAGGTCGCGCACATCGAGCTCTCGCGCGAAGTCGCGCGCCGTTTCAACTTCCTGTACGGCCGCGAGCCGGGCTTCGAGGAGAAGGCCGAGGCCGCCGCCCACAAGATGGGCAAGCGCAACGCGAAGCTCTACTTCGAGATCCGCAAGCGCTACCAGGAGGAGGGCGATCCGGAAGCGCTCCAGCGCGGCCGCGCGTTCCTCGAAGCGCAGCAGAACATATCGATAGGCGATCGCGAACGGCTCTTCGGCTATCTCGAAGGCGGCGGCAAGGTGATCCTGCCCGAGCCGCGCGCGCTGCTCACGCCGGCCTCGAAGATGCCGGGCCTCGACGGCGAGAAGATGTCGAAGTCCTACAACAACACGATCGGGCTGCGCGAGGCGCCGGACTCCGTGCGCACGAAACTGCGCACGATGCCGACGGATCCCGCGCGCGTGCGCCGCAACGATCCGGGCGATCCCGAGAAGTGCCCGGTCTGGCAGCTCCATCAGATCTATTCCGGCGTCGACGTGAAGCAGTGGGTGCAGGAGGGCTGCCGCACGGCCGGCATCGGCTGCCTCGAGTGCAAGCAACCCGTGATCGACGCGGTGCTCAAGGAGCAGGAACCGTTCCGCGAACGCAGCCAGGAGTTCCTCGCCGATCCGGATTCCGTGCGCGCGATCATCGACGAGGGTTGCGAGAAGGCCCGCGACGTCGCCCGCGATACGCTCGAAGACGTCCGCCAGGCCATGGGCCTGCAGTACCGTTGAGGCCCGTGTGAGCGCTACCGGAGCACAGACTCCCGATCAGGCTCCCGCCGAGCCGGCGAACGGTCATCGCGTGCCTCAGCAGGGCGAGATGCCCTTCGCGATCGTGCAGGGCACGCCGATCATCGAGCCGCCGAAGGATCTCTACATTCCGCCGGATGCGCTCGAGGTCTTCCTCGAGGCTTTCGAGGGGCCGCTCGATCTGCTGCTGTATCTCATCAAGCGCCAGAACCTCGACATCCTCGACATTCCGATCGCGCACATCACGGAGCAGTACATCACCTACATCGAGATGATGGAGGGCATGAAGCTCGAGCTCGCCGCGGAATATCTCGTCATGGCGGCCGTGCTCGCCGAGATCAAGTCGCGCATGCTGCTGCCGCGCCCGCCGGGTGCGGCCGACGTCGAGCAGGATCCGCGCGCCGAGCTCGTGCGCCGGCTGCAGGAATACGAGCGCTACAAGAAAGCCTCGGAGGACATGGACGCGCTGCCGCGTCTGGAGCGCGAGCTCTTTCCCGCGATCGCCGAGTTCCGCGGCCGCGAGACCGGCGGCAAGCCGCCGGAGGTGTCGCTCGAAGCCGTGCTGCTCGCGTTCCGCGACGTCCTGAGACGCGCCGACATGTTCGCCGACCATCGCATTCAGCGCGAGCCGCTGTCGGTACGCGAACGCATGGCCGTCGTGCTCGAGCGCGCCTCGAGCGATCGCTACATCGCTTTCAGCGAGCTCTTCTCGGTGGAGGAGGGGCGCGCCGGCGTGGTCGTCGCGCTCATCGCCATCCTCGAGCTGCTCAAGCAATCCCTCATCGAAATGGTGCAGAACGACGAGCAGGCGCCTATCTACGTCAAGCTCGCCGCCTGAGTGACCGCATGGAACAGAAGCAACTGAAACTGATCCTCGAAGCCGCGCTGATGGCGGCCGAAGGCCCCGTCACGCTCGAACGGCTCGCCGGCCTCTTCCTCGACGAAGGGGAGGACGGACCGTCGCGCGACGATGTGAAGCTCGCGCTCATGGAGCTCGTGAACGACTGCGAGGAGCGCGCGATCGAGCTCGTCGAGGTCGCGAGCGGCTATCGCTTCCAGACCCGGGTCGATCTCGCGCCGTGGGTGAACCGCCTGTGGGAGGAGCGCAAGCCACGTTACTCGCGCGCACTGCTCGAGACGCTCGCGATCGTCGCCTACCGTCAGCCCATCACGCGCGGCGAGATCGAGGACATCCGCGGCGTGGCGGTGAGCAGCGGCATCATGCGCACGCTGCTCGAGCGCGACTGGCTGAAGGTCGTCGGCCACCGCGACGTGCCCGGCCGGCCGGCGGTCTACGCGACGACGAAGCAGTTCCTCGATTACTTCAATTTGAAGAACCTCTCCGATTTGCCGACGCTCGCGGAGCTCAAGGACCTGGACGACATCAATCCCGATCTCTTCGCGGAGTTCGAGGCCCAGGTGCGCGAGAACGCCGACGAGAGCGTGCTCGAGGCCGAGAACCCGGCGGCGAGCGCCGGGGCGGCCGTGGTCGCTGCCGTCGCGGTCGAAGCAGTGGCCGAGGACGACGAGGAGCACGCGGAAGCGGTAGCCGCGGCCGTCGAGCCGGTGGCGTTCGTCGACGAAGCTCCGGCCGCCACCGCGAGCGCATCCGACGACGACGAATCCGACGACGACGAGGCCGACGACGACGAGGCCGACGACGACGAGGCCGACGACGACGAGGCCGACGACGACGAATCCGACGACGACGACGAATCCGACGACGACGAGGCCGACGACGACGAATCCGACGACGACGAAGAGGAGCCGGATGACGGACAAGCCGCGGAAACCCGCTAGGCCGTCGCGCCCGTCGCGCGGCGCCCCGACCTCGAAGACGCCTGCCGCCCGCGCGAAAGCACCCGCCGGCGGCAAGACGCCCCCGCAACGCAAAGCGCCGGCTCCCGCAGCGCCGCCTGCCCGCGAGCGGCGGGCGGCCGTGCCCGCGGCGACCGAACCGGCCGCCGGTGAGCGGCTGCAGAAGGCGCTGGCGAGCGCCGGACACGGCTCGCGGCGCGAAATCGAGGCTTGGATCGCCGCCGGCCGCGTGACCGTCGACGGCCGCCGCGCCGAGCTCGGACGGCGCATCAAGGGCTCCGAGAAAGTGTGCCTCGACGGCAACCCGCTGGAGATTGCCCGCAGCGAGAGCCCGCCACGCGTGCTCGTCCTTCACAAGCCGCTCGACATCGTCTGCACGCGTCACGATCCGGAAGGTCGGCCGACCGTGTTCTCGCTGCTGCCCGCCGCCGCGCACGAGCGCTGGGTCATGGTCGGCCGGCTCGACGTGAACACGAGCGGACTCCTGTTGTTCACCGACTGGGGCGAGCTCGCGAACCGGTTGATGCATCCGCGCTATGAAGTGGAGCGCGAGTACGCGGTGCGCGTCTACGGCACCGTCGACGAAGAGTCGCTCGAACTGCTGTGCCGGGGCGTCGAGAGCGAAGGCGAGAAGCTCGCGTTCGACCGTCTCGTGCCCGGCGCGGGTGCAGGCATGAACCGCTGGTACCAGTGCGTGCTCCACATGGGGCGCAACCGCGCCGTGCGCCGGGCGTTCGAAGCCGTGGGCGTGCAGGTCAGCCGGCTCATCCGCACCCGCTTCGGCAGCGTGAGCCTGCCGCGCGACCTCGAGCCCGGTGAGCATCGCGAGCTCGCCGCGGCGGAGCTCGCGAAGCTCGCCCGCCAGGTCGGCCTCGAAGTGCCCGCGGCGCCAATTCCGCGCCACCGCGGGCGAAATTGATCTTGGGCGGCGCTGCGTTTAAGCTTTGCGCCCCTTCGGGGCCGCGGAATCCCGCTTCAATCGAGTAATACCATGCGTCGTCGTCTCGTCGTCGGAAACTGGAAAATGCACGGCAACCGTGCGTCCGCCACTGCACTCGCCTCGAATGTCGCGGCCGGCACGAAAAGCTGCAGCGGAGTCGACGTCGGCGTGTGCCCGCCGGCGATCCTCATGGCGCCGGTCGTCGCCGCGCTCGCCGGGAGCCGTGTCGCGTGCGGGGGCCAGGACGTCAGCGAGCACGAGAGCGGCGCTTACACGGGGGAGACCGCGGCCGGTATGCTCGTCGACGCGGGCTGCACGCTCGTGATCGTCGGTCATTCCGAGCGTCGCCAGTTCTTCGGCGACACGAACGACCGCGTCGCGGCAAAGCTCGTGCGCGCCGCGGCTGCGGGACTGACGCCGATCCTGTGCGTCGGCGAAACGCTCACCGAGCGCCGCAAGGCCGAGACCTCCGGGGTGATTGCCGCCCAGCTCGCGCCGGTGCTCGCGCTGCCGAACATCCGGGAGCTGCTCGCGCGCATGGTCATCGCCTACGAACCGGTCTGGGCGATCGGCACGGGTGAGACGGCGACGCCCGAGCAGGCGCAGGAAGTCCATGCCTTCATCCGCGGCGCGATAGCCGCCTGCGATGCGACTGCGGCCGGCGCGCTGCGCATTCTCTACGGCGGCAGCGTCAAACCGGACAATGCTGCGGCGCTCTTCGCCAAGCCCGACGTCGACGGCGGACTCGTCGGCGGGGCGGCGCTCAAAGCGGCGGACTTCACGCAGATCTGCGCGGCAGCCGCCCGCTGAACCGGTTCCGGAGATTCATCTGATGCTTCAAACGATCTTGCTCGTGCTCCACATCCTGGTGGGCCTGAGCCTCATCGGGCTCATCCTCATCCAGCAGGGGCGCGGCGCGACGACGGGCGCGGCCTTCGGCAGCGGCGCGTCGTCGACGGTGTTCGGCGCGCGCGGCTCGGCGACGTTCCTGTCGCGGGCGACGGCGATCCTCGCGACCGTGTTCTTCGCGAACTGTCTGCTGCTCGCTTATATGTCGACGCAGACCGTGGCGCCGAAAGGTCTCATCGAGCGCGCATCGACCAGCGCACCGGCCGCGCCCGCCGCGCCCTCGGACGCACCGCCGCTGCCCGCACCGACGCCGTCCGAGCCTGCGCAGAGCGAAGCGCCGGCAGCGCCCGCGCAGCCCGCTCCGGCCGACATGCCGAGCATCCCGGCAGAGCAGAAAACGACTCCGGCGGAGCCGCAAACGAAGCAATAAATTTTCTGGCGATAGTTGCGTGCATTTCGTATCATGTCGCCTCGCGCGGCAGGCACGCATCGAAGCCGCGCTGCTGTACTGATTTTGCCGACGTGGTGGAATTGGCAGACACGCTGTCTTGAGGGGGCAGTGCCGAAAGGCGTGCCGGTTCGACTCCGGCCGTCGGCACCATATCGAATCGAACGATTCGTTGTGGACTGAAAGAGATTCCGGGCACACTCGGAGTCGAACGAACATCGGGCCGCGGAAGCACCTCGTGTTTTCACGGCGGACCGAACGTGGGCAATCGCCGCATCGGGTACGCACCCGTGACGCGGCGGCGGCGAAGACAGAGTCAGAGGTTCGAGCGGTGGGGGCCGCGGGCGGGACCGGACGAGGCGACTGACAGGCCTGTTCCTCCGAACCGCACGCAAATCCCCGGGACGATCGAGCTGTGGAAGCGCACGCTTGTTAGAGCTTTACTTGCCGGTTTTGATCTTTCTCGGGGTGGGCGTCGTCGTCGGCGTCGTGATGCTCGGCTTCAGCTATGGGCTCGGGCAGTTCCTCGGGGTCTACAACAATCCCGATCCGGACAAAGTGTCTCCCTACGAATGCGGCTTCGAGGCATTCGAAGACGCGCGCATGAAGTTCGACGTCCGGTATTACCTCGTCGCGATCCTCTTCATCCTCTTCGATCTCGAAATCGCCTTCATGTTTCCGTGGGCCGTGGTGCTCGACTCGATCGGCATCCCGGGCTTCGTCGCGATGATGATCTTCCTCGCCGTGCTCGTCGTGGGCTTCGTCTACGAGTGGCGGAAAGGCGCGCTGGAGTGGGAATGAACGAATCGCTGCAGAAAGGCTTCGTCACGACCACCGTCGATGCGGTGGTGAACTGGGCCCGCACGGGCTCGATGTGGCCCATGACCTTCGGCCTCGCGTGCTGCGCGGTCGAGATGATGCAGGCCGGCGCGGCACGCTACGACCTCGACCGCTTCGGGGTGATCTTCCGCCCGAGCCCGCGCCAGTCCGACGTGATGATCGTCGCCGGCACGCTCTGCAACAAGATGGCGCCGGCGCTCCGCAAGGTCTACGACCAGATGACCGAGCCGAAGTGGGTGATCTCCATGGGCTCGTGCGCGAACGGCGGCGGCTACTATCACTATTCCTATTCCGTGACCCGCGGCTGCGACCGCGTGGTACCGGTCGACGTCTACGTGCCGGGCTGTCCGCCGACGGCGGAAGCGCTGATCTTCGGCGTCATCCAGCTCCAGGAAAAAATCCGTCGTACCAACACGATCGCCCGCTAGCCGCAAGCCACACACACTCATGACCGAAGACAAGGCACAGGCCCTGGTGTCCAGCCTACGCGAGAAGCTGGGCGCCTCGCTCCTCGATGCAAAATTCGACCGCGGCGAACTGACCATCACGGTCGAGCCGGCCGCCATCCTGAAGGTCTGCACGACGCTGCGCGACGATCCCAAACTGGCGTTCCGTCAGCTCTCGGACCTGTCGGGCATCGATTATCTCAGTTACGGCAAGGCCGACTGGCAGACCCACGACGCGACGAGCTCGGGATTCAGCCGTGCCGTCAGCACGTTCGCCGAAATCGCGGACACCTTCGAAGGCGGTCGCTTCGGCGTGGTCTACCAGCTCATGTCGATCGTCCACAACGTGCGCCTGCGGGTGAAGGCGCTGCTCGGCGAGGATCCGCCGCGCATCGCGTCCGTCACCGAGATCTGGCCCGTCGCGGACTGGTACGAGCGCGAAGCCTTCGACCTCTACGGGATCCTCTTCGAGGGCCATCCGGACCTGCGCCGCATCCTCACGGACTACGGTTTCATCGGCCATCCTTTCCGCAAGGATTTCCCGCTCGAGGGTTATGTCGAAGTGCGTTACGACCCCGAGAAGAAACGCGTCGTCTACCAGCCGGTGTCGATCGAGAACCGCATCCTCGTGCCGCGCGTGATCCGTGACGACGGCCGCCTGCCCCCGAAGCCCGCAGCCAGCGACAAGACCAATGCCTGAAATCCGCAACATGACGCTGAACTTCGGGCCCCAGCACCCGGCTGCCCACGGCGTGCTGCGTCTGGTGCTCGAGATGGACGGCGAGACGATCACCCGCGCCGATCCGCACATCGGCCTGCTGCACCGGGGTACCGAGAAGCTCGCCGAATACAAGCCGTTCAATCAGAGCATCGGCTACATGGATCGGCTCGACTACGTGTCGATGATGTGCAACGAGCACGCCTACGTCATGGCGATCGAGAAGCTGCTCGGCATCGCGCCGCCCATCCGCGCGCAGTACATCCGTGTCCTGTTCGACGAGATCACGCGCATCCTGAACCACCTGATGTGGCTCGGCGCGCATGGCCTCGACATCGGCGCGATGACGATGTTCCTCTACTGCTTCCGCGAGCGCGAAGACCTGATGGACGCCTACGAGGCGGTCTCGGGCGCGCGCATGCATGCGACCTACTACCGCCCGGGCGGCGTGTATCGCGATCTGCCCGAGCAGATGCCGCAGTACCAGACCTCGCGCTGGCGCAACGATGCGGATCTGAAGAAGCTGAACGAAGCGCGCCAGGGTTCGCTGCTCGATTTCCTCGAGGATTTCTGCGTACGTTTCCCGGCCTGCGTCGACGAGTACGAGACGCTGCTGACCGAGAACCGAATCTGGAAGCAGCGCACCGTCGACATCGGCATCGTGACCCCCGAGCGTGCCGTCGCACTCGGCTTCACCGGCCCGATGCTGCGCGGCTCCGGCCTCGCCTGGGATCTGCGCAAGAAGCAGCCCTACGACGTCTACGATCGCATGGATTTCGACATTCCGGTCGGCGTGAACGGCGACTGTTACGACCGCTATCTCGTGCGCGTCGAGGAGATGCGGCAGTCCGCGCGCATCATGAAGCAGTGCATCGACTGGCTGCGCGTGAATCCCGGCCCGGTGATGCTCGACGATCACAAGCTCACGCCGCCGAAGCGCGGCGACATGAAGGGCGACATGGAGTCGCTGATCCATCACTTCAAGCTCTTCACCGAGGGCTACTGCGTGCCCGCGGGCGAAGTCTACGCCGCCGTCGAGCACCCGAAGGGCGAGTTCGGCATCTGGCTCGTCTCGGACGGCGCGAACAAACCCTATCGCATGAAGGCCCGTGCGCCGGGCTTCGCGCATCTGAGCGCGATGAACGAGCTCGTGAGCGGTCACATGCTGGCGGACGTCGTGGCGGTAATCGGCACGCTCGACATCGTGTTCGGAGAAATCGATCGATGAGATACGGCACAGCGTTCATCGCCGCGAGAGCGCGGGCATGAGCGGCGCACATCACGAGAAGTGGTCCGGCCCGGGGCTTTCGCCCCATGCCCGCGAAGTCATCGACGCCTCGCTCGCGAAGTATCCGGCGGATCGCAAGCAGTCGGCGGTGCTCGCCGCGCTGCGCGAGGTCCAGCACGAGAACGACGGCTACCTCACGCCGGCGATCATGGACGACGTCGCCGATTATCTCGGCCTGCCGCGCATCGCGGTCTACGAAGTCGCGAGCTTCTACTCGATGTTCGAGACCGAGCCCTGCGGCCGTCACAGCATCTCGGTGTGCACGAACATCTCCTGCATGCTGCGCGGCGGCGAGCAGATCCGCGATTACATCGAGAGCAGGCTCGGCATCCGGACCGGCGAGTCCACACCCGACGGCAGGATTCTCCTCAAGCGCGAGGAGGAGTGCCTCGCCGCCTGCTGCGGCGCCCCGATGATGATGGTGGACCACGTCTATCACGAGAACCTCACGCCCGAGAAAATCGACGACATCCTGGCGAAGCTGTCATGAGCAATATCCTGCTGAACCAGAACTGCTACATGACGCTCGGCCACGAGAACCCGTGGTCGATGGAGACGTATCGCAAGCTCGGCGGCTACTCGGCGCTCGAACGCATCCTGCGCGATCGCGTGCCGCCCGCCGACGTCATCGAGGAAGTGAAGACCTCGGGACTGCGCGGCCGCGGCGGCGCGGGTTTCCCGGCCGGCGTGAAGTGGAGCTTCATGCCGAAGTCGAACGTGCAGAAGTACATCGTCTGCAACTCCGACGAGAGCGAGCCCGGCACCTGCAAGGACCGCGACATCCTGCGCTTCAACCCGCATGCGCTCGTCGAGGGCATGGCGATCGCGGGCTATGCGATCGGCGCGACCGTCGGCTACAACTACATGCGCGGCGAGTTCATGGACGAGCCGGCGCTGCGCTTCGAGCAGGCGCTGAAAGACGCTTACGCGGCCGGTCTTCTCGGCAAGAACATCCTGGGCTCGGGCGTCGATTTCGAGCTGTATCTGCACCTCGGCGCGGGGGCCTACATCTGCGGCGAGGAAACCGCGCTCCTCGAGTCGCTCGAGGGCAAGAAGGGGCAGCCGCGCTACAAGCCGCCGTTTCCGGCGAGCTACGGACTCTACGGTCAGCCGACGACGATCAACAACACCGAGACGCTGTCCTCCGTGCCCGCGATCATGCGCAACGGCGCCGCCTGGTTCACGAGCTTCGGCAAGCCGAACAACTTCGGCACGAAGATCTTCTCGGTGAGCGGTCACGTCGCGAAGCCCGGCAATTTCGAAGTGCCGCTCGGCACCCCGTTCAGGAAGCTCCTCGAGCTCGCGGGCGGCATGCGCGACGGCCGCACGCTGAAGGCCGTCATTCCGGGCGGCTCCTCCGTGCCGGTCGTGCCCGGCGCGACGATGCTCGATCTCGACATGGACTACGACGCCATCAGCAAGGCGGGCTCGATGCTCGGCTCGGGCGCAGTCATCGTGATGGACGAGACGACGGATATGGTGAAGGCGCTGTGCCGCCTGTCGCGCTTCTACCAGGCGGAATCCTGCGGCCAGTGCACGCCCTGCCGCGAAGGCACGGGCTGGCTCTATCGCATGCTGTGCCGGATCATCGCCGGCGAGGGCCGCATGGAGGACATCGATCGCCTCGACAATGTGGCGTCGAAAATGGAAGGGCGGACGATCTGCGCGCTCGGCGACGCGGCCGCGATGCCGGTCCGCAGCTTCGTCAAGCATTACCGCCATGAATTCGTGCACTACGTGGAGCACGGCTGCAGCATCCTCGATCGCCCGCGGACTTCGGCGGCGGCATAAGGGCGAGACACCGCGATGAGCGAAGACCAAGTCACCATCGAAGTAGACGGCGTTCAGATCCCGGCCCGCAAGGGCGCGATGCTGATCGAGGCGACCGATGCCGCCGGCATCTACATCCCGCGCTTCTGCTATCACAAGAAACTGTCCGTGGCGGCGAACTGCCGCATGTGCCTCGTCGAGGTCGAGCGCGCGCCGAAGCCGCAGCCGGCCTGTGCGACGCCCGTGATGGACGGCATGAAAGTGTTCACAAAGTCGCCGAAGGCCATCGCGGGCCAGGAAGCGACGATGGAGTTCCTGCTCATCAATCATCCGCTCGACTGCCCGATCTGCGATCAGGGCGGCGAGTGCGAGCTGCAGGATCTCGCGCTCGGTTACGGCACCGACGTGTCGCAGTACACCGAGCGCAAGCGTGTCGTGAAGGACAAGAACATCGGCCCGCTGGTGCAGACGGACATGACCCGCTGCATCCACTGCACGCGCTGCGTGCGCTTCGGCGAGGAGATCGCGGGCCTCCGCGAGCTCGGCGCAACCGGCCGCGGCGAGAACATGGAGATCGGTACCTACGTCGCGCAGGCCGTGACCTCGGAGCTCTCCGGTAACGTCATCGATCTCTGCCCGGTCGGCGCGCTCACTTCCAAGCCTTATCGCTTCTCGGCACGGGCCTGGGAGATGCGTCAGTTCGACGGCATCGCGCCGCACGACTGCGTCGGCTCGAACGTCCACGTCCACACCAAGGGCCAGGTCGTCAAACGCGTGGTGCCGAAAGAGAACGAGGCGGTCAACGAGACCTGGATAGCCGATCGCGATCGCTTCGCGTATCAGGGCCTGAACAGCGCCGACCGTCTCCTGAAGCCGCGCCTCAAAGAGAACGGCACCTGGCGCGACTGCGACTGGGACACCGCGCTCGCCGCCGCCCAGAAGGGGCTCGCGGCCGCCGGCGCGCGTCTCGGCGCGCTCGCCTCGCCGAATGCGACGAGCGAGGAATTCCTGCTCCTGCAGCGTCTCGTGCGCGGTCTCGGCAGCCAGAACGTCGATCACCGCCTGCGCCAGATCGATTTCGCCGGCCAGGCGAACGAGCCGGCGTTCCCCGGACTCGAGGGCAGCTTCGACGATCTCGAGCGCGCGAACGTCGTGCTGCTCCTCGGCGCGAATCCGCGCCTCGATCAGCCGCTCCTGAACAACCGCCTGCGCAAGGCCGTCGCGCACGGCACGCGGGTCTACAGCGTCGACTGCCTCGCTCACGAGTTCAATTACGAGCTCGCCGGCCGCGCCGTCGTCGCCCCGGGCGAGCTCGCAGCGAAGACCGCCGGTCTCGCCAAGGCCGCCGGCGCCGCGCTCGACGCGCCGGCTGCGGACGGTACGCTCGCCGCTATTGCCGAAGCGCTGAAGGGCGCTGAACGCGCCTTCGTCCTCATCGGCAATTTCGCGCAGCGCCATCCCTCGCGTGCCGCGCTCGTCAACTGCGCGGGCCTGCTCGCCGCCGCCACGAATGCGAAGCTCGGCCTCCTGACCGAAGGCGCGAACGCGGCCGGCGCCTGGCTCGCCGGCGCGGTGCCGCACCGCCTGCCCGGCGGCACGCCGAACGACAAGAACGGACTCGATGCCGGCGCCATGCTCGACAAGCCGCTCGCCGCCTACGTCCTGCTCGCCGTCGAACCCGATCGCGATTTCGCGAATCCGCAGCATGCACAGGCCGCGCTCGGCGGCGCGGAATGCGTCGTCGCGCTCTCGGCCTGGCGCAGCGATGCGCTCGAGCAGGTCGCGGACCTGCTGCTGCCCATCGGCGTCTTCGCAGAGAACGAGGGCACTTACGTGAACGTCTGCGGACTGCCGCAAGCCTTCGCCGCCGCGGTCCGCGCACCCGGCGAAGCGCGCCCGGCCTGGAAAGTCCTGCGCGCGGTCGGTGAACGTCTCGGCCTCGCCGGATTCGACGCCGTCACCCTCGCAGACGTCACGCGCGAGCTCGCGAACGCGAGCGGCGGCGCGCAGTGGAGCGCCACGGGCCTGCAGCTCGCGGCGACACCCGCTGCCGGCGTCACCGCGATCCTCGAAATTCCGATGTACGCGACGGACGCGCTCGTGCGTCGCGCCTCGGCCCTGCAGCAGATGCCGCAGGCGGGCGACGGTCGCGCGTACTTCGCGGCCGCGACGCTCGCGAAGCTCGGCCTCGCGGCGGGGCAGTTCGTGAATCTGAGCGCAGGCGGCCCCGGGGTCACGCTCGTCGCCGCCGCGGACGAGAGCGTGCCCGCCGGCTGCTGCAAGTACTACGGCGCGCGCGGCCTCGGGATCGATGCGGAAACCGGTGCGAAAGTGGAAGTCAGCCAGGCGGCCAGCCAGCGAGTGAGCAACGCATGATCGACGTCCTGCATTCCTACCTCCTCACCTGGTTCCCGGACCTCGTCGTGACGGTGGCCCTGATCCTGTTGAAGATCGTCATCGTGATCGTGCCGCTGATGGGCTGCGTCGCCTACCTCACGCTCGCCGAGCGCAAGATCATCGGCTACATGCAGGTCCGGATCGGTCCGAACCGCGTCGGCCCGAAAGGTCTCGGCCAGCCGATCGCGGACGCGCTCAAGCTGCTCATGAAAGAGGTCATCATCCCGGCGGGCGCGAGCAAGTTCCTGTTCCTGCTGGCGCCGGTCATCGCGCTCGCGCCGGCGCTCGCGGCCTGGGCGGTGATTCCCTTCGGCTCCGAGATGGCGATCGCGAAGATCAACGCCGGCCTGCTCTACATCCTCGCGCTGAGCTCGCTCGGCGTGTACGGAATCATCATCGCTGGCTGGGCCTCGAACTCGAAATACGCGTTCCTCGGCGCCATGCGCTCCGCGGCGCAGATCGTCTCCTACGAAATCGCGATGGGCTTCGCGCTCGTCGGCGTGCTGATCGCCGCCGGGAGCCTCAACCTCGGCGCCATCGTCGAGGCCCAGCGCGGCAACGCACTCACGTGGTTCTGGCTGCCGCTGGCGCCGCTTTTCTTCATTTATTTCATCGCGGGCGTCGCCGAGACGAACCGGGCGCCTTTCGACGTCGCGGAAGGCGAGTCGGAAATCGTCGCCGGCTTTCACGTGGAGTACGGCGGCGTCGCCTTCGCGCTGTTCTTCCTCGGCGAATACGCGAACATGATCATGATCGCGGGGCTGACCTCGGTGATGTTCCTGGGCGGCTGGATGTCGCCGCTGCCCGCGAGCTGGATTCCCCACGTTCCGGTGGTCGGCCTGCTGCTCGGCGACGGCATCCACTGGTTCATCTTCAAGATCTTCCTGTTCCTGTTCCTGTTCCTGTGGTTCCGCGCCACGTTCCCGCGCTACCGCTACGACCAGATCATGCGTCTCGGCTGGAAGGTCTTCCTGCCGATCACGATCGTATGGCTGGTGCTCGTCGCGGCGCTGGTCGTCTACCACGTGCCGCCGTGGTTCGCGAAGGCCTGAGGAGAAAGCCCATGAACGCTATCGGCGGTTACCTCAAGAGCCTCACGCTGGTCGAACTGCTCAAGGGCATGCAGCTCACGGGCAAGCGCCTGTTCACGCGCAAGTTCACGATCTTCTACCCCGAGGAGAAGACGCCGCAGTCGCCGCGTTTCCGCGGTCTGCACGCCCTGCGGCGCTATCCGAATGGCGAGGAACGCTGCATTGCCTGTAAGCTCTGCGAGGCCGTGTGCCCCGCGCTCGCAATCACGATCGAGTCGGCGCCGCGCGACGACGGCACCCGGCGCACCACGCGCTACGACATCGATCTCACGAAGTGCATCTTCTGCGGCTTCTGCGAGGAGTCCTGTCCCGTCGACTCCATCGTGGAGACGAGACACTACGAATACCACGGCGAGCAGCGCGGCGATCTCCTGATGACGAAGGACAAGTTGCTCGCGAACGGCGACCGCTTCGAAGCGCAGATCGCCGCCGACCGCGGCGCCGAAGCCAGATACCGCTGAGCGGCATCCGGGAAGAAGAAGAACGGCAGGGATCACGAAGGGACAACGGGGAAGAGCGGGGCTGGCCTCGACTTGATGGCACCATAATGTTTCAACAAATCATCTTCTATTGGTTCGCCCTGGCGGCGATCTTCGCCGGCGCCATGGTCATCACGGTGCGCAATCCCGTGCACGCGGCGCTGTTCCTGGTGCTCGCGTTCTTCTCGAGCGCGGGGCTCTGGCTCATGCTCGAGGCGGAGTTCCTCGCCATCGCGCTCGTGCTGGTCTACGTCGGCGCGGTGATGGTGCTGTTCCTGTTCGTGGTCATGATGCTCGACATCAACATCGCCGTGCTGCGCGAAGGCTTCGCCCGCTACCTGCCGATCGCGGCCGTCGTCGCGCTGATGATGTTCGGTGCGATCGGCTACGTCGTCGGCCCGCGCTATTTCGGGCTCGACGCAGCTCCGAGCCCGGCGCCCGCGGCCGCGAGCTACAGCAATACCGAGGCGATCGGCAAAGTGCTGTATACCGATTACGTGCTGCCTTTCGAGGCCGCGGCGGTGATCCTGCTCGTCGCGATCGTGGCGGCGATAGCGCTGACCCACCGCGGCACGCGCCAGAGCAAGGCGCCGCGTCCGGAACGCCAGGTGCAGGTGCGCCGGGCGGATCGCGTGCGGCTCATCAAGATGGACGCGGAGCGGGGCGGTTGACGGCCATGATTTCACTCGCGCATTACCTGATCGTCGGAGCAGTACTGTTCTGCCTGTCCGTGGCCGGCATCTTCATCAACCGCAAGAACGTGATCGTGCTCCTGATGTGCATCGAGCTGATGCTGCTCGCGGTGAATCTGAACTTCATCGCGTTCTCGCATTTCCTCGGCAATCTGACCGGCCAGGTCTTCGTGTTCTTCATCCTGACCGTGGCGGCCGCCGAATCGGCCATCGGCCTCGCGATCCTCGTGGTGCTGTTCCGCAACCGCAGCTCCATCAACGTCGAAGATCTCGACGAGATGCGCGGCTGAGGCCCCGGGCATGACCGCGACTCCCACCGCATCGAAGAGAAGTTAACGTGGAAAATCTCTGCCTGCTCATCGTCCTGTTGCCGCTCGCGGGCGCCATCGCCGCGGGTCTGTTCGGACGCCAGCTCGGCCGTTCGGGCGCGCACTGGGTGACGATTCTCGGTGTCGGCGCCGCGTTCTGCCTTTCCTTCTACGTCTTCTCGCAGATCGTGCTCGGCGATGCGCCGGCACTGAACGTGAACCTCTACACCTGGCTCGAGACGGGCGGTGTGCCGTTCCGCATCGGCTTCCTCGTCGACCAGCTCACGGCGACGATGATGGTGGTCGTGACGTTCGTCTCCTGGATGGTGCACATCTACACGATCGGCTACATGCACGACGATCCCGGTTATCAGCGCTTCTTCAGCTACATTTCGCTGTTCACGTTCAGCATGCTGATGCTGGTCATGGCCAACAACTTCCTGCAGCTCTTCTTCGGCTGGGAGGCGGTGGGTCTCGTCTCGTATCTGCTGATCGGCTTCTGGTTCAAGCGCGAGAGCGCGATCTACGCGAACCTGAAGGCCTTCCTCGTCAACCGCGTCGGCGACTTCGGCTTCCTGCTCGGCATCGCGACCGTGCTGATGACGTTCGGCTCCCTCGACTACGGCGACGTGTTCCGCATGGCCGCCGACAAGGCGGGTTCGACGATCACGATCCTGCCCGGTCACGAGTGGAAGCTCATGACGGTCATGAGCCTGCTGCTCTTCGTCGGCGCGATGGGCAAGTCCGCGCAGTGGCCGCTGCACGTCTGGCTGCCCGATTCGATGGAAGGCCCGACCCCCATCTCGGCCCTCATCCACGCCGCGACGATGGTCACGGCCGGCATCTTCATGGTCGCCCGCATGTCGCCGCTCTTCGAACTGACGACTACCGCGCTCTCGGTGGTCATGATCATCGGGACGATCACGGCGTTCTTCATGGGCCTGCTCGGCCTCGTCCAGCACGACATCAAGCGCGTGGTCGCGTATTCGACGCTCTCCCAGCTCGGCTACATGACGGTGGCGCTAGGCGCCTCGGCGTATTCCGCGGCGATCTTCCATCTCTTCACGCATGCCTTCTTCAAGGCGCTGCTGTTCCTCGCCGCGGGCTCCGTCATCATCGGCCTGCACCACGAGCAGGACATGCGCCACATGGGCGGCTTGAGGAAGTACATGCCGATCACCTGGATCACGAGCCTCATCGGCTCGCTCGCGCTGATCGGTTTCCCGGGCACCGCCGGTTTCTTCTCGAAGGACGCGATCCTCGAAGCCGTCCACGCCTCGCACACGCCCGGCGCGCAGCTCGCCTACTACGCCTGCCTGCTCGGCGTGTTCGTGACCGCGCTCTATTCCTTCCGCCTCGTCTTCCTGGTCTTCCACGGCGAGGAGCGCATGGACCATCACGCGCGGGAACATCTGCACGAATCGCCGGCCGTCGTCACCGTGCCGCTGATCGCGCTCGCGATACCCTCGATTTTCGCCGGCATGTTCGGCATCGGCAGCATGGTTTTCGGCGACTACTTCGGCAGCAGCATCTATGTCGCGAAGGAGCACAACGTGCTGGGCGAGCTCGCCGAGGAATTCCACGGCGCCGGCCACTTCGTCGTCGAGGGCTTCATGGGCGCGCCGCTCTGGTTCGCGTTCGCCGGCGTCGCGGTCGCCTGGTTCCTCTATCTCAAGCGCCCGGATCTGCCGCCGAAGATCGCCGCCGCGCTCGCCCTGCCGTACCGCATCCTCGTGGACAAGTACGGCTTCGATCGCTTCAACGACTGGTTCTTCGCCGGCGGCTCGCGCCTGATGGGCGGTTTCCTGTGGCGGGTCGGCGACGTGACGCTGATCGACGGCCTGGCGGTGAACGGTTCGGCCAGGGCGGTCGCCTGGTGGGCGGGCATCATGCGCCGGATGCAGTCCGGCTATCTCTATCACTACGCATTCGCGATGATCCTCGGGCTGCTCGGCCTGCTGGCGGTCTTCGTGCACCGGATGGGCTGAGGGCGGTCATGGCAAACCACGTGAATCAAGCGAACTAAGCGAAGATGCTCACCGAACTACCCCTGTTGAGTCTCTGCATCTGGCTGCCGATCATCGGCGGCCTGTGGGTGATCTTCGCCGGCAGCCGCGTCCCCGACCGTGCCGTCAAGGTCGACGCCTTGATCATCTCGCTCGTGACGTTCGCCGTCTCGGTCGTGCTCTACCGGCAGTTCGATCCCTCGCAGGCGGGCATGCAGTTCGTCGAGCGCATGCCGTGGATCGAGTCGTTCAAGATTTTCTATCACCTCGGCGTCGACGGCATCGCGCTGCCGCTGATCCTGCTGACGACGTTCACGACCATCCTCGTCGTGCTCGCCGGCTGGGAGGCGATCGAGGACCGCGTGAACCAGTACATGGGTGCGTTCCTGATCCTCGAAGGCTTCATGGTGGGCGTGTTCTGCGCCGTCGACGCGCTGCTCTTCTACGTGTTCTGGGAAGCGATGCTGATCCCGATGTTCCTGATCATCGGTATCTGGGGCGGGCCGAAGCGCGTCTACGCCACCATCAAGTTCTTCCTCTATACCTTCCTCGGTTCGCTGTTCATGCTCGTCGCGCTGCTCTACCTCTATGCCCAGGGCGGCAGCTTCTCGATCCTCGACATGCACAATGTCACGTTGAGCCTGCCGGAGCAGCAGTGGATCTTCATCGCCTTCCTGCTCGCTTTCGCGGTGAAAGTCCCGATGTGGCCGGTGCACACCTGGTTGCCGGACGCCCACGTCGAGGCGCCTACGGGCGGCTCCGTGGTGCTGGCGGCAATCATGCTGAAGATGGGCGGCTACGGTTTCCTGCGCTTCAGCATGCCGATCACGCCCGACGCCTGCCACAGCCTCGACGGCTTCATGATTGCGCTCTCGCTGATCGCCGTCGTCTACATCGGTTTCGTCGCGCTCGTCCAGCAGGACATGAAGAAGCTCATCGCCTATTCGTCGATATCGCACATGGGCTTCGTGACGCTCGGCTTTTTCACGATGTTCCGCATCTTCGGGAACACCTCGAGCTGGGAAGACGCCTACATGGGCATCGAGGGCGGCATGGTCCAGATGATTTCGCACGGCTTCATCTCGGGCGCGATGTTCCTCTGCGTCGGCGTGATGTACGACCGGCTGCACAGCCGCCAGATCAAGGACTACGGCGGCGTCGTGAACACGATGCCGAAGTTCGCGGCGTTCATGATGCTGTTCGCGATGGCGAACGCGGGCCTGCCGGCGACCTCGGGTTTCGTGGGCGAATTCCTGGTCATTCTCAGCACGTTCAAGGCGGGCTTCTGGTATGCGTTCGCCGCCTCGGCGACGCTCATCCTCGGCGCGGCCTACACGCTCTGGATGTACAAGCGGGTGATATTCGGCGACGTGACGAACGCGAAAGTCGCCGCGCTGACCGACATCAACGGCCGCGAGGCGCTCATCCTCGGCACGCTCGCCGTCGCGGTGCTCGCGCTCGGCGTGTATCCCGCGCCGCTCCTCGACATGATGCACGCGAGCGTCGCGCATCTCGTCGATCACGTGGCCCAACCCAAGATATCGATGATGGCCTATGACTGATTTCCACCTCATCGTCCCGGAAGCGACGCTGTTGGGCCTGGCCTGCCTCGTCCTGCTCGTCGACGCCTTCCGCAGCCCGCGCTCGACGGCGGCCACGTTCTGGACGGCCATCCTCGCGGGCCTCGTGGTGCTCGGTCAGATCGCGGCCTTCGTGCCCGAGGCGCCCGGCATCGGTTTCCACGGTTCGTTCCGCCTCGACGTGATGGGAGCCGTGCTGAAGGCCTTCTGCGTGGTGCTGACGTTGTTCTCCTTCTTCTACACCCGCGAGTACTGCGAGAAGCGCAAGGTCGCGATGAGCGAATTCTATCCGCTCGCGCTGTTCGCGACGCTCGGCATGATGCTGCTCATCTCCGCGAACAGCCTGCTCACGGTGTATCTCGGTCTCGAGCTGCTCTCGCTCTCGCTCTACGCGCTGGTCGCGATGAACCGCGATTCGGCGGCGTCGTCCGAAGCGGCGATGAAATACTTCGTGCTCGGTGCGCTGGCTTCCGGCATGCTGCTCTACGGGATCTCCATGGTCTACGGCGTGACCGGCACGATCGACCTGCCCGAGCTCCTGACGCGCGCGACGGCCGCCGGCGACAAGCGGATCCTCGTCATCTTCGGTCTCGTGTTCATGGTGGTCGGGATTTCGTTCAAGCTCGGCGTCGTGCCCTTCCACATGTGGGTGCCGGACGTGTATCAGGGCGCGGCGACGCCGGTGACGCTCTTCATCGGCACGGCGCCGAAGCTCGCGGCGTTCGCGATGGCGGTGCGCGTGCTCGTGTTCGGCCTCTCGGGTCTCGCCGCCGAGTGGCAGCAGATGCTGATCGTGTTGTGCGTGCTCTCGATGGGTGTCGGCAACATCGTCGCGATCGCGCAGACGAACTTCAAACGCATGCTCGCCTATTCGACGATCGCCCACATGGGCTTCCTGCTGCTCGGCATCCTGTCCGCGAACGGCAAGGGCTACGCGGCCTCGATGTTCTACTCCACGGTCTACTCGCTGATGAGCATGGGGGCATTCGGATCGATCATCCTGCTCGCGAACGAGCGCTCCGAGTCCGATCAGTTGAGCGATCTCGCGGGTCTCGCGAAGCGCAGCCCCTGGTTCGCCTTCATGGTCCTCGTGCTCGTCTTCTCGCTCGCCGGCGTGCCGCCGTTCGCGGGTTTCTGGGCGAAGTGGTTCGTGCTGAAGGAAGTGATCGCCGCGGGTTACGTCTGGCTCGCCGGCCTCGCAGTCTTCTTCTCGCTGATCGGCGGCTACTACTATCTGCGCGTCGTGAAGCTCATGTATTTCGACCAGCCTGAAGGCCGTCCGGCAATCACTGCCTCGCCGGATCTCAAGCTCGTGCTGAGCGTGAACAGCCTGGCCGTGCTCGCGCTCGGTCTCGCCCCCGGCATCCTGATGTCGGTGTGCCTCTCGGCGATGTCGTACCAGCCGTAAACGCGTTTCACACAGGCTCGGCGAGCACTTCGCCGAGCCTGAGCAGACTTCCCGCCTCGATATCCTTCCGCCAGCGCACGCGCCCGCGTTCGAACAGCAGAATCACCGTCGAGCCCATGTTGAATCGCCCGAGCTCCTCGCCGCGCTCGAGATCGCGTTTCGCGCCGAGCGCGAGCGGCACGGGCTGACGCGCACCGTCGACCTGCGCGGGCAGGTCGGCACACACCAGCTCGATGAAGCCGACGAGCATCGCGCCGACGAGGATGACGCAGACCTGGCCGAGCGCCGTCTCCATCACGACGATCACGCGTTCGTTGCGGGCGAAGAGATTCTCGACATGGCGCGTCGTGCGATCGTTGACGGAGAACAGCGCGCCGGGGACGTAGGTCGCCCGCAGCACGCGCCCGGCGAGCGGGCTGTGCACGCGGTGGTAATCGTGAGGGGCGAGATAAATCGTGGCGAATTCACCGCCGTGGAAGCGGCGCGCGAGCCCGGTGTCGCCGGCGAGCAGTGCGGGCAGGCCGTAACGGCGGCCCTTTGCCTGCAGCAGCACGTCGTCGACGATCGGCCCGAGCTCGCTCATGCGGCCGTCGCAGGGACAGGCGACGGCGCGCGCATCCTCGGGCATCGGCCGGCAGCCGCCGCGCAGCTCACGCGTGAAGAAGTGATTGAAGCTCGCATAGCGCGTGCAGTCCGTTTCGAGCGCTTCGTCGAGGTCGACCGGGTAGTGGCGCATGAAGCGGCGAATCGCGTGCGGCACGAGGCCCGCGTGCTCGAGCCGCGTGAGGCGGCGGACGAGTCGCGAGAGGAGATGCTGGGGCAGCACGTGCTGGAGCGCGACCTGCAGGGATTCGAGCGTGGGCATGGGGCTCCTCGGGTCTTCGGCCGGCGCCGCTCAGGGCGCGTCCGCGCGCACCGGAAAGCGGACCTCGGTCGCGTGTCCGCCGCAAGCGAACGAGAACCTGACGCCGTTGCCGGCGGTGAGCGGGGCGGCGAGTCCCATCAGCATCAGATGCGCGCCGCCCGGTGCGAGCGTCACGGCCTCGCCGGGGGCGAGCGCGAGCCGGTCGACGTGCACCATGCGCAGGCTGTCACCGTGCTGCTCCGTGCGATGGATCATCACGTGGCCGCAACAGGGGCTCGTCACGGCGTCTATCGCGAGCGGCGCCGCGCCGCGATTCGTCAGGCGCACATAGCCCGCGGCAACTTCCGCGCCGGGCGGCGGCTCGCGCACCCAGGCCTCGTCGACGACGAGGCCGTCGCAGGCGAGCGCCGGCGCCGTGGCGAGCAGGGCGTGCAGCGAGGCGACGAAGCACAGGGCGGATTTCGACATGGCCGGAGTATACAGGAGGCGGCATGCGCACCGGCTCGTGGCGCGGCATCGCTCGCGGGCCTTTTGATCCGCCTGTTAGACTATGGCCGAGGCAGCGCGGGTCGGCCCGCGCCGGCAGGACGGCTCGGCGGCGATCGGCATTCGGGATCTCGATGCTCAAGAAGCTCGGAAAATACGAAATACTCCGCGAGGTCGGCCGCGGGAGCATGGGCGTCGTCTACCAGGCCTACGATCCCTATATCGATCGGCCGGTGGCGGTGAAGGTCGCGATGGCCGATGCCCTCAAGGATCGCGAGCAGGGCGAGCGCTTCCGCAAGATGTTCTTCAACGAGGCGCACACCGCCGGCATGCTGCGCCATCCGAACATCCTCGACATCTTCGATGCCGGCGTCGACGACGACAAGTGTTACATCGTCATGGAGCTCGTCGAGAACGGTGATACGCTGCGCACGTTCTGCCGCGCCGAGAATCTGCTGACGCTCAACAAGGCGACGGAAATCATCTTCCACTGCGCGAAAGCGCTCGATTACGCCCACCGCCAGGGCGTCATCCACCGCGACATCAAGCCCTCGAACATCCTGCTGACGCAGGACATGGACGTGAAGATCGCGGATTTCAGCATCGCGCACATCAATCGCACGGATCTCACGCAGACGATGCCCATGGGCTTCGTCGGCTCACCGCGCTACATGTCGCCCGAGCAGATCCAGGAAGACACGATCACGAGCCAGACCGATCTCTTCTCGCTCGGCATCGTCGCCTACGAGCTCCTGACCGGTAAGCACCCCTTCGGCGGCGAGAGCTTTTCGAGCCTCATCCATCGCGTGATCAACGAAGAGCCGACGCCCCTCGCGACGTTCCGCTCGGATCTGCCGCCGATCCTCGAGAAGATCGTCTTCAAAGCGCTCGAGAAGCGGCCCGAGCGGCGCTATCGCATGGGCATCGACCTCGCGTCCGATCTCAGCATGGCGTTCACCCATCTCGCGCGGCCGCAGGAGGAAATCTCCGCCCAGGAGAAATTCGCCTATGTGAAACAGCTCGATTTCTTCCGCGGTTTCCCGGATTCCGAGATCTGGGAGATCATCCGCGCGAGCGTCTGGCAGGACATCGGCCCGGAACAGCTCATCATCCGCGAAGGCGACGTCGACGACTCGTTCTACATCATCAGCGCCGGCAACGTCGTCGTGACCAAGCAGGGCACGCCGATCGGCAGGCTCAGGGAAGGCGACTGCTTCGGCGAGATGGGCTTCCTGAACAAGATCCGCCGCACGGCCACCATTCGTGCCGACGGGCCGGTGTCGCTCCTGAAAGTGAACGCGACGCTCATCGAGCAGGTCTCGCAGGAATGTCAGCTCAGGTTCTGCCGCGTGTTCCTGCGCGTGCTGACGGAGCGGCTGCAGAAGACCACGGAGATGATGGTTCGGCAGTGAGGAGGAGGTTCCTGGCGGGAGGCGCCCGAGGAAGTTCCTGTTGAAGGATGTGCCGACGGAGAAGGCGCATCGGTCGCGGTTCCAGGCGACTATCCCTTCGGTCAGCGCTCTGGAAGCCGCTGCACGCATCTGCCCCCTACACTACCCGCGCGACCGCAGATAGCGCTCGAGCAGCGCGCTCGTCGAGCCATCGTGCTTCTCGCGTGTTCCTCCGCCCATTTCCGCGAGCAGCTTCCCGGCAAGCTTCTTGCCGAGCTCCACGCCCCATTGGTCGAAGGAGTTGATCCCCCAGATCACCCCCTGCACATAGGTCTTGTGCTCGTAGAGCGCGAGCAGCGCACCGAGCGTCTCGGGCGTGAGCGATTCGAGGATCAGCATATTGCTCGGCTGGTTGCCCGGAGTCTCCCGGTGCAGCGGCAGATCGATGCCGGGCTCCGCGGGCGTCCCGTCGTCGAGCTCGGCGCGTTGACGGCCGCACATGAGCGCTTCCGCCTGGGCGATGCAATTCGCGACCAGCATGTCGTGATGCTCGCGCGGCGAGCGCTGATGCGTCATGGCGAGTATGAAATCCACAGGGATGAGGCGCGTGCCCTGGTGCAGGAGCTGGAAGAACGCATGCTGGACGTTCGTGCCGAGGCCGCCCCACAGGATCGGTGCGGTCGCGACCTTGACCGGCCGGTTCGCGAGCGTCACGCGCTTGCCGTTGCTCTCCATCTCGAGCTGCTGAAGGTAGGCGGGCAGTTGGAACAGGCGATCGTCGTAGGGCACGACCGCGAAGCTCTCCGCTCCGAGGAAGTTCGTGTTCCAGATGCCGACGAGCGCGAAGAGCACCGGCATGTTGCGCTCGAACGGCGCACTGCGGAAATGCCGGTCCATCGCGGCCGCACCGGCGAGCAGGCGCTCGAAGCCGTGCATCCCGAGCGCGAACGCGATCGGCAGGCCGATCGCGGACCACAGCGAATAACGCCCGCCGACCCAGTCCCACATCGGCAGGACGTTGTCGGCAGGGATGCCGAATGCCGCGGCTTTCGCCGGATGTGCGCTGATGGCGAGGAAGTGCTTCGCGGTCGCGGCCTCGTCCCCGGCTGCGGCAAGCAGCCAGCGCCGGGCACTGTTCGCGTTCAGCGCCGTCTCCGGCGTGGTGAACGACTTCGAGGCGACGATGAAGAGCGTGGTCGCGGGATCGAGGCCGGTCAGCGTGCGATCGATGTCTCCGCCGTCCACGTTCGAGCAGAAGTGGACGCGCAGGCCGCTCGCGGCGTCGTAGCGCAGAGCGTCACAGGCGAGGAGGGGGCCGAGATGCGAGCCGCCGATGCCGATGTTCACCACATCGGTGATGCGGTCGCCGCGGAAGCCGGTCCAGCGGCCGCTGCAGACGGCCTCCACGAGCGTCCGCATCTTCGCCTGGACGGCGCGGATATCACCGGCGACCGGCTGACCATCGACGCGCACGTCGTCCTGCGGGTCGCGCAGCGCCGTGTGGAGCACCGCCCGGCCCTCGGTGACGTTGATGCGATCGCCGCGGAACAGCCGCTCGATACGCTCCGCAAGCGCGCATTCGTGGGCGAGCTCGACGAGGAGGCGCAACGCCGCGCGGTCGATGAGATTCTTGGAGTAATCAAGATAAAGGCCTGCCGCGTCGATACTGAACTCGCCGACGCGGTCGGCGTCGTCGTCGAAGAGGCTTTCGATGCGCCGGGGGCGCAACTGTTTGGCGAGGGCGGAGAGCTTGGGCCAGGAGCTGATGCGGCTGGATTTCATGCGGGATCCCGTGACTGGCGAATTCCGCGCATTCTGCCACAGCCGCTGCTCGCGCGTGTTACGGAAGCCGTCCGGGCGAGCGTTCAGGACGCTGTCCGCAGCCCTGAGCGCATGTAACCACTGTGAGCCCCGTGATATTCTTGGGACGGTGAACGCGAGCCGGCTGCCGCACTCCGTCGCGGCAAGGAAATCGGCGAGGCCGTGACGCACAACTATGCCGACAGAGAGATATGAGCGACAGCCCTCCCGACCGTCTCGGTAAGTACGAGGTCCTCAAAGAGATCAACCGTGGCAGCATGGGCACGGTCTATCTCGGTTACGATCCTTATGTCGATCGTCAGGTCGCCATCAAGGTCGCACACGCCGAACAATTGAACGACGAAGAGCTCGGCGATCGCTATCGGAAGATGTTCTTCAACGAGGCCCACACCGCGGGCCGTCTCACGCATCCGAACATCGTCGGCATCTTCGACGCGGGCGTCGATCGCGAGATCTGCTACATCGTGATGGAGTACATCGAGGGCGGGGCGACCCTCAAGCCGTATTGCCGCTCCGAAAATCTGCTGCCGATCGAGAAGGTCGTCGAAATCTCGTTCAAATGCGCGAAGGCGCTGGACTACGCGCACAAGCAGGGTGTCATCCACCGCGACATCAAGCCGACGAACATCCTCGTCACCTCCGACATCGACGTGAAGATCGGCGATTTCAGCATCGCGCACCTGACGAAGATGGATTCCACGGAGACGATGCCCATGGGGCTCGTCGGATCGCCGCGTTACATGTCGCCGGAGCAGGTCCGCGAGGATTACGTCGGCAATCAGACGGATCTCTTCTCGCTCGGCGTGGTCATGTACGAGCTGCTGACCGGTCGGCATCCGTTCCAGTCGGACAACTTCTCGCGGCTCGTCCAGAAGATCCTGCACGAGGAGCCGCGCCCGGTGCACGAACTGCGCGGCGACGTGCCCCGTGCGCTGTCCGACATCGTCGCGAAGGCGATGTCGAAGGAGACGGAAACGCGCTACCCGATGGGGCTCGAACTCGCCTCGGATCTCTCGCGCGCCTTCGATCAACTGCTGGAGACGCCGCAGGAAAACATCTCCGAGCAGGAGAAGTTCACGGCCGTCAAGCAACTCGATTTCTTCGTCGGCTTCCCGGATGCGGAAGTCTGGGAAATCGTGCGGGCCGGACAGTGGCAGGAATATCGCGACGGCCAGGACATCATTCTCGAAGGTGAGCTCGACGATTCGTTCTACATCATCGTCCACGGCGAGGTCTCGGTGCAGAAGCTCGGCAAGCAATTGCGCACGCTCTACGCGGGCGACTGTTTCGGCGAGATGGGCTACCTCGCGAAGACGAAGCGCACGGCGACGATCGTCGCGATCGGCCCGACTTCGCTCCTGAAGCTCAACTCCACGGTCATCAGTCAGGTCTCTCTCAACTGTCAGGTGCGCTTCCTGAAAGTATTCCTGCGCACGCTGATCCATCGCCTGTCGGTCACGACGGAGCGCGTCTCCCAGGAGCTGTGAGTCCGTGACCGCGCAGCGCGGATCCCGGCCGCAGGGACAGCGCCGCGGGGCGAAAGCCCTCACGATGCTCGTGCTCGTGCTCGTGCTCGCCGCGTCCGCGGCCGCCACGGCTGTAGCCGCGCCTCCCATCGAACGCATCAAACTGCCCCCCGGCTTCGCGATCGAAATCTACAGCGACGCCGTGCCCGATGCGCGCCAGCTCGCCGTTGCGCCGTCCGGCATCGTCTACGCCGGCACCATGCAGGCGGGAAGGGTGTACGCACTCAGCGGCCCGGGCGGCGCGGGACCCGGCCGGGAGGTGCACGTGATCGCCGAAGGGCTCGAGATGCCGACCGGCATCGCCTACCGGGACGGCGCGCTCTACGTCGCCGAGATCAGTCGCATCCTGCGCTACGACGGCATCGACGCGAAGCTCGCGAACCCGCCGCGGCCGGTCGTCGTCTACGATCGCCTGCCGTCCAAGCGCCACCACGGCTGGAAGTACCTCGGCTTCGGACCGGACGGCAAGCTCTACGTCCCGGTCGGTGCGCCGTGCAACGTCTGCGAAGTCGAGGATCCTTTCGGCACCCTCGGACGCATGACGCCCGACGGCCGTGATTACGAGATCGTCGCCCGCGGGATCCGCAATTCCGTGGGCTTCGCCTGGCATCCGACGACGCACGAGCTCTGGTTCACCGACAACGGTCGGGACAACCTCGGCGACGACGTGCCGTCCTGCGAGCTCGACCGGCTCACGAAGCCCGGCCAGCACTTCGGCTTCCCCTACGTCCATCAGGGCGATCTGCCGGATCCGAAATTCGGTGCGGGCCACGATCCGAAGGACTACGTCCCGCCGGTCGCGAAGCTCGGCCCGCACGTCGCGCCGCTCGGGCTCCTGTTCTACACCGGCGAACAATTCCCCGCCGCCTACCGCGGCGCGCTGTTCGTCGCCGAGCACGGCTCCTGGAACCGCACGCACAAGATCGGCTATCGCGTGATGGTCGAACACCTCGATGCCGAGGGTCGCGTCGAGCGGGAGGAGCCGTTCGCAACGGGCTGGCTGGAAGGGGAGGAAGCCTGGGGCCGGCCGGTCGCGTTCGCGCAATTGCCGGACGGCTCGATATTGATCTCCGACGATGGGGCCGGGGTGATCTATCGCGTGCACTACACCGGCGCGGCGAGCGGCTTCGCCGGCCGTTGAGCCGCTGCACACGAAAGGACTTCCATGACCGACACGCTCGAAGCCGCGCTCGCCGTGCTGCGCGCGGACCTGGACACCGCACGCGTCGACGCCGCGAGCCAGGCGCATTACGAGCACTGGGCGAAGCTCGATATCTGGCGCGCGCGCGCCGAGGCCCTGCCGCTCCTCATCGGCGAAGATCCCGCGAGCTACGCCCCGCCCGCCCCGGAGACCGCACGCGGCGCTGCCCACGCGCGACTGTGGGCGGCATTCACGGCGGCGACGGGCAACCCCGATCCGGAAGCGGCGGTCACGCCGTTCGCACTGCGCCGCTTCGCCCAGGAGCACGGCCTCGCGCTGCCGCTCGGCTTGTCGCGACTGCTCGATTTCATCGCGCTCGTGCTGCCCGCGCAGAGCGGCGAGGGCAGTGCTGCCGCGGAGCGGGCCGTGGCGCTCGCCGAGGACCGCGAGACGACGCTCGGCGCCGCGCTCTACCTCGTCACGCGCCAAGCGGGCGACTGCCTCGACGGCGAGGGCTATTACGACGCCGCCCGCATCGTCGATCTGATCCGCACGCGGGCCGTGTTCTGGTGGCCGCTCGCGCAGCCCACGCTCTCGCGCGAGCAGATGATCGAGCTGCTCGTGAAGTGGCTGCCGGGCGCGACGCGCTAGCCGGCGATCAGCGCCGCTCGGGCGGTACGTCGCCGACTCGCGCGACGAGCGCGGCGTGGCTCGCGAGATCGACGGGACGGTGCTTCACCGCCGTGCTCGCCGGATCCGCGACGATCGAATTCCCACCCTTCCAGTCACGCGCCGGCCGCACCGGACGCGGTGCGAAGCCGCCGCCGCAGTTCGGGCAGACGTTCCCGAGCAGCGTGTCGACGCAGGCCGCACAGAACGTGCACTCATAGCTGCAGATCCGCGCGTCCACGGACGCGGGCGGCAGCGGCACGTTGCAGTGTTCGCAGTTCGGTCTGAGCTCGAGCATCGTAGACCTCCTCTCACGATGGGCTGATCGCAAGCCCGGGCGCGGCATCGGCGGCGCGTCGCACGAGACTACGGAAAGTGCGATGCGACGACCAGCCTGCAACGCATGCCGTGCGCACGCGAGCGACCCGGTTCCCTGTCCCGGGCCGTGCTCAAGCGCCCGTGGGGCCAGCCGATATTCCCCGCACCCGGGGAGGTTTTTCGGGTGCCGACATGGAATTCGCCAAGCCTCTCCCGGCCTGCGGTGACGGATGCGCGCCGCGACCAGGAATGTCGCAGGGACACGTTGCACGGCTCGCGAGCCGGCCGCCTGAATGCGGACCGGAGCCCCGGCGACCGTGCCGGAGGCGCCGACTCTGCGGCTTGCGCAGTTCAACGTGCCCGGTTCCAGCGGAGCCCCAGCGCGCCGGTGCGGTGGTTCCAGGCCCTAGAGATGGAGAGTGAGCATGAGCTTCTTAAGCCGTCTGTTCAGCGGTTCCAATCCAGAGCTCGAGCAACTGCGCAATGAGGGTGCACGGCTCGGACGCGAGGTCCGGCTACTCGAGAACGAGCTCGAGGCAATCAACCGCTCGCAAGGCGTCATCGAATTCGGCCTCGACGGCATGATCCTCACGGCGAACGAAAACTTCCTGCGGGCGCTCGGCTATACGCTCGCCGAGATTCAGGGCAGGCATCATTCGATGTTCGTGGAATCCGCCTATGCGGCGAGTTCCGACTACCGCCAGTTCTGGGCGGACCTGCGCGACGGGCGTTTCCGCGCCGACGAGTTCAAGCGCATCGGCAAGGGCGGCCGGGAAGTGTGGATCCAGGCGTCCTACAACCCCGTGTTCGACACGGACGGCAAGCCCTTCAAGGTCGTGAAGTACGCGACCGACGTCACTGCCCAGAAGCTCGCGAACGCGGATTTCCAGGGCCAGATCGACGCCATCAACAAATCCCAGGGCACGATCGAGTTCGCGCTCGACGGCACGGTGCAGACGGCGAACGACATCTTCCTCGGCCTGCTCGGCTACAGCCTCGCCGACATCAAGGGCAGGCATCACTCGCTGTTCGTGGAGCCCGCGTATGCGAACAGTCCCGAGTATGCGCGGTTCTGGGAGCAGTTGCGGCGCGGCGAGTACAGTGCGGGCGAATACAAGCGCATCGGCCGTGGCGGCAAGGAAGTCTGGATCCAGGCCTCCTACAACCCGATCTTCGACTTGAACGGCAAGCCCTTCAAGGTCGTGAAGTACGCCGCGGACATCACCGAGCAGAAGGTCCGCAACGCCGAAATCGCCGGCCAGTTGCAGGCCATCGACAAATCCCAGGGCGTCATCGAGTTCACGCTCGACGGCACGGTCCTGCGCGCGAACGACAATTTCCTCGACGCGCTGGGCTACCAGTCGTCCGAGATCGTCGGGCGTCATCATTCGATGTTCGTCGATCCGGCGTACGTCTCGTCGCAGGAATACAAGAGTTTCTGGTCGAAGCTCGGCCGCGGCGAACACGACGCCGGCGTCTACAAGCGCATCGGCAAGGGCGGTCGCGAAATCTGGATTCAGGCATCCTACAATCCCATCTTCGACGCGAGCGGACGGCCCTGCAAGGTCGTGAAGTTCGCGACCGACATCACTGCGCAGAAGCGCTACCAGATGACGGTGGAGGAGATTCTCCGCGCAACCTCGACGGTCATGACGGGTGTCGCCGAGGGTAATCTCACTCAGCGCATCGAAGCGGAATACGACGGCGAGTTCGCGGCGCTGAAGAGCGCGGTCAACGATTCCGTCGCGCAGCTCAAGAACATCGTCGGCGAGATCAACGAAGGCGCGGCGAGCATCAACACGGCGGCGCGGGAGGTCGCGAAGGGCAACGTCGAGCTCAGCGCCCGCACCGAAGAGCAGGCCTCCTCGCTCGAGGAGACCGCGGCGAGCATGGAGGAGATGACCGCCACCGTGCAGAAGAACGCCGAGAACGCCCAGGAAGCGACCCGGCTCGCGATCTCGGCGCGTGACCTCGCGAGCGTGGGCGGCACGGTCGTCAGCCGCGCGGTGTCCGCGATGGCCGAGATCAACCAGGCGAGCCGCAAGATCGCCGACATCATCGGCGTCATCGACGAGATCGCGTTCCAGACGAATCTGCTCGCGTTGAACGCCGCGGTCGAGGCCGCGCGCGCCGGCGAGCAGGGCCGCGGTTTCGCGGTCGTGGCGAGCGAGGTGCGCAATCTCGCGCAACGCAGCGCGACGGCGGCGAAGGAGATCAAGGCGCTGATCCACGATTCCGCGGAGAAGGTCACCGAAGGTTCGAAGCTCGTCGACGAGTCCGGCGCGACGCTCGGGGAGATCGTCGTCGCGGCGAAGAAGGTCAGCGACATCGTCGAGGAGATCGCCTCGGCTTCGATGGAACAGTCCTCCGGAATCCAGCAGGTCAACAAGGCCGTCGCGCAAATGGACCAGACGACGCAGCAGAACGCGGCCCTCGTCGAAGAAGCGGCGGCGGCGAGCGAGACCATGGACGAAGAATCGAAGCGGCTCATCGCACTCGTGCGCTTCTTCGACACGGGAGCGCCCGAAATCGCCGTGCTGCCGGCCGCTGCCACTGCGGCCGCGGCGCCGGTCGCGAAGCCCGGTGCGGCGACGTCGGCGGGCCGGGGCCACGGTCGCAAGACGAGCAGCGTCGCGACGCTCAAACGCGTGAAAACCGCTTCGGCCGCCGCCGCGCCGGCGCTGGACGAGGCCCACGCGGACAGCGACTGGGAGACGTTCTAGCCCGGCTCCCCTGCGAAGTCCCGCCCTTCGCCGGGCGCAATGAGGTCCTCCGCAAGCGCCGCATCCGCGGCGCTTTGCTTTTGGGCCGGTGCCGGGCCCCGTCTTGCGTCGTCCGTGCATACGTCGTTACATAAGCCGGCCGGCAGGCCCGGCGTCATGACGTCGCGACGAAAAGAAAGGGGAGGGAAGCATGAGCACGCTATCCGCAGGGCTCGACGCTCTGCACGTCTACCGCCAGCTCCGTGTGCTGCGCGAGTTCGAAGATCAGATGCACGCCGCCATTGCGCGCGGCAACGTCCCGGGATTCACGCACCTCTACGCCGGTGAGGAGGCGAGCGCGGTCGGGCTCTGCGCGCATCTGCGCGCGACCGACATACTCTGCAGTACGCACCGCGCGCACGGCCATTACCTCGCGAAGGGCGGCGATCTCGAAGCGCTCGCGCTCGAGATTCATGGCAAAGAGGGCGGCTGCTGCGGCGGCAAGGGCGGCACGATGCACGTCGCGGACTGGTCCTGCGGCATGTGGGGTGCGAACTCGATCATCGGGGCCAGCGTGCCGCATGCGCTCGGCGCGGCGTTCGCGTTCCGTTATCGCGGCGAGGACGGCGTCGCCGTCTCGTTCGGCGGCGACGGCGCGTCGAATCAGGGCGCCGGCTTCGAGGCCATGAACCTCGCGAAGGTGCTGAATCTGCCGGTGCTGTTCGTGCTCGAGGACAACGGTTATGCAGAGACGACGGCCGCGGGCTGGGCCTGCGCCGGCCGGCCCGTCGATCGCGCGGCGGGTTTCGGGATCCCCGGCGTCGAGGTCGACGGGACGGACGTCGTCGACGTCTGGACGAAGCTCGGCGAAGGCGTGCGCCTCGCGCGTGCCGGCCAGGGTCCGAGCTTCTTCCACGTGCGCGTGCCGCTCTTCCACGGGCACTACGAAGGCGATCCGGAGACGTATCGCGCCCCAGGTGAGGTGAAACGCCTGCGCGAGGAGGCGGACTGCCTGAAGAAGTTCCGCGCGCGCATTCTCGGTGCCGGACAGGCCGACGCGACGGCGCTCGACCGCATCGACGGCGAGTGCGCGGCGCGCGTCGCGGCCGCGCTCGCGAAGGCGCAGGCCGCGCCCTTCCCGGCGCCCGCCACGCTCACCACCGACGTCTACGCGAAAGCCTGAGGAGGACGACATGAGCATCAAGACCACCCGCGATGCGATCCGCGAGGCGCTCGCGAGCGAAATGGAGCGCGACGCACGCGTCTTCCTGATCGGCGAGGACATCGCCGGCGGCATGGGCGCACCGGGCGAACAGGACGCCTGGGGCGGCGTGTTCGGCGTGACGAAGGGCCTGCTCGCGCGTTTCGGGCGCGAACGCGTCGTCGACACGCCGATCAGCGAGACCGCGTTTCTCGGCCTCGGCATCGGTGCCGCGAACGCGGGCCTGCGGCCCGTCGTCGAGATCATGTTCGTCGATTTCTTCGGCGTCTGCTTCGATCAGGTGCTGAACAACATGGCGAAGTTCCGCTACATGTACGGCGGCCAGGGCGCGACGCCGATCACCGTGCGCACGACTTACGGCGCGGGCTACGGCGCCGCGGGCCAGCACAGCCAGACGCTCTATCCGATCTTCGCGCACATACCCGGTATCAAGATCGCGTTGCCGTCGAACGCCTACGACGCGAAGGGCCTGCTCGCCGCCGCGATCCGCGACGACGATCCCGTACTCTTCTTCGAGCACAAGGCGATCTACGACCAGAGCGCCGAGGTGCCCGACGAAGCCTATGCCCTGCCGTTCGGCGAAGCGGCGGTGATTGCCGAAGGCGGCGACTGCTGCGTCGTCGCGTTCGGCAACATGGTGAACGTCGCGCGTCAGGCGCTGCCGCTGCTCGAGCAGGAGGGCATCGCGGTCACGCTCGTCGATCCGCGCACCATTGCACCGCTCGATGTCGACACCATCGTCGAAGCGATCGAGGAGTGCGGCCGGCTCGTCGTCGTCGACGAGGCGAGCCCGGTGTGCAGCATGGCCTCCGAGATCGCCGCGCTTGCCGCGACGCATTGCCCGACTGCGCTGAAAGCGCCGGTCGTGAAGGTGAATCCGCCGGCCGTGCCGGTGCCGTTCAGCCCGGCGCTCGAAGCGGCCTATCTGCCCGGCGCCGCGGACATCGTCGCGGCGGTGAAGCGGGCGATGCAGGGAACGCCGGTCCGGACGAGGAGCGCCTAGCCGCGGGACGGCTCAGAAGCGATAGGTGGCCTGCACGTAGGAGCTGCGCCCGGCCTGCGGCAGATCGTTCGGGATGAGGCCGGGGGCGAGGCTCGGCTCGCGCACGTCCGCGTCGAAGACATTGCGCAACGAAAAGCTCAACTGCCAGCCGTAGCGCGTCGGCGAATTTCGCACGGTGAAATCGACCGTCGTGTAATCCGGGACCCCGGGCCGTGCGTCGCCCTTCGTGCGCCGCCGATCGCCGATGTAGTTGAGCTGGCCGTCCACATTCCAGCCGCTGGCGTGTCGCCACTCGGCGCGCGCGTAGACATCGTGGCGCGGCGCATAGCCCGCATCCTGATGCGTGGCGAGATCTTCGGCGCGTTGCAGCGAGTAGCTGCCCGTGAAGTGCAGCGCGCGGCTGTAGTCCCAGCGACCCTCGAGCTCGAGCCCGGTGCCTTCGACACTGCCGATGTTCTGGAACGTGGAGCCCGGTGCGGGTGCGGGATTCGTCACGAGCCGGATGAGGTTGTCCATGCGGAATCGGAAGACGTTGAACGAGAGCTGCGCCGTATCGCTCGGATGCCAGAGCACGACTGCCTCCAGCGTCTCGACTTCTTCGGGCGCGAGGGCGGGATTGCCGCTCGCGACCGGATTGATGCCGAACTGCTCATTGAAGGACGGCGCACGGAACGCGCATCCGTAGAGCAGCTTCGTGGTCAGTGTGAGTGTCGTATCCCACACGAGCGCAACGCGCGGATTCGTCGTCGTTCCCGCATCCGAATAACGATCGTGACGCAGGCCCGCAGTCAATCCCCAGTCGCGCGCGAACTGCCACTCGTCCTGCACGTAGAAATAATCGACGTCACGTTCGTGCGGCCGCACGAAGGGCTGAATCGCCGAATACTCCATCACCGGTCCGGTCGGAATGGGCACGCCCGCGGGGTTCAGCAGGAAGTTCTTGTAGGTGCGCGTCTTGTAGATCTCTAGCAGATCGTGCCCGGCACCGGCGCGCCACTGGTGATCGCGCCAGCCCGCGTATTCGGCGAAGCCGGAGAAGCGGAACTGATGCTCCCAATGGTTCGGCCCGCCCACCATGCCGTTCGGGAAATTGCGGCCGGCGATGCGCGCGCCAGCCGGGTAGAGCATGAGGTTCGTCGGGATTTCGAAGTCGTATTCGAGGAAGCTGCCGGTGATGCCGAGGTTCCAGTTATCGAGGATCTCGTTGCTCGACCAACCGACATCGGCCGTGAATTCGTCGACGCGCCCCCAGCTCGACGGATCGAGCGCGGAAGAGACGCCGGCACCGGTTTCGGCATGATCCCGGCGCAGGAAGCCGCCGCGTACGAGCCAGTGGCCGTAGCTCAGATTCACGCTCGCGTCGTAGTCGTCGTGGCCCGTGTTCACCTGCCCCGGCGCGAGGCTCGCATGCGTGTGAAAGCGTTTGTCGTTCTGGGTCTGGGCATCCGCGCCGATGCGGCGATCGAGGCCTTCCGTGCCTCCGACGCGCACATAGGCGGCGGCCGCCACCGGTCCGAGCTGCCCGCCGTACTGCCCCCAGGCATTCCAGGTGCCGAGCGTGCCGCCGCGCACGCCGAATTCCGTGCCCGGGGTGTCGGCAGCCGTCTTCGTGATGACGTTGATCACGCCTGCGAAGGCATCCGCGCCGTAGAGCGCCGAGCCGGGCCCGCGTATGACTTCGATGCGCGCGATGTTCTCCACCGGGATGCCGAAGCCCCAGCCCGCGCCGGTGTCGCCGTTGTACGAGGTCGTCATCGGAACGCCGTCGCGGAGCACGAGGACGTCGGGACCGACCTGTCCGCCCCCGCCCACGCCGCGCATGACGAAGAGCGGTGCATAGCGGACAGCGGCACGCGAGACATGCACGCCGGGGATGGCGCCGACGACCTCGTCGAGCGTCGTCGCGCCCATGGCCGCGATGTCCCCGGCCGTGACCACACTCGTGACCGCCGGCGCACGCCGCACCGTGCGCGGCGCGCCGGTCGCGATGCTCACCATCGCGCGATCTCCATAAGCGAGATCGATGTCGGAGACATCGGGTTCCTGCGCGGTTGCGGCGGATGACAGTGCGAAGGCGCAGTACACGAACGCCCGCAGCAGGGGACTTCGTCCCGCTCGACGTTCAATCCCGGTCGATCGGCTCGTCCGGTGAACCCGGATCATAGGTTTCGTACTCTCGGGGCTGTCCCGCCCCACGCATGCTGCCTGGGCCTGCAGAAATGCTAGTTCGCTTGCAGACCCGCAACCTGACGCAGCGCAGCTTCCGGGACAGTGCCGGGCACGACTGGCGTCACGCCGGCAGCGTCCGGCGCCGCTTGTTCGCGAAGTGCTTTTTGATTACGGTGTTCCGTTCCGGCAATGTCGCCGGCCGACGGTTCTCGACAGGTGCCCCGATGACTGACGCTTCGTATACGCCCCCGAAAGTCTGGACCTGGGACGCCGAATCCGGCGGCCAGTTCGCGAAAATCAATCGCCCGATCGCGGGCGCGACGCACGAACAGGCGCTGCCGGTCGGCAGACATCCGCTGCAGCTCTATTCGCTCGCGACGCCGAACGGCGTGAAAGTCACGGTGATGCTCGAGGAGCTGCTCGCGCTCGGGCACCGTGGCGCGGAATACGACGCCTGGCTCATCGACATCATGAAGGGTGATCAATTCGGCAGCGGCTTCGTCGAAGTCAATCCGAACTCGAAGATCCCCGCGCTGCTCGATCGCAGCACGACGCCGCCGATCCGCGTGTTCGAATCGGCCTCCATCCTCTTCTACCTCGCCGAGAAGTTCGATGCCTTCCTGCCGAAGATGCAGCCCGCGCGCGCGGAATGCATGTCGTGGCTCTTCTGGCAGATGGGCAGCGCGCCTTATCTCGGCGGCGGCTTCGGACATTTTTATGCCTATGCGCCGACGAAGATGGAATACTGCATCAACCGCTTCGCGATGGAGGCGAAGCGCCAGCTCGACGTGCTCGATCGCAATCTCGCGGCGCGCCGCTACCTCTGCGGCGACGACTACACGGTCGCCGACATCGCGGTGTATCCGTGGTACGGCGTGCTCGTCACGAGGGATCTCTACAACGCCCAGGAGTTCCTCGACGTCGCGTCCTATCGCAACATCCTGCGCTGGGCCGAGGAGATCGAGACACGTCCGGCCGTGCAGCGCGGCCGGCGCGTGAACCGCACCTGGGGCCCCGAAGCAGAGCAGCTCCGCGAGCGTCACGACGCGGCGGATCTCGACGCGAAGTAGGACCGGCGCGCGTCCCCGACGCGCGCGGGGTCAGTCGATGCAGCGCGTCCCGGCGACTGCCTGTCACGCTCGCGCAGGCGAGGGCCCAGTCGGTGACCCGCGGCACGCGCAGTGAACCTCGGACTCCGTAGAGCTCATATGCGCGCAATTTTGCGCTGGCCCCGCGGTTCAACCTCGGCGCCGGGGTTGAACGACTGGGCCCTCGCCTGCGCGAGGGCGACGAGTGCCAGATGGCTCCACGGTCGGCCGAGCAAGCTTCCCCGCAGCCCAAAAAAAGCCCCGGCACGAAGCCGGGGCAGTTCGCAAAGCTACGAGGGTTCTCGCCCCCGCTGCAGGAATGAGTCTCGGCCCATTAGCGTCGCGGCGATCTGATCTTCGTCAGCTCCCGCGGCGTTCGCACCGTGACTGCGCGCCGGCGATCGCACGCGCCGGGCATACGCCGACGTCATGTTCCGACGAGCACGCCGGCCTCGCGATCGTCCGCTTGCAGGACCCCGGGCAGCGCAGGCAAAATCCGCGCATGCCCGCCCGGCGCCACCGCCTCACTCTGGCCACCACCCAGCCCATCGAAATCGTCGACATCACCGACGAGGTGCGCGCGTGGGTGAGGAGCAGCGGCGTGCGCGAGGGGCTCCTCACCGTGATGTCGCCGCACACGACCGCGCGCGTGACGCTGAACGAGCGCGAGGCCGAGTTGCAGAAGGACATGCGACGCTTCCTCGAACGCATCGCGCCGGCCGGCGCGGATTACGGTCACGATCGTGCGCCGGTCGACGATCGCCCGAACGCACATTCCCATCTGCTCGGCCTGTTCATGACCGCGACGGAGACGATACCCGTGAGCGATGGCGCGCTCGGGATCGGCGGCTGGCAGTCGTTGTTCTTCATCGAGCTCGATGGACCGCGCCCGAAGCGCGAGGTGCTGCTGCACCTCCTGACCCTGGAATAGCGCAATGCATCCGGCCGACGTCGACGCCTTTTTCGCCGTGCGCGGCGCGCTGGATCCCGAGGCCTATCTCGAGCTCGATCTCACGTTCGAATGCGTCGGTGATCCGCGGGCCGCGGCCGCGCATCTCGCGAGCGAGCAGTCCACCGCCCAGTGGAAGCGTGTCGGCATCGACGAGGACTTCCGGCCCCGTTACGCCGCGAAGGTCGTCGCGCTCGACTGTTCCCCGCTGCCGGCCGGTTTCTCCGTGCCGATGGCAGGCCTGCCCGCCGGGCCCGTCCACGCCTGCCGGGTCACGCTCGCGCATCCACACGGCAATTTCGGTCCGCGCCTGCCGAATCTCCTGAGCGCGGTGCTCGGCGAGGGCATGTTCTACGCACCGGGCATCCCGATCGTGCGGCTCGAGGACATCCGCTTCCCGGCGTCTTATCTCGCGGGCTTCGAAGGTCCGCAGTTCGGCATCGCGGGGCTGCGCGACCGTCTGCACGCGTTCGGCCGGCCGATTTTCTTCGGCGTGATCAAACCGAACATCGGTCTGCCGCCCGAGCCGTTCGCGGAGCTCGGCTATCAGGGCTGGATCGGCGGGCTCGACATCGCGAAGGACGACGAGATGCTCGCCGACGCCGGGTATTCGCCGCTCGCCGAGCGCGCGCGGCTCCTCGGCGCACTGCGGCGCCGCGCGGAGCAGGAGACGGGCGCACCGAAAATCTATCTCGCGAACATCACCGACGAAGTCGATCGCCTGGCGCACAATCACGATCTCGTCGTCGCGGCGGGCGCGAACGCGGTGATGGTGAACGCGATGCCGGTCGGCGTGAGCGGCGTGCGCGCCCTGCGCCGGCAGGCGCGCGTGCCCCTCGTCACGCATTTTCCGTTCATCGCGCCGATGAGCCGAGTCGCGGGCTACGGCGTGCACACGCGGGTGTTCACGAAGCTGCAACGCCTCGCCGGCGCCGACGTCGTGATCATGCCCGGCTTCGGTCCGCGCATGTTCACGCCCGAGGCCGAAGTGCTCGCGAACGTGCAGGCCTGCCTCGAACCGATGGGACCGATCGCCCCCTGCCTCCCCGTGCCGGGCGGCAGCGATTCGGCGGCGACGATCGAAGGCGTCCATCGACGCCTCGGCACGGTCGATTTCGGCTTCGTGCCGGGCCGCGGGGTCTTCGGTCACCCGCTCGGCCCGACCGCGGGTGCCATGAGCCTGCGCCAGGCCTGGGACGCGATCGCCGAAGGCACGCCCGTCGCGGACTATGCGAAGCGCCACGCGGAGCTCGATGCCGCGCTGCGCGCGTTCGGTTGAGCGGCACTCCCGCGCCGATATCGATCATGAACTGCCCTTGCGGCAGCGGCCGCGCCTTCGACACCTGCTGTGGCCGCCTGCTCGCCGGTCGCGCCAGCCGGCTCCACGAGACGAGCCGCTTCGTGCGCGAGGACGGGCGATGGTGGTATGTCGACGGTGAGGTTCGGGGCTGACGAGCACGTGCCTGCCGCGTGGCGTCGACTTCAGTTCATCCTGCCGGTCGACCGCCGGCGCTTCGCAATCAGCGAAGGCTCGTTTTCGAAATGGCCACTTGATCGACGGCGCACTGCTCAGCAGCATGGTTTCGAGGTCGTTCCAACTCAATCATCGCGCCCCCTGTCGCGGAACGCGGCGTAAGCAGGAGGAAGCTTGAGCAACTTCGTCTTTCCGCGACCGGCCGGGGAATTCCCGGTGCAAGCGCGCGAAACCGTGGCGGGAACCTGCGCCGAGTGCGGCGCCGCCGCGCTCGCGCGCCATCCCGTCCTGTCCGAGGGCGGCTGGCATCTCGTCGTCAAGTGTCAGGCCTGCCTCGCGACGCGCGAGCGCGAACCCTGGCGACGCCTCGGCCACGTTACGCTGATGACCGATGTGCTGCTGCGCTGAGCGAAGACCGGCCCCGGCACGCCCCCTTCCCGGTCCGCCGCAACGCGGCGACCATACGACAGGCACTGCACGCGCCGGTGACCACAGGAGACATGCAGCATGATGGCAGTCGATGTTGGCGGTACGTTCACGGACGTCGTTTCCGTTTCCGGAGGCGTCATTCGCACCGCCAAGGTTTCCACGCGTGCCGGTGACGTCGATGCGGGCGTTATCGAGGGCGCGGCCGAACTCGGCCTCGCCGGGGTGTCGGTGTTCAACCACGCGAGCACGCACGGGCTCAACGCGATCATCACCCGCGCGCTGCCGAAGGTAGGTTTCCTCACGACGCTCGGGCATCGCGACATGCTGGACGCGGGACGCTGCTGGCGGCCGGCCGCGGCGCTCACCGATCCGTCCTGGCGGCGCAGTTTCGGCGACGCCGCGCGCCCGCTCGTGCGGCGCTATCTGCGGCGCGGCATCCGTGAGCGCGTGAAGAGCGACGGCAGCGTGTTCACGCCGCTCGATGAAGCACACGCGCGCGCCGAGCTGCGCGTGCTCGCACAGTGCGGCGTGCAGGGCGTGGCGATCTGCCTGCTCAACGCCTACATCAATGGTGCGCACGAGCGCCGACTGCGCGAGCTCGTGTGCGAAGAGCTCGGCGCCATCCCGTGCTCGCTGTCGAGCGAGATTTCGCCGCTCGCGAAAGAATACGCGCGTGCCTCGACGACGGTCGTCGATGCGTTCATGAAGATCATCTACGGCGATTACGCGCGCCGGCTCGACGCGGGATTGCGCGCCGAGGGCTTCAGCGGTCAGCTCAACTTCGCGGACTGCACGGCGAACCTCATTCCCGCCGACGATGCAATGGAAGCGCCGTTCCGCGTGGTGTTCGCGGGACCCGCGGCCGGGACGATGGGCAGTGCGCATTTCGGGCGGCTGATCGACGAACCGAATCTCCTGTGCGCCGACGTCGGCGGGACCTCCTGCGACATCAGCGTCGTCATTGCCGGCCAGCCGTTCGTGAACACCACGTTCGAGCTCGAGCACGATCTCGTCGTCAACGCGCTCTCGAACGACATTTCGAGCATCGGCGCGGGCGGCGGCAGCCTCGTCGCGATCTCGCCCTCGGGCGACATCACCGTCGGCCCCGGCTCCGCCGGCGCCGTGCCGGGCCCGGCCTGCTACGGCCGCGGCGGTACGAAGCCGACCATGACCGACATCTGCCTGCTCGCGGGGCTCCTCGATCCCGACGGCTTCGCGGGCGGCAAGATGAAGCTCGATCCCGCGCTCGCGCGCCGCGCCTTCGAGGCGCTCGACACGCCGCTCTCCTTCGAGCATCGCGTGCGCTATGCCTGGGATATCGGGCTCAACAACATCGCCGAGGGCATCTTCAACATCGCGATCAAGCACGGCATCGACCTGCGCGACTACTCGCTCATGGCCTTCGGCGCCGCCGGCCCGCTGCTCCTGCCGGCGCTCGCGGATCTCATCCACGTGAAGTGCGTGATCGTGCCGCCGCATCCCGGGCTCTTCTCCGCGCTCGGACTCCTGTCCGCCGACCAGGCCTATTCCATGAGCCGCAGCGCCTACACGATACTGAGCCCCGCGGCGGCGCCCGGGATCGCGCGCATCTACGCCGACATGGAGGCGCGTCTGCGCCGCCGGCTCGGCGAACGCGCGGACATCGGGATCGTGCGTTCCTTCGACGGCCAGCTCATGGGCCAGACCTGGGAGACGCCGTTCGTGCCGGTGCCGGCCGGCGAGCTCACGGGCGCGAGCATCGAGACGATGATCGCGAATTTCCATGCGGCGTATGCCGCGCGCAACGGCAACCGCTTCGAGGCGATCCCCGTGCAGGGCGTGACGTATCGGCTGAGCGCGGTGCTGAGGACCGAGAAGGTCACGTATGCCGCGCTGCCCGAACGCAGCGGTTCGCCGCTCGAGCCGATCGGCACGAGCGTGCTGCGCTTCCTCGGCGACACCGAGGAGACGGCACGGATCTACAGCCGCGACGATCTGCGCGCCGGCGACGTGATCGCTGGCCCCGCGATCATCCGCGAGGGTCTCTCGACGACCTACATGACCCGCAACCAGACTGGCCGCGTCGTCCGCCACGGCGCGATCGTCATCCGCCGCACGCGGCAGGGAGTACCGGCATGAGCGCGACCGCGCCTCGTCTCGACGCAGCCGGCGAGGCGCTACCCGCGCGTCTGCGCGACTGGACGGAAGCCGAATTCGAGCGCCACTACGCCTGCGATCGCTTCACGGCGATGGTGCTGTCGAACCGCCTGCGCTACACCGTGAGCCACATGAGCACCGGTCTCATGTTCAGCGCGTTCTCGCCCATCATCCGCGACTGGTACGACTTCGCGATCACGATCTCGGGCCCGCCGGACATGGACTATCCGATGCCCGCCGTCTCGAGCTCGCTCGTCGTCTTCCTCGGCACGATGGAGGACGCCGTGCGCAACGTCGTCACGGAATACGGGCTCGAGCGCCTGAAGCCCGGCGACGTGCTCGTCTGCAACGACCCCTGCCGCGGCGGCAATCACGTCAACGACGCGCTGTTCATCCGCCCGGTGTTCCACGCCGGCCGGCCGATCGCGTTCGTGAACTGCCGCGCGCACCAGCTCGATATGGGCGGCGTGACGCCGGGCGGCTTCGGCGCCTCGAAGGCGAACGTCTACGAGAACGGGCTCGTGATCGGTCCCATGCTCATGTTCGAGCACGACAAGCCGGTGCGCTCGACGTTCAGCCTCGTGTTCGACAACACGCGCTTCGCCGGTTTCCTCCTGCCCGACTTCATGACCATGAACGAGCAGCTCCAGCTCGGTGAGCGTCTCGTCGCGGAGAGCGTCGAGCGTTACGGCGAGCGCGCGTTCCGCGGCGCCGTGCGCTACTGCTGCGATGCCTCGGCGGAAGCGATGGGCGACGCCATCGAGCGCATCCCCGACGGCGACTATCACATCGAAGAGGCGCTCGACGCGGACGGTGCCGCCGACGAGCCGCTCGTCGTGCGCGCGAAGCTCACGAAGCGCGGCCGGCGCGTCGAGCTCGACTGCAGCGGCTCCTCGGTGCAGGCACGGACCTGCGTCAACGCCGGCGCGCTCGACGTGAAGACCGCCGTCGGTATCGCAATGAAGCTGCTCGTCGATCGCCACACGCCGTTCACCTCGGGCGCCTATCGTCCCATCGACATCGTCGTGCCGCCCGGCACGGTGCTCTCGGCGCTGCCGCCGGACGGCGCGATCATGTTCTATTGGGAAGTCACGCAGACGCTCTTGAGCGGCATCATGCGCGAAGTCGGCAAGGCGATCGGCGCGGAAGCCGTCGGCGGCGACATGGCCTGCACCGGCATCCACAACGCGCACGGCCTCTATCCGGACGGGCGGCCCTGGCAGAACATCGGCATCGTCGGCGGCGAGCACGGCGCGTGGGGTGCGAACCGCTATCACGACGGCGACAGCTACACCGTCACCTACATGGTCAACGGTCTCGACCCGACGACCGAGGCGATGGAACAGGATTCGCCCGTGCTCATGATGCGCAAGGAATACGTGACCGACAGCGGCGGCCCGGGCCGCAACCGCGGCGGTGCGAGCGTGCTGAAGGACGCGCTGTGGGAATGCGCGGGCGAGCACTATTCCGTCTCGCTGCGGCACAAGGGCGAACCCGGCTTCGGCGCGATGGGCGGCCGCAGCGGCATGGCCGGCGGCTGCTGGCTCTTCGAGCCCGGGGATCCGGGGCTCGCGGCACCGGGCGGACTCGTCCCGCTCGAGGTCAGCGCCTACGCCCGGTCGACACCGATTGCCGGCGTCATCGATCCGCGCACGAAAGCACTCGATCCGAAGGGCGAGTACGCGTGGTTCGCGCGTCAGCCGCGCTGGCACACGCGACCCGGCGCCTATTCGCGCTACATCACGAACGGCGGCGGCGGCTGGGGCGATCCCTTGACGCGCGATCCTGCCCGCGTGCTCGTCGACGTGCAGGACGGCTACGTGAGCCTCGCCGGCGCGGCACGCGACTACGGAGTCGTCGTCACCGGCGATCCCGATCGCGATCCGGAAGGACTGAAGATCGACGAAGCGGCGACGGCAGCGCTGCGCGGCGCACGCTCGTAGCAGGATGTGTCGACGCAGGAGGCACATCGATCGCGGAACAATCCAGACGTAACGCACCCAGGCTCGGAACCTCCACCATGCAACACGGCAAAGACACTGCGAGCGGTCCGCTCCGCGATCTCCGCGTCATCGAATTCCAGGGACTCGGTCCGGGCCCCATGTGCGCGACCTTCCTCGGCGACATGGGCGCGGACGTCATCCGCATCGATCGCACTGCGAATCCGGCGCAGACGGACTACGGCGCGCTCGGCCGCAATCGCCGCTCGATCGCGCTGAACCTGAAGCACCCCGCGGGCGTCGCGACCGCGCTCAGGCTCGTCGCCGCCGCGGACGCCGCGATCGATCCCTTCCGCCCGGGCGTGATGGAACGCCTCGGCCTCGGGCCCGAAGCCTGCCTCGCCCGCAATCCGCGCCTCGTCTTCGGCCGCATGACGGGCTGGGGCCAGGACGGCCCGCTCGCGCAGGCCGCGGGCCACGACATCAACTACATCGCCGTGACCGGCGCGCTGCACGCGATCGGCGAGCGCGGCCGCAAGCCCGTGCCGCCGCTCGCGCTCGTCGGCGATTACGGCGGCGGCGCACTCTATCTCGCGTTCGGCATGGCCTGCGCGCTGCTCGAAGCGCAACGCACGGGGCAGGGCCAGATCGTCGACGCCGCGATGGTCGACGGCGTCGCGCTGCTCATGAGCGCGCAATACGGCATCCGCGATCGCGGCGGCTGGGCAGGCGCGCGCGGCGAGAACATGCTCGACGGCGGCGCGCATTTCTACGGCTGCTACGAATGCGCGGACGGCGAATGGATTTCGCTCGGCGCGATGGAGCCGCAATTCTACGCACTGCTCCGCGAGCAGCTCGGCCTCGACGATCCGGCGTTCGATGCCCAGAACGATCCCGCGGCCTGGCCCGCGTTGACGGAGATGATCGCGAACGTCGTGCGCGGCAGAACACGCGCGGAATGGTGCGCCCTGCTCGAAGGCACGGACGTCTGCTTCGCGCCCGTACTCACGATGGACGAAGCGCGCAGCTATCCCCCGAACGTCGGGCGCAAGGTCTTCGTCGATGTCGACGGCGAACGACAGGCCGCGCCTGGTCCAAGGCTCAGCCGCACGCCGGCGAGCGTGCGCCGCGGCAGACCGCGGATCGGGGCGCACACGGATGAAGTGCTCGGGGAGTTCGGCTTCACGGCGGACGAAATCGCGACGCTGCGGGAAGCGGGCGGCATCGGCTAGAGTCCGGGGGGAATGATGCGTTTCCCATATCGGCGCACTCCTTCACGACAGCCTGCGGCACATTGACGCCACAGCCGCGGCTCACGCCGCTTCCGGCCGCTTCAGCATCATGCCGACGCGCGTGCACTCGCAGACGATCTCGTCCTTCTGATTGAGGCCGACGTGCTTGAACGTGACGACGCCGGCCTGCGGATGCTTGTTCGATTCGCGCTTGTCGAGGATTTCGGTGCGCACGTGCACCGTGTCGCCGGGGAAGAGCGGCTTCGGGAACTTCACTTCTTGAAAGCCGAGATTGCCCATGGTCGTGCCCTGGGTCAGCTCGCCGACCGTCACGCCGCAGACGAGCGCGAGCGTGAACATGCTGTTGATGATGCGCCCGCCGTACATCGTCGTCTTCGAGTATTCCTCGTCGAGGTGCAGCGGGGCGAGGTTGTGGGTGATCGCCGAGAACAGCGTGTTGTCGTATTCGCTGACGGTACGGCGGATCGAGTGCTCGACCGCGGTGCCCGGAATCAGCTCTTCATAGTATTTGCCGGCCATTCGTGTCTCCTTCGTGTCTTTCGTTCGCGATCGCTGTGCCGCCCTCGTGGGCACATCCCGTAGATCACCTTCATGCATCGAGCTCGATCGTCGCGATATCGACCGCGCAGCCGCCGCCGTCGACGACCATGGCGTGGCCCGTGACCATCGCGGCGTCGCTCGAGGCGAGGAAGGCGCATACGGCGGCGATTTCAGCGGGCTGCGAGACGCGGCGCAGCGGGATGTGGCGCGTCGAGCGGGCGTAAGCTTCCTCCACCGTGATGCCTTCGCGCTGCGCGAGGTAGGCCATGGTGTTGTCGGCAAGCGCGGTCTTCACCCAGCCCGGACACAGCGCGTTCACGCGCACGCCGCGCGGACCGTAGTCGCGGGCGAGCCAGCGCGCGAGGCCGACGACGCCGCTCTTCGCCGCAGTGTAGCCGACGCCGCCGACCGGGCCCGCGAAGAGTCCGGCGGTCGAGGCGATGAGGACGATCGAGCCCCGGCGCTTGACGAGATGCGGCAGCGCTTCGCCGGCGAGGAAGTAGGGGCCGGTGAGATTGATGTCGAGCGCCTGCGCCCAGGCCTTGTCGCCCTTCGGCGAGACCGTGCCCGCGCTCGCCGCACCCTGGGTGGCGATCAGCGTGTCGAGCGCGCCGAATTCGGCGACGGTCTTTTCGATGACCTCGTGCAGCGCTTCGCGCGAGCTGCCGTCAGCGGGCAGCGCGAGCGCGCCGATGTCGCTCGCGAGCGCGTCGAGCTTCGCGGCGTCGATGTCCGTGACGGCGACGCGCACGCCCTCCGCGGCGAAGCGCCGCGCGGTCGCCGAGCCGATGCCGCCGGCGGCGCCGCTGACGAGGGCGAACTCCGGCATTCTGCGACGATAGGGATCTTCCACGGTGTTCACCTCCGTTGGCGACGATTCAAATCACGCCTGCTTTGCCGAGCGCGGCGAGTTCCTGATCCGGGATGCCGAGCAGGCGGCCGTAGATCTCCGCGTTCGCCGAGCCGAGCGTCGCGGCGGGGCGATCGAAGGCGGCGTGGCAGCGCGAGAACTGGATCGGCAGGCCCATGCCAGCGACGCCCATGGCGCCGTATTCGGGATGCGCGAGCTCGACGACCGCGCCGCGCTCGCGCAGCACCGGATCGTTCAGCACCTCGCCCGGCGCGCGCACCGGCGCGCAGGGGATGCCCCGCTTCGTGCCGAGCTCGGTGAGGATTTCGGCGCTCGTGTGCTGTCGCGTCCAGGCCTCGACGAGCGCGTTCATCTCGGCGGCGTGGCGCATGCGCGGACCGCGCGCGCTGAAGCGCGGGTCTTCGATGAGTTCGAGCCGGCCGATCGCCGCCATCAGCGCGCGGAACCACTCGGGCATCATCGCGACGATCGCGACGTGGCCGTCCGCGGTCGCATAGACGCCGAAGGGCACGAGGCGATCGTGATAATTGCCGGTCCGCAGCGCATAGCCCGCGCGTTCGTAGACGTCGAAGTGCTCCTCCGCGACGAGCGAGGCCAGACAGTCGAGCATCGAGACTTTCACGTGCTGGCCTTCACCGGTGCGGCCGCGGTGGATGAGGGCGCTCAGGATGCCGTTCACCGCGTAGAGCGGCGCGAGCAAATCCGCGACCGGCAGGCCGCAGCGCGTCGGCGGACCGTCGGCGAAGCCCGTGACCCCCATAAGCCCCGACAGCGCCTGGACGATGATGTCCATGCCCTTGAGGCCGGGATAAGCGCTCGGATCGCCGAACGCGCTGACCGAGGCGTAGACGATGCGCGGATTGAACTTGCTGAGGTCTTCGTAGGCGACGCCGAGGCGGGCCGCCGTGCCGTCGCTCATGTTCTCCATCACGACGTCCACGTGCTCGACGAGCCGGCCGAGGATTGCGCGGCCGCGCGCGCTCTTGAGATCGAGCGTGATGCTCTTCTTGTTGCGCGCGCGATTGAGCAGGGAGAGCGAGATGTCGTGCGGGTCGGCGTGCTCGAAGTGCAGCCCGCGCGCGCCGACGAACGGCGGATTCGTGCGTGCGATGTCGCTGCCGCCGGGCGCCTCGACGCGGATCACTTCCGCGCCGAGACCGCCGAGCAGCAGCGAGCCGTAGGGGCCCGCGAGTGCGACGGTGAGATCGAGCACGCGGATCCCTTCGAGGGGGCGGGCGAGGGCTTCGTTCGTCATGACATCTCTCCTCGTCAATAGGACTTCGGCAGCCCGAGCACTTTGTTGGAGATGAAGTTCAGCACCATCTCCTGCGAGACGGGGGCGAGGCGCAGCAGCCGCACTTCACGCCACAGACGCTCGATGTGATACTCCTTCGCGTAGGCGTAGCCGCCGTGCGTCTGCATCGCCTGGTCGCAGGCGCGGAAGCCCGCGTCGGCGCCGAGGAATTTCGCGGCGTTCGCCTCCGGGCCGCAGGGCTTGCGGCGATCGAAGAGCGCAGCGGCGTGCATCGCGACCGCCTCCGCGGCCTGGAGACGGATCCAGCATTCGGCGAGCGGATGCGCGACCGCCTGATTCATGCCGATGGGGCGATCGAAGACGACGCGCGAGTTCGCGTAACCCGTCGCGAGCTCGATCGCGGCGTGCCCGATGCCGACGCCTTCCATCGCGACCACGACGCGCTCGGGATTGAGTCCGTCGACGAGATACTGGAAGCCGCGTCCGACCTCACCGACCACGTTCTCGTGCGGGACCTCGAGACCGTCGATGAATACTTCGTTGGAATCGACCGGAGCGCGGCCGAGCTTGTCGATGACGCGTACGTCGCAGCGCGTGCGATCGAGATCCGCGACGAAGAGCGTCATGCCGTCGAGCGGGCGTTTCTCGTCGCGCGGCGAGGTGCGCGCGAGCAGCAGGATCTTTGCGGCGTTCTGCGCGTTCGTCGTCCACACTTTCTGGCCGTTGATGACCCAGCGGTCGCCCCGGCGCTCGGCTTTCGTGCGGATGCGCGAGGTGTCGACGCCGGCCGTCGGCTCGGTGACGCCGAACGCCATGAGGAGCTTGCCCTCTGCCATCTGCGGCAGGATGCGCCGTTTCAGATCCTCCGAGCCGTGGCGCAGGATCGGCTGCGGCGGGAAGACGTAGAAATGGATCGCCGAGGCGCCGCTCATACCGGCGCCGGAGCGCCCGATTTCCGCGAGCATCACGGCAGCCTCGGAGAGCCCGAGATTCATGCCGCCGTATTCTTCGGGCAGGAGGATGCCGAGCCAGCCGGCGTCCGCGAACGTGTTCACGAAATCCCAGGGATAGCGGCCTTCCCTGTCGCAGTCCCGCCAGTAGGCGAGCGGGAAGCGGCGCGCGAGCGCGGCGGCGGCATCGCGGATTTCCTGCAGCTCGTGTTCGCGGGCCTCGAGCGCGAGCGCGTGATCGGGCAGAGCGTTCATGGGTGCGCCTCAGGACGCGAGCGCCGCGGCGAGCGCGATGATTTCACGCGCCGTCTCGACGTGCGCGATGTCGATGTGCTCGCCGTCGTAGATGCAGGACGCGCGGCCCCCGGCCTGCGCCTTCGCGTGGGCGTCCATCATGCCCTGGTAGTAGGCGATCTCGTCGGGCGTCGGACAGAACGTCTCGTTCGCCGCCGCGACGTTCGAGGGATGGAGCAGCAGCTCGCCCGTCATGCCGAGCTCGCGATCGCGCATCACGTAGCTGCGCAGGCCCTCGAGATCGTGCACCTGCTGCCAGATACCGCCGATCGCGAGCTTGTTCGCGGCGCGCGCCGCCATGACTACGCGGGACTTGAAATACAGCGACTCGCGGCCCCCGGTCGACCACACGTAGCCGAGCGCACGCGCGGTGTCGGCGTTCTTCGCCGTCGCGCCGACGAGCGCCGCGACGCGCTCGCGCCGGGCGATCTCGTAGCAGAGCTCCATGGAGCGCGCGGTCTCGAGCAGCGGGATGACGCGCGTCGTGCCGACCGCGAGCCCCGCGCGGTATTCTGCTTCGGCGAGCAGCATCGAGATGCAGTCGACGTCCTCCGGCCCGCACGGCTTGGAGATGAACACGCCCTCGAGATGAGGACCGACCACGGCGAGCACGTCGTCGAAGTCGTACATGTGCGGGCTGCGATTGATGCGCACGTAGACGCGCTGGCCTTGTTCCGCGAGCCAGGCGAGCTTCGAGGCGACGATGCCGCGCGCTTCGATCTTGAGATCCGGCGGGACGCTGTCCTCGAGATCGAGGATCAGCGCGTCGGCCTTCGCGCCTGCCGCCTTCTCGATCATCGAAGCCTTGTTGCCGGGTACGAACAGGAACGATCGGACCCGTTTCATCGCTCGAGTGCTCATGACGTTTCTTCCTCGATTCGGCATGCCTGCCACGCTGCGCTCACGCTAAGGGCCGCGCCCCGGCGCGGCCAAGCGCAAAATCGAGAAGCGGCGATTCTTCGATCGCGAAGCCGTCGCGGCTGCGCGCGGTGTCGCGGTGGCGAGTGGACGCCGGGCGCGCGATGCACCGCTCATCGCGACCGGGCGCGGCTCAGAACGGTGTGCCTGCCGAAGTCTCGAAATCGGCCGCGGACGGCGAGGTCATCTGAGCGATGAAGGCGTCGGCGGCGGGCGAGAGCGGCCGCCCGGCGAGGTAACCGATGCGATAGCTGCGCTTTGCCCAGTCGCCGACGACGGGCAGGGTCTGGACGTGATCGCGCTCGTCCGAGCAGGCGACGCTGCCCGGCTGCAGCGCGATGCCGAGGCCCGCGGCGACGAGGCTGCGCGCCGCGTCGATGGTGGTGACGGTGTAGCGCACGCGCGGTTCGCGGCCGATGCCGAGCGCGGCGTGGCGGAGCTGGCTCATGATCGTCGTGCCCTCGCCGAGGCTGATGAGCTCCTGGTCGAGCAGTGCGTCGAGCCCGACGCTCGGGCCCTGCGAGAGCGGATGGCCGGCCGGCACGACCGCGACGAGGCGATCGCAGTGACACTCGATGCTCTCGATGCCGTCGTAGGGCGCGCCTTCGACGTGCGAGAACACCGCGAAATCCACTTCGCCTTCACGCAGGCTGCGCAGGACTTCGGCGTTCTGCGCGTTGTGCAGCGTGACGTCGACGAGCGGGAAGCGGCGCGTGAAATCGCCGATCTCGCGGGCGAGGAACTGCGTGATCATGATCCCGGGCGAGGCGATCGCGACAAGGCCGCGCACGCCTTCCGTGAGCTCGGCGAGATCGCGGCGCAGATCCTCGAGCGTCGCGAGCATGGTGCGGACGTGGCGCTCGACGACGCGTCCCGCCGGGCTCGGCACGACGCCACGTGCCGAGCGGTCGAAGAGCTTCAGCCCGATGAGGTCCTCTAGATCCTGGATGCGTTTCGTGGCCGCGGACGCCGCGAGGTGCTCGCGAAACGCCGCGCGTCCGATCTGGCCCTCCTCGATCGCGGCGAGGAAGAGCTTCAGCGTGAACAGATCCACGCGTCGGAGCAGAGACTGAATCGTGAGACTGGGCATGGACCGGACTCCCTCGCCGTCGCCCGGGGGACCGGGCCGTGATGGTGGCTGCTGCAACGCAAGAATGGGCACTTCGCCTTCGGCGAACGGCAGCTTCGCACCCGAAAAATTGATCGTTCGCCGCCGCACCACCAGAATGCGGGGCACGTCCGGGGCCGTGCCTCCGGCACCTTAAACGGCGGGCCGTCCGGGCTCAAGCGCGTCCGGAGTCGGGGCCCCGCGTTGCACCATCCGCCGCGACCCAGCCGTCGCGCCCGTTCCGAGGAGTGAACCATGAGCAGCACGATCGTAGAGCAACTGGCGAAGTTCACGTCCGAATGCGATTACGCGCGGCTGCCCGCGCCGGTCGTCTCCGAATGCAAGCGCATCGTGCTCGATTCGCTCGGCTGTGCGCTCGCCGCCGTCGGCGAACCGAAGGGCCGGATCGGCGTCGACTACGGCACGCTGCTCGGCGGCAACGCGAGCGAGGCGACGATCATCGGCACCGGCCGGCGCAGCTCGCAGTTCGGCGCGGCGTTCGCGAACGGCGAGCTCATCAACGCGCTCGACTACGATGCCGTGCTGCCGCCAGGGCACGTCACGCCCTATGTCCTGCCCGGCGCGCTCGCGCGCGCCGAGAGCCGGCACCTCTCCGGGCGCGACCTGATCACCGCGATGGCGCTCGCGCACGAGATGTCCTACCGCATCGGCAAGGCGATGGACTATCTCCGCGACACGACGGACGGCAGGGTCGATCCGCCGCCGGTCTACGGCTACAGCAGCACGATCTTCGGCGCGACCGCGGCACTCGCGCGGCTCGGCGGCTACGCGCCGGAGACAACCGCGCACGCGCTCGGCATCGCGGGCTGCATCGCGCCCGTGCAGTCCCAGGTCGCGTGGTTCCAGCACGCGCCGTCCTCGACGATCAAATACCTGCTCGCCGGCGCGCTCGTGCAGGCCGCGCAGACCGCGGCGCACATGGCCGAGCTCGGTCATCGCGGCGACCTGCAGGTGCTCGACGATCGCGAGTACGGTTTCCCGCGCTTCATCGGCACACGGCGCTGGATGCCGGATCGCATCACGTCCGCGCTCGGCACGGAATGGCTGTTCACCGCCGAGCAGGCCTACAAGCCGTATCCGCATTGCCGGATCCTGCATGCGCTGCTCGATGCCGAGCGCGCGATCCTCGACGAGCACGGCATCGCGCCCGAAGAGATCGACGGCATCAAGGCCTGGGTCGAGGGCTTCGTCGAACAGCCCGTCTGGCAGAACCGCCGCATCGAACAGCCGCACGACGCGCAGTTCAGCATCGCGCACGGGCTCGCGTTCGGCGCGATGCGCGTGCCGCCGGGCAAGGCCTGGCAGGAACCCGCGCGCCTCAACGATCCGGTCGTCATGAAACTCATGGACAGGACGAGCTACGAGGTGCATCCGGACTACGTCGAGATGCTTCTCACGCACGGCGCGAGCCGGCCGGCGCGGATCGAAATCACGGCGCGCGGCCGGACCTTCGTCGGTGAGCGGCGCTATCCGAAGGGCAGCCCGTCGCCGGAGGCGGGCACGGCGATGACGGACGAGGAGCTCATCGCGAAATTCCGCCACAACGCCGAGGGCGCGGTCGCGCCCGCGCAGATCGACGAAGTCGTCGCGCGCGTGTTCGCGCTCGAGACGGTGAGCGACGTCGGCGCCGTCATGCAGCTCGTGGCCGGCGGCGTGCCGCCCGCGGCGGAAGCGGGCAAGGCGCATCGCGCCGCCTGAGGCGATGAACGAACGTTCGAGACTACCCGGCACGCCGGCACCGACGCGCACGTTCCGGAACGCGCAGGGCATGGCGCTCGCCGCCGACGCGTGGGGACCGGTCGACGGGTCACAGGTGCTCCTGCTCCACGGGGGCGGTCAGAATCGCCACTCCTGGCGCGGCACCGGCGCGCTGCTCGGCAAGGCGGGTTATTACGCCGTCGCGCTCGACGCGCGCGGTCACGGCGATTCCGACTGGTCGCCGGACGGCGACTACGAGCAGGATGCGTTCGTCGCGGATCTCGCTGCCGTCGTCGCCGCGCTCGGCGAGCGGCGGCCGGCGCTGATGGGCGCATCGCTCGGCGGCATCAACGCCTTGATCGCGGTCGGTGAAGGAAACGTCGAGGCGAGCGCGCTCGTCCTCGTCGACATCGCACCGCGCACGGAGCAGGCGGGGTCCGCGCGCGTGAAGGCCTTTCTCGAGACGAACACCCGCGGCTTCGCCTCGCTCGACGAAGTCGCGGACGCCGTCGCGGCCTACCGGCCCGGCACGAAGCGCGGCAGCACTGCCGGCCTCGCGAAGAACGTCCGCCTCGGCGCGGACGGGCGCTACTACTGGCACTGGGATCCGCGCTTCCTCGAAGGCCGCGATCGCGACATCGCGACACGCTACGCGCGCCTCGTTCCGGCGGCGCGCGCGCTCACCATCCCGGCGCTCATCGTGCGCGGCGCGAGCTCGGACGTCGTGAGCGAAGAAGCCGTGCAGGAATTCCTCGCGCTCTGCCCGCACGCCGAGTACCTCAACGTCCTCGATGCCGGGCACATGATCACGGGCGACACGAACGATCGCTTCGGGCAGGCGACGCTCGCGTTTCTGGCGCGGGCGCATTGAAGGGGAGGGTGCGATACGGCCGTGAGTCGTGGTGCCCGGTTCCGTCTCGTGAAATCAGCCGCAGCGCTGCCGAGGCGAAATACGCCCGTCGACGCGTCGCCGCCGTGGGCGAATATCCGCCATGCTCGTATACAGAATGACCTTGATGTCGAACCGCTGTCGCCACCGCCGTCCCCTTGACTCTCTCGAGGCGGCGGAGCGCATGCGCGACAGCGCAGCAGCGATGCGTCGTCACGCCTCGGCGGTCGAGCGGCGCCGGTATCTGCATCACCTGTGATCGGTCCGTGCCGCCGGCCGGGCCTCGAGAGCCGTCATGCCACTGGGTTGTCGATGCGGGATCGGATGACGATCCAACGCCGGCCCGACATTCGTCCCCTCGATGGCTCCGGAACGACCAGCCGTTTCACTTCAGGACCGGAGTCCCGGAAAATGCGGACCTCGGCGCCATCAGGCAATGCAAAGTGAGGTCTCGCGTGACGGTATTCCAAGAGCTCAAAACAACGATCGCGGTGTGCATGTTCGACCAGTACGGAACGGTCGTCGACATGCAGGGCGGGCTGACCCGGATCGCAGCGCCCTATCTCGCATCCAAGGGCTGGAAAGGCAATCCGAATTCGTTCGTCACCTGGTGGCGCAGGACGCACTTCGAGAACTCGATGATCGATGCGCTGCTCCACAAGCGGCACACGCCGTATCGCGAGATCGGCTGCCGGGCGGTGGCGCACGTCCTCGAACGCTCCGGGATTCCCTATACCGAGGACGAGGTGCGCGGTCTCGTGGCGGAGATCGAGAAGCTCGAGTGCTTCCCCGAAGTCCCTGCCGCGCTCGCGCGGCTGCAGACGAAGTACCCGCTCGTGGTGCTCTCGAACGGTGATCCGGACATGCTCGAGACCGCGAAGCGGTATCACCGGATTCCCTTCGACCGGGTGATCTCAGTGGCCGAGGCGAATTCCTTCAAACCGCACGTCGCGACTTACACGAAGGCCGCCGAGCTGCTCGGCGTGCGCCTGGACGAGGTGCTGTTCGTCGCGAACCACGCCTTCGACGTCATCGGTGCGAAAGCGGCCGGCATGCGCACCGCGTTCATCAACCGGCGGGGGCGCCCGTTCGAGCGTACGCCGCATCGGCCGGACGTGACGGTGCGTACGATGCAGGATCTGGCCGACGCGATGGTGTGAGCCGCGGCGGTCGGTCCGCGCCCGCGCTCGGCGCGCGGGGGAAAGCGTGCGACATGGACGACAACCGGATCGCACAGGCGACGTCAGCAACGACATGAGCAGCCGTCAGCTCTCGACTTCCGGAAGCTGGACGTTCAGCAGGAACGGTCGGGCCGAGTGCGCGCGCTTCATCGCGGAGCGCAGGATCGACGGCGGCAGTCTCTTCACGCACGCGCGGCCGCTGGAAGAGGCGGTCGAGACGTACGAGTTGTTCGATGCGCAGACGACCGGGCAGGGAGTGCTCATTCCGTGGTGAAGGGTCTGGCAGCGTCGCTGCGAGCGTGGCTTCCAGTCTGCGTATCGGGCGCGGGTTCGAATTCCGCGCAGTCTCGCTGGCAGTCATGTTGACGACCAAGCCGGGCTCATGCGAGCAGCCTTTCGCCGAGGAGTGCCTGCGCTCGATCGATCCGGGTGCGTTGATGCCTCCGGCGCCCCGGGCGATGAGCTGCATCAGTCATGTTGCTGCTTGGAAGCGTCGGACAGGGATGGCAGGAGTCGCAGTTGGACGGCGGCATCGAGCCTTTTCTTCCCATTGAACGCGCGATTGGCAAACGTGGCCGGTTCCTCTGGCGTCACGCGAAAACCGGGTCTGGCGGGATCGTTGGGCACGACCCTGCCTTTGGCCAGGACGCATGCGTGCACCGCGGCGAATTTCTGCGGAGATTGCGGAACTGCGGGGAGATGGAGCCATCGCGTGATGGTGCAACGCGGCAGTGTTGCCCGTTAAGGAAGCTCTGAATAAGTCCATCCTGGACTTTTCAGAGCACGGTCGGCAAGAAGCGTGGTTCTTGCCAACCTTACGTGAACAATGGCTTACGCCACTGTTCACGGCGGCACATCCCTGTGCCGCCGGAAGCTCTGAACTTGTTCAGAGCTTCCTTAATTCGGAAGACGTGCGTCGCGTCCGATCTCGTTCGCGACAGCGGTGCGTGCACCGGCTCAGGCAAACCGGCCGCAGGGTTCGTCGCGTGCGGCGCCACTCGGTCGGACCGAGGCGGGGATGTGATGATTTACACAGAATCAAAGTGGTTTATGAATTGAGGCGCCCTGCAGCGGATTGTTAGCATCCGTACAAGGACATCAGCATCGACGGTAGGACCGCTCGATAAGGAAGCAGCCGCAACGGCTGCCCGGTACTGGGGCAAGGACAGATTCAAGGAGCGACTTCATCATGAACAGCATTCTGAGGAGCATTGGAATCGTGGCCGCGGCGCTGTTGAGCGCAACGTCGGCGCGGGCAGCTACGCTATACGCTTCGGATTCCAACGGTACGATCTGGACGATCGACACGGGGACATTCGCAGTGACGAGCGTCGGAATGACCGGCGCGGGCGGCATGACGGATCTCGCCTTTCACAACGGCCAGCTCTACGGCGTGAATGCCGCGAAGCTTTACACGATCGATATGGCCACGGGCACAGCGAGCCTGGTCGGCGCGACAGTCGGCGTCAGCCTCAATGCGCTCGCGACCGGACCGGACGGCAAACTGTATGGCGCGAGCAACTCGACGACCGGTCTCTATACTGTGAATCCGGCGACCGGCGCCACGAGCCTCGTCGGGTCTTCCGGTGTGTACACCGCCGGCGATGTCGCCAGCGCGAACGGCAAGCTCTATTTCGCGGGGACCAATAACAGCCTGTATACGCTCGATACCGCAACCGGAGCTGCCACCCTGGCAGGCAACATGGGCTTCCAGAGTGTTTTCGGTCTCGCTTTTGCGGGCGGTGTGATGTACGGCCTCGATCTGGCCGGAGACCTCTTGCAGATCGATCTCGCCACCGGTGCCGCCTCGCGACTCGCAACCACGCACATCAATGGCTGGGGATTGACGGCGGTGCCGCTCCCCTCCGCGCTCTGGCTGTTCGGGTCGGCTGCCTTCGGCGCCCTCGCCCGACCGCGCCGCCGCCGCGCCTAGCAGGCTGTAAGAAAACTCGGCGACACAGTCCGCGACGCGCGCAGGAATGTTCGCGCCGCGGCGACGAGGGCAGCTCGACCGCTCAGGCCGGCGCCGGTTCCAGTGTTCCCGATCGCCATTCGCCGATCCACGCTAGAGGTCTGGCTGACGCTCCCGGGCCGCATGCCAGAAGGCGAGCACGTGCAGTTCTTCATTTCCTGCCGTGAAGTAAACGAAATATCCGACGCGATTCAGATAGAGACGTCGGACTCCGCGGATTCGAGCGCCCGCATACTCGGCGCCGACGCCGGGATGCCGGGCGAGCAGTGCCACAGTCTGTGCGAAATCGGCGGCGATAGCGCCCGGCGCATCGGGTCGACTTTCGGCCCACCAGCACGCCGGCTCGGAAATCTGCCTGGCTGCCCGGGCGGCAATCTTCACCCGGCGCGGCATCGTTTACGCTTGCTTTGGCGGCGAGGCGATCAGTTCTTCCGGTGTGACGAACTCGCCGCGCGCGATCCCGGCGATCGCTTCGAGCAGTTCGTTCTCCTGTTCGACAGTCAGCGAGAAGCGCGCGCTCGCGCCACGCGAGAGCACGGTCACCACCGTGCCCTCGGCCAGTTCGGCGCCCTCGACGACGATCTTTCCGTTGATGACAGTTCCGGTCGCCACTTGCATGCGGCGAATCCTACCGCCGGTAGCGCCTCGAGTGCCAGCCGAAGCTGACGTGCCAGGAGGATTTCCGGTCTGGGCGTGCGGTCTTCACCGCAGTGATGCGTTCCCGGTGTGGATGGGGCGCGAGCCGAGCGCGGGGAAGAGACTCTTCTCGAGCCGGTCGGTGACGAGCTGCAGCGTCCGCGGCGCCCATTTTCCGCGCTTCACTTCGATGTAGTCGCGGGCGACGAGCTCGACGGTATAGCGGCGGGCAGCTTCCTTCCGATCGCTATCGAGGCGGATACCGATGTCCTCTCAGGAATACCCCCGGCGCATCGATCCGTATACGGTTCGAACACTGCGGCCGTCATCGAATTGTCGCGGAATGCCGGGGCGACTGAAGCGGGCGGCGTCGCTCGCGTCGTCCCGTGTCACGCGGGGTGACGTGTCCCACGGGACAGGCCGGACTGCCCCACGGGACGGGACGCGGACGCGGGGACGTCGCGCTGATCTCCGGCGGGTCGGACGCTGAAGGCTCGCCGCGCATTCGTCCTGATGTGCCGCGCGGGCCGCGGGAGACGCCGCCTACGCCGTCCGGGACGTCGCCGCGGCAGAGTTTGCTGGGGTGCCGCGTTATCGCGTCGTCTGAGGATTCAGCCGCGGGCATAGTTGCGCATTCCGGACCTGGGCGCCGTCGTCCAGAATGGTTTCATCGTCGGTCCGCAATTCGCCGGATAACGGACTTCCGAGCCTCCGGCCGGGATGAACGCGACCCACAGCGGTCGAACCGTAGCCGTATATCAAAGTACATTGTCCGAAGTACTTGATTGCAGTGCGAAAGTATTGCGTCGCCGGATAGATTCTTGGTTGGCCTAATCAGGCCACTTGAAGTAGTAACACCCGCAGCCAGCCGGGAGAGATCGCCACCCCGCCTTGGAAATGATATTCCGGCAGGCGGGATGGCGATCGATCACGCAATGACTAACATCGCGCGATCAATAGGCAGATTACTTCTCAAGTTGGGTCGAAAACTGCCTATGCAGTTTCGCCAGTTCTTCGTCCTGCTTCGCGGCTTCCGCATAAGCGTTCGCGAGCTTATCGCAGTGGCTGACAAAGCCCTCCGCACCGCCCTTGCCGCCGAGGTTCTTATAGCCCGACGCCATCTGCTTGTGCTCGGCCGCTTTCGCCTGATTTGCTTTCGCTTCAGCTTCATAACGCTGGGCCAGTGCCTCGTGATCGGCAGGTGTCTTGGCCGCCGATATGGACTGCTCTAGCGGCATGTCCGCACTGTAAACCGGAAAGGAAGCTGCAGACGCCAGGATGAGCGAGCTGGAAACCAACGCAATTTTGAGAAGAGTATTCATGGCATAACCTCGTAACTTCATAGACGAAAATTTAGAGACTGTTCGCCTGTATCCGTCGGACACAGAAATGAAATGAGTCGAACGAAGGACGTTAAATCCGAAGTCTCAGCGTAGTCAGGTACAGAGCCTGATCAGAAGATGAAGTGAAGGCTAGAGGTTTGGGCGAGTCGTATGTGATGGCCAGAAACTCAAATCCTCGGCTATCGACAATTATGCCCGGTAGGTCGGGAGCGACGCTTCGCTGCAAGGCTTTGCCGTCGAACTGAGAGACGGCTGCGTTAGCGATCTCGAACTTCACGCAAATGGCGTGCTCCGATTGCCCGAGCCCAGCGTAATGATGCAGCTTCATGATGCCGGAATGCTGCTGGTGGTGGCACGGAAGTTCGGCCGCCATTGCCTCGCAGCACGGCTGGAAGAAGTTCAGAAAGAGGAAACTTACCCAGACCATGAGTGTCAGCCCGCTTGCTCGTTTCAGGTTTGAACGAGGGCTGAAGTGAATTGATGGGTAAGTTTTCATGTTTTCGAGATTGCAGAACACGCACCGTTAAAACCATATTAGGCTCTCACATGCACTGGTGCATTGACAGCGATCAAATGCCTGTTTCGGACTATTCCCGGCAGCTGCAACGGGAATCAGAGGTGCAATCCCGGCAGCCGCGCGAGCGGCACCATGTGATCCTGTCGCATCTTCATTCGACCGGCGGGGAGCCTCCAGGTCGCGCCGTCCAGATCGAACTCGTGCCATTGAGCCGCGCGGAGCTCGCCGGGGCGGACGATCACGAGCGGTGCGAGCTTCAGGGCGGCGGCCGTCTCAGGCTGTCCCGTGTAGCCGTCGATCGCGCGAAGCATCGCGCCGAGCTCCTTCGGGTCTGTGACCGCGGCGTGATGCTTTACGGGGACCGCGTGATTGGGGTTGGTGGCCAGCAGAGACCGAAGGAATGTACCTATCTTGCTGTTATCGCGAAATTTCACGCTGGCACCAGTTCAGACTTGCCCCGAAAGTTGCCCCGCCGACGGTCGTGTCACCCGGATTCTGGAGCTCGGCGAGGGTGGGCGTTTCATCACGCGGTTCCACATAGTCACCGCGTGGCCCGTCCTTCTTTCCGCCGGCCGCCGCGCCTTGGTTCCTCGGCGTCGCCTTCAAGATCTCCCCAAGTTTCCGCTCGGCGTCCAGCGTGATCTCGGTGGCATTGCGGATGGGGTCTTGGCTCAGCCGCTGCAGCAGCCGCCCCGGCCCTGTACCGGCGGGCAGGGCACCGACCCGTGCGAGCAGAATACGCAGCAGTCGCCGGTCCTGGGCTTGAGGACTGTGTGGCATCGCTCGCACTCGTAGAACCGCACGCAGGCGTCGATCGGCATCGTCTCGGTCTTCGAGTGGCCGCACTCAGGGCACGTGACGATCGACTCGAGCATCGGCTCAGGGATGCCGGTCATCACGGCGCTAAATAGACCCGGGGGTAGTCCACGTCCCCCGCGTTCACCATCCCCGACGCCAGCGACAGCCAGTACTCGTTCCCACGTTCTTTCGCTCGGCTCTGATGCCAGGGATCTGAGGAACACCGCTCTTTTAGGGCTCGAGCGACCAACCGGAGTCGTGTCTGAAAGTTCAGCCGCGGTGTCCTTGCTGACCAGGGGGGAGGATCGGGCACGTCGAGCAATCTGCTCGAATCGCGACTCGGGTACCAGTTTGCCAGTTCAGAGCTTCCGGCGGCACAGGGATGTGCCGCCGTGAACAGTGGCGTAAGCCATTGTTCACGTAAGGTCGGCAAGAACCACGCTTCTTGCCGACCGTGCTCTGAAAAGTCCAGGATGGACTTATTCAGAGCTTCCCTAACTCTTCACCGGTCTCATACGTCCTCATTTCCTGGCTCGGTATTTACGGACGCAGGACTCGTGAACCAGTCGGGTAGCGGCGACCGACATGCCAGGCTTGATGTGCGAGAGGATGCAGTCGTCGTAAGTGACGAGGTTCGAATATAGGTGAAGCGCCAGCGCGCCAGCGACGAAGCCTGCAATGAACGCCGCGAGCAGCGCGAAGCGACTCCATGCATCCCCAAGGGCTCGAGCCACTCGAACATGGAACGACTCGGGCAGCAGCGCATGACAGCCAGCGCAGCGCGGGCGCTTCTCTATCGAATAGTTTTCTATCCGATTCACCGCACCACAGGCCGGGCATTCCGCGAGATTCCCATTCGTCACCGGGTCCTTGCCGGCGCCCGCCTTGCGCCTTCGCCAATTACGCAGCTCGCGGATAATGAGGGCTATCAGGAACCATGCTGATCCAAGAATGAAAACCAGACCGAGTGTCGCCGCGACAGCCGCGGAAGTCTCCAGGGTCTTGGAGAACTCCCGGAACATGCTGAATGCGAAAATCGCTGACAAGAGCCCCTTGAGCGTCCACCAGGAACCGGCGCGCATGACGCTCCCTCCGCTGTGGGCTTGATCGGCACATTCATCGAGGAGCAAGTGAGCGCCCCTCGTAGCCGACGAGCCGAGGCGCGGGTATCGGAATCTGATGGTCAATTTCGACGCGCGCTGTAATCTGCGTCCGTCGGAGGCGGCTGCATTATCGCATCAATCGGCAGGAGGGCTCTCATGCCACTAGTGAATACCCCAACACAAGCGGAATCCGAGCCTCGTGACCCGAGCCTCGTTGGCGTATGGGCCGGCGATTCCGTGCTCGTCATGGCCCATCAGGAGGGCGACGCGGTTCGTTTGGCAATGCTCTCTACCGAGTTGGATGGCGCCGCCCTCGCATCGACGGATGCCTATAGCTTCGATGAACTCCAGCAGATCAAACGCGAGGTCGGTTACGGCGATCGGTGCGCCGTCGAAATCTATCCCGCGGACGCGGACATTGTTGGAGGGCCCGCGGCACGCCACCTGTGGGTATTGCCGCCAGGACATCGCATACGATGGGGCCGCAATTCGGGTTCGCTGTCGACGGACGACGATTGCCCGGCCTCGTAATCGTCAACACAAAGGCGTGCGATATTCACCTGCCCACGCCCGTCACGCCGCCTTCGCCCCCACGGCGTCCAGCGTCGCGATCGCATGCCCCGGCAGCTCGGTCATCCGCATCTGCCGCCACCGGTCGATCTCGCGAACCATGGACCGGCCAACCATGTCGGCGACGGCATCCGCGAAGTCTTCGGGGCTCGCGGCGAGCGCCTTCTCGAGGTACTCGCTGGCACGCGCGCGGCGCACCCGGTCGTCGTTTCCGATACCCACCCAGCCCCTGGCCTCCTGGATTGCGCTGAGCTGTGTCTGCAAGGCGCCGCGCCGACTCTGCGGGTCGTGGGTCGCGTACGAGAGCCGCGCGCGAGTGTCCTCGGCTCGGCGCTCTGCGAGCTCAACAGCCTTCGCGAGCTCGGCCGCGCAGGCGTTCCAGCGGGCGCATTCCGCGACCTCGCCATTGCCTTCAGAGAGCCGCCGAAGCGCGTCCTCGTAGGCCCGGCCTGCCGCGTCCTCCTGCTCGACCAGGCGGGCCAGAATGCCATCCACGCGGGCCTGTTCGGAGTCGGACTCCGCCCGGATGCGGTCGAACTCTTTGGACAGGGCTTCGATCTGTTCTGCGAGTCTCATCGTCATACCTCTCGGGTTGCGGGTGCCGACGGTGTGACAGCCTGCTTGCATGGGTCTTGTTCATCGGCGTCGGAATGCAGCTGAGCGAAGGAAATAGAGGCCCGGGCAATCGCTGCCGTATCCATCACGCGATGATCGATCCGGCAGCGCGGATTATGGAGTTCCTCGGTGTCGGTTCGCTTCTTCTTGCGCGCGGGGGACTCCGCTAACGGGTCGTGGGTAGCCTGAGTTTCGTTTCGCTTCTTCCTGGCTACGGGGGAGCCCGCCACGCCGCGCTCGACGTTCAGGCCGCCCGCACGGTCTCGATGCTTTCGATCTCGTCGTGGAGCGCCTCAGCGGCGCGATGGAGGTCATATTGCTGCTGCATGCCGAGCCAGAGCTCGGGCCCGTTCCCGAGCAGCTTGCCGAGCCGCAGGGCCATCGCCGGCGTCACCGCCGCGGCCTCGCGCAGGATGGCGTGGAGCGCCTGACGGGAGACGCCAAGACCTTCAGCCGCGGCGGTGACGGACAGCCCCGTCGCGGGCAGCACGTCTTCACGTAGCACGGCTCCCGGATGGACTGGCGGCATTGCCGGGATCAGAGCCGCCTTCGTTTCGCGCTTCGCCATGTTCGTTCTCCTCAGTGGTAGTTCTCGAGGTCGACGCGCACAGCGCTGCCGGCCTCCCATTCGAAGGTAATGCACCAGGGGCCGTTCACGTGGACGCTGTAGCGCTTCGGCTTGCCCCTGAGGCCGTGAAAACTGAAGCCGGGGACATTGAGGTCCTCGGGCTTCGTGGCCGCGTGCAAGGCTGCCAGGCGCCGCTGAACGCGACTCACAAGGTCGGGCGCTATTCCGCTCGGGTCTGCTTCGTTGAAGAACTTGGCGAGGCCTTTGTGGCGGAACGTCCGTATCATGCAGTTACTGTAACTGTCTGCTTTACAGTGGTAAAGGGCCGCGTTACATGAGAGCTACCGCAACGGTTCGAGCAGAATAGGGCCAAGCGCCGCGGCAACCGCTTCGCCGATCGCCGCGGCGGGATCTCTTGGAAGTGCTCGTCACTCACACGTCATGCAGTGAGGCGCGCGGTGCACGCCTACGCCGCCTCATCGGGCGGCCGCGAATGCCATGCCATAAGGTAACCCCGCTCGATGTTCTCATACCGAAACTGATCTTGAAGGCTCGCCCTGCGGTGCCACCTCCAGGTACAGGCCGCGCTCGTCATGGAGCCGGTAGATCCGATCACGAGCCTTCGCGTTCTTGATCGCCGTGTCGGTGAGCGCCATGGGGGCAGGTCCTCCGGGTGCAATTCCAGTTGCCCCCGGTTGTCCCCGGTTGTCAACGAAGGCCGGCGAACTGCGGCGAAAGGAAAATGCAGAGAAAGCAGGGAAAAGACTGGGGTTTCTGAATGTCGGCGAAGGCTGGTGAAGGATATGGCCTCGCCAGCATCGGACGCAGGAAAGAAGCTATTTTTTTGAGCGCGAAGAAATCATCTGAAACGTGATGTGACGCACGACCCCGAGAGGTACCCGATCGTTGTCTACGCTGCGTTTTCGGTGCGGGTATGAGTCCTGCGGACTCTAAATAGCCTGTCACGTACCGGGATCAAAAAGAGAAACCAATTGATCCGAAATCAGAGAGGTTCCTCTGCCGATGAGCTTAAGAGTATCCATGCCCCGTGCGCAACGTCGACGGTTGGAAAAGGTCTGGCGCAAGACACCCTCGCGCATCGAGGCGTTGCGCTGTCGCATCCTGTTGCTGCTCAGTCAGGGCCGCTCTGCAACCGAGGTGGCCGGCATGGCCGGCTGCGTTCGAGCAACGGTCTACCGCACGGTGTACCGCTTCGCGGAACTGGGCGAGGACGCGGTGCGCGACCAACGAACGGCGCGAGCGGCCGACAAAGTGACGGCGGAGATGACCACGACGCTGCTGGGCTATCTCGATGGCGTACCGAGAGACTATGGTTGGCAGCGCTGCACCTGGACGCTGGAATTGCTCGTCTTGCAACTCGCCGAGGATTTCAAGGTGACGCTCTCGACCAGCACGGTCTATCGCACCCTGCGCACTCAGGGCTGCCGGCGCGGCCGCCCACGACCCGGGTTGCAGATCCCGGTGCGCGGACGCCGGCAGATTTTGCGCCGGATCGCCGCCCGAGTGGCAGCGGCCTCTCCGTCCGAGGAGGTGTTCTATCAAGACGAAGCGGATCTGCATCTGAACCCGAAAATAGGGTCGACCTATTTGCGGCGTGGTCAGCAGGCCGTGGTGCTGACACCGGGCAAGAACGTCAAGCGCTATATCTTCGGCGCACTCAACGCGCGCACCGGCCGGATTGTCTCGGGGATCGTCGAATACAAGACTGCGGCGATGTTCGTCGAGTTCTTGCAGTATCTGAGCAGCGTCTACCGGGGCGCCAAACGTTTGCACCTGGTCTTGGACAACTATGTGATCCACAAGGCGCAGATCGTGAAGAATTACCTGGCGTCGCGCGCCGGCCGGATCGAGCTCCATTTCTTGCCGCCGTATTCACCGAACGATAACCGCATTGAGCGTTTATGGAAGCAGATGCATGACCATGTCACCCGTAACCACCGGCACCAACACATCGAACCCCTCGTTGAAGACGTCCGTCGATTCTTACGCGAGACACAGCCTTTCCCAGGCACTAAGGTTTCGACCCGGCGCGCTTAAGCCAGTTGTCTCCATTACATGCAAGGCTATTTAGCTAGCACGGTGCGCGTCAAAGCTCTTAGAGCATATGAAGTCGACGTGCTACGGCCAATACGTAAGTTCGGCGCCGCCGATCGAGTCGGACACGATAGTTTGCATTCTCCTGGCCGCGCTATCTCGAAGATTGGCCGTCTGCAGGGCGCATCGGAATATTCCTAGTACAGGCCGGTCCAGGCTCGGCCCTGGACCCACAAAAGATCCAATCCTATGTTGATGTACGGTCGCCGTTGCACAACACTATGGTCGCCTGCATCGGATGCATCATCGAATGCTACGTCGGGGCAAGATGCTGGCCAGTGCCAATTCCAAGATTGGATACCAATAAGACGGCCGTTTTAGCAGAGCCTCTCGGATGGAAAACCCTGGATCTGGTCAAGCCGAGCCATCGATGCTCGTAAGTCGTGCGACTAGCGCCGACGGCACCGTATCCGAGTCGATATCCGATCCGCAACCCGAGTTCCTCATCCGAGCGGAGCTGGCTCCACGAATCACTTTCGCAACCCATCAGTGCGACGTCGCGGTCCTTGCAAACCTCGAAGTCACGAACCAGAGCGGACGGGATCTGGAAGCTCTGTTGCTCCATATAACGACCGAGCCCCCGGTGTTGGGCGCCCGAACGTGGCATATAGATAAGCTGGTGGCCGGTGCGGAGTTCCGGCCGCGCGATCGGAGAGTGCCGCTCGAGGGCGGATTGCTCGATGCTCTGACGGAACGCATGCGCGCCGATGTCCGAATCGAGCTGCGGCAGGGCACGGCAGTCCTTGCCGAATCGCACCAAACGATAGAAGCGCTTGCCCGGAACGAATGGGGCGGTGCGCAATTCATGCCTGAGCTTCTGGCTGCATTTGTTACGCCAAACGATCCCGCCGTCGCCCGCGTGCTCAAGCGCGCCTCGGGCTTGCTTCAGAAAGCCGGTAAGCAGAGCGCGCTGGAAGGGTATCAATCCAAGGACCGGAAGCGCGTCTGGGAAATCGCGGGTGCAATCTGGGCGGCAATAGTCGGCCAGCGCATCACGTATACGGAGCCCCCCGCGAGCTTCGAAAAGCAGGGGCAGAAGATCCGGCTTCCGTCGATGATCGAAGAGCAGGGACTTGCGACTTGTCTGGATACCGCGCTGCTGTTCGCATCCGCCTTCGAGGAGATCGGGCTTTACCCGATCGTCGCATTCACCGAAAGCCATGCATTGACCGGTGTCTGGCTGCAACCGAAGAGTCTTCCATCGCTGACCGTTGACGACGCGATGGAGGTGAGGAAAGCGATCGCGCAGGACGATTTGATCATCTTCGAGGCTACGCTGGCAACCAATGACCAGCCCGTTGCCTTCAAGAAAGCGATAGCCGAAGGCGCTCGCCAACTGGACGAGGCCCATGAAAGCCGGTTCATCTATGCGATTGATATCCGCCAAGCGCGGGGACGGGGCATCCGCCCGCTCCCAGCGATCGCAGACAAGGACAAAGGCCTGGTAGGTGTCGGCAGTGAAGCCGTCGAGGTTCTTCCTGAGGAACCGCCTGACTTGCCGCTGTTCGACGTCGTGGCGCCGGCCGACGACGAGCCGCAGACCCCTGCCGAACGACTGGAACGTTGGAAGCGAGGTTTGCTCGATCTTTCAAAGCGCAACCGCCTTCTGAACCTCAAAAATTCAGAGAGCTCGATCCCGATCTTCTGCCCCGACCCGGCGCTACTCGAGGACAAAATTGCGGACGGCGTCCGAATTCACCTGATTCCGCCGCCGCCGAAGATAAACGCCCAGGGCGAGCCGGACACGACGCTTTATCATCTCAGAACCGGCGACGACTATTCGAAGAACTTCGCAATAGAAGCGCTCGCACGGGACGAGATAGTCGCCGACATCGACCCGAAGAGCCTGGAAAAGCGCGCCATCGAAATCTATCGGAAAGCTAAGGCGGATTTCGAAGAGGGCGGCAGCAATACGCTTTTCCTCGCGCTCGGGATGCTGCGCTGGTCGCCGGTGGGGGACAAGAAAAACAGCTATCGCGCGCCCTTGATCCTGCTGCCCGTGAAGCTGGTGCGTTCCAGTGCGGCTTCGAAGCCGTATCTCACCTCGCACGACGACGAGCCGGTGTTCAACCATACGCTTCTCCAACTCCTGCGGCAGGACTTCAACATCGAGTTGGGAGGTCTTGGCGATGCGCTGCCCAAGGATGAGCACGGCATCCACGTTCGACTGATATGGGACATGGTCCGCGCCAAGGTCCGCGACGTCCCGGCATTCGAAGTTGTCGAAGACGTAGTGCTCAGCACGTTCTCGTTCGCGAAGTACCTCATGTGGAAGGACCTGAGTGAAAGAACGGAAACGCTCAAGACGAGCCCTTTCGTACGTCACATCCTGGATACCCCGCGGGAGGCCTACAAGGAAGGCGCCCAATTTCTCACACCTCGGGATGTCGACTACGCCATAGACCCGGCCGAGCTGATGGCTCCGCTCAATGCCGACAGCTCGCAGATCGTCGCCATTCATGCTTCCGGAAGAGGTGGCGACTTCGTACTCGAAGGTCCGCCGGGTACCGGCAAGTCTGAGACCATCGCCAACATCATCGCGCACAACTTGGGTCTCGGGCGGCGTGTCCTGTTCGTGTCCGAGAAGATGGCGGCGCTCGACGTCGTGTATCGACGGCTGAAGGCCTGCGGGCTAGGCGATTTCTGTCTCGAATTGCATTCCGCGAAAGCGAACAAGACAGCGGTGGTTGCGCAGCTCGACGCGGCCTGGAAGAAGCGGGGAGGCGATTCCGCGCAGGCATGGGCACAGAAGGCCAGAGATTTGAAGGAGGTCCGAAACAAGCTCAACGGCTTGGTCTCGGCGCTTCACGCGCCGGGTCCGGCAGGCATCAGTCCCCATGAGGCGATAGGACGGAGTGCTCGCTATGGCGATGTTCATCGCGTGCGATTGGATTGGCAGCCCGATTCAGCGGGATTGGGCCGCGCGCCGGATGCCGCATCGCTCGCACGGCTCGAAGACGCAGCCAAACTCCTTGGGATGCACTACAGCCAACTGGAGCCTGAAGACGTCGCTGCATTCGGCGCCATATCGAATGCTGATTGGTCGTTCTCATGGACATCCGAGCTCGAAAAGGCGGCTGGGGATCTCGGAGTTGCAATCACAGAACTGACCGCTGCACGTGAGGCGCTCTGCCGGATCGTGGGTCTACCTACGATAGGATTCAGTGAACCAGAATTCTCGGCGCTTGGTGAAATCGGTGAAGTCGCGCATCAATGTGGTGGGGTTCGGCTCGATTTCGGGTTCGGGCCCGACGGTCGCGCCGCGATAGAGGCATTGGAAAGCGCAGCCCGGAAATTAGCTGCGTTTCGTGCTGAAGCAGTTTCCGTAGCGGATCAGTATCCGATAACACGGATGAGCCTGGCCGCGACTCGGGAATGGTTAGGCGAAAGATTGATATCGGAAGCGAAGCCCTGGCCGCTCCGGATTCTTGCCCGCCGCAAGCTTCGTAAACGGATCTGGATGAGCACCCAGATACCTCCGAAGCAGGTGCCGGCGCCGGAGAAGGACCTCGAGGCTTTGGTTTCGCTATGCGAGAAGCATGAAAGTCTCGTGCAGCTCTCCGAGAGCATGCCCCCCGGAATTCCCTGGCACGGGGTCGAAGGCGACCCGGAGCAGGCACAGCAATGGGTGTCAGCAGCGCGCCGGCTGCGCCATGCGGCCAATACCCTGGCAACTTTCGGTGGGCCAGTAACTACGATTCATGAGGCTTTGATCCGCTGGTTTGGCGAGACGACCGAAAGTGACGCGCACTGGGCGCAGGCTGAGTCGACCGCTCGGAAGTTATGCGCCGCGCTTGATGTCTACCGGAGCGCGTTGACGCGATTCTGCGCCGTGTCCTCCATGGCAGATACGGGCGCCAATCCTGCCCGTTCGATATTGGAAATCGGCGATTCGGTTAAAGCGATCCGAGCGAGAACCAAGCGGCTGAACCTTTGGTGTGCATGGGTGGCCGCGAGCAGAGATGCCCGGGACCTCGGACTTGGAGCCCTCGTCGAGGCGCTCGAATCCGAAACCATCCGGCATGACGAAACCGTCGCGGCGTTTCGAACCGCGTATGCCTGCTGGGTGGCGCCCATACTCGTCGATGCGCGGCCGGAGTTGACCAAATTTCAGGCGATCGTGCATGAAGACCTCATCCAGACGTTTCGGAATCTGGACAGCCAGCTCGCGTCGCTCGCCGCTGCATATATACGCGCGCGCTTGTCGGCCAGTATTCCGGGCGCAAATACTGGCGGCGACCATCCAGGCTACGCCGTCCTCTCGCATGAAGTGCAAAAGAAGGCATCGAAGAAGCCCATTCGGCAGCTCGTCTCAGAAATGGGTGCCGCTCTCACGACCCTGACGCCGTGCCTGCTGATGAGCCCTCTTTCCGTCGCCCAATTTCTGCCGGCGGATCTTCACGCGTTCGACCTGATAGTGTTCGACGAGGCGAGCCAGATCACCGTTCCGGACGCAATAGGAGCCATCGCACGAGGACGCCGGTGTATCGTCGTAGGAGACCCGCGGCAGATGCCCCCGACCAGATTCTTCGAGCGCGGAGCAGACGACGACGAAAATGAAGACGCCAAAGACCTCGAAAGCATTCTGGACGAGGCCCTGGCGGCCAGAGTGCCTCATTACCGACTGACCGGGCATTATCGAAGCCGGCACGAGAGCCTCATCTGCTTCTCCAATCATGCGTACTACCAAGGTTCGCTCGTTACCTATCCTTCGGCAGTCACGACCGAGAGCGCCGTCTCCCTGCGCCGCGTGCACGGCGTGTACGCCAAGGGCAAAGCTCGGACGAATGAAATCGAGGCGAAGGCACTCGTCGCCGAAGTAGTCAGACGCCTAAAGGACCCGTTGCTCAGCAAGCTCTCGATTGGTGTCGTCACACTCAATTCCGAGCAGCAGCGCCTGGTGGAGGATCTGCTGGACCAGGAAAGGCGTGCTTCCCGGGATTTGGAAAAGTTCTTCGCCGCGGACGGGAAAACTCCAGTGTTCGTAAAGAACCTAGAAACCGTCCAAGGTGATGAACGCGATGTGATCCTGCTTTCGATCGGCTACGGACCGACCGAGCCCGGCGCGAAGACCATGTCGATGAACTTCGGTCCGTTGAATCGGCAAGGTGGAGAACGGCGACTCAACGTAGCTATCACCCGCGCAACGACCGAGGTCATCGTGTTCGCGAGCTTCGATGCCTCGATGATCGATCTGACACGAACGTCTGCCGAAGCCGTGAAGGATCTGAAGCTCTATTTGGATTACGCAGCGAGGGGCCCGATCGCCCTCGGTGAAGCGATCCGTCATATCGGAAGCGAAGGGGAGTACGACAGCGATTTCGAAAAGGCCGTCGCGGACCGCCTGCGGTCGCTTGGCTGGACAGTGCACACCCAGATCGGAGTCTCCAAATTCAGAATCGACCTCGGCGTGGTCCATCCAGACAGCCCTGGAAAGTTCCTTGCCGGAATTGAATGCGATGGGGCGACATACCATAGCTCCGCGTGCGCTCGGGACCGCGATCGCGTCCGGCACATCATCCTCGAGCAACTCGGATGGCGGCTGATACGGGTATGGTCGACGGATTATTTCATCGACTCGGACACGGCTATCGCCCGCATTGATCAGGCGCTGAAGGGGATTTCGGAACGCGACCGAGCAGTGGTCCAAGATGCCGGGGCTGAGGAGCCCGAAACAACTACTGCGGACGAGCCTGAGGCTATGGGTCCGGGCGAGGTGCCTTCGAACGCCGACACCGAGCGCGTTCACGCGGAATACTCGATTCGACACTCGAGATATTCAGATGACGATAGGGAGCCCGTGGTTAGGGAGAGCACCGACGTCCCCGCTCGAAAGGAGGCTTTTGCGAGCTTTCATCCATCGAACGGAGCAGAAGACGCGCCGGATAAAGTGGATCGAATGCAGGAGGACGGATCCGAAGCAGACTCCGTCGCGGATCCGGGTGCGCCTTACGCCGAAGAGGCGCCACGGTTCCATGATGAAGCCTACCGGCCCAAGCTCCGGCAAATGGCGATAACGCTGATAGACGCCGAGGGACCGATATCGTTCAAGTGCCTGAGCGATAGAATCGCGAGGGCGCACGGTTATCGAAGGACCAAAAGCCGAATTTCCCAATCTGTGTGGGCCGCATGTAGCAAGGTCCGACATTATGAGGCTACTCCGGACGGGCATAAGGTGTTTTGGCCCAAAGGCGTGCCGGCATCTCCGCTGTACAAGTTCAGGGGGCTGAAGATCAACCGAGAGCATCGTGAGTGGCGAGACGTGCCGTTTCCTGAAAAGGCAGATCTCGTGCGCGAGCAGATCGCGCTCGGGACTGAGGACGTCGCAAGAGCCGTCGGGATAGTTATCGGATATGGGCGTGTGACCGCTTCTTTTCGCGAGGAGATTCGTCAGATTGCGGAACACCTCGGACATACGGGGCTTATCGATCGGTAGGCGCAAGAGCCGGATGCTGGGATGGGGCGGCAGTGATAGGTCGCAAAGACGCACTCATGCATTTTGGTTTTGGTTCTCGTGGCAAGATAAAGACTTCGGACAAAACCTGATTCCCAGGGGGGATGATCAGGCGCAGGGTGTTGCCGAATTCTTGGAGACTCGAAAATTTTTCGTTTTGGGGTGGTGAGGGGGTATCCCGGTAGCTCCGATGATATTGGCTGAGTCTAAATAGCTGTGCGAAATAATCGATCAAAAGCGGAAAGCGATCTCCAGGAAGCAAACTGGCGGCTTGTTCAGAGCTTCCTTAGCATCCCGCACGCGCAGGATACTTCCTGCTGGGTAGCTGTTGGCGATCGAGACGATCAGCTCCTGCGTTGCGCCGGGCTCCCAGACGAAGTCGCGCTGGAAGTCCGGGAGGACTGTGGTGCGGCTATGAATTTCGCCAAGCAACTCTTTCGGCGCCCTGGGGTTAGTGTCCTCGAAAAGACTCATCCGTGCGCCCTCGGCTGCTCGGCGGGTGTGGGTGCTACTTCAGTCAGCAAGCTCGTGCACCTGCAGAGAGGATCGTTCGAGGCGCGGCGACAAATAGAACAAGGTTCGTAGTACAGCATTTCTTGAACCTGATGTTCCGGTGGTTCCCGCCGCACATCGAAGTAGTGAGGGTCGTACTGATAGAGAAGCTCCCCGGGAACAAGGCTCTGATCGTTGAGGTCCGCAACGTTGGCTCTAAGGCTCAGACCACCCCTTTCACGCGGCTCCCCGATGGGTGAATGCCCGTCATCGATCTCATTGCCGCCAGCCGCCGACGAGTTCGGGAATGCCAAGCCGAACTCCAGGTTGTGGATCTCGCGCCGATCTTGGTCCTTCAAGTTCAGTGAACGCGCGTGCGCCTCAAGGATGAGGTCGTCGTTGATGCTCACGTCGAGTTCTAGCCGCTCGCGAAAAGGCCTTGTATTGGCGTCTACTTCGACGGTCACGGTCTCGAGATGGGCGCGCGGCTCGCCGGGCAGAACACTGCGTCCCGCGCGTTTTGGTGAACAGATCTGGAACTTCGCGACGCCATCTCGTGGGTCGGTGCAGTAAAGATGGAAGGTTGCTCTCTGCACTTCTCCTTCTTTGGGCATGACGGTACCTGCCTTGACGAGCGGCAAGTATGAATTCCGCGCAAGAGCCAGTTCCACGTTCTTTGCAAGGCGGAGCAGGGCCTGGTCGGCCGCAATCCATGCGGCTCCTTCGGCGATTAGCGTCGCTGCACTGTCCGAGATCTGCACCCGCTCAGGGCCAAAGAGTTCGTGAAGCCGCCGCTTGACGGCGGGCATGTTAGACATGCCCCCCGTGGCGACGCACAGCGCCACCTGCTCCGGCGCATATCCGGCGTTCTCCAGAATCTGACTGATACGCCGGAGGCCCTTGTCGAGCAGCGGCCTCACAACCTCTTCGAACTCGTCCCGGCTAAGCGAGTAGTCGAAGTCCTCCTCCGCGATCCCGCGGAAGTAGCTTCCGACATAAATCTGGCTGCGCTCGCGCATCGAAAGATCGATTTTAGCGCGCTCGCAGCGATCGAGAAGTCGCGATCGAGCGCCGGGCTGCGTATCGACCGATGCATGGATTCCACGTGCCGCGCAGACGTTCTGCACGAGGCGGTTCATGAGGTTTTCGTCGAAGACGTCTCCCCCGACCTCGTCAGTGCCGTCGTTCATGATCTGTACAACCATATCCCCCATGGGCCGGCAAATCGTCAGGTCCAGTGTTCCGCCTCCCCAGTCAAAGACAAGAATGAGCTTGCGGTCGTAGCGGCGAAGCAGTGTCTCTAAATCCTTCCGGAAGTAGCCGTACAGGGCCGCGAGCGGTTCATGCACGAACTGCACTATACTCACGCCGGCAAGTCGAAACGCGTCACGTAGCGCGCGACGCCGGTGCCCATGCATATCTACAGGAATCGTCACAACGGCACCCGAGATCTTGTCCAGGTCGCGGCCCTGGGGGCCCGATTTCGTTTGGTGCACCACGTGTCTCACCACATCGGCGACGATGTCGACTGGGTGGCGTTCGACGCCTTCTATGAAAACGCTTTCGCGGCCAAGCAGTGTCTTTGGCGATCGCACCGTATTCCCTTGCACCCCTAGGCCGGCTCGGGCCAACCGCTCTTTTGCCTCGCGACCGACAATCGTCTGCATCCCCTCGTAGCACACGACGGATGGAATGGGCCGCTGCTCATCAAGGAAATTAATCGGCCGGTTGCCCCGTATGACCGAGATCAAGCTGTTCGTTGTACCGAAATCGAATCCGACCACGCTCATTCAACCTCTCCCTTGATTCGTTCAATCTCGTTTTTCAAGCCGTCAATCGCCCGCTCGGCGTGATCGTCCATGACATGAACTTTTGGCGGCTGCTTTCGCAGCGCGTGTAAGCCTTCGTCGAGCAGCGAAACTTCCTGCCTAAGCCGGCGCAGGATTCGACCTCGCAGCACTTCGTAGTCGTTGCGCAGATGCGCTTTCTCGTCCTCGTGCTGTCTCCGTTCATGTTCCATTTCCTTGTGGAGAGCGATGTTTCGTGACCGTTCGGCCTCAAGTAGCGCGCTCGCCTCCTGGAGTTCACAGTGCAGGTGCTCAGCGCGGATCCGAGCACGTTCCTCGGCACCCCGCGCGGCGTCGGCGTCGCGCGACTTCTCCCTTATGTTTTCCTCGAACGCTAAGCAGGCGAGCCCCAGCGCATCCCCGTCGCGCGCAAGTATGAGCGTGCGAAGAATTTTCCCATCGCTTTTTTGGCGAGCCGCAGCCTGCTTCCAGAAACTGGAATGGAGAAGTCGCTGGATACGTTCGAGCGAAATACCGCGGGTCTCTCGCAACCAGATGAGGAGACAATGAACTGCCGCGAGCCGCAGCGATTCAGCCTCTCTTTTCTTAAGCGGCGAAGCACCGGTAGGCCATTGCAGATGCGCAAACGGCTGCCCCGTGAGCGCCGCGAGCGCAATGTCAATGGAGGATGCTTCGGGTAGGTTGTCGAGCACCCCTTGCAGCGATAGCGACTGGTACGCCGGATGATTCCGCAGAACCTCCCTGACGAAGTCCTTTACTTGCACGGCGAGTGGGTGGTGCACGAACTTCTCCGCGCTGAGCAATAGCAGATCGCGGGTACGCTCCAGCGTGCGATCCGATGACGCAAGCCGCAGCAGATCATGTCGCTCGTCGGCTTCCAGCTTGGGTGCGGCTTGCATCGCTCGGAGATCAGACTTGGCTAATGCGAGGCGTTTTCTCTTGGAACCGTACGTCAACCGGAGCAAGTCCGCGAGTGTATTGAAGCGAGGCGGCTTACTGCCGTCTAATCGAATTTTCACCGCGCTACGTTCGTGCGATTGGGTCACTTATGTTCTCCGACTTCGCGAATCAGAGCCTCCGCCCAGCCTTCCAATGCAGGCAGATTGCGGAGGGCTCTTGCATGCTCAAGCGCCGACTTCGTTTTGCCAAGCGCAGCGAACGCTTCGCCGAGCAGCATATGGAGCTTCACCCGATCGAACTCCGCAAGGTCCCGTTTAAAGAACAGTTCGATGTCATCTAGGTGTTCCGAAAGAGCCAGGAGAGGCCGGCCTGCCCAACCCAGAATCTGCTCTGTGTCCCACTCAGTTACGAGGCCTTCAAGTGCGGTAATTTCCTCGTCAGCGTCGTCCGTGTATATCGTGGGAACTCCGACACGAGATTCAATCCAGCCCGCGAAACGACTGGCGACAGCACCCAGGCGCGAACCCGCGCAAAGACGCTCAGCATCCCGGAAATGGTTGAAGTGGAACTCAATCAAGCCGCCGATGGTATGCGCGAGATTACGGTCATAGGGCGCAAGCTCCTCGGCAGCCTTGGCGTACCTCGCCAAATACGCCTCGTGAGGCAGCGAGCAATCCGTTGCGCGTTCTTTTGCCATGAGCCCGTAAAGGTACGCGCAGATGCCATCGCAATATCCAATGGCGGAACTATAGCGTGAAGTCGCGGCAATAAAATCTTCGATCGCTCGCATGTCGAGCCGGCGGCATGCAGCCATACTTTTGAATTGATTCTCGACGCCGCAGAGGTCCGCTTCAGACGCGACCCGGATCTCAAGCTCGAACTGAGCCTCGACGCCCTCCTTTCCGAGAACGATACGACAAACGTCGTTCGAGATCTCAGAGAGCTTTAACCCCAATCTAGCAACGACTACCTCGTGACCGTTCAGTACTGCACGTGTCGCACCTTCAACTCTTATCTGCTTCGACCCCAATGGGCGAGTAATTCTCACGCGCTGCGTGCCAAGCTCTCTACCGTTCAGGAATAGCGCAGGCCGATACAGCGGATGAGCCTCGAAACGATGCCTCCTGAGGTCATCCTCAGAACCGAACTCCTGCCCGCAGTGCGGACACGTCAGCCGCAACGGGCCGGGTTTCCATTCGCCGGTCAAGCCTACGGGCTGGTGAAACTCGATGTAACCTGTATGCCAAAATCCCATTGTGCCTTCACCTTGAAAAGCGTCTCGTCGCCGAGCTATCGAGGACGCCGTGCGCCATCCTCTCCGCGCCCCGGTAGATTTGGCGCCGTACCGGCGCTCGCCAACCGCCTCGCCTTAGCCGTCACCTAAATAGCTGTGCGAAATAATCGATCAAAAGCGGAAAGCAATCTCCAGGAAGCGAGTTCAACGTGAAACAGGTGACAAAGCATCGCCTCTCGAACTTTCGGAGCACTGCGCATGACGAATAAAGGCCCAGTTCGCTGGTCGGTACGTAAGTCCGTGGAAATCCAAGCGCAATATTCATCGGCTTGCGTTGTAGCGTTTCATCGATCAGCTATTTAGTGAAGAGTCCGGCCATGATTGTCTTTCCAGCGCCCGGATCGTCCGCGAGCAGGAAGCGTAAGGGCTGACGAGGCAGCATCGCCTCGTACACGGCCGTGATCTGGTGCGGAAGAGAATCGACGAGTGATGTGTGGACGGCGAGCACGGGGTCGAACAGGTGCGCGAGCCGAATGCGATGGGCTTCAGAGACCAGACGGAAGACTGCACCGTCGCCGTCGAAGCTCCAGGGGCGTCCTGCTTCTACAAGGTCAATTCGCGCCTCGTCATCCCGGTAGAGGATCTCGTCCGCGATGCGACCGTCCGAGGCGCGGTAGACGAGTGTCAGCGCGTCCGACCCATGCCAAGTCACATTGACGACGGTTACGAGAGCATCCGGGAGGATGCCGCGAACCGCGGCGTCGGGTTGGAGGTCTTCGAGCTTCATGCGGCCGCAGCCAATAGCAGGTGGTCGGCTCTGAGGGTCGAATGTGTCCCAATTGGAAACGTAATGGCTAGTGCCACACGGAGGCCACCTATGCCGCTTTCGCTGTTTCTAGATTTCGCGTGATAGCTTCTTGCCATTACACGTCCGCTCCCCCTGTTCTGGACTCGAAAAAACAAAAGCTCGGATTTGCAGGTGATGGACCGAGAAAATATTCATGTCGGGATCTTCGTGCTGCTTGTTGAACCGAATAACCGGATACTCGCCGAGACCGCGCCCGCGCAGCCGTCGGCAGTAATGGCTGCCAATGTACCCTGATTTGGCTAGGCAAGATTCCCGGAACTGATCTGCGCGCCGAGTCACGCCTCGCGCGCGACCACAAGCCCGCGTCTAATAGGTTCCCGCGTGTAGCAGTTTATTGCTAGTTCGCCGAGACGTCATTGTTTGAGAAATGGGACCCGAAGTCGCCCGTAGCGGAGCGAGGGGGAGAGAACAATAAGAAGCTTCGGCTCGCCGTGCACGCACGTCTCATCGGGGTGGTGCGCTTGCGCTACGCGTCGATGACAGTTCCGGCGGCACAATACGAAAGTTTCACGATTACCTGTCACGTCGATTCAGCCGGGCTCTCATCCCCGCGCTACTTCGCGATGTTCCATTCCGTCCGCAGCGCACCGGGCTGAGCCGACGAAGCCTGGATCGCTCCAGGGGTAAGGTCGAGCGCAGAGCGCCGACTCGGCGTGAGCGAGCGTCTTGAGCGCAACATCGGTGTACGGAAATCCCCGCCGAAGACCGGTCGCGCGCGAGTAAGAGGATCAAGCGGTTGCGAGCCGCACCTCAATGTACGGATATCATTTGTTTTCGGTACCGTGGTCGCCTATCTTGGCAATTAGGTTCAACGCGAGAGACTGAACATGCCGTCGAAAGCGACTACTCCTAAGACACGGTCCTGTTCTGCGAAGAGGCACTTGCGTCCGGTCGTGTCGGGGTGCCGCATCTGCAATTCTTCGAGGCGCTCCTAAGCCGTCAGCTCGACTCGCACCCGCCGCCCGAGCGCGCGTGCGGCACGCGCCAGCGTTTCCAAGGTCAGACCTGTGTCGTGCTCGTCGAGCAAACGGTCCAGCGACGACCTGCTCGTATCCATACGCTTGGCCAAGGCCGACTTCGTGAGGCCTTCAGCTTCCATTGCCTGCTGCAACTGCCAAGCAATGACGCGCTTGAGGGCGACGGCGCTTGCGTCCTCGAGGAGACCCTCTTCGGCGAGAAATTCGTCGAAGCTACTTCCGACTTGCTTCTTTCGAGGTGGCATTCTGCACGTCCTTCATCCGTTGCGTAGCAGTGGTGAGTTCATTTTTTAGCGTCCGCTGCGACTTTTTGAATCCGTGGAGCAATACGATGTCCTGCTCTACGACCGTGAAGAAGATGCGGGCAATTCCGTGTTCGACGCGGCTGCGGATCTCCCACTCCCACAGGTCGGCGCTCATCTTCCGCACCAGGGGCATGCCGAGCGGCCAGACGAACTGCACCGTCTTTACGTCCTCGCCGATTGCACGACGATCGTCTTTCGACAAGCTTCTGAGTCCAATCGCGCACGGGCTCGGTGCCCGTAGTGGAAGCGTAGAAGCGAACTTCACGAATCGGTGTCGAGGCATACATTGTACCAAAATTAGTACATATTGGCCAGCTCGTGGAAAAGGCGAAATCGCATGGGGATCGGCCCCCGAAAATCTTCAGGACCCGGGCTGCCTTATAGCCCTCAGCAGCGGGGCTTCTCGCTTCCAGACAAATTCATGCCTTTGCGGTGCAATTGGACTACCTCACCGCCTTCTCGTAGACCGTCGAGGTAATCGGCCTACCATTGCATCATCCGGCGCCGCTCCGGCAGGTGCTCTGCGTGGTTATATGAGGCCCGAACCCGATCGCGCTCGCCGTGGGCAAGCTGGCGCTCAATCGCATCGCGGTGCCACTTCTGTGATTCGTTGAGGCGCGTGGATGCCATAGAGCGGAATCCATGCCCGGTCATCTGGTCGGGCGTATAGCCGAGTCGGCGCAGCGAGGCATTGATCGTGTTCTCGCTCAGGCACCGGGCACGCGTCCTGACGCCCGGGAAAACATAGTTCGGCGTCCCCTGGGCCAAGTGAGCACGCTGTCCGGTGATGGGCTGGAGGGCTCGCAGTATTTCGATCGCTTGGCGGGAGAGGGGGACGACGTGAGGCGCTCGCATTTTCACGCGTGCCGCCGGGATGCGCCATTCTGCGGCGTCAAAGTCGAATTCCTGCCATTCGCCCGCCCGAAGCTCGCCAGGACGAACGAACACGAGCGGGGCGAGTCGGAGCGTCGCCTTCGTCGCCGGTTCGCCGGAGAAGCCGTCAATGGCGCGGAGGAGGGCGCCGATTTCTTTCGGGTCGGTGATCGCGGCGTGATGCTTGGTCTGGCGCTCTTCCAGCACACCCCTGAGACCCGCGGCAGGGTCGTGATCGGCGAGACCCTTGCCCATTGCGAAGCGAAACACGAGGCTTGCGTCCTGCCGAATCCGATGTGCAGTTTCGATGGCGCCACGTGCTTGCACCTGCTCCAGTGCATGGCGGAGCTCAGTTACCGAGATAAGCGACACTGGGCGCGTACCTAGACGCTTGAATAGCTCCTCAAGCCGGCCAGTAACGAGGTTAGGGGTACGCGGGGCCCATTTGCGCTTCCGTGCTTCGATGTACTCGCGTCCGATTTTCTCGAAGGTGTGGTCGCGCGCCGCCTTCGCATCCTTCCGAACTCCGCTCGGGTCCACCTTCGCAGCAACCTGCTTCCTGAGTGCCTCGCGCTTTTCGCGGGCATCTGCGAGCCCGACGTCGGGATAGGTCTCGAGGCTCAGGCGCTTTTCCCAGCCGTCGAGCCGGTATTTCAGTCGCCACCACTTTCCGCCCTGCGGTGATACCTCGAGGTGCAAACCGTGGTCGTCGTAGAGCCGGTAGGTGCGATCGCGAATTTTCGCGTTCTTGATCGCTTTGTCGGTGAGAGCCATGGGGACAACTCCTCTTGGGGCAATTCCAGTTGCCCCCAAGGCCGCTCCCACTTGCCCCCGGCTGGCAATGGATGCTCGCGGAGGGCCACGGAGCATAAGAGCACGATTTATGGCGGAAATTCTGGTAAAAACGGATGTCTGCGGAGGCCGGCGGAGGAGGTGATGGCCTCGCCAGCAGGAATCGAACCTGCATCTGAGCCTTAGGAGGGCCCCATTCTATCCGTTGAACTATGGCGAGGTGGTCGGGATTCTAACCGCGGCCGGCTCTTCGGTATATCAGCCGCGGTTACTGCTCAATCGCCCTGCGCGACCTTGCTCCAGGTATCGCGCAGCGTGGCGGTCCTGTTGAACACGGGCGTGCCCGGTTTCGTCTCCACACTGTCGGCGCAGAAATAGCCCGTGCGTTCGAACTGGAACACCTGGCCCGGCGCGGCGCGGCCGAGCGCGGGCTCGAGCTTCGCATTCGGGATCACGCGTTTCGAGTCCGGATTCAGCAGTTCGCGGAAGTCTTCGCGCGCGCCGGGATCCGGCACGTTGAACAGGCGATCGTAGAGCCTGACTTCGGCGTCGACGCCATCGGCGATCGACACCCAGTGGATCGTACCCTTCACCGGGCGGCCGTCCGGGGCGTTGCCGCCGCGGGTCGCGGGGTCGTAGGTGCAGCGGATTTCGGTGACGTTTCCGTCCGCATCCTTCACGACGCTCGTGCAGGTCACGAAGTAGGCGTAGCGCAGGCGCACTTCGCGGCCGGGCGCGAGGCGGAAGAATTTCTTCGGCGGGTCTTCCATGAAGTCTTCGCGCTCGATCCAGATCTCGCGGCCGAACGGCACGGCGCGCGTGCCCATGCTCTCGTCCTTCGGATGATTCGCGGCGGCGAGATCTTCGCGCTGTCCTGCCGGGTAGTTCTCGATCACGAGCTTCACGGGATCGAGCACGGCCATCGCGCGGGGCGCGCTGCGGTCGAGCTCTTCGCGCACGCAGTTCTCGAGCACGCCCATGTCGATGACGGTCTGCTTCTTCGTCACGCCGACGCGATCGGCGAAATCGCGCAGCGCCGCCGGCGGATAGCCGCGGCGGCGCATGCCCTTGAGCGTCGGCAGGCGCGGATCGTCCCAGCCGGCGACCAGGCCTTCGTGGACGAGCGCGTGCAGCTTGCGCTTGCTCGTGATCGTGTAATTCAGCTCCAGGCGCGCGAACTCGATCTGCTGCGGATGGCAGGGCACGTCGAGCTGGTCGAGCACCCAGTCGTAGAGCGGGCGGTGATCCTCGAACTCGAGCGTGCAGATCGAGTGCGTGATGCCTTCCAGCGCGTCGGAGATGCAGTGCGTGTAGTCGTACATCGGGTAGATGTTCCACTTCGCGCCGGTGCGGTGGTGGGCGGTCTTGCGGATGCGGTAGATCGTCGGGTCGCGCAGGTTGATGTTCGGCGAGGACATGTCGATCTTCGCGCGCAGCACGTATTCGCCGTCCGCGAATTCGCCGGCCCGCATGCGCTCGAACATCGCGAGGTTCTCCTCGATCGAACGGTCGCGATAGGGGCTGTCGCGGCCGGGCTCGGTCAGTGTGCCACGGTGGGCGCGGATCTCCTCCGGGCTCAGGCCGTCGACGTAGGCCTTGCCTTGTTTGATGAGGTCGACGGCGTAGCCGTGGAGCGCATCGAAGTAATCGGAGGCGTGGTAGTAGCGATCGTCCCAGCTGAAGCCGAGCCAGCGCACGTCCTCCTCGATGGACTGCATGTACTCCTCGCTCTCCTTCTCCGGATTCGTGTCGTCCATGCGCAGATTGCAGGTCCCGCCGTAATCGCGGGCGATGCCGAAGTTCAGGCAGATGGATTTCGCATGGCCGACGTGGAGGTAGCCGTTCGGCTCGGGCGGGAAGCGGGTCGCGACCCGGGTCCCGTTCTTACCGCTGGCGAGGTCCTCGTCGATGATGTTCCGGATGAAATTCGTCGGGCGTGGCGCTGTCGTGTCTTTGTCCATATCGATTGCGGCGTCGGGGCTCGTGGTCAGTGGATCGGGCTCGCGGGAAGCCCGCGGCATTGTCGCACAGGCGCGGCGGATTGGGATGCGCCGGGGCGCCGCGCCGCGCTCGCGCAGGGCGCTGAACGGGCGTGGAATTTCTTGCATTTCGCGCGCCGCCAAAGCCGCGAGCCGATGCTACAATGCGGCAAAGCAAGGAAGGCGGGCGCCACCCCAGCGCGCGGGTCGCGTTCGCGAGTATCCCGATTTCGATGCGCACGTCCAGGCCCCACCTGCCCTGGCGTAGCGGGATCCGGCTGAGCCCGGCGCCAGCCTGCCCCGAACAGAACAATGACGGTGAGCGAACAGACAGCGACGTGAGCGGACCAGATTCCACACCTTCCGGGGCGGAACGCAGACGCTATGCGCGCATCCCGATCAAGCTGGATGCGCTCGTGTCGTTCGCGGGTCGGCCGCCCATCATGTGCAGCGTCCGGGACTTCTGCGTCGCCGGCATGTTCATCGCGCTCAAACCCCTGCAATTGAAGCTCGTCAGCCCGCAGATGACGGCCACGCTGTATTTCGCGCTGATGGTCGACGGCGAGCGCCAGGAGCACCAGCTCTCGCTGCTCGTCTGCCGCGTCGTCGGCCCGGGTGTCGGCGTACAGTTCGACAATCCCGATCCGCAGATCATCGGCCTCCTGCAGAGTCTCGCCGGACCCGCGCCCGCCGAGCCGGAGCCCGCGGCCGACGGCAGCACGCCGTCGAAACCCGCCGAGAAGCACACGTTCGCTCCGGAGTTCGCGCTCGTCCTGCCCTCGCTGACCGAGCTCGTCTCGCGGCACGCGCTGCACATGGCGAGCGAATTCGTGCGCATGGCGATGGATGCGCTGTTCCTCGCCGCGCGCGATGCGAAGACGAACCGCGAACAGGCGAGGTTCAACGACGCTCAGGGCGAACTGCGCAAGCGCGCCGAGCTCATCAAGGGCAACATCCCGCCCCAGCTCGTCACCGGCGTATCGATCCTGAACGATCCCTCGACACCGAAAGAGCAGGGTCAGGCGCTCGTCGCGTTGACGAGCCTGAGCCTCGTCGACAAGGACGAGTTCGAGGAATTCCTGACGGTCTCGGAAGTGATCCGGGAAATCGAGCCGCGGCTCAAGGATCCGCTCTTCGAGCTCAACAAACGCTTCTCGAAGCTCGCGAACCGCGAGGTCGACGAGAGCTCGAACCCGCTCGGGCCGACCGTCGTCTGCAACGTCTTCGCCGAGTCGCTCAAGGGCATGCAGGTCGAGCGCGAAGCCGCCGATCTGATCTATGGCGCGCTGCGCCGCATGGTCGAGCCGGCGCTCGCGCGCCTCTACGACGAAACGAATCACTTCCTCGTCGCGAACGGCATCCTGCCGACGATCGAACGCGACAAGCCGGGCTTCGTGCGCCCACCGCGCTCGGATCACAGCCGGACGGCGCCGCCGGTCAGCCCGACGGACGCCGCCGCCGGACCGTCCGATCCGCTGTCCGGTTACGGCGCACCGCCGCCCGCGCCGACGGGATACGGCGGGCCGCCGCCGGGCTATGCGGGCGGCTATGTACCGCCGCCGCCGCCGGCCTATCCCGGCGGCATGCCGGAGGCGCTGCCGCCGGGGACGATGTCGGGCTTTCCGCCGCCGCCGGGCGGCCCCGCGCCGGTCTTCGGTTATCCGCCTGCCGGGGCCGTCGTGCCGGCGTTTCCGTCGTTCCCCTCGCTCAACGTCGGCGCCGCCGCGCCCATGTATCCGGAAGGCGGACTGCCGCCGGGTGCCGTCGCGCCCGCGATGCCGGGACCGGCCGTCGTCGGTGCCGGAATGCCGCCGGGTATGGTGAATGCGGGCATGCCCCCAGGCGTGGTCGGGGCCGCGAGCCTGCTGCCGGGCGCGGTCGGTTTCGATGCGAGCTTCGGCGGCTTCGGATTCGGGCCGGCGGTCCGTGCCGTGCCGAGTCTCATGCAGGCCTACTCGACGGCTCAGGCCCAGCTCGCGCTCCGCCGCCAGCTCGCGCCCGAGTACGCGGGAGCCGGGGGCACGGTCGCGGCCGGCGGTGCGGGAGTTGCCGGAGGCGCGTCGGGCGTGCCGGTGTCCGGCCCCGTCGCTCATTACTCGCCTGCCCAGCTCGTCGACGGGCTCTACGATCTGCAGCGGTCGCTCGCGGAGGCGCAGGATCCGGTCTTCTACGACGTCGGGAGCGTGAAGCAACGTCTCGTCGATGCGCTGACGCGCGCCGGCGACGAGCCGCGACAGATCGGTCAGGCCGAGAGCGATGCGCTCGAGATCATCGTGAACCTGCTCGAAGCCCTCCTGCACGACTCGCAGGTCACGAATTTCGCGAAGGCGCAGTTGAAGCGCCTGCAGGGTGCGGTCCACAAGACCGCGCTCATCGATCCGAACTTCTTCGAATCCACGCATCATCCGGTCCGTCAATTGCTGAACCGGGTCTCGCTGCTGCGCGAGAACCTCGGCGCGGATCCCAGGCAGGACGCGGAACGCGTGCAGACCCTGATCAACCAGGTGAACCAGAGCTACCAGCGCGATCTGTCGGTCTTTGAGCCCGTGCTCGCCGAGCTCGACGGGATCCTGAAGGAGCAGCGCTCGGCCTACGATCAGAACATTGCCCAGATCGTGAACGGCTGCGAAGAGCAGCAGCGCGTGCTCCGCGACCGGCGCGAGAAGTCCGGTCATGCGCCCGGCGAAATCACCGGGCCGGGAGCCGCGCTCCCCGCCGAGTGGTCGCGCTGGCTGAACCGTTCGAAGGCGCTGCAGGTCGGCGATCGCTTCCTCATGAACGCGAACGGACCGCATGCCTATCCGGTCACGCTGGTCTGGATCGGCGAGGACTTCAATCCCTACGTCTTCAGCGACGAGAAGGGCAAGAAGGCCTCGACGCTGACGCTGCAGCAGGTCGCGATGTACCTGCGCCGCGGCGTGCTGAAGCAGGTCAACGAGACGACGGAGGACGGTGCGGTCGACCGCGCGCTGTTCGGCATCGTCAACAAGATCCACGAGCAGGTCGAGGAGCAGGCGACGCACGATCCGCTGACGGGCCTCCTGAATCGCAAGACCTTCCTGCAGATGCTGGAGCAGCGCCTGCCCGATGCGTCGCAGAAGGATGTCGTCGCGGTGCTCGCGCAGCTCTCGATCGAGAATCTCAAGGCCCTGAACGACAAGCACGGCGTGGAGAGCGGCGACGAGATGATCCGCCGCGTCGCCGAGGTGCTGACGGGCAAGTTCAAGGGCCGCCCGGTGCTGCTCGGCCGCCTCGGCGGCGGCGACATCGGCATCTACTGGGACAAGGGCGGATTGCAGAACGCCTACAAGGCCGTGCATACCTCGCTCGAGGCGCTCGGCAAGCTCGAAATCGATTGCCATGGCGAGGTCGCGGTGCCGAAGCTCGCGGTCGGCCTGACGGAAGTGAAGGACGATCTCGCGAAGTCCGATCAGCTCCTCGCCACGGTCGCGGAAGCGTGCAACGCCGCGCGGGCGACGCCCGACAAACCGATCTACGTCGCCGGCAGCGAGAACGAGCACCGCAAGCACCTCGAGCAGATGGTGAGCTACGTCGGCAAGGCGCTGCAGCGCGATCGTCTCGTGCTGCTGTGCCAGGAAGTGCGCCCGATCGGCGGCGACGGTCCGCCGGCCGCGCACATCGTGGTCAGCGCCGAGGATCGCAACGGCAGGCTCGTGCCGCCGTCGCTGTTCAGCCAGGCCTCGAGCAGCTCCGAGTTCGCGTTCGAGGTCGACGTCTGGATCGTCAGGCGCACGCTCGCCTGGATGGCCGCCCACGACGACGATCTCGAAACCCTCGCCGCGGTGATCATCCCGCTCTCGCGCGCCTCGATCGACAACGAGGGGCTCGTCACGCTGATCATGGATCAGCTCATGGAGACCCCGGTGCCGCCCGCGAAGATCTGCTTCTCGATCGCCGACCGCGACGCGGTCGCGAAGCTCGCGGAGACTTCCGAGCTCATCAACACGCTGCGCGAATTCGGCTGCCGCTTCGTCCTCGACGAGTTCGGCAGCGGTCACCACAACTACGAGTACGTGAAGGAGCTCGCGGTCGACTTCGTGACGATCCAGACTGCCTACGTGCTCGACGCGCGCCAGAACGCGAAGGACTTCGCGATGGCGAAATCGATCAACGAGCTCGTGCACTTCATGGGCAAGCGCACGATCGCGAAGCAGAGTCCGGACGCCGATCTCGCGGAGACGCTGCGCGAAATCGGTGTCGATTTCCTCCACGACATCAGCCGCACCACGCGCGTCGCGGCGTGAGCACCGCGCGGCCCCGCACGGGCCGGCTTGCTTCGGGCGCGATCGCGAGAGACACTGTTTCCCCATGAGCAGGGACCCCGAAAAAATCGGCAAGTACGACGTCGTAGACGTACTCGGCAAGGGCGCCATGGGCGTCGTCTATCGCGGCCACGACGCCTATGTGGATCGTCCGGTCGCCATCAAGCTGGCCACGAACGCGGACAGCGACAACGGCGAGGGGATGGCCCGGCGCATGTTCATCAACGAGGCGCGCTCCGCGGGCCGGCTCGATCACCCGAACATCCTCAAGGTCTACGAGGCGGGCGAGGAGGACGGTCAGCCGTACATGGTGATGGAGTACATCGCCGGCGGCGACACGCTCCGCAACTACTGCAAGACCGATACGCTGCTGCCGCTGCCGACGGTGCTGCGGATCATCCGCCAGGCCGCCGACGCGCTCGATTACGCCCACAGGAACGGCGTGCTGCATCGGGACATCAAGCCCGCGAACATCATGCTGACGAAAGACGGCGTGGCGAAGATCGGCGATTTCGGCATCGCGCGGCGCATCGGCGTCGACCAGACGCAGATCGTCGGCTGGTTCGGATCGCCGCTCTACATGTCGCCGGAGCAGGCCCGCGATCAGGAGATCACGCCGCAGTCGGATCTCTTCTCGCTCGGCTCGGTGCTCTACGAGATGCTGGTCGGCGCGCCGCCGTTCGCGGCGAAGGGCCTGACCGGGCTCATCCACAAGGTCTGCAACGAGGATCCCCCACCGGTGCACGAGCTGCGACCGGATCTGCCCGAGCAGCTCTCGCGCATCGTCAAGAAGATGCTCGAGAAGGAGCTGCACCGGCGCTACAAGACGGGCGCCGAGCTCGTCGCCGACATCGATGCGCTCGTCGAGGGCATGAAGAACCAGCCCATCGCGCTCACCGACGAGGAGAAAGTGATGCGCATGAGCGAGCTCGCGTTCTTCGCGGGCTTCTCCAAGGGCGAGCTGAAAGAGGTCATGAAGGTCGCGACCTGGCGGCGCATGCCGGCGGGCACGACGATCTTCTCGGAAGGCGACAAGGAGCGCGCGTTCTACGTGCTGGCCGACGGCTCGGTCTCGATCACGATCAACAACGTGCGCCTCAAGGACCTCGAGGCCGGGGAGTGCATCGGGGAGATGGAATACCTCGCGAACGGCGGCCGCAGCGCGACCGTCACCTCGAACCGCGACACGATGGTGCTGCGCGTCGAGCGCGACTTCAAGGAATGGGCGTCGTTGCCCTGTCAGCTCCGCATGAACAAGGCTTTCCAGACCGTGCTCGTGGATCGGCTCCGCGAGACCACGAAGGCGCTGGCCCGCGCGCTGCACTGAGCGCGGCGCGCGCCGCGCGATTCAGAGGAAGCGCGCGGCGGCGACGCCCGCCCACACCACCCCGACGAGCACGAGGCTCACGAACACCGCGGCCGAGCCGAGGTCCTTCGCGCGCCCCGAGAGCTCGTGGTGTTCTTCGCCGACGCGATCCGTCAGCGCTTCGACGGCGGAATTCAGGAGCTCGGTGACGAGCACGACGAGACAGGAGCCGACGAGCAGCGCGTAGTCGAGCGGTCCGCGGCCGAGCCAGAACGCGGCCGGCAGCAGCACGACGAGCAGCATCGTTTCCTGGCGGAACGCGGCTTCGTGACGCCAGGCCGCGCGCAGACCGGCCAGCGAATAGCCGGTCGCGTTGACGAGCCGCCGGAGCCCCGTGACCTTGCCCGCCACCCGCGCGCCTCAGGCGAGATTCGCGACGACTGCTTTCGCGAAGCCGGCGGTGTTCAGCGGACCGCCGAGATCCCCCGTGCGCGTGCGCTTGTCCTGGAGCGTGAGATGGATCGCCGCGCGCAGCCGCTTCGCCATCGCGTGCAGACTGCAGTGCTCCATCATCATCGCCGCCGCGAGCATGATCGCGGTCGGATTCGCCTTGCCCTGGCCCGCGATGTCGGGCGCCGAGCCGTGCACGGCTTCGAACATCGCGGCGCGCTCGCCGATGTTGCCGCCCGGCGCGAGCCCGAGGCCACCGATGATGCCGGCGATTTCGTCGGAGAGGATGTCGCCGAACATGTTCGGCGTGAGCATCACGTCGAACTGGCTCGGGTTCAGCACAAGCTGCATCGCGCAGGCGTCGACGATGCGATCCTCGAGCACCACGCGGCCTTCGTATTCGCGGCCGACTTCCTGCACCGCCTCGAGGAAGAGGCCCGTGAGCATCTTCAGGATGTTCGCCTTGTGGACGACGGTGATCTTCCTGCGGTTCGCGGCGAGGGTGTATTCGAACGCGAAGCGCGCGAGGCGGCGGCAGCCCTCGCGCGTCATGAAGCCCGAGGCTTCCGCGACCGCGCGCGGATCGTCGCCGACCGGGATGAAGTGCTCGACGCCGACGTAGAAGCCGCCGGTGTTCTCGCGGATGAGCACGATGTCGACGTCCTGGAACTTCCAGTCCGGCAGCATCGAGAGGCCCGGCCGCACGTTCGCGAACAGCTTCAGCTCCTCGCGCAGTCGCACGTTCACCGAGCGGAAGCCGCCGCCGACGGGCGTCGTGAGCGGCGCCTTGAGCGCGAGCCCGGTGGTCCGCATCGCCTCGAGCGTTTCCTGCGGCAACGGGTCGCCGCATGTCTTGATTGCTTCGAGGCCGGCGGGATGTTCCTGCCAGGCGAAGGGCGCATTCAGGGCATCGAGCACCTGCAGTGTTGCATCGACGATCTCGGGCCCGATCCCGTCGCCGCGAATGAGCGTGCAGGGGATCGGAGTAGTCGGGTCGGACATGGATACCTCGTCTGGCTGGCGTTATGGCGCGATCCGTCGAAGCCGCGGCCCGTGGCGAATCATGAGGCCGTCAAGCAAGTGCGGTGCCATAAACTTGGGGCGCGAGTATAGCTTACGAACGGTTATCGACCCATGACGGGGCGGTGGCGGGCGGGAGCGCTCCATGGCGGGACGTGGGGCGATCGCGGGTGACGCGTTTATATGTGTCGACGAAGGATGCGCATCGATCGCGTATTCGAAGGTCGTTCTCGAGGGACCGCTGACCATTCTTCGGGTTCGGGCAGGTTCGGGCGTACCTGCGAAGCCGTCGCCCTCGCGCAGGCGAGGGCCCAGTCGTTCCGCCTCGGCGCTCTGAACGAACCCCGGGTCCAGCCTCGCGGCGTGGTTCCGGGCAACGCACTCGGCAGCATCACCAGCCCGAGGTTCACTGCGCGTGCCGCGGGTCACCGACTGGGCCCTCGCCTGCGCGAGGGCGACGTTGCGGATTACCCGGGCCGTACGACGATGAGGCCTGATCCCGCCGCTTGCCTCGCGCGGGCAACGCACTCGGCATCACCAGCCCGAGGTTCACTGCGCGTGCCGCGGGTCACCGACTGGGCCCTCGCCTGCGCGAGGGCGACGTCTCGCGGATTACCCGGGCCGTACGACGATGAGGCCTGATCCCGCCGCTTGCCTCGCGTCGTGACCTGGATATAATCACAGTCCTGTACATCAATCCAGGTTCGCCCCATGACCGAGGGACTCACGAGCCGCCAGGCCGAAATCCTGGCGCTCATCCGCCAGACGCTCGCCGAGACCGGCATGCCGCCGACGCGGGCGGAGATCGCCGCGCGGCTCGGCTTCCGTTCGGCGAACGCGGCCGAGGAGCATCTGCGCGCGCTGGCCCGCAAGGGCGTGCTCGAGCTCCTCCCCGGCGCCTCGCGCGGCATCCGTCTGACCGCGGCGGCCCGTGAGGCGTCGGGCCTGCCGGTCGTCGGCCGCGTCGCCGCCGGTCAGCCGATCCTCGCCGCGGAGCACATCGAGGAATACCAGCCGCTCGATCCCGGCATCTTCCATCCGCGCGCCGATTACCTCCTGCGCGTGAAGGGCGCGAGCATGCAGGGCTGCGGGATCCTCGACGGCGACCTGCTCGCCGTGCACGCCACGCCCGAGGCGCAGAACGGGCAGATCGTGGTGGCGCGGCTCGACGACGAGGTCACCGTCAAACGCTTCCGCCAGCGCGGCAACCGTGTGTGGCTCCTGCCCGAGAATCCGCGTTTCACGCCCATCGAGATCGATCTGCGCGATCAATCGCTCGTGATCGAAGGCCTCGGTGTCGGCGTGCTGAGGACGCATGCGCGATGAATCTCGAAGAGCTGCTGCGCGGCGCCCAGGTCCGGCGTGCAGGGGAGATGCCCCCCGCCGGCGAGCTCGCGAGCGGCTTCGCCGCGCTCGATGCCCTGCTGCCGGGCGGCGGCTGGCCGCTGCCCGCGCTGACGGAGGTGCTGTGCGATGACGAGGGCATCGGCGCACTGAGGCTGCTCCTGCCCGCGCTCGCCGCGCTGAGCCGGCGCGGCCAGTGGCTGATCTGGATTTCCCCGCCCCACATTCCCTATGCCCCGGCGCTCGTCGCGGCAGGCGTCGATCTCGCGCGGCTGTTGATCGTCGAGGCCGATGCCGCGGAGGGGCGGCGCGACGGCGAAGAGCGCCTGTGGGCCTTCGAGCAGGCGCTGCGTTTCCTGGATTGCGGCGCGGCACTCGCCTGGCTCGCGACCGTGGATTCCCTGCGTCTGCGCCGTCTGCAGCTCGCCTGCGAGGCGGGGCAGAGCCTCGGCGTCATGTTCCGGCCGAGCCGTCATGCGGCCGAAGCCTCGCCCGCGTCACTGCGTCTGAAGCTCACGCCCGCCGCGCCGGGCACGCTCGAGGTCGATATCCTGAAATGCCGCGGCCGGCTGCGCGCCCGGTCCTGCACGCTCGCGTTATGAGGTTTGCCGTCATGCGTGATGAAGCCCGTTCGTATTCCCCGGCGGCGAATCTGCCGCCGCCGCTCCGCCGCGCGACGGCGCCGTCCTCGGCTCCGGTGGTGGCTGCGGTTTCGGCACCGGAGCTGTGGCTGCACATCGCCCTGCCGCAGCTGCCGCTCGAGCTCGCGACGCGCGGCATGGCGGAGCGGCGTGCCTGCGCGCTCGTCGAAGGCACGGGCCGCAAGCAGCGCGTCGTGCTCGTGAACAGTCAGGCCGCGAGCCTCGGCGTGCGCGTCGGCATGCCGCTCGGCGCGGCCCGCGTGCTCGGTGAGTTCACGGGGCTCGCCCGCGATCCGCAGGCGGAAGCCCGGGCGCTCGCGGGCCTCGCCGCCTGGGCCTGTCAGTTCACGCCGCGCGTGAGCCTCGTCGAGCCGGATGGTCTGCTGCTCGAGATCAAGGGCAGCCTCGGTCTCTTCGGCGGTACGGCAGGGCTGCTGCAGACGCTGCGCCGCGGCCTGCGCGCACTCGGCTACCGCGGCTATGCCGCGATCGCGCCGACGCCCTGGGCCGCGACCGCGCTCGCCCGCGCGCAGCGTCAGGCGGTGGTGACGACGATCGCCGAGTTGCCGGCCCAGCTCGGCGCCTTGCCGCTCGACGTGCTGCGGCTCGCGCCCGAGCAGCGCGCGGATCTCGAACGTCTCGGCGTGCGGACGCTCGCCGAGTGCCTGCGCCTGCCGCGCGACGGTCTCGGTCGGCGTTTCGCGCCCGGCTTCGTGAGTCTGCTCGATCGCCTGCTCGGTCTCGCGCCCGACCCGCGCACGAGCCAGCCGCTGCCCGCGACGTTCGAGACCCGGCTCGATCTGCCCTGGGAGATCCACCATGCCCCGGCACTCGGGATCGCGATGGAGCGTCTGCTGCACGAGCTCGCGGGTTTCCTCGCCGCGCAGTGCGGCGCGGCGCGGCGGCTCGACTGGACGCTCGTGCACGCCGATCGCACGCTCACCCGCTGCGAGGTCGAGCTCACCGCGCCCGGCCGCGCCGCCGCGCATTTCGCGCTGCTGTCGCGCGAAAAGCTGAGCCGCACGAAGCTCCATGCGCCGGTGCGCGAGCTCGTCCTCGAAGTCCGGGAGATTCTGCGCGATGCGCCGCCGCCCGCGGCCGATCTCTTCGATCCGCGGCCGCGGGTGAGCACCGAGAACTGGCCCGAATTCATCGATCGCCTGCGGGCGCGGCTCGGCAGCCACGTGCTGCACAGTCTGAGCCTCGTCCCCGATCATCGTCCCGAACGTGCCTGGCGCTGGCGTGAGCCGGCGTCTGCCGACAAGAGCTCGTCGCCCCGGTCCGCGCCCTCCCCCCGTGAGGCCGGGGCGGCGCGCCCCTTGTGGCTGACGCGCGCGCCGCTGCCGCTCGCGGAGCGCGACGGCCGGCCCGAGCTCGGCGGTCCGCTGCAACTGAGCCGCGACTGCGAGCGCATCGAGAGCGGCTGGTGGGACGGCAGCGCCGTGGCGCGCGACTACTTCGTCGCGACGAGCGCACGCGGCGCGCGGCTGTGGGTGTTCCGTGAGCTGTCCGGACATCGCGGCTGGTATCTGCACGGCATCTTCGAATGATCCGGCGTCCCGGGCTGGGGCGCCGCGTCGGCCTCGTCTATCCTATGGGGGCCCTGCGGCGGACCACCCCGGCGTGGTCGTCGCGCAGTCCCGCTCAGCCCAAACCGGAGGTCACTTCGTCATGCTCAAGTCCGGCTATGGCCGTGTTCTGCTGATCCTGATCGCGCTCGTCTGCGCGAACGTCCACGCCGCTTCGAAAGTGGAGCTCGACGCCGAGGTCGAGGCCGCGATACAGGAGTTCTACAAGACCGTCGGCGCGGGCAAGGCGCTCGCGCGCAAGGCCGCCGGCATGCTGATCTTCCCGTCCGTGTTGAAGGGCGGGTTCATCGTCGGGGCCGAATACGGCGAAGGCGCGCTGCTCGTCGGCGGCAAGACCACCGCTTACTACAACACGGCCTCGGCATCGGTGGGGCTGCAGGCGGGCGCCCAGTCGAAGACCATGGTCGTACTGTTCATGACGAAGCAGGCGCTGGACCAGTTCCGGCGCAGCGAAGGCTGGAAAGCCGGGGTCGACGGCAACATCGCGGTCGCCTCGCTCGGCGCAGGCGGCGAAGTGAGCTCCGAGACCGCCAAGGAACCGATCATCGGCTTCATCTTCGGCAACAAGGGGCTGATGGCCGATCTGAGCTTCGCGGGCTCGAAAATGACGCGCATCGAGAAATGAGCCGCAGTGACTCCAATCGTACCCGTCCGGAGGCAACGCCCGGACGGAGCTCTCCCTCGATCCGATTGATCCGGGTCGCTCTCAAGTCGGTGCAGCGGCGGGACGATAAGTCGCAGACAGGTCGGTGATAGAGCGTCGCGGGTCCCGCCATTCAGCGGCCCGCATCAGCCGAAAAGCCCGGGACGACCCGGCGCGTGCGAGGAGCCCGTGAGCTCCCTTCGGCAGTGCTCGAATGCAGCAGGTGTTCACCGGCCGCGCAAGGATCCGAGGGTGCGGAATGAATATAAAAAAGACTACGAGCCCTGCCGAGAACGGCGAGACCACGGAATGGCGGACGAAGTACCGTGAAGTCTTCCGCGAGCTCGAGGAGGCGCGGACCCAATGGGCGCGCGACGAACGCGCGCTTCATCAGAGCTTGCTGAAGCTCGCGCTCAGCTTCGAGAGCGCCGACAGTGCCCTCGACCGCGAATTGAACGATCTGCGCCGCCTGCTCCGCACCGTGGACGCGAAAGGGCGCCAGAACCTCCTCCTCGAAATCTCCGAACGCTGCGCCGCCGTCGCCAAGCGTCGGCTGCCGACGAACGACTCGGCGCGCGAGGAGCTGAGCCGACTCCTCGGCAAGCTCAAGCTGCCCGCGCAGTACCAGTTCGAGCTCAAGCAGCTCACGAGCAAAATCGCGGCCGGTGGCGACATCGCGAAGCTCACGCTGCTGATCGCCGATCTCGTCAACGAGCTCGCCGCGCCGAGCTATTCGACGACGGCGAGCCTGCGGCTCCCCGAAGCGAACGGCGAGCCGTCCGCGCCGCGCATCCCGACCGGCGACACGATCCAGATCCACGATCCCGGTGCCGAGCTGCTCGGCGATCTCGTCGATAATTTCGTACCGGTGCCGAGCGTGCACTCGCGGCTCGTCGCGCTCCAGCGCGAATGGCAGTCCGGCGAAGTCCCGCCGCGCAAGCAGTTGCTCGAGCGCGTCGCCGAGGTCGTCGGCGAGATCCTCAACCAACCGGGCCTGACGACCGACGAGCGCACGATCCAGTGCCGAACGCTGCTCGAGCTCGTCGATGCGCTGTACCTGCCGGGCGAGTTCGAGGTCCGCATCGCGGAGTTGAAGGAGACTCTGCTCGGGCCGCGCGTCGAGGATCCGATCGCCGACGCGGCCGTGTTCCTGAACGACCTGCACGCCTATCTCCGCCGCGATCTGAAGGACCTCGGCGAGTACCTGAAGAAGGCGGCGGGCGATTTGAGCATCGTCGAGGCGGAGTTGAACACCGCGGTGCTGCAGGGGCGAGAGGCCGTGGTCGAGGCGGACAACCTCTCGCGCGGAATCAACTCCGAAATGGATCAGATCGGCAGCGCGTTCGCAGGCGAGCACAGCGTCGCCGAGATCAAGGCCGCGATCGACGCCCGCGTCTCCACCGTCCGCGGCTCGATATCGCATTTCCTCGATTTCCAGCACACGCGTCAGTCCGAGTACGAGCACCGCATCGAGGATCTCACGCAGCGCGTGCGCGCGATCGAGGTCGAATCCTCGGTGCTCCGCGATTCGCTGCAGGAGCAGCACGCCAAGGCGCACAAGGACGCGCTGACCGGCGTGCCGAACAGGCTCGCCTACGAGGAACGCGCGGAAATCGAGTTCGAGCGCGCGAAGCGCTACGGCACGCCGCTCAGCCTCGCGATACTCGATCTGGATCGTTTCAAGCGCATCAACGACGGCTTCGGTCACAAGGCCGGCGACAAGCTGCTGAAGACCATCGCGCTCATCTGCCAGCACCGCGTGCGCAAGACCGATTTCTTTGCCCGTTACGGCGGCGAGGAGTTCGTGCTGCTGCTGCCCGAGACCTCGCTGAAGCCCGCGTTCGAGGCCTGCGAGCAGGTCCGCCGCCAGGTCGAGACCGCGACGTTCCGTTACAAGGACGAGCACGTGCCGGTGACGGTGTCCATCGGCGTGGCGAACCTCGACCCCGTCCTCGACAGCATGGAATCACTGTTCGAACGTGCCGACAAGGCGCTCTACCGCGCGAAGGACCTCGGCCGCAATCGCGTCGAAGCCGCGGACTGACGCGGCGCTTCCCTTGACGCTCACCGGCGGGCGGCATAGCCTCCCGGGTCAGATCCGGCACGGACCGCGGCGCGCCGCCGCGTGCCGGAGCGTACCCACCATAACGACAAACCCCGCGCGCTACCGCGCGCCGCCAGCACGAAGGAGTGACATCATGGCCGCGATACCCGATAACTTCCGCGATCTGCTCACCACGAAAATCACGTTCGCGCACCTCGGCACCTCGTACAAGGACGGAAGCCCGCAGGTGTCGCCGGTGTGGTTCAGCTTCGACGGGACGCACATCCTCCTGAACTCCGCGAAAGGCCGCGTGAAGGATCGCAACATGCGAGCCCGCCCGAAGGTCGCGATTTCGATCCTCGATCCGGACAACGCCTACCGCTACATCCAGATCCAGGGTCACATCGTCGAGGTCACGGAGAAGGGCGGCGACGATCACATCGACGCGCTCGCCAAGAAGTACATCGGTCAGGACCGTTATCCCTGGCGCCAGCCGGGCGAAGTCCGCGTGGTCTACAAGGTTGCGATCGATCGTTGTCAGACGATGGGTTGAACGCACTCCCGCATTTTTGCAAGGACGGTCGGCGCAGCGTAATCGTGCGAATTCTTCGCTTCCGGAACATCGACGAGCACGAGCGTCGCGTCGACGTTCCGCGATGAATTCGTCCGCTTACGCCTGCGGCGGATCCGACCAGCGAAGGCTCCTTCGACCCGCCCGGGTCTCTCAATACTCCGACCGCCGCGGCCCGCCATAGCCGTCGCCCGGCATCACGAACGGCGGCGTGCGACCCACGAGTGCTTCGATCAGCGCGAGCTCCTCGTCCGTGTGGTTCACGAACGGCGCGCGCCGGATGCGCTCACTGCCTTGCGCGAGAATGTAGCGTGCGTCGTGATGCGTCGCCGAGACCGTCTCGCGCGCGTTCGAATCGTCCGCCGCGCCGACGTCCGTCACGCCGTAGCAGGTACAGAAGTACGTCCGGTCCGGTTCGACTTCGGCATAGACGCCCGTGCCGCGGATTCCGATCGTCGCCGTCGGCGTGTGGAACGCATGCGCGCGCCTGCCGAACACGGAGAGCAGCTTGCCGGTGACGAGGCGGAGCGCGCCGACGAGGATCTCGCCCGCCGCTGATCCGTCTTCGCGCGCGAGCTCGAGACGGCTCTGCTCGCGCAGCAGGAAGGCATCCTTGCCGACGGCGAATACGACGCGGCTGCGCGCGCCGGTCTCGACGATGTCGCCGGCGCGGACGAGCGTCGCGGGCGAGGCCGCGGCACCGTTGACGGTCACGCTGCCGTCCAGCGTGTAAATCGACCTGCCGGCGGGCAGCGGCTGCGGCACGTCGCCGAGCGGCCCGGCACGCAGGGGCCGCGGCAGCAGGTAGGCGCCCGCGGCGAGCAGGGCGACGAGGAACGCGCGACGCGGATCGTCGATGGATTCTGAATCGCGCATGGAAGACCCCCCGATGGCAAGAGAACGGATGACGTGCCCGTCGCGCATCATCGCACAGCAGCGGGGCACGGGCTCGCGTCGTGCGGCCGCTGACTGCTAACATCGCGCCGACGCCATCACGAGAGCGCGTTTGACGCCCGATCCCCTCAACCGTCCACGGCCTTCGCGTGTGCGCCCGCTCGGCGCCGCGGCGCTCGTCGTGATCGCGTTTCCCGCCGCTGCCGCGTCACCGTATTTCGATGCCGCGATCGATTACGTCCACGACACGAACGTCGGCCACGGCTGGCGTCAGGACGTGCTCGAGGACGATGTCCTCGGCGCACGCATCGCCGCGAACCTGCCGCTGCAGACGGGTGCACGCAGCGGTCTCTTGCTGAGCGGCGGTGCCGCGCTGCGCGGCTACACCGATTGGGACGACTTGAGCGAGGGCCGCCTCGATGCACGCGCCGTGTGGCGCGTCCAGCCGGGCACCGGGTACGACGCGCTGTGGTACGAGGCGAACGTGGGCGCGGCGCTGCTCGGGCACACCGGCAGTGCGCTCCGCGACGGCGGCACGCTGACGACCGGCGTCGACGCCGGCCGGCGCCTCACGGATCGCATCGAGCTGCGCGCCGGTTACCGCTACACCGTCCGCCGCGCATTCGACGCGGCCGTGTTCGACACTGCATCGCATCGCCTCGGGACGCACGGCGAGTGGCGTTTCGCGCCGCGCTTCACGGCTTACGGCGGTTTCGCCTGGCAGACCGGCGGGCTCGTCGTCTCGTCGCGCAGGACGGCCCTCATCGACGCGGTCGGCGAAGCGGACGCACCGGATCCCGCGCTCAGCACCGCCGCCGTCGCGCGTCGCGCGTATCGCCTCGATGCCGACACCCTGAACGGCGAGCTCGGCGTGAACTACGCCCTCGGCGCGCGCTGGGCGCTCGATCTCGCACTCCGGTATTTCCACAGCGCGGCGGCGCGCGGACTCTGGTACGAAGGCGTGCAGCTCGATGCGGGCGTGCTGTTCCGTTTCTGACGCAGGCCGGATCGATTGACGCTCCGCGCCGGCGCTTTCGATAATCGGGGACCCCAGCCACGGAGAGCGCCATGCACTGCATCTTCTGCCGTATCCTCGCCGGTGAAGCCGAAGCGAGCCTGCTGTATCGTGACGATCGGTGTGCGGCGTTCATGGACGTGCAGCCCGTCACGCCCGGTCACCTGCTCGTCATTCCGATCGCGCACGCCGTCGGACTCGCGGATCTCGATCCGGCGACCGGTGGCCACATCTTCCAGGTCGGCCAGCGCCTCGCCGCGGCGCTGAAGGCGAGCGGTCTGCCCTGCAACGGGATCGATCTATTCCTCGCCGACGGCGCCGAGGCCGGCCAGACCGTCTTCCACGCACATCTGCACGTCATCCCGCGCGTGAAGGGCGACGGCTTCGGCTTCCGCTTCCCGCCGGGCTATCCGCAGCATCCGCCGCGCGCGACGCTCGATGTCCAGGCGGAGTCGATACGCTGCGGCCTGTGAGCGGGTCTCCCGCTGCGGCGCGCCGGGGTGACTCGAGGAAGTTCGAGGCGCAGTGACGCGCGCCGCGCGAGACTCGCCGCACGCACGCGCACCGTCGGCGCTGCGGGCAGTGCGCGGAGGCGCGAACCCGTCATGACCCGACATGCTTCCTGCCGGGACCTGCTCCCCGTCTATGCCTGCTCCGGCTGCTCGAGCGCCGCGCAGGCCGCGAATCAGATTGCGCTCGTCCTGGACCGCGCCGGCATCGCCGGCGTCGCGCCGCTCGTCGAGCTCGCGCGCTCGGGGCACGCGATCATCGCGCTCGATGGCTGCGCGCTGAACGGCGCACGGCACTGCTTCGCCCAGCGCAGTCTCGCGCCGGACGTGCATCTCGGGCTCCAGGCGCGCGGCGTGAAGAAGCGGTATCCCGCGGATTTCGATCGCGAGCACGCGGACCGCATCGCCGGCGAAGTCGGCGAACGTGCGCGGAAACCGGTGCAGCAGGCCGCCGCCGGGCCGGACTGCGCGCCGGCGGACACCCCTCAGAAGTGCGGCTTGTCCGGCAGCGCGTCGTAGCGCGCCATCGACTCGACGATTTCGGCTTTCGCCGCCCCGGCGTCCGCCCAGCCGATGATCTTCACCCACTTGTCCGGCTCGAGGTCCTTGTAGTGGGCGAAGAAGTGCTCGATGAGATCGAGCAGGGCGGGCTGGATGTCGGCGGGCGACCGGACGTTGCGGTGGAAGCGCGAGACGCGATCGATCGGCACGGCGAGGATCTTGCTGTCGTCGCCTTTCTCGTCGACCATCTGCAGCACGCCGATCGGCCGGCAGGCGATGACCGAGCCGTGGATGAGCGGCATCGGGGTCGCGACGATGACGTCGACCGGATCGCCGTCGAGCGCGAGCGTGCGCGGCACGTAGCCGTAGTTGCACGGATAGCGCATGGACGTGTTGAGGAAACGGTCCACGAACATCGCGCCCGTCTCCTTGTCGATTTCGTATTTCACGGGATCGCCCTGGATGGGGATCTCGACGATGACGTTGATCTCCTCCGGAGGATTCGTCCCCGGACCGACGCGTTCGATGTTCATGGCTCGCTGGCTCCTGGATCGCGGCAGGTACCGGCCCGAGTCTCGCGCCGGCGTTCGACATGGTAAGGAAGCTCTGATCGAGTTCAGAGCTTCCTGCGGCACAGGGAGGTGCTCTGAAAAATCGAGGATGGACTCATTCAGAGCTTCCGTAAACCACTAGCGGCCGCAGCCGGCGGCACGTCAAGCAGGGGAGGTGACCGATGATCGATCAGACGCAAGGCGCTGAAGTGCTCGCGGTGTTCGAGGAGCTCGCCGCATCCTTCAGTGCGCTCGACCTGCCGCGATTCCGCCGCTGCTATTCACTGCCGTGCTTCATGGCCGTGCCCGACAAACCGGGTGTCGCGGTCACGAGCGAAGCGGAGTTCGAGGCCTTCTTCTCGCCCATCATCACGCGATTGAAGGCGGCCGGCTTCGCGCGCTCCGTGCTCGGCCGCACCCACGTCCACTTCCTCGCGCCGGGGCTCGCACTCGCGAGCATGCACTGGGCGCGCTGCCGCGCGGACGGCAGCGAGATCGAACGCTTCGGCGCGACCTACACCCTCACCCACACCGGCGGGCGCTGGCTCATCGTCACGCTCGCCGCGCACGGCGAGGACGGCGTGCTGCCCTGAAGCGGATCAGGCCTGCGCGCTCGGGCGCGCGGCGACGGACTCGTACCAGCGTTGCGTGCGCGAGTTCGCCGCCGGGATCTTGATGTCGACCCAGGCCACGAAATCGATCGCGCACTGCGCCGTGATGTCCGCCATCGTGTAGTGATCGCCGACGAGATAGGGCGAGCGCTCGAGATAGCGCTCGAGCCAGCCGAAGAAGCGCGCGAGCGTCTGCCTGCCGCGATCCACCAGTGCCGGAATGGCCGGGATCGCCTCGCCGCCGCCGCCCGGGATGCTGCGCGCGGCGAACTGCGGGTGCGTGTTCCTGAAGACTTCGGAGCCCGCGACCATGCCGTCGAATTCCATCTTGCGCTGCATGCATTCGACGAGTGCACGTTCGACCGGCGTGCGGCCGAGCAGCGGCGGCTCCGGTTGGATGTCCTCGAAGTAGCGGCAGATCGCCATCACCTCGTCGAAGCGCGTGCCGTCGTCGAGCTCGAGCACGGGCAGCAGCCCGCGCGGATTGACGGCGAGGAATGCCGGGCCGAGGTTCTCGCCTTCGAGAATGTCGACTTCGACTTTCGGGATCTCGATGCCTTTCTCGGCGAGGAAGATGCGGGCGCGCCGCGGGTTCGGGGCCATCGCGCAGTCGTAGAGCTTCATGGGGTCTCCTTGGTCGTGGGTAGTCGCTGCGCCGGCGCGCGGCGTACACTCGTCCGGCACGCATTCCAGTTCCGACAATATAAGCCCGGCAACCAGGAGACAGGCAATGCTGAAAGTCCATCATCTGAACAACTCGCGCTCACAGCGTATCGTGTGGCTGCTCGAGGAGCTCGGGCTTCCCTACGAGCTCGTCGTGCATCAACGCGATCCGGAGACGCAACGATCTCCCGCCTCGTTGAGTTCGGTCCACCCGCTCGGCAAGTCGCCGGCGATCGAGCACGACGGCCAGGTCATCGTCGAGACCGATGCCATCATCCACTACGTCACGAACAAGCTCGCGGGCGGGCGCCTCGCGGTCGGTCCGGACGCTCCCGAATACGGGGCCTATCTGTCGTGGCTCGCGTTTCCCGAGGGCTCGATGATGGGGCCGCTCGTCTTCGATCTCGTCTACCAGTGGACCGGCGGCGGCAACGAGCTGCTGCACGGCTTCTTCGACGCGGAGATCGTGCGCCATCAGGCCTATCTCGAGGCGGCCGTCGCGAACCGTGATTTCCTGCTTCAGTCCGGCTTCTCCGCCGCCGACGTGAACCTCGGCTGGACGCTCGAATTCGCCGAGTGCCGTCGTCGCATGGCGGACTACCCGCAGCTCGCGGCGTATCTCGCGCGGCTGCGCGCGCGACCCGCCTACCGGCGCGCGCTCGAGCGCGGCGGCCCGCAGGATCTGAGCGTCTTCGGCTGAACCGCAGCAAGGCCCCGGGCCGCGCGGTCCGGGGCCGATCTTGATCTTCACGTCCACATCGGTATCGTCGGGGCTCCCCGGCGCGGCCCGCTGCGCACCGCGTATCCCGACCGAGTAAGGAGATCGACTTGCCCGCGAAGTACATCGACGACGTCCTGCCGAGCCTCGCGCTGTGGCGCGCCGAGGGCCTGAAGACCGCGCTCGTCACGATGGTCGGCGCGGACGGCTCCGCGCCGCGGCCGATCGGCAGCCAGATGGGGGTTTGCGAAGACGGCCGTGCCGTCGGCAATCTCACCGGCGGCTGCGCCGAGGCCGCGATCATCGCCGAGGCCGAGGCCGCGATGACCGCGGGCGCGAACCGCTGCGTGCGCTACGGCGCGGGCTCGCCGTACATCGACATCCGCCTGCCCTGCGGCTCGGGCATCGACGTCTATTTCGACGTGACGCTGGCCGAGCCCGATCTCGAGACGCTGCTGACCGCGAAGGCGCGGCGCCGGCAGGTCGCACTCTGCATCGACGCGCACGCCGACCGGCGCTGGATCGCCGACGCCGCGCCGCAGCCTGCGCCCGGTCTCTACGTTCGCGCGATCACGCCCCTGCCGCGCCTCGTCGTCGTCGGCAAGGGACCGATCGTCGCGCTGCTCGCGCGCATGGCGCGCGCCGTCGAATTCGAGGTGCTGGTGTGGTCCTCCGAGCGCGAAACGCTCGACGACGTCGCGGACAGCGCGAACGAGGCCTCGCATCTCGCCGCGCCCGAGGCGTTCACGTTCGACGGCTTCGATCGCTGGACGGCGTTCGTCTCGCTGTTCCACGAGCACGAATGGGAACCGCCGATGCTCGCCCGTGCGCTCGCCGCGCCCTGCTTCTACGTCGGCGCGCTCGGCAGCCGTCGCACGCACGCGACGCGGCTCGAGGTGATGCGCGCGCGCGGCATGTCGGACGAGCTGCTCGCCCGCATCCAGGCGCCCGTCGGGCTCGCGATCGGCGCCAAGACGCCGCCCGAGATCGCGGTGGCGATACTCGCCCAGATCATCCAGGTCCGCCGGCTCGGCACGGTCTAGTGGAGCGTCTCGCCGCGATCGTGCTCGCCGCGGGCCTGTCGCGGCGCTTCGAGCGGGGCTTCAAGCTCGGTTATCCGGTCGGCGGCCATCCGCTGCTCGAGCACGCGCTGAGGGCGGTCGAGGCCGCCGCGCCCGCGGTCCTCGTCGTCGTCACCGGGCCCGACGACTTCATGAGCCAGGCGCTTGCCCGCGATCACGGCGCGCACGTCGCGGTGAATCCCGAGCCCGCGCGCGGTCTCGGCCGCACGATTGCCTGCGGGGTCGAGGCGCTGCCGGCCGGGGTCCGCGGCGCGTTCGTCGCGCTCGGCGACATGCCCTGCATCGCGCCGGCGACGTATCGCGCGCTCGCCGCGGCGTTCGCGGACGAGCAGGAGATCGTCGTGCCGGTGCACGAGGCGCGCTGGGGTCATCCGGTGCTGTTCGGCGCGGCGCATTTCGCCGCGCTCATGGCGCTCGACGGCGACCGCGGCGCGCGCCCGGTCGTCGACACCGCGCGCGACACTCTGCGCACGGTCGAAACCGACGACCCGGGCGTGCTGCTGGACGTCGACACGCTGGCGGACGCCGCGTTCGCCGAACGCGTCCTCGCCCGCCGCAACTTACCCACAGGGGTCGGAGGGACTTTTTCTTAACTTACCCACAGGGGTCGGAGGGATTTTTTCTTGATCAGCGGCCGACTTCGCGCGCCGTTCCGCGCTCGAGAACCGGTCGAGGAAAAAAGTCCCTCCGACCCCTGTGGACAGTCGAGGAAAAAGTCCCTCCGACCCCTGTGGACAACTCGTAGGAGGGGACATGCAGCCTGCCGTCTTCGAAGTCGCGATTCCCGATGCAGAGCTCGCCGATCTCGCGGAACGCATCGCGCGTGCCCGTCTGCCGCAGGTCGTCGCCGGCGCGGGCTGGGACTATGGGACGGATCGCGGCTACATGGCGCGTCTGCTCCAGCACTGGCGCACGGCCTACGACTGGCGCAGCGAGGAGCGGAAGTTGAACCGCTGGCCGCAATTCCTGCTCGACGTCGACGGCTGCAAGCTGCATTACATCCATGCGCGCTCGGCGCACGAGCACGCGCTGCCGCTCGTGCTCACGCACGGTTGGCCCGGCACGTGGTACGAGTTCCATCGCGTGATCGACGCGCTCGTCGCGCCGGAGCAGCACGGCGGCGATCCGCGCGATGCGTTCCACGTGATCTGCCCCTCGCTCACCGGCTACGCTTGGTCCGAGCCCTGGCCCCTGCCCGGCTGCGACATCCGTTTCGCGGCCGAGCGCCAGGTGAAGCTCATGCACGCGCTCGGCTATCCGCGTTACGGCCTGCAAGGCGGCGACTGGGGCAGCCTCGCGAGCGCCTACATGGCGGCACTCGATCCGGAGCGCGTCATCGGCGTGCACTTGAACATGTGCCCCGCGCCGTCGACCGACGATCCCGCGGAAGCGAAAGCGCAGGGCGTGATGCCCGGCCGCTCCGCGCTCGTGCGCGAATACGTCCGCGAGCAGAAGGGTTACGCGGTCATCCAGAGCCTGAAGCCCGATCAACTCGCCTATGCCCTGAACGACAGCCCGCTCGGTCTCGCGGCCTGGATGATCTACTGCTTCAACGCCTGGGCCGACACCGGCGGGCGCATCGAGAGCCGCTTCGACTACGACTATCTGATCACGACCACGCTCGTCTTCTGGTTCAGCGCCTCCATGCCTTCGGCAATCCGTCTCTATCGCGAGTCGATGAAGAGCGGTCGCTTCGGTCCACCCGACAGCTATGTCGCCGCACCGACCGCGGTCGCGATGTTCAAGGATCTCTCGCGCCCGAAGCGCGCCTGGGCCGAGCGCTGCTACAACATCACGCGCTGGACGGAGTTCGACCGCGGCGGCCATTTCGCGGCGCATGAGGAACCCGCACTCCTCGTCGATGACATCCGCGCGTTCTTCCGGGACCTGCGCTAGAGCTGCCGGGCCGGGATCCGACGCACGCGACGAATGCCGCGCTCGATGCGCCTCCTGCGTCGGCACATCCATAATTTCCCCGCCCACGACGAGGTTGTCCCGTCCGCCGGCTTGCGGCCCGCCGCGCCCACATTGCACAATCGAACCTGCGAAGAGGCGATGCGGAAAGGCGCTCCTCGCTCCACGACTCCTCCTGTGCGGGCCGGCGCGCCCGGCGCTCCGGGTGATCGTTTCCGCTCGCCGGCGCATCCGGTGCAACGCGCTTTACGAGGTGGTTCCGGCGGACGGCGATCGACGATGCCCGGCATCGCGTCCCGAGCCGCGAAGAACCACGTCTGGAAAGGAATTGAAGTGGACTCCCTCTATCACAACAGCTTCAAAGACATGATGAACGACGTCGTCGCGGCGGGTACCTGCTGCGAGTGCGGCTCGTGCGTGCTGGTCTGCCCGCACAACGTCATCGAGTACATCGACAACAAACCGAAACAGACGGCGAAGGAGTCCGCCGCTTTCGACTACTGCGGGATCAGCGAAGGCGTCGGCTGCGACGTGTGCGCTTCGGTCTGTCCGCGTCTGTGGCCGCGCGAACAACATCTGCGCGACGCGGTGTTCGAAAACGAGCGCGGCTTCGAGGGCGTCTTCGGCGTGTACCGCCACATCTTCGTCGCGCGCACGAAGCATGACGACATCCATGCGCGCGCCCAGGACGGCGGCGTGGTCACGGGCCTGCTCGCGTTCGCGCTCGAGCACGGTTACATCGACGGCACCGTGGTCTCCTCGGTGGGCGAGGGCGACGACCCCTGCTTCCCGACGCCGAAAGTGATGACGACGCTGGACGAGATCAAGAACAGCTCGAGCAGTTGGTACACCTACTGCCCGAACGATCTCGCGCTCGAGCAGGTCGCGAAACAGGACCTGAAGAAAGTCGCGTTCGTCGGCGTGCCCTGCCAGATCACGCCGCTGCGCAAGATGGAGTACATCGATCCGAGCGTCTTGATCGCCGCGAAGAAGAAGCCGCAGATCGTCGCCCGCCAGCGCGGCTTCCTGCGCGGCTTCGTCGAGCGCGTCGCGTTCAACGTGGGTCTGTTCTGCACCGAGGTCTTCCGGCCGGAGCTCATGACCGAGAAAATCGAGAAGCAGATGGGCATCCCCTTGACCGAGGTCCGCAAGTTCAACGTGAAAGGCGAAGTGCTCGTCTACAAGTACGACGGCGAGGTCGCGACGATTCCGCTCGAGGAGGCGATGGCGGAATACCAGCGTCCCGAGTGTCATCACTGCGGCGACTTCTCGGCCGAGATGGCGGATATCGCCTGCGGCGGCGTCGGCACGGATCACTCGACGATCGTCGTCATCAGGACGCAACGCGGCGAGGACATCTGGCGCGCCTACGCCGCCTCGGGCCAGGTCGAGCAATGGCCGATCCGCGAGAACAAGAAAGCCTGGAACATCCTCATGCGCCTCGCCCGCCGGCAGCGCGATCGCGTGCCGCTCGGCGCGCCGCGCAGCGGCACGGCGCCCGATCTGCCGCAGTACTCCGCGGCCCGCGAAGCGGAGCTCACGCGCGAGACGTTCCTCGCCGCCGGCCGTCCCGACACGGAGTACGAAGCCGCCGCGGCCACGGCCTACGGCGCGCTGCCGCGCGAGCGCGAGGTCGTCGGCTACATCGCGGGCGAGCCCATTCCGGGCGATCCCGGCGAACCCGCGGAAGGCGAGAAGCGCAAGTTGCCGCCGCCGCCTGCGGAGACCGAAGGCGGCGCGCCGCCCGGCTGGACGCCGGCGCTCGCGGAGGGCTGAGGACGGCGCGCATGGAGGCGGTACAGGTCGCGGTGATCGGCGGCGGACCGGCCGGGCTCATGGCGGCGGAAGCCGCGAGCGCGGCGGGCGTGTCCGTCGCGCTCTTCGACGCGCAGGCCTCCGTCGGCCGCAAGCTGCTGATCGCCGGCAAGGGCGGGCTGAATCTCACGCATGCCGAACCGTATAGCGCGTTCCTGAGCCGCTACGGTTCGCGCCGCGACGTGCTCGAACCGCATCTCGATCGCTTCGGACCGGCTGCCGTGCGCGAGTGGGCGCGCGGCCTCGGCATCGACACGGTGATCGGCAGCTCGCGGCGCGTGTTCCCCTCCGACTTCAAGGCCGCTCCCCTGCTGCGCGCCTGGCGACATCGTCTGCGGCAGGCGGGCGTCGCGTTCCACATGCGCCACCGCTGGCGCGGCTGGGATCACGAGCGCGCGCTCGTCTTCGTCACGCCCGGCGGGGTGGTGAGCGTGCCGGCGGACGCCGTCGTGCTCGCGCTCGGCGGCGGCAGTTGGCCGCAGCTCGGTGCAGACGGCGCCTGGGTGTCGACGTTGCGCGAGGAAGGCGTCGCGGTCGCGCCGCTCAAGCCCGCGAACTGCGGCTTCGACGTCGAGTGGTCGCCGCACTTCCAGTCGCGGCACGCCGGTCAGCCGGTCAAGCAGGTCGGCGTGCGCGTCGAGGACATGGACGGCGTCGCGCATCTGCATCGCGGCGAATTCGTGATCACGCGCGACGGCGTGGAAGGCGGCGTGATCTACGCGCTCTCGGCGCCGCTGCGCGAGCTGCTCGCGGCGCGCGGCGCGGCGATCATGCATCTCGATCTCGCGCCCGATCGTCCGCTCGATCGGCTCGAGCGCGAGCTCGGCCGGCCGCGCGGCAGTCGCACGGTCGCGAGCCATCTCAAGCGCTATGCGCGCATCGAAGGCGTGAAGGCCGGACTGCTGCGCGAATTCGCGCCGCCCGAGCACTTCGCGGATGCGGCGTGCCTCGCGGCGGCGATCAAGAACCTGACGCTGCCGGTGCGCGCGCCGCGGCCGCTCGAGGAGGCGATCAGCTCGGCGGGCGGCGTGGTGTTCGGCGATCTCGGCGCCGACGGCATGCTGCGTGCGCTGCCGGGCGTGTTCTGCGCGGGCGAAATGCTCGACTGGGAAGCGCCGACCGGCGGCTACCTGCTCACGGCGTGCTTCGCGACCGGTCGCAGCGCGGGCCGCGCCGCGGCGGAATGGTGTCTGCGCGAACGCCCGGCGCCCTGAAATCCTTCGGCCGGAGATTTCCCATGCAGCTCGCCCGCGGCGGTTTCGACGTCGGCCTCTTCACGAATGCGCTCGAACCCCAACTCGCATTCTGGCAACAGCGGCTCGGCCTCGCCTTCGATCACATGGGCAGGCTCGGCGGCGGTATCCGTCAGCATCGCCATCATCTCGGCGAGGCGATCCTGAAGCTCAACCACGCGCGCGAGGCCCTGCCTGGGTTGCCGGCGACGGGTTATCGGGAATTGATCGTCGCCGGCGACGTCGCAGTCGCGCAGCCGCTCGTCGATCCCGACGGCAATCGCGTGACACTCGTGCCGCGCGGCGCGCGCGGCGTGACGTCCTACGGCCTCGTCGTGAGCGCGGCGGAGCCGGCGGCGCACGATCGCTTCTATCGCGAAGTGATCGGCCTCGCCTGTCTCGCGCCGGGTGTCTACGCTGCGGGCGCCGCGCGTCTGTTCGTCGAAGCCGGGCCGCGCGTCGCCGACAGCGCGGACTGGCGTGGCCCGGGTTATCGCTATCTCACTTTCCAGGTCGTCGACGCGCGGGCCGCGTTCGCCGCCGCGCGCGCGGTCGGCGCGGCGATCGGCGCGGAGCTCGTCGATTTCGGGGATCTCGTGCGCTTCGGCTTCGTCCGCGACCCGGAAGGCAATTGGATCGAGCTCTCGGAGCGCACGACGTTCACGGGCAGGCCGCTCGCGCCCTGAGCGCGGGCTTCAGGCGTCGAGTTTCGCGGAGCCGTCCAGGCGGTGCAGGGCGTCGAGGAGCTGGTCGCGCAGCGCGAACAGCGCCGGAATGCACACCTGTGCCTCGGCGCGCCTTCCTTCGTTCGCGAGCACGACGATGTGCCGCCCGAGCGCGTGCAGCTCGTCGTGCACGACGGCGATCTCCGCGAACGTCGGCCATGCCCCGTAACGCCGGCGTCCGACCGCATCCAGCCACGCGCCGAAGCGGCAGTCGTGGGGATCGAGCGTCGGCATCTCGTCCGACATGCCGCCGACGTAATCGCAGAGCATCGAGATCCAGCGCTCGTGGTGCTTGCGCGCGACGAGCAGATCGAGATCCGCGCGCGCCGGTGCCGCGGCGTCCAGCTCACGCCAGGCCGCGACCGGCCAGCTCCCGAGCCAGGCCTCGAACGCCGCGGCCGGCATGGGCTCGGCGATGCCGAAGCCCTGCGCGATTTCGCAGCCGAGCGCGAGCAGGACCTTCGCCTGCTCGACGTTCTCCACGCCTTCGGCGCACACGCGCCGGCGGAAGATGTGGCCGAGTCCGATCGTGGCCTCGGTGAGCGCGAGCGCGTCCGGATCGGAGAGCAAGTCGTGGATGAACGAGCGATCGATCTTCAGCGTGTCCGCGGCGAGCCGGCGCAGGAAGCCGAGCGAGGTGTAGCCGGTGCCGAAGTCGTCGATCGCGAAACCGATGTCGAGATCGCGGCAGGCTTCGATGAGACGCGCGACGCAGCCGAGGTCCTGCAGCGCCGCGGTCTCGGCGAGCTCGAGCTCGAGTCCTTGCGCGACTGGCCCGGACAGTCCCTCGAGGCGCCGCTTCAGCTTCGCGATGAAATCGGGCTCCTCGCATTCGCGGCTGCCGATGTTGACGCCGAGCACGAGCGCGCGACCGGCCTGCTGCCAGTCCGCGAGGCGGTCGAGTGCCGCGTCGAGCACGAAATCGGAAATCCGCACCATCATGTCGGTGTGCGCAATCGGCGGCAGGAATTCCTCCGGCAGCAGGACGCCGCGCTCGGGATGACGCCAGCGCAGCAGTGCCTCGGCACCGAGCACCGCGCCCGTGCGCAGGTTGACGATCGGCTGATAATGCAGCTCGAGCTCGCCGCGCTCGAGCGCGCGTTCCAGCGCGACCATCAGACCGCGCTGGGTACCCGCCTGGCGATCCGTCATCGGATCGTAGACGTGGAAGCGGTTGCGGCCTTCCTGCTTCGCGACGTACATCGCCTGGTCGGCATGGCGCAGCAGCAGCTCGGAGTCCGTGTCGTCATTGGGATAGATCGTCACGCCGATGCTCGCGGAGAGCACGACCGGCTGCTCGTTCATCGTGAACGGCCGGCTCACGGCGTCGAGGATGCGGCGCTGCGCCGTCGCGACGTCGTCCTCGCGCTCGAGGCCGAGCAGGAGCACGAATTCGTCGCCGCCGATCCGCGCCACGGTGTCGCCGCCGCGCAGACAGCCCTGCAGGCGCTCCGCCATTTCGACGAGCACGCGGTCGCCGACGGCGTGGCCCCAGCGGTCGTTGACGGGCTTGAAGCCGTCGAGATCGAGATAGCACACCGCGAGCAGCGAGCGATGGCGGAGGGTGTGCGCGGTCGCCTGGCGCATGCGGTCGGCGAGCAGCACGCGGTTCGGGATCCCGGTCAGCACGTCGTAGTGCGCGATGCGCTCGAGCTGCTCATGGCGGCGGCGCGTGGTCGTCACGTCGGACAGGACGCCCACGAAGTACGTCGGCCGGCCCGCGGCGTCGCGCACCGTCGAGATCGTCAGCCGCTCGGCATAGAGCTCGCCGTTGCGGCGGCGGTTCCAGAGCTCGCCGCGCCAGTGGCCGTCGCGCTCGATCGCGGCCCACATGCCGGCGTAGAACTCCGGGCTCTGGTGTCCGGAGTGCAGCATGCGTGGCGTCCGGCCGAGCGCCTCCTCGCGCGTGTAGCCCGTGACTTCGGTGAACGTCGCGTTGACTTCGAGGATGCGTTCGTCCGCGTCCGTGATGCAGATGCCTTCGTGCGCGTTGTCGAAGACCGTCGCCGCGAGCCGCAGGCGCAGCTCCGCGTCGCGCCGCTCCGTCACGTCGTACTGCACGCCGTTCCACAGGAGCTCACCGTTCGCCTGGCGCGTCGGCTGTGAATCGATGTGAATCCAGCGCGTCAGCCCCTTGCGGCGGATGCGGCCCTCCCACTGGAACGGCTCGCCGCTCTCGCGCGCCGTGCGGTTCGCGGCGAGGAAATCCGGCAGATCGTCGGGATGGACGCAGTCGATCGCGGTCCGGGCGTCACGATAGACGTCCTCGGCCGTGACGCCGAGGATCTCGCACCAGCGCGGGCTCACGTAGTCGAAGCTGAAATTGCCGTCCGGCGGCATGCGGAACCTGTAGACGCCGGCCGGGATTGCGCTCACGAGATTGTTGAACGCCTCGAGCGCGCGCTGCAGCTCGTCCTCGATGCGCTTGCGATCCGTGATGTCGCGGCCGATGCCGAGCACGCCGAGCAGTTGGCCGGCGGGATCGTAGAGCGGTGCCTTGATCGATTCGAGCATGCGCATGCCGCCGCGGGGGTCGGGGACCCATTCCTCGAACGTGAGCGTGCGACCGCTCTCGACGACCTGGCGATCCGCGTCACGATATTGCGCGGCGCGCTGGCGGTCGCTGAAGTCGAAGTCGGTGCGGCCGACGGCGCCGCCGGGATTCGCGCCGAAGGTCGCCTCGAAGCGCGGATTCGCGTAGAGATAGGCGCCCTCGGGATTCTTCAACCACACGAGATCCGGGATCGTCTCCATGAGCGTCCGCAGGCGCGTCTTCTCGATCTCGATCGCGTTCTGCGCACGCTTGCGCTCCGAGGTGTCCATGGTCACGCCCATGGTCATGAGCGGCGCGCCCTCGAAGTCGCGCGCCATCACGCGGCCGCGCGTGAGCAGCCAGCGCCAGCGGCCGTCCGCGGCGCGCAGACGGTATTCCGCCTCGTAGAGCGGATCGTGTGCCTGCTGACCGGCCGCCCAGCGCGCGGTGACCATGTCGCGGTCCTCCTCGTGCACGAGCCCGAGCCAGCCCTCGATCGACGTGGGCATCTGGGATTCGTAATAGCCGAGCATCGAGCACAGGATGGGGCTCCACAGGAAGCGGCCGAGCGCGTGATCGAACTTCCAGACCCCGACGCCGGCGGTTTCGAGCACGAGCTCGAGATGGCTCTCGAGATCCTCGCGGTCCTCGCGTTCCTGAGCCCAGCCCGCCTCGAAGAGATTGCGGCTCAGGCGCTCGATGAGCTGGTGCTGCGTGACGACGCCGACGAGCCGGCCCTCGAAGTCCACGACGATTGCGTGCCGGATGCCGCGCACTGTCATCTCCTCGGCGAGCGCGGGCACGGCGATATCCGCGCGCACCGTGCGCGCGGGGCTCATGATGTCGGCGAGCGTGATGCCGCGGATGTCGACCGCGCGCGCGAGGAGCGCGGGCAGATCACGCTCGGTGATGATGCCGAGCGGGACGTTGTCGTCGGCGACGAGCGCGTAGTCGCGGCCTTCGGCGAGCATGCGCGAGAGTGCCGCGCTCACGGTCGTGTCCGAGTGGAACGTCGGCGGCTCGCGCTCCATGATCGCCGTCAGATCGCGGATGCGCTTCAGCACTTCGAGCCCGATGTGCGAGCGGAAATCCGTTTCGGTCGCGATGCCGGCGAGCCGGCCTTTCTCGTCGACGGCGACGAGATGGCGGATGCCGAAACGCTGCATGAGCGCCATGGCAGCATAGAAATCGATGCCGGCCGGTGCGGTCACGGGCGGGCTGCTCATCACATGGTGCACGGTCGTGTCGCGCGACGTGCCGCGCTTCAGCAGGCGCGCCACGTCGCTTTCCGTGACGATGCCGAGCGGTTGACGCGCGTCGACGACGACGAGACAGGAGATGCGGCGCTCGGCCATCATCGCCACGGCGTCGGCGAGCCGGGAGTGCGGACCGACGGTCAGCACTGCGCTCGACATGATTTCGGAAAGTAGCGGTGGCCGTGCGGAGCTCATGGCACGGGCTTCCAGGAAAGCGGCATCGAAAGTCCTTGTTCGTTTCGCGCCTCGCGATCACGGATCGCCAGGTCGACCGCCGGTCCACGCGGGGTGGCCGCCGGCGCGACAGACGCGAAGTGGGCCGGGGATTCAGGGCACCGCTGGGCGACAGCACCGCATCTCGCATCCCGTATGCAGTCCGGGGTGCGGACGCGCCTCGGGGGGATGCTGTTGCCGTCGACGATTCCTTCTGCAGTGCGGAGGGCGACGGTCGCGCCGCCGGAGCGAGCGCGCATCGTGCTCGATGCGACGCGACGGCTTCCGGGGACGCGCTGCATTCTGGGCGCTGCTCGGGCCGCGTGCAAGACCGCGGACGACACGAAAAGCGGGCGGATTGCGCGGTCCGACGCGGCTTCGCGGTTTGCGCCGTGGGGCGCAAACCCTTGTTCGATTTTTTTCTTGAGAACGCGCATCTTTCAGCCGATCTGCCGCGGGCCCCGGACGCACCGTGCGTCTCACACCGGCCGTGCTGCAAATCGATGGCCGGAAGTATCGGCGGCCGCGTGCACCGGCGGCGGGGACGAATCACGCAATTGACAGTGCGTGACCTTCGTCGTGCGCGAGTGTGATCGAACTCGCGCGGGGCTGCCTTGCGTATACTGCGGCCCTCACCCCGCCGAGGAGATCACAGCATGCTGAAGGGCTATACCCTGCCGCGCACGCCGGCCGGCACCTCGAGCCTCTCGCTCGCGCCGCCGTGGCATTACGTGGGCAACGCACTCGCCGTCGAGTTCGACGCCGAGCCTTCGACCGTCGCGTCCTTCCTGCCGGACGGCCTCGAGCCCGAGTCGGGCCGCTGCTGCGCCTACTTCGCGGAATGGCAGTACGCGAGCGACGACGGCGAGGAATATCTCGATCCGGTGCGCAGCCAGTATCGCGAGACGATCCTGCTCGTCGCCGCACGTCACGCGGGCGAGCCGGTCGCCTACTGTCCGTTCATCTTCGTCGATCAGGACGTCTCGCTCATGCGCGGTCTCGTGCAGGGCTGGCCGAAGCAGATCGGCAGCACCTGGGTCACGCGCGCCTACGACCTGCCGTCGCGTGCCGCACCGGTGCTCGGCCCGGGCGGGAAGTTCGGCGCGACGCTGTCGGTGAAGGAGCGCCGGCTCGTCGAGGCGCGGATCACGCTCGCGGAGATGACGGACACGCTGCCGAGTCCGAGCTTCGCACGCGCCGTCAACGTGCGGCATCTGCCGGACCTCGCCGCCGGGCGTCACGACATCCCGACTGTCCACGAGCTCGTCCAGCTCAAATCCCGCGACGTCGCGATCTCGCCGATCTGGAAAGGTACGGCTGCGCTCGAGTTCTTCGATCATCCCTATCTGGAGCTGCCGGCGTTGCGTCCGCGCGCCGTGCATGCAGGTTACCGCTTCACGTTCTGCTTCACGGTCGACGATCTCGTTCACCTGCGCGACCTGCGCAAGTGAACTTACCCACCGGGGTCGGAGGGACTTTCGTGCCGGTTGAGAAAAGTCCCTCCGACCCCTGTGGGCAAGTCGGGCTTCAGCCTTAGTTATCCACCGGGGTCGGAGGGACTTTCGTGCCGGGTGAGAAAAGTCCCTCCGACCCCTGTGGGTAAGTCGGGCTTCAGCCTTTGAGGATCGCGCGGCCCAATGCGTAGCGGTGCACTTCCGAGGGGCCGTCGTAGAGACGGAAGGCGCGGATGTTGCGATAGATGCGCGCGATCGCCGTGTCGTTGCTCGAGCCGATGCCGCCGAGCACCTGCAGTGAGCGATCGACGACCTGCGCGAGCTTCTCCGAGCAATAGACCTTGCACATGCTCGATTCCTCACGCGCCTCTTCGCCCTGGTCGAGCAGCCAGCAGGCGTGACGCACGGCGAGTCGGCAGTGATGCAGATCCATCTGGTTGTCCGCGAGCATGAAGCTCACGCCCTCGTGCTCGCCTATCGGTTTGCCGAAAGCGCGGCGCCAGCGTGCGTACTTCACCGCGATGTCGTGGCAGCGCCGCGCCGCGCCGAGCCAGCGCATGCAATGCGTGAGGCGCGCCGGACACAACCGCACCTGCGCGTAGCGGAAGCCGCGGCCGATCTCGCCGAGGATGCGATCGCGCGTCACGCGCACGTTCTCGAGCTCGATCTCGCTGTGACCGCCCGGGAACATGTCGTCGAGCATGTCCATGCGGCGGATTTCGCGCAGGCCCGGCGCGCCGGCGTCGACGACGAACATCGTCGCGCCGAGCCGCGCGCCCGCGGCGTCCTCGGTCTGCGCCATGACGATGTGGAACGCGGCCTCGCGGTAACCGGTGATGAGCCATTTGCGCCCCGAGACGAGGAAGTCCTCGCCATCGGGACGCGCGGTCGTCATGACCTGCGTCGGATCCGCGCCCGCGCCGTTGTCGGGCTCGGTGACGGCGAACGTCGATTTCAGCGCGCCGTCGAGCAGCGGCTTCAACCAACGGTCCTTCTGCTCCGGGGTCGCGATCATCTCGAGCATGTGGTGATCGCCTTCGCCCGGCATGCAGTTCAGCGCGATCGGACCGAGCAGCGAATAACCCGCTGCCTCGAAGACGATCGCGCGTTCGACGTGCGAGAGGCCGAGGCCGCCGTACTGGCGCGGCGCGTGCAGCGACCACAGGCCGGCTTCCTTGCCGCGCCGTTGCAGCTCGAGGCACAGCTCGCGCGACGGGCCGTGCGCGTCCTGCCGCGGGTCGTCCTCGAGCGGCACGATCTCGCGCGCGACGAAATCGTGGATGCGGCGTTCGAGCTCGGCGAGCTCCGGACTGAGACCGAAATCCATGCGGGGATCCTCACGGGGGTGGGTGGGCGAATGCCGCGTCGCGATCCACTGTACTGCCCGCTCGCAAGGTGATCCACCTGACCCCGGTGGCGGAAAAGGGGGGAGGCCGTCCCTGGCCTCGAAGCAGGCGCCGGGGGCATCGGGGCCGACCCGCCGCTTCTTTCAGCGCCGACCCGGTGGATGGCTCCGGGTCGAGGCGAGCGTCATGGTAGGAACGTCGGTGCGGCGCGCCAAGATGACGAATTGCCGCATCCCCGCCGGTGCGCGCGCCGCGATGCGTGGATCAGAAGTGCGGCAGATCGGCGAGTCGGAAGGGGGCACGCGGCACGAGATCGCCGTCGACGAGCGTGCGACAGCCGGCATCGTCGACGAGGCAGTGCACGCCCTGACCCTGCACGCGTTGGCCGTCGACATCGAACAAGGGGATCATGGCATCGCCGGCCTGCAGCACCGCGAGAACATCCCCGACACCGGCTTCGACTTGCGGTCCGTCCCAGCCCACCCGGGTGTCGCCGGCGAGACGCCACCGCACCCGTTCGATCCGCCCTCCGGCATCAGGCGGATCGCAAAAATCGCATACACGCGCACGCGGGTCCTTTCATCGTCGACACGAAAAACGGGGCGCGGGGCGAGGCCCGGCGCGGACGCAGTGTACAAAGCGTCCGCGTGCGCCGGCATCACCGGCATTCGGGAGGGGCAAACCGGACGGGCCCACCGTGCCCGGGTCGATGCCGGGCGCATTCAGGCCCTACCCGGATCCGGGAATTGGCCCGCGCCCGGCGGCGATCGAAGATTCGCGACGGGGGAAGGATTGCCCGAGGGTGGGCGCCAGACAAAGGTCCAAAGGATGGCGACTCACGATGCGAGAGGCAGAGTCTCGTATCGACATGCGAATTGCGCCAGCTCGTTGAGCCCCGAGAGGGGCTTTTTTCTGGATCTTCTCCAGCCTGCGGGGTCATTCGAAGCATTCCGCCTCGGCTGATCCCTGTCGCCCTCGCGCAGGCGAGGGCCCAGTCGGTGACCGACGGCACGCGCCGTGAACCGCGGACTGTCGAGCGCTCCGTTCCGCACCGCGCTCGTTTTCTGCGCTGGGCCCACGGTTCGATCTCGGCGCCGAGGCTGAACGACTGGGCCCTCGCCTGCGCGAGGGCGACACGTGGGAAATACGCGCCGCGCTGTACCGAGGAACAGCCCCACCGTTCGGAGAAGAACCAAAAAATGGGACTTCTCCAGACTGCGGGGTCATTCGACGCATTCCGCCGTGGCTGCTCCCCGTCGCCCTCGCGCCGGCGAGGGCCCAGCCCGTGACCGACGGCACGCGCCGTGAACCCCGGACTGTCGAGCGCTTCGTTCCGCACCGCACTCGTCTTCAGCGCTGCCCCCGCGGTTCGATCTCGGCGCCGAGGCTGAACGACCGGGCCCTCGCCTGCGCGAGGGGACACGTGGGAAATGCGCGCCGCGGTGTACCGAGGAACAGCCCCACCGTTCGGAGAAGAACCCAGAAAATGGGACTTCTCCA
>JACQWY010000053.1 GCA_016209015.1 Gammaproteobacteria bacterium | reverse complement strand
TTGCGCTGCTCGTCCGTGAGGTGCACGGCGGGTGCTTCCTCGATCACCTTCTGATGCCGGCGCTGCCGCGCGCAATCGCGCTCGAAGAGATGCCCGAGATTGCGGTGCGTGTCGCCGAAGACCTGCACTTCGATGTGCCGCGGACCTTCGATGTACTTCTCGATCAAGACGCTCGGATCACCGAACGCGGAGGCCGCTTCGCGTTGCGCGGAAGCGAGCGCGGGCGCGAATTCATTTCCGGCACGCACGACCCGCATGCCGCGGCCGCCGCCGCCGGCGGAGGCCTTGATGAGCACGGGATAGCCGATGCGCTCCGCCTCGGCGGCGAGCACGGCGGGCGTCTGATCCTCGCCGTAATAGCCGGGCACGAGCGGCACGTCGTATTTCGCCATGAGCGCCTTCGCCGCGCTCTTCGAGCCCATGATGCGGATCGCGTCCACGCCAGGCCCGATGAACGTGATGCCGGCCGCGGCGCAGGCGGCCGCGAACTCGGCGTTCTCGGAGAGGAAGCCATAGCCCGGATGCACGGCCTCCGCGCCCGCGCCACGCGCGGCTGCGACGAGGCGCGCGGCATCGAGATAGCTCGCGGCCGCGGGCGATTCGCCGATGCGCACGGCCTCGTCGGCGAGGCGCACGTGCTCGGCTCTCGCATCGGCGTCGGAGTACACGGCGACCGTGCGGATGCCGAGACGGCGCGCGGTGCGGATGATGCGGCAGGCGATCTCGCCGCGGTTCGCGATCAGGATCTTGTCGAACATGATGGTGTTCCTACATGCGGAACACGCCGAAGGGCGTGCGTTCGATGGGGGCGTTGAGCGTCGCGGAGATGCCGAGACCGAGCACCATGCGGGTGTCCTTGGGATCGATGATGCCGTCGTCCCAGATCCGCGCGGTCGCGTAGTAGGGATGGCCCTGGGTCTCGTACTGGGCGCGGATCGGCGCCTTGAACTTCTCCTCGTCCTCGGCGGGCCAGGTCTGACCCTGCGCTTCGAAATTGTCCTTGCGGACCTGCGCGAGCACGGCCGCGGCCTGCTCGCCGCCCATGACCGAGACGCGCGCGTTCGGCCAGGTCCAGAGGAAGCGCGGGCTGTAGGCGCGGCCGCACATGCCGTAGTTCCCGGCACCGAAGCTGCCGCCGATGATCACCGTGAATTTCGGGACTTTCGCGCAGGCGACGGCCGTCACCATCTTCGCGCCGTCCTTCGCGATGCCGCCGGCCTCGTATTTCGAGCCGACCATGAAGCCCGTGATGTTCTGCAGGAAGACGAGCGGAATGCCGCGCTGGCAGCACAGCTCGACGAAGTGCGCGCCTTTCTGTGCGGACTCGGAGAACAGAATGCCGTTGTTCGCGACGATGCCGACGGGGTAGCCGTAGATGCGCGCGAAGCCCGTGACGAGCGTCGTGCCGTAGAGCTCCTTGAACTCGTCGAAGCGCGAGCCGTCGACGACCCGCGCGATGACCTCGCGGACGTCGTAGGGCTTGCGCAGATCCGCCGGGATGACGCCGTAGAGCTCTTCCGGCGCATGGGCGGGCTCCTCGACGGGATGGACGTCGATCGGCACCTGCTTCGGCCGGTTGAGGTTCCCGACCATGCGCCGCGCGATGGCGAGCGCGTGGACGTCGTTGCGGGCGTAGTAGTCGGTCACGCCGGACTTCCGGGAATGGACGTCTGCGCCGCCGAGCTCCTCGGCCGAGACGACCTCGCCGGTCGCGGCTTTCACGAGCGGCGGCCCGCCGAGGAAGATCGTCCCCTGGTTGCGGACGATGACGGACTCGTCGGACATCGCCGGCACATAGGCGCCGCCGGCCGTGCAGGAGCCCATGACGACCGCGAGCTGCGGGATGCCGAGGCCGGACATGGTCGCCTGGTTGTAGAAGATGCGCCCGAAGTGCTCGCGGTCCGGGAACACCTCGTCCTGCTTCGGCAGGAAGGCGCCGCCCGAATCGACGAGGTAGATGCAGGGGAGGCGGTTCTCCCTCGCGATCTCCTGGGCCCGGAGGTGCTTCTTGACGGTCAGGGGGTAGTACGTCCCGCCTTTCACGGTCGCGTCGTTCACGACCAGCATGCACTCGTAACCCGCCACCCGTCCGATGCCGGTGATGATGCCGGCGCTCGGCACCTCCCCCTCGTACATGCCGTTCGCGGCGAGCGCCGACAATTCCAGGAACGGGCTGCCGGGGTCGAGGAGGGCGTTCACGCGGTCCCGGGGCAGGAGCTTGCCGCGCTTCAGATGCTTCTGCCGCGCGTTCTCGCCGCCCCCGACGCTGACCGCCGCGGTCTGCGCTTTCAGGTCCGCCACGAGCTCGGTCATCGCCGCGACGTTCGTCCGGAAGGCCTCCGAACGGGTGTCCAGGGAGGTGTGCAATTGGGTCATGGTGTCGTGTTCGCCGGGTCTCTTCAGGTGATTCCGTGCACGGCAGACGCCGCCGTGCGCCCCAAATATTTCTGACGTTAACGTAAGAGGATTTTGACGTTTACGTTAACTGAGCTCGAGATCGAGCTGCGGAGTCTTCTTCGACGGGCGCTTGCCCAGAAGCTCGAGGGCCCGCGCCTCCACGTCATGCATTAGTTTAAGAGTCTCGGTTATATCATTCATTTTGTTGAGTATCTCTTTACGATGCTCATGTATCTTCTTCACCAGGTGCAGGAGCTGGCGCGGGTCGTCGGGCTGTGAAGGATCATACATATCTATGATTTCCTTCACTTCTTCGAGCGTGAAACCGAGGCGTTTGCCACGCAGCGTCAACCCCAGCCGCACCCGGTCGCGATCCGAGAAAACGCGCGTAACCCCTTGTCTCTTAGGCTTAATCAGCCCCTTGTCCTCGTAGAAGCGCAAGGCCCGGGGGGTGATGTTGAATTCCTTCGCTAGGTCGGTGATGGAGTAGGCCACGGATAACGCTCCCGACTGCTCTATGACGTGCGCGTCAAATCTAATTGCAGTTCGCACATCGTTCAAGGGTGCTACGCGTTCCGGAATGAGGCTGTCCCGGATTCCTGCGGGGGACGCCGGGCGTAGTCCTGTGCACCGTCGTCGTCCCGGCGGACGCCGGGACCCAGTCACCAGATGCCGGCACGCCCAGTGAATTGCGGGCACTGTATCGCTCGGGTCTCCGCACGATCTCGATTCGAGGCATCCCGGGATTCGCCATGATCGCCGGGGCTGAACGACTGGGCCCTCGCCTGCGCGAGGGCGACATGAAATAACCATGGCGAATCGCGCGGGGCGGACCGTCAGACGGCGACGTTCAATATAGGATGCGCTGACGCAGGAAGCGCATCGATCGCGAGGAAGACGCTCATCCCCGGCACAATCATTTGAAACCCGACGGCGTCCCGGCGGACGCTTGGATCCAGCCGGTTACCCGTAGCATCGTGAGTGAACCCCGGGTTCCGGGAACGATGGCGGATGGCCGAACCGCCCGAGTCCGACACCTGGCGCTGCGACTCGAGGCTGCGCCGTGGCGGACGGGCCATGACGGTACGACCGGTGGAGCGCGGGACCCGGCCCGATGCCGAACGCCGTCGGAATTACTGGCAATCCAGGGCGCGGGGGGCCAGGCAGCGGCAGGGGTCGGAGTCCCGTCATTTGGACTCTGACCCCGAATCGCGGGCTTGGCGCTGGTGTGCGCTGCCCAAGGTACGGCGGTCCCCTTCAGCGCCCCTTGTACGCCGGCTTCCGCTTCTCCGCGAAGGCCTTGCGCCCCTCGGCGCGATCCTCGGTATCACGCAGCGCCGCCCAGTACATCTCGCAGAGCTGCTGCGCGTCCGTGGGATTGAGATGCGGCGCCTGGATCGCGAGCCGCTTCACGGCCTGCACGGCGAGCGGCGCGTTGCCGGCGATGCGTTCGGCGATCCGCCGCGCGGCCGGCAAGAGTTCCTCCGGCGCGAAGACGTCGCTCACGAGGCCGATGCGCGCGGCTTCGGCGGCATCGATGCGCTCGCCCGTGAGCGCCATCTTCAAGGCGAGCGCCGAGGGGATCGCCTTCTGCAGGCGGTAGACGCCGGAGATCGCCGGCAGCGTGCCGACCGCGACCTCGGGCAGCCCGAAAGTCGCGTTCGTGGAGGCGATCCGGAGCTCGCATTGCAGCGCGAGCTCGAGCCCGCCGCCGAGGCAGTGTCCGTTCACCGCCGCGACGAGCGGCTTCCAGACATTCAGGGTGTTGATGTCGATGAGCCGGATGTAGAGCCCGCGGCGGGCGGCTTCGTCCGTGCCGTGGAAGACGGCTTCGGCATAGGGCGCGGGCACGGCGAGCGACGTCTTGAGGTCCGCGCCGGCCGAGAACGACTTGCCGCCGGCGCCGGTCAGGATCGCGACGCGGATGTCGTCGTCGTCGCGCACGCGCTCGAGATGCGCGCGCAAGCTCACGAGCGTGTCGAGATCGAGCGCGTTGTGTGCTTCCGGACGATCGATCGTGATCTGGGCGACGTGTGCGTCGAGCTCGAGATGGACGGCCATGCGGGACTCCTCGTGCGCTTGGAGAATTCTGCGAACGTCGATCGTGGACCGATCGGCGTGCGGCCGGCAAGGAAAGTCCGCTTGCGCGGCCGTCGCCGGGAGGAGGCGGTCAGGGGAGCGCGCCGCTCGTCCCGCGTTTCGGCCTCAGGACGCGACGAGCACCGCGCGCAGCCGCCGCCGGCGCTCGGGCGTGATACCCATGCCGTCCTCGATGTAGCGCGCGAGCGATCCGAAGCGCTCGCACGCGGCGGCGAACGCGGAATCCAGGAACTCCGGCCGCGCCGCGAGCATTTCCGAAATCGCTTCCGGGTCCGCCTGATCGTCGAAGTAGCTGACGTGGCGGCGATGGCGGTTCGAGAGCGCATAGTCCGCCATGATGTCCTCGGGCTCGACGTCGACGGCGATCTGCAGCGCCGCCGCGGCGATGCCCGTGCGATCCTTGCCGCTCGTGCAGTGGATGAGCAGCGCGCTCTCGAAATCGTGCGCGAACAGATCGTCGAACAGCCGCCGGAACGCCTCGAGGTGATCCATCGCGAGCCGGCGGTACTGCAGCAGCATGTTCTCGTAGGCCTCGCGCCTGCCCCAGCGGCCCGCGTTGATCGCCGCCACCATGTCGAACGTCTCCTGCGGCAGGAAGCCATGGACGATCTGGCGCGGGCGATCGCCCGGCACGAGATTCGGCTTCTTCTTGCGCTCCCAGTCGCCGCGCAAATCGAACAGGGTCTCGACGCGCAGCTCGGCGAGGCGCGCGAGGTCCGCCGGCGTCACGTCGCCCAGCGAATCGGAGCGGAACAGCAGGCCATGACGTGTCACGCCGCCGTCACGGGTGCGGAGCCCGCCGAAATCGCGGAAGTTGACGATGCCGTCGAAAGGCATGATGCGGGCGTCGTGGCGCGCGGCGTGGGCGTCGGGGGAAGTCATGCGTGTCGTTCGTCCTGGGCTGTCGGGTACGTCGCGCGGAGCGTGAGGTCTGCCGGCGGTCGAATTGCGGATAGGCCGAACGGTAGCGGCTGCGCGGTGTCGGCGCAAGTCGGCACGGAGCCGCCACTCTCGCCTGCGCGAGGGAGACATGAAATGACCATGGCGATTCGCGCGGGGCGGACCGTCAGACGGCAGAAGATCTGCAAGCATCGGCCAGCGGGTGAGTCCCGGGAACCGCGGCGCGCTCGAATACCCCCCACCCGTCGCCCTCGCGCAGGCGAGGGCCCAGTCGGCGGCCGACGGCACGCACAGTGAACCACGGGCATGTTTCGCACGGGTCTGCGCCCGACCTGGAATCGAGGCATGCCCCGTGGATAGATATGTTCGTCGGAGCTGAACGACTGGGCCCTCGCCTGCGCGAGGGCGGCAAGTGGGAAATACGCGCCGCGGTGTACCGAGGAACAGTCCCTCAGTTCGGAGGCGAACCAAAAAAAGTTCTTCTCCAGACTGCGGGGTCAGTCGAAGCATCCCGCCTCGGCTGATCTTTGTCGCCCTCGCGCCGGCGAGGGCACAGGCGGTGACCCGCGGCACGCGCCAT
>JACQWY010000057.1 GCA_016209015.1 Gammaproteobacteria bacterium | reverse complement strand
GAAGGTCGAGTACGACGTTCCATCGAAGGTAAACGCCGTGAAGTTCTGATTGGCGTCACCGTAGTGTCCGGCGATGATGCCCGAATCTGCTATAGCGGAGAAGTTTGTAGTTGTGGCACCAGGAAAGCTGAAAAGGTCGAATGAATTTCCGTCGGATACGAATGCACCGCCCTCGCCGGTCGCGCGGTTGAATCCGTATTCACCGACGACAATTCCCGCCGAATTTATCCCACGGGCAAAGGTGCCCCACGCCCCTGGTACTGAGAAGGTCGAGTACGACGTTCCATCGAAGGTAAACGCCGTGAAGTTTTGATTGGCTTCACCGTAATGCCCGGCGACGATGCCGGAATTTGCAATAGCGGAGTAGTTTGTAATTGTGGCGCTTGGAATTCCTACTAGCGAATAGGAATACGCGGCTAATGTCGGGGCGTTGGCTAACAAGCCAACGGCGAAGGAAACTATTATCGTCAGTGATCGCACAATGTCCTCCTACTAAGAGTGTGCAAGAAAAACGACGGGAACCCGTGGACACCCATCAATTGAATCTATCGCTCCCCTCCCACCGGCCGAGTAACTCTGCGACTCATGACGAGCGATCTCGTTGCGGCGGTCGCGCTGCGCATCCGCAGTACAGGCGCAGCTACCGATCCTTCCAGTAACCCGGCCGCCGATGCTGATGCGCTACGGCGACGACCAGGTATCCGCCTTCCGACTCGTGGACCACGATGGCGTAGGAGCAGCGTCTCAGGAGGAGTCGCATGGCACCGAGCTGGCCGGGAGCGCCCGGCACAGGCACCAGCGGCGCCATGTCTTCCTCGAGCAAATCCAGAGCAGCGTCTACTGCTTGTTCGAACTCGAGCCCGAGCCCAGGTTTCTGCCTGTCATACCATGAAGCTGCTGCAATCGCTTCGTTTGCAGCCTCTTCAAGAATGCGGACCCGACGCACCCTCAGGCCTTGGGCCGACTCCGCATTCGCCGTCTGAATTCGTCACGGTCAATGGGCTCAGCCGTGCCGGCCTCCACTTCGCCGATCCGTCGCACGATTTCAATTTCCCAAGCGTTCTGCGCATCCGCATCGGGGAGACCGTCCAGACTCGTCACGAGCGCATGGGCAAGCTCGGCGCGCTCTGCTTCGGACAAATTGAGGGCTTCGGAGCGAAGCCTTTCCAACGCAACACTGGCCATAGCCGAACTCCGGCTGATTGCGACTCCAATGTTAATGCCCGAGAGCGCGCCGAACCAGTCGCGGAATTGCCGTCGACACCCACGAATTACCCTAGCCCGCCGCGAACGAATACAGACGCTGTGCCGCCCGTTGACCACCGCTAGGCCTCGTTCACGGCAAGCTGCAACAGCTGAGCGGCCGGCACCAGCACGCCTTCAATGCAACTTCCCCCGCGCCAGCGAGCAGAACATCGCCGGCACGCACAACGCAGCCGCCACCGTAAAACTCAACTGCAACGCCTTCGACAGCGCCGGATAAGTCTCCGGCGTGATCTCCACCGGGCCTATCGTCAGCGCGAATGCCGTCGCCACCAGGCCCATCGAGCACAACTGACCGAGCACGCGCATCGTCGCGACCGCGCCGCCGGCCACACCGTACTGGTTCGGTTTGATCGTGCTCATGATTGCGTTGACGTTCGGTGAGGCGAAGAGGCCGAAGCCGAAGCCGGTCGTGAGCAGACAGACGACCACGTGCGTGAGCGCGGTCTCGGGCGTGAGCGCGGCGAGCATCACGAGGCCGATGCCGGTCACGGCCATGCCGAACGTCGAGATGAAGCGCGGCTCGAAGTGATCCGAGATGCGGCCGGCGAGCGGCGAGAAAACGGCGACCATGAGCGGCTGGGCGAGCATGACCATGCCGGCCTTCGTCGGCGGCAGGCCCTTCAGGTATTGCAGATACAGGCTCGCGAGCACGAGGATCGAGAACGTCGTCGCGTACATGAGCAGCGCCGCGAGCGAGGACAGCGTGAACACGCGGTTCGTGTAGAAGAGCGTCACGTCGAAGAGCGGGTGATCGCGATCGTGCTCGTAGTGGAAGAAGCCCCACATGAGGCCCGCACCCGCGAGCATGAGCACAATGCCGGGCAGATGCGGCATGAGCGCGCTGCCGCCGATGATGGTCACGATCCCGCCCATGTAGAGCGCCGCACCCACCTTGTCGAAGTGCCCCGGATCCTCCGCCTTCCATTCGCCGTGCACGAAGGGGATGCCGGCGAGCACGAGCAGCGTGAGCGGCACGTGGACGACGAAGGCCGCGCGCCAGCCGAAGTGCTCGATGCAGAAGCCGCCGAGGACGGGGCCGCAGGTCAGTCCGAAATAGACCGCCGAGGCCATGATGCCGATCATCCGGCCGCGGCGGTGCGGCGGGAACACCGAGGAGAGGATCGCGACCTGGGTCGCGTAGAGCATCGCCGCCGCACAGCCCTGGAACACACGCAGGCCGATCAGCGTCGCGCCGTTCGGGCTCAACGCGATGAGGATCGAAGAGACGATGATGCCGACGGTGCCGTAGGTGAAGATGCGCTTCCGGCCGTACATGTCGGCGAGGCGGTCGAAGGTCAGCACCGTCGCCGCGCTCGCCACGAGGAACACCAGCGGCACCCAGGAGAGGAGCAAGGCGTCGAGCTTCAGGCCACGCGCGAGCGCGGGCAGCGCGACGGTGACCGAGGACAGCACGAGCGCGAGCGCGAACGTGCTGACGACCACCATCACCACGACGGCGCGCTGCGTCGTCGTGTCGGCTACCGGGTGATTGGGCGACACCGGGCGGGCGGAGCTCAATGCTTACCGTGTCCGGCCCATTCCTTCTCGCGCAGCTCGATGCGCCGGATCTTGCCGCTGACGGTCTTCGGCAGTTTGTCGACGAATTCGATCTTGCGCGGATACTTGTACGGCGCCGTGACGTTCTTCACGTGATCCTGGAGCGCGCGGGCGAGATCCTCGCCGGGCTCGAAGCCGGGCGCGAGCACGACGAAGGCCTTCACGACTTCGCCGCGCGTGCCGTCCGGGCTCGAGACGACGGCGGATTCCGCGACCGCGGGATGCTCGATGAGCGCGCTCTCCACTTCGAACGGCCCGATGCGATAGCCGGCCGAGAGGATCACGTCGTCGGCGCGGCCGACGAACCAGAAGTAGCCGTCCTCGTCGACGTAGGCGCGATCGCCCGTGAGATACCAGTCGCCGCGGAAGCTCTTCGCGGTGCGTTCGGCGTCGCCGCGGTATTCCTTGAAGAGGCCGGGTGCGCGCTTCGGCCGCGCGAGGACCGCGACGTCGCCTTCGCGCTTCGGCGGCAGCGGCAGGCCGTCGTCGTCGACCACCGCAAGCTCGATGCCCGGCGAGGGCTTGCCCATGGAGCCGAGGCGCGGTTCGAGGCAGGGGAAGCTCGCGCACAGCAGCACGGATTCCGTCTGGCCGTAGCCGTCGCGGATCGTGAGACCCGTCGCGTCTCGCCAGGTCTCGATGACCTCGGGATTCAGCGGCTCGCCCGCGCCGACGCAGTGGCGCAGATGCGGAAACGCGAACGCCGAGAGATCCTCCAGCACGAACATGCGATAGATCGTCGGCGCGCCGCAGAGCGTGTTGATCGGACACTTCGCGAGCACCGCGAGCTCCTGCTTCGGATCGAAGACCTCGGTGTGGTGCACGAAGATCGTCGCGCCGCAGTTCCAGGGCCCGAAGTAGCTGCTCCACGCCGCTTTCGCCCAGCCCGTGTCGCTGATGTTCCAGTGCACGTCGCCGGGTTTCAGATCGAGCCAATAGTGCCCGGTGATGCGATGCGCGAGGCCGTAGCCCTGGGTCTGGATCGTCATCTTCGGCAGGCCGGTCGTGCCCGACGTGAAATAGCAGAGCGCATCGTCCTCCGGTGCCGTGTCCGCCGCTTCGAACGCATCTGAGGCCGCGGCGACGCTCGACTCGTAGTCCGTCCAGCCCTTGCGCGGGCCGCCGACGACGAGCTTGAGCCTGAGCGCGTGACCGGCGTGATCCGCGGTCTCGAACTTGTGCGCGTTCTTAGCGTCCGTGACGACGGCGACGGCCTTCGCGGCCGCGATGCGATACGCGAGATCCTTCGGCGCGAGCTGAATCGTGCCCGGTGCCGCGACGACACCCATGCGCAGGCAGGCCGCGAGCACTTCCCACCACGCGATCTCGCGCGGCAGCATCACGATCACGAGATCGCCGCGCTGGACGCCGGCCGCGGCGAGCACGTTGCAGAGCTGACGGGAGCGCGTCGAGATCTCGGCATAGGTCCTCTTGACCTCGTGGCCGTGATCGTCGATCCAGTGCAGCGCGTTCAGCGCGGGCTCGTGCCCGGCCCAGCGATCGATGACGTCGCGCGCAAAATTGAAGCGGGCAGGCGGATCCCAGCGGAACGCCGCGCGCTCCGCATCGTAGTCGGGCATGTTCAGCGCCATGCGATCGTCTCCTCTCAGAACCAGTCTTCGCGCATGTCGAGACAGGTCGTATCGGCCGTCGCGAGCAGCGCGAGCCGGTCCGGCACCTGGGACAGCACGTAGCGATAGAAATACCGGCAGGCCGTGAGCTTGCCGGCGTAGAAGTCGTCGGCCGCGGCGCGGCTCGCGAGGAGCGCCTGCTTCAGCCACAGCCAGGCGACGACGAGGTGGCCGAAGTTGTCGAGATAGATACCGGCGTTCGCGAGCGCGCGGTTCGGATCGCCGGCGTCGCGGATCGCGCCGAGCGCGGCCGTCGTCTCCTTCAGCGCGGCGAACGTCGCGGCGAGCTGCGCCGCGTATTCGGCGAGCCCGGCATGCGCGCGGGCTTCCGAGATCGTCGTCTCGACTTCGCGCTCGAGCGCCATGAGCGCCGCACCGCCGCGCATCGCGACCTTGCGGCCGAGGATGTCGAGGCCGTGGATGCCGTGCGCGCCTTCGTGTATCGGATTCAGCCGGTTGTCGCGATAGAAGCGTTCGAGGGGGAACTCGCGCGTGTAGCCGTAGCCGCCGAGGATCTGGATCGCGTGCTTGTTCGCCTCGAGGCAGAACTCACTCGGCCAGGACTTCACGATCGGCGTCAGCAGATCGAGCAGCAGTCCCAGACGGTCGAGCTCGGCAGGGTCTTCCGTCGTCCTCTGCAGATCGAGCAGATGGGCGGAATACAGCACGAGCGCGAGCCCGCCCTCCACCGCCGCCTTCTGTGCGAGCAGCAGGCGCCGGATGTCGGCGTGCTGGATGATCGGCACCTGCGGACTCTGCGGATCCTTGTTCGCGGGATGACGACCCTGCGGCCGCTCGCGGGCGTATTTCAGCGAATGCAGATAGCCCGTGTAGCCGAGCGCGACGGAACACAAGCCCACCCCGATGCGCGCCTCGTTCATCATGTGGAACATGTAAGCGAGCCCCTGGTGCGCCTCGCCCATGAGATAACCGACGCAGTGCCCCTGCTCGCCGAAGTTGAACGCCGCGTTGACCGTGCCGCGGAATCCCATCTTGTGATTGAGCCCCGCGATGCGCACGTCGTTGCGCGCGCCGAGCGAGCCGTCGTCGTCGACATGGAACTTCGGCACGATGAAGAGCGAGATGCCCTTCACGCCCGGCGGGCCGCCGGGGATCTTCGCGAGCACCAGGTGGATGATGTTCTCGGAGAGCTCGTGATCGGCCGCCGAGGTCCACATCTTGTTGCCCGAGATGAGATAGCTGCCGTCCGGCTGCGGCACGGCCTTCGTGCGGATGTCGCCGAGCGAGGAGCCGGCCTGCGGCTCGGAGAGGCACATCGTCGCGAACCAGCGGCCGGCGATCATGCCGGGGAGAAACTTCGCCTGCTGCGCCGGCGAGCCGCAGATCTGCAAGAGGTTACTGGCCGCGATCGTGATGAAGGGATAGGCCGCGGTCGAGACGTTCGCGGCGTTGAAGTAGAAGGCGACGACCTGGGCGATCGTCCACGGCAGTTGCATGCCGCCCCACTCGGCGTCGAAGGACGCGCCCATGAAGCCGCCGTCGCGATAGGCGTCGAGCGCCTGTTTCACTTCGGGAATGAGCACGACGCGGCCGTCGACGAGCTGCGGCTCGTTCGCGTCGAGCTTCTGGGCATGGGCCGCGAACTCCTCGGTCGCGAGCGTCTCGGCGGCGTCGAGCGTCGCGTCGTAGAGCTCGCGATCCTGGCCGGCATAGCGCGGGCGGCTCGTGAGCGATTCGACGTGCAGCAGCTCGTAGAGCAGGAATTCGACGTCGCGGCGATTGATCAGGAGACTCATGCGCAATACTCCCTCACATCGCCGTCATGCCGCCGTCGACCGCGTGGCACTGGCCGTTCACGAACGAGGAGGCATCGCTGCACAGGAAGACGACGACGTTCGCCATCTCCTCCGGCTCGCCCATGCGCTTCATGGGGCTCGCGCTCTCGAGCGCGTGCTCGAGCTCGGGGCGCTTCCGGATCATGCGCTTCACCATCTCGGTTTTCGTGAAGCTCGGGCAGACGGCGTTGACGCGGATATTCTTGCGTGCGTATTCGAGCGCCGCGGTCTTCGTCAGCCCGACGACCCCGTGCTTCGAAGCCACGTAGCCACCGAGCTGCGGCGCGCCGCCGAGGCCCGCGAGCGAGGCGATGTTCACGATCGTGCCGCCGCCCTGCTTCAGCATCTGCCTGAGCTCGTGCTTCATGCAGAGATAGACGCCCTTGAGATTCACCGCGACGACGCGGTCGAAATCGTCGTCGCTGTGATCCGCGAGACGCTGGTGGGCGTGCTCTATGCCGGCGTTGTTGACCGCGCAGTCGAGGCGCCCGAAGCGCTCGACGGTCGCGGCGATCAACGCTTCGACGGCCTTCGCGTCCGTGACGTTGCAGGCCTCGAACTCCGCCGGCGTGCCGCGGGAGATGAACGACTCCACGAGCTCGCGGCCGCGCTGCTCATCGAGGTCGGAGAGCATGAGGCTCGCCCCTTCGCGGGCGAGCGCCTCGGCGCTCGCGAGGCCGATGCCGCCGTTCGCGCCGGTGATGAGGACGACCTTGCCTTTCAACGATTCGTACATGAGCATTCCTCAGGCGAGAAAGCCGCCGTCGACCGTGATCCAACTGCCCGTGGTGTAAGACGAAGCGTCGGAGGCGAGATAGAGCACGGCGCCCGCCATCTCGCTCGGATCGGCGGAGCGCTTCATGGGCGTGCGGAACATGGCGCTGGTGTGGAAATCCTCGTCGTCGTGCAGGGCCTGGGCGAACTTCGTGCGCGTCAGGCCGGGCAGGAGCGCGTTGACGCGGATGTTGAACTGCGCGCATTCGTTCGCGAAGCCGCGCGTCATGTTCAGGATCGCGGCCTTCGTCATCGAGTAGACGGCCTGCTTGTCGCCGGGCGTGACGCCGCCGACGGACGCGACGTTGATGATGCTGCCGCCGGCGCCTTGCTTCATGAGCCTGCCCGCGGCGACGGACATGTAGAAATAGCCTCGGACGTTCGTGTCGAGCGTCTTCTCGAATGCCTCGACCGGGATGTCGAGCACGTGGCCGTAGTAGGGATTCGCCGCGGCGTTGTTGACGAGGATGTCGCAGCGCCCGTACTTCTGCGCGACGTGATCGAAGAGCTGGGTGATTTGCGAGAGCTCGCCGATGTGGCAGGGAAAAGGCTCGGCCTTGCCGCCGGATGCCGCGATGCTGTCGGCAACCGCCTTGCAGCCGTCGTAGCGGCGGCTCGAGACGATGACCTGGGCGCCGTAATCGGCGAGGATTTTCGCGATGGCCTCACCGATGCCGCGGCTCGCGCCGCCGACCACCGCCACCTTGCCGTCGAGATTGAAATGATCGCGTGACATCTTGCTTCCTCCGGGACGCAGGACCGCGCCGGCGCACGCGCCGGTGGGTCTTCAGGGGTCGAACTATAGCGGGAAACGGCGGGCGCGGGCAGGCCCCGCGACCGCCGGTCGTGGACGGTTTCGCCGGGCCTGGATCAGAGCTTGCCGCCCTGACTGAGGACGCGCTTCGCGACCGCGAGCTTGTGCACTTCGTCCGGGCCGTCGTAGATGCGCGAGGCGCGCTCCTCGCGGTAGAAGTACGCGAGCACGGTGTAGTCCGTCATGCCGAGCGAGCCGTGGACCTGCAGCGCGCGATCGACCGTCTTCTGCAGGACTTCCGCACAGTGGTACTTGATCATCGAGATGTCGTTGCGCGCTTCCTTCGCGCCGACCTTCTCGATGCGCCAGGCGGTGTAGAGCGTGATGAGACGCGCCGCCGTGATGCCGGCCGCGGCCTCGGCGATCCAGGCGCGGATGATGTCGCTCTCCGCCATGCGGCGATCGGGCTCGCCGATGACGCGGCTCGAGGCGTGCTGGCACATGAGCTCGAGCGAACGCGCGCAGATGCCGAGCCAGCGCATGCAGTGGTGGATGCGGCCGGGCCCGAGCCGCGCCTGCGCCATGTGGAACGCCTGGCCCTCGCGGCCGAGCAGGTTCGAGTACGGCACGCGGCAGTTGTCGAAACGCACTTCGCAATGCGCGAAGAGATCCGTGTTCGCATGCCCCATCACCGGCGTGTTGCGCTCGACGATGAAGCCCGGCGTGCCGCCCGGGACGATGATGACGCTCTGCCGCGCGTGCGGGCCGGCACTCGGGTCCGTCGCCGCCATCACGAACGCGACGACGCAGCCGGGCGCCGAGGTGATGAACCACTTGTTGCCGTTCAGCACCCACTCGTCGCCTTCTCGGCGCGCGGTCGTCTTCAGGAAAATCGGGTTCGCGCCGGAATTGTCGCGCTCCGTCATCACGAAGCAGCTCCGCTCGCCGCCGACCATGCGCGGCATCCATTCGGCCTTCTGCTCCGGCGTGCCGTAGAGGTGCAGCATCTCGATGTTGCCGGCGTCGGGCGCCTGGCAGCCGAACGCGTAATGGCCGAGCGGGCAGCGGCCGAGCACTTCGGAGACGAGGCCATGATCGACGAGATCGAGACCCATGCCGCCGTATTCGACGGGATGATTCGGCGCCCAGAGGCCCGCGGCCTTCACCTTGCCGCGCACGACGTCGAGCGGCGCCTTCACGGCGTCGAAGCCCTTCGTGAGGAAATCCGGTTCGAGCGGCAGGACGTCGCGATCGAGTATTTCGCGGATGCGGCCGCAGAGGTCGAGTATGCGTGCGGAAGGCTGGAAATCCATGGTGGGCTCCTCGGGTTGGCGTGATCGGAGAAGCCGTCCGGACGGACGGATGGCGGCATGGTAGGAAGGTCGGCATAATTGATCCAATCAATTACCGTTATCTGGCGCCATCATCGGCAGTGATGCCGCCCGACGAGGACCGCCCATGCCCCCGCGCCGCGTGGATCTGAATCTCTACCGCATCTTCGACACGATCTACCAGGAAGGCAGCCTGACGCGTGCGGCCGAGGTGCTGCATCTGACGCAGCCTGCGGTGAGCAACGCGCTCGCCCGGCTGCGTGAGGTCTATGCGGACGCGCTGTTCGTCCGCACCGCGACCGGCATGGTGCCGACGCCGCTCGCCGAGACCGTCGCCGCCGACGTGCGCGCGGCATTGCAGCTCCTGCACGGCAGTCTCGGCAGCGCGAAGGCTTTCGACCCCGCGACGACGCCGCGCCGCTTCCGTCTCGCAGCGGGCGACCTCGCCGCGGCGACGGTCGTGCCGCGCGTGCTCGGCGAGATCGCGCGGCTCGGGTTGAACATCGGGCTCGAAGTCTCGGCGCTGCGCCGCGAGGCGCTCGTCCACGAGCTCACCTCCGGCCAGATCGATTTCGCACTCGATGCCGTCGCGATCGGCGATCCGCAGATCCTCTCGATGAAGGTGTTGTCCGACGAATACGTGTGCGCCGTGCGGCCCGATCACCCGGCGGTCGGGCGACGCATCAGCCTGAAGCAGTATCTCGCCCTCGATCACGCGCACGCCTCGAGCCGGAGACAGGGCCTCGGCCAGGTCGATCTCGCGCTGAAACGTCTCGGCCAGCAACGGCGCATCGCCGTGCGTACACCCTATCACCTCGGCCTGCCGCACCTCGTCGCGGTCTCGGATCTCGCCGCGACGATCCCGCGCTCACTCGCCGCCGCGCACGATCTCAGGATCCTGAAGCTGCCGTTCGAAATGCCGCCGTCCGAGCTCTTCGCGTTCCGGCACAAGAGCGCGCATGCGGACGGCGCGAGCCTGTGGTTCCGGGAGTTGCTGGGGAAAGGGGCGCATGAAATCGATATCCACCCCAACAAGCCGTCGCCCTCGCGCAGGCGAGGGCCGAGTCGGTGACCCACGGCGTGCCCAGTGAACCTCGGGGCATTTCACTGAGCATCAGCCGGGCGCAGAATGGTCGTTCATTGCCCGCGGTTCGACGCAGATACCGGGGCTGAACGACTGGGCCCTCGCCTGCGCGAGGGCGACACGGTGGTGGTCTGTTGGAACATCGGCAGGAAAGGCGGGGAACAGCCGGCGAACACGCCGCCGGCTGTCGAAGGACGATGCCGCCTACTGCAGCGGTACGCCGGTCTTGCTCTGCACTTCCTCGCGCGTCACGCCGGGTGCGAGCTCGACGAGCTTGAGCCCGTGCGGCGTCACGTCGAGGACGCAGAGATCGGTGATGATGCGATCGACCACGCCGACGCCGGTCAGCGGCAGCGTGCACTCCGGCAGGATCTTCAGATCGATGCCGCCGTCCTTCTTCTTCGCGACGTGCTCCATCAGGATCACGACGCTCTTCACACCGGCGACGAGATCCATCGCGCCGCCCATGCCCTTGACCATCTTGCCCGGGATCATCCAGTTCGCGAGGTCGCCCTTCTCGCTCACCTGCATCGCGCCGAGGATCGAGAGGTTCACCTTGCCGCCGCGGATCATCGCGAAGCTCTCGTGACTGCCGAAGATGCTCGAGCCGGGCAAGGTGGTGACGGTCTGCTTGCCGGCGTTGATGAGGTCCGCGTCGACTTCGCTGTCGTCCGGAAACGGTCCGATGCCGAGCATGCCGTTCTCGCTCTGCAGCCAGACCTCCATGTCCGAGGGTACGAAGTTCGCGACCAGCGTGGGCAGGCCGATGCCGAGGTTCACGTAGAAGCCGTCGGCGAGTTCCTTGGCCGCGCGCGCGGCCATCTCGTCGTGAGTCCAGGCCATGTTCAGGCTCCCTTCGGGTTCTGCTTGGTGGTGCGCTTCTCGATGCGCTTCTCGGGCGTCGCATTCAGCACGAGGCGGTGCACATAGATGCCGGGCAGGTGCACGGCGTCGGGATCGAACGTGCCGGTCTCGACGATCTCCTCGACCTCGACCACCGTGACGCGGCCGGCCATCGCCGCCGCCGGATTGAAGTTGCGCGCGGTGCGGCGAAAGATCGCGTTGCCGCTCTTGTCCGCTTTCCAGGCCTTCACCAGCGAGACGTCGGGCACGAGCGCGCGCTCCATCACGTAGACGTGGCCGTCGAATTCGCGCGTCTCCTTGCCCTCGGCGACGAGCGTGCCGACACCGGTGCGCGTGAAAAAGGCCGGAATGCCGGCGCCGCCGGCGCGCAGCCGCTCGGCGAGCGTGCCCTGCGGCGTGAACTCGAGCTCGAGCTCGCCGTTCAGGTACTGACGCTCGAACTCCTTGTTCTCGCCGACGTAGCTCGAAATCATCTTGTGGATCTGGCGTGTGAGCAGCAGCTTGCCGAGGCCGAAGCCGTCGACGCCGGCGTTGTTCGAGACGACTGTCAGATTCTTCGCGCCGCTGTCGTGCAGGGCGTCGATGAGGGCCTCGGGAATGCCGCACAATCCAAAACCCCCGACGGCGAGCAATATGCCGTCGTGGACGATGCCTTCGAGCGCCTTCGCGGCACTCGGATAAATCTTGTTCATCCGCCTCTCCCCTCGATCGGAACAGCGCCGAAGGTTACTACGTATCACCGGGCAGGGGAACGTGGGTGCCGAAGGGCCGGGCGACGCCGTGACGATGGATGCGCCATCGCGCCAGGAGCGAGTCCTCATGAGCACCGGGAACGTCGTCCATGCGCTGCTCCCCTCGTCACCTCGTCCGGCTTCGCGCACGCCGCGGGCGGGCCCCCGGGCACGGAGACCGCGGGATCGCGTCGCCGATGAACCGCCCGCGCAGAATCCGCATTGCCCGCACGCCCGAGCACCGCCACAATGCCGGCCACCATCCCGAGCCCGGAGCCATCGCATGAAATTCTACGACTGCAAGACGGCGCCGAGCCCGCGCCGCGCCCGCATCTTCATCGCCGAGAAGGGACTCGACATCGAGACCGTCCAGGTCGACCTCGCGAACAACGAACAACTCGGTGACGCGTTCCGGGCGATCAATCCGCGCTGCACCGTGCCCGTGCTCGTGCTCGACGACGGCACCGTGCTCACCGAGAACCAGGGCATCGCCGCGTACCTCGACGCGGCGTATCCCGAACCGCCGCTGCTCGGCCGCACGCCGCGCGAGCGCGGTCTCGTCGTGAACTGGAACGCGCGCGTCGAACTCGAGGGCCTGTGGGCCGTCGCGGAGTGCTTCCGCAATCGATCGAAGGGACTGAAGGATCGCGCGATCGTCGGGCCGCGCAATTTCGCGCAGATCCCCGAGCTCGCGGAGCGCGGCTACGCGCGGGCGCAGGAATTCCTCGAAACGCTGAACACGCGGCTCGGCGAAGCGGAGTACATCGCCGGCGATTTCTATTCCATGGCCGACATCACCGCGCTCTGCGTCGTCGACTTCGCGGCGTGGATCAAGCTCACCGTGCCGCCCGAGCACACGCAGCTCGCGGCATGGCATCGACGCATGAAGGCGCGGCCGAGCTCGGCCCTGTAACGCGGCTCGACACCGAGGCCGTGCAAGCGGCCTGTCTCCGGTCGATCGAGCAGATCGGAGATGCCCGGCTGCAGCCGGATCCGGCGGATCTGCTCGTGCGCTCGCGTAGCGGCCATCTGCCGGTGAACGAAGCGGAGTCGATGCGCCTCCTTCGTCGGCACATCCCCTACGGGCGATACGGGCATCAGGGGAAGAGCTTGTGCGTCTCCCAGCCCTCGCCCTTGCGTTCGTAGAGGAGCCGATCGTGCAGTCTGAACATCCCGCTCTTCCAGAACTCGATGCGCTCGGGGATGACGCGCATGCCGGACCAGTGCGGCGGCCGCGGGATGCTGCCTATCGCGAACTTCGCGGCGAATTTCGCGACGCGCGTCTCGAGCTCGAAGCGGCTCGCGAGCGGACGCGATTGGTCGGAGGCCCAGGCGCCGATCTGCGAATCGCGCGGGCGGGTCGCGAAGTAGGCATCCGCCTCTTCTTCACTCACCACTTCGACGGGGCCTTCGATGCGCACCTGGCGCTGCAACGACTTCCAGTGGAAGCACAGCGCCGCGAACGGATGCGCGAGGATCTCGCGCCCCTTGCGGCTCTCGAAGTTCGTGTAGAAGACGAAGCCGCGCGTGTCGTAGCCGCGGAGCAGCACCATGCGCAGCGACGGCCGGCCGTCGGGGCCGACGCTCGCGACGGACATCGCCGCAGGATCGTTCGGTTCGTCGCGCTCGGCTTCGGCGAGCCAGTCGCCGAAGCGCGCGAAAGGGTCCTGCACGCTCATTGCGAAGAACCCGGCTTCAGTCGAAGGGATGCCTGAGCACGATCGTGTCGGCGCGATCCGGGCCCGTCGAGATCATGTCGATCGACGAATCGCAGACCTCGGCGATGCGATCGAGATAACGGCGTGCGTTCGCGGGCAGCCTGTCGTACTCGCGGATGCCGACGGTCGATTCCTTCCAGCCCGGCAGCGTCTCGTAGATCGGCGTGACCTCCGCCATGGCCTCGGCGCCGAGCGGCGCGGAGGCGATATCGCCTTTCGGCGTGCGGTAGCCGACGCAGATGCGGATCTCGTCGATACCGTCGAGCACGTCGAGCTTCGTGATGCACAGGCCCGAGATCGAATTCATCATCCGCGAACGCCGCAGCGCGACGGCGTCGAACCAGCCGCAGCGGCGGCGGCGCCCCGTCGTCGCGCCGAACTCGTTGCCGACGCGCGCGAGATATTCGCCGAGCTCGTCGAAGAGCTCCGTCGGGAACGGGCCCGAGCCGACACGCGTCGTATAGGCCTTCGTGATGCCGAGCACGTAATCGAGGCAGCGCGGGCCTACGCCCGTGCCGGTCGCGGCGTAGCCCGCGGTCGTGTTCGACGAGGTGACATAGGGATACGTGCCGTGATCGACGTCGAGCAGCGTGCCCTGCGCGCCTTCGAACAGCACGCTCTGCCCCGCGCGCTGCAGGCTGTCGAGGATCTCCGCGACGTCGCCGACCATGGGCGCGATCTCCTCGGCGAACACCATCTGTGCGTCCAGGATTTCCTGGAAGTCCAGGCGCTCGGCCTTGTAGTAGTTCGCGAGCACGAAGTTGTGATAGTCGAGCACTTCGCCGAGCTTCGCGGCGAATCGCTCGCGATAGAGCAGATCGTCGACGCGCAGCGCACGGCGCGCGACCTTGTCCTCGTAGGCCGGGCCGATGCCGCGGCCGGTGGTGCCGATCGCCTGATTGCCGCGCGCCTTCTCGCGCGCCTGATCGAGCGCGACGTGATAGGGCAGGATCAGCGCCGCCGCCGGGCTGACGACGAGCCGCTCGCGGGCCGGGATGCCCTTCGATTCCAGCATGCGGATCTCGTCGAACAGGGCTTCGGGCGAGAGCACGACGCCGTTGCCGATGAGGCAGCGCACGTTCGCGCGCAGGATGCCGGACGGGATGAGGTGGAGCACCGTCTTCTCGCCTTCGATGACGACGGTGTGTCCGGCGTTGTGGCCGCCCTGGAAGCGGACGACCGCAGCGCACTTGTCCGTCAACATGTCGACGACCTTGCCTTTGCCCTCGTCGCCCCATTGCGCGCCGACGACAACGATTGATCTGCTCAATGCACTGACCTCTATGCCTTGTGATTCAGTTCGCGCAGCGACCATGTGCTGCCCGCGAGCTCGAGACGCGCGGCGCAACCGAGCTCGGCCGCCGAGCCGGACTGGCCGGGCAGCTCCTGGATGACGATGTCGCCCGCCGCGCGCTGCGAGGCGATCGCGGCGAGCAGCTCGGGCGTGGTGCCGGCGGGCGCGAACACCTTGCGCGCGGGTGCTGCCTGGCGGCCGCTCAGCGCCGCGAGCGTCTTCAGATCCGTGCTGAACCCCGTCGCGGGACGGGCCTTGCCGAACAGGCGCCCGATATTATCGTAGCGGCCGCCGCAGGCGATCGCCCGCCCCAGGCTCGGCGTATAGGCCGCGAACATGACTCCGGTGTGATAGCGGTAACCGCGCAGCTCCGCGAAATCGACGTGGAGATCGAGCGTCGGATTGCGGCGCTGGACCTGGCCGATGAGCTCGGCGAGCGAGCCGAGCGCGGCGAGCACCGCGGCCGGTGCGTGCTGCAGGCGGCTGCGCGCGGCGACCGCGACATCCGGTCCGCCGTTCAATTCGAGCAGCGCGCACAGGCAGTCTGCGAGGCGCGGCTCGACGCCGCTGTCGTGCACGCAGCGATGGACCTCGTCCGCGGCCTTCCGCAGCAAGGCGTCGAGCAGCCGCCCTTCATCGTCCACCGGCAGCGCGGCCGCCGCGACGAGACCTTTGAAGACGCCCATGTGGCCGAGCTCGACGGTGACGTTCAGCAGCCCCGCGGCGCGCAGCACCTCGACCATGAGGCAGACGACCTCGGCATCGCTCTCGATGCCCTGGTGACCGTAGAGCTCCGCGCCGAGCTGCAGCGGATTGCGCGAGCCGGCGAATTTGTCGGGCTTCGTGTGCAGCACGGGACCGAGATAGCAGAGGCGGCGTGGATGCGGGCTCGCGAGGCGGTGCGCGTCGATGCGCGCGACCTGCGGGGTGATGTCGGCGGGCACGCCCATCAGGCGCCCGCTCACCTGATCCGTGAGCTTGAACGTCTGCAGATCGAGATCCTCGCCGATGCCGGAGAGCAGGGATTCCAGGAACTCGACGAGCGGCGGCAGCACGAGCTCGTAGCCCCAGCTCCGGAACAGGTCCAGGATGGTCCGCCGCAGGGTCTCGAGGGTTTCGGCCTGCGGCGGCAGGACTTCGTCCACGCCGTCGGGGAGCAGCCAGCGATCGCCGCGCTTCATCGATTCATCTCACCAAGTAGAGCAGGATTACGCCGGCCATCATGCTGACGAAGCCGATGGTCCGCAAGTTGCGGTCCTCGAGCTTCGTCACCGCCTCCAGCGTCTGCCGGTAGCGTTGCGGGCTCACGAACGGGAGCATGCCTTCGATGACGAGCACGAGCGCGACGGCCGCGAGCAGATCCTGCCACATGCCGCGCGCCGGCTGCTCAATCCGCCCGGCCCGGGCGCGCGGCAGGCCGCGGAGCCGCGCACGGGCGATCCGCGAACCTGAACTCGCGAGCGATCATCGACGGGGACCTCAGTGCGCCTTGGGGTGCGCGAAGTACTTCAGGAACTCGGAGTCCGGTTTCAGCACGAAGACGTTGCCGTGGCCCTTCATGCTGTTCTTGTAGGCATTGAGGCTGCGGTAGAAAGCATAGAACTCGGGATTGCGCTCGAAAGCCGCGGCGTAGATCTCCGCCGCGCGGGCATCGCCCTCGCCGCGCAGATTCTCCGCGTCGCGGTAGGCCTCGGCGGCGATGACCGTGCGGGCGCGATCGGAATCGGCGCGGATCTTCGTCGCATCCTTCTCACCGCTCGCGCGGTTCTGGCGCGCGACGCGCGAGCGCTCGGAACGCATGCGCTCGTAGACCGCGCTGTTGACCTCGTTCGGGAGATCGATGCGCTTCAGCCGCACGTCGACGATCTGGATACCGAGCTCCTGGCCGAGATCCTGGGTCTTCGTCACGACGTCGCGGATCGTGCCGCGATCGCCCGAGACCACTTCCTGCACCGTGCGCTTGCCGAACTCGCTGCGCAGGCCGTCGTTGATCTTCTGGTAGACGAGGATGCCGGCGCGGCGCGCGTCGCCGCCGGTCGCGTTGTAGAATTTCACGACGTCGTTGATGCGCCAGCGCACGAACGAGTCGACGATCACGTCCTTCTTCTCGCCGGTCAGGAAGCGCTCGGGCTCGGCGTCGAGCGTCTGCAGACGCGTGTCGAACTTGTAGACCTTCTCGACGAAAGGAATCGCGAAGTGCAGGCCGGGCTTGAAGTCCCAGCGTTTGATTTCGCCGAGGCGCGTGAGGATCGCCGCCTCGCTCTCATAGACGCGGAACGTGCTGAGCGCCGCGAGCACGGCGACCACGATGACGGGTATCAGGACTCGGGTGATGTTCATCGCACGCCCCTCGCGCGGCTCAGATTACGCTCGCGGCCCGGGCCGTCGGCGGATTGCGCCGGCGCGTACTCGGCACCCGAGGCATCGGAGTCGGTCTGCGGCGCGGCACTGGCGGCGCCGGCGCGCGCCTGCTCGATGAGTTTGTCGATCGGCAGATAGAGGAGATTGCCGGCCTGGGCGTCGACCATGACCTTCGTGCCCTCGCCGAGCACTTCTTCCACGGTGTCGAGATAGAGGCGCTCGCGCATGACTTCGGGTGCCTTCTCGTACTGCGTCAGCATTTGCGTGAAGCGCTTCGCCTCGCCTTCCGCCCGCGCCACGACCTGGCCCTTGTAGGCCTCGGATTCGAGCCGGATGCGGCTCGCCTCGCCCTCGGAGCGTTCGACGATTTCGTTGCGATAAGCCTCGGCCTCGTTGATCTTGCGCTGGCGATCCTCGCGCGACTTGATGGCGTCGTCGAACGCGGACTTCACTTCTTCCGGCGCCGTGGCGCGCTGCATGTTCACGCTCGTGATCTGGATGCCGGACTCGTAGCCGTCGAGCATGATCTGCATCGCCTGGCCCACCTTGCTCGCGATTTCCGCGCGGCCCTCGTTGATGACGAAGTCGATCGTGCTCGTGCCGATCGTCTCGCGAATCGAGCTCTCGGCGGCGCGCTGGACGGATTCGTCGGGGTCGCTGATTTTCAACAGATACGGCACGGGATCCTTGATGCGGTACTGGATGCTCATCTCGACGTCGACGATGTTCTCGTCCTTCGTGAGGATGCTCGCCTTCACCGGGAAGGCGCGGATCTGATCGACGTTCACCTTCACCACGTTCTCGATCGGCTGCGGGAAGCGGAAATGCGGACCGGGCAACAGCGTATCGACGTAGCGCCCGAAGCGCAGCACGATGCCGCGCTCCGCGGAATCGATCTGCCAGAAGCTCGAGACGACGAGCACGACGAGCAGCGCGAAGCCGATCACGGCGAGGATGATCGGGCCTGCCGGCTCACCCTGGCGCGGCGCGGACGGAATGCCCGGCCGGCGACCGCCGAAGAGACCCGCGAGCTTCTGCTGCACTTTGCGCACGACCTCGTCGAGGTCCGGCGGTCCCTGGTCGCTGCGCTTGCCGCCCCAGGGGTCGCGGTCACCGTCGTTGGGATCGTTCCAGGCCATGAAAAGCTCTCGTTGCTGTGGGGTTCGTGGGCGGTAAAGGATGGGGATTGTAAGGGCCGGACGACCCCGGTTCAACGCGACGCGGATTCTCGCGCGTCAGGGCGCGCGCTGCCGTCGCGTCCGGGCCTTCTTCGGCGCGGGGACTTCGGCCCGGGTGAGACCGGCCTCCGCGGCGAGCCGCTCCCAGCGCTCGTCGCCGAGCGTGATGTCGAGGTTCCAGCCGCCGTCCTGGGCGAGCCGTTCTCCGGAGATCGCGCCGAGCGCGTAGAGCTGGGCACGCAGGCGCGCGGCCTGCGGCGGAATGTGGACCTCGCGCCGGGTCTTGTTGCGGTTCAGCCGCTCGGCGATCGCCTCGAGCAGGAGCCCGATGCCCGCGCCGCTGTAGGCCGAGACCCACACCGCGCTGATCACGCCCTCCGCGTCGCGCTCGATCCGGGGCTCCTGATCGGGCATCAGATCGATCTTGTTGTAGACCTCGATGCGCGGCGTCTCGGCCGCGCCGATGCGTTCGAGCACCGTGCGCACCTCGGTCTGGTGCATGTCGGACTCCTCCGCATGCGCGTCGATCACGTGCAGCAGCAGCGTCGCATCCTTCGACTCCTCGAGCGTCGCCTGGAATGCGGCGATGAGCTCCGGCGGCAGATTGCGGATGAAGCCGACCGTATCGCTGAGGATCACGGGATGTTCGCCCGGCACGTTGATGCGTCGGAGCGTCGTGTCGAGTGTCGCGAAGAGCTGATCGGCCGCATACGTGCCCGCCTCGGTGAGGCGGTTGAACAGCGTCGACTTGCCGGCGTTCGTGTAACCGACGAGGCTCACCTGCGAGAGCTCGGCGCGTTTGCGCGCACGGCTGCCCTGGCGACGCTGCCGGCGGACCTTCTCGAGCCGCTCGCCGAGCTGCTTGATGCGCACGCCGATGAGCCGGCGGTCGGTCTCGAGCTGCGTCTCGCCGGGACCGCGCAGGCCGATGCCGCCCTTCTGGCGTTCGAGGTGCGTCCAGCCGCGGACGAGACGCGTGGAGAGATGTTTGAGCTGGGCCATCTCGACCTGCAGCTTGCCCTCGAAGGAGCGCGCACGCTGGGCGAAGATGTCGAGGATGAGGCCGCTGCGGCCGAGCACGCGGCAGGACAGGAGGCGTTCGAGATTGCGTTCCTGGGCCGGCGAGAGCTCCTGGTCGAAGAGCGCGACTTCCGCCTCCTGGGCGGCGACGAGCTCTTTCAGCTCCGTGGCCTTGCCCTGCCCGATGTAGTACTTGGGGTCGGGGCGATCGCGCTTCGCGGACAGCTCCGCGACCGGCTGTACCCCCGCCGACAGCGCGAGCTCCCGGAACTCCTCTGGATCGCTCCCGTGATCGCGGTGGGCGATGTCGACGTGGATGAGGACTGCGCGTTCGCCTCCGTCAGGCCGTTCTAACAAACGCGCGCCTCGCGACTATTCTTCGTCTTCGGATTCACCGTCACCGCGTGGCAGCTTGACGTTGCGGGTGGGGACGACCGTCGAAATGGCGTGTTTGTAGACCATCTGACTGACGGAATTCTTCAGCAGGATGACGAACTGATCGAAGGATTCGATCTGGCCCTGAAGCTTGATGCCGTTCACGAGGTAGATCGAGACCGGGATGCGCTCCTTGCGCAAGGCATTCAGGTAAGGCTCTTGAAGAGATTGCCCTTTGGTCATCTGACTCTCCTTCTTTTTGATTTATTCAGAGCATCGCGTCGTTGTTCCAACTTCCGGGCAGCGGGTGTGTCTGGCAAATCACACCGCGGCCGCTGACGCTTAGCCATCGAGCCTAGACTCATTGACGGGGCCATTATAATCACGTTTCGAAACCTTGTGTTGGGCTTCGAGCGCTACCGCGACGCAGTCGACTGTCGCACGCGAGCCCGCTTCGAGCCAAACCACATCGGAGTCACCGCGGAACCACGTGAACTGCCGCTTCGCGAGCTGGCGCGTCGCGGCGATCGCCCGCTCGATCATCTCCGCACGCCCGAATTCCCCGTCGAGATGCCGCCACGCCTGCTGATAACCGACCGCGCGCACGGCCGGACAGTGCAGGCCGAGATCGCCGCGGCGGCGGAGCATCGCCACCTCGTTCATCAACCCCTGCTCGAGCATGGAATAGAAACGTGCGGCGATCGCGGCATGCAGGCTCGCGCGGTGCGGCGGCGCGACGGCGAACTTAACCAAGGTGAGAGAGGGCCCGGGCGCGGCGGCGAACCACTCCGAACGCGAGCGTCCGCTCAGCGCATGGATTTCGAGCGCACGCAGGATGCGCTGCGGATCGTTGGGATGGATGCGCGCCGCGCTCTCGGGATCGACGCGTTGCAGGCGCTCGTGCAGCGCGGCGAGACCGAGCGCCGCGCGCTCGCGCTCGAGCCCGGAGCGTACGCCCGGGTCGGACTCCGGCAGCACGGACAGGCCGCGTTCCAGCGCCCGGAAGTAGAGTCCCGTCCCGCCGACGAGCAGCGGGATGCGCCCGCGCGCCCGGATCGCCGCAATCGCGGCGAGCGCATCCTGGCGGAAGCGCGCCGCGGAATAAACCTCGGCGGGATCGCAGATGTCGACGAGATGATGCGGGACACGGGCGAGCACGGGCGCCGGCGGCTTCGCGGCGCCGACGTCGAGCCCGCGGAAGACCAGCGCGGAATCGACGCTCACGATCTCGACGGGAAAGCGGGCCGCGAGCTCGAGCGCGAGCGCCGTCTTGCCCGCACCGGTCGGTCCCATCAGGCAGACGAGACCGGGCTCCACGGCGTCGTTCACGGGTCCCGCGGCCCGCGCGTCTCGAACCACTGCGCGAGCGCCGCCTCGTCGAGTTCGCGCAGATGGCGTCCCGCGTCGATCCCGTGCCCGGCCGCCGCAGCGAGCAGGCGCTCGAAACCGCTGCGGCGCTCGGCCGCGCTCTCCGGCAGCCGGAATGCCGCGGTCAGCGCGCTGCGCAGCGCGGCGGACGGCTCTTCCGTGGCGCTGCCGAGCGCGGCCGCGAAGGCCTGGGGATCGACGTCGGGCAGCACGATCGGCACGGCACGCAGCACGAGCGAGGCGGGTCCGATCACCGAGAGATCGAGGCCGAGCGTCGCGAACGCCGCGCAGCGTGCCTCGTCGGCGGCGAGCGCCGGGCTCTGCACGGTCGGCGGAAAGAGCAGCGGCCGCGTCGCGACCGGACCCGCGGCGCAGGCGTCGCGGAGCCGTCGCGCGAAAAGCTCGACCGCGAGCCCGCAGACGTCGAGCACGCCATCCCCACGCCGATCGCGCACGAGCACGAAGCGCCGGCCGAGCGGCGCGACGAGCGCCGGCAGCTCGGCGACCGGCGCCGCGTCGGGGACCCGAGGCACGTGCACCGGGCCCGCCTCTGCCGCCCGCAGCTCGCGGCGCGGCGGCCGGCTCAATTCGTAACGCATGGGTGCGGCCGCCGGCGCCGGCTCGAGCGCATGCCGCACGGCGCTGTAGAGCGCATCGTGCACGTCGCGGAGCGCGTGGAAGCGCACCTCGGTCTTCGCCGGATGGACGTTCGCGTCGAGGGCCTCCGCCGGCACCGCGAGATGGAGCGCGTAGACGGCATAACGCCCGGGCGGCAGCAGCGTGTCGTAGGCGAGCCGGATCGCGTGCGCGAGCTGGCGGTCGCGGATCATCCGGCCGTTCACCGCCAGGTATTGCAGCTCGATCTGACTGCTCGCGAGCTCGGGACCGCCCACCCAGCCCGCGATGCGCACCTGCGCCGTCTCGGCGGCGACGGGCCGCGCGGCGCGCTGGAATTCGGGCCCGAACACCGCACGCCAGCGGCGCGCCGCGGAGACCTCGTCGCGGGCCGGCGCATAGCGGGCGACGCGGCGACCGTCGACGCTCAGCGTGAAACCGATCTCGGGATGACAGAACGCGAGCCGGCGGACGAGCTGCTGGACGTGCAGGAGCTCGGTCTGCGGCCGTTTCAGGAAGCGCCGCCGGCCCGGGATCGTCGCGAACAGCCGCGCCACCGTCACGGTCGTCCCCGGCGGATGCGGGCGCGGCTCGGGGGCCGAAATCGCGCCGCCCGGCGCGCAGTGCACGGCGAACGCGGTATCCGCGGCGTGGTGGCGCGAGGTCAGCGTCAGCTCGGCGACGGCGCAGAGACTTGCGAGCGCCTCTCCGCGAAAGCCGAGCGAGGCGATCGCCTCGAGATCCTCGGCGCGCGCAATCTTGCTCGTGCAGTGCCGGGACAAGGCGAGCGCGAGCTCGTCGCGGCGGATGCCGCGGCCGTTGTCGCGCACCTGCAGGCGCTCGATGCCGCCCGCATCCACTTCGACGTCGATTTCGGTGGCGCCGGCGTCGAGGCTGTTCTCGACGAGCTCCTTCAAGGCCGAGGCGGGTCGCTCGATCACCTCGCCGGCGGCGATCTGGTTGATCAGCGCATCGCCGAGCGGACGGATTTCGGGATCGAGGAAGCTCATGGCCCGCCATTGTCATGCGGGCCGGCGGGAGATCAAGTGCGCGTCGCTGCGATCAGCGGTTCTGCGCGAATTGCGTACCGGACGGCGGCGACTCGTTGAAGTAGTTCACGATGCCGTCGCGCACCGCGGTCGCGAGCTCGCGGCGGAACTTCTCGTTGCGCAGCCGCTGCTCCTCGCGCGGATTCGTGATGAACGCCGTCTCGACGAGCAGCGAGGGGATGTCGGGAGATTTCAGCACCACGAAGCCGGCCTGCTGGACTTGCGTATGATGGATTGCACCGATGCGGCCGAGCGAGCGGAGGACGTCGTTCGCGACCTGCAGGCTCGCTTCGAGCGAGGCGGTCTGCGAGAGATCGAGCAGCACGGATTTCAGCACGTGATTCTTGTCGTCGAGCGAGACGCCGCCGACGAGGTCCGCCGCGTTCTCGCGGTCGGCGAGCCAGCGCGCGGCCTCGCTCGTCGCGCCGCGCTGCGAGAGCACGAATACGGACGAGCCCTGGACGCGGCGATCGCGGAAGGCATCCGCATGGATCGACACGAACAGATCGGCCTTCGCCTCGCGCGCCTTATCCATGCGCTCGCGCAGACCCACGTAGTAGTCGTCGTCGCGGGTCAGCACCGCCTTCATGCCGGGCTGCTCGTCGATCATGCGCTTCAGCTCGCGGGCGACGAGCAGCGTGATGTCCTTTTCGTAGGTGCCGCTCGCGCCGATGGCACCGACGTCGTCTCCGCCGTGGCCGGCGTCGATGGCGATCAGCACCGGCCGGGCCTTGGCATCGGCACGCGGCGCGGAGCTCGCCGGCACGGGGTCGAACCCGGCGGGCTTCGTCTCGGCCGCGAGGGGTGCGGCCACCGCGACCGAAGCCGCGGCCACGGGTGCCGGCTTCGGCACCGGCGGCGTCCGCGCGACGACCGGATGCGCGGCCGGAGCGTCGGCATGAGCGAGCGTCAGCACGAGCCGGTTGCCGCCCCCGGCATCCGGGTCGAGCATTTCGTTGCTCGCCTTCACGCGCCGGCCGAGATCGAGAATGAGGCGGATGCCGTCGCCCTGCTGCGAACAGCGCATCTGGCGGATGACGCCGGCGGCAGCCGCCGGCAGCTTCGGCTCGCGCACGGCCTGCGTGCCGCTCAGGTCGACGACGATGCGGTCGGGATCGGGGATCAGGAAGACGTGCTTCCGGGCCGCGCCGGAGAGATCGAACACGAGGCGGGTCTCGCCGGGCGCGGCTTCGGCGCGGACGCCCGTGAGCTCGGTCGCACCCGCCACGGCGGACAGTCCGAACCACGCGCAGACCAGGGCCGGCATCACTGAGCTTCGCATGCGGAGAAAAGAATCCTGAACACAGGTATCGAATTTTTAGCGCCTTATGCTCCTCAATTCAAGCGATTCGTATGTTTAGCGCGTAAATTCATGATCTCTCTGAATTACTGTCCTCTGATGCGAGCCGCCCGAGGACGCTCTGTCCGCGCCCGCCGACCGCGTCGACCGTGACGATCCGTCCCGTGTCGCCCTCGAACGCGATGGCGATCCGCAGGTCGGGCTCGGGCAGCCCGCCCACCCCGCATTCGGGCCACTCGATCAGACAATCGGCGTCCGGCCCTAGGTAGTCGTCGAGGCCGAGGTAGGTGAGCTCGTCGGGATCTGCGAGGCGGTAGAGGTCGAAGTGGTGGACGCTGCGGTCGGCGAGCGCATAGGACTCGACGAGCGTGAACGTCGGGCTCTTCACGACACCGGCGTGCCCGAGCGCCCGCAGGTAGCCGCGGACCAGGGTCGTCTTGCCGGCGGCGAGATCACCCGACAGGAAGATCAGCGTGCCCGGCGCGACGGCGCGGGCGAGCGCGCCGCCGAACGCCTCCATGGCCGCGGCCGTGGGGACGGCGAGCTGCCTGCCGGCCACGCTCAATTGACCAGGGCGCGGAGCTCGGCGATGACGTCGCCGGCGAGGAGGCCGCGTTCCCCGCCCGCGCGCGCAGCGGCGTCACCGGCCGCGGCATGCAGACAGGCGCCGAGCTCCGCGGCCGCGTGGAGCGCGAGACCCTGAGCATGGAGGCCCGCGACGATGCCGGTCAGGACGTCGCCCATGCCGCCCGAGCCCATGCCGGGGTTGCCGGCCGTGACGACACCGACGGGTGCGCCGTCGCGCGCGACGAGGCTGCCGGCGCCTTTGAGGATCACCGAGCCGCCAAAGGTCGCGGCGAGTGCGCGTGCCGAGCCGAAACGGTCACCCTGGATCGCGCGCGTCGTCGTCGCGAGCAGCCGCGCCGCTTCTCCGGGATGTGGCGTCAGCACCCAGTCGTCGCGTCGCGTGCGTTCCATCGCGAGCAGATTCAACGCATCGGCGTCGACGACGAGCGGCAGCCGGCAGTCGAGCACCTTGCCGAGGAGCTCGCGCGCCCAGTCCGACTGGCCGAGGCCGGGACCGATCGCGACGACGCTCGCCCGCGCGAGCAGGGGCGCGAGGCCGGCGGCGTCGCGGACGCCGTGGGCCATGAGCTCGGGTCGGAGCGCGCTCACGCCCGCCGCGACCTCGGGATGCGCCGCGACACTGACCAGTCCGGCCCCGACGCGTGCGGCCGCTTCCGCCGCGAGCCGCGCCGCCCCGGAGTAACCGGGGGCGCCGCCGACGACGAGCACATGGCCGTGATCGCCTTTGTGCGCGAGGCGCGGGCGCCGGCCGAGCCGCGTCACGAGCTCCGCGAAGTCGAGCAGCCGTCCGGTCGGCGGCACCGCGTCGTACACGGCCGCGGGCACGCCGAGATCCGCGAATTCGAGCGCGCCGACGTGGTCCGCGGCCGCGCCCGTGAAGAGGCCCTGCTTCATTCCGATGAACGTGATCGTGACGTCGGCGCGCACGGCGGCCCCGAGCACGGCACCGCTGTCGGCCTGCAGGCCGGATGGGATGTCGATCGCGAGGGTCGGCCGGCCCGTGGCATTCATCCAGTCGACGACTTCGCGGAAACGTCCGGCGACGTCGCGCGCGAGGCCGATGCCGAACAGCGCGTCGACGACGACGTCGCCGTCCCGCACGCCGGGCAGCGTCTCGCGCGTCGCGATCCCCGCGGCACGCATCGCGTCGTGACAGGCGAGCGCATCGCCCGCAATTTGCGCCGCGGCGCCGACTTGCAGCACCTCGACCGCGAGGCCCGCGGCGGCGGCGAGGCGCGCGACGACATAGCCGTCACCGGCGTTGTTGCCGAGGCCGCAGCAGACGAGGACGCGCGTGGCACGCGGCCAGCGGCTGTGCAAGACCTCGAACGCGGCCGCGCCGGCGCGCTCCATGAGCTCGCGGCCCGGGATGCCGTGCGCCTCGATCGCCGTGCGGTCGAGCGCGCGCACGTCCGCGGCGGCATAGAGCTCGCGCGGCGGTCTCATGCCGGCCGTTCGGGTCCGAGCTTCAGGAAATGCGCGCGGTAGTGCTCGAGCTCGGCGATCGAGTCGTGGATGTCTGACAGCGCGAGGTGGCTCGACTGCTTCTCGAAGGCGGGCAGCCCGGGCGCCCAGCGCCGCTGCAGCTCCTTCAGGGTGCTGACGTCGAGATTGCGGTAGTGGAAGAACGCGCAGAGCCGAGGCATGTACTTGTAGAGGAAGCGCCGGTCCTGGCAGATGCTGTTGCCGCACATCGGCGAGGCGCGCGGCGGCACGTAGCGCGCGAGGAACTCGAGCGTCGCGGCTTCCGCCGCCGCGGTGTCGATCGTGCTCGCGCGGACGCGCGCCGTGAGGCCCGAACCGCCGTGCTGGGTGGTATTCCATTCGTCCATGCCGGCGAGGGTCGCATCGCTCTGGTGAATGGCGATCACCGGACCGTCGATGCGTTCCTTCAGATGCGCGTCGGTCACGACGGTCGCGATCTCGATGATCACGTCGCGCTCGGGATCGAGGCCGGTCATCTCGAGATCGATCCAGATGAGATTCTGTTCGGAGAGGTTCATCGCGGGGCCGCCTTTCCCTGTCTCAGTATTCGCGGCGGCTCGCGATGGCATGCGACAGGGTGGAGCCATCGACGTATTCGAGCTCGCCGCCGACCGGCACGCCGTAGGCGATGCGGGTCGCGGTGACGTTCGCGCGCTGCGCGATCTGCTTCAGATAGTGCGCGGTCGCCTCGCCTTCCATGGTCGTGCCGGTCGCGACGATGAGCTCCTTCACCCCGCCCTCGGCGAGACGCCGTTCGAGCAGCGGCAGACCGAGACGCTCCGGCGTCACGCCGTCGATCGGCGAGAGCCGGCCCATCAGCACGAAGTAGACGCCGTCGAAATCCGTCGACTGCTCGATGGACGCGACGTCCATCGGATTCTCGACGACGCACAGCATGCTGCGATCGCGGTTCGAGGAATTGCAGATCTGGCAGCGCGTGTTCTCGGCGAACGTGCGGCAGGATTCGCATTGCCCGATGTCATCCATCGCCTGTTCGAGGACCTGGGCGAGGCGGCGCGCGCCGTCGCGATTGCGTTCGAGCAGGTTGAAGGCGATGCGCTGCGCGGACTTCGGTCCGATGCCGGGCAGGCATTGCAGCGCCTTGACGAGCTCCGCGAGCAGCGGGGTGGGCAGCATGGGCGGCGTGCGGCTCCGCTCAGAACGGGAGCTTCATGCCCGGCGGCAGATTGAGCCCGGAGGTCACGCCCGCCATGCGTTCCTTCGTGAGCGCCTCGACCTTGCGGTTCGCGTCGTTCACGGCGGCGGCGAGGAGATCCTCGAGCATCGAGCGATCGTCCTGCATGAGCTCCGGCGAGATCGTCACGGACTTCACGTCGTGGCGGCCGTTCATGACGATCTTCACGAGCCCGGCACCGGCCTCGCCCGTCACTTCCATGGTCGCGATCTGCTCCTGCGCACGCTGCATCTCCTCCTGCATGCGCTGGGCCTGTTTCATGAGATTGCCGATGGCGCCTTTCATGGTCGTGTCCTGTCTACTGGGGTCAATGGGTGGTGTCGCGCGGCACGATGCGCTCGACGGTCGCGCCGAACTCGTTCTTCAAGGCCTGGACCGTCGCATCGGCGTCGATCTCGCGCTCGGCCGCGGCCTGGCGCTGCAGCTCCTCGGCGCTCGCGCGCGCGGCCGGCGACCGCTGACCCGCGAGGGCGTCGACTTTCAGCCGCACGGCGATGTCCGGACCGAGGCTCTCGCGGATCGCCGTTTCGAGCGCTTTCACCTGGCGTTCGGTTCTCAGGTGCTCGGCCTGCGGCGCGATCGCGAGATCGACGAGGCGGCCGTCGAAGGAGACGAGCGCGCAATGCCGCGCGAGCTCGCGCGTGAGCCCCGTGCACTTCAGCTCCGGCACGAGCGCATTCCAATCGAGCTCGCCCGGCACGCGGGCGACCGGCGCCGGCGGGGCTTCGGGTGCGGCTGCCTCGGAGGCCGCCGTCGCGACCGGCTTCGCCGCCGGTGCGGCGCTCGGCGCGGGCGCCGGTGCCGGTGCCGGGCGCTGCGATGCCGGACGGGCCGGTGCGGCGGCCGGCGCCGTGCCGGCAGCGCCCTCGGGCAGCGGGCGGAACGCATGCATGCGCAGCAGCGCCATTTCGAAGCCCGCCTGCGGCTCCGGCGCGAGCGGCAGATCGCGGCGCGCGAGGAGCCCGATCTGGTAGTAGAGCTGGCAGTCTTCGGGCGTGATGCGCGCCGCGAGCCCGGCGACGGCCGGACTCTCGTTCAAGGTCGCTGCATCGTCACCGAGCGCCTGGTAGACGGCGACGCGGCGAAGCAGCCCGAGCAGCTCGCCGAGAACCTGCGCGAAATCCGGCGCGACCTCGGCGAGCTCGCGCGCGAACTCGATGAGCCGGCGCGGTTCGCCCGCGACGAGGGAATCGAGGAGCCCCGTGATGCGCTCCGTGCCGACCGTGCCGAGCATCGCCGCGACCTCAGTTTCGCTCAGGGTCCCGCCGGTGTAGGCGATGGCCTGGTCGAGCAGGCTCAGCGAATCGCGCACGCTGCCGTCCGCGGCCTCGGCGATGAGCTCGAGCGCGCGCGGCTCGGCCGGCACGTTCTCGCGATCGGCGACGTTCCTGAGCTGGCCCGCGATCTGCTCCGCGCTCAGTCGTTTCAGATTCAACTGCAGACAGCGCGAGAGGATGGTGATCGGCAGGCGCTTCGGATCCGTCGTCGCGAGCAGGAACTTCACGTGCGGCGGCGGCTCCTCGAGCGTCTTCAGCAGCGCGTTGAAGGAATGGTTCGAGAACATGTGAACTTCGTCGATCAGGTAGATCTTGAAGCGGCCGCGCGTCGGCGCGTACTGGACGTTGTCGAGCAGTTCGCGCGTCTCGTCGACGCGGGTGCGCGAGGCGGCGTCGACTTCGATGAGGTCGACGAAGCGCCCCTCGTCGAGCTCGACGCAGGACGAGCAGACGCCGCAGGGCTTGCTCGAGACGCCGGTCTCGCAGTTCAGGGATTTCGCGAACACGCGCGCCAGCGAAGTCTTGCCGACGCCGCGGGTCCCGGTGAACAGGTAGGCGTGGTGCAGCCGGCCGCTGTCGAGCGCGTTGACGAGCGCCTTCAGCACGTGCGCCTGTCCGACGACCTGACTGAAATCGCGCGGCCGCCACTTCCTGGCGAGAACCTGATAACTCATATCGACCCTGTTGTGGCGTCCGGATCCGGACGCGGCCCGCGCCCTGGCGCGTGATGGGCGGGAACCCGGGCCGGCTGCCGGGCCCGGAAAATGGAGGCGGCCCTGCCAGCCACACCTCGGCGCCCGCAGTCGTCGTTACCGCTGCTCCCTTCCGGGCCTGACGGGGTTCACAACCTTACGTCGCGAGGGGACCGACACGGCCGCCATTGCGCCCGGCATTATCCGATGTACCGATACGGCGAACAAGTTCGGCCGCGCGTGTGCCCGGACAATACCTCGGCCGCGCCGCAGGGCCTATCATCCGATTGCGCCGCCCAGCACGTAAGCGCGCGTCCGAGGCACGACAGACGATGAGCAGCAAAGATTCCGGCACGAGCTCCCGCGCTTCGCGCACGCCGGCCGAAGCCCGGGCCTGGCTGAACCCGCGCGTGAGAAAGCAGCAGCTCTACCGGCTCGCGCCCCGCGCGCCGAAGCTGCGGCTCGGCGTGAAGGATCGCTGGGATCACGCCCGTTCGCTGATGCGCGCCTGGGTCGTGTGGCTCGCGCTGGCCGTGCTGCTCGAAGCTTCGGGCCTGCGCGGGTTCGCGATCGCGACCGGGCTGCTGTCCTTCGTGCTCTATCACGTGACACCGCGCGTCCATCCCGCCGTCTACGCCGTCGAGGCGAGCCTGCCCGCCGGGGCGCCCGAATTCGCGCTGACCGTCGCCGGCATGACCGGCATGCCGCTCGTACCCGGCAATCGCGTCGAGATCCTGCAGAACGGCGACGCGTTCTACCCCGCGATGCTCACCGCGATCCAGCTCGCGACACGCTCCATCACGCTCGAGCAGTACATCTTCTGGCGGGGCCGGGTCGGGCTCGCGTTCGCCGAGGCACTCGCCGAGCGTGCGCGACACGGCGTGGCGGTGAAAGTGCTCGTCGACGCGATCGGCTCGTCCATCATCGGCGAGGAGATCCTCGCCACGCTCGAGGCGGGCGGCGTGGAACTCGCGTGGTTCCGCCCCATCCATTGGTATACGTTGAACCGCGCGACCCTGCGCACGCACCGCAAGTCGCTCATCGTCGACGGCCGCGTCGCTTTCACGGGCGGCGCGGGCTTGGCCGATCAGTGGATCGGCCGCGCACGCGGCCCGCAGGAATGGCGCGACACCTGCGTGCTCGTCGAAGGCCCGGCGGTGCACGCGCAACAGAGCGGATTCGCACAGAACTGGATGATCACGACCGGCGAAATGTTGAGCGGCGATGCTTACTTCCCCCTGCCCCGGGGCGCGGGCCGCGTCGCGGTGCAGACGATCCTGAGCTCCCCGCTCGGCGGTGCGGGTGCGGGCGGCACGATGTACCTGCTCGCCCTGCAGTGCGCCACGCGCTCCATCCACATCGCGAATCCCTACTTCATCCCGCAGCCGACCGTCGTGCAGATCCTGCGCGAGGCCTGCCGGCGCGGCGTGAACGTGCAGCTCATGATCGCCGGCGCGCACATCGACAGCTGGTGGGCGCGCTACAACAGCTTGCGGCTCTACGGCCGCCTGCTCGAAGCAGGCGTCGAGATCTACGAATACCAGACCTCGATGCTGCACCAGAAGACGATGGTCATCGACGGCGAATGGGCGACGGTCGGCACGGCGAACCTGGACAACCGATCTTTCGCGCTGAACGAGGAGACGAATCTCTGCTTCGACGATCCCGAGCTCGTCGCCGAGCTCGAAGCCGTTTTCGCCGCCGACCTCACGGCATGCGAGCGCATCGACCACGCCGCCTGGCACGGCCGCGGCCGCTGGCGGCGCATGCAGGAAGCCGTCGCCTCGCTGATCGAGGATCAAGTGTGAACGTGCTCCGCATCGCGACCTACAACATCCACAAGGGCCGCGGCCTCGATGGCCGCGTGAACGTCGCACGCATTGCGGACGTCATCGCCGAGGTCGAAGCCGACGTCGTCGCGCTGCAGGAGGTCGCGACTCCGGGCGACGACCCGCAGGCGTTCGATCAACTCCGCTACTTCGCTGAACGGCTCGGCTATCACGCCGCCTTCGGCCGCGCGCGCAGCGGCCGCGGCTGCGTCTACGGAAACGCGACGCTGAGCCGCCGCCCGTTCGCGTCCGTCAGCCCCCTGAACATCACCGTGCCGCGGCGCACGGGGCGCGGCGCGCTGCGCACGGACCTCGCGCTCGATGCCGGCGTGCTGCACGTCTTCAACGTCCATCTCGGCCTCGGCTATCTCGAACGGCGCGACCAGGCGAACCGCTTGTTCGAGGACGACGCGCTGAAAGCCCCGGATCTCAGCGGCGCGCGCATCGTGCTCGGCGATTTCAACGAATGGGTGAAGGGGCAGGTGACGAAGAGCCTGCGCCGGGAATTCGGGCTGACGGATCTCGAGGCCCACGTGCCGCGGCTGCGCGCCTTCCCGCACGGTCTGCCGGTGCTGCACCTCGATCACATTTATTACGACCATCACCTGCGCGTCCAGGCCGCGCGCACGCATCGCAGCCGGCTCGCGTTGATTGCGTCGGATCATCTGCCGCTGGTGGCGGATTTCGTGTTCGAGGGGGATGCAGGGGTCTGACGCGTGGTAGAGGAATCAGAGCGCGTGTGGGCGACTCGCGCCCGGCGAGTTGTCCACACGGGTCATAGCCCGCCTTGCAGAGCCTCGACCGAGGAGATCTCGGGATAGGGGAGCGCGAGGATGATCGTCATCGCGACGAGGAAGATTTCCGAGGTCGACATCGAGCCCTGCTCCCTGTTGGTGCGCGCCGGCGCGAAGCGGGCACGCGATGCATCCATCGCCCGGCAGGCTGCCGTGAAAGAAGCGCGGCGCCGGCGGGAATTGGGGTCAGGTTCGAATTCGCGGATCAGCGCCCGGACATGGGTCGCTCGCGTCGGCCGCGAAATCGAACCTGACCCCAATTCCCTCGTCCGCCATACGGACCTACGAATTCATTGCGCGCAATCAAATCACCTTGTCGCGCTCGAGCTCCGCGATCCGCTCCGCCGAATAACCGAGGCGCGCGGCGACCTGCTTCGAGTGCTCGCCGAGCGCCGGCACGTGCGTGTCGACGCGGCCCGGTTCGCGCGTGTACTTGATCGGGATGCCGAGGTGATGGCAGCCGGCCTCGTCCGTGATCAGCATGCCGCGCTCGGCGGTGTTCGGATCGAACACGCCTTCGAGCAGCGTGCGCAACGGCGCGTAGCAGACGTCGAGGCCTTCGAGCCAGGCCAGCGCCTCGGCCTGCGTGCGCGCGCCGAAGAACTCGGCGAGGAAAACCTTCACCGGCTCCTGCACCGGGCCCGGCGGCTGGTGACAAGGCGGAATGAGATCCGGGCGGCCGGCCTTGTTCAGAAAATTTTCGCAGAACGTGTGCTCGACGCCGCCGAGCACCATCCATTGACGATCCTTCGTCTCGTAGATGTTGTAGAACGCGGCACCGCCCCAGTTGCGCTCCTGCTTCACGTCGTGCGCGCGATGCTCGGCCATCACCGGGCCCTGGTAGTTCGCGGTCCAGGCGAGCACGGAATCGTGCATGGAGATGTCGAGGTAATCGCCCTGCCCGGTCTGACGCTGACGGAAGAGCGCCATCAGCACGCCCGCGAACGCCGTCAGCGAGCCGCACATGTCGGCGACCGGCATGTGGGGGTTCGCCGGCTTGCCGTCGCGGCCGAGGTTGAAGCTCAGCACGCCGAGCATCGCCTGCATCACCATGTCGTGCGCGGGCTTCAAACGATAACGCCCGGTCTGCCCGAAGGCCGACAGCGAGACGTAGACGACCTGCGGCGCGCGTGCGCGCACTGCTTCGTAGCCGAGACCGAGGCGTTCCATCACCCCGGGACGGAAGCCCTCGACGAGCACGTCGGCGTCCTCGAGCAGCTTCATCGCGAACTCGAGGCCGCGCGGATCCTTCAGGTTCAGGCGCACGCTCTGCTTGCCGCGATGCGTGTTGCGGAACCACACCGTGTGCTCGCCCTGCTTGAGACCCAGCGCGCGCGCCGGCTCGCCGCCCATGGGCTCGATGCGGATCACCTCGGCGCCGTGGTCGGCCATCATCATCGTGAAATGCGGTCCCGGCAGGAACATGGAGAAATCGACGACCTTCACGCCCTCGAGCTTCATGGAGTGCAGTCCTCGGCAGATGAAAAAAAAACGGAGTATACCGAAGCAGCGGACCCGAATTGACATCGCGCCACCGCGCGGTCATGGTGTGGCCGCCGTCCGGCGCCCCAGCCGCCGGACCGTACCGCTTGCGGTTCGAGAGGAGACGCGCCGCGTCCTGCGGCCGTTTCGCATGCCATCAGGACCCTGGTCGAAATTATGTCGTCAACACCGGGGGTGTTTGTGAGTGGTCGGGGCAAGGCGCGTGTCGCGGGCCCATAGCGGGGACTATTGCCAAGACCCGCAACGCCGCCACGGCCGCTCACGGACACCCGAATGTAGAGATAATTTCGACCAGGGTCCTTAGTTTTGGAGGTCAAACCATCATGTCGCTATTCAATCAGGCCGCGTTCCAGGAAGCGGTAAACCGCGACGGCGAATTCAAGATCGCCGCGCGCTTCCTGGACGGCGCGATGACGCTCTATTTCGATCGGGAGCCCCTGCTGCTCAAGTTCCGCGACGGCCAGCTCGTCGCGATGGGTCCGGCGAACAAGTTCGATTCGGCCGACGTCACGATCAAGGGACCGCTCGCGAGCTGGAAGGAATTCCTGCAGCCCATTCCGCGCCCGTTCTACCACGACATGTTCGCCGCCATCGTGCGCAATGCCTTCGAGTGGTCGGGCAGCAGCGAAACGTTCTTCGCCTACTACGGCGCGTTCCGCCGGATGTTCCAGATCATGCGCGACAACGCGACCCGCTAGGAGACACAGCATGGCCCGTCACGACCAGACCACCGGCAAATACGTCTATCTCACGATCAACGGCATCGAATACCGTGCCTATTACGAGCGCACCGGCAAGGGCATTCCGCTCATGTGCCAGCACACCGCGGGCGCGCACAGCTTCCAGTGGCGCCACCTGCACGAGGACGCGGAGATCACGAAGAACTTCGACGTCATCGCCTACGACCTGCCCTTCCACGGCAAGTCGCTGCCGCCTGAGGACGATCGGCACTGGGAAAAGCCCTATAACCTGACGCGCGACTTCTTCATGAAGTTCATCGTCGCGCTCGCCGAGGCGCTCGAGCTCGACCGGCCGGTCTTCATGGGCTCGTCCATGGGCGGCCAGATCGCCGTCGATCTCGCCGCGCATCACCCGGACAGGTTCCGCGCCGTGATCGGCGTCGAGGCCTCGATCAAGAGCCCCGGCTACTATCTCGACACCTACTACCATCCGCGCATCAGCAACGAGGCGAAGCCCGCCACGATGTACGGTCTGTGCTCGCCGACGAGCCCGGAGAAGTACATCCGCGAGACCGTGTTCGGCTACAGCCAGGGCGCGCCGTTCCTGTTCAAGGGCGATCTCTATTACTACTCGATCGAGTACGACGCGGAGCCGGTCCTCGATCGCATCGACACGAAGAAGGTCGCGGTGTATCTCCTCACCGGCGAGTACGACTTCGCGACGAGCCCCCAGGACTCCGCCGCGCTCGCCGCGCGCATCCCGGGCTCGAAGTTCATCGAGATGAAGGACGTCGGCCATTTCCCGATGAGCGAGAACCCGGCGAAGTTCCGCGAGTACCTGATTCCGGTGTTGAAGGAGATCGCGGGCTGAGAAGTCCGATCCGCCGCGTCGCGAGGCGCGGCGGTTTTCTCGAAGCTTGCCGTGAAGGGGGGCGGCGCCGGCGGGAAATGGGGTCAGGTTCGATTTCGCGGCCGACGCGAGCGACCGAAACTTCAGCGCTCGCCCGCGAATTCGAACCTGACCCCAATTCCTTTCCCCAATTCCCTCCTCCAATTCCCGCCTACCGCCTCAATGCGCCGGCTGCATCGCCATCACGACGCTGCGGTGATCGGGATAGTGTTCCAGCATCTCCATACAGGCCTTGCGCGGGCCGGCCGGGTCGATGACCGGAATGTCGCGGCGCGGTTTGCGCGGCTGCTTCGGGAAGCGCGCCATGCCGGAGAGGATGCAGAACCACGACGTCGGGCTGTAACTCATGTAATCGCGCTGTCGCACGATTTCGCCGAGCAGATCGCCGCCGTTGTCCCAGACCTCGAGGATCGCCGCGACAGAATCGGAGACATGGCGATTCTCGCGCGCGTTGACCCAGTAGTCGGTGTCGCGTCGCGAGTTCAGCTTGTAATGCATGTAGACGTAGTCTCTGACGCTGTCGTAGATGCGGTTGATCTTCTCGTTGTAGGCGTCGCGATGCTCGGGCGTGAAGCCGCCCCTGGCATAGAGCTCGATGAAGTGCTCGACCGTGTCCTGCACGATCATGAGCGCCGTCGCTTCGAGCGGTTCGATGAAGCCCTGCGCGAGACCGATCGCGAGACAGTTCGACTCCCAGCAATGATTCAGCCGCCCGACGCGCATCTTGAGATGCCGCGCCTCGGTCGTATCCGACTCCGGCAGCTTCAGATGCTGGCGCAGTTCCTGCTCCGCCGTCGCGGCATCGATGTAGTCCGAGGAATACACGTAGCCATTGCCCAGGCGGTTCGTCAGCGGGATCTTCCACACCCAGCCGTACTTGAGCGCGCTGGAAAGCGTCTCCGAGCGCAGCGTCGTCGCGTCCGGATGCGGCGTCGGCATCGCGACGGCCGCGTCGTTGAACAGGAAATCCTTGTACGGCATGAACGGTACACGCAGCGCGCCGCAGATGAGCACGCTCGCGAAGCCGGAGCAGTCCAGGAAGAAATCCGCTTCGACGAATCCGCCGCGCTGGGTGTCGACACCCAGGATCGCGCCGGACTCCGACTGCCGCACGCCCGTCACGGTGTCGACGAGATGGCGCACGCCGAGCTCGATCGAACGCTTGCGGAGGTATTCGCCGATCAGCCGCGCGTCGAAGTGATAGGCGTAGTCCGTCTGATGATCGAGCGTCCCGTCGCCGAGCGGCGCGCGCGAGTGCTTCGCGAGATAGTTCGAGAGGAAGAACGTGTCGGGCAGCGCGTGCACGTCGAGATTGCGCTGACGCAGCGTCATGTTCTGGTGGAACGCGCGGATGAAGGGATCGTCGCTCGGCGAGAAGAAGGGATGGTAGTAGCTCTCGTAGCCGGGCCGCGTCGACCAGGCCGGAAAGCGAATGCCGCATTTGTAGGTGCCGTTGCAGGAAGGCATCCACTCGTGCTCCGCGACGCCCAGCTTCTGCATGAAGCGGCGCATCTTCGGGGTCGAGCCCTCGCCGACGCCGATGATGCCGATGGCATCGGATTCGAGCAGCGTGATTTCCGCGCCGAGCGGGATCCATGCCATGGCGAGAGAAATGGCGGCCATCCAGCCTGCAGTGCCGCCTCCAACGATCAAGACCCGGCCCGGATGTGGGCGTCGTTCCGTCATCGCGCGACCCTCCTCTCGAGGATTTCGCGCGGATTATAGGCAGGCCGCTTTGGATTACCCTACTCATTGTTGGGTTGCGATTCGAGCCGGTTTGATTCCAATCGCAATGCAGCATGCTTCCGGGCGGCTCAATCCCTCTCGAGCTTCGGATGAATCGGCGGGATCACCGCCGTGGTCACCTGCAGCTTGCAGGTGATGACGCCGCGGTTCGCGCCCATCTTGTCCGCGATGCACTGGAGCTTCCGTGCCGGTCCCTGCACGAGCACGACTTCCATCGTCTGGTGCTGCGTCAGATTGATGTGCAGCGAGCTGATCACCTCGTCGATGAACTCGTACTGCAGATCCGCGAGATGTTTCTGCAGGCCGGTCGAGTTGTCGTAGACGAGCGTAATCGTACCTGCCATCACCTCGTCGCCGAGGCCGACGGCGTGCTCGACGAGCTTGTCGTTGATCAGCTCCGCGATCACCTGCGAGCAGTTGCGGCAGTTGCGATCCTCGAGCATCGCATTGAACTGCCGCCACAGCGGCTCGGGCAGCGAGACGCTGATCCGCCGGACGCCGGACTTCGAGGCTTCCACCATCGGCCGCTCAGAAGAGATGGCTGTAGCGCTCGATCTCCCAGGCCGAGACGCTCAGGTGATAAGCCTGCCATTCCTCGGTCTTGTACTTGATGAACTCGTCGCGAAGCGCACGGCCCAAAGTCTTCTCGACGAAGGGATCGGCCGCGAACGCTTCGACGGCGTCGGCGAGATTCTGCGGCAGGAAATCGATGCCCCGCTTCAGGCGCTCCGCGTCACCGAGCTCGTAGAGGTTGTCTTCCTGCGGCTGGCCGGGGTCGATCTTCTCGCGCACGCCTTCCAGGCCCGCGGCGAGCGCGAGCGTCGCGGCGAGATAGGGATTGAGCGCGCCGTCGGCGTTCCGCGATTCGCAGCGCCCGCCGCCCATCGGCACGCGAATGGAGTTCGTGCGGTTGTTCGAGCCGAACGAATTGAAGACCGGCGCCCAGGAGAACGTCGCCATCGCGCCCTGGCGCACGAGGCGCTTGTAGCTGTTGACCGTCGGCGAATAAGCGGCGCACAGCGCCTTGCCGTGCTTCAGAATCCCCCCGATGAAGTGATAGCCGACCTCTGTCAGGCCCAGGCCGCGCGGATCGTCCTTCGGATCGCAGGCGAAGACGTTCCTGCCCGTCTTCCTGTCGGACAGCGACATGTTGAAGTGCGCGCCGTTGCCCGTGCGGTTCGCGAACGGCTTCGGCATGAACGTCGCGAGCAGGCCTTCCTGCTTCGCGTACTCCTTCGCCATGTAGCGGAAGAACACGAAGCGATCGCACATCGTGAGCGCGTCGGCATACTTGAAATCGAACTCGAACTGGCCGTTCGCATCCTCGTGATCGAGGGAATAGAGATCCCAGCCGAGGTCGTTGATGCAGGTCGCGACCTTGTCGAGCCAGGTGAATTGATCGAGGAAGCCGCGCACGTCGTAGCAGGGCTTGACGAGCTTGTCGTCCGGGTTCGGGATGCTCAGGCTGCCGTCCGCGTTCTGCTTCAGCACGAAGACCTCGCACTCGATGCCGAGATTGAAGCCGAAGCCCATGGCTTCGGCCTCGGCGAGGACGCGCTTCAACGCGACGCGCGTGTTGAGCGCATACGGTTCGCCCTTGAACGTGTTGTCCGCCGGCATCCAGGCGACTTCGGGCCGCCACGGCAACTGGACGATGTGATCGAGATCCGGAACGGACGCGATCTCGTCGTCGTTCGGCGCCTGGCCGAGGCCGTCGAGCGCGTAGCCGGTATAGAGCTCGGAGCCCTCGGCCATGTGCGGCAGGTGATCGATGGGCACGAACTTGCCCTTCGGCAGGCCATGGATGTCGACATAGGCGCCGAGGCAGTATTTCACGCCTTTGGCTTTCAGGTCGGCCTGAATCTGACGGATTTCGGCTGCTGATTTCATTCAATCGCTCCTCGGGAGTAAGGGGGAACGCCGCGCGGGCGGCGCTACATCACGTCGCTGACCGCGTCGTCGACATGGACCATGCGCATCATGTTCAGGTGGTCGCCATTGACCTCGACGCCCTCTTCGGGCGGGTGGATGAGCTGCTCGAGACGCATCTTCGTGGCCAGGTATTCGGGGCTCAGGAACTGATCCGGGCTGCGCGGCTGCGGCACCGGCACTTCGATGAGCTCCTGGATCTCGCCGGGATGCGCTTTCAGGACGAGGATGCGGTCGGCGAGGTAGATCGCTTCGTCGAGATCGTGGGTGATGAAGACGACCGTGATGTCGATGTTCTTCCAGATCTCGAGCAGGTGCTGCTGCATCTTCGAGCGCGTCTGTGCATCGAGCGCGCCGAACGGCTCGTCCATGAGCAGGATCCGCGGCTGGTTCGCGAGCGCGCGCGCGATCGCCACGCGCTGCTTCATGCCGCCGGAGAGCTCGTGGGGATAGGAGTTCGCGAACTTCGAGAGCCCGACGAGATCGATCCACTGCAGCGCTTCGGATTCCGCGACCGAGCCTTCCTTGCCGGACATCTCGAGACCGAACATCACGTTCTTCTTGACCGTCCGCCACGGAAAGAGGCTGTAGCCCTGGAACACCATGCCGCGGTCACGGCCCGGACCGTTCACCGGCTTCCCGTCGATCAGCACCTGCCCGCCGGTCTGGGGTTCGAGGCCGGCGAGGATGCGGATGAGCGTCGACTTGCCGCAGCCCGACGGCCCGATCACGCACAGGAACTCGCGGCGGTGCGTCTGGAAGCTGATGTTCTGCAGCGCGACCGTGCGGCCGGCATTCGATTCGAACTCTTTCTGCAGGCTCTGCACGTCGAGGATGACGGGCCGCTTCTTCAGTCTCCCGAAACGGTCGCGCACGGCTTCCGACTGATCGAGATGGCTCGGCAGGGCGATACGGTTCATCTGGTTCATTCCGTCAGGCCGTCCAGTCGTTTCAGGCGCGGCGGCGATGCCGCTCCCAGGGGAAGATCCGCGCGCCGAGCCAGCCCAGGAAGAGATCCGTGGTCAGGCCGAGGATGCCGATCATGATGATCGCGGCGTAGACGTTCGCGAAGTTCTTGTAGCGCGCCTGCTGGGTGATGAACCAGGTGATGCCCGTGCTCGTGCCGATGAGCTCGGCGACGATGAGGTAGGTCCAGGCCCAGCCGAGCAGGATGCGCATGTCGAGATAGAGATGCGTGACGACCCCGGGGATCACGACTTTGAAGAGCAGGCTCACGCGCTTCGCGCCGAGCGTCACGGCCGCCTCCAGCAGCGTCGGATCGATCTTCCGTGTCGTGTTCGCGATGACGAGCACCTGCTGGAAGAACGTGCCGATGAAGATGATGGCGATCTTCGGCGCCTCGTAGATGCCGAGGATCGCGACCGCGAGCGCGCCGAAGGCGGGCGCCGGCAGATAGCGGAAGAACTCGATGAACGGCTCGGTGAGCTTCGAGACCGTGAGATAGCTGCCGGCGAGGATGCCGAGCGGCACACCGAAAGCCGAGGACAGCACGAAGCCCCAGAAGATCACCTGGATGCTCGTCCAGAGACTCTCGTGCAGCCACTTCTCGTCACGCCTGAGCGGCTTCGTCGTGAACGCGGTGTAGAACGCGCTCGCGACCTGATGCGGCGCCGGCAGATAGACCGGGTTCGCGGGCACGCCGGCGGGCACGGGCTGACCGGCCTCGGCCACCGTATCGCGCTCCTTCTCGAACACAGCGTGCTCGACGAGCATGCCTTCCTCGAAATAGGACACCCCGCCCGGCACGGTGACCTCGACGAGCGGATGCCACACGAAGGGCACGTAGCTCACGAGACACCACAGACCGAGCGGCAGCAGGAAGCTCGCGACGCCGAGGGCGAAGCGGGCCCGCGGCGTGACGCCGCGGCCGAGGGGTCCTGAATACGTCGCCATGGATTCCTGCCGCCGCCGGCTCGATCAGGGCATGTAGGAAGGATCGATGTAACCGTCGACCTTCTGCGGCTCGGCGTAGACCTTGTTCGCGACGTTGAAGTCGTCGGAGACCTGCGAGGAGCCGTAGACGGAATCGAGACCGGGTCCCTTCGTATAGACCTTCTTCGCCTCGTCGAACTTCAGGATCTTCGTGCCGCCCGCGAACGCCGCGTATTCCTCCGGTTTCACGCCGACGCGCGAGGCCATGATCCTGATCGCTTCGTCGTGGGTCTTCGGGTCGTAGTAGAAGTCGACGACGCGATACCAGACTTTCACGATCTTCTTCCATTCCTCTTTGTGCGCGGAGAGGCTGGCCGGCGCGACCGCGAGCACGTCGTAGATGAGGCCGGGCTTGTTCGAGCTCGTGTAGATGGCCTTCGAGCCGGAGACGAGCTTGAGCGCGACACCCGAGTTCGGCTGCCACGCGCCGATTGCGGCGACGTCGCCCGAGGCCAGGACCTGCGGCGTTTCGTTCGTGGGCGTGTTGACGAGCTCGACGTCGGATTCGGACAGACCGTTGTCCTTCAGGGCCTGCAGCAGCAGCAGGTGATCGACGAGGCCGACCTCGACGCCGACCTTCTTGCCCCGCAGGGACTTCACGTCGTCGAAGCCGGGCTTCGCGACGATCATGTCGTTGCCGTTGCTGTAGTCGTTGATGAGGATCATCACGCTCTTGCCGCCGTGCGAGCCGGTCACGAGCGCGTCGCCGTTCGTCATCGTGACGGCATCGAGCTTGCCGGCGGCGAAGGCGTCCATGGACGCGGCGTAGTCGAACCACTCGAACTTCACCTCGACCCCGGCTTCCTTGAACCAGTCCTTCTGGATCGCGACCTCCCAGGCGACCCAGCCCGGCCAGTCGCTGTAACCGATCTTCAAGGGTTCGGCCGCCGCCCCCAGCGCACTGCCGCCGAGCAGGATGCCGGCCAGGGCGCCGTAGACATGCTTCAGGGTCTTCCTCATCGCGATCTCCTCCGGTAATACCGTTAGCTGAATTCGTATTACCGTGAGAGCAAGCCGTGTGCCAGCGATCGGGAATCGGCCGGAGGCCCGGAATGCGCTGGGAAACGACGCAGGAGCCTCGGGAAACCACGGCGCCACAGGCGCCGTCCTGGTGCCGGCGCCGCGGAGGAGCGATCAAAATGGGGCGATGGCGGCGGCGGCGGGCGCGACGTCCCGGATCGGGCGGGGTGCGACATTTCGCCACACGGCACGCCTGGATCCGTTCGCTAGACTGCGGACCATTCTCGATTGGAAACCCGGGTCCCCGCCATGCGCCGCGCCCCAGCCCTCGTTCTCGCCCTGCCATTCCTCGCCGTTCCCGCCGCGGAGGCGTGCGAGTTCTGTCTGCTCTCGCAGGGCATCTCGCCGCTCGAGTCGGTTCGCGGCGCGGGCCTGCGCGTCAACGAGCGCTACAGCCTGCTCGACGGTGTCTATCAGGGGACAAGAGAGGTATCGAACCCCGGGGCCTCGGAGGCGTTCTGGACGACGGACATCGCGGCGTTCTACAGCGTGATGCCGAAGCTCACGGTGCTCCTGAACCTGCCGATGCGCGTCACGCTGGGTGATGGCGACGTCGGCACCGATGCCTTCGGCGGCGTCGACTTCGATACCGCGCGCGGGGGTGACCGCGGTCTCGGCGACATCGCGCTGCTCGGCCGTTACAGCCTGTTCACGTTCCATACCCTGACGACGACGACGACGTTCGCGGCGCAGGTCGGCGTGAAGCTGCCAACCGGCGACACGCAGGGCCACGACGACGACGGCAACTTCCTCGACGCCCACACCCAGCTCGGCACCGGCTCGACGGATGCGCTGCTGGGCTTCACCGCGAGCCATGCCTGCAAGCGCTTCAGCGTCTCGACGAACCTGCTCGCCGCGCTGACGACCGAGGGCGAATCAGGCGTCGACGATCATCAGTTCGGAGATTCCATCAATTACGACGTGACCGCGAAGTACCGCGTCTCGCCGCCCGAGCTCGGCGCGTCCCCCGTGCAGTGGTTCGTGTCGTTCGGCGTGAACGGCGAGTGGCGCGATCGCGAGCACGAGAACGGCGTCGTCGTGGCCGACAGCGGCGGACACGTCGTCTATCTCACACCCGGCCTGCAGGCGATCGTGAACGGCAAATGGATTTTCGAGGCGACGTTCCAGTCCGCCGTGCATCACGATCTCGACGGCACACAGCTCGGCGAGGCATACAAGATCGCGGGCAGCATCACCTACCTGTTTTGAGCAGGTGCGACGCGGGCCTCGGCGTCACGCGTCCGCGTCGTGAAACGCGAGACGCGACGCCTCGAAACCGGTCTTCCTTGCCGCACTGCAGCGAAATTTTCCACCTCGTCCGCGCCCGTCGATTCACTTTCGCTCGTGCATCGCGACGTAACGCGTGGCCGAGGCGGATCAGTCCTTGATGCTCGTGTAGGAAATCGGCTTTAATGGCCCACGCCCGTGGCTTGGGGCAACCTGTTGCATCCACACTCGAAGTGCAGCCGGGGACTTTGAACCGAGGGGGGCCTGTCTGGAACATACGAACTGTCGCTGGACAGCGATCTAAATATTTACCTTTAACGCATCCGCGTAGGAACGCGCCGGCTTCGGGACAGAACCCGTCGCACCAACGAGCTAGCTGAAGGAGGAACACTAATGCATATCAAAAAGTACGACAGGGATTATTCCCGTCGGCACTTCCTGAAGACCATGGGCGCCGGCTTTTCGGCCGGTGTGCTTGCGCCGCTCTGGGATGTCATCGCCGCTGAAGGCGACGTCACCAAGGCCTACCCCGAAGAACTGCTCTCGCTCGATCTCTACACGAAGGGCAAGGTCAAAGCCGGCCAGACGCTCGATGCCAGCAACGTCGACTACGTGAAGGATCTGCTCGACGAAATCAGCTACGTCCAGATCAAGCAGCAGGGCCGCAAGGTCGACATAACGGAGACCGTCACGGACATCTACAAGCTGAACCCGCCGACCTATCTCGACGTGACCATGAAGAACAAGGGGCAGGCGAAGTTCGACGACAAGGGCAACGTCACGACGCTGGACGGCAAGCCCTGGATCGGCGGCAATCCGTTTCCCGCCGCGAGCACCGCCGCGGAAATTCTCGCCGGCCACAACCTGAGCTGGGGCCGTTACGACGTCGCACAGTACTGCGTCGACGAGTGGGACATGGACGGAGACGGCAACGAGCAGTACCACTACAACTTCTGGTGGTGCGAGATGGCCGGCACGGGCCGCATCATGCTGGATCCGAAGCCCTACTTCAAAGACGGCAACATCCTGCGTTACCAGTCGGCCGTATGGACCGCCCCGAACGACGTGAAGGGCACCTCGATTCTGAACATCTGGCCCTACGACCAGACCCAGTACCCCGATTTCTTCGGCTATCTGCCCGCATTCAAGCGCGTGCGTCGCTTCCCGACGAACCAGCGCTTCGAGCCCGTCATCGCGGGTTCCACGTTCTTCCTCACGGATGCGTGGATGACCGGCGATCCGACGCTCACCTGGGGCAACTTCAAGCTCATCGGCAAGGGCCCGGCGCTGTGCTGCGTGCACGGCAACTGGCAGGGCGGCCGCGATCCGGAGAACTGGAAGCACATCCGCGAAGGCGGCAAGTCGGGCAAGAAGTTCTTCCGTACGACCATGCAGCTCGTGCCGGAAGTCTTCGTGGTCGAGCTCGAGCCGACGGGTTATCCGCGTGCCCCGTACAGCAAGAAGCGCATCTGGTTCGACGCCCGTACAGTGACCCCGATGGTGATGAACTCCTTCGACCGCCGCGGCCAGGTCTGGAAGCAGTGGGAAGGCGGTTTCGACTTCTACGAGAAGCCGAACAACGTGTTCAAGAGCCGCATGCCGCATCCGATCTGGAGCTGGACGCACGTGCACTCGCACGACATCCAGAGCGACCGTATCACCTCCTTCGAGCACGTGCCGCGCGTCGCGGGTGCTCAGGACGGCTACAACGATCCGGATGCGTATGAAAACTATCTGACGGAATCGGCCATCCGCCGTCTGGGTACTTAAGAGACCCGCAGACCGTTCCTTCGAGCCCTCGCCACGCAAGTGGCGGGGGCTTTTCTTTTGGCTCTTCTCCAGACTGCGGGGTCTGTTCCCCGGTACACCGCGGCGCGTATTTCCCACCTGTCGCCCTCGCGCAGGCGAGGGCCCGGTCGTTCAGCCTCGGCGCTGAGGTCGAACCGTGGGCCCAGCGCAGAAAACGAGCGCGGTGCGGAGCAGAGCGCTCGAACGTCCGAGGTTT
>JACQWY010000051.1 GCA_016209015.1 Gammaproteobacteria bacterium | reverse complement strand
TGATAATGCAGCGGCAGCTTCCGCCCCTGCGCCCACGTCTTGAAGTGCGTCGAGAAGACGCTTCGCATGCTCGCTTCCATATGAGCCTCCGACCATCCATAGCCTCGGCAATGTTCCACCGCGCAGCGGTCTTTGTTCAACCTTTAATAGTCTTCCTAATTGACGAAATCACGCCCCTGATTCCTTCCTAAATGACGCAATCACTTTTGGGCTTTAGGATGGAATATCCGGCGCCCATCGGTGTCATCCGAGAAGAATCAATCGCCTGGCTGCGGCGTGGTCCTTTTTATCCGCCCTTCGGCGGGTGCGAGCGGTGTCGCTCGCGCCGATTCTGAGCCTTTCCCCGGCTCGATGCCATTCCCGCCCGCGGCGCTTCTCCGGTCTCCAGCCTCGGCGGCATGCCGATCCCGCGGCGGGCGCGCGCACCCCGGGCGGGTGGTATAACGTGCACGGGCGGTTCGAGGATCACGGACGCAATGCATCACCGTCGCCGGCTGCGTCGCGGCGCGCTGCGGCCGGACGCGAGCGACGACGGCCCGGTGGCAACGCGTGATCCGGCCGCCGGTCGCGCCCGTATTCAAATTGCGGGGACCGTGCCGCCGCCGTCCGGCCGCGTGTGCGTGAACGGCGCAGCGCCCGCCGGCCGCGGCTCCGGCCCCGACCCTGACGACGGAAGTGCTCTGTGCCCACGAACTACTGGCATGCCCTGGACCTCGCGACGACGCTGTCGCAACTCGACTCCGAGAGTGCCGGTCTCGGCGCCGCGGAGGCCGCCCGCCGTCTCGCGGCGCATGGCCCGAACCGGCTGACGCCGCCGCCGCGCCGCGGGCCGTTGCGGCGCTTCCTGCTGCAGTTCCACAACGTGCTCATCTACGTGCTGCTCGCCGCGGCGGGCGTCACGCTCGCGCTCGGTCACGGCGTGGACACGGGCGTCATTCTCGGCGTGGTGATCATCAATGCGCTGATCGGCTTCCTGCAGGAGGGCAAGGCCGAGAAGTCGATCGACGCGATTCGCCGGATGCTGTCGCTGCGCGCCGTCGTGCTCCGCGACCGGAAGCGGCAGGAGATCGACGCGAGCGGCCTCGTGCCGGGCGACGTCGTGCTGCTCGCGTCCGGCGACAAGGTGCCGGCGGATCTGCGGCTGATCGAGACGCGCACGCTGCGCGTCGAGGAGGCGGCGCTGACGGGCGAGTCCGAGCCGGTCGAAAAATCCGTGGCGGCCGTCGCGGCGGATGCGCCGGTCGGCGACCGCACGGGCATGGCGTATTCCGGCACGTTCGTCGTGTTCGGTCAGGGGCGCGGCGTCGTCGTCGCGACGGGCGATGCGACGGAGCTCGGCCGCATCGGGCGGATGCTCTCCGAGGTCGCGACGGTCGAGACGCCGTTGACGAAGCAGATCGCGCGCTTCGGCGCGTGGCTCACGGCGGGCATCCTGCTGCTCGGCGCGCTCACCGTCGCGTTCGGCATGCTCGTCCACGATGAACCCGCCGCCGGCATGTTCCTCGCCGCGGTCGGCCTCGCGGTCGCGGCCGTCCCCGAAGGCCTGCCCGCGATCATGACGATCACGCTCGCGATCGGCGTGCAGCGCATGGCCGGGCGCAATGCGATCATCCGCCGCATGCCCGCCGTCGAGACGCTCGGCGCCGTCACCGTGATCTGCACCGACAAGACCGGCACGCTCACGCAGAACGAAATGACCGTGCAGCGGCTCGCGACGACGGAGCGGCTCGTCGAGGTCGCCGGCGTCGGCTATGCGCCGCACGGCGGATTCGCGTGCGAGGGCCGCACGGTGGAGACGGCGGAGTTGGCCCCGCTCGCGCAGGCCGCACTCCTCTGCAACGACGCCGTGCTCCGCGAGACGGACGGCGAGTGGACGATCGAGGGCGATCCGACGGAAGGCGCGCTGCTCGCCTTCGCGCACAAGGCCGGCCTCGGTCCGCACGCCGCGTCCTGGCCGCGTGTGAGCGTGATCCCGTTCGAGTCCGAGCATCGTTTCATGGCGACGCTGCATCGCGATCCCCAGGGCGCGACCCGCGTCTTCGTGAAGGGCGCGCCGGAGCGCGTGCTCGGCATGTGCAGCATGCAGCGCACGCGCGCGGGCGATGCACCGCTCGACGCGGCGCTCTGGCACGCGCGCGCCGAGGCTTTCGCGGCCGAGGGCTTCCGCGTGCTCGCGCTCGCCACGACCGGGTTCGACGAAGAAGGACGCGAGCTCGATTTCGCCGACGTCGAGCGCGGCCTCACGCTGCTCGGCCTCGCCGCGATCATGGATCCGCCGCGCCCGGAGGCCGTGCGTGCCGTCGCGGCGTGCCGGGCGGCCGGCATCCGCGTGAAGATGATCACGGGCGATCACGCCGTGACGGCGGAAGCGATCGCCCGTGCGGTCGGCCTGACGGACGCGGGCGCGCGCGTCCTGACCGGCGCGGACATCGAGACGCTCGCCGCGGCGGGACTGCAGGAGGCCGTGCGCGAGGCGGCGGTCTTCGCGCGCGCGAGCCCCGCGCACAAGCTCCGCCTCGTCGAGGCGCTGCAGGCGAACGGCGAGGTCGTCGCGATGACCGGCGACGGCGTGAACGACGCACCCGCGCTGAAGCGCGCGGACGTCGGGGTCGCGATGGGCGAGAAGGGCACGGAGGCCGCGAAGGAAGCGGCGGAGATGGTGCTCGCCGACGACAACTTCGCGTCCATCGCCGCCGCGGTCGAGGAGGGGCGCACGGTGTACGACAATTTGCGCAAGGCGATCGTCTACGTGCTGCCGACGAGCATCGGCCAGGCCTCGATGGTGCTGATCGCGGTCCTGCTCGGCATGACGCTGCCGATCACGCCGGTGCAGATCCTGTGGATCAACATGGTCACGGCCGTCACGCTCTCGCTCGCGATCGCCTTCGAGCGCCCCGAGCCCGGCCTCATGGCGCGGCCGCCGCGCGATCCGCGCGAGCCGCTCGTGAACGGCTTCATGCTCTGGCGCATCGGCTTCGTCACGGCGCTGCTCGCCGCAAGCTCGTTCGGCATGTTCCTGTGGGAGATCGAGCGCGGCATGAGCCTCGAGTTCGCGCGCACGGCGGCGGTCAACACGCTCGTCATGGGGCAGATCGTCTATCTCTTCAACTGCCGCCGCCTGACGGACTCGGTGCTGTCGCGGGAAGGTCTCTTCGGCAACCGCATCGCGCTCGTCGCGACGGCCGCGCTCGTCGCGCTGCAGCTCGCGATGACGCATCTGCCGTTGAAGCAGATGCTGTTCGGCACAGCCGATCTCGACGCGCAGACCTGGCTGCGCGTGCTGGTCGCGGGCGTGGTGCTGCTGTTCGTGGTTGAGGCGGAGAAATCGTTCTGGCGGAGCCGGGCGGCGGCGTGAGCCGGCGCGTGCAGGCTCGTCCCGGGCAGGCCGCTCAGCGCAGTGGAGCGCTCACCTGCGCGGCCCGCGGTCGCGGTGCTGAATGCCGGGGGCCGGGTTCACCGCCTCGCTCAGCGCGACGCCCGCTCGAACGGCCCCTCAGATACCATTCTGTGAAAGCTTGCTCGAGACGAGTCGATTGAGGCTGACGCCGGACTCGGCCGCCTGGAGCGCGAGCCGGCGATGCGTTTCGGGCGGCACGCGCACCATGAACTTCCCGCTGTAAGACTTCATGGCGAGGGGCTCGGGAACTTCTTCGCCGTTCTTCTTCAGATCGGCGACGGTGTGCTGTACCACGCGCCGGATTCCTGCGAGTGCCTTCTCGGGCGTCTTCTCGAGCCAGCTCAAGCTCGGGAACTCCGCGCACAGACCGACGTGTTCGTGGTCCTCTTCGGACCAGGTGACGCGATACGTGTAGCGGTCGATTTCTTTACCCATGCTTCGACTCCAGGCGATCGATGGCCGCCAGAACCTGCCGGACTTGATAGGGCTTCGCCCTGGTTCCGGCGTTCTGGATATTGACCCGCGGGTCTCCAGGCCAAGGGGTCTTGCAGACGCGGTGGCTGGACCCGGACTGCCTCGGCTTTCCGAAATAGGTGTCGCAGACCCGGCAGAGATCGCGGTAGGACACCCCTTGCGGATTCTGGCGCATGCGCGCCACGAGGTCGGGGACAGACGTCATGAGGGAATGGTATCAGTACTGCTACCACGCCGGAACCTCGGGGCGGCGGGACGAGGCAGGACGGCGACGGCGCATCACGGCGGCCTGAGCGGCAAATCCGGCGCGTGCGCTGCTGTCCGACGGTGAGCGTCGTGCTCCATCGCCCGCCGGCACCCCGATCCATCCTTTCAGGTAGTGCCCCCGCTCCCGGGCCCGCTATGATGCGGCGCCTGCGGGACTTTTGGTCCGCGCATCGGATTCGTGAAGCCGCACGGACTGCGCCACAGACGGGAGAAATGCATGACGACGACGAAACGGCTGCGCGCGCTGCTGGCCCGCGACGCTCCGCTGCTCGCGCCCGGCGCTTACGATGGCATCACCGCGCGGCTCGTGGCGGAGGCCGGCTTCGAGGCGGTCTACATGACGGGCGCGGGCACGGCCGCGACGCTCGGCTATCCGGATTTCGGGCTCGTGACCATGACGGAGATGGTGGAGAACGCGGCGCGCCTCGCCGAGGCCGTGCCGCTGCCGGTCATCGCCGACGCCGACACGGGCTACGGCACCGAGCTCAACGTCACGCGCACCGTCCGCGCCTACGAGGCACGCGGCGTCGCAGGCATCCACCTCGAGGATCAGGTCGCGCCGAAGCGCTGCGGCCATCTCGACGGCAAGCAGATCGTGCCGCTGGAGGCCTATCTCGCGAACGTCCGCGCCGCCGTCGCCGCGCGCCGCGATCCCGATTTCCTGCTCATCGCGCGCACCGACGCACGCGCCGTCGTCGGCTTCGACGAGGCGATCACGCGCGCGAACGCGGCGCTCGATGCCGGCGCCGACATGGCGTTCGTCGAGGCGATCCCGGATCTCGAGGAGCTCGCGCGCGTGCCGAAGCTCGTGCGCGGACCGTGTCTCCTCAACTGCGTGCCGGGCGGCAAGACGCCGATCGTGAGCGCGACCGAGGCCGCCGCGATGGGCTATCGTCTCGTCATCTATCCCGCGCTCCTCATCGAGTCGACGATCCACGCCGCCGATGCCGCGCTCGCCGCCCTGCGCACGCTCGGACGGCCCGGGCCCGACGCCGGCACGCTCAGCATCGTCGCGCTCTTCGAACGTCTCGGCGCGCGCGAGTGGAACGCGCTCCGCGCCGCGCTCACCGCCACCGCAGCCGCGCGCAGCCACGCGCCGTGAGCCCGCACACCCCCGCGGATCGCGGGCGCATCGCGTCAGACCGCGACGGCGTGTCCCGGTCCTGGGTGGATTACCCCGCGGGACTGCCGCAATACGAACGCGAGCTGCTGCCGCGTCTGCGGGCGGCGGGCTTGGGCACCTGACGATGGAACGCGCCGACGTGCCGCCGGAGCGGGACGGACGGGCGCGCCAGCCCTCGGCGCTGCGTCCGCCGCGCCTGCCGGCGAAGTTCGTCGGCAGGCCCGAGACGCTGCTCGCGCCGGAACGCCTCGCGCACGCGACGCTCGTGCTCGTGCACGCGCCGGCAGGCTACGGCAAGACGACCTGGATGAGCTGCCAGGCCGCGGCGCTGCGCGAGGCCGGCTATCGCGTCGTGTGGTACTGCCTCGACGAGCACGAGGACGCCGAATCCTTCGTCGCGGGGCTGCGGCGTGGTCTCGAGGCCGCGCTCGGCGAAGCGGGCGACGAGGGCCGCGGCGAGATCTGGTCCGGCGGTTCGGGCACGGCGCAGATCCTCGAAGCGCTCGCGCTCGTCCGCGAGCCCGTTGCGATCTTCCTCGACGACGTCGATGCCGGCAGCGATCCCAGCCTCGCCGCGGCGTTGACGCAGCTCGTGAACCGCCTGCCCGCCGAGCACGTCGTCTTCGTCGCCGCGCGCTCGCGCCCGCCGCTCCGGCTCGCCCGGGCGCGTGCGCAGAGCGAGCTCGTCGACGTCGACATGAGCGTGCTCGCGTTCGGCGCGCGCGAGACCGCGGAGCTGCTGCGCGTCGCCGGCATCGAGCAGGGCCGCGACGCGCTCGTCGCCGAGATCCTCGCCGCGACCGAGGGCTGGCCCGTCGCCGCGTTCATGGCCGTGCATCTCGCAGGACAATCGCCCGAGCCGCTGCGCGCACTGCGCGGCTTCGCGTCCTCGAGCCGCGACATCGGCGAATTCCTGCTCGAGGAAATCTTCTCGCGCATCCCGCCCGCGACGCAGGCCTGGCTCTGCGATCTGAGCGTGCTGCGCCAGCTCCGGCCGCGGCTCTGCGATGCGCTCACCGACGCACGCGACAGCGCGGCGACGCTGAAGGATCTCTGCGCGAAGAGCCTCCTCACCGTGCACATCGGCCCGGAGGAGGTCTACCGCTTCCACCGCATGTTCCGCGATTTCCTCTACGCGCGGCTCGACCCCGCCCGGGCGCGCGCGCTGCACGCCCGCGCCGCGGATCTGCTCGCCGCCGAGGAGCTTTACAACGAAGCGATCGAGGACGCGGTCGAGAGCGGCGACGGAGACTTCGTCTACGCCTTCCTCGCCCGCCACGGCACGCGCGCGATCCGTGCCGGCTACGCGAAGCGCATCGCCGCCTGGTCGCGCGGCCAGGACGAGGCGACGCTCGTCGCCCATCCCGAGATCGCGTTCATGGCGGCCTGGGCGCATCTGCTCGCCCGCGACATGCCGCGCGCGAAGCGCATCATCGAGGCCCTGAACGGCGAAGCCGCGGACGGCCGCATCGCGCCGCGCGCGGCCTCCGAGATCGTGATGCTCGAAGTCACCTACTCGATGAGCATCGGCGATCTCGAAGCCGGGCTCGCGTTCGCGGACCGCTATCTGCGCACCGTGCCGCGCGAGGAGACCTGGATCCGGGGTGCGATTTGCAATATGTCGGGCTATGCGCTCGGGCTCAAAGGCGAGTTCGCGAAAGCGCGTGCGCGGCTCGCCGAAGGCCTGCAGTGCCATGCGCAGGACGGTTGCGATTACGGCCACGGCTATTCGATCGCCTATCGCGGCCTGATGGAGGCGATCCAGGGCCGGCTCAATGCGGCACTCGTCGTCTACGAGCGCGCGAACGACATCGATCCCGGCCATCCCGAGTCCCCCTGCCGCGCGGTCGTGGATCTCTTCGCCGCGGACGTGCTCTACGAACAGGGCCGGCTCGCGGAAGCGAAGGTGAAGATCAAGCAGAGCCTGCCCGCGATCGCCGAGTTCGAGTTCATCGGCATCGTGACGTTCGGCCAGCTCACGCTCGCGCGCCTGCTCGTCGCGGAAGGCGATCACCTCGGCGCGATGCGCGTGCTGGAGCAGGCGGAGGAGGAGGGCATCTCGCACGATCACCCGCGCCTCATCGCCGCCGTGCGCTGGGAGAAGGTCCGGCTCGCGCTCATGGCGGGCGCGCTCGACGAGGCCGCGGCCGACGTCGAGGAGCTGCTCGCGAGCCGGAGCGCCGGCGGCGTGCCGCAGTATCTGTTCTATCCGGAAGAGCTCGAGGCGACGGACATCGGCCTCTGGCGCTTCCAGATCCACGCCGGCCAGACCGACAGCGCCTTGCGCGCGATCGAACGCGAGCTCGGCCGCATGGCGAGCGCGAATCGGCAGTGGCGGCGCACGCGTCTGCAGATACTGAAAGCCGTGGCACTCCACGCGCGCGGCGATCTGGAGACCGCGACGCGTCATCTGCGCGAAGTGCTCATGCACGCACAGCGCGAGCGCTTCGTGATGAGCTTCGTCGCCGAAGGACGCCCGGTGCTGTCGATGATCCGCGACATCCGCGAGCGCCAGCACAGTCTGCCCTCCGGCGGCACGGCGCTCGCACAGGAATATCTCGACGAAATCCTCGCCGCCGCGGGCGAAGCGATCGCGACCGACGGCACGAACGCGGCCGGCCGCACGCAGTTGAGCGAGCGCGAAGCCGAGATCCTGCGCATGGCGGCGCACGGCCTCGGCAACAAGGCGATCGCGGACCAGATGTATCTCTCGGAGAACACGGTGAAGTGGCATCTGCGACGCGTGTACGAGAAGCTCGGCACGAAGAACCGCACCGGCGCGATCGCAGCGGCGCGAAGGGCCGGGATGATCTGAGCCGGTTGCCACGCGGGAATTGGGGTCAGAGTCCAAATCAATTGGACTCTGACCCCAATTCCTTCGGACTCTGACCCCAATTCCTCCGTGAAAGAGGTGCTGCCCCTGGAGCCGGAGATCCATCAGAGCCGTCGTCCCGGCGAAGGGACCCTCCCGGCCTCCGCCGGGAGGGTCCCTTCGCCGGGACGACGAGGCTGTGGTGCGCTCGCCTCTTTCATCACTCCGGGCGATGGCATGTCTTCATGACTGTTGGGCTGACGAAGGAAGCCCAACACACGGCGCGAATACCCGGCGCCATGGCTCTAATTGAACTCGGCACGTTGGGCATCCTGCGTCAGCCCGACCCACAGTCATCCCCGCCCACGCGCATTTCCATCCTTTCGAATAGTGCCCATCCCTCCGTGCGGTGCTGAACTCTCCCACCAGGATCGCACGCTCGATCGTGCGCTTTCCCAAAACAGAACGACGACGGCTGCACCCCGCAGCTTGGAGGCTCTCATGACCGAGAAGACCAAGACCGTCCCCTGGACGGACACCATCCTCTATCAGCGTCCGGAAGAGGAATACATCAGCGTGAAGCGCGAGCTCGTGGCCGATGCGCAGTGCCCGGCCTGCGACTCGAAGGACGTGCGGCGCTATCCCATCGTGAACTGGATGGGCGCGCGCATCGTGACGAAATGCCAGGCCTGCTTCCACGTGCTCGACATGCGCGAGACGGTGCGCGAGGACAAGTGGCCGCCGTACTGGCCGGTGACGCACGACTGGGCGGTTTCGCCGGCCGAGCAGGGCCGGCGTCGCAAATAGGAGGCGGCCATGACACATCCGAAGACCTGCAAGGCCGTCGTTCTCGAGCGCTACAACGCGCCGTTCGTGATCCGCGACGTGCAGATCCCCGAGACGCTCGAACCGGGTGCGATCCTGGTGAAGATCGAAGTCGCCTCCGTGTGCGGTTCCGACGTCCACCTCTGGACGGGCGAGCTCGCGCAGCTCGTCGCCCAGGATCTGCCGCTCGTGCCGGGCCACGAGATGGTCGGCCGCATCGCCGAGCTCGGCGCGGGCGTCACACACGACTCCGTCGGCAACGCGCTCGCGGTGGGCGATCGCATCCTCTGGTCGCACGCGTCCTGCGGCAAGTGCCACAACTGCAAGGTGCTCAATCAGCCGACGCTCTGCACGGAGCGCAAGTTCTACGGCTTCACGCGCTCGCTGAACACCGCGCCCTACATCAACGGCGGCTTCGCGGAGTACTGCTACGTGCTGCCGACGTCGGGCGTCGTGCGCGTGCCGGACGAGGTGAAGAGCGAATGGGCGAGCAGCGTCGGCTGCGCGCTCAGGACCGTCATGAACGGCTTCGATCGCCTCGACGACATCGGCGGCCTCGCGTTCACGGACACCGTGGTCGTGCAGGGCGCGGGACCGCTCGGCCTGTACACGACGGCGGTCTGCTCGCGGCGCGGCCCGGGCACGATCATCGTGATCGGGGGACCCGCGAACCGGCTCGAGGTCGCGAAGGCCTGGGGTGCGACCGCGACGATCCCGATCGAGGACTACCCGACGCCGGAAGCGCGCATCGCGCGCGTGAAGGAGCTGACGGGGGGCCGCGGCGCTTCCGTCGTCTTCGAGATGTCGGGCGCGCATCACGCGTTCGCCGAAGGCCTCGAGATGGCGGCGATGGGCGGCAAGTACGTGAGCGTCGGCCCGGTCGGCGGTCCCAAGACGTCCATTCCGGCCGAGATGATCACGCGCAAGAACCTCACGATCGCCGGCGTCTTCTCCGCCGACATCAAGCATTACTACCGCGGCCTCGAGTTCGTGCGGCGCTACCGGCACGAGATCGATTTCGATCTCCTGATCTCGAGCAGTTACGCAATGGCCGACATCAACGTCGCAATCGACAACATGCACCACTTCCGGGACGTGAAGTCGGTGATCAGAATGCAGGGTGACACACCATGAGCAAAGGCTATGTGGCAGGTATCGACGTGGGCGGCACGTTCACGGATGCCGTGATCTACGACGAGGAAAATTCGAAACTCTATCGCACGAAAGTGCTGACGACGGCGGACGATCAGTCCATCGGCACCGTCGGCGCGCTGCAGCGGCTGTTCAAGGATCTCGACATCGACTCCGGCAAGCTCCGCCGCTTCAACCACGGTTACACGGTCGGCATCAACGCCGCGCTGACGCGCACGGGCGCGAAGTCCGGGCTGCTGTGCACGAAGGGCCATCGCGAGAACATGGACTCGGGCGGCATGGGCCGGCCCTTCGACGAGGGCGTGCTCTACAATCCCTACTGGCAGCGCCCGCACCAGGTGAATCCGATCATCCCGCGCCGCTATCGCCGCGAGATCCCGGAGCGCCTCGGCGAGGGCGGCAACGCGCTGCTCGAGCTGCAGGACGAGGACGTGCGCCGCGAGGTGCGCTTCCTCAAGAGCGAGGGCGTGGAATCGATCGGTGTGTGCTTCATCAACGCCTATATCGACCGCCGTCACGAGGAACGCGCGATCCGGATCATCGAAGAGGAATTCCCGGGCGCCTATGTCCAGTCCTCGAAGATCTATCCCGTCGCGGGCGAGATGAAGCGGACCTTCGTCGTCGCGCTCGACGTCTACTGCGGGCCGAAGATCAACCTCTACCTCGAGCGCCTGAAGGCGCGCATGGCCGACGAGATCGGCTACACGGACGAGATCTACATCATGCAGATGGGCGGCGGGCTCGCGACGCGCGAGATGATCCTCGAAGCCCCGGTCTGCACCATGCAGTCGGGCCCCGTCGCCGGCATGCTCGGCAGCGAGTTCTATGCGCGGAAGATCATCGATTCCGACAATCTCATCTGCATCGACGTCGGCGGCACGAGCACGGACATCGGTCTCGTCCGCGAGGGCAGCGCCGAAGTCACGCGCGACTGGGAGCTCGATTACTCCATCCCCTATGCGATGCCGACGATCGACGTGCGCAGCATCGGCGCGGGCGGCGGCAGCCTCATCGTCGTCGACGAAATGGGCTCGCTGCGCGTCGGCCCCGAGTCCGCGGGCTCGAAGCCCGGACCGGCGTGCTACGGCCTCGGCGGCACCCAGCCCGCGGTGACGGACGCCTGTGTCGCGATGGGCATCATCCAACCCGAGCTCTTCCTCGAAGGCCGCATGCAGGTCGATCGCGCGAAGGCGCTGACCGCGCTCGGCAACGTGGCCGCGAAGATCAACATGGATCCGCTGCTGCTCGCGCAGGGCGCCTACGAGCTCGTCACGCTGAACATCGCGGAAGCCTGCGAAAAGGCGTTGATCAGCCGCGGGCTGCATCCGCAGGGCTATTCGCTGATGGGCTTCGGCGCCGCGGGCCCGATGTTCGCGGTGAGCGTCGCGCGCGAGCTCTCCATCCCGGAGGTCGTGATCCCCTACTTCCCGGGCGGCTTCGCCGCGCTCGGCATGCTGACGAGCCGGCTGAAAGCGCAGCGCGCGATGTCGCCGATGTCGGAGCTGACGGCGCTCGGGCCGGAGCGCCTGAACGCGGTCGTCGAACAGGTCGAGCAGGCGTGCATCGAAGACCTGGTGCGCCAGGGCGTTGCGCGCGAGGACATCGTGCTCGAACGCACGCTCTGCGGCATGTATCGCGGCCAGAGCTGGGACCAGCAGGTGCCGGTCGCCGTGGAACGCTATGACGAAGCCAATTTCGCTTCCATCCGCGGCTGCTTCGATCGCCACTACGATCAGGTCTTCGGTTACCAGGCGCAGGAGCTGCCGATTTTCCTCACCACCGTCCGCGCCATGGCCTACGGCCCGTATCCGGACGTCGTGCTGCCGAAGATCGAGAAGGGCGGCAAGGAGCCCGCCGCCGCCGCGGTCATCATGCGCCGCGAGCTGCACATGGATCGCGAGACGCATCGCGACGTGCCGTTCTATGATCGCTTCGCGCTCGAGGCCGGCAACGTGATTCCGGGCCCCGCGATCATCGACGACCGGCTCTCGACGATCGTCGTCAACAAAGCCACGACCGCGCGCATCGACGACTACGGCAACGTCATCGTCGACATTCCCACCGACCCGAACCGCGTTCGGGCCTGAGGAGGAGGAACACCATGTCACGTTACACCATGACCGCCGACGCCGTCCTCGAGCAGTACGGCATCGATCTCATCACCGCCGAGACGATCCGCTCGGCACTCATCCAGGTCACGCGCCAGATGCACGAAAGTCTCGTTTCCGGCGCATTCTCGAACGCGGTGCGCGAAGCGATGGACTGCGGTGTGTGCATCCATCTCGTCACGCCGCACGGCACGGAGCTCGTCGCGATCACCGAAGGCTGCACGCACTTCGCGTTCACGCACCAGCACGCCGTGAACATGATCGTCGGCGAGTACGGCCTCGAGAACATGGGGCCGGGCGACACGCTCTTCTGCAACGATCCCTGGCGCGGGAGCATCCACTTCCCGGACATCAACTTCGTGCGCGCCGTGCACTGGGAAGGCCAGCCGCTGTTCGTGCTCTCGGACGCCTCGCACTTCATCGACACCGGGGGCGCGGTCGCGGGCGGCATCAACAACAAGGCGCGTGTCTACTACGAAGAAGGCATCCGCATTCCGCCGACGCTGATCATGTCCGGCGACACGCCGGTACGTTCGGCCGTGAACCTCTTGATCGAGAATTCGCGCACGCCCAATCACACGCTCGGCGACATGCGCGCCCTGTTCGGCACGCTGCGCGTCGGCGAGAGCCGGCTGCGCGCGCTGCTCGAGAAGCACGGTGCGGAGGCGGTCGTCGCGGCCGCGCGTTACACGCTCGATCTCGCCGAGCGCCGCATGCGCAAGGCCATCAGCGAAATGCCGGACGGGAGCTGGACGGCCGATGAATACATGGACGACGACGGCTTCGGCACGACGCCGGTCAAGCTCCAGGCGACGATCAGCGTCAAGGGCGACAACATGGAGATCGATTTCTCCGGCACGGAGCGGCAGTCGCTCGGCGCCTCGACCACGATGTGGGTCGAAGCCGGACGTTGTCTCATCGGGCCGAAGATCATCCTCGATCCGCACTCGCCCATGAACGCGGGCGCACAGCGGCCGTTCCACGTCCTGCTGCCTGCGGGCTCGGTCGTCTGCGGTCTGCCGCCGAAGAGCCAGAGCAATCACCTCGAAGTCGGCACGAAGGCCGGCACCCTGCTCACGCGCCTCATGTGCCGCGCCCTGCCCGAGCGCTCGCTCGCGCCGGACGCGGGCCTCTCGGGCGTCTACGTCATCCAGGGCAACGATCCGCGGCCGGGCCACGACAACGCGCCCTGGGGCCTCGTGCTCATGGGCGGCGAATCCTGGGGCGGCACGCAGAAGAACGACGGCATCAGCTTCGCGATGCCGCCGATCTTCAACTGCCACGAATGCGTCGTGGAGTATCTCGAGAAGGAAGCGCCGATGGTCGCCTGGGAAGCGGGCGCCATCACCGTCGACTCGACCGGTCCGGGCAAATTCCGCGGCGGCTCCTCGCCGTACTACACGTTCGAGGCGCTCGGCGACTGCAATATCACACCGCTCGCCGACCGCGCGAAGATCATTCCGCCGGGTGAGGCGGGCGGCGGTGCCGGCATCTCCTCGTTCTCGTTCTTCATCGACAAGACCGCGCGCGGCGGCATCCCGAGCTGGAACGGGCTCACGCCGGCTTCGATGACGACGCCGAAGTACGGCATCTTCAACGACGATCGCGCGTTCGACATGGAAGGCGGCGAGTTCGGCAAGGGTTGCCTCCTGCAGACCTGCAAGCCGACGGCCTATCCGCTGAAGACGGGCGACGTCGTGCGCTATCAGTCCGCGGCGGCGGGTGGCTTCGGCTCGCCGCTCGAGCGCGATCCCGAGATGGTCAGGAAGGACGTCTGGAACGAGCTCCTGAGCCCGCGTGCGGCGGAGGCGTGGTACGGCGTCGTCATCGATCGCAAGACGCTCGAGGTCGACGCGGCCGCGACGCAGGCGAAGCGTGCTGCGCTCGCGAAGGCGCAGGCCGCGGGCACCTGGCACGTGCCGCTCGCCTATCCGCGCAACTGGCCGGTGACGAACGAACAATTCCTCGCGCGGATCGCCGAGGATTCGACGACGACCGTGCCGTTCGCCGCGGCCGAGTTCGCCGGAGCCGCGCGATGAGCCGGCTCGCGGGCAAGACCGCGATCATCTCGGGCGCGCTCGGCGGTCAGGGCTGCATCGCGGTCGAGCGCTTCCTCGCCGAGGGCGCTAAGGTCATAGCCTCCGATCGCGCGGCGGCGCCGACGGGCCGCGTCGCCGAGCTCTGCAAGGCATCATCGTGCGTCTACGTCGGCGGCGATGTCTGCGACGAAGCCGTGCAGACCGCGATCGTCGCGGCGGCGCTCGAGCGCTTCGGGCGGGTCGACGTGCTGTTCAACAATCACGGCATCATTCTCGGCAAGCCGTTTCTCGAGACGGCAGCCAGCGAGCTCGATGCGGTGTGGACGGTGAACGTGCGGGCGACGTATCTGTTGAGCCAGAAGGTCGCGCGTGAAATGGTGAAGACCGGCGGCGGCTCGATCGTGCACAATTCGTCCATCGGCGGCGTCGTCGCGTTCCACGACATGACGGCCTACGGCGCGGCGAAAGCCGCGGTCGCGCATCTCGCGCGGGCGATGGCCGCCGATCTCGTCGGCCACGGCATCCGCGTGAACGCGATCTGCCCGGGCGCAATCGACACGCAGATGCCGCGCAACTTCGTCGGCGATCATCCGGAGCGCGAGGCAATCTTCCAGGCGATCGCGGACAAGCATCTGATGAAGCGCTTCGGCCGCCCGGAGGAGCCCGTGAATCTCGCGCTGTTCCTGGCGTCGGACGAAGCGTCCTACATCACCGGCGCGGTGATCCCCGTCGATGGCGGCCTCTCGGCCATTTGAACACGACAACACAAAGACCACATTCGGAGGAAAACGACATGACGATCGTCGTCACCAGCAAGAACTTCAAGGAAGGCGAGCTGCTCGGCCACCGCCAGACCCTGTCCGCGGCCTACGGCTTCGGCTGCGCAGGCGAGAATCTCTCGCCGCAGTTGTCGTGGTCGGGCGCGCCTCCGGAGACGAAGAGCTTCGCCATCACCTGCTTCGATCCCGACGCCCCGACCGGCAGCGGTTTCTGGCACTGGGTGCTCGTGAACATCCCGCCGCACGTGACCTCGCTCGAGGAAGGCGCGGGCAATCCCGGCAGCGGCAAGGCGCCCGCGGGCTCGCTCGAGACGCGCACCGATTTCGGCCAGCCCGGCTACGGCGGCCCGTGCTCGCCACCGGGATCGAACTTCCACCGCTACATCTTCGCGGTGCATGCGTTGAGCGTCGACCAGCTCCCCGTCAACGCCGACACCTCGGCTGCCGTCGTCGGCTTCATGCTCGGCATGAACACGATCGCGAAGGGCGAGCTGCACGGCATCTTCATGCGCTGAACGCCGTCGGTATACTGAGGCGCATCGGTCGGCGCGAAGACGCGATCGATGTGCCTCCCGCCTTCAAAAATCTGGTTCTTCTCCGAACGGTGGGACTGTGGCTCGGTACACCGCGGCGCGTATTTCCCACGTGTCGCCCTCGCGCAGGCGAGGGCCCAGTCGTTCAGCCTCGGCGCCGAGGTCGAACCGCGGGGCCAGCGTAGAAAGCGAGCGCGGTGCGGAACGGAGCGCTCGAAAGTCCGAGGTTCACTGCGCGTGCGGTGGGTCACCGACTGGGCCCTCGCCTGCGCGAGGGCGATAGGCATCAGCCGAGGCGGAATACGTCGACTGATCCCGCAGTCTGGAGAAGAACCATATTTTTTGTTCTTCTCCGAACTGTGGGACTGTGGCTCGGTACACCGCGGCGCGTATTTCCACGTATCGCCCTCG
>JACQWY010000024.1 GCA_016209015.1 Gammaproteobacteria bacterium | reverse complement strand
TGGCGACCGAGGGCTTCATTGTATCGCCCGCTCTCGTGAGCGGGCGCGGATTGAAACCCATAGCACATCGTCGTTCTGCTTGTGGATCACATGTATCGCCCGCTCTCGTGAGCGGGCGCGGATTGAAACCGCGCCTCGGGGGAAGCGGGGCACACCAAGAGGAGTATCGCCCGCTCTCGTGAGCGGGCGCGGATTGAAACGAGCAGCGATAGGCCATCGCTCAGCGTGCCGTGCGGTATCGCCCGCTCTCGTGAGCGGGCGCGGATTGAAACAGCATGGCAGCCACCAAGAAGAGAGCGCCCGAGAGTATCGCCCCCTCTCGTGAGCGGGCGCGGATTGAAACGTATAGCCGCCGACGGGCAGATACGCGCCTTTGATGGTATCGCCCGCTCTCGTGAGCGGGCGCGGATTGAAACAACGTCGAGCTGAACCAGGCCGCGAGCTACGTCAGTATCGCCCGCTCTCGTGAGCGGGCGCGGATTCGGTTGGCGCCGCCATAGTGAAGCGAGGTTTGTGATAGCTTTCCCGAGGGGACCGAACCGAATTCTTGACGTCACCTGTCAGCGCGATATTCCGGAGTGCCATTATGCAAACCTTCACCGTCCGAGACCTGCGCGAGCGAATCGGGGAACTGGTGCGGAACGCGGAGGCCGGTAAGCTGTCCCTCGTGACGAAGGACGGACAACCCGTTTTCCTGGCCGTGCCGTTCGACGACGCCCTGCTTCAGGAAGGTTTGCGCGTCGCGTTGGCGGTGAAGCTGACCGATGAGGAAGTGATCACCGTCAGCAGCGGGGCGAGGATGGCCGGGATGACGCTGCGCGGGTTCATGTCCGAATGTTCGGCGCGGCATGTGCCGGTCGTTCGCTATCCCCCGGAAGAACTGGAGCGGGAATTGCAGGCGCTCGATGACCTGCCTGATTGCGGATAGCCTCAGGCCGACTGCGCTGGCAGGGCTCGGTATGTTTGAACTCCCGGGCGGAAGCGGATCCGGCCCACCAACGGCCCCCGTACCCGGTGTGCCCCCCCCCTCGGGCGCGACCATGAACTGAGAGCGGCCCCCGGCAATCAGGTTGCGGGAGCATTGCCTGCGCGCGCCTGGAGTGAACCGTGCGCCCAGTGAGGTCCAGTCGCGTGCCCTTATCGTGCTCCCGGCGTGCTTCCCTCAGCGCACCACCGTCACCGGGCACGGCGCGTGATGCAGCACCTGCAGGCTCACGCTGCCGAGGACGAGGGAGGAGAAGGCCGAGCGGCCGCGCGAGCCGATCACGATGTGGTCGATCGCGTTCTCCTTCGCGTAGTCGCAGATCGCCTGGGCCGGCTGGCCCCAGACGACGCGTTCGTCGACGGGTGCGGGCAGTGCGCCGACGGCCTGCTTCGCCTCGGCGAAGGCCGGATCCTTCTCGGGATCGCTCAGGTGCTTCTGCATCACTTCCATGTACTCGAAGTCCGTGAGCGGCGGGATCTCGCTCAGCACGCTCAACTGGTAGATTTCAGGACTGTGGACGCGCAGCAGCGTGACGGTCGCGTTCGTGTAGCGGGCGAGATGCCCGGCGAATTCGGCGGCTTTCTCCGCGCCCTCGGAGCCGTCGATCGGGACCAGTATCTTGCGTATCTCTAGAGCCATGATGTTCTTCTCCTGCGTGACCGGGGCCTCGGTGTACCGGCGCGACCGCTGCCGCCGCGCCGTCCAAGTGTAGCCCGGCCGCGCGCGCGAGCGAAACCGTCCCCGGGCCCGGCCGGGGGGCGGGCAGGCAGCGGCCGGGCGAGCTGCTAGAATGCCCCGACCCGGAATCCTGCGGAACGATCCACTAGCCCATGCTGGCCGCGAATACGCTCGAACAGAAGCTGCTCGCCCTCGAGGCACGCTACGACGGTCTGCTGCGTGCGACGGTCGAGGGCATCATCATCATCGGCACCGACGGGCGCATCGAATCCTTCAATCCGGGCGCCGAGAATATCTTCGGCTTCCGGGCGGCCGAGGTGATCGGCCACAACGTCAGCATGCTCATGCCCGACGACGAGGCGTCCCGCCACGACGGCTACATCGGGAGCTATCTTCGCACCCGCAGCCCGAAGATCATCGGCATCGGACGCGAAGTGATCGGGCGGCGCCGCAGCGGCGAGCATTTCCCGATGGAGCTCGCCGTCGGCGAGATCCTCACCGAGCAACGCATCACTTTCGTCGGCATCGTGCGCGACATCACGAAGCGGCGCGAGGTCCAGCGCATGGCGCGCGAGCGCGAGCAGGAGCTCCGGCTCGTCATCGACAATGCGCCGATCGGCATCTTCACGAGCGATCTCATCGGCCGCATCGGCACGGTAAATCCCGCGCTGATCGCGATGCTGGGCGTGCCGGCGGCGGAGATCATCGGCCGCAATTGCACCGACTTCGCCGTGCCCCAGGATCACGAACGCTTCGCCCAGACGTTGCAGGCGCTCGTGCGGGGCGCGACGGTGCCGGTCTGCGAGCTGCAGTGGCGGGGCCGCGCAGGAGCGCTGATGAACGTCGCCGCGCACCTCGTGCTCGTGCACCGGCCCGAGGGCTCGTCGTTCGTGATCGGGCTCGTCGTCAACCAGACCGAGCAGGTGGAATCCGAGGAGATGACGCGGCAGATGCGCGAGCAGCTCGCGCATGTCGGCCGTCTCACCACGCTCGGCGAGATGGCCTCGGCGATCGCTCACGAAATCAATCAACCGCTCACTGCGATCTCGACGCATGCGCAGGCCTGCCGGCGCCTCATCGCGAGCGGCAACGCCGATCTGCCGACGCTCGCCGATGCGTTCGAGCGGATCTCCGATCAGGCGCTGCGCGCCGGGCAGGTCGTCAAGCGCATCCGCAATTTCGTCACGAAGCGCGAGAGCAGCCGCGAGACCGTCGACGTCAACGATATCGTCGGGCAGGTGCTCGATCTCGCCGAGGTCGACGCCCGCGAGGCGCGCGTCGCGCTCGGCACGGAGCTCGCGGGTGATCTGCCGTGCGTGTTCGTCGACCCGGTTCAGCTGCAGCAGGTATGCTTGAACCTCATCCGCAATGCCATCGACGCGATGCTGCCGCTCGCCGACGACCAGCGCGTGCTCGAAGTCAGCAGCCGCGAGGCGGAGGGGCGGGTGGAGCTCGTGTTCGACGACCGCGGCGGCGGCGTGCCGGAGCACGTCCGCGCCGAGCTCTTCCTGCCCTTCTTCACGACCAAGGAGTCCGGCATGGGGATGGGGCTCTCGATCAGTCATTCCATCGTCGCCGCCCACGGCGGCACGCTCAGGTATTCCGACAACGACAAGGGCGGTGCGCGCTTCATCGTGAGTCTGCCCGCGGTGCCGGAGTAGGCCATGGACGCAGGCAGTCCGACGGTCTTCATCGTGGACGACGACGGCGCGGTGCGCGATTCGCTCGCGCTGCTCGTGAAATCGATGTCGCTGCGCGTCGAGACCTTCGAGTCCGCGCGTGCTTTCCTCGACCAATACGATCCCGCGCGCCCCGGCTGCCTCGTGCTCGACATCCGCATGCCGCTGATGAGCGGCCTGGAGCTGCAGCAGGTGCTCGCCGAGCGCGGGATCGCGATCCCCATCATCTTCATCACCGGCCACGGCGACGTCTCGATGGCCGTCCACGCGATGCGCGCCGGTGCGGTGGACTTCGTCGAAAAGCCGTTCAAGGACCAGGATCTGCTCGATCGCATCAACCAGGCGCTCGCGCTCGACCGCAGCCGCCGCACGGCGGCCGACCAGCTCGAGGCGAACCGGGCGCGGTTCGACTCGCTGACGCCCCGCGAGCTCGAGGTCATGCGGCGGATCGTCCAGGGTCAGGCGAACAAGGTCATCGCCGTCGAGCTCGGGCTCAGCGAGCGGACGGTGGAAATCCACCGCGCGAAGGTCATGAGCAAGACCGGCGCCAAATCCCTCGCCGAGCTCGTCGCCATCGCGACCCGGGTCGACGCCCCCTGAGCTGCCGCGGCTCCCGGGGCTACCGGCGAGTCAGTAGGTAGTTTCCGCAATCCCGTTACGCGTAAGCGCGAATGCCCTGCCCCGGGGCATCGGGCCTACAGTACAACCGACCAAGAACGATGCCTTTCCGCAAAGCTAACGGGGTGACCTCATGAACGGTAACGTCATCAATTTTCCGCCGCTCTCTGCTTCCTGCAGTAGCTGCCGCTGGACAAAATTTTGCGTAGCGCGGGTCCTCGACCCCGAGAACCGAGCCCAGGTCGCGAAGAACATGGTCTGCAGCGGTCCGCTGCGTCGCGGCGCCCACGTCTTCCGCCAGGGTGACGACCTGAAGAGCCTCTACGTCGTGCGCTCCGGTTCCGTGAAGTGCTACATCGACAGCGAGGACGGCTGCGAGCAGATCGTCGCCTTCCACTTCCCGGGTGATCTGCTCGGCTTCGACGCGATCGCCGATGGCCGCCACCAGAGCTCCGCCATCGCGCTGGAAACGACCGCGGTCTGCAGCCTGCCCTACCATCGGCTCGCCCAGGTCGCCATCGAGGTGCCGGCGCTGTGGAACGAGATCATGCGCGCCGCTGCCTCCCAGGTCATGGAGAAACAGAATCACGCGCTGCTCCTCGGCCAGAAGTCTGCGCAGGCCCGCCTCGCGATCTTCCTGCTCTACATGTCGAATCGCTTCGCGGCCCGCGGCTGCTCGCGCTCCGAGTTCAATTTGAGCATGTCGCGCCAGGAAATCGCGAACTATCTCGCCGTCGCGGTCGAGACGATCAGCCGGCTGTTCAGCGACTTCCAGCGCCGCGGCATCCTCGAGGTCGATCGTCGCTACGTCAAAATCGTCTCCCTGACCGCGCTGAAGGACCTCGCCCTCGAAGGGCGGGTGCTGGATGCTTCCAACGCGTGACATCGTGGACGTTCCGGCCAAAGTCTGGACTGAAGCACGGCCGCGCGAGGCGATCAACGTGGTGGTGGTCAACTCCGATCCCGAGAAGCTCGCGACGCTCTCGCAACTGTTGCGCGCGCGCGGCCACACCGTGATGGCTTTCCAGAAGGCGGAAGATGCCCTGGAAGCCATCGCCCCGCCGCCGCAGACGGTGCTGCTCATCGACAAGGAGCTGACCGACATGTCCGGCGTCGAGCTCATGCACAACGTGCAGGAGCGCGGGGTCTATCTCCCGACGATCGTGACCGTGCCGTCGAACGCGGTGGGTGATGCGGTGCAGGCATTGCGCTACGGCGCCATGGACATCCTCGAGTCGCCGCTCTCCGAGAACAATCTCATCCAGTCCATCAAGCAGGCCGCCGCGGCCAAGGCCGCCGCGACGGAATAAGCGCGCGCGACCGGACGGGCCGTCCGGCGCGCTCCACCTTCCGCTTCCCCGGATTCAGCGTGGTCGGGCCGCAGCTAATGGCGGCTTAATCCTCGTCCCGGATCATGCCCCGTAGTCCGCTACGGAGGTTCGTGACATGCACCGTCTTTTCGCAGCCGCCGCGTTCGCCGCGGGGGTCGGCGCCGCGGGGGCCGAGCAGCCCCGCGATTTCGAAACCGCATTCTCGACTGCGGCCCAACAGGAGGAGCCCGGATTCCAGGGCTTCGATGCGGGCCGCGGCCGCGAGTTCTTCAACACCACGCATGGCGGCGACTGGAGCTGCTCGAGCTGTCACACGGACAACCCGGCCGCGGCCGGCAAGCACGCCGTGACCGGCAAGACCATCCAGCCCATGGCGCCGGCCGCGAACGCGGAACGCTTCACGAAGGCGGCGAAGGTCGAGAAGTGGTTCACCCGCAATTGTCGCGACGTGGTGAAGCGCGTCTGCACGGCCCGCGAGAAAGGCGACGTGATCGCCTATCTGCTCTCGGTGAAACCGTGAGGAGGCGCCCGATGAAACTCACGTCCGTCGCGGGCGTTCTCCTGCTCGCTGCGGCCGGACCGGTGCTCGCCGGCGAGCACCGCAAGGCGCAGCCGCTCGATCCCCGCTACGTCGAGGAATGCGGCAGTTGCCACGTCGCGTTCCCGCCGCGCGGGCTCGCCGCCGCTTCCTGGACCGCGGTGTTCGCGGATCTGTCGACGCACTTCGGCGTCGACGCGAGTCTCGATCCCGCCGCGGCGCAGCCCCTGCTCGATTACGTCCGAGCGCACGCGCGGCGCAAGGACACGCCGGGCGACGACGGCAAACCGGCGCTGCGCATGACGAAGGCGCGCTGGTTCGTGCGCGAGCACGACGAGGTCGCCGCCGCCACCTGGCAACGACCGGCCATCGAGACGCCGTCGAACTGCGCGGCCTGCCATCCTGCTGCCGAGCAGGGCAGCTTTGCCGAACACGACATCCGGATTCCCCGTTGAGGTGAACACATGAAGGATCGAATACTCGTTTGGGATCTCCCGACACGCATCTTCCACTGGACGCTCGCCGCGAGCTTCGCGGGCGCGTTCCTCACCGCCGAGAGCGAGCGCTGGCGCGACGTCCACGTCATGCTCGGCTTCACGGCACTCGGGCTCGTCGCGTTCCGTCTGTGCTGGGGCCTGATCGGCACGCGGTATGCGCGCTTCTCGGAATTCGTGCGTGGACCTGCCGAGGTCACGCGCTATCTCGGCAGCCTGCTGAGCCGGCAACCCCGGCATTACGTGGGCCACAATCCCGCCGGCGCGCTCGCGATCGTCGCGCTGCTCGCACTCGCCGTACTGGTCTGCGCGAGCGGCTGGCTGCTCTACGCCGATGTCGGCGGCGAGGTCTTCGAGGAACTGCACGAAGGTATCTCGTTCGCGATGCTCGCGGTGGTGGGCGTCCACGTCGCCGGCGTCGTCGTGAGCAGTGTGTTGCATCGCGAGAACCTCGTCCGTGCGATGATCGACGGACACAAGGAAGGGCCGCGCGAAGCCGGGATCGCGGGCTCGCGGGCCCTGATCGGTGTCACGCTCGCGGCGGCGATCGCCGGATTCTGGGTCTGGTCGATGGCCGCCGGTGACGCAACGACCGGTGCGCAGAAGACCGAGCATGCAAGCGTGCAGCGTTACGACGACTGACGGCCCTGCGCGCGGGGCCGGGCGCGAAGGGGGGGGCGTGAGGATATTGCTGGTCGAGGACGATGCCCTGCTGGGTGACGGGCTGCAGCGTGGTTTGCGGCAGGCGGGATACGAAGTCGATTGGTTGCGCGACGGGCGCAGCGCGGTGGCGGCGCTCGCGCATGAGCCGTTCGCGGCGGCCGTGCTCGATCTCGGTCTGCCGCAGCTCGACGGTCTCGACGTCCTCAAAGCCGTACGGGCCGCGGAGAACCGCGTGCCGGTCCTGATCCTGACTGCCCGTGACGCGATCGACGATCGCATCACGGGCCTCGATCGCGGCGCCGACGATTATCTCGTCAAGCCCTGCGATCTCGGCGAGCTCGCCGCCCGCTTGCGCGCGCTCATCCGCCGCAGCAGCGGCCAGGCCTCCCCCGTCTACGAATGCGGCAGCCTCGTCGTCGATCCCGCCGCACACCGCGTGACCTGGCGCGGTCAGGTCGTCGACCTCTCGGCACGCGAATTCGCGCTCCTCCAGGAGCTCGCCCGCGACGCGGGACGCGTGCTCTCCCGCGACCAGTTGATCGAACGCCTCTATCCCTGGGGCGACGAAATCGAATCGAACGCGATCGAAGTCCACATCCATCATCTGCGCCGCAAGCTGGAGCCCGGAGTGATCATCACCTTGCGCGGTGTCGGTTACATGCTGCCGAAGGACCCGCGATGAAGCGGGGCGCCTCGCTGCGTGCGCGCCTGCTCGTCGGCGTGCTCCTCGCGATGGTTGCGTGCTGGGCGCTCACGGCGCTCGTAGGCTATGCAGCGGCCCGGCACGAGCTCGACGAGCTGCTCGATGCGCATCTCGCCCAGACGACCGCGATGATCGTCGAACAGATTGCGGAGGATTCCGACGAGGACGAGGTCGAGCACGCGCCGCAGTGGCACCGCTACAGCACGCAGATCGCTTTCCAGGTCTGGGAGCACGGGCGCCGTCTCGGCGTGCATTCGAAATCCGCACCGCGCACGCGGCTCTCCGATGTCGCCGAGGGCTTCAGCACGAGCGACGTGCAGGGGCGGCGGTGGCGTGTTTTCAGTGCCTGGGCACACGAGCACGACGCGCTCGTGCAGGTCGGCGAGCTCGTCTCCGCCCGGCGGGCGGTGGCCGGGGAGATCGTGGGCCACATGCTGACACCTCTCGGCATCGCCCTGCCCGTGCTCGCGCTGCTGCTCGCCGTCGCGATCGGGCGCGGGCTGAAACCCTTGAACGAGCTCGCCACGGAAGTCGCCGACCTCGCGCCGGATCGTCTCGATCCGATCGGGGTGGAGGGCGTGCCGGGCGAAGTGCGGCCGCTCGTCGGACAGTTGAACGGCCTGTTCGCCCGTATCGGCGCCCTGATCGCGGGCGAGCGCAGATTCACTGCGGATGCCGCTCACGAGCTGCGCACGCCCATCGCGGCGATTCGTGCGCAGGCGCAGGTCGCGCTCGGCGCCGCAGCGGAGGAAGAGCGGCGCGAAGCTTGTGCGAACGTCGTGCAGGGCTGCGATCGCGCGAGTCACCTGATCGATCAGCTCCTCACGCTCGCGCGCCTCGATGCCGCCTCGACACAGACGACGAGCCCGCACTGCAGACTCGAGGACGTCGCTCAGCAGACGATTGCGCTGCTCGCCCAGGCTGCACACACGAAGGGGATCGCGATCGAGCTCGATGCCGCGGAGAGCGGCGCGCCCGTCGCCTGCGACCCCGCGCTGCTCGGCGTGCTGGTGCGCAATCTGCTCGACAATGCGATCCGCTACAGCCCGGGCGGTACGATCGTCACGGTCACTGTCTCGCATGCCGACGGCGCCGTCCTCGAAATCCACGATGAAGGATCCGGCATCCCCGCGACGGAGCGCGCGCGGGTGACGGAGCGGTTCTATCGCGTGCTCGGCAGCGGTCAGTCGGGCTCGGGGCTGGGCTTGAGCATCGTCTCGCGGATTGCGGCGCTCTGCGGCGCGAAGCTCGTGCTCGAGGCGGGACGCGGCGGTCGCGGGCTCGTCGCGCGGGTGTCGTTCCCGCCGGTGACCGGAAACCGGAAGGAAGCTCCGAGCTCGTTCAGAGCTTCCTGAAGACGAACGCGAGGCGACGGCCCGGCCGTCGCCGCAGGCAGCGGCCTCAGCGGATGCGCAGCTTGTCGATGAGCCGCCAGTTGTCCGCTTCGAGATGAACGTACCAGTCGCCTTTCGCGAGCTGCGGCAGGGCGCCGGTGTAGACGGCGCCGTCCTGACGTAGCGCCAGCATCCGGCGGTCGAGACCCGAACGCGTCGCGTGGACGAACGTCACGGTGATCTGTGCCGGATACGTGAAGCTCCTGTCGGCGGCGAGATTCATCGAGAACGCGTGCGTCCCGGGATTCACGTCGAGCTTTGCCTTCAGGGCGTAGGTTTCCGCCTGATGGTCCCGTTCCAGGGTCTTGTTGATCTCGAGGCCGCGCTTGTAATAGTCGTCGACGACGAGGCCGTCGTCGGAGCGCACGGCGAGGAACAGCGTCGTGATGCCCCCGCACACGGCAAGCACCGGAAAGAGGATCACGAGCCACACCATCGGCTCGCGATACCAGGGGCGACGGAGCGCGCTTTCTTCAACGGTGCTCATGTGCGCGGCCCCAGGAATTTAGCGTTCGACGTGATCTTGAGCTTCGGATCATCTTTCGCCTCCAGCGTGAACAGCACGGGCGTACTGCGCGCCGTGAGCTTGTCGGACGGTGCCTTGAGGCTCACGGGCAAGTTCAAGACCGAACCACCGTCGGCATGGACGACCGGGCGTTCCAGCGTGAGCGTCAGTCCCGGGATACCGTCGGCCGTGAGCGTGTATTCGTGCGCCTTGTCGTCCTGATTGATGATCTTCAGGAGATAGACGTTCTCGATGTCGTTCTGCACCTCGCGGTAGAGCTGATTGCGATCCCGGATGACGTCCAGCCCGATCGGGATGCGCAGGCTCAATTTGTAACCGAAGGCGATCGTCAGGAGCACGAGCACCGTCCCGTAGAGGATGATGCGGGGCCGGAGCACGTGGGTCACGCCGCCATCGATTGCATGCTGGGTCGTGTATTTCACGAGCCCCTTCGGATAGCCGACCTTCTCCATCACGTCGTCGCAGACGTCGACGCAGGCCGAGCAGCCGATGCACTCGTACTGCAGGCCGTTGCGGATGTCGATGCCGGTCGGGCAGACCTGCACGCACATCTGGCAGTCGATGCAGTCGCCGAGGCCTTGTGCCTTGTGATCCGAGCTCGTACGACGCGAGCCGCGCGGTTCGCCGCGTGCCTGATCGTAGGAGATGATGAGCGTGTCCTTGTCGAACATCGCGCTCTGGAAGCGGGCGTAGGGACACATGTATTTGCACACCTGCTCGCGCATCCAGCCGGCGTTGCCATAGGTCGCGAAGGCGTAGAACAACACCCAGAACGTTTCCCAGGGCCCGGTCTTGAAATTCGCGAGGTCCTGCGCGAGCTGCGTGGCGGGCGAGAAGTACGAGACGAACGTGTAGCCCGTGAACAGCGCGAAGACAATCCACAACGCGTGCTTCGTCATCTTGATGCGGAATTTGCGCCAGCTCATCGGCGACTGGTCGAGCTTCATCTGTTTCGAACGATCGCCCTCGACGAAACGCTCGATCCACAGGAACGAGTCCGTCCACACCGTCTGCGGGCAGGCATAGCCGCACCACAGCCGGCCGGCGAGCGCCGTGAAGAAGAAGAGGCTATAAGCCGCGAGCATCAGCAGGAACGTCAGATACAGAAAGTCCTGCGGCCAGAACGTGAGCCCGAAGATGTAGAACTTGCGCGCCGGCAGATCGAAGAGGATGGCCTGGCGGCCGTTCCAGCTGATCCACGGCATCACGTAGAAGATGCCGAGCAGGACGAGCGCGGTAGTCAGTCGCGCCGACGCGAACAGGCCGTGGACCTGCCGCGGATAGACCTTCTGACGCTGTTCGTAAAGGGTGTCGTTGACGTCGCTACGGGCAGCCTTAGCCCGCGGCGGGGTCTCCAGGGGTTGTGGTTGGTTCATGATTAACCGTCGACATGATGAGAGGAATTCATGAAGGGCGGAGCCTTAGTCGGTTCCGCAGGGTAGACGAAGATGATGCTGAGCAGGCACGAGATTCCGGTCAAGAGCCAGAACAGGAAGAATCCGATGGTGTAAGCGCCGAGGCGGCTCACTTCCGGAAAGCTCACGCAGTAGCGGAGCTCCATGGGATCTATCACCGAGAAGAAGGCCCCGGTCGCGACCGCGGCCATCAGGAAGGAGATCCAGAGGACGGCCGCCACCCGTTGGGACGGCGGCCACCAGCCGGTCTTGTTCACGAGTTCCATCGCACCACGGGCGTGTACCGCCTATTTCGCTGCTTCGCCTCCGGCCGCGTTACGGAAGCTGAAAACGTACGCGGCGAGCAGATGCACCTTGGCTTCCCCGAGGAAGTCCTTGTGGGACGGCATCCGCCCGTTACGACCCTTAGTGATCGTTTCGACTAGTTTGGCGTGAGTGCCGCCATAAAGCCAGATGTCGTCGGTCAGGTTCGGCGCGCCGAGAGCTTGCATGCCCTTGCCGTCCGGGCCATGGCAGGCGACGCAGTTCTGCTCGAAGATCTTCTTGCCTTCCGCGGCGACGGCCTGGTCGACCTGGCGACCGGACAGGCTCTCGACGAATGTCGCTGCCTTTTCCACGCCGTCCGCACCGAGTACCGGGCTCCACGTCGGCATCGCGCCCTGACGGCCTTCCATGATCGTCGTCTTGATCTGCGCCGGCTCGCCGCCGTACAGCCAGTCGCCGTCGCGCAGGTTCGGGAAGCCCGGCCCGCCCTTGGCGTCCGAACCGTGGCAGGCCGTGCAGTAGTTCGCGAAGAGGCGCTGGCCGATGGCGAGTGCCTTCGGGTCCTGCGCGACCTTGTCGATCTCCTGCGTGAGGTACTGCTGGAAGATGGGGCCGTACTTCTGATCGGCCTGCGCCATCTCCTGGTCGTACTGCGTCTGCTCACTCCAGCCGAGGAAGCCCGCGAAGGAGCCGAGGCCCGGATAGAGCGCCAGATAGATCAAGCCCCACACCAGGGTGATGTAGAACATGTTGAGCCACCAGCTCGGCAGCGGGTGGTTGTATTCCGCCAGATCTTCGTCCCAGGTGTGACCGCTGGTTTCGACCTGACCGCCGGTGGGTTTGGGAATGCCCATGGACATCTTCCAGGTGAACAGCATCAGCACGACAATGCTGAGCACGGTCACCACGGCGATGTAGATGCTCCAGGAACCGCTGATAAAATCGGCCATTTCAAGACTCCCGATAAGATTTTAACGGGCCGACGAATCGTCGTCGGCCTCGAGCGGCAGTCGGGCGGCTTCGTCGAAATCCTGCTTGCGCCTGGAGCTCCAGGCCCACAGCACGATGACGACGAAGAGCACGGCCACGACCACCGTCCATGCAGAGAAGATGGTGCCTATCCAATCGCTCATTTATTGAACTTTACGGCAGTACCCATGTTCTGCAGGTACGCGACGAGCGCGTCCTGCTCGGTCTTGCCTTCGAGTTCCTTCGCGGCCCCGGCGATTTCCTCATCCGTATACGGCACGCCCACCACTCGCAGCGCCTTCATCTTCGCTGCGATGTCGGCGGCATTGGCGGCGTCCTTCTCCAGCCAGGGATAGCCTGGCATGATCGACTCTGGCACGACGTCGCGCGGGTTGTTCAGATGCGCGCGGTGCCAGTCGTCGCTGTAGCGACCGCCGACACGCTGCAAATCCGGACCCGTACGCTTGGAGCCCCACTGGAAGGGATGGTCGTAGACGAACTCACCTGCCAGTGAGTAGTGGCCGTAGCGCTCGGTCTCCGCCCGGAAGGGACGGACCATCTGCGAGTGACACAGATAGCAGCCCTCTCGGATGTAGACGTCGCGCCCGGTCAATTGCAGCGCCGTATAGGGCTTGACGCCTTCGACAGGCTCCATCGTGGAGTGCATGAAGAACAGCGGCACGATTTGCACCAGGCCACCCACGGTGATAAGCACCAGGATCAGCCCCATCATGAAGCCGATGTTCTTTTCGATGTTTTCGTGGAATAGAGACATCGTCGTTTACCTCAGTGCGCCGTTGCCGGGGCGGGAATGGATGCAGTGACGAGCTTCGAGCCCGCGATCGTCTTGAACATGTTGTAGACCATGATCAAGGTGCCTCCGAGGAACATCACACCGCCGAGCAGACGGATGATGAAGAACGGATGCATCGCCGCAACGGATTCGACGAAGCTGTAGGTCAGCGTGCCGTCCGGATTGACCGCGCGCCACATCAGACCCTGCATGATGCCCGCGACCCACATCGAGGTGATGTAGAGCACGATGCCGAAGGTGGAGATCCAGAAGTGCGTCTCGACGAGCTTCAGGCTGTAGATCTCACGGCCGTAGAGGCGCGGGATGAGATAGTACAGGCAGCCCATCGACACGAAGGCCACCCAGCCCAGCGCGCCCGAGTGCACGTGGCCGATGGTCCAGTCCGTGTAGTGCGACAGCGCGTTCACCGTCTTGATCGACATCATCGGGCCTTCAAAGGTCGACATGCCGTAGAACGAGACGGAGACGATCAGGAAGCGCAGCACGGGGTCGGTACGCAGCTTATGCCACGCGCCGGACAGCGTCATGATGCCGTTGATCATGCCGCCCCAGGAGGGCGCGAGCAGGATGATGGACATCACCATGCCGAGGGACTGCGTCCAGTTCGGCAGCGCGGTGTAGTGGAGATGGTGGGGACCGGCCCAGATGTAGGTGAAGATCAGCGCCCAGAAGTGGACGATCGACAGCCGGTAGGAGTACACCGGGCGGCCGGCCTGCTTCGGGATGAAGTAGTACATCATGCCGAGGAAGCCCGCGGTCAGGAAGAAGCCCACGGCGTTGTGACCGTACCACCACTGCACCATCGCGTCCTGCACACCGGCGTAAGCCGAGTAGGACTTCGTCAGGGTGACCGGGATTTCAGCGCTGTTCACGAGATGCAGCACCGCGATGGTGATGATCATCGCGCCGAAGAACCAGTTCGCGACGTAGATGTGCTTGACCTTGCGCTTGACGATCGTGCCGAAGAACACGATTGCATAAGAGACCCAGACGAGCGTGATGAGAATGTCGATCGGCCATTCGAGCTCCGCATACTCCTTACCGGTAGTAATGCCGAGCGGGAACGACAGTGCGGCGAGAACGATGACGAGCTGCCAACCCCAGAAGGTGAAGGCGGCGAGACCATCGCTCAGCAATCGCGCGTGGCACGTGCGCTGTACGACGTAATAAGACGTCGAGAACAGAGCGCATCCGCCGAACGCGAAGATGACCGCATTGGTGTGGAGGGGACGTAGCCGGCTGAACGTGAGATAAGGAATGTCGAAGTTGAGCTGTGGCCAGCACAACTGAGCGGCGATGATGACGCCGACCAGCATGCCGACAACGCCCCAAATCAACGTCATCAGCGCGAATTGCCGCACTACGTGGTAGTTGTATGTTTGCGTGTCCGCCATCCGGAAACTCCCATACTGCTCGGCGCTTTAGGCCGTTTTAAGTTGAAGAAAGGGTGCGATTTCAGTATGGGCGATTGTGTTTGCTTTTTCCGGACCTATTATGATCCACGTCAAATTCGCACCCCATCCCGACGGAGACCATGCGCCACCTTGGGTGAGCGCGCGCGACACATGAATTCTCCATTCCCTACACGATGCCAGGGCCGCGCAGGCATTGTGGTCGAGTCCGCAGGGATGCGCCATCGATGACAGCGTCAGAGGCCGGTGTGCGGCAACGCGAAGCTGCGTCCGTGCCGGGTAACGAGAGCTGCTTTCATTGCGACGAAGCCATCCCTTCCGGGATCTCGCTTCACGTGCGCATCGACGATCACGAGCGGGCCATGTGTTGCGCGGGTTGCCAGGCCGTCGCGGAGGCGATCGTGGATCACGGACTCACGGCTTACTACGCGCATCGCGACGGCGCGGCGATCAAACCGGACCAATTGGTTCCGGAAGAGCTCGCGAAGCTCGCCGTCTACGACGAGGACGAGGTCCAGCAGCGTTTCATGCAGGCGGACGCCGCCGAGACTTCGGCAGCGAGCCTCGTGCTCGACGGCATCACCTGCGCGGCCTGCGCCTGGCTGCTCGAATCGCGCTTGAACAAGGTGCCCGGCGTCGCGCGCTTCGAAGTCAACTACTCGACGCGGCAGGCGGCGCTCGAATGGCAGCCGGGCCGTGTCGCGCTGAGCGACGTGCTCGCCGAAATCCTGCGCCTCGGTTACAAGGCGTTCCCCTTCGATGCCACGAAGCGCCAGGCCCTGCTCGTGAAGGAACGCAAGTACTACCTCCGACGGCTCGGCGTCGCGGCGCTGTGCAGCATGCAGGTGATGATGATCGCCTTCGCGCTTTATTTCAGCGAGTCCGCCGATCTCGAGCCGAAGTACGAGCGACTGCTGCAATGGCTCGGGCTCGTCCTTGCCCTGCCGGTGATGGGGTTTTCCGCCCAGCCGTTCTACGTCGGCGCGTGGCGCGCGCTGAAGCAGTGGCACGTGAACATGGACCTCTCGGTGACGCTCGGCATCGTGCTCGCGTTCGCCGGCAGCATGTGGGCGGTGACCTCGGGCGGCGGCCCCGTGTATTTCGACTCGGTGACCATGTTCGTCGCGCTCCTGCTCGGCAGCCGCTATCTCGAGCTCACCGCGCGCAGCCATGCCACGACGCACATCGACCATCTCGCGCGCATCGTGCCGACTGCCGCGACGCGGATTCTCGCCGGTGCCGGAGCGGGTTTCGAAACGGTCGCCGTGACGCGCCTGAAGCCGCACGATCTCGTTCTCGTCAAACCCGGCGAGACCGTGCCCGTCGATGGCCTCGTGCGCGACGGTGAATCGAGCGTCGACGAGAGCATCCTCACCGGCGAGAGCACGCCCATTCGCAAGGGGCCGGGCCAGCGCGTGATCAGCGGCAGCACGAACGTCGATTCGCCGCTGCAGATCGAGGTGACGACGGTCGGCGAGGGCTCGTTCCTGATGCAGGTGATGCAGCTCATCGAGCGCGCACAGGCACGCAAGCCCGTGCTGACCGAGCTCACGCAACGCATCTCCGGGTGGTTCATCGGGCTCGTGATCGTGCTGGCGGCGATCACGGCGCTCTACTACCTGCGACACGATCCGGCGCTCTGGCTGCCGGCGACGATCGCGGTGCTCGTCGTTTCGTGTCCCTGCGCACTGGCGATCGCGACCCCGACTGCGCTGACCGCGGCCTCCTCCAGCTTCATGCGCCAGGGCGTCGCGCTGATTCATCCGAACGCGCTCGAGGCACTCGCGACCGCCGATGAATTCGTCTTCGACAAGACCGGTACGCTCACCACCGGCCGCCTCGCGCTGAGCGCCGTGGCGCCTCTCGGTGGCCGGGCGCGCGACGCCGTGCTCCGCATCGCCGCCGCGCTCGAAGCACATTCCGAACATCCCGTCGCGCGCGCCATCCTCGCGGCGGCCACGCCTGCGCCGGCCGGTGAGGTGCGCAACTTCCCGGGCGAGGGACTCGCGGGATCCGTGGAAGGCACGGAATACCTGCTCGGCTCGGCCGGCTTCATTCGCGCGCGCCATCCGGCCACGGCCGCGGAGCTCGAGCGCCTCGGCGGCGCCACGGACGAGAAGACCGCGTTCCTCGCGACGGCGGGCGGCGAACTGTGCGCGGCGTTCGAGTTCTCGGATCAGCTCCGTCCGGGCGCGGTCGAGACGATCGCGCACCTGCGTGCTGCCGGGTGCGGCATCACGATCCTGAGCGGCGATCATGCCCGGGCCGTGGCCAGTGTCGCCGGTCAGCTCGGGGTCGACGCGGCGCATGGCGGGCTCACGCCGCCCGAGAAGCTCGCGGCGGTGACCGCGCTCCAGGCGGCGGGGCGACGCGTCGTCGCCGTCGGTGACGGCGTGAACGACGCCCCGATCCTCGCCCAGGCGGACGTCTCATTCGCGCTGAACGAAGCGGCGGATCACGCGAAACTGAATGCCGACATCGTGATCCTGCGCGAGGGCCTCGATGCCGTGCGCCACGCGCATCGCATCGCGCTGCTGACACGCGCCGTCGTCCGGCAGAACATCGCCTGGTCGATCGCCTACAACGTACTGGCGCTGCCGCTCGCGCTCGCGGGTTACATTACGCCGTGGATCGGCGCGCTCGGCATGTCGCTGAGCTCGCTGCTCGTTATCGCGAACGCCGCGCGCATCTATCGCGTGCGCTGAGGGAACCATGGAAATCATCGTGCTGCTGATCGCCGTCTCGCTCGTGCTCGTCGCGCTGATCGGCTATGCATTCTTCTGGGCGATCGACTCCGGTCAGTTCGACGATCTGGACGCGAAGGGCCGGGAAATCCTGCTCGACGACGATCGTGTCGGGCATCGCGACGACGTGCCGCCTCGACCGCCGGGCGGCGATCACTCCGCGTGATGATGATGCGCGTGGGGATCGACCGGCGCTGAAGGCCCGCTCGCCGGCGCGTCTGCCGGGGCCGGCTGATGCACGTGCTCCACGGCCGTCGGCGCCGGATGACGATGGTGTGCATGCGCGCCGGCCGGCGCGAGCCACTGCCGCGCGAACCAGCCGATCGCGATGACCACCACGAGCGCACCCGCGATGCGGCGCACCTGCGGCCGCTTCAGGATGTTCGGCGCGCGGCCGAGCGCATAAGCCGCGGCCAGCATGCCTGGGAACGTCCCGAGTCCGAATGCCGCCATCGCGAGCGCCCCGCGGCCGGCGTCGGCCTGGGCCGCGCTCGTCATGAACATCGAATAGACGAGGCCGCAGGGCAGCCAGCCCCAGATGAGACCGAGCGCGGCGGCTTTCGCGTGACTGTCGAGCGGCAGCAGGCGGCGGCTCAGCGGCTGGACGTGCCGCCACACGTGCAAGCCGGCCCGTTCCAGCAGCGCGACCTGCGGCAACCAGCCGGCGAGGCGCAGCCCCGCCGTGATGAGCATGAGGCACGCCAAGAGCTGCAGGGCCCGGAACGTGAGCTCGGTCGGGATGCCGCTCGTGATCACGCGACCGGCCGCACCGGCGAGCGCCCCGCCGATGCTGTAGCTCGTGATCCGGCCGAGGTTGTAGACCGCTGCGTAAGTCATGAGCGCACGCCTGTCGTCGCGGACCGCGGCGGGCGCCGAGAGGCTGATGGCACCGACGATCCCGCCGCACATGCCCCAGCAATGGAGGGTGCTCAGCGCCCCCATCGAGAGGGCCACGAGCGCTTCGTTCGACATTTTCAGAATCACCGCGGGTCCGGCCCCGCCCGGGAACGTGGCCGTCGTCGCGACGGCGGGCCCGATCATAGCGCATCCCGCGCACGCTGCCGGCGCGGGTGCGGCATAACGTCGCCGACGGCGGCTCGGCGCCGGCCCGGGCGGGGCGGGGCGACGAAACGCCATGCCGGCGTATATCATGCGCCGGGTGCGGCGATGTCACGAGGGGAGGCGACATGGCAAACAAGAAGAGAGTGGTGGTGATCGGCGCCGGCGCGGCCGGGCTCAGCGTCGCGGCGCGATTGCAGCGAGGCGGTCAGGGGCTCGAAGTCGTGCTCGTCGATCCGGCGAGCGTGCATTATTACCAGCCGCTGTGGACGCTGGTCGGCGCCGGGATCTTTCCCAAAGAGCGCAGCCGGCGGCCGATGGCGGAGATGATTCCCAAGGGCGTGCAGTGGATCCGGCAGGCCGCTGCCGAATTCCGTCCCGAGGAGAACTGCGTCGTCACTGCGGATGGTCAGCGCCTCGGCTACGACGCGCTCGTCGTCGCGGCCGGCCTGCAGATCAACTGGGGCAAGATCCCGGGTCTCCAGGAAGCCGTCGGCAAAAACGGCGTCTGCAGCAACTACAGCTACGACACCGTCAACGCAACCTGGGAGCAGATCCAGCGCTTCACCGGCGGGCGCGCGCTGTTCACCATTCCGAGCACGCCCATCAAGTGCGCGGGCGCCCCGCTCAAGGTGATGTTCCTCGCCGAGGACCACTTCCGCCGCACTGGCATCCGCAACGTCACGCACGTGAGCTACATGTGCGCGGTCGCCTCGATCTTCCGTGCGCCGAAGTACGCGGAGCGGTTGTCCGCAATCGCCACTGCGCGCGGCATCGAGGTGAACTACCGCCAGGAGCTCACCGAGCTCAGGCCGGAGGCGAAGGAGGCGGTGTTCAAGCACGCCGAGTCCGGCGAGGAGCGCGTCGAGAAATACGATCTCATCCATGTCACCCCGCCGATGGGGCCGCCGGATTTCATCAAACAGAGCACGCTCGGCGACGCGGCCGGCTGGGTCGAGGTCAACAAGGCGACGATGCAGCACGTCCGTTATCCGAACGTGTTCAGCCTCGGCGACGCGAGCAATCTGCCGACGTCGAAGACCGCGGCGGCGATCCGCGCGCAGAGCCCGATCCTCGTCGCGAACCTGCTCGCGTTCCTGCGGGGCACGACGAGCGACGCGCAGTACTACGGCTACACGTCGTGCCCGCTCGTGACCGGCTACGGCAAGCTCATGCTCGCGGAGTTCGACTACGAGCTGAAGCCGGTGGAGACGTTTCCGTTCGATCAGGGGGAGGAACGCGGCAGCATGTATCTACTGAAGAAATACGTGATGCCGGAGATCTATTGGCGCGGGCTCGTGCGCGGCCGGAGCTGGCCGTGGCCGCTGCCCTGAGCTGAAGCGGAGCGGGCGCCCTCGGGCGCCCGCGGTGTTTTCAGACCGTGCTCTGAAAAGTCCAGGATGGTCTCGTTCAGAGCGTCCTCAATTCATGCCGCGCGGCCCGAACGCGAGCACGACGTTGCCGGGATTCGCGCCCCACTTGCTGTAGCCGGAATTGACGTAGAGCCAGCCGTCGACGACGACCGGACCGGCCTGATCGAGGCTGCCGCCCCGGCCCGGCGCGCCGTTCACGGTCTTGAAGCTGCGCAGCGTGTCGTACTTCCACAGCAGCTTGCCGTCGTTCGTCGCGAACGCGCGGAGCTCGCCGCTCTGCGAGCCCGAGAACACGACGCCCGGAATGAGCGTGACCGCCGCAGTCTGTGCGGGGCTGCATTTCGGACGCCCGCCGCAGGTGACGGGCGGCGCCCGCCAGCGCTCCCTGCCGGTCACGAGATCGACCGCGACGAGGCCGCCGCCATGGCGGGGATCGAGCTTCGGGCTCGCGATGACGACCTGCTTCGTCAGCCAGCGCACGTCGGAGACCGCGGCGTAGAACGTCTCGCCGTCCGTCGCCTGACCCCATTGCAGACCGCCCTGCACGCCGCCTTCCGCGAGCTTCTTCTTCCAGAGGAGCTTGCCGTTCTGATCCGCGTCGAGCACGTGCATGTAGCCGGATTTCTGCGCACCGATCACCACGCGCTGTCCGTTCGCGAGCGTGGTGACGATCGGTGATGCGCCCATGTCCTGATCGGGGCCTTCGTCTTTCGGGCAGTTGTGCTGGGGCTCGGTCATGCAGCCGATGTTCCAGGCGTCGCCGGCGAGACCCTGATACGTCCAGACGGTCTCGCCGGTGTCGATCGCGATCGCCATGATGCCGTCGCTCGTCTTCGTCGCCGGCTGCGAATAGTTGTCGCCGGTGCCGGCGTAGATCCGGCGCAGCTTGGGATCGATGGTCAGCGCCGACCACACGCTCGCGCCGGAGGGGCCCATCTCGGGCTTGCCGTTCTTGCGCGGTTCACCGTGCTCCGCGGGTGTTTCCTCGATCGTGTAGCGCGTCCAGAGGCGCTTGCCGGTCGCCGCGTCGTACGCCTGGACGCTGCCCCGGAACCGGCAGCACTGGTAGTTCGGATCGGCCGCGAGACCTTCCTCGAGCGAGGAGACGCCGACGTACACGCGGCCCTCGAAGATCTGCGCGGCACCGGTGATGCGCGCGGCGGGATGATCGTCCGCCTGCGCTTCCCAGACGAGCTTGCCGCTCGCCGCGTCGACGGCGTAGACGCGCGCCGATTGATCGCCGAAGAACACCATGAGCTTGCCGTCGCCGCCCGCACTGCCGAGCACGACCGGCGCTTTCACCGGCGCGTCCGCCTGGAACACCCAGGCCGTGCAACCGCTCTTTGCGTCGAGCGCATAGACCTGGCCGCTCGGGCTGCCCGCGAACAGACGCCCGCCGACGACTGCCGGCTGCGATTCCGTGAACGTCTCGCCCGGATAGGCGAAAGCCCATTTGAGCTCGAGCCTGGAGACGTCCTCGGGTGGAAGGTTCGCCATGGAGGCGTGCTGCAGGCGGGTGTTCGCCTGGTCGACGCCCCAGCCGTTCCAGTGCGGACGCGCGAACACGTTGCCCTCGGGCCAGGTCGCGGGTGCGCATGGGTTCGTCGTCACGGGCCGCCAGCTCGGGTCGAAGGTCTTGCCGGTGATGTACTCGGCGACCGCGACGCGCTGCGGGCCGGTGAGGTTGAACGTGCCGATGATGCGCATCGCGCCGGTATTCAGGGCGCGGACGATGCGGGCGGGCGTCATCGCCTGCAGCGTTTCCATGCTCGGCGCGCGCACCGCCCCCGAGGCATGACAAGTGGCGCATTGCTTCTCGAAAACGGCCTTGCCATCGGGCGGCGCGGCGAAGGTAGCGGACAACGGCAGGAGGCAAAGGCTCAGCAACGCGCCGAGCCGGCGTGTACTCATCATGATTTCCCCTCGAACCCGCCGGCGGACGGCGGCGTACGTGATTCTTGTCGGTGATTCGCGAGCGGATGCGGGCACCCGTCCCGGCCGCCAGCGTACCAACCTCGCAGGCGAGCGTCACGGGCGCTTCGGCGCGTTTCGGGCTGCGCCGGGAACGCGGTGCGCGATGCTGTCCTGCAGCACGAAAAACGCCCCCGCGGGGCCCCGCCTGCCTCTTGAATGTTTGGTACCGAATGAGTTTTAATGGTACCAAATCAAGCGCATCTGCCGACCGTGCCGCAGGCTCACACGCCCCGCATGCCGGCGAGTGGGACGCGCACTGCATCGCCCGTCGATGCCGACTCCGGTCTGGTGGCCGCCCGAGTTCCTGGGCGCGCGAACCGCCGCATACTGGCTGATAACACATTAAACTCAGGGTGCCGTCCGCGACGGTGCGATTTCCCTCACCCGGAAGACGCGCCATCGACCCGGCAACCAGTTTCCCGGTCGTACGCGCTCGAGCGCCGGTCGGTCCGCCTCCGCGGCCGAACGGCATCGCATGCATCCGTCCGGACCAAGGACCATGGCGCCGGTTCGCGGGCGCCCGGGTTCCGTCGGCGCAACGCGGCGGACGCCCGACTCGTACAAGCACTGATAACAAGCGGGGAGGTCAATCTCGCATGGGATTCCTGGTCAACATCGACAACGGCGGCACGTTCACCGACGTCTGCATCAGCAGTGGCGGCAAAGTCGTCCACGCCAAGGCCATCACCACGCCGCACGACCTGACACAGTGTTTCATGGAAGCACTGAAGCGCGGGTCGCGCGACCTGTACGGCGAAGAGGATCTCGCCCGACTCATCCGCGAAACGGAATGCCTGCGCTACTCCACCACCTCCGGCACGAACGCCGTCGTCGAGCACAAGGGCACGCCCGTCGCGCTGCTCGTCGAGGCGGGTGACGAGGAGACGGTCTACGGCGCGATCGCGCGCTTCGGCTCGAGCGATCTGTGGAAGGCGATGGTTCCGGAGCGTCCGAGCGGCATCAAGGTCGGTGCCGACGGCGCGATCGACGGCCACGAGCTCACGCGCATCATCAACCAGTTGCTGTCAGTCGGTGCGCAGCGCCTCGTCGTGACGCTCAAGTCGGCGCAGGCGGAGCAGAACGTCAAGGAAGCGCTGCTCGATCGCTACCCGCGCCATCTGCTCGGTGCAATCCCGTTCCTGATTTCGACCGAGCTCGTGCAGGACACGGATCACGCGCGCCGCACCGCGACCTCGGTCGTGAACTCCTATCTGCATCCGGGCATGGAGCACTTCCTCTACAGCGCGGAGAACATCTGCAAGATCCACCACCTCAAGCGTCCGCTGCTGATCTTCCGCAACGACGGCGATTCCGCCCGCGTCGCGAAGACCACCGCGATCAAGACCTGGGGCTCGGGTCCGCGCGGCGGCCTCGAGGGCACACTCGCCTATGCGAAGCTCTACGGCGACGACACGCTCGTCGCGATGGACATCGGCGGCACGACCACCGACGTCTCCGTCGTCAAGGGCAAGTCCGTGCCGCAGAATGCGTACGGCGAAGTCGATGAGCTGCAAACCTCCTTCCCGCTGCCGGAGTTGCAGAGCTTCGGTCTCGGCGGCAGCTCGATCGTGAGGGTCGCGGACGGGAAGATCGTGATCGGCCCCGAATCCGTCGGCGCAGCCCCTGGACCGGCCTGCTTCGGCCGCGGCGGCACGAACGCGACGCTGACCGACGCGCTGCTCATCGCGGGCGTGCTCGATGGCGAGCAGTATCTCGGCGGCGAGCTCAAGCTCGACGTCGAACGTGCGTTGCAGGCGGTCAAGACGCAGGTCGGCGAGCACATCGGCAAGAACGCGCAGGAAGCCGCGAGCGCGATCATCGCCGCGTTCCAGGAAGAGGTCGGCGCGCATCTCGCGGCGGTCATCAAACAGGCGGGGCGCGATCCGAAGCAGGCGACGCTCGTCGCGTTCGGCGGCGGCGGTCCGATGATCGCGGCCGGCATCGCCGGTGCGATTGGCATGCCGCGCGTCATCGTGCCGCGCTTCGCGGCGGTGTTCAGCGCCTTCGGCATCGGTTTCAGCCATCTCGCCCACGAATACCAGGTGCCGGCCGCCGACGCTGCCGGGGCCGCGCTCGCGGCGGTGAAGGCCGAGCTCGAAGTCCGCGCGCGCCGCGACATGTACGGTGAAGGCGTGGATCCCGCGTCCTGCCGTTACGACTATTCGCTGTGGCGTGCCGTGGACGGCAAAGTGCAGGAATCCCCGCTCGTGGACGGCAAAGTGCCGGCCGACGCCAATGCACGTCTCACGCTGAAAGCCGTGCACGAGCTGCCGTCCTCGGCACTCGTAGCGCCGGGCAACGAGCAGGCGAGCGCCGCGCCGACGGCGGGTCAGACGGAAATCCGCCTCGCGGCGGGCAAGCCGGTGAGCGTGCCCGTCGTGCACGACAAGGATCTGCAACCGGGCCACGCCCTGGCCGGGCCGTGCCTGATCAAAGGCGACTATCTCACGTGCCTCGTGGCGGCCGGGTGGCGCCTCGCGGTGACCAGCAACCACGACGTGGTGCTCGAGGTGAACAAGTAATGAGCGACAAACGCATAGCAATCACGGAATACCTGGAGATCGATCTGGGCACCGAGCGCTGGCACTGCCGGCGCTGCAACCACGACATCGGACCGGCGCGCTCGCCCTACAAGGAGGGCCTGCTCGTGCACGATCGCGATCCGCGCGAAATCCATCGGCCGATCCTCGACGACAGCTATCCGTACACCTACGCCCCGGATCCCAAGTGGTGCCGGATCATCGAGTTCTACTGCCCGGATTGCGGCACGCTGATCGAGAACGAATATCTGCCGCCGGGTCATCCGTTGACGAACGACATCGAGCTCGACATCGACAAACTCAAAGAACGACAGGCCAGGATCGAGGGGAAAGCGAATGCGGCGGGTTAGCGTAGACATCGGAGGCACGTTCACGGACTGCTTCCTGGCCTTCGACGACAAATACGTCGAAGCAAAGGCACTCACCACTCATCACAATCTGGCCTCGGGCTTCATGGACGCCCTGCAGAAGGCCTGTGCCGAAATCGGCAAGGACATCGGCGAAGTGCTCTCGAGCGTCGACGCCGTGCGCTATGCGACGACGCTCGGCACGAACGCGCTGATCCAGCGCAAGGGCCCGCGCGTCGGCATCATCACGACCGCCGGCTACGAGTCCTCGGTTCCGCTGATGCGCGCGCGCGGCTACGGCGACGGCCTCTCCGCCACCGAGCAGACGGATCTCCCGGGTGCGGATCGTCCCGTGCCGCTCGTGCCGATGACGATGATCGTCGGCATCCAGGAACGCATCGACTACAAAGGCACTTCGGTGCTCGAAGTCGAGGGCGACGACGTGCGCAAGCAGGTCCGCAAGCTCGTCGACCAGGGCGCGCAGGCTTTCGTGGTCGCGCTCATCAACGCGGTCGTCAATCCCGAGCACGAGAAGGAGGTCGAGCGCATCATCCTCGGCGAGTATCCGACGCACGTGCTCGGCGCGATCCCGATCGTGCTCTCGCATCGCGTCGCGGGCCGCAAAGCGGAGTATTCGCGCACGATGTCCGCGGTGCTCGACGCCTATCTGCACGATCAGATGTATCACGGCATGTCGACGCTCGAAGTCGTGCTGCGGCAGAACGGCTACAAGCGCCCGATGCTGCTCGTGCACAACACCGGCGGCATGGCACAGCTCAACTCCACGCACTCGCTGCAGACGATCCACTCGGGCCCGGTCGCCGGTCTCGAGGCCTCGAACTACATCTCCGAGAAGTTCAGCGAGCCGAACATCATCGCGACCGACATGGGCGGCACGAGCTTCGACATCGGCCTGGTGACCTCCGACGGCGTGAAGTTCTACGACTTCAATCCCGTCATCGATCGCTGGCTCGTCTCGACGCCGATGACCTACCTCCACACGCTCGGTGCGGGCGGCGGTTCCATCGCGCGTTACGATCGGCTGTGGGAAGCGGTCGAAGTCGGCCCCGATTCCGCGGGCTCCGACCCGGGACCGGCCTGTTACGGCCGCGGCGGCAAGGTGCCGACGACGACGGACGCGAACCTCGTGCTGGGCTACCTCGACGAGCACAACTACGCCGGCGGCACGATCAAGATCAACAAGCGCCGCGCCGAACGCGCCATCGAGGAATTCATCTGCAAGCCCTCCGGCATGTCACTCATCGATGCGGCGAAAGCCATCAAGCGCAAGGTCGATGCGAACATGGCGGCGGCGATCTTCAAGGAAGTCGCGGTCAAGGGTTACAACCCGAAGCACTTCGTCATCCTCAGCTACGGCGGCGGCGGCCCGATCCACGCGTGCGGTTACGCCTCGCGCATCGGCATCACGAAAGTCCTCGTGCCGCCGTTCAGCTCCGTGTTCTCGGCGCTGGGCGCCGGCAACATGAGCCAGCTCCACATTCACGAAAAGTCGCTCTATCTCATGCTCTACGACGCCACGAAGCGCAAGATGCTGGAGGAGTTCGACGTCTTCAACGAGACCGTCGTCGAGCTCGAGCAGCGCGGCCGCGAGGATCTCCTGCGGCAGGGCGCCGCGCCGGAGGCCATCAAATCGCGCGTCGAGCTCGACATGCGCTACGGTAATCAGCTCGCGCAGATCGGCGTCGCCTGCCCGTTGAGCCGGCTCTCGTCGATGCAGGACATCATCACGATCCTCGATCTCTTCAGCGTCAACTACGCCCAGCGCTTCGGCGAGGGCAGCCAGGCGCCGGAAGCGGGCGTGCGCATCAACGTGATCCGCGTCGTCTCCTATGTCGAGCACCAGAAGCTCGAACTCACGCGCTCTACGAAGAGCGACGACGCGAAACCGGTGCCGCGCACGCAGCGCGAATGCCATTTCCCCGAAGCCGCCGAGCCGATGATGACTGCGGTCTACGACGGCGAAGCGGTGGCCGAGGGCATGCGCGTCGCGGGTCCCGCGCTCATCGAAACGCCACGCACGACCTACCTCGTCGAACCGGGCTGGACCCTCACGATGGGCAGCTCCGGTGCGGCATGGGTGGTCAAAGACTAAAGCGGAAAGATCAAAGAGGTAACGGCCATGGGCGGTGACCAAGAAAAGTCCATCATCGAGAAATTCCTGGAAGAGAACGTGCTCTTCCTCGGCCCCGATCCGGAGATCATGGAGGACCATCGCGTCGTCCCGACGACGCCGCGCGAAGCCGAAGCGCTGAAGAGCTTCGCCGACCCGGATCAGATCAACCTCGTCCGCCACAAGCTGCAGACGGCGTGCAACGAATCGTTCGACATGGTCGAGCAGATGGGGGCGGCGCCGGGCGCGAAGTGGGGCGATCTCATCTCGGGCGTCTGGACGGCGAACGGCGATCTCGCGCTCGCCTCGATGGGCGGCGTGCTCATCTTCTCGGTGCTGACGCAGCATCCGGTGAAGTTCATCCTGAAATACTGGAAGGACGATCCGACCGTTGGGCTCAAGGATGGCGACATCTTCATGCACAACGACGCGCGCTACGGCAACATCCACAACACCGACCAGAGTCTGCTGCTCCCGGTGTTCCATAACGGTGAGCTGATCTGCTTCACCGGTGCAATCGTGCACGAGGGCGAGAACGGCGCGATCGAGCCGGGCGGCATGCCCTCTGCGGCCGAATCGCCGTTCGACGAAGGGCTCAAGATGTCGCCGATCAAGGTGGGCGAGAACTACGAGTTCAAGCGCGACATCATGACCTTCCTGCAGAACTCCGTGCGCGAGCCCAAGCTCCAGCTCGAAGGCATGAAATCGAAGTTCTTCGCCGCGATGCGCATGAAAGCACGCGTCGAGGACGCGATCGCGGAGTACGGCGTCGAAGCCGTCATCGCCACGCTGCGCAAGACGCTCACGGACACCGAAATCGAAGTGCGCCGGCGTCTGTCGACCTGGCCCGACGGCAAGGTCCGCACGAACGTCTTCGCCGACGGCACGCTGCGCGAGAACTGCCTCATCCGCATCCGCCTCGAGCTCGAGAAGAAGAACGACGAGCTGATCATCGATTTCCGCGGCTCGTCTCCGGAGTTCCTCAACCGTCCCAACAACACGGTGCTCGCTTCGCTGAAGGGCATGCTCGCGCAGGAGTTCCTGAGCTTCGTGTGGCCGGATCTGCCGCGTAACCAGGCGGTGTTCGCGCCGATGACGGTGCTGACGGACAAGCGCTCGACGCTGAACTGCTCGCCCGATGCCCCGAACGCCCAGAGCATGATGACGTTCTTCCCGGGCTTCACCGCGATCCAGATCGGCGTGCCGAAGTTCATCTACAGCGCTTCCGAAAAGCACTGCACGGACATCATCGCCGGCTGGTACAACATGATCGTCACGTTCATCTACGGCGGCGTGAACCAGTACGGCGAGCTCGTCGGCAACGTCTGCGCGGATCTGAACGGCATGGGCGGCGCGGCACGCTCGAACCGCGACGGCGAACATTCTATAGCGCCGATCTTCGCGCCGATGGCCGACATCGGCGAGCAGGAGCTGATCGAAGAGGAGGTGCCGCTGCTGAAGGTCGTGCCGCACAAGCTCATGCGCGACGCCGAAGGCTTCGGCAAGTTCCGCGGCGGCCATGGCTACCAGCAGATCGCCACCATGAAGGACTCCTCGATGTGGGGCTTCATGTGCTGCTCGATCGGCTCGAAGTTCCCGACGACCTACGGCATCTTCGGTGGCTATGCGCCCGGCACGCTGCCGCTCTGCAAGGTGAAGGGCGTGAACGTCTTCGAGGTGATGAGGGACAAGCGCGAGCTGCTGCGCTACTCCATCGAAGAGATCATGAACGAACGCCCGTTCCCGGGCGCGACCTACAGCACCCATCACATGGGGCTGCAGCTCGAGTTCGCCAAGCCCGGTGAACTCTACATGATCACCCAGGGCGGCGGTGGGGGTTACGGCGACGTGCTGGAGCGCGATCCGACGCTCGTCGCGAAGGACCTCCTCGACGGTCTGCTCTCGATGCGCAGCGTCCAGAATGTCTACCATGTCGTCCTCGACGAGAAGACGGGCGCGGTCGACCACGAAGCAACGCAGAAAGCGCGCGACGCCGAGCGCGAAATGCGCAAGCACCGTGGCAAGCCGTACAAGGAATTCGTGAAGAGCTGGGAGACGCCGGAGCCGCCGCGCGACGTGCCGTTCTACGGTTCATGGAAGGACAAGTCGCTGCTCTACCGCGGCTCGCCGGACGACACCTGCCCGGCCGACGCCATCGTGCCGGTGATGATGCCGAATCCGAAGGACGTGCGCATTGCCGAGCTCGAAGCGGAGCTCGCTGCCATCAAGGGCCGCTCTTGAGCTATCCTGAGCGCCGTTCAAGCGCGACGGGGACCTGAAATGGCGGCGAATGTTCTGCGATCCTGGCTCGACGGCCGGCGTGATCGCGTGTTGTGGATCGAGTTCGACGACTATGCGCGACGGGTGTTCGCCGGCAATCCGGCGGACTGGCTGAAGCAGGCGACGCGCTGCGCGAACACGCTCGGCCAGGCGCGGAGCGTGATCCGTACCGAAGTCCTGAGCGTCGACGTGCTTGCGCCGGTGCGGGCGCTGCTCGCGGCGGGTGACGAGGGCGATGCAGTGGAACGCGTACGTGCGGCGCTCGCAGACGCACATGGGCGTGCCTTTACGGCCGAAGTGCTGGACGCGCTCGCGCACAAGTTCGCGCAGGAGCTCGATCTCGTGCTCGCGCTGACCTCGCCGCGGGATCTGCTCGCGGCGTGCGGCATGTCGGAGCCCGGGTTCGACGCGCTCGACGACGTCACGATGGCGCTGTCGGATCTCGTGCGCTCGTTCTCCGAGAAACCGATCGCCGCGTTGCTGCTGAAGCGTGCGGCCGCGGAGCCGGTCTCGGCGGACGAAGCGGATGCGTATGCGACGCTCGTCGGCTCGGCCCAGCACTATCGCTGGGTCACGGCGCTCGCGCAGACGGCTGCGGCGCCCGCGACGGGCGCCATCGACGGTCTCGACGTCGACGTGCTGCTCTACCCGGAGCTCGAGTCCGCCGCGCTCGCGGCGATCGCGGATTCCGGCGTGCGCTGCGGTGGGGGATTGCCGGGCACCTACTGGACGGCAGCCGCAGCGCCGGCGCCACCGCCGGGAGGCGTGCTCTACGGCGCCGTGCCGGAGACCGCACAGCCGGAGCTCGTGCTCGATCGCGTGAAAGCTCTGCTCGGCTGAGCAGAGCGCGGGGAATCTCTCAGACGGTGCTGCGGCGGCCGCGCCGCCGTGGTGCCGCAGCGTGGCGCAGGTGCGCCGCGCTCTCGTCTAGCAGCGAGCTCAGCAGCATCCGGTAGTACTCCTGGAATGCTTCCGAAGCGGGAATGTTCGTGCTCAGGTAGAAATCCGGCTCGCGCAGTCGGCTGATGCTCGCGAACGCGAGCTCGGCCACGAGCTTCGGATTGATGCGGCGGAACACGCCGAGCTTGATGCCGCGCTCGATCAGCTCGCACAGTCCGTCGACGCGCAGCCGGATGTGCTCCTGCCAGATCCGCCGTGCCGGTTCCCAGCCGTTGATGTCGACGATCGTCGTCTGACTCAAGCGCTGCGCCGCGCGCACGCCGGCCTGCAGATAAACGAATATCTGATCTGCCGGATCGTCCGAGGCCGCGACCGCGCCTGCCGCTTCGCGACGGATGCGCGCGAAGAATTCCGCGATGACTTTCAGTACGAGCTCGTTCTTGCTCGGCGCGAGCTCGTAGAGCGTGCGCTTGGAGCACGACAATCGCTCGGCGAGCTCGCCCACGCTCAGGCGCGCGAACCCGCCACTCAGGATGATTTCCTCGAGCAGGAGCCAGATTTCCGCTGCGCGGCGGTGCGCGGGCGCGCCGTCCGGAATTGATGGGGACTGCTGTTTCACGAGCCTGCCGTGTCGTGGATGCTTCGGTGTTCGTCGCTCTGCATGCGGGACGGGGCCTGGCGGGTGCCGCTCTCATCGCCGGCTTGCCGCTTCGTACGTCGCGGCCCTGTGCGCTCGTCGCGCCTCGTCTCGTGCGACCGTGACTGCGTCAAGTTTCACCTCGGCTCACGGGAAGTTCAAGCCTCGCTTGCTTGCAAGCCACACGTCGCTGTGATGCAGTGCGCGCGGGGCAGCACCCTCGCGCCGATGCGTTGCGTCCGATGCTGTGGCCTTCGTCTCTTCGAACTATTCACCAGCGTGTCCTGGGAAAGGAATCTGAACGTGAGGAAAGACATCGAATTCAAATCGGCAGGCACGAAGCTGCGTGGTTGGCACTCCGTCCCGAAAGGGCGGGGCCGCTTTCCGACCATCGTCATGGCGCACGGCTTTTCGGGCGTGAAGGAATTGTTCCTCGACGACTTCGCCGCATGCTTCTGCGCCGCGGGCTTCGCAGTGCTCGTCTTCGATCACCGCAACTTCGGAGCGAGTGAGGGACGGCCGCGCCAGGAGATCAATCCCTGGCAGCAGATAGACGATTATCGCGAAGCGATCAGTTTCGCGCGCACGTTGCGTCAGACCGACAAGGAACGGATCGGGATCTGGGGCTCGAGCTATTCGGGTGGTCACGTACTCGTCGTCGGCGCGCTCGACCGTCGCGTCAAGTGCGTCGTCTCACAGGTGCCGCTCATCAGCGGCAAGGCGACGTTCGAACGTCTGGTTCAGGGCCCGCTGATGGGAGATTTGGTCGCTGCGCTGACCGCGGACCGCGAAGCGCGCTTCGTGGGCCAGGCGCCGGCGAAGATACCGGTCGTCGCGCCGGACTTCACGACGCCGTGCGCGCTGCCTTGCAAAGAGGGCTTCGAGTTCTTCGAGAAGCACAAGGCGCGCTTCCCGTCCTGGAAGAACGAAGTCACCTTGCGCAGCGCGGACTGGGGCCTCGGCTACGAGCCCGGGACGTACGTGCACAGGATTTCCCCGACACCGCTGCTGATGATAATCGCGAGCCACGATACGCTCGCCCCGACCGATGTGGCGCTGGAGTGCTACGAGCGTGCGCTGGAGCCGAAGAAGCTCGTGATCGTACCCGGCGCGCACTTCGATCCCTACGTCGAAAAATTCGCGATCGCCTCGGTCGCCGCACGCGACTGGTTCGTCGCCCATTTGCAGCCGGAAGTGCTGTCCTGAAGCGTCGCAAAGGATGTTGCGGCGCATCAAAACTCCAGCAAATTCAACTCATTGACAGCCTATTTTCACATCCCTATAGTCCGGACCATGCTGCCTATCAGGTACCTTTCAGGGAGGGCCGGTACCGAAGAAGAACAACGACCTGCAGCATGGTACGGACGCTTTTCTCCCTGGTCGTAAACCCGGCGCAGACCGGACGGCTCCAGCGCCCGTCCCGATACCGAGAAATACAAGAGCAACGGCGGATGCGCGCCAGTCCGAGTCCGGTCCGAGCTTCGCCTGGGGAGCTCCCCGACGGTGAGAATGTACCGCGCAAAGTGCCACAACCAAGGCTGAGTAATCTATGCAAGGATTTCGTTTCCGCATCGCCCAATGGGTGATGAAGCATCGCGGCTTTTCGCTGCTATTTCTCGGAGCCTGGACAATTTTCTTCGCAATCGGCCTGCGTCATGTGGACCTGCGGACGATCTTCTCGGATCTCTTCCCGAAGACGCATCCTTTCGTGCAGACGTATAAGGACCATCCGAACTTCGGCAATCCGCTGACGGTGGTCATCCTCATCAAGAACAAGCACGGGGACATCTATAACAAGGAGACGCTCGCGAAGGTCTGGCGCATGACGCGCGAGATCGACCTCGCGCCGGCCGTCGACCACGATCAGATTCTCTCGATCACGACGGAGAAGGCGCGCTACGCGGAGGCGACGCCTTTCGGTGTCGACATGAAACCGCTCATCGACGCGAAATCGCCGGAGACGCCGGAGGAAATCGCCGAGTTCAAGAGCCGCGTGGACAAGGCCGCGAACGTGCGGACCTTCCTCATTTCCGGCGACGAGACGGCGACCCTGCTGCAGGCTACGTTCATCGAACGCACGCTCAATTACGGCGAGACGTTCCGTTACGTGCAGAACCTCGTCGAGAAAGAGCGCGACGCGAATCACGAGGTGCACGTCGCCGGCCAGCCCGTACTCACGGGCTGGGTGTATACGTACGAAAAGCAGATGCTGGTGATTTTCGGCATCACCGGCCTCGCACTCCTCCTCTCTCTGCTCTTCTACATGCGCAACGTCCCTGGCGTGGTCACGCCGATCATCGTCAGCGCAGTCGGCGTCGTCTGGGGCTTCGGCCTGGTCGGATGGATGCACCAGCCCATCGAACCGCTGATCATGGTGGTTCCTATGCTGCTCGTGGCTCGCGCGTTCTCGCACTGCGTGCAGTTCATGGAGCGCTTCTACGAGATCTACTACGAGATCAACGATCGCCACAAAGCGGCCGAGCTCGCATTAGGCGTCATGATGGCGCCCGGAATTCTCGGCATTTTCACGGACTGTGCGTGCCTGTTCCTCATCGCGGTCGCACCGATCCCGGTGATGGAGCGCTTCGCGGTCTTCTGCGGCTTCTGGGCCATGAACCTCATCCCGACGGACGTATTCCTCTCGCCGCTGCTGGTGTCGTATTTCAAACCGCCGGGCAACGTCGCGACGCTCATCGGCAAGGGCACCGAAAAGACCTGGCACGACTCGATCATCGCCATGCTGCACGTCATCGCGAGCTGGTCGCACGGCCCGCGTGCGCGCGTGACGACCGTCGTCGTCATCGTGCTGTCGGTGACGGGCTTCTGGTTCGCGGCGCACCTCAAGATCGGTAATCCGGTCGAAGGCACGAACCTGCTGTTCAACAAGTCCGAGTTCAATACTGCGGTCCGCGAGATCAATCACCACTTCCCCGGGCTGATGACGCTCGAGATCGTTTTCGAGAGCAAGGGCGATCAACGCATCCTGCGCGAGGCGGAGACGCTTGCGACCATGGAGGGCCTGCAGCGCCATCTCGAGGCTGCGCCGAAGCCGCCGGCAGCGACGCTGTCGTTCGCCGACTACCTGCCCGAAGCGAACCGCCTGTTCAGCGGCGGCAATCCGAAATGGGGATCGATCGACCCATCCGATCAGGCGGTCAACGCGGGCGTGACGGCGCTATTCCTGGGTACGAATGCGAAGTCGTATGGCCACGTCACGGATTTCACGCTGCAGAACGGCACCGTCTCCCAATGGTTCAAGGACAACAAGCAGGGTACGGTCGACGTCGCGCTCAAGCAGACGCGTGAGGCAATCGCCGCGGTGGGCGCTGATCACCCGAACTTCAGGGTCCGCCTCGGAACCGGCGCGATCGCGCTGCAGCAATCGGTGAACGACACGGTCGACAAGTACCAGTGGTACATCCTCGGTCTGCTGAATCTCATGATCTTCCTCGGCTGCTCGGCGGCGTATCGTTCCTTCGTCGCCGGTATCCTGCTGCTGATTCCCGTGAATCTCGCGAACGTCTTCCTGACGGCGGCGATGGAGCGTCTGGGCCTCGGCCTCGACGTGAACAGCCTGCCCATCGCCGGCATCGGCATCGGCGTCGGGATCGACTACGGCATCTATCTCATGAGCCGCATGACGGAAGAGTTCCAGGACGCGCAGCACCACGGCGAGGCCATCCAGCGCGCCGTGACGACGACAGGCAAAGCGATCTTCTTCACGGCGACGATCGTGCTCATCAGCATCCTGCCGTGGTACTTCCTGTCCGACCTGAAGTTCCTGTCGGACATGGGGCTTTTGCTCGTGATGGTCATGACCATCAACATGATCTGCGCGCTCGTCGTGCAGCCCCTGCTCGTGTATTGGGTCAAGCCGAAATTCCTGGCGTCGGAGCATCAGCTGCTGGTGGAGAGCATCGATCTTTCCGTATACCGCCAGCCGGCCCAGGCTTGATCGCATCGTCAACTTAGAGAAGCTATTCAGAGGACACTGTGACTACTTCAAGATTCGGATCGAGAACTGGCCGCGCGGCGGCCGCCCTGGCGCTCTGCGCGCTCGCTTTCTCGGGCAATGCCCCGGCCGAGGAGGCCGCGGCGCCCGCCGCCCCGCAGCAGATCGGCGTCATCCGCTCGGGGATTCCGCACGACGCGATTTACGAAATGGCCATCGAAGGCGCCACGGGCTACGCGGTGGGCGCGTTCGGCGTGATCCTCGAATCGAAAGACGGTGGGACATCGTGGGCTGCGACTTCGTCACCTACGAATCTCGCGCTGCTCGGCATCGCGATGCTCGGCGACAAGCGCATCATCGTCGGCCAGCGCGGTACCGTGCTGCTCGGCAAGGAAGGCGGCGGCTGGGAGGCTGCGAAATCGGGTACGGAATCACGGCTCATGGGCATTTCGGTCAATTCGAAGGGCGTCGCGCTCTCGGTCGGCGAATTCGGCACGATCATCCTGTCTCACGACGGCGGCAAGAGCTGGTCCCCCATCGAGCTCGACTGGGAGAAGTTCGCCGAGGGCGGATATCAGCCCCACATGTACATCGCGCGCGTCGAGGAGAGCGGGCGTCTCACGGTGGGCGGCGAGTTCGGGCTCGTGCTCGTCTCCGAGGACGATGGCAAGACCTGGACCTCGAAACACAAGAGCGACGAGTCCTTGTTCGCGATGCACGTCCTCGAGGATGGCACCGGCTTCGGTGTGGGCCAGAAGGGTCTCGTAATCAAGACCGTGGACAACGGCAACACCTGGGAGAAAGTCGACGTCGGCGGCGACGCGAATCTGCTCGGCGTATGGGTCTCGAAGCAGGGCGAGGTCGTCATCACCGGCATCCGTGCGCTCATCCGCAGCAGCGACGCCGGCGCGACGTGGACGCATTCGGGCGACCCCCAGGTTCTGCGAAACTGGTACCAGGCGATCGGCATCGGCGAGGCCAAGGTCAAGACCGAAGCGGGCCCCGTGCACGCGCAGGTCGTCTACATTGGTGGCGCGCGTGGGATGATTGCGCAGGTGTTGCGTTAATACGTCACACGACTTCGTTTCCGTTGCGTAGCAGCAAAGCAACGAGCTGCTGCGCAAAGACAACAAAGCCGTGGCGCGGGTTGAATATTGACGCTTTGTGCTGTAGTTTATTAGGCATATGCCCAAAAGGGGCGGACGGCGGCTGAATACTCGGGGAATTCTGGGGTTCCCCAGCGTGTGGTAAAGATGCTACTGGTCTCTAGTCGAAAGCGTCTCCCCCAACGCCGGATTTACAGTTCGCCTACCAATCAATAGTTGCTCGACACTGATACTTATCTGAGAGGAGAGCGGGAGTGGCCACTAACAAAATCGCTAAAGGTCTGGTCGCCGGGGGAATGGCCGCCAGTGTCCTGTTACCGCTGACTGCGTCGGCGGGAAGCTTTCAACTGGGCGGCGTCGACCTGAACGTCACGGGTTACATCCGGCAGGAGATCGGAGTCTCGATCGACGGAACGAACACGTTCAATACGACCGGGAACCCCTATAACAAGATGGTTTCGCCGCTGCGTGTCGGTTCGCCGGGCAATGCCGGGCAGATCATCACGAACAGCGGTACCTGCAAAATGAACATCGGCGTCGGTTGCGGCGCGGTTCCCGCTGCTTCTTCCGGCCTGACGGACAACAACCAGTTCAATCTGTTCGCCACGAAGCTCGAACTCGACATCCAGGCGAAGTTCAGCGACGAATTCTCCGCATATGTTCAGACCCGCGTCTACACCGCCGAGGAAGAGCCGTTCGGCAATGGTAACGTCGGCGATCACTTCGGCCTGACGCATGCCGGCAATTTCTACGGCATCGGCGGCAACAAGCTGGCGAAGCAGCCCCAGGACAGCGGCTGGTACAGCAATGGCCGTCTGAATCCGCTGGAAGTCACCACGGACAACGCGATGCTCGACTTCCCGTCGGCGTACGTGGACTGGCACCATGGCGGCATGTGGCTGCGTGTCGGCCAGCAGCAGATCGCCTGGGGCGAAGCACTGTTCTTCCGCGTGTTCGACGTCGTGAACGGTCTCGACCTGCGTCGTCACTCCTTCCTCGACGTCGCCGCCGAGGAGTACTCGGACAAGCGCATCGCGATGCCGGGCGTCCGCGGCAGCTTCACGTTCAAGAACGAGTGGGAGCTCGAAGGCTTCGTCCAGATGTTCAATCCGAGCATCCTGCCGGCCGAGAATACGCCCTACAACGTGATTCCGGCGGCATTCACGCTGGATGATCGCAATACGTTCCAGGACGCCGAGAATGCACTGAACTTCGGCTTCAAGCTGCGTGCGCCGATCACCGACAAGCTGACCTTGCAGGCGATGGCGGTGTCCCGCATCAATCCGGATGGCTTCGTCCGCTGGAAGGATGCGCCGCTCGCGAGCCCGGACGGCACGCCGAACCCGTTCTGCCTGGCCAATTCGCCTTTCCGTGCATTGGCGACCGCCGGTCAGCTCGCCAGCGCCCAAGCCGGTCTGCACTTCGCGGGCGCCTGCGGCTCGGCGTTCATTCCGGACGTCACGGGCACGAGCTCCGCGGATGAGTGGTTCCACTATGCGGGTCAAGTGCGCCTGAATCCGGTCGAAGGCGTGTCTACCTCGCTCGACCAGTTCTCGGGCTCGCAGCTCGTCGGCCGGCAGCTCTTCGGCATCCCGTTCGAAGGGAACAAGGGCCTGGCGATCAATACGCTGAATACTTTCTTCGGGGGCTTCGGCCCGCTCCGCGGCTACATTGAGCGTGTGTTCAAGCGTGAGCAGATCTTCGGCTTCGGCGGCAACTACATCATCGAGAGCTCGCCCGGCAGTCTGCTGGACCAGCTCATCGTCCGCGGCGAGATGAGCTACACGCCGAACAAGAAGTTCACCTCACTGACGCTCGACCAGCGTCCGACGGAGCGTGACGAGGCCGTAGCGTCCGTGGTGTTCGAGAAGTATCAGTCGATTCTCCCGAACGCCCCGGCGACCTACCTCGTGTTCGAGTGGATGCACAAGACGGAATCCGACATGTTCGGCCGTCTGCTCGACGGCAACGACACGGATGGCATCACCGGCGCGACTGGCCGTCCGAAAGGTCAAGACATGTTCGATGCGGTGACGTTCGCGTTCCAGCAGCCGTTCCCGAACCTGATCTGGCGCGCCGACTTCGCAGTACTGTACGACGTGTCCGGCTCGATCTTCATTCAGCCGGGCGTGCGCTACAAGCCGAGCACGAAGTGGCAGTTCGATATCTATGCCAACATCGCGAAAGATCTCGGCAACGGCACGCAGAGCACACTGGCGACGATCGACCAGACGAGCGGCGACGAAGTCTTCGCCCGTGCGGCGTTCTTCTTCTGAGCACGACCTGGCGCTCTTCGAAAAGGCCGGCAATCGCCGGCCTTTTTTTTGTTTCTTCTCCAGACTGCGGGATCAGTCGACGCATTCCGCCTCGGCTAATGCCCGTCGCCCTCGCGCAGGCGAGGGCCCAGTCGGTGACCGACAGCACGCGCAGTGAACCTCGGACTTTCGAGCCCTCCGTTCCGCACTGCGCTCGTTTTCTGCGCTCGGCCCGCGGTTCTACCTCGGCGCCGGGGCTGAACGACTGGGCCCTCGCCTGCGCGAGGGCGACACGTGGGGAATACGCGCCACGGTGTACCGACGAGCAGCCCCGCAGTTCGGAGAGGAGCCTCTTTTTTTGGCTTTTCCCCCGGACTGCGGAGGGCGGTCGCTGCGCATACCGCGGCGCGCACTTTCCCCTCGCCTTCGCGAAGGCGACGGCCATCAGCCAGGACGGGATGCTTCGATCGCCCCCCCCGCCGCAGGTCGGAGAGCAGCCCTCTTTGCCCGGCTGCCGGAGCCGCCGAATCGCGAGCAGGCCAGGTTGATCCGGGAGAACGATTGAAGCGGCCGTAGCCCGTGCGGCGGAACCCGGGCGCCCGATATGTGACCAATGTGCAGTGCCCTCGGGCCGCCGGATAAAACCGGCGCCGTGTGCGATACACTGCTGGAAGCAGCCCCAAACCAATGCCATTCATCGATTGCGTCCCCCGTGACACTCCTGGCCAAGCGAGATCCTCTCCTGACTTTCCGAATGACGAGTCCGTCGTGAAGCTTTGCCCGCCGCGCCGCTGGGGACTGTGGCTCGCCTTGCTCGTGGCGTCGCTCTTCGTGCACGTCATTCTCTCGTCGCGCGTCGCCGACGAACTCTACGAGCTCGCCCGCAATGCCGCGCACGTAAAGCAGCCGCCCGTGCACGAAATGACGGTCGAAGTCGAGAAGCAGCCCTTGCAGCGTGTGCTCGAGCCGCCACCGCCGCAGGAAGCGATCGAATTCGAGAAAGAGCTCGAGATGAAGCCGCCGGAGATCCTCATCGCGCCGCAGGCGGTGAAGCCGCCGCCGCCCGACGTTCCATTGACGTTGAAAGCCGATGCCGGCGGTGCCGGCGCGATGGCCGCGCCCGCAGCACCGGCGCAGCAGGCCCAGCCCCGCCTCGTCGACCCGAACGGCATCGCCGCCGCCGCACGCGTGCCGGCGGTGGGGGCGCTCAGCGAAGCGGCGGGTGCGGGCACCGCGGTTCGCGGCGTCGGCATCGGCAACGCGCTCGGCGATTCGTCGAATCAGTTCGCGGCGTATCTGCAGGGGCTGCGCGACGGCGGGCTCGATGTCGTCTTCGTGGTGGACGCGACGGGCTCGATGGATTGGGTGATCAGCGAAGTCAAAGCGCGGATCACGGACATCGTCGCGACCGTGCGTTCGCTCGTGCCGACGGCCCGCTTCGGCCTCGTGGCCTACCGCGACACGGATGAGCCCGGATTCCTGACGAAGACACAGCGCCTCACCTACAGCACGAAGAAGCTCCGCGGCTTCCTGCACGAGCTCCTCGCCGAAGGGGGCGGTGACATGTACGAGGACATTCTCGAGGGTCTGAAGCAGGGCATAGACGAGACGGGCTGGCAGGCCGGCGCGCGACGCATAGTCATCCTCGTCGGCGATGCGGGGCCGCACCGGGACGACATGAGCACGATCGTGAAGAAGGTGGAGCGCTTCGCCGCGAGTGGCGGCATCGTCTCGACGCTCGACGTGAGCGACGAGGCGAATCCCTCGATGGTCGAGAATCGCGTCGGCCGCAAAGTGAACCGCGCGCTCTACCGCAGCGAGCCGATGTACGAGTTCAGGCTCATCGCGGACGCGGGCAACGGCGATGCGGCGACGCTCGAGCAGGAATCCTCGCTCACGAAGCGCCTCATCATCCTCATCATCGGCGATCAGTTCGCGCGCCAGATGCAGGCGCTGCTGGATATCCTCTAGGCCGCGTCATGACGACATCGCGCAGAACGGGACTCGGCACGGCATTCGTCCTTGGCGTAATCGCTCTCGCGTTGGATGCTTCGGCTGCCGGCATCGCGAAGCGCGCGCAGCCGGCCGCGGCATCGCCGGCTGCGCCCGCTGCGCAAGCCGCGCCGAATGCGCCCGATCCGCTCACGCAGGCCCAGGCCGTACTCGCCGGTCTGAGCCCCGCGAGCTCGACGCACGATCTCGCGCACGCGGCGCGGGGCTACGGCAGCATCGTGGATGCGGCGCGTGGCGCCGGCGTTTCCGACGGCTACATGAAGAAGCTCGTCCACGTCACGACCGAGCTCCACAAGCTCGCGACCGGCAAGCTCATGGCCATCGAAGACGAAGCGGGGGACAACGAAGGCGCGCTCGAGCAGCTCTACCGGTCGGCGGCCTGGGATGACCTGAGCTTCGCGATGGCGGCGTTCCCGTACTGGCGGAGCTGGCTGGAGCTGACGCTCGCGGAGCGCAGCACGAGGGGCGACGAGCGCATCAGGCTCCTGAAGCACGCACGCCGCGGCTTCCGCGCGGCATCGCTGCAAATCTTCCAACCGAGCCTCGTCTACGGCGGCTGGCTCGGCCTCGGTTTCGTCGCGATCGCCGAAGGCAATCGTCCGCGGGCGATTTCGATCTTCGAGAACCTGGATACCGCGCTCGCCGGGGATCCGGGACATCCCGTGAAGAAGGCCGTCGGCGAGCAGCTCCGCTTGATGCGCGAGAACAAGGCACCGACGCCGATCGCGGCCCCGGCCGGCGCGAACGACGCCTTCGACGCGGGCCGGCTTCGCGCGGAGGCCTTCGCCCTCCTCGAGCGTCAGCGCGCGACGCAGGCCGGCGGCCGAGAAGGCGTGGCGAAGCTCCGCCAGCTCATCGATGCGGGTCTCATGGAGATGACACTGCTTTCCGACATCCTCGGCTACCAGAAGGAAGTCGTGCGCGAGGATCTCGGGATCTGGGGCGAGCTCGTGGGAGCCGAGTTCGCGTTCACGAGCGAGCAGTACTACACCGCGGTCCAGAAGTATCAGAAGTTCTTCGCCCAGGAGCCCGGGGCACCCGGCATGAACTTCGATCGCTTCCGCTATCGCCATGCGGTGGCCTGCCTGAAGAGCAATCTCACCGACCAGGCGGCGACGCTCGGCGAAAAGCTGCTGCGCAATCCGAAGCTCGAGGCCGAGCTGCGCAATGCCGCCATCAAGCTCGTCTACATCGCCCGCGCGCAACGCGAGCAGGCCAAGGGCACGCCGGAATCCCAGCAGGCCCTGCAGCAGGCCGCGCAACGTTTCCTCAGCGCGAATCCAGGCGATCCGGATGCCGACGGCGCACGCCTCATCCTCGCCCAGTCGAGCGGCGACACCACGACCGCGCTGAAGCTGCTCGGCTCCGTGAAGCGGCCGGACACCTTGGGCGGCGGCGTACAAACGGCGCGCTTCTTCCTCATCGCGCGCGAGTTCGCGAAGTTCGACCCGGGTGCCTCGACGCAGTATTCCGGCATCGCGCGCCAGGGCATGAACGCGTTCGACGAGCTGCCTGCCGAGGAGAAGCGCAATCCCGAGAACTATGCGGCGTACCTGCAGATGCGGGCAGTCTCGGACACCGTGCCGGAGGATGTCGTGAAGGCCATCGATCTCGCCGAGAGGAAGGGCGATATCGGTTCTTCCGCGCGCAAGGCGCTGCTGTGGGCGCGTATCCGCTGCTACGAGCGCCTCGGCCAGCCCGAGCGTCTCGCGGCCTGGTTGCAGCAGCCGGGCACGGGGCAGCTCGAAGGCTGGCAGCTCGAGCTCGTCTATCCCTGGGTGAAGGCGCTGCCCGACGGCGACGTGAAGCGCATGATGACCGCGAGTCTCAAGCCCTTGCTCGCGAACCTGCCGGACATGGATCGCCGCTTCCGGCTGATGGAAATCACTTCGCTGCTCGCCGACCGGCGCAACGACGAGGCTTACGAAGCGGCAGCCGCGTTCAACAAGCAGTATCCGAAGGCGGGCGACGGCTGGGTCCAGCTCGCGCGCACCGCGCGCCTCACGAACCGCACTGCCGAGGCCGAGAGCGCATGGAAGGTCATCACCGATCGCACCGATGCAGACAGTGCCGTGTGGCAGGAGGGAATGCTGGCGCGCATCGAAATGAAGTCGGAGTCGACCGATCCGCAGGCCGCCTGCCCGCTCGTCGCCGACGTGAAAGCCCATCCGCCGAAAGCGCCGCCGGAGTTCACCGCGCAGATCGCGGTCCACGACGCGAAGCTCGGCTGCACGCCGGCCGCGAAGGAGTGATCCCGACATGAAGAAGCTCACGCCAGTCACCATCCTCACCGGCTTCCTCGGCAGCGGCAAGACGACGCTGCTCGCGCATCTGCTCGCCGATCCGCGGCTCGAGCGCACGGCCGTCATCATCAACGAATTCGGCGAGGTCAGTATCGATCACCTGATCGTCGCGAAGGTCGCCGAGAACGTCGTCGAGCTCAGAAACGGCTGCCTGTGCTGCACGATCCGCGGCGACCTCGCGCTGACGCTGCGCGATCTCTACCGCCAGCGCGTACTGGAGGAGGTCGCGCCGTTCGAGCGGGTGATCGTCGAGACGAGCGGCCTCGCGGATCCCGTGCCTCTGGTGCATACCTTGATGACCGATCCGCATCTCATGCGCGCTTTCGGGCTCGAGGCCGTCGTCACCGTCATCGATGCCCAGCACGCGGCGCAGACGCTGCCGGAGCACGAGACGGCGACGAATCAGCTCGCGCTCGCCGATCTCGTCGTGCTGACGAAGACGGACATCGCGAGCGCTGAGGAACGTTCCGCCGCTGAACGGCTCGTCGCCGGTATCAACCCGCAGGCCGAGTGCCTGGTCGCCGTGCAGGGCGCGATCGATCCCGTGCTCCTCGTCGGCCGCTCGCGCTTCATGCCGGACCGGCGCGCCGGCACGATCATGGCGTGGATACTCGCTCACGAGCATCACGATCACGCAACGCATTACGCGACCCACGTCATCACCCGGCCCGGACCTTTGAGTCTCGCCGGGACGACGGTGTTCCTGAATCATCTCGTCAATCAGGCGGGCGATAGCTTGCTCCGCATCAAGGGCATTGCGGGCTTTCGCGAGAAGGGCGGACGGCCGGCGATCCTGCACGCGGTGCGCAACAAGTTTTATCCCGTGCAGTGGCTGGACGACTGGCCCGACACGGACCAAACGAGTAGATTGGTTTTCATCGGCAGGCAGTTGGATGCGGCCTGGCTGGACGAGAAATTCGCCTCATTGTGCGAATGAGGCCCGCACCCGGGTGCGACGCTGCGCACCGGTTCAATTACGACAGGGGCATTGGCATGAGAATCCGCAAATACGATTTCAACTACGCTCGGCGGCACTTCCTCGAGCAGAGCGCGAAGGGTATCTTCGCCGCCGGCGTGTTCGGCACGGTATGGGACGCCGTGGCAGGCAACGGCGGTTTCGAGAACGCCTACCCCGACGAGCTGCTCTCGATCGAGATGTACACGAAGGGCAAGCTCAAGCCGGGCGACACGATCGACGCGTCGAACGTCGACATCGTCGCGGACCTCATCGATCCCATACGTCTCATCCAGATCAAACAGCTCGGCCGAAAGATCAAGCTCGTGCCGACGACCACCGAGATGACGAAGCTGAGCCCGCCCGATTACATCGAGGCGACGCTGCGCAATCAGGGTCTCGCCCAGTTCGATGCGAAGGGCAACGTCGTCACGAAAGAGGGCAAACCCTGGATCGGCGGCAATCCCTTCCCGAAGCCGCAGAGCGCGGTCGAGGTGTTCGTGCCGGTCACGTTGTCGTGGGGGCGTCACGACGTCTCGTTCTACGCCGTGCGCGACTACGAGCTCGATGCCGACGGCAATCTCGGCTACACCTACGAAGTCGCGTGGGTCGAATACGCCGCGGTGGCGCGTACGACCATCGATCCGAAGCCCTATCTGCCCGGTTCGGAGGACAAGTTGCGCTACAACACCGTGTTCTTCACTTACCCGCAGGACGCGAAGGGCACGTCGTTCCTGAACATCTGGCCCTACGACCAGACGCAGTTCCCCGACCTCATGGGCTATCTGCCCCAGTTCAAGCGCGTGCGCCGCTTCCCGTCGAGCCAGCGCTTCGAGCCGCTCATTCCCGGCACGACGCTCTATCTCTCCGATGCCTGGGCCGCCGGTGATCCCTATCTCACCTGGGGCAACTACAAGATCGTCGGCCGCCAGCCGTTCATCGCAGGGCTGACCGAGAACTGGGCGGCCGAGGACGAGAACTGGGAAGGCAAGACGCACGGCGGCGGCAAGGGCCTCACGTTCTGGGACACGAACGCGGAGCTCATTCCCGAAGTGATCGTGGTCGAATGCGAGCCGACGGGTTATCCGCGCGCGCCGGTCGGCAAGAAGCGCGTATGGTTCGATGCCCGCACCCTGCTGCCCGTCAACGCGATCACTTTCGATCGTCGCGGCGAACCGTTCAAGTCGTTCGACGGTACGTACTCCGTCTACGAGAAGGGCGACCAGAAGGTGATGGACGGCACGCATCCGTACTGGTCGTGGTGCAACGTCCACGCCCACGACGTGCAGAGCAATCGCATGACCCGCCTCGCGCAGGTCAAACAGATCGGCGGCGGTTACGGCATGCGCGTGAACGATCCGGCGATTTTCGATCAGTACCTGACGGAGCAGGCGATACGCCGGCTGGGGACTTGAACAGTCGTCCGTAGGTCCGATTAGCGCCAGCGTAATCGGACGCTCGCTCGACGGCCGCCAGTGCTTCGCTGCCGCGCGAACGTCCGATTACGCCTGCGGCTAATCAATGGACCTACGAAGACCGTTTCTCGGATCAGTGCCCCACGATGTGCACGCACACCACGGCTTCCTCCACGCCGCAGATGCCGCCGCCGTTCTGGGCGATGCCGAATTTCGGCGCGGTGATCTGGCGTTTTCCGGCCTCGTTGCGGAGCTGAGTGACGAGCTCGTAGATCTGGGCAATGCCGGTCGCGCCGATGGGATGGCCCTTCGACTCGAGGCCGCCCGAGGGATTGACCGGCAGACGGCCGCCGAGCGCGGTCGCGCCGGATTCCGCGAACGGGCCGCCTTCGCCGAGCTTGCACAGGCCGAGCGCTTCCACTTCGATGATTTCGCCGACTGCGGTCGCATCGTGGACTTCGGCCATCGACATCGCGTCCGCACCGACGCCCGCCTGCTCGTAGGCCTTCTTCGCGGCGCGCGCGGTCACGTGCAGATGGAGATCCTCGGCGCGCCGGTTCGAGCCGGTCTGCACGACCGAGGCGCAGACGCGCTTCGCCCGCTTCGCGGCGCTCGACAGACGCTTCAGGCCGGCGGCATTGCAGACGATCGCGGCGGCCGCGCCGTCGCTCACCGGCGAGCACATCGGCAGCGTCAGCGGATAGGTGATCGGCGGCGCGGCGAGAATTTCGTCCACGCTGTAGGCACGCTGATACTGCGACAGCGGATTCATCGTCGAGTGCTGATGGTTCTTCGAGGAGACGATGGCGATCTGGCGCTGGGTCGTGCCGAACTCGCGCATGTGCAGGCGCGAGAGACCGGCGTAGACGTCCATGAAGACACTGTACGGCTTGTCCGAGGTCGTGCCCGGCGGGATCGGGAGACCCTCGCCCATGGAGGTGAGCGTGTTGCGGTTCTGCTCGACCTGATGCACGTCCCACGCGCCGTCGAAGGCGCTGAACATGAGCGCCTTGTCCGCGGAGAACATCTTCTCCACGCCGATCGCGAGCGCGATGTCGGCGGCACCGGAGCGTACGTAGCTCACCGCGAGGTGGAAAGCGGAGCTGCCGGTCGCGCAGGCGTTCTCGACGTTGATCATCGGCACGTTCTGCAGGCCCGCGGCACGCAGCGCGATCTCACCGCGGATCATGTCCTGGCCGTCCATGTGGCCCTGCACGCAGTTGCCGTAGAACACGGCCTCGATGTCGCCGAGCTCCGCGCCCGCATCCTTCAGCGCGCCCTGCAGCGCGTCCTGGGCCAGGTCCTTGATGCTGCGCGTCAGGTGCTTGCCGAATGCCGTCATGCTGACGCCGGCGACGAAAACGTCGTTCATAAGCTGCCTCTCCCGCTAAGAATTATTGCGGCGTAGCCGCGGATTTCCGGGCCGGACGGCCCGTTTGTGGAGCCTGCATGGTATCGCTATCATGCGGGCGGCGTCGATGATCCCGGTCACGCGGACCAGTGCCGCCGGGGCGCCTGAGCGGGCGCCCGCGCCTTCCGTATACGAGGAAGCTCTGAACGAGTTCAGAGCTTCCTGCGGCACAGGGATGTGCCGCCGTGAACGGTGGCGTAAGCCATTGTTCACGTGAGGCCGGCAAGAATTACACTTCTTGCTGGCCGTGCGCTGACAAGTCCCGGACGGACTTGTTCAGAGCTCTAATAACGATATTCAGCTGAAGAAGAGGACTGACCCATGGTTCAAGAAGGCGACCTGCTCTGGACGCCCAGCCCGGCCCGCATCGCGGCCTCGCAATTGACGAAATTCCTGCGCTGGCTCGCCGAGCACAAGCAGGTGCGTCTCGCGAACTACACGGAGCTCCAGGCCTGGTCCGTCGCGAATCTCGAGGCCTTCTGGGAAGCGGTCTGGCAGTACTTCGACATCAAGTCGACGACGCCCTACGAGTGCGTGCTGAAGCATGCGGAGATGCCGGGCGCCAAATGGTTTCCGGGCGCGCATCTGAATTTCGCCGAACATGTCCTGCGCAACAGCCGCGGGCCCGAGACCGCGCTGCACTTCGCCGCCGAGCACATCCCCTACCGCGCCGTGAGCTGGAACGAGCTCGCCGATCAGGTCACGCGTCTCGCGGCGCGCCTGCCCGAGTACGGCGTGAAGCCGGGCGATCGCGTGGCGTCCTTCATGCCGAACATCCCGGAGACGATCGTCGCCTTCCTCGCGACCGCGAGCCTCGGCGCAATCTGGTCGAGCTGCTCGCCGGACTTCGGCGTACGCAGCGTGCTCGATCGCTTCAGCCAGATCGAACCGACGGTGCTGTTCTGCGTCGACGGCTACAACTACGGCGGCAAGACCTTCGATCGCCGTGCCGAGGCGCTGCACATCATCGAACAGTTGCCGTCCCTGAAGCAGGTCGTCTTCCTGCCGTACATCGATGCGCAGGCCGAGCCGCCCGTGTCGCACGCGGCGATCTGGCCCGAGATCATGGCGCACGCACCGGCCGCGCCGCTCGAGTTCACGCCCGTGCCCTTCGATCATCCGTTGTGGATCGTCTATTCCTCCGGCACGACCGGCCTGCCGAAAGCGATCGTCCACAGCCACGGCGGCATCACGCTTGAGATGCACAAGGGCATGAGCCTGCAGATCAACCTCCGTCCCGGCGCGACGATGTTCTTCTACACGACCTCGGGCTGGATCATGTGGAACGTGCTGATGTCGGCGCTGGTCGTCGGCGCCTCTTCGATACTCTACGACGGCAACCCGTCCGCGCCCGACGTCGACGTGCTGTGGCGGCTCGCCGCCGAGCACAAGGCGACGATCTTCGGCGGCAGCCCGACTTACGTGAGCCTGATGCAGAAGAACGGCATCGTGCCGAAAGCGAAGTACGATTACGCCGCGCTCGAAGGCGTGCTCTTGAGCGGCTCGCCGGTGACGCCGGAATCGATGGTGTGGCTCTACGAGAACGTGAAAGAAGATCTCTGGGTGACCTCGCAGAGCGGCGGCACGGACATCAGCTCGGGCTTCGTCAGCGGCTCGTGCACGCTGCCGGTGTATGCGGGCGAGATCCAGGCCGCGGCGCTCGCCGTCGACGTGCACGCATTCAACGACGCCGGCGAGTCCGTCATCGACGAAGTCGGCGAGCTCGTCGTCTGCAAGCCCATGCCCTCGATGCCGATCTGTTTCTGGAACGATCGCGACGGCCATCGCTATCGCGAGTCCTACTTCGAAGTGTTCCCCGGCTACTGGCGCCACGGCGATTTCTTCAAGGTCAACGCGCGCGGCGGCTGCTACATCCAGGGCCGCTCGGATTCGACCTTGAACCGCTACGGCGTGCGCATCGGCACGGCCGAGATCTACCGTACGCTCGAGGCGATCGAGGAGTTGCAGGATTCGATCATCGTGAACCTCGATCTCTCCGGCGGGCGCTTCTTCATGCCGCTGTTCGTGCAATTGAAACCGGGGCGCGAGCTCACGCCCGGGCTCGTGAAGAAGATCAACGAGGCCTTGCGCGAGCAGTGCTCGCCGCGCCACGTCCCGGACCGGATCTATGCTGTCGAGGCCGTGCCCTATACGCTGACCGGCAAGAAGCTCGAGGTCCCGGTGCGCAGGATCCTCATGGGTTACGACATCGCGAAGGCGGTCAGCCGCGACGCAATGATGAACCCGGCGTCCATCGATTACTTCATCGATTTCGCAGGGAAACAGACCGATTTCGAGCGCTGAATCGCCGCGCACCGGGGCGCAAGAAGCTTGCCCCCCGGTGGCCCGGGCCGGGGCCCGGGGCCGGATTCTTGCTTTCCCCGGCGGACCATTGAAAGGCCTGGGGAATGCCGACACACTAAGGCCGCAACCCGCTTGCACCGGACGCCGGACAGCCCGCCGGCGACCGGGCGCGTCAGACGCGCGAACCCTACGGCAGTCGCCGGGCGCGGCCACGTGCCGCCGCCGCGGCGCGGGGGACCTGCCGATTGAGACCGGCGACGTGGTAAGGCCCCGTCCCGGCCCGCCAACCCGAACGAGAGGAGATACCACATGTGGCGCGTCGGCATCGACGTCGGAGGCACGTTCACCGACTTATTCGCCTGGGAGGACAAGACCCGCAAGCAGGTCACCTCCAAGGTCCTGACCACGAAGCATGACCGGTCCGAGGGCGTCATCAGCGCCATCGCGGCGGCCGGGATCCCGTTCGCCGAGATCTCGCATCTCATGCACGGCACGACCACGGCGACGAACGCGCTCATCGAGCGCGACTATCCCGATGCCGCGATGGTCACGACCGACGGCTTCCGCGACACGATCGAAATCGGCCGCCAGCATCGCGAGCAGCTCTACGATCCCTACCAGGTCAAACCGAAGCCCATCATCAAGCGCCGTTACCGTTACACGCTGAACGAGCGCACGAACGCCAAGGGCGAAATCGTCCGCCCGCTGCCGAAAGACGCCGCCCTCGAGATCGCGAACAAGATCAAGACGCACGGCATCAAGTCCGTCGCCATCGCGTTCATCAACGCCTACAAGAACGGTCAGCACGAGCGCGAGATGCGCGACGTGATCAAGAGCGTCTGTCCGGACACCTACGTCGTACTGTCCTCCGAGACGCGCCCGGTGTTCCGCGAGCACGGCCGCTTCACGACGACCGCGATCCGTGCCGCGACGATCCCGGTCATGGAGGACTACTTCAACCGCCTCGAGAACGCGCTGAAGCAGAAGGGCTTCACGGGTTCGCTGCTGATCCTGAAATCGAGCGGCGGCATCACGGGCGTCGACTACGCGAAGCTGCATCCGGAAGAGCTCATCGAGTCCGGTCCCGCCGGCGGCGTGGCCTACGCGGCGTATCTCTCGCGCCTGCTCGCCGATCATCCGAACCTCGTCCACACCGACGTCGGCGGCACGAGCTTCGATGTGTCGATCGTCGAGGATGGCCATGGTCTCATCACCCGCGATCACGAAATCGAATGGGAAATCCCCTGCATCGTGCCGATGCTCGACATCCACAGCGTGGGTGCGGGCGGCGGGTCGATCGGCTGGGTCGACGAAGGCGGTTCGCTGCGCGTCGGCCCCAGGAGCGCGGGCTCGAGCCCGGGCCCGGTGTCCTACCGGCTCGGCGGCACGGAGCCCACGATCACGGACGCGAATCTCCTCCTCGGCCGCATCGAGCCCACGCTCGGCGGCAAGATGGATCTCGACATCGAGGGCGCCGAGGCCGCAATGGAGCGGCTCGCCGAGGAATTCGGCCTGTCGGGTATCGAGACCGCGGACGGCATGATCCGCATCGGCTGCGAGAACATGGCGCAGGCGGTGAAGAAGGTGCTCGTCTCGCGCGGTCGCGATCCGCGCGATTTCGTGCTCGCGAGCTTCGGCGGCGCGGGTGCGATGCACGCCTGCTTCGTGGCCGAGTCCCTGAACATCCCGAAAGTCATCGTGCCGGTCTACGCGGGCGTCGCCTCGGCGTTCGGCGCGACCGCGATGGACCTGCGCCAGGACCTCGAGGCCTTCTATTTCTCGTCGGTCGAACAGGCCGATTTGGCGAAGGTCAATGAGCTATACTCGAAGCTCGAAGCCGAAGCCATCCGGCTGCTCGAAGCGGACGGCGTCGCCCGTCAGGACATCGAGACCCAGCGCAGCGCCCAGATGCGCTACGTGGGCCAGACCTACGAGGTGGAAACGCCCGTCCCGGCCAAGGCGCTCACCGCCCACGACATCCCGGACCTCGTCGCGACCTTCCACAAGTGCCACGAACGGGAGTACGGTGTGAGCTCGGACGATTTCGCGCCGGCCTTCGTTTCGCTCGGCGTGACCGCGATCGGCAAGATGGACGCCCCGCCGCCCGTCGAAGTCGGCGGCAGCGGCGCGGAACCCGTGAAGGGCGAGCGCAAGATCTATTTCAATCGCGAGTGGCATCAGAGCAAGGTCTACGACGGTCACGCCCTGAAGCCCCGAGCGACGGTCGCGGGCCCGAGCATCGTCGAGTACGAGCATGCCTGCGCCGTACTGCCGCCGAATGCGGTGGCGACCGTCGATCAGTACGGCAATCTGATCATCGACATCAGCCGCAATCTCACGGCCAACGCCTGAGGAGGAGCCGGAATGGACAAGAAGGTAAAGGTAGACGCGTCCGTCATCGAGCAGACCAAGGTCGACCCGGTCACTTTCGAAGTGCTCAGGAGTATCTTCGAATACGCGAGCGATCGCATGTCGACCGTGCTCCAGCGCGCATCGTTCTCGCCGATCCTCGCGGACATGGTCGATTTCTCGAACGCGATCTACGACTACGAGGTGCAACTGCTCTCGCAGGCCGCGAACTGCCCGATCCACCTCGCCGCGATGAAGTTCAGCGCGGAGGCGATCATCGAGCACTTCGGTCTCGACAACATCGATGAAGGCGACGTCATCTGCCTGAACGATCCCTACAAGGGCGGCACGCACATCAACGACATCACGTTCCTGATGCCGATCTTCTTCGAGAAAGAGCTGCTCGGCTTCGCGGTCAGCCGCGGCCACTGGATGGACCTCGGCGGCGGCGCCGCGGGCGGCCAGGCGTTCGCGGGCACGCACATCGCGGGCGAAGGCCTGCGCCTGCCGCCGACGAAGATCTACGCCGCCGGCAAGCCGCGCGAGGACATCATCGCGATCATCATGAACAACACGCGCACGCCGCACTTCGTGAAGGGCGATCTGCAGGCCCACGTCGGTTGCCTGCGCGCCGCCGAGCAGGAGATGCAGCGCGCCGCCGCGAAGTACACGGTCGCGACGCTCAAGGCGGCGATGAAGCAGCTCCAGGAGTACACCGAGAGGATAGTGCGCAAGAGCATCACCGAGATCCCGGACGGCGTCTACGAAGGCGAGGACTATGCGGATACCGACGGCTTCTCGAAGGAGCCGATCCGCATCAAGGTGAAGCTGATCGTCAAGGGCTCGGACATCACGGTGGACTTCAGCGGCACGGATTCCATCGTCAAGGGCGCGATCAATTCGCCCTATGCGAACACGGCGTCCGCGACGCTCTATTCGCTGCAGTTCTTCCTCGCGCCCTACGCGCCGCAGAACCAGGGCATGTTCAACCCGATCAAGATAGTCATACCGGACGGCTCCTGGCTGAATGCGAAGTGGCCGGCGCCGACGATCGGCTGTACGACGCTCACGTCCTCGAAGATCACGAGCGCGATCTGGCAGGCGCTCGCGAAGGCCTGCCCCGAGAAAGCGACCGGCTCGACGAGCGCGGACTGCAACTGGTTCGTGTCCTCCGTGAATTATCAGGGCACGACGGACGTGTTCTCGGATCTGCCGGCCGGCGGCTGGGGCGCGACGCCGTTCAACGACGGCATGAACGTGACGGAAGATCCGCTCGGCAATTGCATGAACATGCCGGCCGAAACCGCGGAGCTGCTGTTCCCGATCGCTTATGAAGCCTTCGAGCTGCGCCAGGACAGCGCGGGTGCCGGCCGTTATCGCGGCGGCTTGGGCGCGATCTTCAAGGTCCGTTATCTCTCCGACGGCGAGCTGAGCATGGAAACGGCCCGCACGCTCGAGGGCAGCCCGGGTGTCGCGGGCGGCAAGCATTCCGCCGTCCAGCGCCAGGTGAAGATCTTCAACGACGGCCGCGAGGAAGTGATCGGCGGTCTCGACGGCAAGGGCGGCTGGAAGAGCCCGCTGCTCTGCGCGCATCCGTTCAAGTACGGTGAGGTCTTCATGTTCGAGAGCACGGGCGGCGGCGGTTACGGCAGCCCGCTGGAGCGCGAGATCGACGCGGTGCTGGACGACGTCCTCGACGAATACGTCTCGATCGAAGCCGCACGCGACGTCTACGGCGTGGTGATCGATCCGAAGACGATGCAGGTCGACGCGAAGGCGACGGCGGCGCAGCGCCAGAAGCTCGCGGCCTGATATCGTTCGACACGACGCCCCCGGCATGAAAGTACCGGGGGCTTTTTTTTGGTTCGTCGCCGACCTGCGAATTCGGTTGAACGGTGCACCGCAGGACGCACTGCCGGCTCGTCGCCCTCGCGCAGGCGAAGCCCAGTCGGTGACCCATGGCACGCGCAGTGAACCTCGGCCTTTCGAGGGCGCAGCGCCGCGCGGGTAATCTGCTCTCGCCCCGCGGTTCGACCTCAGCCCCGGGGCTGAACGACTAGGCCCTCGCCTGCGCGAGGGCGACACGTGTCAGGCAAGGCGCAATGCATCGAGCGTCCCCGCAGTCGGGAGAAGGACTTTGTCGTTCGTCGCTGAATCACAGCCGATCCGGCACTCGGTACGCTGCCGCCAGGTTTGTCCTCCCTCCCATATCCTGACAGAATCCGCGCTTTCCCAAGAAGCCCCCCGGAGCCTATGCCGACACGGACCTTCCCCGGCTCGACGCTGCTCGTGCTCGCATGCGTCGCCATCGCGATCTTCTCGCTGCTGCGCGACGTCGACGACGCGCGTCGGGCAATGCGCGAAGCGGAGACTGCGCCCGCGAGCCGGCAGCCGACGGTCTGCGAGACGAAGGAGGCCGGCCTCACCATGACCGGCGCGACGCGCCTGTCCTTCGACGAGCTCGCTGCCTACGAGGACGTGGCGCGCGATCTCCTTGAACGTCTCGGCCAGCGGCAGGGCGCGCGCAAGGATCCACGCAACTACCTCTACTTCCACTTCGCACTCGCCGACGGTGTCCAACAGATCTGGGTCGCGCCCTCGGTCTGCCGGCTGAATCAGCGCGGCGTCGATTTCCGCTACTGGGTGCGCGCCGACCGCCGCATCATCGACGTCGAAGAGGGGATGTAGCCCGCCGCTCTCGTTTACAATCTCACCCTGCCCGCGCGCAACGTACGCGCGGCGACGACGACATCCTGGAAGCGCAGAGGGGAGTGCAATGACCGAGAACGTAGTCCTGTGCAGCGTCGACGCCCGCGGCGTCGCGACCGTCACGTTGAACCGTCCCGACAAGAACAATGCCTACAACGCCGAGCTCGTCGCAGCCCTGCTCGAGACGTTCGGCACGCTCGCGACCGACGAGCGCGTACGCGTCGTCGTCGTCCGCGGCAACGGCCGTCACTTCCAGGCCGGCGCCGATCTGAAATGGCTGCGCGACATCGCGACGAAGGACGAGGCGACGAACCTCGAGACTTCGCGCCGCACCGCGGCGGTCGTGCGCGGCCTGAACGAATTCAAAGTGCCGACGATCGCCCTCATCCACGGCTCGTGCATCGGCGGCGGGACGGGCGTCGCCTCGGCCTGCGACATCGTGATCGCCTCGAGCGACGCGAAGTTCGCGATCAGCGAGGCGCGTTGGGGCGTGTTCGCGAGCGTGATCTTCCCGCAGTTGAACGCCGCGATCGGCGAGCGCAACGTGCGCCGCTACGCCGTGACCTGCGAACGCTTCGATGCCTGCGAGGCGCGGCGCATCGGTCTCGTGCACGAGGTCTGTGAACCCGGCAGGCTGGACGAAGCCGCGAAGCCGATCATCGAAGGAATTCTGATGGCGGCGCCGGATGCGGTCGCGCAGACGAAGCGCGGCGTGATGCGCTGCGCGGGCTCGATCATGAGCGAGGCGTTGTTCGAGGAGCTCGTCGCCTCGCACGCGGCGATCCGCCAGTCGCGCGAGGCCGCGGAAGGGTTCGCGAGCTTCGTCGAGAAGCGCGACCCGAGCTGGTATCCGAAGCCCTGAACGAGACGGCGGCGCGCCGCCGCCGGGAGTTGCGATCATGCCCGTGAATTTCCAAGCCTGCGGCGTCATCAGCATCACGACGGACTTCGGTCATCGCGGGCCCTTCGTCGGCACGATGAAGGGCGTGATGCTGAGCCGCTTCCCCGCCGCGCGACTCGTCGATCTCACGCACGAAGCGCACGTCCACTGGCCGGCCGAGGCCGGCTTCTGGCTCGAGCGCTCGTTCCAGTATTTCCCCAAAGGCACGGTGCACCTCGCCGTCGTCGATCCCGGGGTGGGCACCGAGCGCGGTGTGCTGCTCGTGCTCGGCCAGGGGCATCTGTTCCTCGCGCCGGACAACGGTCTGCTCGCGGGACTCGTCGAACGCACGGGCGGCACCGCCTATCTCGTCGATCGCGAACGTCTCGGCAGCCTCCGTCTCGGTACCCTGTCGGCGACGTTCCACGGCCGGGATTTCTTCGCACCGCTCGCCGCCGCACTCGCGGCGGGCACGCTCGACCCGCTCGCGATCGGCGTCGCGACGGACGATTACATCCCGCAGTTGATCGAGCGCCCGGTGCGGCGCGGACGCGAGCTCGCCGGCTGCGTGATAACGAGCGATCACTTCGGCAATCTCATCACGAACATCGAGGCCGCCGATCTCGCGGGCTTCACGCGTCCGGTCGTGAAGGCCGCGGGTCGCGTGCTGCCGCTCCACCGCACTTACGGCGACGTGCCGCCCGGCACCCTGCTCGCGCTCGTGAATTCGTTCGAAGTGCTCGAGATCGCCTGCGCCGAGCAGAACGCAGCGGCGCTGTTGGGCCTTGGCCGCGGTGGGCCGGTGGTGGTGACGGAGGGTGGCGGGGTATGAGGCGTGTGGTGCCGGGTCATACTCCGGCTTTCGGAGCATCTGTCGAAGGGATGTCCAGTGCCATCCCATGAAGACTTCGTAGGTCCGTATTAGCGCCAGCGTAATCGGACGTTCGTTCGGTTCACCGCAGCGGTTTACTGGCGCACGAACGTCCGATTACGCCTTCGGCTAATCGGACCTACGCATACGCGTGTCCCTCAAGCTTTGCCGAGGAAATCCAGCTTGCCGATCTCGATGCCGTTGTGACGCAGGATGTTGTAGGCCGTCGTCACGTGGAAGTAGAAATTCGGCAGGCCCCAGGTCAGCAGGAATTCGTCGCCGCGAAAGTGGAACGTGCCGGCGGGCGTCTTGAGCTCGATGGCGCGGCTCTCGGCGTCGTCGAACGCCGCGGGCGCGATCGTCGCGAGATAATCGAGCGCCTTGCTGATCCGGGCCTGCAGCTCCGCGAAACCACGCTCGGTGTCGTCCCACTTGGGCACGTCCTGAGCCGCGAGACGCGCGGCCGTGCCCTTCGCGAAATCCGTCGCGAGCTGCACCTGCCGCGTCAGCGGGAACATGTCGGGATAGAGCCGCGCGTCGAGCAGCGCTTCCGGCGCGAACTTGCGCGATGCGGCCTGTTCCTCGGCCCGCTCGAGCAGCTTCGAGAGGTTGCGCAGCATGCCGGTGAAGACTGGAATCGTCAGGTCATAGACGTTCATGGGCTGGTTGACTCCTGAATCCGGGACGGTAGGCTCAGCATTCTAACAGGGCTGCGGTCCGCGGCGGCCCGCTCGTTCAACGAACAACAACGCTGCGCCGTGCGTCGCCGGCCGCCGTGGGAGCATGCAAGTGAAGAAGACTGTAAAGGCGCTCGTCGCCGGGCTCGTGCTCGCGATTTCAGGCACGGCCGCGGCATTCGACTGCAAAGCGCCGGTGAAGATCCTGCTCACGAACGACGACGGCTATCAGGCACCGGGCATCGAGGCCTTGCAGAGCGCGTTCACGAAAGCCGGTTTCGACGTGACGATGATCGCCCCCGACAAGAACAACAGCGGCGTCTCCACCGCACTGAACTTCGGCAAGGTCGCGGTCACGAAGGATGCCGAGCACAAGATCTACGCCGTCGGCGGTACGCCCGCGACCAGCGTGCTCCTCGGCGTGACCGGCATTCTCGGGCCCGACCACCGCCCGGATCTGATCGTCTCCGGTATCAACGAAGGCGCGAACATCGGCCCGGCGACGCCGATCTCCGGTACGGTCGGCGCGACCGTCGCCGGCGTGCAGCTCCTCCAGCCGCCCGTGCCCGGCCTCGCGTTCAGCACGGACCTGCCGACGAAGGGCAATCCACGCGATCCGCAGAACCTCGAGCACTTCGCGCAGGTCGCGGAATTCGCGACGCGCCTGATCGCTCGCCTCCGCGACGAGGGCTGCGCGACGGGCCGCATCATGAAGCCGCGCGAGATACTGAACGTGAACTATCCCGCGCTGCCGCCCGCGCTGGTCAAAGGCGTGAAAGCCGCCGTGCAGGGCCAGTCTTCCTATTTCAACATCAGCTTCCAGGAAACCGCGCCCGGCGAATACACCGCGCCGTTCAAGCGCGTCACGCCCGGCCCCGACGTCGAGGATTCAGACACGACGTTGTTCGGTGAGGGCTATATCACCGTCGCACCGCTCGACGGCGATTACACTGCGCCGGAAAACGCCGTGCCGCGCGCCGGTCTGCAGCGCGGCTTGAAGGATCTGAAGCCCTAGCATCGCCGGCGGGATCAGTTGCCCGCGGCATCGGAAGAATTCCGCGTCGGGCCTACGCGCGGCGCTCGCCTTCGGCAAACGCGGAACCGAAGAACTCTGCGATCGCGCTTACGCTGATCGCAGTTGCGCAGCCGTCCCGAGCCACGCCCCGATCCGCTGCGCCGCGGTGAACGCCGCCCAGGCCGCGACTTCGACGAGCGTCGTCTCGTCCGCGTGATGCCGGCGAAATTCGCCGACGACCATCGCATCGACCTGCTGCGGCGCGAGCGCCGTGAGCAGCGCGAAGCGCCCGGCCGCGAGCTCGCTCGCGCCGAGAGGCTGGAACGGGCGATCCGCCCAGTGCCGATTGATGCTCGGCGCCTCACCGTCCCAGGACGACACGTAATCGTGCACGCGGCTCACGACGGGCTCTGCGAGCACGCGCCCGCCCGCGTGCTCCAGCGCGTTCGACAGCGCGACGAAGGCCGCGCCGATCGCAGGGGCCGCCGTCGACCACGCCGGAGCCCCGTCCGCCGTGCCGGCGATCGCCGCCGGCTCTGCCGTCGCGCGCGCGGCGCGACGCCAGGCGCCGGCATGGCGCAGACCCGCGAGCCCGAGCGCGAGCGGCCGCAGCGCCTCCGGCCCCGGCACGGGACTGCCGGCGAGGAACACCGTCGCGAGCCGATCGAGATGATGGGCGAGCACGGCCGTGCCGAGGAGCTCGGCGCGTGCCGCGCCCGGGCACGGGGCCGCGAGGAGCGCGGGGTTGCCGGCCTCGAGCGTGAGCGCGCCCCATTCGGCGCAAGCGCGGTGCCCGGAGTCGCCGAGCGCTTCGTAATCGCCGCGGACGAGGGCCTCGGCACTCCGGCGTGCGCCGCCTGCGACGAGCGCGACGAGATGCGCGTCGAAGCTCCAGGGGCAGCGGTTCGCGCTCGCGATCGCTGCGGCCGCGATCTCTTTCGAGGTCCGCGGCAGCAGACTGCCGTGGAGCGTCGCGCGGCAATACGCCCACAGCGCGGGCAGCGTGCCGGGGATGCCCGCATGCAGCAGCAGCACGGGTGCGAGCGCGCCGCCCATGCGACCGATCGCCAGTGCCGCGCGCCTGGCGGCTTCGTCAGCCGGACGCGGCGCGGCGAGATGGCGGAACGTCATCGCGTGTCGTAACGGACGTGCGTCATATCACGTGATGATAGTGCGACCAGAGCAGATAGAGCACGACGAGCACGGTCAGCACGAGCACGATCGTCCACGTGATGATTCTCGGACTGAGCATCCAGCTCCAGAGCGTGAGCCTCTCCTTCAACACGACAGCAACCTCTGCGAACACCGATGGGAAGCCGGCGCGGTGCGGCGCCGGCATGCGCTACTATACCCCTCGTCACGTTTGCAGGAGAGAGCCATGGTCCAGTGCGGGATCTTCTTTTTCGCCACCGACAAGTCGATGCAGCCGGCCGAGATCGCGCGCGCCGTGGAAGAGCGCGGGCTCGACGGGCTGTTCCTGCCGGAGCACACGCACTTCCCGTGCAACTCGGTCTCGCCTTACTTCAAGGACCAGGAGATCCCCGAGCCCTATCGCCGCACTTACGATCCCTTCGTCGCGCTCGCGACGTGCGCGGCGGTGACGAAGCGCATCCGCCTCGGCACCGGCGTCGCGCTCGTCGCCCAGCACGATCCGATCGCGCTCGCGAAGACCGTCGCTTCGCTCGACCGGCTCTCCGGCGGACGCGTCACGCTCGGCGTCGGCTGCGGCTGGAACGAACCCGAGTTCGAGAACCACGGCCACCCGTTCAAGAAGCGCTGGCGGGTCGTCCGCGAATACGTGCTCGCCATGAAGGCGATGTGGCGCGACGAGATCTCGGAATTCCACGGCGAATACGTGAATTTCGATCCCATGCTGTCCTATCCGAAACCGCTGCAGGCCGGTGGCCCGCCGATCTGGATCGGCGCGAACTCGAAGTACATTCCCGATCGCGTCGCGGAATACGGCGATGGCTGGACGCCGGTCGGCGGCTATCCGACGAGCGGGACGGTGGAGCAATTGAAAGAAGCATGCGCGAAACGCGGCCGACGCTTCGAGGATCTGACGCTCGGTCTGTTCTTCGCGCCGACGAAAGAAGATCGCTGCCGCGCGCTGATGGCCGAAGGTTATACGGAGCTCGTGTTCGCCGTGCCTTCGGAAGGCGCGGACACGGTGCTGCCACGCCTCGACACGCTCGCGAAGCTCGCGGAGTCGTTGAAGGCCGGGTAATTCTTCGTAGGTCCGATTGGCGCAGCGTAATCGGACGTCCGTCCAGCCCCGCGTACGCAACGCATGGAGCGCGACTGCCGGAACGGGCGGCGGCGTTGACCGATTCAACGTCCGATTACGCTGGCGCCAATCGGACCTACGTGATGCCGTACCGGTGCTGCCACGTCGAACCGCAGCACGCTTCATAGGATGCCGTGAAAGAGCTGCCGTGAAAGAGCGGCGGCGCCGGCGGGAAATGGGGTCAGGTTCGAATTCGCGGGGGAGCGCCCGGGTACGCGCCATAACGTTCGCCGCGAAATCGAACCTGACCCCAATTCCCTCTACGCGTCTTTCATGATTGCGGGCGCTGCACAAACTTCATGACCGTTGGGTTGAAAGCCCATCATCCGGAGCCGGCCCACGCCACGAGCGCACGCGCGGTCACGCGAGGTACTCGCGCACGCCATCCCCGATCACCGCGAGCCCGAGGACGATGTAGACGTAGGGCACGGCATCGCGCCCGTAGCGCATCGCATAGGGTCTGAGCGCCGGATGATGGGCCGTCGCGCGCGCGAGCGCGCACCAGAGTATGGGCCCCGTGACGAGCACCCCGACGAGGATCGCGAGCTCGAGACCGCGCACGGAGAGCAGCGGTGCGTAGACACCGAGATTGTCACCGCCCGCCGCGATCGTCAGGCCGCAGATTGCCCACACGCCGGGCGCTTCGTGCGCCGTGAGCTCGCGCCCTTCGCGGCGTGCGCGACGCCGCTTCCAGAGCTTGTGCGCGCCGAGCCAGAGCGGCACGAGACCGAGCGCGCCGACCGCGAGCGGGCTCAGCGCGAGTGCAGCGCGCCCCAGCACGACGCCGCCTGCCGCGAGCGCGGCGGAGCCGGCGAGCGTGCCGAGCACGACTTTCGGAAAGCGTGTCGCGGGATGCAGGAAGAACGCGACGAGCAGCACGAGATCGTCGAGGTTCGTCGCGGCCGAGGCGACGAAGCCGGTGAGGAGGGGGCTCGCGAGGTTCATGCCGAGCGCAACCGGGTCGGGCGAATTGGGGTCAGGTTCAATTTCCGGATCGACCCGCCCTGCTTCTTCGTATGCGGTCGGCCGGAATTTGAACCTGACCCCAATTCGCCCCCACGTCGCACGACCCTCGGAAAGCCGGCGGCCTCGCCGGCAGGATTGCGAAGACGGGATAGTGGACGGCATGCATCGCGAACGCGACCGCTTCCGTTAAGCGTTGTCAGATGCCCGCGCATCAGCAGCGGCACGTAGCGGCGAAGGCGCCTCACGAAGTCCGTCGTGGCTATGGGGATTTGAATCACGCGTCGTGTGGTGATCGCTTCGCTCTCAGCAGTGAAGCGCATCAGTTGTCGCATTGCGGGTGACGAGGCGTCGAGCAATTCGTCGTCGTGCCGGGCACCAGAATGATCATCGGCGAGCCTTTCCAGCCTCTTCTTCTCATCGAGCACGAAGCCGCCCATGGCCGGTGATGAGCCGTCCGGGATTTCGCGTCTCCGTGTCACGTTCGTCAGTCGCTGCATGGCGGGCCGAGGTTGCGCGGTAACGCGCGCGGCGCATGTCCGCGCTCGAAGGTGGCGATGACGAGCATGGCGGCCCCACATCCCGGACAGACGAAGGTCGGCGCGGGTGGCGGCGTGGCGGAGTCCGCCTCGTGCGTGACGGATGCTGCTACGCCTAGGAGCTCGCGCGCGGTGGCGAGTGCGTCGCCCCGCTGATGATTGGCGAGCGCGCCGTAGTGCCGGATGCGATGGAATCCGCGCGGCAGGACGTGGAGCAGGAAGCGACGGATGAACTCGTCGGTCGCGAGGGTCATGGTTTTGTAGCGCGCGTTGCCGGCAGCGCGATAATCCTTCCACTTGAAGGTGACGCCGCGTTCGTCGTGGGTGATGAGGCGGCTGTTGGCGATGGCGACGCGATGGGTGTAGCGGGCGAGATAGGCGAGCACGGCTGCGGGGCCGCTGAACGGTCGCTTGGCGTAGACGACCCATTCCGTCTTGCGCAGTGAGCTCAAGAAGGCGTTGAACGCGGCTGGTTCGTTCAGCGGGCGATGCTCGCCGAAGCACTGCAACTGCCCGGCGCGGTGAGCGGCATCGAGTGCTTCGAGGAAGAGTCGGCGGAACAGGCGCGAGAGCACGCGGACCGGCAGGAAGAAGCCTTTGCGGCAGGCCACCCAGCGCGTGCCGTCCAGGGCGACACCGCCGCCCGGCACGATGCAATGCAGATGCGGATGGTGGGTCAGCGCCGAGCCCCAGGTGTGAAGCACGGCGGTGAAGCCGAGGCGTGCCCCGAGATGCTTCGGATCGGCGGCGAGCGTGGTGAGGGTCTCTGCGGCAGCTTTGAACAGCAGCGTATAGAGCAGTGCCTGATGGTGATAGGCGAG
>JACQWY010000049.1 GCA_016209015.1 Gammaproteobacteria bacterium | reverse complement strand
TGCACTCGACCCGCGGTTCGACCTCGACGCCGGGGCTGAACGACCGGGCCCTCGCCTGCGCGAGGGCGACACGTGGAAAATGCGCGCCGCGGCGCACCGAGGAACAGTCCCACAGTTCGGAGGAGAACCAAAAAAAGGTCTTCTCCGAACTGCCGGGTCAGTCGACGCATTCCGCCTCGGCTAATGCCTGTCGCCCTCGCGCAGGGGACGGCCCAGCCGGTAACCACGGCACGCGCCGTGAACCTCGGGCATTCGAGTGCGCCGCACTGGCAATCTGCTCTCGCCCCGCGGCTCGACCCCGGCGCCGGGGCTGAACGGCTGGGCCCTCGCCTGCGCGAGGGCGACGCGTACCGAAGGCCACCTCTGCCCGCGGGGTCATGCGCGCCTCATATCCCGGCTCCCGGCGCGCCGTACGGCGGGCGTCCCGCAGCGATGGCGCGATCGCCGCGCCTCCTTCGTCGGTGCGTTCTACAAGCCGGTCCCTCGCGGTCCGTTGCTCGGATGATTGCTCGTGCGGTCGTTGGGATCGACTTCGCTCTTCGGCATCGTCTTGCGATCCGGATCGTCGCTGCGCGGCGTGCCGTCGTCGTTCATGTGCGCAGCCGGTGTATCGGTACCGGTCGGGCCGGTCGTGCCGCGCGGTGCGGTCGCCTGCTCGAGCTCGTGGTTCGCGCCGACGGGATCCGTCGGATCGCTGTTCGGCGTGTCGGTGGTGTTGTCCGAGCCGTAAGCGGCGGCACGGCTTCGTTCGGCCTGGGCGATGAGCGTCGCGCGCTCTCCGGCCTGGGCGGCGCCGGCGAGCAGCAGCAGTGCGAATAGTGTCGTCTTGTGCATGGGCAGTCTCCTGGTGAGTGATCTGCAAATGGGAAGGTGCGGCGCTCGGGCGCGTCGCGGCGTGTGAGGCGGGTTTTGCAAGCGATATGCCACGCGCCGCACCTCGCAGGTGCTGAAGGCGCGGGCGCGACGCGCGGTGCGGACGGCAGGATTTACATCGGCGTTGGAGAGGATTCACGCCGCGCGCGGCGGCACTGGACGAATTCAGCGCTTCCTCAACTCATCGCACGCAGCGCCGGCGCGAGCTCGTGCTCCCAGAAGCGCAGGAAGCCGGCCTGGTCCGGTCCGACCTGCGTGAGGATCACGTGATCGAAGCCCGCGTCGCGATAGCGGCGTACGGCGCCGACGTAACGGTCGGGATCCGGGCCGCAGGGGACGGTGTCGCGGAAATCAGCGGGCTCGAGCAATTGCGTCGCCGCGTCGAACGCCGCGGGCTCCGCGAGCTCGGGCAGCACTTTCCAGCCGAGGCGACACCAGCGGAAGCGCTCGCGCACGGTGGCGAGCCCGCTCCCTTCGTCCGGCGCCCAGCAGAGGCTGAGCTCCGCATAGCGCGGTCCGTCGCCGCCGTGGCCGCGATACGCCTCGACGAGCTCGCTCTTCGCTTCCGTCGCGACGAGCGCGTCGGCGCGCTCGCCGGCGAGCTGTGCAGCTTCCGGTCCACCCGCGGCGATCGCGATCGGCGGCGGGAGATCGGGCACATCGTAGAGCCGCGCGTTCTCGAGTCGCAGGTGCCGACCCTCGTAGCTCGTGCGCTCGCCGGACCACAGTCCCTCGATGATGCTCACCGCCTCACGCAGCATCTCGTGGCGCGTCGCGACCCCCGGCCAGCCGCGTCCCGCGGCGCGCTCGTTCAAGGCCTCGCCAGCCCCGAGCCCGAGCGTGAAGCGATCGCCGGACATGATCGCGGTGGTCGCCGCGGCCTGCGCGATGATCGCCGGGTGGTAGCGCAGGAAGGGACACGTCACCGCGGTCATGATGCCGACCCGCTCCGTCGCGACGGCGATCGCGCCGAGCACGGACCACGCGAACGGCGCGTGGCCCTGCTCGTCGAGCCACGGCTGGAGGTGATCGGAGATCGCGACGAAATCGAAGCCGGCGTCCTCGGCGAGGCAGGCGTTGCCGATGAGCACCTTCGGCGGATGCTCCTCGCTCATCAGCTTGTAGCCGTAGCGCAGCATCACTTCTCGTTCGCGAGCTGCTTGATTGCCTCGAGATGCGAGCGCAGCGTCGGCAGCGTGTCCGCGGCGAAGCTGCGCACCTCCGCGTCCTCGCCGCTCTGCGCCTCCTTCTCGAAATCCTTCATGTCCTTCTCGTGGTCCTTCAGCATGGCCTTCACGTAGTCCGCGTCGAAGTCCTCGGCCTTCGCCTTCGCGAGCTTCTCCTTCTTGTGCTGATCGAGCATCCCGACGGCCTTCGGCACGTCGATCCCCTTCTGGCTCGCGAGCGCCGCGAGCTTCGCGTTCGCCTCCTGGTGGTCCTTCACCATGCGCTCGCCGAAGGCCTTCACCTCCGGCCGCTGCGCCTTCTGGCTCGCGAGCTGGCCGAGATCGACTTCCATCTGACCGCCGGCGGCGGCGTGCTCGACGAACTTCGCGTCCGGGTTCTTGGAATCGGCTTGGGCCGCCGGGCCGGCGAGGACGCAGGCGGTGGCGAGGGCGAGATGACGGATCTTCATGGGTGGAGCCTCCGGGATGGATGTCGGTACGGGCGGCCGCGGTCAGGCCGGGCCTTTGGGCGGCAGGGGCACGGGGACCGGGTCGTCCGGCACCCCGGGCTCGGCCGGTGTCTTCGGCGTGCTCTCGGGCGGAACTCCGGGATGGAGCGGCCGACCGGGATCGGGCTTGTCCGGTGCCGGCACCGGATCGGGCTCGGCTTCGGGGACGTTGTAGTCATCCATGCTTGGCACACCTCGGCGGCCGGTGGGGCACGCGGATCCATGCTAGGACCCGGCGGCCGCGAGGCTTATCGGAGGCGGCCGCGGAGCGGGGTAGGAAGCAACCTACGAGCGGCGGACGCGAGGCCCGCGGAAGGTGCGTCGCGAGCGGCCGGGACCCGCCGCAACGGCTGATTAATCAACGGAATGCGCGCAGCCCGGAGCGCGCCGGCAAGGCCCGTTCAGGAACTTCACTATTACACCGATAACGCCTACTCTAGGCCCGTTCCACTGCTGCGAGATCACCGTGCCCCACGTCACTCTTACAGTCACCCGATATGGCGGAGAACCGGTAGACGACGGGGAGATGAAGGTGTTCGACGAACGGGGCGGCACGATCGGCCGGGGCTCCACCTGCGACTGGGTGCTCGCCGATCCGAACCGCTTCCTGTCCTCGCGCCACGCCGCGCTCACGTTCGAGGACGGCCGCTTCCTGCTCATCGACACGAGCACGAACGGGGTGTTCATCAATCATTCGAGCGAGCCGCTGGGCAGCGACCTCGTGGTCCCGCTCGGCGACGGCGACGTCATCACGCTCGGCGATTACGACCTCTCGGTCAGCCTCGAGGCGGCACCCGCCGCGCGCCCGGGGCGGCCGGCTGCCGCGGCGGCAATGCTCGGCGCGGCGAGCGACATCCCGGACCCGCTCGAGCTGCTGAGCCGGACCGCGCCCCCGACCGCGCCGACGACCGGCTGGCCGAAGGCCGCGGCCCTCCCCGAATTCGACACCCCGCCGCCGGCCGCGCCGTCGCGGTCGGCGCCGCCCTACCAGGCGCCGTTCACGCCGTCCCGGGCGCACGAGGCCGTGGACCCGCTCGCCCTGCTCGGCGGTGGCCCGACCGCGAACGTGCCGGACGATTTCGATCTCGGTCTGCCCTACAGCCACCGCGACGACACGCCGGTGCTGAGCGGCGCCTTCCAGCCGCCCGCCGCGAGCTCGAGCGTGATCCCGGACGACTGGGACGATCTGCTCGGCCCGCCGGTCGACGAACCCGCCGCCGCACCGCCGCCGCCGCCGCCGCCGCCGCCGCCGCCGCCCCGGGCGGCGGCGCCGCGCCGGCCCGCACCGCGCACCGCGACCGAGCCCGCACCGCGGCCGAAGCCGAGACCCGCACCCGAGCCCGTCGCTCCCACCCCACCCCGGGCCGACGACGGCGGTGCCTTCGCGGCCTTCCTGCGCGGACTCGGCGCGGACCACGAGCTCTCGGAAGACGCCCCGGTCGAACAGACGCTCGAGCTCGCCGGCCAGCTCTTCCGCCTGACCATGGACGGGCTGCGCGAAATCATGATGGCGCGCGCGAGCCTGAAGAGCGGCTTCCGCATGGACGTCACCTACGTCGCACCCGCGAACAACAATCCGCTGAAGTTCGCCGCCGGCGGTGTCGACGAAGTGCTCGAGAAGCTGCTGTTCAAGCGCAGCCGCGGCTATCTCGCGCCGGTCGAGGCGATCGAGGAGGCGTTCCGCGACATCGGCAGCCACCAGGTCGCGATGGTCGCCGGACTGCGCGCGGGTTTCGAGGCCATGATGAAGCAGTTCGATCCCGCCGAGCTCGAGAAGCGCTTCGATGCGGCGGGCAAACGCGGCGGCCTGCTCAAGAACAAGAATGCGCAGAACTGGGAAGAGTACTGCGAGTGGTACGAGGCGCTCGCGAAGGAACCGGACGAAGCCTACGATCGCTTGTTCGGGGAATCCTTCGCGGAAGCGTACGAGCGCCAGGCCCGCCTGGCCGGCAGCGGCAGGAAGAAAGAATAAAACCCGGACGATCCGGAGCCCGAGACCGCCGGATCGCCGCGATCTCCACCGGGGCCCCCGGCCCCCTCTGTGTGCGTGCGACGTCACGTAATAGGACGCGTGTAACGATGACGTGGAATAACAAAATCGTCTGGTCGGAAGGCATGTTCCTGCGCCCGGCTCACTTCCAGCAGCAGGCCCGCTACGTCGAGAACCTGCTGGAGCGGCGCTGCAGCGGACTGCGCAGCCATCCCTGGGGTTTCAAGGCCCTGAAGATCGACGAGCAGCTCCTCTCGCTCGGCAAGTTCGGCATCGCCCAGGCCCAGGGCGTGTTCGCCGACGGCACGCCGTTCAACATCCCGGACGACGACGAAGCGCCGATTCCGCTCGACATCGGATCGGACGTGCGCAACCAGGTGATCTGTCTCGGCCTGCCGACGCGGCGCTTCAGCAGCATGGAGGTCACGCCGAGCGCCGACGCCGACGTGCTCGCGCGCTACGTCATGCGCGAGTTCGAGGCGCTCGACACGCACACGAACGGCGGCGGCACCTCGGCGCTGCAGGTCGCGCGGCTGAATCTCAAGCTCATCCTCGAGAAGGACGCCCATGCCGAGCTCGTACCGCTCGGCCTCGCGCGCATCGTCGAGTGTCGCGAGGACAAGAGCGTCGTGCTCGACGACTCGTACATCCCGCCGACGCTCGAATGTCGCGCCTCGCCGGTGCTGGCCGGCTTCCTCAAGGAGGTCCAGGGTCTGCTGCACCATCGCGCCGAGGCGCTCGCCGGCCGCATCACGGACGCCGGCCGCGGCGGCGTCAGCGAGGTCGCGGATTTCCTGCTGCTGCAGGCCGTGAACCGCTACGAGCCGCTCTACGCGCACCTGGCCGGCACGAGCCTGCTGCATCCCGAGGACTTCTACATGCAGGCGCTCGAGCTCGCGGGCGAGCTCGCGACGTTCACGCATCCGCGCAAGCGCCCGCCGGAATTCCCGCCCTACCGTCACGAGAATCCACAGATCTCCTTCAAGCCGCTGATGATCGAGCTGCGCCGCTCCTTGAGCATGGTGCTCGAGCAGAACGCGGTGCGCATCCCGCTCGAGGAGCGCAAGTACGGCATTCGCGTGGGCGTCATCGCGGATCGCACGCTCATCAAGAACGCGAACTTCGTGCTCGCCGTGCAGGCGCAGGTGCCGACCGAGGATCTGCGGCGGCGCTTCCCGACGCAGATCAAGATCGGCCCGGTGGAGAAGATCCGCGAGCTCGTGAACGTGCAGTTGCCGGGCATCCAGGTCCGCGCGCTGCCGGTCGCGCCGCGTCAGCTTCCGTATCACGTCGGCTCGGTGTATTTCGAGCTCGATCGCGCGAGCGAATTCTTCCCGATGCTCGAACAGTCCGGCGGCATCGCGCTCCACACGGGCGGTGACTTCCCCGGACTCGACATGGAACTGTGGGCGATTCGCGCCTGACGCGCGACGAGGCGATCCGACATGAGTTTCTCTGACAAGCTGATGCGCTTCCTCGGTCTGCTCAGCAACGTGCCGGGCATGGAATGGGCGGGCGAATACGCCGACAAGATGCGGGCCTCGCAGCACCGCAAGCTCTACTACAAGGATCTCGTCGTCGACGCCTACGAAGACGCGCTGGACGCCAAAGAAGCGGGGAAGGAATTAGTCGGCATGAAGCACGAAGAAGACGAATCGGACGATCGCACCCGCATCCGCAGCCCCGGCGGCGCGGCGGCGCAGGCTCCCGGCGGCGACGATCGCACCGTGATGCGCCCGCGGCCCGGCGGTCGCGGCGCGGCGCCGCTCGCGGGGCGGGCACCGGCCGCCGGCGGCGGCGCGCCCGCGCCCGACCGCGGCGTCGCGGTCACGCTGCGCGGCTCGGGCCTCAATCCGCTGCTCGACGCGGCGACGTCGCTGTTCTCGCTCGCGCGGCAATTGCACAACACGATGCGCCACCCCGATCCGGCGGGCCTCCGCGCGCAGATGGCGAAGGGCATCGCGGGCTTCGATGCGAACGCCCGCGAGGCGGGCATCGCGGCCGAGACCGTCGTCACCGCGCGTTACGCGCTGTGCACGCTGCTCGACGAAGTCGTGTTGACGACGCCCTGGGGCGGCGAGAGCCAGTGGAGCCGTTCGAGCCTGCTCTCCGAATTCCACAAGGAGACCTGGGGCGGCGAGAAATTCTTCGCGGCGCTCGAGCGCACGCTGAAGGAACCCGGCCGCCACCTGCAGCTCATCGAGTTCTTCTACGTCTGCATGTGTCTCGGCCTCGAGGGCAAGTACCGCGTGCTCGACCGCGGCCGCGACCAGCTCGGCGCGGTCATCGAGCACACGTATCGCGCGATCCGCGGCGTCCGCGGCGAATTCGAGCGCGAGCTCTCGCCGCACTGGCGCGGCATCGAGGCGCGCAAGCGCATGTCGCACGCCGTGCCGATGTGGACGATAGCGGCCCTGACCGGCGTGCTGCTGCTCGCCGCGTATCTCGGCTTCACCTACAGCCTCGCGAAGATCTCCGAGCCGCCGTACATCGCGTTGAGCAAGATCGGACAGGATTCGCGCCTGACCGCGGTCGTCAAACCGGTGCCGCGCACGCTGACGCTCCGCGAGCTGCTCGCCCAGGACATCGCGGCCGGGCTCGTCGACGTGATCGAACAGACGCAGGGGTCGACGGTCGAGATCCGCGGCGACGGCTTCTTCGGCTCGGGCAGCGCCGACGTGCAGACGAAGGTACTGCCGGTGCTCGAACGCATCGGCGACGCCATGAATCAGTTCGACGGCCCGATCCTCGTCGCCGGACACACCGACAACGTGCCGCTGTCCGTCGCCAAGCGCATTCAGTTCCCGACGAACTGGCATCTCTCGCAGGCACGCGCGGAGTCCGTCGGGAAGCTCGTCGCGGCGCGGCTCAAGACGCCGGGCCGCGTGAAGGCCGAAGGCCGCGGCGACACCGAGCCGAAGGCTTCGAACGACACGCCCGAGGGGCGAGCCCAGAACCGGCGCGTCGACGTGACGCTCCTGAACGCCAGTCATTAAGCGCGCGCCGCAGGCACTATCCGCATGACCATCAAGAACATCATCTTCTCGGTAATCGGCCTCATCGCGATCTCGCTCCTCATCTGGTTCGTGGGGCCGTTGATCTCGATCGGCGGCAAGGCGTTCCTCGACGGCGAGGTCGCGCGGCTCGTCGCGATCCTGATCGTGGTGCTGCTGTGGGCGCTGAATCTCGTGCGCAAGGCGTTCGCGGCGAAGAGCGCGAACGCGCAGATCGCCGAGGGCATCGCCGGCGGCGAACCGGCACCCAGGAAGAGCCGTGCCGCGGACGGACCGGATCGCTCTCTCGAACAGCGCGCGGTGCTGGGCGAGCGCTTCCAGGAGGCGATCGAGGTTCTGAAGAAAACCGGCAAGAAGGGCGCGGGCAATCTCTACGAGCTGCCCTGGTACATCATCATCGGCCCGCCGGGTGCGGGCAAGACGACGGCGCTGAAGAACTCCGGGCTCAAGTTCCCGCTCGCGGATCGCTTCGGCACCGAGGCGCTGCGCGGCGTCGGCGGCACGCGCGACTGCGACTGGTGGTTCACGGACGAGGCGATCCTGCTCGACACCGCGGGCCGCTACGTCACGCAGGACAGCGACAAGGAAGTCGATGCCACGGCCTGGCAGACGTTCCTCAAGCTCCTGAAGCGCTATCGCAAGCGCCGCCCGATCAACGGCGTATTCGTCGCGATCAGCCTCGCCGACGTGCTGACGCAGAGCGATCGCGAGCGCCAGCTGCACGTGCGCGCCATCAAGCAGCGCGTGCTCGAGCTCTATTCGACGCTGGGGCTGCGCTTCCCCGTGTATCTCATGTTCACGAAGTGCGATCTCGTCGCGGGCTTCATGGAGTTCTACGACGACCTCGGCCGCGAGGAGCGCGAACAGGTCTGGGGCTGCACGTTCGACCTCGAGGAACCGGACGCGCCCGGCGCGCTCGCCCGCGAATACGAGCTCCTGCTGGAGCGGCTGAACGAACGCCTGCTGTCCCGTCTCAACGACGAGCGCGACCCGCAGCGCCGCGGCCTCATCTACGGCTTCCCGCAGCAGATGTCGACGATCCGGGCGCCGATCCAGTCCTTCGTCGAAGAGGTCTTCCGCGCCACGCGCTTCGATCAGTCGATCCTCCTGCGCGGCGTGTACTTCACGTCGGGCACGCAGGAAGGCACGCCGATCGATCGCGTGATGGGCGCGGTGGCGCGCTCCTTCGGTCTCTCGGCGCAGCGCATCGGCGCGCTCTCCGGCTCGGGGCGCAGCTACTTCCTCGCGAACCTGCTGCAGAAAGTCGTCTTCCCCGAGGCCGACATCGCGGGGCTGAACCGCAGGTCGGAACGTGCGCGCGTCTGGCTGCGCCGCTTCGGCTACTTCGTCGCGCTCGGCGCGCTCGCCGCGGGCATCGCCGCCTGGTCGGCGGCCTACACGCGCAATACCGGCTACGTGCAGAAGGTCGACGAGAAGACCGAGGCCTGGAACAAGATCGCGCCGCAGCCGATCGACGTGAACACGCCGATCGAGGAGGTGCTGAAGCGCTTCGACACGCTGCGCGACATCACGACGGTCTACGACGAGTACGAAGCGAACCATGCCAGGGCCTGGGAGCTCGGCATGTACCAGGGCGGCAAGCTCGGCGGCGCGGCGAAGGCCGCTTATCACCGCGAGTTGAACCGCGTGTTCGTGCCGATGCTGGTGACCCGCATCGCCACACAGATTCAGCGCGTCGGCCGCGACACGGATCCGAAGTACGCGGCGTTGAAGGCCTATCTCATGCTCGGCGACGCGAAGCACCTCGAGCCCGATTTCCTCAAGGCCTGGCTGCAGCTCCACTGGGAGATGGATTACCCGCGCGCGCCGGACACGGTGAAGGGCCTGCTCTCGCATCTCGACGCGCTGCTCACCGGCGGCATGCAGGCCGCCGAGCTCGACGAGAAGCTCGTCGCCGAGACGCGCCTCGCGCTGAACCAGACGCCGCTCGCCGAGCTCGTGTACGCGCGCCTGAAGCGTGACGCGCTCCGGAAGACGGACACTCCGCCGCTCGTGCTGAGCGAAGTCGTCGGCCCGCTCGGCGCGAAGGCTTTCGCGCGCCGCAGCGGCAAGGATCTCGGTGAAGCGATCCCGCATTTCTTCACCTACGACGGCTACTACCAGGACTTCCAACCCGAGATCAAGCTGCTCGCCGCGCGTGCGCGGAGCGAATCCTGGGTGCTCGCGAACGACCGCGACGAGCTGACGGCCGCCGAGCTCACGAAGCTCGACGGCGACGTCACCCAGCTCTATTTCTCGGATTATCTCAAGGTCTGGCAGGGGCTCGTCGGCGATCTGAAGATCGTGCAGTTCCGCAGCGTGCCGCAGGCGCTCGAAGTGCTCGAGGCGCTCTCCGGACGCAACTCCGCACTGCGCGCGCTGCTCGTGACGATCGACAAGAACACGAGCCTCACGCGCCTGCCGGGCGGTCTCGATGCCGCCGCCGGCAAATTGAGCGAGAAAGTGCAGCGGACGAAGGACGAGCTCGCGAAGATGATCGGCGTCGCCGACAAGCCGGCGGCCGATCAGCCGGCCGTGCCCGGCGCGGCCGTCGAGGATCACTTCGTGCAGCTCAATAGCGCGGTGAAGCCGGACAAGAACGGCGTCGCGCCGATCGACGTCACGATCGAGGCGCTCGCGAAGCTCTACAGCGAGCTCGACGCGATGAGCAGTGCGCCGCCGACGCCCGACGCGCCGAAGCAGCAGGAGAGCCTCGTCAACAAGCGCCTGAAGGAAATCGCGATCGGCCAGCCCGATCCGCTCAAGGACTGGATCATGCAGCTCACGTCCGGCGCGGCCGACGTCGCCGGCAGGCAGCAGCAGGCCGAGCAGCAGAAGAAGATCTCCGAGGACACGAAGACGCTGCGCACGGCGATCAACGAGGCCTGGTCCTCCGACGTCCTGCCGTTCTGCAAGAAAGCCGTGCAGGGCCGTTATCCGCTGAACCCGGCGACGGACGCCGAGGCGACGCTGCGCGATTTCGGCAAGCTGTTCGCGCCGGGCGGCCTCATCGACGGCTTCGTGAAGGACAAGCTCAAGCGCTTCATCGACAACACCGCCGAGCCGTGGAAGTGGCGGACCGTGGAGGACATCTCCGTCGGCAGCTCCGAGCAGGCGCTGATGCAGCTCCAGACCGCGGCGAAGATCCGCGATGCCTACTTCGGTGCGGGCGGCGACGTCCCGGCGCTCGAATTCGCGGTGAAGGCCGTGAACATCGACGTGAAATCCAAGGCCGTCGTGCTCGACGTCGGCGGACAGCAGCTCGTCTTCGGCCAGAACCAGCCGAACTTCCAGAACGTGAAGTGGCCTTCGCCGGCGGGCGGTCTCGACGCCGCGATCACGTTCCAGGAATGGTCGGGCCGCACGACCTCGCGCCGCAAGGACGGACCGTGGGCCCTGTTCCGCCTGCTCGAGCAGGCGAAGCTCGAGCGCGTCACCGCCGACCGGGGTGTGGCCACGTTCCGGTTCGACGATCACTACGTGCAATTCGAGATCCGCGCGACGAGCGTCGTCAATCCGCTGCTCGTCGACGAAGCGCACAGCTTCACGTGTCCGGAGAAATTCTGACGTCGGCGCGGCGCGGGGGCGCCGCAAGGGGAAAAGGATGAACGACCGTCGCCATGCGCAGCGCAACTGCGCGCGAGGGACCTGAGCATGGACGGCAGCATCGCGCCCGGCTTCTACGGGAAAGTGCCCGGCCTCGGCGATTTCATCACGCGCAGGCTGCCGCGCGCGTTCGTCGATCCCTGGGATGCCTGGCTGCAACAGGCGCTGCACGCGAGCCGCGGCCAGCTCGGCGAGGGCTGGCTCGATGCGTATCTCACGAGCCCGCTGTGGCGCTTCGTGCTCGATGCCGGACTCGGCGGCCCGGAGGCCTGGGCCGGCGTCATGATGCCGAGCGTCGATCGCGTCGGCCGCTACTTCCCGCTCACGCTCGCCTGCCCGCTCGCCGCCGGGGCCGATCCCTGCCTCGCGCTGGCCGCGGGCGAGGCCTGGTTCACGGGCGTCGAGGATCTCCTGCTCGCCGCGCTCGACGACGAGGAGTTCGACGTCGACGCCTTCGAGGCGCGCGTCACCGCCCTGCCGCCGGCCGCGGTCGCCGATGCGGCCGCCTGTGCCGGCACGCGCCACGCCGACGGCTGGAACGTCGAGCTGCCGGAGGCGTCGCTCGCCGCGGGCTGCGCGCCCGCCTTGAGCGCCCTCGCCCGCGCGAGCTTCGGCGCCTGCTCGTTCTGGCTGACCACGGGTTCGGAGACGATCGCCCCGCAGTTCCTGGTACGCGCGGGTCTGCCCGCGCCGCTCGGCTTCACGGCGTTCCTGAGCGCCGCTGCCGCGCCGGCCGGCGCGGCGGGCGGCGGCGACGGCGGCGACTACAGCGCGCTGCTCGCGGACGAGTGAGGATCGCATGACGCAGTTGAAGAGCATCTCGGCCAGCAAGTCGCACCTCGGCACGGTGCGCAAGTTGAACGAGGATTCCTGCCTCGCGCTGCCGGAGCGCGGCCTGTGGGTCGTCGCCGACGGCATGGGCGGTCATCAGGCCGGCGACTACGCGAGCCAGCTCATCGTCAACACGCTCGGCTCGGTCGGTGAGTTCCGCTCGCTCGGCGAGTTCGTGGGCGAAGTCGAGTCGCTGCTGCTCGAAGTCAACGCGCGCCTGGTGGACGACACCGCGGACCTGCCGCCGGGCTCGGTGATCGGCAGCACGGTCGTCGCGCTCCTGACGTTCAACCGCCAGGCGGCGTTTCTGTGGGCCGGCGACAGCCGCGTCTACCGCCTGCGCGGCGAGGAGCTCAGGCAGCTCACGCGTGATCACAGCGAGATCGAGGAATTGATCGCCGCCGGCGAGGTCACGCGCGAGACGGCGGAGGATCATCCCTCCGCGAACGTCATCACGCGCGCCGTCGGCGCGCTCACGGCGGAAGACGCCTTCGAGATCGGTATCACGGATCTGCGGCCCGGCGATCGCTTCCTGTTGTGCAGCGACGGCTTGTACCGCGTCGTGAGCAGCGAGGAGATGCGCCGCCATCTCGCCGCGCTGCCGCCCGACGAAGTCTGCCACCGTCTCATCGAGCTCGCGCTCGCCCGCCAGTGCTCGGACAACGTGACGGTGATCAGCGTCGAATTCTCCGCCTCCGATTGACGGGCGCGCCACCGGCGCCGCCCTCGTACAGCCCGAGGAACTCACGACATGAAATACAGCATGAATTTCGGGAAGCCCACGTCGGGCGGCGCGCCGCGCAAGGCGCCGGGCCGGTTTCGCATCGCGGTGCTCGGCGATTTCTCGGGCCGTGCGAATCGCGGCGAGCTCGCGAAAGGCGCCGAGCTCGCGAAGCGCAAGCCCATCAAGCTCGACGTGGACAATATCGAAGACGTGCTGCAGCGCTTCGGCACGACGCTGAACCTGCCCGTCGGGGCCGGCGGCAGCGTGGAATTCAAGCCGGCCTCCGTCGATGATCTGCATCCCGATCAGCTCTACGGGAATCTCGGGATCTTCGCCGAGCTGTCCTCGCTGCGGCGCCGGCTCGAGAACCCGAAGACCGCGAAATCCGCCGCCGACGAGGTGCTCGGCTGGGAAGGCGCGGACGAAGCCGTCGGCGCCGCGAAACGCAGGTCGCGCGCGAGCGCGCTGCGCGTCGACGCGAAGCTGTCGGACTTCGCGCGGCTGATGGGCGCGCCGACGGTCGACGCGCCGGAGCCGACGCCCGTCGACGAGCTCGTGCAGCGCGTCGTCGGACCTTTCGTCGTCGCCGCGGGGAATCCGGACCAGAAGGCGCTCGTCGGTCTCGTCGACCGCGCGCTCACGGCGACGATGAACGAAGTCCTGCACCATCCCGATTTCCAGGCGCTCGAAGCAGCCTGGCGTTCGCTCGATTTCCTGGTCCGGCGCATCGAGACCGACACTTCCCTGCACCTCGTCGTCTTCGACGTGACGGCCGAGGAATTCGCGGCGGATCTCTCGGCGGCACAGGCGCTCGACGAGACGGGCCTCTACAAGCTGCTCGTCGAACAGCCCGCGCTCGATGCGCAGCAAGGCCCGTTCTCGCTCATCGTCGCGAACTACGCCTTCGAGATGACGCCGCCGCACGCCGAGCTGCTCGGCCGCGCCGCGCATCTCGCGGCCGCGGCGCAGGCGCCGTTGATCGCCGCGATCGGCAACGACTGCATCGACGTGAAGCTCGACGATCTGCATCCGCTCGTCGCCGAAGCCTGGGACGCCTTGCGCGCGCTGCCGCAGGCCGGCTTCCTCGGACTCGCGCTGCCGCGCTTCCTCCTGCGTGCGCCCTATGGCGAGACGGGCGAATCGATCGATGCCTTCGACTACGAGGAATTCGATCGCGCGCACGGCCTGCGCGGGCTCCTGTGGGGCAACCCGTCGATCCTCGCCGCGGTGCTGCTCGCGGGCCAGTTCCGGCAGCAGGGCATGAAGATGAAGCCGGGCGGCGTGCTCGCGCTCGACGACATGGCGTATTTCTATTTCGAGGACGACGACGGCGAGCAGATCGCCTTCCCGTGCGCGGAGCGCCTGCTGAGCGAGAAGCGCGCCGCACACGTCATGAAGCAGAACTTCATTCCCGTGCTGGCCTTGAAGGGCCGGCCGGAAGTGCGGCTCGGCGGCTTCGGCTCGCTCGCCGGGCCCGTGCTGCTCGGCCCGTGGTCGAGCCCCGATCAATTGAAGCTGCCGGTCGCCGGCGCCGCGGCCCCGGCGGCGACGCCCGAACCTGGGCCGGCGGTCGGCGGTGAAGTCGAGGAAGCTGCGGCGACCCTGCCGGAGAGTACGAGCGAGGGCGAGCTCGATGCGCTGCTCGCCGAGCTCGAAGCGACGCCGGCCGCACCCGCCGCGGCGGAATCCGCCGATGCCGATCTCGACGCCCTGCTCGCCGAGCTCGAGGCGAGCACGAATCCGCCGCCCGCGGCCGAGGGCGAGCTCGATCCCGAGCTCGCGGCGCTGCTCGCGGATCTGGAATGAGGATCGGGTAAGCTTCCGGAAGATTCAGAGACGAGATCACACCATGCCGCCCGCCGCACGCCTGACCGATCTGCACACCTGCCCGATGGTCACGGGAGTCGTGCCACACGTCGGCGGGCCGATTGTCGCCCCCGGCATGCCGACCGTGCTCACCTGCATGATGCCGCAGGCGCGCGTCAGCGACATGTGCGTGTGCGTCGGCCCCCCGGATTCCATCATCAAGGGCTCGGCGACGGTGCTCGTCGGCGGCCTGCCGGCGGCGCGCATCGGCGACAACACCGCGCACGGCGGCGTGATCGTCCTCGGCGCGCCGACGGTGATGATCGGCGGGTGACGGGGCTTCAGCGCCGTGCGCGATCACGACGTTCCTGAGGCCGCCCGGAGCTTGCTTCGGACCTTGCCCATCGCGCTTTCCATGTCCGCGGTGTCCTTCGTCGCAGGTTTCGCCGCGCCCGGCGGCACCATGGCGAAGGACATGCCTTCCTCGAAGACCTCCGCCTTGTCCGACTGCGGATGGCGCGGCGAATTGCCGGCCTACGCGACGCAGGCGCTGTTCGGCGTGCGATAGGGGCGGAGCGGCGTCCGATGGCGGATCCGGTGGCGCGCCGAGCGGCGCGACCACGGGCGCGGGTTCCCTGAACGCAGTGCCCGGCAGCGCGTTGCAGAATTTGTCCTGTTGCTTCGCGATGTCGGCGACGACGTCCGCCGGATTCGATGCCCTCGATGTGCTCCTTCCACACTGCGGGCGCCGGCCCCGCGGTCCCGCCTGTCGTGGTTCGTGACGCGCCGACGGGCGTCGTCTGCTCACACGATCTTTGCTTCCAGCACCGCGAGCGTCTTGTTCATCGTCGACTCGACGGCGACCGCGACGAAGGGGTTCGTGTCGACCGCCTTGACCAGCGGATCGGTTTCCAGGAAACGACGGTAGCGCTGGATGATCGCGCGTGCTTCGCCGATCGAGCGGGCATGCGCGGCTGCGTCGACCGCGTTCAACGCTTCGTCCAGCTTGTCGATGAGCTCCTCGTCCAGGGCCTCCAGGATGCCGTCGAGCCTGCGTACACCGCTCCGCACCTCTCCGAACACGTCATCGTCGCGGTACACCTCGAGTATCGACGCTTCCAGCTTCTGGAGCTCGGCGTGGACCTTGTTGCGCGCAGCGACCCAGGCGAGTCGCGATTGCGTGAAGACGACCTTGGAACCCGTCGGCGAGGTCGGTGCCGGCGCCTCTTTGCCCGCCCCGAGCAGCGCCTGCAATTCGTCGAGCAGGCGGTTCGCACTCGCGAAATCCTGCTTGCGCGCGAACACACCGGCCTCGCTCGCCTTCAATTTCGCGTTCTGGGCCTCCTCCGGATTCGCGCCGGCGAGCCGCTGGATCTTCGGCAGCAGCTCCTTCAGGCGTGCCGCGAAGGCCGGGCCCTGCTCGGCCTTCACTTCGGCGACCGCGTCCTCCTTCGCCTCCGCGCTCTCGTCCTCTTCTTCCTCGATCTCGTCCGACGCGTCGTCCGGATCGTCCGGATCGACGATGTCCTCGGCCTCCTCCCCTTCGACCATGAGCATGATCCTGGCGAAGGGCAGCGGCTTGAGGAGCTTCATGTGCTTCTCGCCCTTCTTCTTCAGACCCGGCGCCTGCGGGCCTTCGAGCGCGAGCACGAGCAGCATCGGCCGATCGGGATCAGCACCGGCGATGCCCCACGTCACGCGCTTGAGATCGGTCTCCTGCCTGATGAGCGCGGAGAGCGCCTTCGCGGGCTTCGAGCGATGGAAGACGAAGCGGTGATCCTCGGGCTTCCTGCCGATGCCGACGGCGAAGTTCATCGGTTTCGCGCGCAGACGCTTCAGCATCTTGCGCAGGTAAGCGCCGTAGACGTCGAGCTTGCCGAACGCGCCCTGCTCGTCGTCCTCCTCCTCGGCGTCGCCGCCCGGGCCGGCCTCCACGAGCCTGCCGAGCGTCTTCTCGACGGATTCGATCACCCGCGGGACTTTCTTCATGACGTCCGCGGTATTGAGATAGTCCTCGGGATCGGCCTTCTTCGGCGGATTCTTCGCGAGCTTCTCCGCCTCCATCTGCACTTTCTTCGCGGCCGTGGCGATCGCGTCGAGCGCATTCCCGGTGAGCTTCTTCGCGGCGTCGTTCTTCGCCTTGCCGAGCTCCTTGCGCGCGTCCTCGTAAGCCACGAGCGCCTTGTCGAGATCCTTCGCGCTCGCGAGGCCCTCGGGCTGCGCGCCTTTCCACCAGCTCGCGGCGAGCTGCGGGGTTTCGTTCTTCTTCATGCACCGACTCCTGGATTCGTCATTGAAAGGGGTGCGCCGGCTTCATACGGATGACGAGCCGGCGGCGAGTGTCGGCCCAGGACCTGCTGAAGCGCTAGCTCTCGCCGTCCTCCTCTTCACCGTAGCCCTCGCCCTCGACGCGGATGGCGTAGCGCTTGCCGACGGCTTCCAGCAGCGCCGCCTGGAGCTGCTTCGCGAGCTTCGCGCCCTGACCGACCGAGCAGGACTTGTCGATGACGAACACGTACTTGCTCTTCTCGTAGAGGATGTCGCCGTAATAGATCTGGCCGCCGCCCTCGCGCATCTCGATCGCCGCCTTCTTGTCGGTGCCCGTGGTGCGCTTGCGGATCACGATCCCGGCTTCGCGGCCGCTCGCGAGCACGAACTCGTAAGGGCTGCTGCGCGAAGCGGATTTCGCGCCTTCGAGCCCTTTGCGCAACTCGTCGCCCGCCTTGTCGTCGTCCTTCGAGATGTTCTGGAACTTGCCCGAAGCGAGCCACATGCCCTTGCTCGTGCGGAAGCCCCAGGTGCCGGTCGAGTGCAGCTTGTCGTTCTTGTAGCCCGCATCGCCTTTCGTCTGATCCTCGATGATCTTGCGGATCTTCGGCGGCGCGGATTCGACGACGTCGTCGATACGCGCCACCGCCCGCTTCACGGCCTCGCCCGCCTGGCGGTAGGCGTTCTTGTCGTCCTTCGCATCCTTCTTCTGGAAACCTTCGACCTCGGTGATGAGCTTGGCGACGACCTCCTCCACCTGTTTGCGGATCTGCTCGACGATGTATTCCGATTTCGTCGCGATCGCGGCGAGCGTCTTCTTCGAGATCGCTTTCGCCGCGACCTTGCTCACCACCGGCAGGGGCACGTCGAGATTGAAGATGAGCGGATCGAACTCGACGAGGTCGGTCGTCCGCCGCAGGGACTTGGTGATCAAGTGCCGGCAGCGGATCGTCACCCTATCGGGTTCGACATCGACTGCGATGTCGTCATCGGCCATGGGCTGCTCCTCCCGGGCTCAATCGAAGTTGTAGGTGAAGTCGCCGGCGTCGACCGTAATGTGCACGCGCTGCACGGCCTTGCCCTCGAGCATGCGTTTCAGGAACTCCTCGCTCATGCGCGGCAGCACGGTGTTCGTGAGGATCGCGTCGATCATGCGGCCGCCGCTCTCGAGCTCCTGGCAGCGGCTCGCGACGAGATCGACCACCGCATCGTCGTAGGAGAACGGCACCTTGTGGCCGTCGCGCACGCGATCGGCGATGCGGCGGAGCTGCAGACGCGTGATGTTGCGGACCATGTCGTCGGACAGCGGGTAGTAGGGAATGACGACGATGCGGCCGAGCAGCGCCGCCGGGAAGACCTGCAGGAGCGGCTGGCGCATCGCGGTCGCGATGCCCTCGGGCTCGGGCAGCAGATCCGGGTCCTTGCACATGTTCATGATCAGATCGGAGCCGACGTTCGAGGTCAGCAGGATGAGCGTGTTCTTGAAGTTGATGAGCCGACCCTCGCCGTCCTCCATCTGGCCCTTGTCGAACACCTGGAAGAAGATTTCGTGGACGTCGGAGTGCGCCTTCTCGACTTCGTCGAGCAGCACGACGCTGTACGGCTTGCGACGCACGGCTTCCGTGAGGATCCCGCCCTCGCCGTAACCGACGTAGCCGGGAGGCGCGCCTTTCAGCGTCGAGACGGTGTGCGCTTCCTGGAACTCGCTCATGTTGATCGTGATGACGTTCTGCTCGCCGCCGTAGAGCGCTTCGGCGAGCGCGAGCGCGGTCTCGGTCTTGCCGACGCCGGACGGCCCGGCGAGCATGAACACGCCGATCGGCTTGTTCGGGTTGTCGAGGCCGGCGCGCGAAGTCTGGATCCGGCGCGCGATCATGTGCATCGCGTGATCCTGGCCGACGACGCGCTTCTTCAGCGTGTCGGCGAGCTCGAGCACCGATTTCACCTCGTCCTTCACCATGCGCCCGACGGGAATGCCGGTCCAGTCGCCGACGACCGTCGCGACGGCCTGCGCGTCGACGCTCGGCAGGATCAGCGGGCTCTCGCCCTGTACGGTGTGGAGCTCGTCCTGCGCGGCCTTCAATTCCGCCATCAGCTTCGCGCGCGCCGCATCGTCCAGCGGCGCCTGCGCGACGCCGCCCTCGACGACCTGCACGTCGCCGCGCAGCTTCGCCCGCATGTCGAGGATGCGATCGACGAGCGCCTTCTCCTTCGCCCAGCGCGGCTCGAGCTCGGCGAGACGCGCGCGCTCGGCTTCGAGCTTCGCGTTCGCGTCCGCTTCGCGGGCCGCGGTCTCGATGCCGATCGCCTTCTCGCGGGCGAGGATCTGGAGCTCGGCTTCGAGCGCCTGGATGCGGCGTTGCGAGTCCTCGACCTCGGCCGGCACGGCGTGATGGCTGATCGCGACGCGCGCGCAGGCCGTGTCGAGCAGGCTCACCGCCTTGTCCGGGAGCTGACGCGCGGGAATGTAGCGGTGCGAGAGCTTGACCGCGGCCTCGAGCGCTTCGTCCAGCACCTGCACGCGATGGTGCTTCTCCATCACGTTCGAGAGCCCGCGCATCATCATCACGGCCTTCGGCTCGTCGGGCTCGTCCACCTGCACGGTCTGGAAGCGGCGCGTCAGCGCCGGATCCTTCTCGATGTGCTTCTTGTACTCGGCCCACGTCGTCGCGGCGACCGTCCTGAGCGTGCCGCGTGCGAGCGCGGGCTTGAGCAGGTTCGCGGCGTCGCCCGTGCCGGCCGCGCCGCCCGCGCCGACGAGCGTGTGCGCCTCGTCGATGAAGAGGATGATCGGCTTCGGCGAGGACTGCACTTCCTCGATCACCTGGCGCAGGCGATTCTCGAACTCGCCCTTCATGCTCGCGCCGGCCTGCAGGAGGCCGACGTCCAGCACGCGCAGCGTCACGTCCTTGAGCGGCGGCGGCACTTCGCCCGCCACGATGCGCTGTGCGAAGCCCTCGACGACGGCCGTCTTGCCGACGCCCGCCTCGCCCGTGAGGATCGGATTGTTCTGGCGGCGGCGCATGAGGATGTCGATGACCTGGCGGATTTCGTCGTCGCGGCCGACGATCGGATCCATCTTGCCGGCCTTCGCCTGCGCGGTGAGATCGACGGTGAAGCGCGCGAGCGCTTCCTGCTTGCCCATCTGCGCGGGCGCCATCGCGCCGCTCGCCTCGCCCGGTTCGCCGGCCGCGCCGAGCTGCGAGCCGTCGGCGCTGCCGAGGCCGTCTTCCGGCGAGCCCCCGACGATGTCGTTGAAGCCGTCGGCGAGCGCCTCGGGTTTCACCTTCTCGAATTCCCTGGAAATCGCGGTCAACTGCTGGCGCAGCTCGCGTGTCTTCGTGAGCGCGACCACGAGATGGCCGCTGCGCACCTGCGATTCGTTGTACACGAGGCTCGCGTAGACCCACGCGCGCTCCACCGCTTCGTCGACGTGCGAGGAAAGATCCGACACCGAGCTCGCGCCGCGCGGCAGCCGGTCCAGCGCGTCGGTGAAATCCTTGGCGAGGCGCGCCGGATTGAGCTCGAAATGCTTGATGATCCGATGCAGATCGGAATCGGTGAGCTGCAGCATCTGGTGCAACCAGTGCACGAGCTCGACATAGGGGTTGCCGCGCAGCTTGCAGAACACTGTCGCCCCCTCGATCGCCTTGTATCCGACCGTATTCAGCTTGCCGAACAGCGCACGTCGACTGATGTCACTCACGGGCATTCCCCTTCGTTTTGAATGTTGCGATCGATGGAACGGCCTGCGGCCGCCGCACCCGGGCGTTCACCCGAACACCCGCGGATTGAGCTCGAGATCGTCGCGGTCGCGCGTCTCCGGCGCGCCGCACAGCCAGCTCGTCCAGCCGAGACGCACGTGTCCGCCGAGTCTGGGCTCGGGGATCTCCTCCTTGCGCAGCACGAGGTTCGCGTCCCAGTCGAATTCGTCGTTGAGATAATTGCGCACCAGCGCGACGAGCCGCTGCAGCGATTCCCCGCCGGGCAGCAGGCGCTCGTAATCGGCGAGGCTCAAGGGCCCGAGGCGCACGCGGAATTTCTGCTGAGAGGCCCACACGCGGCTGCCGATGATGACGTTCATGCCGAGCGTGCTCGTCTCGGGACTCGCGCCGAGGCGGCAGATCCCGGCTTCCGGGATCGCGATCCACTCGCCGATGAACTCCAGGATTTCGGCGTCGACGCGCAGGAAATCCGTCACCATCGCGCTCAGGCCCTCGGCGTGCCGCGACTGGTTCGCGAGATGACCCGCATAGTGATACTTCGCGGCATCCGGGATCGCGTCGCGGCCGAGATAGGGCGCGCGGCCGACCCCGAACAGCGAGCCGAGATACGCCGAAGTGCGGCTGTGCTGCGGACGATCGTAGTCGACGGTCGGCTGATTCAGCGCCCAGGCGCGATAGAACAGCGAGAGCATGCGGTGGTGGAACAGATCCGCGAAGCGCGCGAACGTCGGATCGCTCGCGTTGCGCAGACGCTCGCGGGCGAACTCGGTCAAATGAATCGGCAGCGGGCCGTTCGGTCCGAACAGTCCGAGGAACAGTACCTCGAGGCGCGGATGCTCCGGATGGCCGCCGCCGAACGCGGCGAGCGTCGCCGGGGCGAAGATCATCGACGGCTCCTGACCGAGACGCACGGGGTCGTCGGAGGCGCGCGCGGCCGCGCCGAGCCGCGGGCGATCGGGATGCAGCGCCTCGATCCGCCGCAACGCGGAGAAGAAGCCGAAGCGCGAGGGCTCGGCCGCGAGCGCCGCGAAGAACGTCAGGCGGTCTGACGGCGTCCCAGTCTCGGCGGCCATCGCATCACTTCTCCGCGGGTGGTGCTCTTCAGCACCATTTCCGTGAAGGAATTCATGGAGACGTAGCGGGCGAAGAACTGCTCGAGCACCGTGCCGAGCAGGAAGATGCCCACGCCTTCGAACGCCTGCTCCTCGCAGGCGAGCGTGATTTCGAGGCCGCGCCCGAACGCGATCGGGCCGGGCGACGGCAGGCGGCGGTTGATCGGCTTGTAGGTGATCGAACGCACGCCTTCGATCTGCTTGACGATGTTCGCCTGCGTGGCGTCGCCGTAGAGACCGAGCATGTCACGCAGCGCCGTCGCGCCCTGGCGTTCGTCGCTGTCGAGCAGCCCGAGATAGTTCGACGACAGGTGATTGATGATCCGCCAGTGCGCCTCGCCTTCCTGCGGCGCGGGCCGCGGCTTCGTCGGCCCCGCGACACAGCGCACGGCGTGCACGGGCGCGCCGGCGACGAGATCGAAGTCCGAGCTGCCGCTGCCGATCGGCATCATCTGCGGCAGATCGCGGTTCGTGCACAGCGTGTCGAAGCCGAGCTCGCGCACGCCCGACGAGTAGGGCTGCTCGTGCGCGTCGACGAGGCTCACGTAGACCTCGGTGCCGACGTAGTTCGAGCGCGTGCCGTAGCGGCGCTGCTGCGGTGAGAGCACACGCGGCATGCGGTGCACGGAGTAATAGCGCCCGGCGCTGTGGGCCGGCATCAGATCGTGATGCGCATAGAAGGATTCGAAGCGCTGCTCGAGGTTCGCGTCGAAGCCGGAGACGCCGGTGACGGCATAGACCTCGTAGTCCATCGGCCGCGTGCGATCGGGGACGACGTGGAATTCGTAGTCGCGATCGTTGACGTGGACGCGGTCCGCACGCTTCGGGAAGAGATTGATCGCCGGCGTGCAGTGGAGCGCGAAGTCGCCGGCCTGGACCGCGCGTTCGAGCTCGGGATCGCTGCGATTGAGCAGCACGACGAGCTCGAAGGCACTCTCGGTGCAACGGGCGAGCGCGCGCTTCAGCCCGGTGAACTCGACGAACAGGAAGCGGTTCGGAAACGCGAAATACTCGGCGAGCAGCCGGTAGCCGCTGAACGAGCGCGGGCCGTGCGGCAGCAGAGCCTCGTCCGCCGTCAGCCCCGGCTGGCGGATCGCGCTCGCCGGCAGGAATTCCTGCCAGGGCGCCGGACGCGTCGCCGGCCGGATCACGAAGCCGATCGCGTTCGCGAGGAGCTGCTCGTGGACGCGCGCCGGCGTCTGGCTCGAGCCGGGCAGGAAGAGATTCAGGCAGTCGAGCGCGAGCTTGTCGGCGGTCAGGTTCGCGGTGACGGAGAAGGAGAGCCGCAGGCCGGCGCGCGCGCCGCGCGTGTCCGTCACGCCGATCGCGCCGAGATCGCCGCCGGTGGCGACGTAGCTCGCGTCCGCTATCGTCAGCGGCCAGAGCTTCACGTCGTGGCCGGTGCGGTATTCGCAGGACGTCTGCTCGCCCGCCGCGATCCCGGCCCGCAGCACCGTGTCGCGCGGGATGCTGAAGCCCTGCGCGAGGTTCGGCTCGGCGGTGTCGGCCTGGAAGTGGACGACCGCCATCGACGGCTGCGGCGAGAGATAGTGCGGGTAGACGGTCTGCAGCAGGTGTTCGGTGAACCGCGGGTACTCGGAGTCGAATTTCAACTGCACGCGCGCGGCGAGGAACGCGAAGCCCTCGAGCAGACGCTCGACGTAGGGGTCGGCGCACTCGAAGCCGTCGAGGCTCAGCCGCGAGGCGATCTTCGGGAATTCGGCAGCGAATTCCGACCCGACCTCGCGGACGAACTGCAGCTCGCGGTTGTAGTACTTGAGGAGCCGCGGGTCCATGCTCAGCCGCGATCGACGAGGCCGATGGCGCCGGTTTCCAGATCGACCGCCGTGTTCACGAGCACGTGCACCGGCACGGGCGACGCCCACAGATCGCCGTCGATGACCATCTCGAGCCGGTTCTGCAGCCGGCTGTCCTCGTCGACGTCGAGATTGACCTGCAGGCTGTCGGGCAGGATGCGCGGCTCGAAGCGCAGGATCGCCTCGCGGATCGCGCGCGCCAGGCTGTTCGGGTCGACCGTCGAGCTCGTCGTGCCGGCGAGATCGGGGATCCCGAAATTCAGCACCGACTTCGCCACTTCCGGATGCTCGTCCATCTCCCGGCGGATGCTCATGTTCGTCGTGTTCAGCAGCCAGGCGAGATCGCGCAGCACGCTCTCCTTGTAACGGCGCTGCGAGAGGACGCGCTGGTCGCGTCCTTCCTGGCGTTTGTCGGGTTCGTTGTCGGTCAGCCGTTCGAGCAACGAGGGCAGTAGGCGATCCTGGGCGGCGGGGTCGGCCATGACGGAGCGACCTCAGCCGGCGGTATCGGTGGCGTCGATGGCGGTCTCGAGTTCGATGCGGCGCGTGTCGAGCAGTGCGAACTCGCCGGCGTCCGTCGCGAACAGACGCTGGCCGAAGCCCACGAAAGTCTCGGGGGCGGGTTCCTGCCACACGGTGAGCCGCGAGAACATCACGCGGCTGTCCTCGTGCTTCTCCGATCCCGGATAGCGGCTCGGCACGAAGCCGACTGCCTCGCCGCCGTTCGACCAGGTGAACTGGGCCGGCAGCCAGACGAGATCGCGCAAATCCGCGGGCGCCTCGAAGTCGACGCTGCGGATGCGATCGAAGGGAACCCAGTAGTAGCGACCGTTGACGATCGCCTCGAGGGCGGGCCCGATGCGCGCATCGGCATCGGCGATCCACTCGAAGGCCTGGCCGTCGATCGTCCCCGCGACAGCCGCGACTTCCTCGAAGACGCGGGCCCGGAGTCGATCGGCCTCGGCATGATTCGCCTGGGCGGTGAGGCGCAGGGCTTCGAGCTGCCAGGCGATCCACTGCTGCGGCTCGCCGAGCAGCATGGGCGAACGCCGGCCGGCGAAGACCTCGGCGCGCAGCACTTCGCAGCGCAGGACTTCACGGTAGGTCTGCACCATGGGCAGCGCGCTCGCGTCGAGCTCGGAAACGACCTCGAGCTGGGTCAGCGCCTTGTCCCACTCGCCGCCGACGGCGAAGAGCTGGAACAGCAGTACGCGGTGATTCGCCGTCGCGGGCTGCTTGCGCACGAGGTCCTTGGCGGCGGCGAGCGCACCCGCGAAGTCGCCTTCGCGGATGAGCTCTGCGGGCACCGGGCCGGCCATGCGTCAGGCCGCCAGCAGGAGGCCGCGAACGCGCCGCGGCACGACCGGACCCGGAAGGAAGGCCATGGGATCAACCAAGGCCCTTGCCCAGCACGAGGTCCCAGCCCTTCGGGCCGAACGTCGTCTGCTTGCCCTTGTCGTCGGTGCTCATGTACTTCATCTCGATCGAGTTGTACATGATTTCGAGCGTCTCGCTCGGGCGGTCGTCGCCGGAGCCGTTGATGCCCCACTTCTTCACGACGGGACGCTTCAGCGTGATCTGCAGATACGCCTTGTACTTGCCGGAATCCGCGCCGCCGACACCCGACTGGATGAACTCGATGAGGCACTGCGAGGGCGAGGCGCCGCCGCCGGTCGCCATGCGCATGAGATCGACCGACGCCATGTCGATGGTCTTCGTGAGGTTCACCGCGCCCGCTTCCGCGACGCCGAAATTGAGGTCCTGGGTGGCGCCCTTCGCGCTCTCCTTCGGCTCGCGATTGATATCCCAACTGACGTCGTCGAGCGTGATGTAATCCGCGTAGCCTTCGAGCTTGCAGTCGCCCTTGATGGGGTCGAGCTTCATGACAATCATCTTCTTGCCTCCTGTGTTGCTTCACCGGCACCGGCCGGGGTTGCCGGCGCGGCGACGAAACGAACCTAAGAGCAGCGCGGCGGCGGTGCGCCGCGCGGCCATCAACTTCCCTTGACCGACGGCAGCTTCGAGACGAGACGAAGCGACACGGTCAGACCTTCGAGCTGGTAGTGCGGCCGGAGGAAGAACTTCGAGGCGTAGTAGCCCGGGTTCTCGGGATCCTCGGTGACCACGACTTCCGCGGCAGCGAGCGGCTTCTGCGCCTTGGCCTCTTCGGACGCCGTCGCCGGATTCGGCTCGACGTACTGCGCGACCCAGTTGTTCAGCCAGCGCTCGACGTCCCCGCGCTCCGCGAAGCTGCCGATGCGATCGCGCACGATGCACTTCAGGAAGTGCGCGAAACGGCAGGTCGCGAACAGGTACGGCAGACGCGCGGCGAGATTCGCGTTCGCGGTCGCGTCCGGATCCTCGTACTCGGCCGGCTTGTGCAGGGACTGCGCGCCGATGAACGCCGCCATGTCGGAGTTCTTGCGATGGACGAGCGGCATGAAGCCGTTCTTCGCGAGCTCCGCCTCGCGGCGATCGCTGATCGCGATTTCCGTCGGACACTTCATGTCGACGCCGCCGTCGTCGGTCGGGAAGGTGTGCGTCGGCAGGCCTTCCACCGCGCCGCCGGACTCGATGCCGCGGATGCGCGAGCACCAGCCGTACATCTTGAAGGAGCGGTTGATGTTCACCGCCATCGCATAGGCCGCGTTCGCCCACACGTACTTGTGGTGATCCGCGCCCTCGACGTCCTCTTCGAAATCGAACTCCTCGACGGGCTGGGTCTTGGACCCGTAGGGCAGACGCGCGAGGTAGCGCGGCATCGCGAGGCCGACGTAGCGCGCGTCGTCCGATTCGCGGAGCGAGCGCCAGGCGGCGTATTCCGGAGTCTGGAAAATCTTCGTCAGGTCGCGCGGGTTCGACAGCTCCTGCCAGGATTCCATCTGCATGAGCGTCGGCGCGGCAGCGGTGATGAACGGCGCGTGCGCGGCCGCGGCGACCTGCGCGATCTCGCCGAGCAGCTCGACGTCCTGCGGACTGTGATCGAACTGGTAGTCGCCGACGAGGCAGCCGTAGGGCTCGCCGCCGAACTGACCGTATTCCTCTTCGTAGACCTTCTTGAAGATCGGGCTCTGATCCCAGGCCGTGCCCTTGTACTTCTTGAGCGTCTTGTGCAGATCCTTCTTCGAGATGTTCAGGACCCGGATCTTGAGCTGCTCGTCCGTCTCGGTGTTGTTCACGAGATAGTGCAGGCCGCGCCAGGCGCCTTCGAGCTGCTGGAAATCCTCGTGGTGGAGGATCTCGTTGATCTGCTCGGTCAGCTTCTTGTCGAGCGCCGCGATGATCGCTTCGATCGAACGGACCGCGTCCTTCGAAATCAGGGTCGTCGACGACAAGGCCTGCTGGGCCAGCGTCTGCACGGCGCTCTCGACTGCGGCTTTCGCGCTGTCGGACGTGGGTTTGAATTCCTTCTGCAGCAGGGCGGAGAATTCGCTCGCCTCGAAGGCGACGCCGGCTTGCTGTTCGGATGCTTGAGTCTGTGTCTCAGCCATACGCTTTCGTCCCCAGGTTCAGGGTTGATGGGTGCGTCGTGTAATCGTTCAGGCGTCGCCGCCGGGCTCGTCGGCCTTCGGCGCGGCGACCACGGCCTGCAGCAGCGCGGGATCCGCGAGGACCTTGCTGATCAGCTCCTCCGCGCCGCTCTTGCCGTCCATGTAGGTCAGCAGGTTGGAGAGCTGGGTGCGGGCTTCGAGCAGCTTGCGCAGCGGCTCGACCTTGCGCGCGACCGCGGCCGGCGAGAAGTCGTCCATGCTCTCGAAGGAGATGTCGACAGTCAGATCGCCTTCGCCCGTCAGCGTATTCGGCACGCGGTAGGCGACGCGCGGCTTCATGGCTTTGAGGCGCTCGTCGAAATTGTCGACGTCGATCTCGAGGGCCTTGCGCTTGTCGACGGGGGGCAGCGCTTCCGCCGGCTTGCCCGAGAGATCGGCCATCACGCCCATCACGAACGGCAACTGCACCTTTTTCGTCGAGCCGTAGAGCTCCACGTCGTATTCGATCTGGACTCGCGGCGCGCGATTGCGGGCGATGAATTTCTGACTGCTTGCCTTCGCCATGACGGGGCCTCCTCTGTGACAGCGTCCTGTCGGAAAACTTAATGGGCCAATGTTACGAACCGCAGCCGGCGGCCACGCCGGGTCGCGGCGGAAGCGCCGGGCCATGCGTCGCGCACTGAACTCGTGCGCCTCGCACAGCGCACCGGCCGGGTCTCCGCTCCAGAAGACTCGATAACGGATTTTGCGCGGACTTCTTTAGGACCCGGGCGGAAAAAATCCCGTCACGGCGCGGGGGGGCCTCGCCGCTCGAGATCCTTTCCGCTCGGGTCCCCGGCCCGACCGCACCACCCGCTCAGTTGCTGCCTCGCAATTTTTCGGCCTCACGCGCCGCATCGGGCGAGAAGTCCTCGAGTATCGCCAGGAAATCCATGCTCATCCACCGCTTCGCGCGGCCGAGCAGCAACGGCACGGGACTCGTCGGCTCGTTCGACTCGAAGAAACGGATCATCTCGTCGAGCCCGCGCAGCACGTCCTCGCGGCTGTGCACGCCGGCCCGCATCGCGCGGCCCGGCGCGGACGACGCGCCGCCGCCGGATCCCGCCTCCTGCGCGCCCGTCCCGCCGCCCTCAGCCTCGCCGGCCGCGGCATCGCCGCTGCCGTCGCGCCGCACGAGCCAGGCGCCGGCGATGCCGTCGGCCTCTTTCAGCGCAGCGACGAGCGGGCTCATGTCGAAGGCATTGCCGGCACCGACGCGGTCGGTCAGCGCCGCCTCGAGATGGCGCACGAGCCGCAGCGACTCGCGGAGCGCCTCGACCGTCGCCCGGAATTCGTCAAGGTCGCAGTCCATGAACACCGCGTCGAGGTCGGCACGGCTCGGACCGGCCTCCCCGCCGTCCTCGCCACGCGGCGCCTCGGCGCTCTGGACGAGATGGGTCGAGGCGATGCCGAGCATGCGCGAGCGGGCGAGCGGCGCCTCGCGGATGGGTTTGACGACGGCCTGGACGTTGCACAGCGTGCGCAGCAGATTCACGCGCATCGTCGGATCGAGGTCGTCGTCCGGATCGAGCTGGGGATGGACGCTGTCCCAGAGGCGTTCCAGGTAACCGTCGATCACCGCGAGGGCGTCCCGAAATCCCGGGAAGCCGTCGTTGCGCAGCGCGGCCTGGACCAGATGGATCGCGACCCGCAGATCGCGGGTGCGACCGAGCAGCGAGACCGCGCGGTTCGCGACGTCGTTCCAGTCGGGCTCTTCGCCCGGGACGATCGTGTCGCCGAACTGCTGGTCGGGCTTGCGCTCCGCCGCCATCTCGAGCTCGATGTACTCGGGATCGTATTCGAGGTTCTCGCCGGACGGCGTCTCGTCGGAGAGCGGGGCGAGCAGGGATTCGACGTCGAGACTCATGTGGAGGGCACGCTCGTCACGTTCAGCGGGCGACGATGCCGTGGAAGGCCGTGCTGAAAAGCCAACGTCGAACGCTCATTGTCGCAATCCCCTGGGCTTGGAACCGCACGTCGCCGTTCCGGTCTCGTCGCGTCGTCATGCCGCGCGCGGGACGCCTCGTGCACCTCGCCAAGCGAGGTACGCGCCCCAGCGCTTTTTTCGATATTATCGACACGTTGACGCGCGCCGCACAAGCAGCGCGTCGTCGGTCGCGGGACGAAGAATCAAAACGCATCGAGGAGCAGCGCGCTTGGCTGAGCAAGGGCAAGTAGTCACCGTTCAGGTGCATAGTCCGCCCGATCAGGGGACGTTCACGCTGCGCTCGATGAAGATGGAGGACGAGCTCGGCCGCCCGTTCCGCATCGAGCTCGATTTGCAACACGGAAGCTTCGAGGTCGATTTCGACGAGCTGCTCGGCAAGCCGATGTGCGTGGAGATGGAGACCGAGGGTGGGGTCCGCTTCTTCCACGGCATCGTCGCGCTCATCGAGCATGCGGGTGCGGCCTCCCGTTTCGCCATTTACAAGGTGATCCTGCGCCCGTGGCCGTGGCTCCTCACCAGGACGCATGATTGCCGGATCTGGCTCGACAAGACCGTCCCGGAGATCATCAAGGATGGCATCTTCAAGGATCACGGATTCAGCGACTTCGCCGAGCGCCTGTCGGGCACCTACGTCAAGCGCGAATTCTGCGTCCAGTACCGGGAGAGCGATTTCGACTTCGCGAGCCGGCTCATGGAAGAGGAAGGCATCTATTACTTCTTCGAGCACGAGAAGACGAAGCACACCCTCGTGCTCTGCGACGCCACCACCGCGCACAAGACCGTTCCGAATTACCACATCGTGCCCTACCGGGCGGCGGCGGATCTCGCGATCTACGAACGCGAGGTCATCACGGAGTGGCGCGAGCTGAAAGAAGTGGAGAGCGGCGGCTACGTCGTCACGAACTTCGATTTCACGAAGCCGACCACGAGCCTCGAGGGACGCTCCATCGTCCCCGCGAGCCACGCCCAGTCCAAGTTCGAGGTGTTCGACTATCCCGGCGTGCACCTGCAAAAAGCGGACGGCGACAACTACGCGAAAATCCGCCGCGAAGAGCTCCAGGTGCCCTACCAGCGCTACGTGGGCGCGGGCAATCCCCGCGCCATCGGCGTCGGCAATCTGTTCAAGCTCGACGATCATCCGCGCCCGCCGCTGAACAAGGAGTACCTCGTGTGCGCCGTGCGCCACGACCTCTCCTCCACCCAGCACGAGATGGGCGCGCACAAGGAGCACATCGGCTTCCGCTTCGGCACCGAGTTCCAGGCGATCGACAAGACCCGGCCGTTCCGCCCGGAACGCCGGACGCCGAAGCCCATGATCCGCGGCCCGCAGACGGCCATCGTCGCCGGTCCCAAGGACGACGAGATCCACACCGACAAGTACGGGCGGGTGAAGCTCAAGTTCCACTGGGACCGCCACGGCAAGGCCGACGAGACGGCCTCGTGCTGGATCCGCGTCGCGCAGGCCTGGGCCGGCAAGAAATGGGGCCAGATCTACCTGCCGCGCATCGGCCAGGAAGTCGTCGTCGAATTCCTCGAGGGGGATCCGGACCGGCCGATCGTCACCGGCCGCGTCTACAACAACGATCAGATGCCGCCCTACGATCTTCCGGCGGAGATGACGAAGAGCACCATCAAGACGCGCAGCACGACGAAGGGCGACGACAAGGCTTTCAACGAGCTGCGCTTCGAGGACAAGAAGGACAAGGAGGAGGTCTACTTCCACGCCGAGCGCGATTTCAACCGGGTCGTGGAGAACAGCGACACGCTGAAAGTCGGTTTCGAGAAGAAGGATCCGGGCGACCAGAAGATCGACATCTTCAACAATCAGGTCGTGACGATCGGCGACGGCGGCGCGAAAGACGGCAGCCAGACCATGACCATCAAGAAGGACCGTACCGTCACGATCAAAGAGGGCAACGACTCGCTCGAGATCAAGATGGGCAACCGCGACACGAAGATCACCCAGGGCAACGACACCCTGAAGATCTCGGCCGGCAGCCAGACCGTCGAGGCCATGCAATCCATCACGCTCAAGGTCGGCGCGAACAAGATCGTCATCGACCAGTCGGGCATCACGCTCGACGGGATCCAAATCACCATCAAGGGCTCGGCCACGCTCGACGCGAAGAGCCCGCTGACCACGGTCGCGGGGACCGGCGTCCTCACGCTGCAGGGCGGCCTCGTAAAAATCAACTGAGCGGCCCGTCGGGCCGCGGGGACAGGGACCATCCATGAGTACACCGCCCGATGCGGATCCGCTGGTCAGGCTCGCCGGGCGCACGCCCGCCGCGGTGTGCGCGGCGCTCGAGCTCGAGCCGCCGGCGCGCGCGCTGCTCGCCGACGATCCGGCGCCGGCCGCGTTCCTCTCCGCGCTGATCCAGCAGGAGCTCTTCAAGGACGCACTGACCTATCTCGCCCACGGCCTGCCGAAGCCCGACGCCGTCGCCTGGACCGCGAGCTGCGTCGCGCAGGGCCGCGCGCTCTCGCCGCAGGCGAGCGCCGCGGTCGCGGCCGCCGCGGCCTGGAGCCAGGCGCCGTCGAACGAGAACTGCCGTGTCGCCGAGAAAGCCGCGGAGGACGCCGACGATCCGGCGGCACGCTTCGCCGCGCTCGCGGCATTCTGGAGCGGCGAGAGTCTCGCCCCGGCGGATCTGCCGATCGCACCGCCGGCGCCCGAGCTCACGGGCCAGGCCGCGGTCGCGGCGCTCGTCCTCGCCGCGACGCAGGCGCCGCCTCCCGAGATCCCCGAGCGCTACCGTCAGTTCCTGTCGCGCGGCATCCTGCATGCGAGGGCTCCGCTGTGAACGCCCCGACGACGACGACCTACGACAGCATCCCCTACGAGAGCTACCCGTTCGAAAACACGCATCCCGCGCACCTCGCGAGCATCGCGGGCCTGTTCGGCTTCCCCGCCGTCGATCCCGCGGCCTGCCGCGTGCTCGAGCTCGGCTGCGGCGCGGGCGGCAATCTCATTCCGATGGCGGACACCGCGCCCGGCAGCCGCTTCCACGGCATCGACACCGCGGCGACGCAGATCGACAAGGGCCGCGAGACGATCGCCGCCCTCGGGCTCACGAACGTCACGCTCGAGTGCGGAGACATCCTCGCCGCCGGGCGCGAGCTCGGCGAGTTCGACTACATCGTCTGTCACGGCGTCTACTCCTGGGTGCCGGAAGCGGTGCAGACGCGCATTCTCACGCTCTGCCGCGAGCTGCTCTCCCCGCACGGCATCGCCTACATCAGCTACAACACCTATCCGGGCTGGCATCTGCGCGCGACCGTGCGCGAGATGATGAACTTCCACGCCCGCGGCTTCGACGACGATCGCGACCGCATCGCGCAGGCCCGCGCGCTGCTGAACTTCCTCGTCGACAGCGTCCCGCAGGGCAACACCTACGGGCAGATGCTGCGCGACGAGCTCGAGCTCGTGCGCGACCGCGACGACGCCTATCTCTTCCACGAACACCTCGAGATCTGCAACACGCCGCTCTATTTCCACCAGTTCGCGGAGCGCGCGCAGGCGGCGGGCCTCGGCTACCTCGGCGAGGCCGCGCTGTCCTCGATGATGCTCACGCAGGACATCTCCCCCAAGGTGCGCGAAACCCTGCAGCGCATCGCGCCGGACATCATCCGCTTCGAGCAGTATCTCGATTTCCTGCGTAACCGCACGTTCCGCCGCACCCTGCTCTGCCACGCCGAAGTCGCGCTGCGGCGCGAGATCACGCCGGCGACGATCGCCGACTATCGCGTGTCCTCGGCGCTCGTGCCGCACACCCCGGAGGACGGCGAGCGCGGCAGCGAGGGCCTGATGTTCCGCCACCCGGGCGGCATGGTGCTGAGTGCCCACACCGCGCTCGAGCGCACGCTGCTCGCCACGCTGACCGAGCGCAGCCCGGCGGCGCTGCCGCTCACCGCGCTCGCCACGCTCGTCGGCGAGGGGGAGGACGACGCGGCCGGGCTCTCCGGAATCGCCTCCATCGTCCTCGAGTGCGCCTCGAACGGCGTGCTCGAGCTGCACCGCCATCCTGATCTCTTCACGACCGGACCCGGCCCGCGGCCGGCCTGCTCGGCGCTCGTGCGGTGGCAGCTCCGCGATCAGAGCTGGGCGACGAACCGGCGCCACCTGCGCGTCGAGCTGCCGCCCTTCGATCGTCACCTGCTCGCGCTGCTCGACGGCAGCCGCGATCGCGAGGCGCTCGCCCGCGAGATGACCGCGCTCGTCACGGCGAAAACGCTGCGGCTCCTGCTTCAGGATGAGCCGGTGGAGGATCCGGCGATCGTCGCGGAAATCATGGGCCCCGCGATCGACAAGGCCCTGGCGCGCCTGGCGAACGCGATGCTGCTCGTCGCCTGAGGCGGTAGCGCCATGTCCTGCAGCATGTGCGTGCTCAAGCTCCGCGACCTGCTCGCGGCGCTGCTGCCGCTCGGCAATCTCGGCACGATTCCGCTGCCGCCGGCCCTCGGCCAGCTCAATGCCTATACGAATTCGCTGACCGGACCGCTCGCCTCGACGATGTCCTTCAATCCGAAGCTCGCGCTGAGTCTGCCGCCGCTGCCGATCAGTCTGAATCTCGTCGAGCAGATTTCCGCGACCGCGACGGCGATCGAGACGCTCACCGCGAACCTCGGCTTCTCGCCGTGCGCCCCGGGCGGTGCGTCGCGGCTCTCGCTGAGCATGACGCCGCTGAAGCTGAGCCTCGCCGCGCTGCTGCCCCTGCTGCCGCTGATGCCGCATCTCGCGACGCTCACTTCGCTGTCGCTCGCGCTGCGCTGCGTCGCGACGCTGCGCGCGCGGCTCGGCGTCGACCTGCTGATACCCAAGGTCGCCTTGAGCGTGAATGCGGCGCTCGGCCTGCCCGGCGCCGCGGCGGCGCCCCTGTCTCCGGTCGCGATGCGCGCCGCGGCCCGCGCCGCGGCCTACGCGAAGCTCGCCGCCGCCGCCGCGATATTCGGCGGACCGCTGCAGCTCCTGCCGACGCTCCGGCTCGCCGCCCAGATCCGGATGCCGCAGATGCCGGGCAACCTGAACCTGCTCGCGCTGCTCGCCGCGCTCCTCGGCCTGCGCGCGAATCTGCTCGCGCTCGGCATCTCGAACTTGTCCGTCGGCGCGATCGCGGATCTGCGGCTGCAATTGAAGCCGCTCCTGACGCTGCCCCCGCTCGCGCTCAACGCGACCGGCCTCGCCGGCGCGAGCACGCTGCCGATGCTCAATGCGAACTTCATGCTGAGCGCACAGGCGATCGCGGGTCTCAATCTCGCCGCGCTCGCGAACCTCAGGCTGCCGAATCTCGCGCCGCTCACGCTGATCGCGAGCGTCGCGTCCAGCGGCGGCCTGTCCTCCCCGGCCGCCTGCAGCCGGTGTCCGGTCGGCTGAGCGGGGCGCGATCGGCCGATCGATGAACCTCTGAATGAGTGCAGAGCTTCCTTAACTTCACTGCCCCGGCGCATTACCATCGCCGCACGCCGGCCCTGAGCTCCACCCGGGAGGACACCATGAAATTCGGCCTCTTCTACGAACATCAGCTTCCGAAACCCTGGCACGACGGCGACGAACACCGCCTGCTGAAGGAATCGCTCGCGCAGATCGAGCTCGCCGATCGCCTCGGCTACGACGTCGCCTGGGAAGTCGAGCATCATTTCCTCGAGGAGTATTCGCACTCCTCCGCGCCGGAGGTCTTCCTCGGCGCGGCGAGCCAGCGCACGAAGAACATCCGCCTCGGCCACGGCATCATCCAGCTCACGACGAATCATCCCGCGCGCGTCGCCGAGCGCGTCGCGACGCTCGACCTGCTCTCCGACGGCCGCGTCGAGCTCGGCATCGGCGAGGGCTCGAGCGTGACCGAGCTCCACCCCTTCGAGCGCCGCTTCCGCGACAAACGCGCGGTGTGGGAGGATGCGGTGCGCTGCCTCATGCCGATGTTCTGGAAGGAAGGCTGGCAGTACGAAGGCGAGCACTTCAAATTCCCGCTGCGCAACGTCGTGCCGAAGCCGCTGCAGAAACCGCATCCGCCGCTGTGGGTCGCCTGCTCGCAGATGGAGACGATCCGCATGGCGGCGCGCCGCGGCATGGGCGCGCTCGCGTTCCAGTTCGTGAACGCTGAAGGCGCGCAAGCCTGGGTCAACGCCTACTACAACGCGTTCGTGCACGAGCTCGACACCCTCACCGACTACCAGACGAACCCGAACCTCGCGATCGTCGCGGGTTTCATGTGTGCGCCGACGGACGAGGAGGCGGAGCGTCTCGCCGACGGCTGGACGTTCTTCCAGTTCTGTCTCGCGTTCTACGGCAAGAACGGCCCGATCGTGCCGGGCACGATGTCGCTGTGGGACGAATACCAGCAGTGGCGCGGGACTTCGGAGAAGAAGAACCCCGGCACCTCGCTCATCGGCTCGCCCGCGACCTTGCGCGCGCGCCTGAAGGAGTTCGAGGCCTGCCACATCGATCAGGTGATCCTGCTGTTCCAGGCGGGCCGCACGCCGCACGAGGACATCTGCCGGAGCCTCGAGCTCTTCGCCAGGGAAGTGATGCCGGAATTCCAGGAGCGCGACGCCGCGCAACAACGATGGAAAGCGGCGGTGCTCGCGGGCAACATCGCGCTCGCCGAGATCGACACGACGCCCTACCAGAAGCGCGCGATCGCGGATCCGGGGCAGCGGGATCAGCAGCTCCTCGGGTGAGGAGGCGCGACGAGGTGGCCCTCACCACGGTCGTCGCGCGCTTTCCGCGGGCGGGGTGCGCGGCGCGCTTGCGTTGAGCCGGCTTTTCTCATTGCCGGCGGCGGCGTCTCCGAGCCGGCCGATCAGAGCTCGAGCTCCGGCACGTGTTGCTTCAGTGCGAGGAACGGGTTCACGCCTCCGAATTGCCCGACTGCTGCGTCGATCTCCTTCTTCGGGAACGTCGAGAGACGCGCCGATCCCGGATCGAGATACTGCAGCATCGCAAGCGCGCGCTTGCGCTCCGTCACGTCGTCGGTGAGCTTCGCCGTCACGCCGTAGGGCCAGGCCTGCCAGGGTTCGAGCCGCATGCAGGCACGCGACCACTCCAGCGTGATGGCTCCGATGGCGGCATCGCCCGAGAGCTCGGCGAGCCGCACTCCGATGTCGCCGTAGGTGTAATGCGTGAGGAACGGACGTTCGTCGGTGGGGGGCCGGCGGTATCGGGCGAGCGTGAAATCGCGCAGCGCGCCGGCGGCATCGTGGTAGGTCACTGCGATGATCGATTTCCCGAGCAGATAGTCGAATTCCCGCTGAGTCGGCGGAATCTTCGCGAGAATTCGCTCGATGGTCGAGGTATTCGAGGCACGCGAGGCAGCGAGCGCGAAATACGGCAGCATGTAGCGGAAGTCGGCCAACGTCAGATCGTAGACCGCCGCCGCCTCCTCGAACGTCTTCAGCGCGGCGGAATAGTCGCCGTCGGAATAGGCGCGAAACGCCGCACTGAAATACGCCAGGTCGGACTTGACGCGATGCTTCGGCGTCGCGTCGAACATATGCAGGGGCAGGACGGCGCCCTCGGAGGTGGCGAATTCACCCAGCGGGCCGACGACCGTCTGGAGATCCTCGTGCTTGCGCGGCCGCGCGACGTGGCGCCATTCGTTTTCGAGCTGCCACGTCGGCATGTCGAGCTCGTTCAACGTCGCGGCCAGTTCAGCCGGAGGAGTGCGATCCGTGATCCAGTAGCGCAGCAGATAGGCCGCCGGCCACCCGCGGTGATCCCCGTAATTCGCGTATTTCGCGTCCTGAGCCCAGGCGGTGAGCGCTGCGGGCGAGATGCCTTCCCGGTGGTGGCCGACCGCCGCCGCTTCCCAGAACTGTGGGTAGGGTTCACGCAGAACGAGTGCGTTGAAACCGGCCCAGGCTTCCGGCGCATGCCCGCCCGCGAACAACAGGGCCAGGTAATCGCGATATTGATGGGGGCTGCGATAGTGCTGAGCGAGCTCGAACTGCGTCTGCAGGGCCTTGGCCAGCTTACCGTCGAGCAGGTACAGCCGGACCCGGCTCGTGAGCTCCGCAGCCGCGCCCGTATCCCGCCGAGCCGCTATCTCGTACAGCGGCCTTGCGAGTTCCAGATGTCCCGTCAGGAACAATTTCGATCCCGACTCGAACGCGTAGTTCGCAAGGGCCACGGGATGTACGTGGGAATCGGCCCGGAAGCCCGGGAAGGAGGCGAATACGCGCGCCGCCTCATCGGGTCTCGCGTCCTGCACGAGCAGCGTTCCCAGTGCCATGTAGGAAGGCCAGTAACCCGGAGCGACTTCGATATTCTCACGATCGTGCTTCATCGCACTGTCCCGATCGTCCGCAGCGAGCGCTTTCTTCGCGAGCAGCTCGCCTCGCGCCGGATTACCGATGAACCGCGATTCGATGCTCTTCAGCAGCGCCTGGGTGCGCTCGTCACGGGTTGCCGGGTCCCGCTCGTAGTCGTACAGCACCCATTCGACCGGCGCGAAGTTCGAAATGGAGTTGTCCAGGGCTGCCGTGTGAACGGCGATCTGCTGCGCGGCATCTTCGGCGTCGAAGGATGTGGGATAGTCGGGGTGGAAAGGCAGGTCGCGCGCATAGGGATTGTCCCGAAAGCTCGGCACGGTGCTGTGCAGATCGGCGAGGAGGGCGAATGCGTCGGCGGCAACGCGGGACTGGCCCTGCTCCCAATAGATCGCGCTCGTCGCCGCTTCGTGGCTCGATTGGAACAGCCCCTCGGCCGCAGCGCCCGCTTCCTCCTTGGCCTGCGCCAACTCGGCGATGGCGCGCAGGAGCGCATAGTAGGGATGCCCGCGGTAAACGGCATCGAGCGAATTCGCGTACTCGATCGCGCTCTCCGGCCTGCCCTGCATCTGAGTGTAGAAGGCGATTCGGCGCAGCAGGTCGTCGTCTCCGATTGCCTGCAGCAGATCCATGTAGTCGCGCGCTTCGGGCCGCCCGGGATGCCACGTGCAACAGCCTGTGCGGGGCAAGGCTTCGAGGATCTTGCGGCCATGATTGCGAACCGATTCGTCGAGCGTGCGTCGCAGTCGCGCTTCATCGCCGATCTCGACCGCACCACCCGTCAAGTCGGCGATGGCATAGCCGGGTATCGGGAACTCGAGGTCGAGGATCTGCTTGAGCCATGCATTGTCGTACTGCGACCAGCCGTCCCAGTCCGAAAACGCGCGCCACGCGAGGTTCGGCCAGATCCGCCCGGGGAGCCTGAGATCCTCGACAGATCGCTTGGAATCCTCTTTCTCGATGACGTCGTAAGCCTGGCCCAATTCGTTCGCATCGCCTTCTGCGAGCAGACGTTTCAGAGGGTTCTTCTCGGCAGCCGCGAGTGCGCGCACTGCCGGCAGATTGCCTTCGAGATGAGCGACGACCGCCTTTTCCTCTTCGGTGCGCGGCGCGCCGAGTTCCCGCAGCGCCGCGGCGCGATAACCGAGAGCGGCCAGCGTCCGGGCTCGCAGCGCACGATATTCGGGGGCCCCGTGCGCCAGCCCGGTGAGGCTCAGATACGCCTTCTCCGCAAATGTCTCGGCGACGCGGGCGCTGCGGGCCGGTGTGAGCCGCCGCAGTGCGAGCTCGACATAGCAGTGGCGGGCAGCGCCGCCGTCGGCAGTGAAGAATGCCAGCGGTGAAGCAGGCAGCGGATCCGCACTGAGTGCGCCGGTCTCGGTCGCGGCAGTCCCGGAATCATGGAGCCCGAGGAACTCGAGGATTTGCGGCAACAACGTTTCGAAGGCCGCGACAGCGAAATCCGACGCCGCGAGGGGCGCCGATTTGAACGTGCGACGGATCATCGGCACACCAGCCATCTGCGAGGTCACCGTGACGACCAGCGCATCGCTGCGATCGTGTCCGAGGTGCAGTTCCACGATGCGGTGGACGCCGAGCGCAGCAGCGAGCGTCTGGACGTCGTGCGCCTCGTAGGTGCGTCGACCCTCACCAAGCGCCCGCGCTACGAGATAGGGATCGGGCATCTCGATCGACGCGGCAATTCCTATGCTCCGGGCGAGCAGCGCACTGGCGAGCGAGCGTGTCGCCCGATCGTAACCCAAGGCCTGCACCTGACCGGGTACCACGAGGATATCGAAGCGGCTGCCGCCGAGCACTTTCGCGTAATCCGCCATCTCGCGCACCGTCCACGCGGAAACGGGGGCGACGAACCGCGGCGGCAATGTAGCGGCCGCGAACCAGTCGGGCGCGGGCGGCTCCTCCCCGGCCACCGCCCGAGCGGGCACGACATGCGCGGGCGGGACCTGCGCCTTGGCCGGGCGCGGCGCCTCGGACGGCATGTGCATATAGGCAAAGACGATGAGCGCCGCGATCAGCGCGCCGGACAACGAAACCTGCTTCGCATTCATCTTGCTTCCTCGATCCTTGAGTCTGAACCGGCGACGTGCGCCCCGGCGGCCTCAGCTCCGCATCGTAATCCATGTTCCTCACGGGTACGCGTGGAAATGTTCGGAGCGACGGAATCCCGTATGCGCAATGCTGCGGACTTGACCCCGGCGCCGGATCCGTAGCCCACTAAAGCCATGGACCATTCTACGACCGCCGTGCATCTCGAGCCCCACGACGTTACTACGGCGGGCGAGACCCACGCCCATCTCCAACGCATCGAGCAGGAGATCTGCTGGCTGCGCGAAGCCGCGATCCTCGCCTACTTCGCGCGTCTGATTTATGTCGGCACGGCGTCGCATCTCGCCTGGACGATAGGCATCGGCGCGCTCCTCTACGACGTCGTCGTGAACTGGCGGGTGCGGCACGGCCACCGCATCCGCGCGACCTCGGCGGCGGCGACGGTCTGCGATTCGCTCACGGGCTTCTTCCTGACGTATGCGAGCGGCGGCATCGAATCGCCGTTCTTCACGCTGATGTACTTCACGGCGCTGACGGCGGCGTTCCGCTTCGGGCTGCGCGTGACGCTCGCGGTGACGGCCTTGAACGTGAGTCTGGCCGGCGCCTTGTTCGTGCTCGTGCCGGGCGCGGGCTTCGAAACGCTGCTCCTGACGCTCTTCTACCTCGGCTTCGCGGCCGTGCTCGGGGCGACGTTCGCGGGCTGGGCGCGCCGCAATCTCGAGCTCGCGGTGGCGCAGGCGGACGCGCTCGCGCTCGCGCGCGACGAGACGCGGCTGCTCCTGCATCGCCTGATCCGTGCGCAGGAGGACGAGCGGCAGCGCCTCGCCGGCGATCTGCACGACCAGATGGGCGGGCGTCTGTTCACGCTGCAGCAGGGCATCGATCGCTGCGCGGAGGCGGCGGAGCCCGGACTCGCCGCGACGCTCGAAGGCCTCGCCCACGAAGCACGCGAGTGCACGCAGGACGTGCGGCGGCTGATGAACGAGCTCAGGCCGACCGTGCTCGACGATCTCGGGCTCTTCGAGGCGCTGCAGGAATATCTCGCGAACCTGCGCGCGACACTACCTTTCGCGCTCGTCGCGCAGATCGATCCGGCGCTCCGCGCGCGCCGCTCGGGGCAGGATGCGGTATTGTTCCGCCTCGTCCAGGAAGCGTTGCGCAACGTGCGCAAGCACGCGCGCGCGCAGCACGTCGAAGTGAAGCTCGCGCCGGCCGAGGGCGGCTTCGTGCTGCGCATCGCCGACGACGGCTGCGGTTTCGACCCGACGCGCGTGCCCGCCGGGCACCTCGGTCTCCTGACCATGCGCGAGCGCGCGGAAGCGCTCGGCGGAACGTTCACACTCGACACCGCGCCCGGGGCCGGCACGCGGATCGAGGTCCGACTGCCGGAGTGAGGAGACGATGAAGACGATACGCACGGTGCTCGTCGACGATCACCACGTGCTGCGCGAAGCGGTCGCCGCGATGCTCGATGCCGAGCCCGACATCAGCGTCGTCGGCCAGAGCGGCGACGCGGCGGGCGGCATCGCGCTCGTGCTCGAGACGCGGCCCGACGTCGTGGTCATGGATCTGAAAATGCCCGGCCAGAGCGGCCTCTCGGCGATCGCCGAGATCGGCAAGGCACTGCCCGCCACCGGCATCGTCGTCTTCACGATGTACGACAACGCGGCCTATGTCTGGGAGACGATGAATGCGGGTGCGCGCGGCTATCTGCTGAAGAGCGCCTCCAAGCCCGATCTGCTGCGCGCCGTGCGGGCGGTCGCCTCCGGCGCCGGCTACCTGCAGGCCGAAGTGACCATGCCGCTCCTCAAACGCCTCGCGCACGACGCCCGCAGCGCGGATGCCCGGCGCGGGCTGTCGCTGCGCGAGATGCAGGTCCTCGAATACCTCGCCGAGGGCAAGAGCAACAAGCTCATCGCACGCACGCTGTCGATCACCGAAGAGACCGTGAAATCCCACCTGAAGAACCTCTACGACAAGCTCGGGGCCGCGGATCGCGCACACGCCGTCGCGATCGCGCTCCGCCAGCGCCTCATCGAGTGAAGCCGCCCTCCCCCTGATGCGCGGTCCCGGCCCCCGGATTGCGTGATACCGGCGCGCCGCGCCTTCGGGAATCCTCTCGCGACACAATCAGCGGGAGTGCGGCGATGCGTGACGGCGCCAGGAGATTCGCGTGAACGGCGGCTATGCCGGCAAGTCGGTGATCATCACGGGGGCCGCGACCGGTATCGGGCGGGCCATCGCGTTCGCTGCCGCGGCGCGCGGCGCGAAGCTCGTGCTCGGCGATGTCGCGGAGGAACGGCTCGCCGCGACGGCGGGCGAGCTGGAAGCGGCCGGCGCGACGCTCGCGGTCCGCCGCTGCGACGTGCGCGTGAGCGCGGATCTCGAAGCGCTCGCCGCGCTCGCCCGCGAGCGCCACGGCCCACCCGACATCCTGTTCGCGAACGCCGGCATCGAGGGCACCCTCGCCGCGCCCTGGGAAGTCAGCGAAGCCGAATTCCTGTCCGTGCTCGACATCAACGTCGCGGGCATCTGGCGCGCGATGCGCGCCGTGCTGCCCGGCATGGTGGAGCGCGGCAGCGGGGCGATCGTCGCGACCGCGTCCGTCGCCGGCCTCGTCGGCGCCGCCGGCCTCACGCCCTACGTCGCGAGCAAACACGCCGTCGTCGGCCTCGTGAAATCCGTGGCCATCGCGGTCGCGAAAGCGGGCGTGCGCGTGAACGCCGTCTGTCCCGGGATGATCGACACGCCGATGCTCGATCGTCTCGTCGAGGCCGAGCCGGCGCTGCGTCCCGCGCTGCTCGCCCTGAAGCCGATGGCGCGGCTCGGCACGGCGGACGAAGCGGCGGCGGCGGCGATCTGGCTCGCGGGCAGCGAGGCGGCCTTCGTCACCGGACATGCGCTCGCCGTCGATGGCGGGTATGTGGCGCAGTGAATTCACACGGCAGTCGGGGCTCCCCCGCCTTGCCTCGGGTGATCGCTGCGCAAGCGCGTCGCCCGGCATGATGACGCCGCCGATGGCGCCACTGGCTCGTCGTCCCGGCGAAGGCCGGGACGACCGTTGGGTGGCGTCAGCGGCCGAGCCCTTCCTGATATGCATCGATTACGGCAACCCATGAAGCAGGAGCACAAGAGGATCCCGTCATGAGCACACCCAGCACCACGGCCGCCGAGGCCGAAACCATCGTCCGCGGCTTCCTCGACGCCTGGCGGATCCGCAATCTCGATCACCTGATGAGCTTCTTCACCGAGGACGCCGTCTATCACAACGTGCCCGTGGAGCCGATCGTCGGCGCGCCGGCGATCCGGGCGATCTTCGAAGCGTTCCTCGGCGCGTTCGTGGAAGCCGAGCTCGAGGTGATCACGCTTGCCGCGGGCCCGGATCTCGTGCTCGCCGAACGCATCGATCGCTTCCTCATGGCGAACGGCAATCGCGTCGCGCTGCCGGTCACGGGCGTGTTCGTGATCGCAGGGGGACGCATCGCGCGCTTCAGCGACTACTTCGATCTCGCGACGTTCGTGCGCGAGAGCGGCATGCAGCTCTGAGCACGGGCGCGCTCCCCCGAAAGAGCGCGCGCCGTCCCCGCAATGCGCGATGGCCCGTGCGCCGCGCGAATTCGACACTGCAGTCCCGTCCACCCGGAGACCCACCATGAGCCATCACGTCACGCTGCGCTACGCCGACGGCGTCGAGCGCAGCATGAGCGTCGCCGCCGATCAGACCGTCCTCGAAGCGGCGGAAGCGAACGGCATTCCGATCGTCAGCGCCTGCCAGGCCGGCGTGTGCGGAACCTGCGTCGCGCGCTGCACCGAGGGCCGCTACGACTACGGCCAGTCGATCGGGCTCAGCCCCGACGAGAAGGCGAAGGGCTATCTGCTGACCTGCCAGACCCGTGTCAGCGCGGACAGCACGATCTATCTCGACTATCCGCTCGGCGCGAACGCCGCACGCCTCGTCGTCGGCACGGCGCGCGTCGAACGCGTCGAGCGGCTGTCGCCGACTAGCGCGCTGCTCGTGCTCGACGCGCGCGACGTGACGGAGCCGATCGATTTCAAGGCCGGGCAGTTCGCGGACTTGAAAGTGCCCGGCACGACGGCCTGGCGGAGCTACTCGTTCGCGCATGCGGCGCGTGAGGACGGACGGCTCGAGTTCCTGATCCGGCTGCTGCCGGAGGGCACGATGTCCGATTACCTCCGCGAGCGTGCGCAGCCCGGCGATCTCGTCGAGCTGCGCGCGCCGAAGGGGGCTTTCCACGTCCGCGATGCCGTGCGGCCGATCGTCCTCATGGCGGGCGGCACGGGGCTCTCCGCGATCCTCGCGATCGCGGAGGCCCTCGTCGCCCAGGGCACGACGCAGCCGATTCGCCTGAACTACGGCGTCTCGCGTGCCGAAGACCTGGTCCTGACGGACCGGCTCGCGACGCTCGCGGCGCGCGCCCCGAATTTCACGTGGTCGGCGATCGTCCAGCACGCGGATGCCGCGTGGACCGGACGCACCGGCCTCGTCCCGGCGCTCCTCGCCGAGACCGACCTCGCGGGCGGCGAATGCGACGTCTATCTCTGCGGTCCGGCGCCGATGGTCGACGCGACGCGCGCCTGGCTCGACGCGCACGGCTGTCACAAACCGAATCTGTACTACGAAAAGTTCGTCGCGAGCGGCGTGCGCGGCACGGCCACGGCCGCGGTCAGCGGCTTGCAGTCCCCCGACGTCGGGGCGCTGCGCGCACGCGGCAAGGGCACGGCCGTCGTGCTCGGCGGCTCGATCATCGGCATCTCGACCGCGAAGGCGCTCAGCGCACACTACGAGAAAGTGATCATCCTCGAGAAGGACCCGGTGCACCGCCGCCAGGAAGGCCGCAACGGCGCGGCGCAGGGCTGGCATCTGCATCATCTGCTCATCGCCGGCCAGCGGCAGATCGAAACGCTCTTTCCGGGCGTGGTCGACGACATGGTCGCGGCGGGTGCATTCAAGGTCGACATGGGCGAGCAGTACAGGCTGATGCTCGGCGGCTCCTGGAAGAAGCCGATGAAGAGCGGGCTCGACATCGTTTGCGCGGCGCGGCCGATCCTCGAATGGGCGGTGCGGCGGCGCGTCGACGACGAGCCGCAGATCGACTACCGCTACGAGACCGCGGTGCAGGATCTCGTGCTCGATCCGGCGACCCGGAGCATCGTCGGCGTCGTCGCCATGCACGACGGCCACGCCGAGGTGCTGCCGGCGGAATTCGTCGCGGACTGCGCGGGCAAGAACACGCCCGTGCCGGGGATACTCGACCGCCTCGGCATCGGCGCGCCGGAGCTCGACGAGGACTGCATCAACTGCTTCTACTCGACGATGCAGCACCGCGTGCCGCCGGAGCGCGCCTGGCGCGACAAGGTGATGGTCATCTGTTACGCCTATCGCCCGTACCAGGAGCACTATTGCGCGCAGTTCTACGCCGATCGCTCGCGCACCGTGCTCATCACCTCGCTCGTCGGCTACAACATGTACCGGCCGCCGCGGAACGCCGAGGAGTTCCGCGAGTTCGCGCGGCTCATGCCCTCGCCGACGATCGGCGAGGAGCTCGACGGGCTCGAGGCGATCTCGCCCGTCTACAACTTCCGCTACCCGACGATGCAGCGTTATCGCTACGAATCGAAATCGAACCTGCCGGCAGGCCTCGTCGCGGTGGGCGACGCGCTGTCGAGCGCGGATCCCGTGTCCGGTGCCGGCATCACGAAGGGGCTGCTCGAGCTCGCGGAGCTGCGCAAGCTGCTCGCAACCGGTGCGCCGCGCGACGCCGCGTTCGTGCGCGACTACTACCGCGAGGTCGCGAAGCTCGAGGACCTCGTGTGGTCCGTCATCCGCGAGCAGAACCTGCGCTATCCCTGGATCAAGGACGTCGAGAAGAAGCGGCCGTTCTACTTCGGCGCGCAGAACTGGTACATCGATCGCATTCTCGAGGCCATGCACGACGACCCCGACATCTACCGGCGCTATCTCGAAGTGGTGCAGTTCGTCTCAGCGCCGGGCTCGCTGCTGGCCCCGGGCGTCGCGGCGCGCGTGCTCGGCAAGTGGTTGCGTGCGAAACTCTCCCTCCAGCCGACGCTGATCGAGCGGAACTTCCGCGGCGCACGCAGCGCGGCCTCGCGATCCTGAATCGACAACACCGGAGGGGGACACGGTCATGGCGAAACACCAATTGTTGAACGTCGGCGGCACGCGCCTGCACGTCGTCGAAGAGGGCGAGGGTCCGCTGGTCGTGATGGTGCACGGCTTTCCGGAGCTCTGGTATTCGTGGCGCTTCCAGTTGCCCGCGCTCGCGGCTGCCGGCTATCGCGCCGTCGCCTTCGATCAACGCGGCTATGGCCGGTCCTCGAAGTTCTGGCAGACGGACAGCTATCGCATCTCGCGGCTCGTGAACGACGTCGTCGGCCTCGTGCACGCGCTCGGCGAGAAGGAGGCCGTCGTCATCGGTCACGACTGGGGCGCGCCGGTCGCGTGGTGCTCGGCCTGGCGGCATCCGGAAATCTTCCGCGGCGTCATCGGCATGAGCGTGCCGTTCTCGGGCCGCGGCATCATCGCCCTGCCCGGCAATCCGTTCGGCGAGATTCCGCCGCACGAAATCCATCGCGCCGTCGCCGGGCCCGATCAGCTCTTCTACCAGGAATACTTCTCGACGCTCGGCCCGATCATCGAAGAGGCCGAGGTCGATCTGCGCGGCTGGGTGCGCGACATCGTGTGGACCGTCTCGGGCGAAGCGCTCGCCGGCGCCGGCATCAGCTTCGCGGGCCAGGATCAGGTCGCTCTCATCCGCGGCAGCGCGCTCTGCGTGCCGCACGGCGCGCGCATGCGCGATCGTTTCATGACGCCGGAACGCATGCCCGCCTGGTTCACGGAAAAGGATCTCGACGTCTTCGTCGAAGCGCTCGAAGGCGGCGGCCTGGCGGGCCCGCTCTCGTTCTACTACAACCTCGAGAACGACTGGCACGAGCTCGCCGATCTCGCCGGCACACCGCTCACTCCGCCCGCGATGTTCATCGGCGCGGAATACGACGTCGCGACCTGGTGGGGCGAGGAAGCGATCGCCCGTGCCGGCGAAGTCATGCCGAACTGGCGCGGGAGTCACATCCTGAAGGGTTCCGGCCACTGGTTGCAGCAGGAGCGCGCGGAGGAGACGAACGCGCTGGTAATCGAGTTCCTGAAGGGGCTGTAGGTCCGAAGGCGTAATCGGACCTACGGGATCCATGCCCTCACGGCTTCTCGGGCAGCGCGACGATCCACGTCGCGATGGCGCGCGCCTGCTCGGTAGTGAGCTTCGGATTGCCGACCATCGGCACGAGGCCCCAGTTGCCCGCGCCGCCGCTCCGGATCTTCGCGGCGAGTCGCGCGGTCGCCGCCTCGCCTTCCGCCCGATAGCGGTTCGCGACGTCGCGAAAACGCGGGCCGATGCGTTGCTCGTCGACGGCGTGACAGCCATTGCAGCCGGTCGCGTTGAAGAAGCGCTTCGCCGCGGCGTCGTCGAGCGCTTCGGCGCGTACGGCGATCAATGCGAGCGCGAGCAGCAGACGTTTCATCAGCGGTCCCCCACCTCGATGACGACCGCATACGAAGGCCCGGATCCCGCCGGGTAGTTCGCGTACGTCGCGACGAGCCGGCCGTGCTCGGGATCGACGCCGATCTGCCGGAGATAGGCCATCGGCCGCGGCAGGGGATAGACCGTGAACTTCCCGCTCGCCGCATCGAGGCGGTAGATCGCATCCGCGTTCGCGGTCGCGACCCACACCGCCTGGCGCTGCTCGTCCCAGGCGACCGCATACGGCGCGGCCGCGCGGTCGGGGAGGTCGTAAGTCGCGACGCGCTCGCCGCGCGCCATGTCGATCTTCGTCACCTGGCCGCTGCCGAACAGCGCGACCCAGAGATTGCCGGCGCCGTCGCGCGTCATGCGCCGCGGGCCGCTGCCCTCGGGGAAAGCGATGCGCTTCGAAATCTTCGCCGTCGCCGTGTCGAGGCAGCCGACGTCGCCGTTGACCTGCGAGAACCAGGCGCACGTGCCGTCGGGCGAGAGCACCGTCGAATAGATGAGATGGTTGATCGCGCTGAGCCCCGGCTTGCTGAACGTGTCGTGGAACTCGACGTCGCCGCTCGCCGGCGCGATCGTGCCGAGCTGGTTCGAGCCGACGAGCGTGAGCCAGATCCGGCCCTTCGCGTCCTGCGAGACGCGGCCGTGCTCGTCGATCGACATGTCGTGGACGAGCGCCGCGCCGCCGAGCGAGGCCGAGTCGGGCAGGTTCTTCGGCCGCAAGGTCCACAGCGTCCACTGCTCGCTCGCCGGATCGAAGCGCCCGAACTGACCGTTGTCGACCATCGACACCCATAAGCGGCCGGCGCCGTCGGGCGCGATCGTGTGCGGGCCGGTCGCGGCGTCGAAGCTCACCGGAAACCATTTCGTCGCGCCGTCGCGCGGATCGAGCCGCACGATGCGATTGCGCTGCACGTCCGCGCCCCACAGATAGGGCGACTGCGGCGCCGGCACGATTTCGCGCACGAGCGCCGTGTCGGGAAACGCGTATTCGCGGATCACCGTCTTCGCCGTCACGCCGAGCGGCGCGCCCGCGGCGTAGGCGCCCGGCGCGAGCGTCGCGGTCGTGTGCGGGAAGTTGTCCGCGAGGAATTGCGCGACGAGCTCGCCCTGACGCGCGTTGTAGAAGTTGTAATCGGGATTCATCGCGGTCGGCCAGTCGATCGCATCGAGGCTCATCGCGCTCTCGTCCGGGAAGATCGCGTAATGCCGCGTCCGCATGTATTTCACGATGACGCGCCAGGCCTCGTGGCGCACGAGCTTGCGCCAGGCCGCGAGCGCTTTCGCATCGCCCTCGGGGCCGCCGCGCACGGCTTCGATCTGCGCGGCGTATTCGCGCATGCGCGGGCTCGGCACCTGATGGCAGCTCGAACAGCTCGTGACGAGCACGTTGCGTGCGTCACCCGCCGGCATCCGGCCGAGCCAGGCCGAGGCCGGCACCTGGGCCGCGATGTCGGGCGCGGGCTCGAGGCGGAGCGTCAGGGGCGCCGCCGGATCCTGCACCTGCCGGAAACCGAGCTTCGTCGCGGCGAGCTGCGCGCCGGCCGGGAGCGTGGCGTATTCGTCCGGCAGGCGGAACGTGCCGGAGGCGTCCGTGAACACGGTGACGGCGCCCGGCCCCGGCGTGCCGGCGGGCAGGCTCATGCTGACCTGCACGTCCGCGAGGCCCTGATCGCCGGTCGCGGCGAGCACGCGGCCGGTCAGGGCCTGCGCGGGTGTCATGATCGCGGCGAGCACGGCGCCGCAGACGAGATGGGCTTTCATGCGAGGCTTCCCGAGGATCCCGCCGCCATGCTGCGCGCAGCGGCCGCGAGGCTCCATCACCCGATGGAGGGGGGCATGCGCTCTATCGGGTGAACGGCCGGACGCCGCCGGCCGCTCCCCCGATTGCGGCATGCCAGTCACCGATCCGTGCGATGGCCGGGCGCGCGCCGGCCGGCGAGACTCCCGACAGGTTTCTTCCGGAGCTTCCGCCGTGGTCTTCGATCTCCGTCCCGAGATCGCCGCGTTCCGCGCCGAGGTGCGCGCGTTCTGTCGCGAGGAGCTGCCGGCCGAGCTCGCGGCGAAAGTGCGCGCGCATCGCTGGCTCGACAAGGGCGAGCGCGAACGCTGGCAGCGGATCCTGTATCGCCGCGGCTGGGCGGCCGGACACTGGCCGCGCGCCTGGGGCGGCCTCGACTGGTCGCCGCTGCAGCGCTTCGTCTTCAACGAGGAGCTCGAGCGTGCGGGCGCACCCTGGCTCACGCCGTTCGGCATCAATTACGTCGGGCCGATCCTGCTCGCGCACGGCAGCGACGCGCAGCGCGAACGCCATCTGCCGTCGATCCTGCGCTCCGAGGTGTGGTGGTGCCAGGGTTATTCGGAACCGGGCGCGGGCTCGGATCTTGCGGGCCTCGCGACGCGCGCCGAGCGCCGCGGCGATCGCTATGTCGTGAACGGCCAGAAGACCTGGACGACGATGGCGCAATGGGCGGACTGGATGTTCTGTCTCGTGCGCACGGCGCGCGGCGAGCGCCCCCAGCACGGCATCTCGCTGCTGTTGATCGACTTGCGCACGCCCGGCATCACGATCCGGCCGATCGCGACGATGGACGAATGTCATCACGTGAACGAAGTGTTCTTCGCGGACGTCGAAGTGCCGCTCGCGAATCTCGTCGGCGAGGAAGGCGAGGCCTGGGGCTACACGAAAGTCTTCCTCACCCACGAGCGCATCCTCGCGACCGAGCTCGGCAAGGCGGATCGCCTGCTCGCCGACGTCGCCGCGCTCGCGGCGCGCGTCTTCGAAGCCGGCGCGCCGCTTGCTTCGGGTGCGGGGTTCCGGCGCCGTCGCGCCGCACTCGGCGTGCGCCGCGACGCGCTCGAAGCGCTCGCCTACGACGCGCTCGACCGTTTCGAGCGCGGCGAGGAACCGGCCGTCGAAGCGGCGGCGCTCAAGATCCGCGGCTCGGAGCTGCAGCAGGCGATCTCGGAGCTCGCCGTCGACGTGCTCGCGCACGCCGGTCTCGGCTATGACACCGGCTCCATCATGGACGCCGCCGCCGACGAGGACCTGCGCCGCGCCGAAACCGGCTGGCTCTTCGAGCACTTCTACGGCCGCGCGTTCACGATCTACGGCGGCACGAACGAAATCCAGCGCGCGATCATCGCGCGCCAGGCGCTCGGCCTGTGACGATGGACACGGAGACCCGCGAGCTCCTCGAGCGCGAGTTCGAACGCCACAGCGCCGCGCACTACGGCACGGCACGCTTGCGAGACTATGCAGCGCTGCCGGCGGGCCGCGATCCGGCGCTCTGGCAGACGCTCTGCGATCACGGCTGGACCGCGCTCGGGCTCGACGAACGCCACGGCGGGCTCGGCGCGACCGTGCGCGACGCGCTGCCGCTGTTCGCCGCGGCGGGCCGTGCGGCGTGGCGCGAGCCCTTGCTCGAACGCTGCGGCAGCGCGGCCGGCGCCTTGCTCGCGATCGACGATCCCGAATGCGAGGTGCTGCTCGGCGATCTCGTCGCGGGCCGGGCCGAGGTGTGCTTCGCGCATCGCGAGGCCGCGTCCGGCTTCGCCGGCGACAGCGTGCCGACGCTCGCCGTCGATGCGCGCGGGCGGCTCAGCGGGCAGAAGTGCTGCATCGTCGATTACGCACCGGACGCGACGCTGCTCGTGACGGCGCGTTCCGCGGCAGGTACGTCCGTGCATCTCATCGCACCGGGCGCCCCGGGCCTCGCGACGCACGCCTATCGCACGGTCGACGGCCGCCGCGCCTGCGATCTCGTGTTCGGGGCCGTCGCCGCCCGTGCGCTCGGCCCGGCGGGAGCCGTGATCGAAGGCGCGCAGCGCCGCACGCAGCTCTTCGCCGCCGCGGAAATTGCCGGCGTGATGCGCGGCGCGGTGGAGACGACGCGCGAGCATCTCACGACGCGCAAGCAATTCGGGCGCCCGCTCGCCGCGCAGCAGGTGCTCGCGCACCGGCTCGTCGACATGCACATGGCGGCGCTCGAAACGACGGCGCTCGTCGCCGCGACGGCAAATGCCTGCGACGCCGGTGCCGGCGATCTCGATCGCCGCCTGCTGAGTCTGCGCGCGCAGAGTGCCGAAGCCTCGCGCTTCGTGACGCAGCAGGCGATCCAGCTCCACGGCGGTCTCGGGATCTGCAGCGAGATCCTCGTCGGACATCTCTACCGCCGCGTGCTCGCGATCGACAGCCTGTGCGGCACCGCCGACTGGGCGCTGTCGCGCCTCGCCGCCGCTAGGTGAGCGATCGCGCCGTGCCGCAGCAGCGTCATCCCCATACCCGTCGCCCTCGCGCAGGCGAGGGCCCAGTCGGTGACCCGCGGCGCGAACAGTGAACTCCGGGTCGAGGACGCCGCCAGTCTGCGGCGTGGTTCCCCGACTGACCCGTGGTTCGACCGGAATGCCGACGCTGAACGACTGGGCCCTCGCCTGCGCGAGGGCGACGAATGGAGAATCCGGTGCGGCGGGGTGCTCGTGATCCGCCACACGTGATTCGGCGACGAACATGAATCCACAGGAGAACGCACATGGCCATGGACCAATCCCGTTACGCCCATCTCGAATTCAGCTACCGCGGCCGGATACTCACCGTCGCGCTGAACCGCCCCGACGCGCTGAACGCCGTGAACGCCGCGCTCCACTCGGAGCTCTCGCGCGTCTTCTACGACGTGCAACAGGACGCGGACAGCGACATCGTCGTGCTCACCGGCAACGGCAAGGCGTTCTGCGCAGGCGGCGACATCAAGTGGATGCAGGATGCGATCGACGATCCGGCGATGTTCGAGCGCACGGCGGTCGAGGCGAAGGGCATCTTCTTCGGCCAGCTCGAAGTCGAGAAGCCGATCGTCTGCCGCATGAACGGTCATGCCACGGGACTCGGTGCCTCGTTGGCGCTGTGCTGCGACGTGGTGTTCGCCGCGGAGAACGCGCGCATCGGCGATCCGCACGTCTCCGTCGGCCTCGTCGCGGGCGACGGCGGCTGCATCGTCTGGCCGCAGCTCATCGGCTACACGCGGGCGAAGGAGTATCTGCTGACGGGCGATCTGATCGCCGCGGCGGAAGCGGTGCGCCTGGGCTTGATCAACCACGCCGTGCCGCTCGCCGAGCTCGATGCCGCGGCCTACGGCTACGCCGAGCGTCTCGCGAACGGCGCGACGAAAGCAATTCGCTGGACGAAGGTCACGGCGAATCTCGGATTGAAGGCGCTCGCGCATCAGATTTTCGACACCGGCCTCGGCTACGAGATCCAGTCGAACCGCACGGTGGATCACCAGGAGGCGGTGAACGCCTTCCGCGACAAGCGCGCGCCGAAGTTCACGGGTAAGTGAGCCTCGCTCACCGGGAAATGGGGTCAGGTTCGAATTCGCGGGCGAGCGCCCGGGTACGCGCCATAACGTTCGCCGCGAAATCGAACCTGACCCCAATTCCCTCTACGCGTCTTTCATGATTGCGGGCGCTGCACAATCTTCGTGACCGTTGGGCCCAGTCAGTAATTCCATGCCTGATGCGACACCGGCAGCGCATTCAGCAAGCGCCGCAGCTCCGCCGCCTGCGGCAGGAACAGTGCCGGCAATGCCGAGAACTGCGCGTCGTGCGTCGGTTCAATCAGATGAGCCCTCTCGTGGACGACGATGTACTCGAGACGCTCGCGCGGCTTCGCCTGCCCGAGCTGGTGCATGAGATCCCTGCCACTCGACGTGCGGTGCACGGCCTCTCGCGTGGTTTCGAAGACCTGCTCGATCTGTTTGTCGAGCTCATCACGGTCGGTGATTATCGCGACGCGGGCATGAGGCTCGTTCTCGAGGATTCATTTCGCGAGCAGCACCATCAGGATGCTCTTGCCCGCGCCCTGGCTGTGCCGGAAGAACCAGGCGTTGTACGCCGGCTGCTGGTTCGAGAGGTTCTGGCGGATGCCGTTCAGGTACAGCACGAGATCCGGCCGGCGCTCGCGAGGGCCGTGGAGCGTGACTTCCTCGGCGATCGCGAAATCGTTGTTCTCGGGGTGCAGCCGATCGACGAGATGCACGGTCTCCGTCTGCTCGCCTGCGTCGATTTTCACTTTGACGCCGTAGCGCAGGAGACCGCAGACCGCCTCGTTGTTCGCATAGAGGCCGCGGCCGTGATGGTCGGCTTCGCGTTTCAGGAGGTCGATGGCGCGCGCGATTCGTGCGCTCGAATAGCCGGCGCGCAACAGGTGCCCGCTCAGCAAACCCGCTTCGATATTGCTGTTGCCGGCGCGATCGGACCAGTCGCCGAGGAAGCGGTAGCCGAGCTCCTCGCGGAACAGCGCGATGACGCGGCGCTGGGTGGCGCGCTCAGGCTGGCCGGGGCCGCTCATGCCGTCATGTCGGTGCGTCGGGCGGTTTGCCGCCCGCGAAATCGAGCTCGTGCTGGGGATCCTGCGGCGGCCAGCGGCCGTCCGCGGTACGTTGCTCGAACCAGCGATGCATGGCCGCATCTTCGAGCGCGTATTCGCCGCGCGCGGATTTCCAGACCAGGGGCGGCGTGCGCTGACGAAGCGCTTCCAGCGCCGCCTGCGCGCGCTGCGCGGTGACGGGACCGCCGGTCGGCGCACGGTAGAACTTGAGCGTTTCGGCGTCGTAGGGCCGGAAGCGCGGGCCCTGTTCGAGCATGCGCCACAGCACGGCCTGCTCCAGGGGTTTCAAGGCGAGATACTCGGACTCCGTCTGCGCTTCGTCGTCCTGCTGGCGCTGCTTCGCCGCCGCGAGCACGGCGGGCTCGAAGCGGCCTTCGAGGTCCGCGAGCGGACTCAGGACCTGGCCCAGTGCTTCCATGAAGAACTGGGGCCGGTTGCCGAACGCTTCGAACGCGGCTTCGAGCGTCGCCGTGTCGACGGGCCGAAGCTCCGGTCGCTGCCGCGCGATGAGCTCCGCGACATAGGCGATGAAATCCGATCCGAGCGGCGGCATGCGCTGGATCTGCGAGCCGTAGAACGGTGCGGCTGCCGTGTTGACGAGGCGGAGCAGCTTGTCGCGGTCCGAGCCCGACATCACGAGCATGAGGTTCACCTCGCCGCCCCCGTTCATCTGGTCGCGTGCCGACTTGAGAGCCGACATCGCGTTCTCGCCGGCCTCGCTCGTCAGGGCGTGCTGGGCTTCGTCGACGATCAGCGCGACGGGCCGGCCGGCCGTCTCGTGGAGCGCCCGCAAGGCATCAACGAGCGTGAGACCGTCGATCCTGCCGATGCGGCTCGTGTCGATCTCGAGCCAGCCGGCGACTTTAATCTTCTCGACGCCCGCCTTCTTCACGGCTTGCGCGACCGCGCCGAGCTGCGGCTGCAGGGCCGCACCGATCGCCGCTGCGATCAGCGCGCCGGGGTCGCGGGCCGTGTCGGCCCAGAGATCGACGTACACGACGACGACACCTGCCCGCTCCAACGCCGGCCGTAGGTCGCGCTGCAGGAACGTGGACTTGCCCGTGCGCCGCGGTGCGGCCAGGAACAGCCCGTTGTGGGCGTCGCTGAACCCGGCGCGGCCCTGCAAGGCGGGGATCAGATGGTCGGCAAGCTCGGCGCGCGGGTAGGAGATCATGTTTTATGGGATTTTATTTTGATTTGGATAATTTATTGTTTCGAGGATAAAAGTCAATAAAAGCGGCGATGGGCTGTTGGATGAAGAGTCGGGGCAACCGTCACGGCTGCGGCGAACGACGAACCCCTCCCGGGCCCTGGATATCCGAAACAGGACGTTCGATCAGCGGCTTGCCGACAGCGGTGCATCGGAAATTTTCAGCAAAAGTGCTGCTGTTTCCTGAAACGAGCGATGAGCGATGCGAAAGACGCGCTCGTGACCATCGCGCACCGGTGCGCGGCGCCGCGCGCCCGGTCTCGGAGCGCGTCCAGGCTGTACCGTATGCCGCTTCGAAATCGCTACTCGGAGCCGGGGCGTCATCTGGAACGGGCATCGGCATCATTTGGAACGCCGGCTTCCTGATTGCTGATCTTGGGATATTTTTCAGAACCTATGGCCCGGCATTATCTTGAAATGTGACCCGGCGGACGTGGAGCAGCGCGCAGGGCGCGTGGAAGAGTCGTGGTGCTAGCGCCCCATCAACGCCGTCGTCCCGGCGCAGGCCGGGACCCAGTCATCTCACCACGGCACCACGGCGGAACCTCGGGACGTTGGGCCGGCACGATGCGCTCTGGAAATCCCCGAGGTTCGCTTCCCGCGCCGCGGGTCACCGACTGGGTCCCGGCCTGCGCCGGGACGACGGCGGTGGGGTGTTCCGGGAAATGGGTCAGCCCGTAGGTTGCGGCTGACGAAGGAAGCCCAACGCGCATGAAGCTCCGGCAGCGCTCTGGAAATCCCCGAGGTTCGCTTCCCGCGCCGCGGGTCACCGACTGGGTCCCGGCCTGCGCCGGGACGACGGCGGTGGGGTGTTCCGGGAAATGGGATCAGCCCGTAGGTTGCGGCTGACGAAGGAAGCCCAACGCTCATGATGCTCCGGCAGCGCCCGCCATGATGGAAGCGCCGACGACCCATCAACGCCGTCGTCCCGGCGCAGGCCGGGACCCAGTCATCTCACCACGGCAGCACGGCGGAACCTCGGGACGTTGGGCCCGCACGCCGCGCTCTGGAAATCCCCGAGGTTCGCTTCCCGCGCCGCGGGTCACCGACTGGGTCCCGGCCTGCGCCGGGACGACGGCGGGGGGTGTTCCGGGAAATGGGTCAGCCCGCGTAGGTTGCGGCTGACGAAGGAAGCCCAACGCACATGAAGCTCCGGCAGCGCCCGCCGTGATGGAAGCGCCGACGCCCTATCAGCTCGTCGTCCCGGCGCAGGCCGGGACCCAGTCATCTCACCACGGCACCACGGCGGAACCTCGGGACGTTGGGCCCGCACGCCGCGCTCTGGAAATCCCCGGGGTTCGCTTCCCGCGCCGCGGGTCACCGACTGGGTCCCGGCCTGCGCCGGGACGACCGCGGTGGGGTGTTCCGGGAAATGGGATCAGGTTCGAATTCGCGGGCACGTGCGCCGATGAAGGTCACCGCGTCGACCGCGAAATCGAAACCTGACCCCAATTCCCTGAATCACCCCCACCTCAGTCTGCTTATACCCCAGCGGTACCGCATACACTGCACTGCGATCCTTCACCTCCATACAAACCCCAACCGCTCCAGATGCCCGCTCACCTTCGCCTCCAACTCCGCCATGCGATCGTTCAAGCGCGGCAACGGCGTCTCATAGCGCTCCGCAAGCTCCTTCACGCGCCGCGCGAGCCCCTGGCTCACACGATCGAGCTCGCCGTGCAGCGCTGTGTCGAGCGCGGCGAGCCACTTCGCGTCGACGATGAGTGATTTGATTTCCGCCTCGTCGAGCTTCGGATACTGTGCACAGGCCGCGGCATCGAGCGCCGCTTCCGCGGCCTTCAGTTGCTTCTTGAGCGCCGCCTCTTCATCAGATAACGCGAGCCAGCGTTCGAGCGCGGCGCGCTCGTCGGCGGCCTCAGTGTCCTTCGCGATTTCCTTCAGGCGATCCTTCACGGCGGCGGCGTTCAGCTTCTCCAGCGCCGCGAACGCGCCTTCCTCGCCGCCCTGCTCTCTTCGAGCTCGGCGAGCTTCGCGCCCGCGGTTGCTCGTGCCCGCGCCGCCGATGCCGACGATCCGCGCCATGATGCGGCTCACTTCGGCCGGCGTGTAGAACTGGCCCTTGCTCTTGCCGCTCTCGGTCGCGAAGTGGCGCATGAGGTATTCGTAGGCGTCGCCCAGGATGTCGTCGCCGTCGGCGCGGTTCTTCGAGAAATCGAGCGCCTTGTTCTCGAAGATCGCGACGAGGTTCGTGAGCCGATCGACCATCTCCTTGCCGGAGCCGAGCTTCGCGGCGTCGTAGAAGTCCGGCATGTCGGCGAGCCGGTTCGCGCTCGCGAGCGGGCCGATGATCTTCTTGTTGATGTCGTCGCCGATCGTCGGCTTGCCCTTGAGCGCGACCAGGTCGCGGAAGCTCGCACCCGCGGGGATGTCGATCGGCGCGAAGGGCAGGCCTGCGTACTTGTCGCTCACGTATTTGACGAACAGCATCCCCAGCACGTAATCCTTGTACTGGCTCGCGTCCATGCCGCCGCGCAGCTCGTCGCAGGAGGCCCAGAGGGAGGAATAGAGCTCGGATTTCCTGATCGCCATCGCTGCTTTCTTGTCGTGCGGCGCGCCGGAGGCGGCGCGGGTCGAGGATACTTCGGGCGGGCGGGGATGTCCCCTTCAGCGCTTCGCGGCCTTGAAGGCCCGGCCGAGCCAGACCAGCGCATCGTCCCGCGCCCACAGCTCGCGGGCCGCGCTGCGATACAGCCATGCCTCGTACTTGCCGCCCATCGTGACGCCGAATTCGGAGTCCGGCTTCGGCTCGCGCACCTTCTCTGCGAGCAGCATCTCGATCGCGACTTCGTGGTGACGGGCGGCCTTGCGCAGCAGTTTGCGCGCGCCGTGCTCGTCGCCGGCGCGGTAGAGCGCGAGGATGCGGTTCAGCGTCGAGCCGCAGAGATCGTCCGGGTAGCGAGCCGTGAGGGCGACGGCGTCGGCGATCCGATCGCAGCTCAGATAGCCGCGCGCGAGCGGCTCGCGCAGGTAGTGATTGTCGGTCGGGTTGAGCTCGAGGTAGCGCTCCGCGCGGGAGATGAATGCCTCGCTCGCGACGCCGCGCGCCGGATCGTCGAGCGCGTGCCCGGCGAGCTCGAGGAGGCAGCTCAGCGCGGCGCGATTCTCGAGCGGGCCCCAGGACAGGCGGCCGGGCGGCGTGCCGGGCTGGCCGAGCACGCGCTCGAGCAGAGCGAAGGCGCGCTCGAGGATTGGCACGGCGAGCGCGGCGCCGCCGTCGAGCAGCGGCAGCGAGCTCACGGCGGCCACGAGGCCGTGCAGGACTTCGAAGCTCTGCCAGCCGAGCGGCCGGCGCGCGAGGAGCGCCAGACCGTTCTCGAAATCCGGCTCCTCACCGAGCTCGTCGTCCCAGGAGCGCACGTCTGCCGCGCGCGATACCGACTGCGCGAAGACCTCGTGCCACGCCGCTTCGGAGGCCCGCAGCGCTGCATCAGGCTCAAGCATGCGTTCCCCGTCGTCAGTGGCATCGACCGTGTAGTGCACGGCGAGCGGCGGCGCGGCAGCGAGCAGCTCGCTCAGACGCTCGAGGCCCGGGAAGCGCCCCCGGTCGGCGGCACCCAACGCGCCGAGCGGATCGTCGCGGACGTGCCGGACGAAATCGATGATGCCTTCGAGCCCGGGATCGCGGCGGCGTTCGAGCCGGGCGAGCCAGAAGCGCGCGCGTTTGCGGGCCTGCTCCACATCGCCTTGCGCCGTGAGCAAGGTCAATTCGAGCGTAGCGTGAGCAGAATTCTCGGGGTCCAGACGCTGCGCTTCCTGGAAGTCCCGCCAGGCGTTCTCGAAATCACCCGTGTCGGCGCACATCGCCGCGCGCCGCTGCAGACCGACGGCACGCAGGCCGGGGTCGCCGCGCTCGAGCACGGCGGCGAGGAGCCGCTCGCGTTTGCGCGGTTTGTCGAGATCGAGATAACACTCCATGAGCTCGTCGAAATGCGCTTCGAGGTCCGCGGGCAGCACCGCCGTGCCGGCGAACCAGGGCGCGAGCAGTGCGGCGGCGCGCTCGGCATCGCCTTCTTCACGCCACTGCCGTGCGGCGTCCTAGACGGCCAGGCGATCGACGGACGTCGTGGGCAGGTTCGCGAGACCCCTGTGGATAAGGGGCTTCGGCGGGGTGGATTGTCGACAATAGACGTTGACCGGCCGCCGGAGTCGCGCTACCTTCCCGTCCATCCCGTTGGATTGTCCACAATAACCATGTCCACGCCCATACCCGACATCGACGACGACAAGGCGTTGCGGACCTCGGCCGACCGGGTCTTCGAGGCGCTGCAGGACGCGATCGTGCGCGGCGACATCGCGCCGGGCTCGCGGGTCGGGGAGACCGACCTCGCGGAGCGCTTCGGCACGAGCCGCGGCCCCTTGCGCGAAGCGCTGCGGCGGCTGGAATCGCGCCGGCTCGTCGAGCGGACGCCGCACGTCGGGATCCGTATCGCGTCGCTGAGCCCGGAGGCGCTCGTCGAGATCTATTTCGTCCGCGAGGCGCTCGAGGGCATGGCCGCGCGCATGGCCGCGCTGCACATGACGGACGCCGAGATCGCGGGCTTGCGCGCGCTGCTCGTCGCCCACCAGCAGGACGAGGCACTGCGCTCCGACACGGCCTACTTCCAGCAGGAAGGCGACCTCGATTTTCACTACCGTGTGATCCAGGGCAGTCACAACGCCGCGCTGACCGAGCTCCTGATCGGCGAGCTGTACCACCGCATCCGCATGTACCGCTACCAGGTCAGCGCCTATCCGAACCGGCCGCAGAAGGCGTTCGCCGAGCACCAGCGCATCGTCGAGGCGATCGAAGCCCGCGACGGCGACCTCGCCGAGATGCTGATGCGCCGTCACATCAGTTCCGCCCGCCGGAACTTCGAGCAATTGATGAAGGAGAACGCATGACCCAGAAACCCACCGCCGGCGGCCGCTTCCGCCAGGCGCTCCGCGACGAGAAGCCGCTCAAGATCATCGGCACCGTCAACGCCTATGCGGCGATGATGGCGAAGCAGACCGGCTTCCGCGCCATCTACCTCTCCGGCGCGGGCGTGGCGAACTATTCCTACGGCCTGCCCGATCTCGGCATCACCTCGCTCGACAACGTGCTCGTCGACGTCAGCCGCATCACGAGCCAGATCGATACGCCGCTGCTCGTCGACGTCGACACGGGCTGGGGCGGCGCGTTCAACATCGCGCGCACCGTCAAGCAGATGATCACCGCGGGCGCCGCCGCCGTGCACCTCGAGGACCAGGTCTCGCAGAAGCGCTGCGGCCATCGTCCGGGCAAGGAGATCGTGACGACCGAGGAGATGGTCGATCGCGTGAAGGCCGCGGCCGATGCGAAGACGGATCCCGATTTCGTGCTCATGGCGCGCACTGATGCGCTGCAGGTCGAGGGGCTGCAGGGCGTGATCGATCGCGCCTGCGCCTTCGTCGAAGCGGGCGCGGACGCGATCTTCGCGGAGGCGATGACCGACATCACGATGTACAAGCAGGTCTGCGACGCGGTGAAAGCGCCGGTGCTCGCGAACCTCACGGAATTCGGCTCGACGCCTTATTACACCTGCGAGGAGCTCGGTGCCCAGGGCATCGCGATGGCGCTCTTCCCGCTCTCGCCGACGCGCGCGATGCAGAAGGCCGCGCTCGCCGTGATGCGCGCGATCCGCGAGGAAGGCACGCAGACGAGCGTGCTCGATCTCATGCAGACGCGCTCCGAGCTCTACGAATTCCTCGACTACCACAGTTACGAGCAGAAGCTCGACGCACTGTTCAAGAAGGGCAAGTGACGGGGGAACCCCGTCCCAGAGTGATACCAACAGGAGAATGACAATGTCCGATACCCAGCAAGTTCTGCCCAAGGCCAAGAAATCGGTGGCCCTGTCCGGCACGGCCGCCGGCAATACCGCACTCTGCACCGTCGGCCGCAGCGGCAATGACCTGCACTACCGCGGCTACGACATCCTCGACATCGCGACGACCTGCGAGTTCGAGGAAATCGCGCACCTGCTCGTCCACGGCAAGCTGCCGAACGCGGCGGAGCTCAAGGGCTACAAGACGAAGCTGAAGGCGCTGCGCGGCCTGCCCGCGGCGCTCAAGTCCGCGCTCGAGGAGCTGCCGCCCTATGCGCACCCGATGGACGTGATGCGCACGGGCGTCTCCGTGCTCGGCTGTCTCTCGCCCGAGAAGGACGATCACAATCATCCCGGCGCGCGCGACATCGCCGACAAGCTCATGGCCTCGCTCGGCTCGATGCTGCTCTACTGGTATCACTACAGCCACAACGGCAACATCATCGACGTCGAGACCGACGACGATTCCATCGGCGGCCACTTCCTGCACCTGCTGCATGGCGAGAAGCCGCGCGAGAGCTGGGTGCGCGCGATGCACACTTCGCTCATTCTCTATGCCGAGCACGAGTTCAACGCCTCGACGTTCACCTCGCGTGTCGTTGCGGGCACGGGCTCCGACATGTTCTCGGCGATCTGCGGCGGCATCGGCGCGCTGCGCGGGCCGAAGCACGGCGGTGCCAACGAGGTCGCGTTCGAAATCCAGAAGCGCTACGACACTCCGGACGAGGCCGAGGCCGACATCCGCGCCCGCGTCGAGCGCAAGGAAGTCGTCATCGGCTTCGGCCACCCGGTCTACACGATCGGCGATCCGCGCAACAAGGTGATCAAGGAAGTCGCGCGTCAGCTCTCCGCCGAAGAAGGCAACATGAAGATGTACGCCATCGCGGAGCGCCTGGAAACCATCATGTGGGACATCAAGAAGATGTTCCCGAACCTCGACTGGTTCAGCGCGGTGAGCTACCACATGATGGGCGTGCCGACGGCGATGTTCACGCCGCTGTTCGTCATCGCGCGCACGGCCGGCTGGTCGGCGCACGTCATCGAGCAGCGCATCGACGGCAAGATCATCCGCCCGAGCGCGAACTACACCGGTCCCGAGAACCAGAAGTTCGTGGCCCTGAAGGACCGCGAGTAAACCGCTGATCGCGGCCGTCCGCGTCCCGTGCGGCGCGGACGGCCGGCCCGTCGCCGTCGCGATCGCTGCCAGAGGAACACCATGAATTCGGAATACAGAAAGCCGCTGCCCGGCACTTCCCTCGACTACTTCGACGCGCGCGCCGCGGTCGAGGCCATCCAGCCCGGCGCCTGGGAAAAACTGCCCTACACCGCGCGCGTCCACGCCGAGAACATCGTGCGCAAGGCCGATCCGGCCATCATCCGCGACTGCCTCGTGCAGATCGTCGAAGTGAAGCGCGAGCTCGATTTCCCGTGGTTCCCGGCGCGCGTCGTCTGCCACGACATCCTCGGCCAGACCGCGCTCGTCGATCTCGCGGGCCTGCGCGATGCGATCGCCGATCAGGGCGGCGACCCGGCGAAGGTGAATCCCGTCGTGCCGGTGCAGTTGATCGTCGATCACTCGCTCGCCGTCGAATGCGGCGGTTTCGATCCGCAGGCCTTCGAGAAGAATCGCGCGATCGAGGATCGCCGGAACGAGGATCGCTTTCACTTCATCGACTGGACGAAGATCGCGTTCGACAACGTCGACGTCATCCCGGCCGGCAACGGCATCATGCATCAGATCAACCTCGAGAAGATGTCGCCCGTGGTCCATGCCCAGGACGGCGTCGCCTTCCCGGATACCTGCGTCGGCACGGACAGCCACACGCCGCACGTCGACGCGCTCGGCGTCATCGCCGTCGGTGTGGGCGGACTCGAAGCGGAGAACGTCATGCTCGGCCGCGCGTCCTGGATGCGCCTGCCGGAGATCGTCGGCGTGAAGCTGACCGGCAAGCGTCAGCCCGGCATCACCGCGACCGACGTCGTGCTCGCACTCACGGAATTTCTGCGGAAATCCAAGGTCGTCGGGGCCTATCTCGAATTCCACGGCGAAGGCGCGGCCTCGTTGACGCTCGGCGATCGCGCGACGATTTCGAACATGGCGCCCGAGTACGGCGCGACGGCTGCGATGTTCTCCATCGATCAGCAGACGCTCGATTATCTGAAGCTCACCGGCCGCGAGGACGCGCAGGTCAGGCTCGTCGAGACGTACGCGAAAGTGGCGGGCCTGTGGTCCGACACGCTCGCGAACGCCGTCTACGAGCGGAACCTCACGTTCGATCTCTCGCGCGTCGGCCGCAACATGGCCGGCCCCTCGAATCCGCATGCGCGCGTCTCGACCGCCGATCTCGCGGCGAAGGGCATCGCTGGCAAATGGGAAGACATTCCCGGCCAAATGCCGGACGGCGCGGTCGTCATCGCCGCGATCACGAGTTGCACGAATACCTCGAATCCGCGCAATGTCATCGCCGCCGCGCTGCTCGCGCGCAATGCGAACAAGTACGGCCTCACGCGCAAGCCCTGGGTGAAGAGCTCGCTCGCGCCGGGCTCGAAGACGGTCGCGCTGTATCTCGAAGAAGCGGGCTTGAAAGCCGACCTCGAGAAGCTCGGCTTCGGGATAGTCGCGTTCGCCTGCACGACCTGCAACGGCATGTCGGGCGCGCTCGATCCGAAAATCCAGCAGGAGATCATCGATCGCGATCTCTATGCGACGGCCGTGCTCTCCGGCAACCGCAATTTCGACGGCCGCATCCACCCGTATGCGAAGCAGGCGTTCCTCGCCTCGCCGCCGCTCGTGGTCGCCTATGCGATCGCCGGCACGGTGCGCTTCGACATCGAGCGCGACTCGTTCGGAACCGATGCGAACGGCAAGCCGATCACGCTTAAGGATCTCTGGCCGTCGGATGAAGAGATCGACGCCATCGTCGCGCAGCACGTGAAGCCCGAGCAGTTCCGGAAAGTCTACATCCCGATGTTCGAGCGCAAGGGCGGCCCGGTCGAGAAGGTGAGCCCGCTCTACGACTGGCGCGCGCAATCGACGTACATCCGGCGCCCGCCGTATTGGGAAGGCGCGCTCGCCGGCGAACGCACGCTGAAAGGCATGCGTCCGCTCGCGCTGCTCGGCGACAACATCACGACGGATCACCTCTCGCCCTCGAACGCGATCCTCGCGAGCTCGGCGGCCGGTGAATACCTCACGAAGATGGGCCTGCCGGAAGAGGACTTCAATTCCTACGCCACGCACCGCGGCGATCACCTGACCGCGCAGCGCGCGACGTTCGCGAACCCGACGCTCGTCAACGAGATGGCGATCGTCGACGGCCAGCAGAAGAAGGGCTCGCTCGCCCGTGTCGAACCGGAGGGCCGGGTGATGCGCATGTGGGAGGCGATCGAGACTTACATGAATCGCAAGCAGCCGCTCATCATCGTCGCGGGCGCCGACTACGGGCAGGGCAGCTCGCGCGACTGGGCCGCGAAGGGCGTGCGACTCGCGGGGGTGGAGGCGATCGTCGCCGAGGGCTTCGAGCGCATCCATCGCACGAACCTCATCGGCATGGGCGTGCTGCCGCTCGAGTTCGCGGCGGGCGTGAACCGCAGGACGCTCGGCCTCGACGGCACGGAGACTTACGACGTGAAGGGCCGGCTCACGCCGCGCGCGGATCTGACGCTCGTCGTCCATCGCCAGAGCGGCGAGACGGTCGAAGTGACGGTGATCTGCCGTCTCGACACGGCTGAAGAGGTCTCGGTGTACGAAGCGGGCGGCGTGCTGCAGCGTTTCGCGCAGGACTTCCTCGCGGCGTCGAAGTCGGCGGCTTGAGGAGATAACCCATGGCAAACGTTCCCCAAATCAAAATCCCCGCCACCTACATGCGCGGCGGCACGAGCAAGGGCGTCTTCTTCCGCCTCGACGATCTGCCCGAGCGCTGCCGCGTGCCGGGTGAGGCGCGCGACCAACTGCTGCTGCGCGTGATCGGCAGCCCCGATCCCTACGGGAAGCAGATCGACGGCATGGGCGGCGCGACCTCGAGCACGAGCAAGACGGTGATCCTCTGCAAGAGCACGAAGCCGGATCACGACGTCGACTATCTGTTCGGCCAGGTCTCGATCGACAAGGCGTTCGTCGACTGGAGCGGCAACTGCGGGAATCTGAGCGCGGCCGTCGGACCGTTCGCGATTTCGAACGGGCTCGTCGATCCGGCGCGGGTGCCGGAGAACGGCCTCTGCACCGTGCGCATCTGGCAGGTGAACATTTCGAAGACCATCATCGCCCACGTGCCGATCACGAACGGCGCGGTGCAGGAGACGGGCGACTTCGAGCTCGACGGCGTGACGTTCCCGGCGGCGGAAGTACAGATCGAGTTCATCGATCCCGCGGACGAGGGCGAAGGCGATGGGGGCGGTTCGATGTTCCCGACGGGCAGGCTCGTCGATCAGCTCGAAGTGCCCGGAGTCGGTACGTTCGAGGCGACGATGATCAACGCCGGCATTCCGACGGTGTTCGTGAATGCCGAGGCGATCGGCTACACCGGTACGGAGCTGCAGGACGCGGTCAACGGCGATCAGAAGGCGCTCGCGATGTTCGAGACGATCCGGGCCTACGGTGCACTGCGCATGGGCTTGATCAAAGACGTCTCCGAAGCGGCGAAGCGTCAGCACACGCCGAAGGTCGCGTTCGTCGCGAAGCCGAAGGACTACGTGTCGTCGAGCGGCAAGGAAGTGAAAGCCGGCGACGTCGATCTGCTCGTCCGCGCGCTCTCCATGGGCAAGCTGCACCACGCGATGATGGGCACGGCCGCCGTCGCCATCGGCACCGCGGCCGCAATCCCGGGCACGCTCGTCAATCAGGCTGCCGGCGGCGGCGCCCGCAGCCAGGTGCGTTTCGGCCATCCGTCGGGAACGCTGCGCGTCGGTGCCGAAGCGAATCAGGCGAGCGGCGAGTGGACGGTGACGAAGGCGATCATGAGTCGCAGCGCGCGGGTCTTGATGGAAGGCAACGTGCGCGTGCCGGGGGATGCGTTCTGAGCATCTCCCCGTAGGTCGGGCTGACGCAGGAAGCCCGGCGATTCGGCACAGCAGCCCGCCGCTGAAAATTCGCGCGAATCGCGCAAATCGAATCGGGGTCAGAGTCCGATTCTTTTGGACTCTGACCCCGATTCTTTTGGACTCTGACCCCGATTCGGACCCCGATTCCAGGAACGTGCGTGGCCGACGTGCCGAACGGAATTCGATTTGAGCGTCGATTACGCTGCGCTAATACGGACCTACGAAAACGCGAGCTTCGTCCTCAGTGCCGCAACTTCGGCCTCGAGCTCCGCGATTCTTCGATCCTTCGGGTTCGAGATCATCACGCCCTGCACGGCATCGGACTCCATCACCACACGCACACCGCCCGGCGGATTCGCGATCACCGGGCCGTCGTTCGCACCCCAGGCGCCGAGATAGGGCAAGGATGGATCCGGTGCAGGCTTCACCCACTGTGCACAGAACGCATCGAACGGCACGCCGCGCAGCTTGCGCGCTTCGCGCTCCGCATGGCGCGCCGCTCGCGTCGCAGCGTCGTCGACGACGAGCGTCTCCTCGTCGAACACCACGCAGCAGATTTCGCGCGCGAGGCGCGCCGAGAGCAGGTTCTCCTCGACATCCTTCATCACGAGCTCCGGTTCCCGCTCGAGCACATCGCCGTAACCGCCGCCCGCACCCTGGCAGATCATGTAGATCTCGCCCTCGGCTGCGAGCTCGAAGGGCATGCCGGCGTCCTGGGTGAGGTAGCGCGCGCCGGGGATCGCCTGCTCGTTCATGAGATCGATTATCGAGAACTTCACGAGGGACGGATTCGTGTCGAGCACTTCGAAGACGTTCACGTCCTTGATCTTCGCGAGGGGATAGGCGGGGCAGCCGTAGCCGCCGAAGAGCCCGTAAGCCGAGGGATGCTTCGCGCCGCACTGGCCGGTCATGAAGCCGAACATGTTCGAACCCTTCACGGTGACTATCTGCTCGTAGCCGAGACCGCCGCGGTGCTTGCCGAAGCCGATGCGGTCCTTCGTGATCTGCTGCGCGACGAGACGCACGAACGGCAGCTCCTCTTCCGCGAGCTCGAATTCGCCGGTATCCGCGAACGCCCCGAACACCGGCGACATCGCGTGCTCGCCGTCGTTGTCCTCGCGCCCGCCCGCGCCGTTGCCGTTGATGTCGGCGCAGAAGTTGCCGGTCACCTCGATGTGCTGGGTGAGTCCGCCGTAGACGAACGTCGCCGGCTGGTTGTAGTGCGAGGCGTTGATGGCCGTGTAGCGCTTCGGCATGCAATAGAGAAATTTCGCGAGCACCATCGCCGGCGTGCCGAGCGCGCGGAAGCCCGGAATGAGGCTCATCGCGTTCGGCGCGTCGTCCGAAGGGTCGAGCAGCGAGTTCGGATTCGTCACGACATCGATGGGCGAGAGCACGCCCTGGTTCGCCGGCAGATCGGGCCAGACGTAGAGGATCATGTTGCTCGCGAGCGCGGTCTTGAGTGACGACAATCGGATGTTGATCGAGCGGTTCGTGAGCTCGGGGCAGGCGCCGCGGAAGTCGAACGTCATACGCTCACCCCGGACCGAGATCGCGAGCGGCCACTTGCCGAGGATGTGCTCACGCAGATCGTTGTCGATGTAAGTGTCGATGCGGCAGGTGCCGTCGGGCAGCTCCGCGATGCGGCGTTTGACTTCCGCCTCGGTATCCTCGAGCGTCGCGCGCAGCGTGGCGGTCAGGTAATCGCGGCCGAATTCCTCGATGATGGCGAGCACGCGTTCCCGCATGCGGATGACTGCGTGCAGCTTCACCTTCATGTCGAAGAGCTGGAGCTTCGGATCGCGGACCGAGTTCTGCAGGAAGTTCACGAGGTCGCGCTTGAGTTGAAAATTCTCGGCGCACTTGAAGGGGCACATCTTGAGCCCCTCGTCGAATTTCGACTCCGCGATCGAGGGCATGCCGCCCGGCTCGATGGCGCCGTTCTCGCCTTCGTGAATCGTGGCGGTGAGCCAGCAGACGAGCTCGCCGCCGTGGAAGAGCGGCAGGATCATGCTCTGGTCCGTATTGTGGACGTTGCCGTAGCGCGAATCGTTGTGGATGAACGCGTCGCCGTCGCGCACGCCGACCGAGGGCTCGTCGGTCCAGTACTCGAGGATGAAGCGCACCGGGTAGTGGCAGACGGAGGCGAAGATCGCGATCCCATGCGGGCCGATCTGCGAGAGATCGCCGCTCGCCGTGAAGATCGCGGAGACGAGATCGCCCCACTTCGCACCCGGCGCGACGCCGGTCTGCTCGACCATCGTGAACGCCTCCTCGAGCGCGGAGCTCAGGCGGCCGCGCACCAGATTCATGCGATGCGGAACGAGGCCGGCGCCCAGCACGAGCTCCTCGGCGGCGCTGCGCGGCGAGAGCGCGTGATTACGCATGATCCCGGGATCGGGGCCGTAGAAGAGCCGGTTCTCGGCGAGGAATTCGTCGAGCAGCGCCTGTTCCCGTGCCGAGAGTCCGGCGCCGAGCGCGTCCGTCTGCATCTTGTCGCGTCCTCACACGGTCGGGATGTTCGAGGCCCGAGTATAGGGAGCGCCGGGACGGACCCGAGGCGCGCCAGATCAAGCCGGCACGGGGTCCGGCGTGCCGCTCTCGACGATTCGCCACGTTCGCCGGCGGTTCGCGAGGCGACGGCATCCGGCCGTCCCGTGTATCATCGCGGAACGCCCTCGAGTCGCTCCGCGGATCCTCGTCGCGGAGACGCAGTCGCCCCGACCGTTCGCACCATCATCGGAGTTCCTATGTCCTCGTTCCCCCCGTGTCCCGCCTGCGGATCCGAATTCACGTATCAGGACGGCGCGTTGTTCGTCTGTCCCGAGTGCGCGCACGAATGGTCGCCCGAGGCGGCGGCCGCGCCCGCCGAGGGCGCCCGCGTGTACAAGGATGCCTACGGCAATGTGCTCCACGACGGCGATTCCGTCACGGTCATCAAGGACCTCAAGGTCAAGGGCTCGTCGCTCGTCGTGAAAGTCGGCACGAAAGTGAAGAACATCCGCCTCGTCGACGGCGATCACGACATCGACTGCAAGATCGACGGCATCGGCGCGATGCAGTTGAAGACCGAGTTCGTGAAGAAAGCCTGAGCTGAGTCCGGTGCGCGTCGGAACCTTCCTGTGTGCGCTGCTCGCGTTGGTGGCGACCGCGCACGCCGACGAAGCGGCGGACGTGCAGGCCCTGAACGAGGCGCTCGACCGCCGGGATTTCGCGACGGCGTTCCGCCTCGCCACACCGCTCGCGGAGCAGGGCAATCCCGCCTCGCAATACGACCTCGCACTCATGTACTACACCGGCCAGGGCACGCCGCGCGATTACGCCGCGGCGCTGCAGTGGTTCCTCAAGGCCGCGGAGCAGAACGACGCGAAGGCGCAGTTCAACGCCGGCTTCATGTACGAGAACGCGCAGGGCGTGCCGCAGGATCATGCCGAGGCACTCGGCTGGTATCGTCGCGCCGCGGCGCAGGGCGATGCCGGCGCGGAGTACAACCTCGGGCTCATGTACGAATCGGGCTTCGGCGTGCCGCAGAATTACGGCGAGGCCATGGACTGGTATCGCAAGGCCGCCGATCAGGGCCATGCCGCCGCGCAGAGCGGCATCGGGCTGCTCTACAACAAGGGCCGCGGCGTGACGCAGGACTATGCCGAGGCCGCGAAGTGGTATCGCCTCGCCGCCGACCAGGGCGACAGCAAGGCGCAGTTCAATCTCGGCGTGCTGTGCTACAACGGGCAGGGCGTTGCGAAGAACCTCGTCGAGGCCCATTTGTGGTTCAGCCTCGCCGCAAGCCATTCCACGGATTCGAAGGCCGCGGAGAACCGCGATCTCGTCGCCTCGGAGATGAAGCCGGGCCAGATCGCCGAGGCGGAGCGCTTGCGTAGCGAGTGGGAAGCGCAGCGGCGCGACGCGAAGAAGTGAGCGCGGCGGCGATGCGCCGCGCACCGTCGCGTCACGGCCGGGGCCGCAATTCGGGAAGGCGCCGGAGAAACTCTCCCAGGTGACGCAGTGCGCGCCGCAGACGCTCTGCCGTCGGGGTGTCGAGCTCCGCGACGTCTATTGCATAGGAAGCGGGCCTGCCGTGCGCGAGATCCCGCAACTGCTGCTTCAGGAGCACGTCGAGCAGCAGCTCGTGGACCGCAATCAGGCTCTCCAATTCCACGCCGTTCAGCAGGCCCGCGACGTGCGCCTCGCGAAACCGGTCGGGCGTCGCGCGCGCCGAGCTGCCCACGTGGAGCCCGAGGACCCGCGCTGCCGTGACGAGCGGCAAGAGCGCGCCGCCCTTCAGATCGAGGCGTGATCCGGTCAGCTTGAAGCGGCCGAACACCCCGATCGGGGGCGCTACCCGGGCGACGGCGCGGGCGACGGTGGCGAGCGTCACTTCCTGGGCGAGGATGCAACGGGTGGCGATGTCGCGCAGTTCGGCAGCAATCCGGGGTTCGCCGAAGACCGCCTCGAGATCGTAGAACGCGTTGATGCCCGCCACACTCGCCTCGCTCTCCATGCGCGCCCAGCGCCCGATCTCGTCACGCCAGCCGGCCAGATTGCGCCGCCACACTTCGTTGTTCGCCATCACTTCCCCCTTGCAGTAGGGGATACCGGCCTCGTCGAGGATGGCGACCATGGTTTCGGCAAGTCGACCGAACCACGGACCGTGCTCGTGGCTGCCGAGGTAGACGAGCGCATTGTCCTGGTCCGGCACGAGCATGCTCTCGCCGCGCCCGGCCGAGCCGAGGACCAGCACGCACCACGGAGTAGGCGCCGGCCCCGCGCCCGCCGCCACGAGCACGAGCTCGGCGAGCGCCGCCGCGCGCGCCGTGAGATGGCGGATGACATCGCTTATCACCGCACAGATTTCGATGGCCCGTACACCCTCGTCGAACAAGGCGTGGGCGAGCCGCGGCAGCGCCTCTGCGGCCGCCGCGAGCTCGCGGGCATTGCCCGCCGCGGCGATCCGATCGCCGATCAGGATCGCGTGCGTGCTGCGCGATTCGAACAGGCGGCGCGCCGAGAGTACGCCGACCACGTGGCCTTGATCGTCCGTGACGCCGAGATAATTGATACCGAGCCGCTGCATGCGGCCCAGCGCCTCGTAGACGAACGCGCCCTGGTCGACGGAGACGAGCGGCAACGTCGCGTAATCGATGACCTTGCAGCGCAATGCCGTCTCGCCGCGCTCCGCCACCGCCGCGACGAGATCGCGCTCGGTGAAGATCCCGGTACGGCGCGCCGGGCCCGGCTCGACCACCAGCACCGGATCGCCCCGGCCGCGATGGAGCAGCGCGGCCGCTTCCACGACCGCGGTGTCGCCCGGGACGAACGACGGTGCGGTCGAGACGAAGTTCGCGATCCGGTGCCGATAGGGAAAGCTGTCGATGCGTGCGAGCGAGGCGGTGGCCGGGGCGCGGGTCAGCCGCGACGGCTCGGGCAGCGCGGGCGTGGAGAACCAGCCGGCCGCGCGTTGCATGGCGAGCGCTCCGGTGGGCGTTTCCTGGAAGCGCTGCGCCTCGGCAAGCGTGCGCACTCCGGCGTCGCGCAGACGCGGGATCAGGCGCACGAAGATTTCGGCAGCGAGCAGCGCGTCGCCCAGTGCCGAATGGCGACCGACGACCGGCACCCCCAGCCAGCCGGCGCTGGACTCCAGGCCGGCATCGCCGAGGGCGGGATTGAGCGCGAGCGTGAGCAGGCCGACGTCCAGCCACGGCCGGTTCCACCAGGCCGCCCCGCAGCGCGCCGATTCGGCGCGCAACACGGCGATATCGAACGCAGTGTTGTGGCCGACGATCACGGCCTCTGCGCAGAAGTCGTTCAGCAGCGGTAGCACCTCGGCGATCAGCGGCGCCGCGCTCACCGCGGCGTCGGTGATCCCGTGAATCGCCGTCGAGGACTCGGGAATCGGAATGTCCGGACGCACCAGACGCTCGAAGCACGCGCCGGCCTCGATGGAGGTGCCGACGAGGGGCACTGCGGCCACGGCGACGATCCGATCGGAATGGACGCTCAGACCGGTCGTCTCGGTGTCGAGGCTCACCGCCGCGAGGCTGATCAGCAGGCGATGCCCCTCCTCGTGACGCGGCATGGCGGTCCGGTACGGGGCCGCGGGGAACGACGGCACGCTTCAGGAGGCCGCGCCGAATTGAATGACGGCGCCGCCGGCAACGATCAGGGCGAGACCGAGCCACGTGGTCCAGGGGATGGTATCGCCGAACACGTAGCGGCCCGCGGCCACGCTCACGACGGCGAACACCGCGACGTAGACGCCGAGCAGTTTCGAGAAGTCCCATTTCACGGTGTTGACGATCACGCCGTACAGACCGAGCACGAGCATGCCGCCGGCGATGAGACCGAAGCTCCCGCCGACCAGTCCGCGGCGCACGATCGCGTCACCACCGACTTCGAGCACCGCAGCGAGCAGCAGGCTCGCCAGCACGAGCAGCGTCACGCTTCCTGTCCGGCACGGTCCCGCGCGGACGCCGCGGTGTCGTCGACGAGCAGATAGACGGGCAGTTTGGACTTTCGGCGCACGCGATAGGGTTCCTGTGACCACATGAAATCCGCGATCAGCCAATGCCGCGGGGCATCGGCGCTCATCACTATCGTATCGCAATCCCTGCGCCTGGCCTCGCGCGCGATCCGCTTCGCCGGCTGCCGCGCACCGATCACGATGCCGTGGGCGGCGACTCCCGCGCGCTCGAGCGCCGCGACTGCCGCAGCGACGATCTCGCGCTGTTCGGCGAGTTCGCGGACGCTCGGCATCAACCCGGGGTGGGGCAGCCCGAAGGCGGTGCCCCACACGCGGGCTATCGACAGCACGACGACCCCCGCCCCGCCGCGCGCCGCGAGTCCTGCGGCGAAATCCAGCGCCCGCGGCGTGAAGGCGCGGCCTTCGGAGGCGAGCAGGATCCGACGCGGTGCGAACGCCGCGGCATCCGGCAGTTCGACGCCCCGTCCCCAGGGCAGCCACGCTGCGGCGGCGATCACCGGCGGCCCCGCGCAGGGCTCAAGTCGCCTTCCTGTCCTCGACCTTGACGCGGTAGAGATAGAACGGCAGGTAAGCGGCGAGCGTGGCCCAGCCGAGCCAGTAATAGATCTCGACCTTGCCGATACGCGAGTAGACCACGCCGCCGTAGCTCCAGACGACGAAATAGAACGCCGCAAGGATCAGCGCTCCGTACTTCATGAACTCCGGCAGTTTGAAAGGCCGGCGCATATCGGGTTTGTCCTGGCGCAGCAGGTAATAGCCGACGAGCACGGGAATGAACGAGATCGTGTACCCGACGTTGGAGAAGCTGTAGATCTCCGCGGCACCACCCATCATGACGACGATGAGCGAAGCGATCACGTTGAACAACATCGCGCGCGCCGGCACGCCGTGTTCGTTCTGACGCCCGAAGAACTTGGGGAACTCGCCGTCGAGCGACATCTGGTAGAGCGCCCGGCCCGAACCCATGATGGCATTGAGTGCCGACAGCGCGAGGGCCACGATGAGGGTCGCCGCGACGATCCAGTTCATGACCTCGCCCGCCACGCCGGGGAACACCTTTCCGGCGAACGTCACGAACATCGTCTTCGGATCGACGAGCGCCGAATCGCTCAGCGCTGTTGCGCCCAGCACGACGATGAAGGCGATCGGGATCAGGGTGTAGATGAATACGCCGAATGCGCCCTCGAGGTTCATGGCGATTTTCGCGTCGTGGTCGGGATTCCCGCATTCGCCGATGTAGCAGGCCGCGGCCTCCATGGCGATGACGTTCCAGGTCAACAGGAAACCGTAGCCGAGGTACACGGAGAGCCAACCGTAACCGTTCATATCCGCGAAGAAGCTCGATCCGTCGAGATGCCGGAAACCGCTGAGCTCGCCGAGATTCACTACCGAGGGATTGAAGAGCCAGGCGATCGCGATGAATGTCAGCGGGACCATCGACAGCAGCGCGAGAACGGTCGCGAACACGGCACCGAAACGGATGCCGCGGTAGGCGGGAATGAAGAACAGCCCGATGCCGACCACCGAGATTGCGAGCGTCGACCAGGCAATGAACGTGTGTATGGGTGTGAAGCCTGCAGTGGTGTCGAGACCGAAGCGCTCCGCGAGATAGGCCGAGGCGAGGATCATGTTGAGCGGGGCCACCGGAAACCAGCCCAGCCAGTAGGCCCAGGCCGTGATGCCGTTGATGTGCTTCGCGCCACGGGGCCAGCGTTCCTTGAACGCCGGATACGCGTAGGACGGCGAACCGCCGGTGCGCTCAGGCATCATGGCGGCGAGCTCGGCCAGAATCAGACACAGCATCCAGCCGCTGATCGTGATGATGACGGTGACGGGTATGGACGCTGCCCCGAGCGCGGTGACCATGACGGGCGCGATCCCCGTGACGAGAATCGTGCCGGCGAGACCGATGACGAAAGCCCCCCACCAATTCGTCTCACGCCTCAGCCCCGATTCCACATAGCCCAGTTCCGTTGCTGCCGAGTACCCGGCCCGCGATGGTGCGGCGCCTATAGAGGCCGAAGAGCTGTTAGCCATATTCCCCTCCCGGTTGCTTGTCCGTGCTGGTCCGAAGGACTTTTGTGTTTCTGCCTGTTCGCTACATTGGAACCTTGAATATCTTGTTGAATTCGTTCGACGCGCGAGCATCCCACCGCGAATTCCGCCTTGTCAAGCATACCCGGACAGCGCGCGACACCTCGCTGCCGGTTGCGGCAGCGCCGCAGAGCGGGCCAGCCGGGCGCCGTCGTGATCGGCACCGCGCGCGCCCGCGGCGATCGTTTCGAGAAGAACACATTGCTGAAACGCGAGACCGTCGCACACCCGCGGACGCGCGGCCGGCGCGGCGTCGAAGCGGGTCCCGACGGCCGCTCAACAGCGCAACGCCCTGCGCAGACGAAGCCGGAACATCCTCGCGCCGGCCGGTGAGCCGACGCGGGACGCTGATCGTCTCACGCGGGCTGCGCGCCGGTTTTCTTGCGCGGGACCGCCCGCAGCAGTTTGCGCACCTGCGCCGCCGCGACGACGTCGCCCTGGTTCGCATACGCTTCGTGATTCCGCTCGATCTCCGCGAGGTCGTAGAGATAGTTCACCATGACGCCGGCGGACTGGGCGAGAGCTTTCGCCGACTGATCGCCGAGCCAGTTGATACGTTCCAGCCGCGCGCCGTTGCCGAGATGGAAGCGGGCGACCGGATCGAGCGCACGCCCTTTGTCGTCGCGTGATTCGAGGAAGTATTGCGCGGTGCGCGGCTCCACGAGGCGACGAATGCGCTGCGCGAGCTCCGCATCCTCGATCCAGCGCGGCTCGTCCAGCGCTGCGAGGAGTGCACGGTCATCGGCGCCGAGCGCGGGCTGGACGACCTCGTGCAACCAACGCATCAGCCCCGGCACCGGTGAGAGCGTCACGAAGGTTTCGAGCTTCGGCAGCTCGCGACGCAGCTCCTCGGCGACCTGCTTGATGAGGAAGTTACCGAACGACACGCCCGCGAGCCCCTGCTGACAGTTCGAGATCGAATAGAACACTGCGGTGCGCGCCGCCTGCGGCGCCACGGGATCGCGATCGGCGGCGAGCAGCGGCTGGATGGCGACGGGGATCGCGGTCGTCAGCGCGACTTCCACGAAGATGAGCGGCTCGGCGACGAGCGCGGGATGGAAGAAGGCATAGCAGCGGCGATCGACCGGATCGATGCGGCGACGCAGATCGTCCCAGTCGTGGATTTCGTGGACGGCTTCGTAGCGGATGATCTTCTCGAGCACGAGCGCGGGCGATGACCAGTCGATGCGTTCGAGAACGAGGAAGCCACGGTTGAACCACGACGCCAGCAGATGCAGGAAATCGCGATCGATTTCCTGCAGCGCGGGATTGCCGCGGGCATCGGCGAGCAAGGCCTCGCGCATGGCCACCAGCGCCGCCGTGCCGCCCGGCGCGCGATTGAGCCGCCGGAGGAGCTCCTGGCGACGCGGCTCGGAGCCGAAATGGAGGTCGGCGGCGCGGCGTTCGTCGTGATGTTCGCGCCACGCCGTCACGGCCCGGTCCAGCCTCTCGCGATCCGGACCGAAGCGTTCCGCCAGGGCCGTGAAGAAACCGAGCCGGGCCACCGCATCGAGCGTCGCAAAGCGGTCCAGCACCTCGCGCGCGAGCGCGACGCCGGAAGCCTCGCCGCGGCCCGAGAGCAGTTGCTCGCACAAGCCGACGAGCCCGGACGCCTGGCGTGCCGCGTCCGCGGGTGTGTCGAGGCCGAGGAGACTGCGACCGCGCTCGGCGATCGTGCTCAGGAGATCGGAAAAATACGAACCGGCCATGAATGCTCTCCGGATGACGGATGACGGCCGGCGACCTGCGCACGGCAGTGCGCAGCCAAATTAGCAAATCCCTACGGCGGCCGTCATGCCGGGCGGCCGCCGGCGCGGCACGGGGCCGCCGTGCTCGCGCCCGAGCGGGGAATGCGCCGACGAGGCGGGCGCCGGTACGACGCAGGGGGCGAATCCGGGACGCGAGCGCCGGTGTTCAGAACTGATAGATGAGGCTCACGATCGTCTCGTTGCGGCTGTTGCCGTTCGACTGCCCCCAGAGATCGCCGAGCTCCCACGGCCCTATCGACCGGCCCTCCATGCGCCAGAAGAAATTCTGCTGGGCGCGCACCGTGAAGTGCTTCGAGACGAGGTAGTCGAAGCCGATCTGGTTGTAGGCGCCGGTCGAGCGCGGGTCGAAGGCGAACACGAACTTCGGCTGCATGAGTCCCGCCGCGCCGTAGCTCGTCGTCGCGGCGAACGTCATCACGAACTCGTTCTCGTCGATGCGATCCGTATTCGTGCTGATGAAGCGGCCGGGCAGCACCGTGCCGTTCAATTCCGCCTCGCTCACCGCCGGGATGCCGCGCATGAACGGATTCCAGTCGAGGTAGTGGCGCCAGAAGAACTGGGAGGACAGGAAGAACGTGCGCTGATCATTGAGCCAGTGGATCCAGGTCGGACGATCGGCCGCGATCATCACGACCATGCGCCGCGCCTCGTCGTATTGATCGCCATCGGGATCGGCGCTCCGCGGTGCGCCCGGCGCAATCGAGACCGGCGTGCCCGTCGTGTACACGGACTCCATGCGGAACACGGCCTGCGTGTAGGTCTCGTCGGAGTAGTTCGCGGTGAGGCCGAAGAGCTGCGTGCGCGGATTCTTCGTCACGAAATCCGCGCGATAGGTGTTGCCGAAGATGCCGGACGTATTCGGCATCAGGCGGTAACCGGTGTCCGCCGAATAACCGTAGAAATAGTTGAGGCTGAACTCGACACCGCCCCAGATCGCCTTGAAGCGCGCGCCGGCCTGGCCGTTCTCGAAGCTGCGCGACGGCGCGCCGTCGCGCACGCGCATATCCAGATCGAGCACGCGGCCGTTTGCGATGACGGTGTTCGCGTTCTCCGTGAGCCCGGCGCCGTGCAGCGCCCACGGCCGGCGCGGATCGGTCGCGATCTTGTTGTGCTGCACGTCCCAGGGAATGTAGACGGCTTCGACGAAGGATTCGTCGAACGGCCCGAGCTTGCCGACGTCGTACACGGCGCGCGCCATCCACAGCGGAATGCGGATGTCCTCCCAGGATTCCCAGGTCCAGTGCCAGCTCAGATCGAGCGGGTTGATCGCGTCGAGCGCGCGGAAGTTGTCCGTCTCCCCCCAGACGACCTGCTGCCGGCCGAGGCGCAGCGAGAGCGGCGGCAGCAGCAGATCGACGAAGGCCTCGCGGAGCTTGAAGTCGATCTCGCCCGGATGATGGCCGTCCCTCGAATACGCGTCCTGCCAGGATTCGCGGATGTCGTAGGCGGAATCGTAGACGCCGCGGCCGACGAACGTGAACGTCGCCTCCTCCAGACGGCCCGTATCGAAGCGGCCGAAGGCGGTGCTGTCCTTCAGGAAGTAGTACTTGCCTTCGACCTGCGCGGTGTTCCGCTGCATGATCAAATCCGCTGATTCGAAGTTCGGCTGACGCACGCCGTTCTGCACGTTGACGAAACCTTCGAGCTCGACGTTGTCGCCGAGTGTGACGATGGCGTGCGCGCCGGGCGGCGCGGCGAGATTCAGGCACGCGAAGAGCGCGAGGGAGCCCGTGGCTCTCGGGAAGTTCATGGCTGTTGCCTCCTTGTCCGACCGGCCTTGCGCACATCCGCGAGCCGCGGTCCGGTTCATTTTCTTGCTTGTGCAGGGAGCGCGCCCCGGCGCCGCAGCACGCGGGGAGCGTTGCTGTTTTCGTTATGTGTTCAGCGCCGTCCGCTGATCATGTTGCGGAGCGAGTAGAACTGCTGTGCCCGCGCCTCGGAGAACACGCGTTTCTTCACGAAGCAGTGCGTGATCGTCGCGTGCGGCTTCTTCGCGTTGATGTCGTTCTCGCCGAGATGCAGGAAGACGTGGTGGCCGAGGTTCTTCGTAAAATCCTGGTTGAGGTACGGCGCCTGCTGCGGTGTCTCTTCGCGGTAGCTCTCGGAGTACTTCGTGAAATGCTGCGCGAAGCGGAGCAACTGATCGTCCTTGCGATCGAAGGAGATCATCCATAGCGTCCAGTACGAATCCGGATCGATGAAGAGGATGCGGTGACTGTAGGGATGATCCGTCGCTTTCGGATCGATCATCACGACGTAGGCGTCGCGCACTTCCCAGCGCGCCTTGTTCGGTACCCACAGGTGCGGCCCGCCCATCTCGGGGTTGTCCTTGACGTTGACGGTGGCGAGGATCTTCCGGCGGCCGAGGTAGGTCCAGTTGTTCTCGTGGATCTTGCCGTTGAAGCCGTTCAGATCCTCGCGAATCATGTCCATGCCCATCAGCTCGCTCGTGCGCTCCGAGGCGAGCGTGCGGCGCGGCTTGCGCTGCGCCGGCATGTAGAGCCAGCCGCTGTCCTCGCGATCGTGATCGACGTAGACGACCTGCATGTCTTTCGCACCGGCCATGTCGCGCGGCGAGCGGAATTCCATGATGCGCTTCGACTTCACTTCCTCGTAGCCGGGCACGAGGCAGCGGTCGCCGATGGCGTAGGTCGCGTTCGTCGACATGTATTCCATCTCGCGGTCGAGCTTGCCGTTCTCGCTGCGCAGCCAGGTCATCATCGGCATGTCGTAATCGTGCTCGCCGGGACGCCACATGAGGTTCCAGATGAGCTTCACCGCGGCCTGCGGATCGCTTTCCTCGAGCTGAGGGAACGGCGTGCCGCCGCCCTTGAAGCCGCGCAGGATGCCGTGCTCGTCGAGGCGGTAATCGCCGCTGCCGTCCATCTTCCAGTTGTCCGGCGTCGGATAGTGCGCGGTCGGCGCGACTTCCATCTCCATGCCGTCGAAGAAGTAGTACTGCCACACCGTGCGCGGGAGGTAGGCCTCGAGTGCCGCGCGGTCGGCGGCGGTGTAGGTGCGACCGGGCTGCAGCGCTTCGGGGGCTTGCGCGATCCAGTCGCGAAGGGCCTGGTACGAGCCATCCGGTGCGCTGTTCTCTGCGGCAGCGAGGCCGGCGGTGGCGAGCAGTGCGGCGAGAACACCGGCGCGCGCGGCTGTCATGGAAACGGTCATGCGGAAAGCCTCCTCGAGACTGGAAGAGCGAAGTGAAGCGGGGCGGCGCGGCTCATCCGCGGGCCTCGATGAATCGGCGGATCGTGTTCAGGCGTGCGGCGAGCGTCGTGCCGTCGAAAGGCGGGACGAGCTCCGCGACGACGCGCAGGTCGGGCGCGACGACGAACAGCGACGCGGAATGGTCGAACCAGTATTCCGCCGGATCACCCGAGCCGAGACGCGCAAAGTCCGCGCCGAGCTGACGGGTGAGCAGATGCAGCGCCGCCATGGGCGCGCTCGCGCCGTGAATCGCGGCGTCGAAATGGCGAACGTAGCGGGCGAGCACCTCGGGCGTGTCGCGCGCCGCATCGACGGAGACGAAGAGTACGTCGAACGCCGGTGCACCCGTCGCGATCGCGACTTTGCGCGCCTTCGCGAGCGTCACGAGCGTCGTCGGGCAGACGTCGGGGCAATGCGTGTAGCCGAAGAAGAGTACCGTCCACGCGCCGAGCAGCGCGCGTTCCGTGAATTCGCGGCCGGTCTCGTCGGTCAGTGCGAACGGCTCGAGCTGCGGCGGCTCCGGCCACCACAAATCCGACAAGTCGGGCAGGTGGGCGAGCCGGCCCGCAAGCGCGCCAAGCAGGATCAGCGCGGCAGCGAGGACGGACGCGCTCGCACAGGGCGCACGCCGGCGCGCCGGTTCGGAAGCCGCCGGCGGCATCGGGGGCGTGTGACGATGGCTGTTCAAAGGGGCACAATATCCCGAATACTGGGATTTCTTACTCGGCGCTGCGGCGATAGGTCGCAGTGTATCTCACGTGCACCAATTCAGGCACCCGAGTCAGCGCCGCGCATTTTCAAATAGTGGGATTTCGTTGGACAAGACTCTGCTGAAAGGACTCGCCATGCTCGAAGCGCTCGCGAGCACGCGTCCGGCGCCCCGCGTCATCGACGAGCTCGCCGCCCGCGTCGGCCTCACGCGCAGCAACGCCCATCGCACACTGCGCACGCTGATGCACGCCGGTTACGTCCATCGCGAGCCGGCCGGCGGACGTTACGCGATCACGACGAAAGCGCTCGCGCTCGGCCTCGCCGACATGGACATGAGCAGCCTCCAGCAGATCGCGCCCGGTTTCATGGCGACGCTCGCGCACGGCTCGCGCGAGACCGTGCACCTCTCCGTCCTCGACGGCCTCGAGGTCGTTTATCTCGAGAAAATCGAGAGCAGCCAGCCGGTGCGGGCGTATTCGGAGATCGGCGGGCGCGCGCCGGCGCACGCCGTCGCGACCGGCAAGGCGCTGCTCGCCGCGCAGCCGGCGAACGCGCTCGATGCCCTGCCCGCCACCCTGCCCCGCTGCACGGCGGCCACGCTCGTCACGCGCGACGCGTTGCGCGCCGAGCTCGCGTCCGTGGCGCGCGCGGGCCATGCCGTCAACTGCGGCGAGTGGCGCGACGGCGTCGGCGGACTCGCCGCCGTCATCCGCGGTGTCGACGGCAAGGCCGTCGCCGCGCTCGGCATCTCCGGTCCGCTCGACCGCCTCACGCCGCAACGCCTGCGCGAGCTCGCGCCGGTGGTGATGGATCTCGCGGCCCGGATGTCGGCGACGCTCGGGTGGCTGGAGAAATTGAAGCCCGATGCCGTCGCCTCCCGATATCCGGACATGCCGCGGTGACGGCGCCGCGGGGCGAACCGAGCGGCCCGCGGCGTGGTCTGCATGGAAGCATGCCGCGTGCGGCGCACCGCGCGGCGGCAGGCCCGCCTGTGCGCTGAATTCCCAACCTGGAGATAGCCCATGACCCCGAAGAACACGATCTGCCTCTGGTACGACGGCTCGGCCCTGGACGCGGCGGAGTTCTATGCGAAGACATTCCCCGACAGCAAAGTCGGGACCGTTTTTCGGGCGCCCAGCGACTACCCGGCCGGCAAACGCGGCGATGTGCTGACCGTGGAGTTCACGGTGTGCGGCATCCCCTGTCTCGGCCTGAACGGCGGCGCAGGGGTCAAACACAGCGAGGCTTTCTCGTTCCAGATAGCGACGGACGATCAGGGCGAAACCGATCGCCTGTGGAATGCCATCGTCGGCAACGGCGGCGAGGAGAACGTGTGCGGCTGGTGCAAGGACAGATGGGGCGTGATGTGGCAAATCACGCCGCGCGTCCTGACCGCGGCGATTGCCGATCCGGATCCCGCCGTCGCGCGGCGCGCGTTCGAGGCGATGATGACGATGGGCAAGATCGACGTCGCGGCGATCGAGGCGGCACGGCGCGGGTGAACGGCGCCGCGATTCCCCGTCGGCGTATACTCGAACGGCCATGAAGCGCCTGCCGCACGCGAGGGATCCGGAGGTCGTGGAATCGCTCGCGCGACCCGCGGTGATACTCTTCGACTGGCACGCGACGCTCGTCGACACGCACGACGCGATGTATGCGGCGATGGACGACATGCTGCCGCAGCTCGACGCGCTCGGGCTCGTCGCCAGGCTGCTCGCGCCCGAGGCCTCGAAGACGCCGGAAGATGCCCGCCTCCTCGAATACGTGCGCGAGCACCGCCAGCTCCATCCGAAGATCCGTGCCGAGCGACGCGTGTCGCGCTCCGATTTATTCGAAATCCTGTTCGGCCACGACGACCGCGCAAAGCATGCCGCGCACCTCGTGTTCAACGTCTGCTATCGCAATCACTTCGGCGAGGTCCATCCGCTGGGCGGCGAGGAACGCGGGACGCTGCGTGCACTGCGCAGCGCCGGCATCACGCTCGGCCTGCTCTCGAATCGCGAGCGCGAATTCCTCGACCATGAGCTCGCCGTCGTCGAGGGCGGGAGTTGGCGGGAGCTCTTCGACGTGGTCGTCGGCGGCGGCGACGTCACCCGTCGCAAGCCCGCCCCCGATTCACTGCTGCTCGCGCTCGGACGTCTCGGCATCCCGAGCCCGCCGGGTCCGGAGAACTGGTACGTCGGCGACAGTACGACGGACGTCGCGACCGCGAAGCGCGCCGGCGTGACGAGCGTCTTCTTCAACGGTGCGGGCTGGGAAGACGCCTGGCTCGATCGCTATTTCCCGGGGAACGCGGCCTACCCGCACGTGCCGGACGTCGTGGTGCGGGATTTTCGGGAGTTCGCGGAGTTGTGTGCGCGGTGTCTGGGACGTTAAAGCCCTCGTAGGTCCGATCAGCGCAAGCGTAATCGGACGTTCCGAATCTCGGGCCATCACGTCTTCAAACGGTGCCAGCGTCCGATTACGCCTGCGGCTACGGACCTACGAAGATCGCGGTCGGCGATTCAAGCGCTCTTCCGTTCCGCGTCCCGCACGCGCTTCGCCTCGTCGAGTAGATAACGCTGGTAGTCCTCGAGGTCGCCGTCGAAGGGTTTGATGCCGCCGCGCGAGACGAGCCAGAATTCGTCGCACACCGCGCGCAGCAGCGCGCGATCGTGACTGACGAGCATGACGGTGCCTTCGAATTCGTTGAGCGCGACACCGAGTGCTTCGCGCGTCGAGAGATCGAGGTGGTTCGTCGGTTCGTCGAGCAGCAGCAGATTCGGGCGCTGCCAGACGATCATGCAGAGCACGAGCCGCGCCTTCTCGCCACCGCTCATCGTGCCGACGGCCTGCTTGACCATGTCGCCGCTGAAATTGAACGAGCCGAGGAAGTTGCGCAGATCCTGTTCACGCGCGCTGACCCAGCCGCTGCGGCCGGCCGCGATCGTCTCCTTCGCGAGATCGATCATGTGTTCCATGGGCGAATCCGCGGGGCGCAGGACGTCGAGCTCCTGCTGCGCGAAATAGCCGATGTTCAGCCCGCGGCCCTCGACGACTTCGCCGCTCAGCGGCGTGAGCGCGCGGGCGATCGTCTTGACCAGCGTCGACTTGCCCTGCCCGTTCGCACCGAGGATGCCGATGCGCTGGCCGGCGTGCACGGAGCGGCTGATGTTGCGCGCGATGACAGTGGGCGAGGCGTCCGCGGGTGCGTCCTCGGGCGGCGGATAGCCGATGGCCACTTTCTGCATCACGAGCATCGGGTTCGGCAGATTCACGGGCTCCTGGAATTCGAACGTGAATTCCGCGTCCGTCAGCACGGGCGCGATCTTCTCCATGCGTTCGAGCGCCTTGACGCGGCTCTGCGCCTGCTTCGCCTTGCTCGCTTTCGCCTTGAAGCGATCGATGAACTTCTGCAGATGCGCGATCTTCTCGGCCTGCTTCGCCATCGCGGCCTGCTGCAGCAGCATCTGCTCGGCGCGCAGGTCTTCGAACGCGCTGTAATTGCCGCTGTAGCGCTGCAACTTCGCGTTCTCGATGTGGACGGTGACGCGCGTGATCGAATCCAGGAACTCGCGATCGTGGCTGATGACGAGCACGGTGCCCGCATAGCGCTTCAGCCAGGCTTCGAGCCAGACGAGGGCGTCGAGGTCGAGGTGATTCGTCGGCTCGTCGAGCAGCAGCAGATCGGAGGGACACATCAGCGCGCGGGCGAGCTGCAGACGCATGCGCCAACCGCCGGAGAACGTGCTCACCGGATTGTCGAGCTCGGAGATCTTGAAGCCGAGGCCGAGAATCATTGCACGCGCGCGCGCTTCGGCGTCGTGCGCACCGGCGTCGTGCAGCGCCATGTAGGCGTTGCCCATGCGCATGCCGTCGCCGCTCTCCTCGGCCGCCTGCACTTCCGCCTGCGCCGCGACGAGCACGGTGTCGCCTTCGATGACGAACTCGGTGGCGCTCTGTTCGGTCTCCGGCATGTCCTGCGCGACCTGCGCCATCCGCCATTGCGAAGGGATCGAGCACTCGCCCGCGTCTTCGTGCAGAGAGCCGTCGAGCAGACCGAACAGGCTCGATTTGCCCGCCCCGTTACGGCCGACGAGGCCGACGGTTTCGCCGGGATTGATGGTGACGGACGTGTTGTCGAGCAGCACCTTCGTGCCGCGGCGTAGCGTGACGTTCTTGAGGATGATCATGGCCGGGGTTCGTGTCAGGGTCGTGCATGATAGCCAGTGAGGGGTCGTGGCGGTGAGAAATTTTGTGGCACGAGGATGGCGGTCGGTACCAGGCACGCGTTCTTCTCGAATTGCCGTTGCCGCGCTGCCAGCGCGCGAGCGGCAGCGCGTTCTGCGCCATGCTCGAGACGCCGCGTGCGGGGCTTACGGTGGACGGCGACGCCACGTATTGCGACGTGGTCGCCGAAAGTGGTCGGCGCGTCAGTCGCGGCTTTTGTCCCACCTGCGGTTCACCACTGTTCATCCCCACGGACTGCGTGGCCGAGTTGCAGGGGCGGTGGGCTCGAGTCTCGACGAGCCCGCACGCTCCCCCAGGTCGCTATGTAAGCCCCGCGCCGGCAGCCGTGTGACTACACGGCCGGGAGGCTGCAGAAGATTGCGGAAGCGCCGAACGAGGAGGACTGCCACGCGCTGCTCGTGCTTCCACGACAGCCAGTGGATAGTCGCGTCGGAAGTACAGCAGATAATCGGCACGTTTCTGCTTGCCGCGCCGCACGCGACCGCCCGTGACGATGATGCAGCCGTTGGCAAACGTGCGCGGCTCGCCGATAAAGTGCGGCGCGCAGCCCCATCCCACATCGACTAGCTTTAGCGTGACGAACTCACGACAAGTGGCAGCTTCGGTCATGATGTGGATTGCCTTCGCTTGCCTTTCGCAGTCCGATGTTGCCTTGGAAAAAACGAACATGCCCTAGCTTCGACTTTTTCTAGGTAGCCCGTTCACGATGATCGCGTGCGTCAAATGCTTTCGGCGAAATTTAGATCGGCTCCGTCCCCTGATTGAGCATATCGATGTAGCCGCCGTAAACGAACACTCGACCGCGCAGCCGTGCCTTGGGTTCGCGCAGAATCTCGAGGTCAACCAGATGGCCGATCGATTTCCTCACGGTAGGCGCGGACAGTTTTAGCGCTTTCGCGGCGGTTGGCACCGAGAGAATCGGGCGGGCCTGCAAGTATTGATGCACACGTAACGCGGACGCGGCAGGCCGCCCGAGTTGCTCAATCTTCCGGCGATCGGCTTCGAACAGCGCGATGATTTGCCGGGCAGTTTGCGCGGCCTGCTCAGAGGTTTCCTTTACGCCGCTGAGAAAGAATTCCAGCCAAGCTTCCCAGTCACCATTTTGACGAACCCGTTGCAGGAGCGCGTAGTACTGGCCGCGATTGCGCTTGAAGAACAAGCTCAAGTACAGAATCGGCTCTTTGAGCGCGCCCTCCGCGCACAGCAGAAAAGTAATCAGCAGTCGCCCCAAGCGCCCGTTGCCATCCAGGAAAGGATGGATGGTTTCGAATTGCACATGGATCAGGGCGGCCTTGATCAGCAACGGCAAGGGGACTGCCGGTGCGTGCATGAACTTTTCGAGATCGCTCATCAGTTCAAGGACCAGATGCGGAGGCGGCGGCACATAAAGCGCGTTTCCGGGCCGAGCACCCCCGATCCAATTCTGCGAGCGTCGGAACGCTCCCGGTTGCTTGGTACTCCCTCGGCCCTTTGCCAGGAGTACATCATGGATTTCTTTAATGAGGCGTAGCGACAACGGGAACCCGCCTCGAATTCGTTCCAAGCCCGTCGTCATGGCCGCAACGTAGTTCGAGACTTCCTGCACGTCGTCGATTGGCACGCCAGGTACCTCGTCGCTCTCGAATAACAAGAGGTCGGAGAGTGACGACTGCGTGCCCTCGATCTGAGATGACAGCAGCGCTTCTTTACGGACGTACATGTATAGGAACAACGGAGTGTCCGGCAGTATCGAAGTCACGCCGTCCAGGCGGCCGAGTGCGCGATTGGCTTCTTCCAGGAGACCGTAAAGATCCTCGATTCGCAGAGGCGGATTGGGGGGCAGCGGCGGGGGCACGAACGAGCGAACTTGTTCGCCGCCCACGGCGGTGACGAGGTAATGCCCGAGTCGCGCGTTGGAGGACTTGGTCCCGGCCACTGGGAAAGGATCCTTTCCTAAGCAAATGCCTTAGGAAAGGATATTTTATTATCGTTTCTTAAGGAAGCTCTGAATAAGTTCAGGGCTTCCTGCGGCACAGGGATGTGCCGCCGTGAACAGTGGCGTAAGCCATTGTTCACGGGAGGCCGGCAAGAACCACGCTTCTTGCCGGCCGCGCTCTGAAAAGTCCAGGATGGACTTATTCAGAGCTTCCTTAATCTACGA
>JACQWY010000048.1 GCA_016209015.1 Gammaproteobacteria bacterium | reverse complement strand
GGCCGCCGCGCCTCTCCCCGAGGGAACGTCAAATCCGAATTGAGTTACGTGTCCCCAAAATTAGCGAGGGAACGCCAAGTCCGAATTGAGTCACGTGTCCCCGAGATTATTCCCAAAATTAGCGAGGGAACGTCGAACCCGAATTGAGTTAGGTGTCCCCGAGATTATTCCCAAGCCCGAATTAAGTTACGTGTCCCCGAGATTATTCCCGCAATGTTCCGCGCTAGTTCGCCCTCTCGCTCTGCGCGGGCGGCACGAGCTTGCCTTCCTTGTAGTCGTTCTCGAGCTCGCGCACGAGCTTCATGTGCTCCGACTCCTTCTCCTTCTCGCAGTAGGACTTGTTGTTGCTTTCGTAGCGCCGGCAGGATTCCTTGGCGGCGTCGTAGCGCGACTTCTCCATCGCCTTGCGCGCGGCGTAGATGTCCTCGGGATTGTTCGAGACGGTGGGTTTGAGCTTCTTGCGGGAGACGTATTTCCATTCGGTGTGCACGAAATAGTCGGCCGCCACGCATTGGAAGGCGAGACCGCAGCCGAGCAGCAGGGCGGCGATGTGATTCGGACGCATGAGAGTCCTCGCTCGATGATGAAGGCGGGAAGGCCGCCGGGGCCGCATTATACCGGGCGTCCGCCCCTCGCGACGATCGCCCGTATTGGGCTGTCGCGGCCCGCGCATTCGTCATAGGCTATGCTGCCGTCGCGCGGACCCCGCGCGCACCACTCCGGAGAACGCGATGAACGCTGTGCTCGTGCTGATCGCCCTGCTCGCGGGCGGGGGCTGGCTCGCCCACCGCCACCTGCCGCTGCGCGTCGCGACCGCGGCGTACGGCATCGGCCTGCTCGTCCTCGGCCGCTTCGCAGCGGGTGCGCTCGCGGATCTCGTCATGCTCGCCGGCTGGGCGGCGTTCCTGGTGCTCGTGGTGTTCAACTTCCCCGACTTCAGGCGGCGTCACGTCACCGCCCCGGTCCTCGCCGAATTCCGCAACCGCCTGCCGCCGGTGTCGGCCACCGAACAGGCCGCGCTCGACGCCGGCACGGTGTGGTGGGACGCCGAGCTCTTCTCGGGCAATCCCGACTGGTCGAAGCTCGCCGGCCTGCCGCCGCAGCGCTCGAGTGCCGAGGAGCAGGCCTTCCTCGACGGCCCGGTCGAGACGCTGTGCGGCATGGTCGACGAATGGCGCATCGCGCGCGAGCTCGGCGACCTGCCGCCCGACGTGTGGGCGTTCATCAGGCGCGAAGGCTTCCTCGGCATGATCATCCCGCGCGAGTTCGGCGGCCTCGGCTTCTCGGCGCGCGCGCACTCTGCCGTCGTTCAGAAAATCGCTTCACGCTCCGGCACGGCGGCCGTCAGCGTGATGGTGCCGAACTCGCTCGGCCCGGCCGAGCTCCTGCTCCGCTACGGCACGCCCGAACAGCAACAGCAGCATCTGCCGCGACTCGCGCGCGGCGAGGCCCTGCCGTGCTTCGCGCTCACGAATCCGCTCGCCGGCTCCGATGCCGCGGCGATCCCCGACCGCGGCGTGGTGTGCCGGGGCACGTATGCGGGCGAAGAGGTGCTCGGTATCCGGCTCGACTGGGAGAAGCGCTACATCACGCTCGGTCCCGTCGCGACGCTGCTCGGGCTCGCCTTCCAGCTCCAGGATCCCGACGGGCTCCTCGGCGGGCCGCGCGACGTCGGCATCACGCTCGCGCTCCTGCCGACGGATCATCCCGGCGTCGAGATCGGCCGCCGCCACCTGCCGGCGGGGCAGGCGTTCCAGAACGGGCCGACGCAGGGACGCGGCGTGTTCGTTCCGATCGACTGGGTGATCGGCGGCCGGGCGCGCTGCGGCGACGGCTGGCGCATGCTCATGAACTGTCTCGCCGCCGGCCGCGGCATCTCGCTGCCGGCCTCGAGCACGGCGGCGCTCAAGGTCTGCGCCCGGACGAGCGGTGCGTACGCACGTCTGCGCCGCCAGTTCGGGCTGTCGATCGGACGCTTCGAGGGCGTGCAGGAAGCGCTCGCGCGCATCGCCCGCGAGACTTATGCCGTCGACGCCGCGCGCGAGCTCACGCTCGCCGCGCTCGACAGTCACGAGGAACCGGCCGTCGTCTCCGCGCTCCTGAAATACCAGGCCACCGAGCGCATGCGCCGCGCGGTCGACGATGCGATGGACGTGCACGGCGGACGCGGCGTCTGCGACGGTCCGTCGAACTATCTGCTCGCGGCCTACACCGCGGTGCCGGTCGCGATCACGGTCGAGGGCGCGAACATTCTCACGCGTTCGCTGATCGTCTTCGGCCAGGGGCTCGTGCGCTGTCATCCGCAGTTGCGGGCCGAGATCGCGGCCGCCGCCGATCCCGATCATGCGCGCGGCCTCGCGGCCTTCGACACCGCGTTCACGGCGCATCTCGCGAATCTCCTCGCGAATCTCGCCCGCACCGCCGCCCGCAATCTCGCGCTCGGCCGCGCCCCCCGCGGGCCGCGCCCCGATCCGGCGTACTGGCGCGCCCAGACCGACCGCGCGAGCGCGACGTTCGCGCTGCTCGCGGACGGCGCGCTGTTCCTGCTCGGCGGCGCGCTGAAACGCCGCGAGAGTCTCTCGGGCCGCTTCGCCGACGTGCTCGGCGAGCTGTATCTGATCTCCGCCGCGGTCACGCGATTCGAGGCCGACGGCCGGCCCGCCGCGGATGCGCCGCTGCTCGAGCTCGTCTGCCGCGACGGCCTCGCCGAGGTCGAGCGCCGCTGCGACGAGATCCTCGCGAACCTGCCTTCGCGCGCGCTCGGGCTCGTGCTCCGCGCGTTCGTCTTCCCGCTCGGGCGCCGCTGGCGTCCCGCGTCGGACGCGCTGCGCTGCGAAGTCGCGACCGCGCTCGTCGAATCAGGCGAGTTCCGCGCCCGGCTCTGCCGCGGCACGTATGTCAGCGACGATCCCGGCGACGTGATCGGCCGCCTCGAGCACGCCGTCGCGCTGCTCGCGGCGAGCGCGCCCGCCGAACGCAAGATCGCAGCGGCCGTCCGTGCCGGTGCGCTCGAAGCGGGCAGCCCCGAGCTCTACGCCGCGGCGCGCGCCGCCGGCATCGTCGACGAAGCCGAGGAGGCCGCGCTCGTGCGGAGCGCCGCGGCCGTGCGCCGCGCGATCGACGTGGACGACTTCGAGCCGGGCGAGCTGTGGCCGGCGCTGCGGCGGCGTCCGCCGGTCGCCGACGCGGCATGAACGCGGAGGAGATCTTCGACGTCGTCGACGCCGCGGACCGCGTCGTCGAGCGCCTGCCGCGCGGCGACGTGCACGCGCGCGGGCTCAGGCATCGCGCGGCGCACATTCTGGTCTACGATCGCGACGGCCGCCTCTACGTGCAGCGGCGCTCGTTCGCGAAGGAATGTTCGCCCGGGCGCTGGGACACCTCGGCGGCGGGACATCTGAACAGCGGCGAGGACTATCACACCGCCGCGGTGCGCGAGCTCGAGGAAGAGCTCGGCCTCGTCGCGCACGCGCCGCTCGAAGCGCTGTTCAAGATCGACGCGAGCCCGGCGACGGGACAGGAATTCGTCTGGGTCTATCGTCACGTGACGGACGCCGCGGTGCGTCCGGATCCGACGGAGATCATCGACGGGCGATGGTGCGAGGCTTCCGAGCTCGAAGCCTGGCTGGCCCGTGAGCCGGAGTCGTTCACGGGATCTTTTCATTTGATATGGCCCCGCGTTCGCGGGAGGAGTGCTTAGGTGAAGGAAGGAAACAACACCACGGGGCCGGTGATCCGGATCATGGTCGTGGACGATCAGCGTCTGGTGCGGCGCTGCATCTGTGCGAAGCTCAATTCGGTGCCGGAATTCAAGGTCGTCGCCGAAGCGGAGAGCGGCGAGCGCGCGCGGCAGATCGCGCGCGAGACGGCGTTCGATCTCGTGCTCATGGACCTCAACATGCCGGGCATCGGCGGGCTCGAAGCGACGCGGCGTCTGCTCGCGGCGCAGCCCGGCTGCAAGATCATCGGGCTCTCGATGTACATCGAAGGCCCGTATCCGCGGAAGTTCCTCGAGCTCGGCGGCGCGGGGTACGTCAGCAAGAACGCGGACACGGAGGAGCTCATCCGCGCGATCCGCGAGGTCTGGCGCGGCGAGTGCTACATCAGCGCCGACGTCGCGCAGGAGATCGCGATCGCGCGCGCCCAGATCGGCGGCGCGGGCGACGATCTCACGCAGCGCGAAATCCAGGTGCTGCAGAAGATCTGCGCCGGCCTCGGCATCGAGGCGATCGCGAACGTGCTGTGCCTGAGCCCGAAGACCGTCGCCTATCATCGCCGCCGTCTGCTCGAGAAGCTCGGCGCGGACAACGACGTCAGGCTCGCGATCGTCGCGCGCAACTCCGGCCTCGCCGAGCTCGGCGCGGTCGCGGAGGTCGCCGATGGCGCGGCCTGAGCGCGTTCCCCTGGGCCGGGAATGATTCGCGCCGCCGCCGGTGCGACGCAGGATCGTGCCGCCGTTCCCTTCGATGCCGCCTGCCGCGCCTGTCCGCGGCTCGCGGCATTTCTCGACGAGGTCCGCGTCGCGCATCCCGATTATCACGCCCGGCCCGTCGCGCCGTTCGGCGCCGAAGCGCCGCGGCTCCTGATCGTCGGGCTCGCGCCGGGCATGCACGGCGCGAACCGCACGGGCCGGCCGTTCACGGGCGACTACGCGGGTGTCCTGCTCTATCAGACCCTGTTCGATCTCGGTCTCGGCAGCCGGCCCGACGCGCTCGCCCGCGACGACGGGCTCGTCCTCGTCGATTGCCGGATCACGAATGCCGTGAAATGCCTGCCGCCCGCGAACAAGCCGGAACCGAAAGAGATCGCGCGCTGCAACGGCTTCCTCGCCGCCGAGCTCGCGGCCACGCCCTCGGTGCGCGCGATCCTCGCGCTCGGCCGCATCGCGCACGACGCGACGCTGAAGGCGCTCGGACTGAAACCCGCCGCGCATGCCTTTGCCCATGGCGCGACACACGCGCTGCCGGACGACCGCTGGCTCGTCGATTCCTACCACTGCAGCCGCTACAACACCCAGACGCGACGGCTCACGGGCGCGATGTTCGCGGAGGTCGTCGCCGCCGCGCTCGCGAAGGCGCGGGCGTGACGACGCGCGCCGAGGACGACGCGCGCCTCGAAGCGCTGCGCGAGGACTGCCGGCGGCTGCCGGGCGTGCCGGGCGTGTACCGGATGATCGACGCGCGCGAGACCGTCATCTACGTCGGCAAGGCACGCGATCTCAAGAAGCGCGTGTCGAGCTATTTCATGCGCCTCACCGGCCACTCCCCGAAAGTCGCGGCCATGGTGCGCCAGGCCGTGCGCTTCGAGGTCGTCGTCACGCGCAACGAGAACGAGGCGCTGCTCCTCGAGAGCAATCTCATCAAGGAGCTGAAGCCGCGCTACAACATCGTGCTCCGCGACGACAAGAGCTACCCTTACATCTACGTCACGACCGACCAGCCCTATCCGCGGCTCGCCTTCCATCGCGGCGCGAAGAGCGGCAAGGGCCGCTACTTCGGGCCGTATCCGAACGCCGGCGCGGTGCGCGGCACGATCAACCTCCTGCAGAAGCTCTTCATGCTCCGGCACTGCCAGGACAGCTTCTTCGCGAACCGCGCGCGCCCCTGTCTGCAATACCAGATCAAGCGCTGCACCGCGCCTTGCGTCGATCTCGTCGCGGCGGACGAATACCGCGCCGACGTCGAGCATGCGATCCTCTTCCTCGAAGGCAACAGCCAGCAGGTGATCGAGGTGCTCGTGAAGGGCATGGAGGAGGCGTCGGCGAAGCTCGAGTTCGAGCGCGCGGCGCGGTATCGGGATCAGATCGCGAAGCTGCAGCGCGTCGCCTCCGAGCAGCACGTCGATTCCGATGCCGGCGATTTCGACATCATCGTCTGCCGTCTCGCCGACGGCGTCGGTTGCGTGCAGGTGTTCTTCGTGCGCGGCGGACGCACGCTCGGCAACAAGACGTATTTTCCGGCGCACACGGGCGAGGCGAGCACGGCCGAAATCCTCGAAGCCTTCCTGCCGCAGTTCTATCTGACCGGCCACGCCGAGCGCGACATTCCGTCCGACATCATCCTCGCCGAGACGATCGAGGACGAGGAATGGCTCGCGACCGCGCTCGCCGAGCGCCGCGGCGGCGCCGTGCGCTTCCGTCACAACGTGCGCGGCGAACGTGCGCGCTGGCTCGAGATGGCGCAGGAGAACGCGGAGCTCGCGCTCACCGCGCGGCTCACCGCGGACGCCGATCAGGCGAAGCGCATCGAGGCGCTGCGCGATGCGCTCGATCTGCCGGAGCTGCCGAACCGCATCGAGTGCTTCGACGTCAGCCACACGCGCGGCGAGGCGACGGTCGCGTCCTGCGTCGTCTTCGGGCCGGAAGGCGCGCGCAAGGCGGATTACCGCCGCTTCAACATCGAGGGCGTCGCGGCGGGCGACGATTATGCCGCCATGCGCCAGGCGCTCGAACGCCGCTACGGCCGGCTGCAGCGCGAAGAGGCGCAGATGCCGGACCTGCTGCTCATCGACGGCGGCAAGGGCCAGGTCGCGCAGGCGCTCGAAGTGCTCGCCGAGCTGCAGATCGACGAGATCACCGTCGTCGGCGTCGCGAAGGGCACGACGCGCAAGCCCGGCCTCGAGAAGCTCATCATGCACGACGGCACGACCGAGCGCGCCATGCCGCCGGAGTCGCTCGCGCTCCATCTCATCCAGCAGATCCGCGACGAGGCGCACCGCTTCGCGATCACCGCGCACCGTCGCGCCCGCAGCCGCGCGCGCGGCAAATCGCCGCTCCAGGACATCGCCGGCATCGGCGCAACGCGCCGCCAGCGCCTCATCCAGCACTTCGGCGGCATGCAGGGCGTGGTGCGCGCGAGTGTCGAGGATCTGCAGCGTGTTCCGGGCATCAGCCGCCAACTTGCGCAAACCATCTACGACGTGTTACACGACTGAGCGTGAACATCCCGAACTCGCTGACGCTGCTGCGCATCGCGCTGATCCCGTGCTTCGCAGCGCTCTCCTATCTCGATCCGCCCTGGGGACCGCTGCTCGCCGCCGCGGTATTCACGCTCGCCGCGATCACGGACTGGCTCGACGGCTATCTCGCGCGGAAGCTCGGGCAGATGTCACGCCTCGGGGCCTTCCTCGACCCGGTGGCCGACAAGCTCATGGTCGCGGTCGTGCTGATCATCCTCCTGCAGCAGCATCCCTCGATCTGGCTCGCGCTGCCCGCCGCCGTCATCATCGGCCGCGAGATCGCGATCTCCGCGCTCCGCGAGTGGATGGCCGAGCTCGGCGCCCGTCAGCGCGTCGCCGTCTCGATCCTCGGCAAGGTCAAGACGACCGTGCAGATGATCGCGCTCGTGCTGCTCGTGCTGCGCGGTCCGCTGTTCGGACTGCCGCTCTTCGAGCTCGGCATACTGCTGCTCTATGTCGCGACGATCCTGACGCTGTGGTCCATGACGCTGTATCTCCAGGCCGCCTGGCCGGATCTCTCGCGCGACTGAGAGGGCCGGCCGCGTAAGCGCCCCTGCCTGCCTTGACACTCCGGTTCGCGCGGTTACAATTGCCGTCCGTTCTGCGGGAATAGCTCAGTTGGTAGAGCACAACCTTGCCAAGGTTGGGGTCGCGAGTTCGAGTCTCGTTTCCCGCTCCAGATTTGACCAGGAACCCCGAGCCCCTCGGGGTTTTCCATTTTGGGACCCAGCGTCCCGCGCCGCGCCCCGCGGCGGACGAGCACCCGGGCTGGGTGGCAGAGTGGTCATGCAGCGGCCTGCAAAGCCGTGGACGCCGGTTCGATTCCGACCCCAGCCTCCATATCCGTAGGCATTCCTTGCAGCGCCTCGCCGCCGTGCTCGACGATGCGGCGTCACTGTCGTTCGACTTTCACTTTCCGCTCGCGATGCAGCGTTCCGATGCTCGTTCCCCCGGGGGCCGGCGAGAACGGCAGGTGTGACGATCGGGCGTCCGGCGTCCCGGTTCCGGCACACGCCCGTTCAGCCTGTGCCGCCCACCGATCTCCAAAGGATTACGCACCTGCGATCCACGTCTCCGGTTTGGCGGCGCCAGCCCGGCCGCTCGCGGATTCCGGGATGCGCCGCCGGTTTCCGCTGCGATCTCGTGCGTTAGCTTGAAGCGACCCGCAGCAACGGCACCTCGACCCACATACTCGGACCGAGAGGAGGGAAAGCTCATGAACATCTCTCCCGCACTGGCTATCGCCGCCATCACGCTGAGTTTCGACGCCTCGGCGAACCTCGTTGCGAACGGTAGCTTCGAAACGTTCACGGGTACCTTCGGAGGCGACGGTGGCGCCCAGTTGATTTCGACGTCCGCGACCTCGACCGGATGGAGCGTCGGGACGGCTCAGGAATTCGCGATCCTCGAGACACCGAACGTCTACAACCTCACCGCCTCGGAGGGCGTGAACTTCCTCGACCTCGCCGGCTGTTCGAACACGGGATTTCCCAAAGGCGCGGCTCAGACCATCACGAGCCTCACGACAGGCGCGAATTATGCGTTTCCCATGGACCTCGGGATTCACAACGGGGCCTGCGTAAGCGGCGGCGACAACTGCCACGGTCCCGTGCAGGCGTCCGCGATCATCGGCGGGACGAGTCACAGGTTCACCGAGAACTCGAGCGCGGACGGCAACGTCCGGACAAGCTTCGGCTTCGAGTTCGTCGCGACGTCGTCGACGATGAACCTCACGATCGCCGGCGTCAGTCTGCCGCAGGGAAATGCCTTCATCGGTTTCGACAACGTGTCGATAGTCGTCGCGCCCGTACCCGTACCGGCTGCGCGGTGGCCCCTAGGCCCGGGGATGGCGGGGACTCCGGTTCGCACGTCGTACCGGCCGACATACGTGACGATCACGTTGCCACTGCCTCTTCGGTGGGCGACCGGGCAATGTGATCGTTCACCCGGACGAGATGAGCGCGGCCGATCCGCGTCGATGCTCACCGCGCCATGTGGCGGCGAATCCGCGTATGGCTTCACTATGCACCCGGAGACGGGCTCTATCTCCAAATTACCCAGCGACACCGCGAAAGGCTGCTGGCCCGGCGCACCCTCCGGGGCTGCCTCGTGCCCGACGCTGAACCCGTCGCGGAAACCGAACGGCTGGTTCGCAGGACGTCGGATCGCGCATTTCGTCTGTTATTCGGCGCCAAGCCAGTGCGTCGGAATAATGCACCGCGGATCGATGTTCCGAGTGCGGCGCGCCCAGCCAATGCATTGGCGTGTCACAGATGAGCTCCGCGACAGGGTAGAGAGCCCAACTACGCAAGTACCGCGTCAGCGTAACGACTAGCCAAGCAGCTTAGCTTCGTGCGAGTATGCCTCGCGACCCCTACGTTCTCTCGAACATCTGCACAAGGTTCTGACGGGCATACCATCGGTGCGTATCCCACGGCAAAAAAAAAGCTCCATGACAGTGCTCATTATTTATTTGATGAGCCTCATGGCGTCTGCATGTGACGCTATGGCCTTCACGCACGACCTAGAGCATCTGGTCCGGACCGGCGCCGTGCTGAGCGATCATGACCACTCTGCGATCGATACACCGTACGGCGGGAACGATGCGGACCCTGCCGCCGATGCGGTCCATCAGCTGATGCATGTAGCCGGTCATGGCCAAGCCTCATTGTCCGGGTCGAACCAAGCTTCGGTCCTGCATGTTTCTTCCGGATTGCCCTGCGCGGTTGCCGAGTGGCTTGCCCGCTCCCAGATTTACCACGAACCGTCCATCCGCCCTCCACGCCCCGCCAACCGTCTCCTGTGAGACGGCGCCCATCCGGGGCGCATTGAAGACGCTTCCGACCCACGGCTTTCGGCCTGGGTAGCGTTCATCGAGCATGGTTTCGTAATGGGGTTTCTTGCCTATGACCTGGTTCGGCTTTCATCTTTCCTTACCTATCTCAGCCGTCGTCGCGCTTCTCATAGCTGCGGATCCTTCGTCTGCCGACGATCGTTTGCGACCGGCTGAATTCAAGGTACCCGCTGAATTCGCCCGAGCGCTCGGGATCCGAACCGAGCGGCTAGGCCAGCGGGCGGACACTGTCAAGCCGACTTACCCGGCACGGGTAACTCTGCCCGCATCCGCCGAGCAAGTTGTCAGCTCACCGATGGCCGGCATCGTCGAACAGGTGTTCGTGGAGCCCTATCAGGCGGTTGCGCCGGGCGAGTCGCTCGTACGTCTCGCAAGCCCACAGCTAGGGCAACTTCAACTCGCATTGCTGCAGTGTGTATCTCGCGAAAAGTTAGCGCGCCAGACCGCTGGGCGGGACCGCGATCTCTTTGGCGAGCATATCATCCCCCGCCGCCGGCTCGAGGAGAGCGAGGCCGCGCTACGCGAAGCGATCGCGGCCACGGCCGAGGCCCGGGCCGCGCTGCGTTTGAGCGGGATGGCCGCCGTATCCATTGAGCGCGTGGCAGCATTCGGGCGTCCGGAGGATTCGATCGTGCTGACCGCATTGCGAGCCGGCGTCGTGAGCGAGGTTGCCGTGAAGGCCGGGCAGCGCGTGGACGCCGCGACGGCACTTATCCGCCTGATCCAGCCCAATGCTGTCGTGCTCGATATCCAGATCCCCCTCAGCGAAACGGCGAGGTGGCCCTCCGGCACTAATATCTCGGTGACGGGACTGGGCCTCACCGGCCACACGGTCAGCGCGAGTCCGGCCGTGTCGGCGGAAAGCCAGATGCTGACGCTGCGCGCCGTTCTTGACGGCGGCACGGATCTGCCCCGCCCAGGCGAAATAGTCACGGTAGAAGCCGCCATAGACGCCGCCCCGGACGACAAAGATATCCCCCTGCCCGCGCTCGCCCATTACGACGGCCAAGCATACGTCTTCGTTCGTACGCCCGACGGATTCGCAGCACGGAAAGTGGCGGTACGAGCGAGCGCCGGTCAAACGGTTCGTGTCCAAGGCAGCTTCGGTGCGGAAGACGAAATCGCGGTGTCCGGCATCGTCGCGCTCAAAGGAGCTTGGTTGGGCGCACAAGGGGGCGAATGATGTTAACCGGGCTCATCAAGTATGCGCTCGCTCAGCGCCTGTTCGTGATGATGGCGACACTGATCCTCACCGCTTCCGGCTGGTATGCGTACAAGGGTCTGCCCATCGATGCGTTCCCAGACGTCGCCAGCACGCAGGTCAAGGTCATCATGAAAGCGCCGGGGATGACGCCAGAGGAGATCGAGAGCCGGATCGCGGTGCCGATCGAAGTCGAGATGCTGGGCATCCCGCGAACGAAGGTGCTGCGGTCCGTCACCAAATATGGCCTTGTCGACGTAACCGTCGACTTCCATGATGGCACCGATATCTACTGGGCCCGTCAGCAGGTTAGCGAGCGGCTCGCCGGATTATCGGAGAGCCTGCCTGCCGGGATCTCCGGGGGCATGGCACCGATAACGACTCCGCTCGGCGAAATGTTCATGTTTACCGTCGAAGCGGAGGGCATGTCGCTCACCGAGCGTCGCAGCCTCCTCGACTGGGTTATCCGCCCCGCCCTGCGCACCGTTCCCGGCGTCGCTGACGTGAACGCATTGGGCGGCGTGGTGCGCGCATACGAAGTGGTGCCGGATCCCGTGAAGATGGCGGCGAGCGGCGTCACGGTGACCGAGTTACGCGAAAAAATCGCTGCGAACAACCGCAACGATGGAGCCGGCCGTCTCGGTGAAGGTGGGGAAGTGCTTCTCGTGCGCAGCGAAGGCAGCATCACCAGTCTCGAAAATCTCAAGGAGATCGTGGTTGCGCGACGGGATGGCGCGCCGGTTCGCGTTGCAGATCTGGCCGAGGTCAAGATCGGAGCCGTCACCCGCTATGGGGTCGTGACCCAGAACGGCACAGGGGAAGCGGTCGAGGGGCTGATTCTCGGTCTAGCAGGCGCGAACGCCCAGCAGGTCGTGGAAGGCGTGCGCAAAAAACTCGAGGAACTCGCCCCAACGCTGCCGGAAGGGGTCCGGCTCGACACATTCTACGATCGTGCCGATTTGATCACGAAGGCCGTCAATACGGTTTCATCGGCGCTCCTCGAGGCGACAGCGCTCGTCATCATTTTGTTGGGGCTGTTTCTCGGGAACGTACGCGCCGCGATCACGGTGGCCCTCGTATTGCCGCTTGCGGCGCTCGTCACTTTCATCCTGATGCGGGTATTCGGCATGTCGGCGAACCTCATGAGCCTCGGCGGGCTCGCGATCGCGATTGGCATGCTTGTCGACTCCTCAGTGGTGATAGTCGAGAACATTGTGCAACGACTCGCCACCGATCCGACATCTGGTCGGCTGCCGCGGCTTCATACGATCTACCGGGCTGTACGCGAAGTCGCAGTCCCTGTCACATCTGGCATTCTGATTATCATCACCGTGTTCCTGCCGTTGCTGACGCTGCAAGATCTGGAAGGCAAGTTCTTCGTCCCGGTCGCGTTGACGATCGTCTTCGCGCTGCTCGGCTCCCTCCTGCTCTCACTGACCGTAATCCCCGTGCTGGCGTCCTATCTTCTGCGTGAGGTCGGACACGAGGATCCCTGGCTTCCCCGCAAGCTCGCGCTGCTATACGAACCGGCCCTCCACTGGGGGCTGAAGCGGCCCCTGATGGTGGGCGCCGGAGCGTTGATATTGCTCACGGCGGCGGGCGTGATTTACACGCAGGTCGGCAAGACCTTCATGCCGACAATGGACGAAGGTGACCTGATCGTCGGCATCGAAAAGCTGCCGTCCGTCAGCCTCGAAGAGAGCGCCGCGCTGGATCTACGCATTCATCAGACGCTGATGCAGGCGCTTCCCGAGGTGATAGGCGTCGTCGCGCGGGCCGGCTCCGACGAAATCGGGCTCGATCCGATGGGACTTAATCAGACCGACACGTATCTTCTCCTCAAGCCGCAGCGCGAATGGCGAATGACGAATAAGGAAGCATTGATGGACGAGGTGCGCAAAGTGCTTGGCCCGCTCCCCGGCATCAAGTACAGCTTTACCCAGCCCATTGAGATGCGCGTATCGGAAATGATCATCGGCGTCCGGGGAGATGTTGCCGTCAAAGTATTCGGCCCGGACCTTTCGAAGCTCAACGATTACGCCAGCGAGATCGAGACGCTGCTCAAAACCGTACCCGGGAATCTGGACGTGTACACGGTGCAGAACGACGGCGTGCAATACATGCGGGTGGCAATCGATCGCATGCAAGCAGGCCGGCTTGGGCTCAACGTCGAGGAGGTACAGGATGCGCTGCGTACCCAGATCGAAGGGCAGGGGGCCGGCCATGTCATTGAGGGCAACCGGCGCACGCCTATCATAGTCAGGGGCACCGAGTCGTCCCGGAAGTCTCCCGCGGATTTCGCGGCGATGCGTATCACGACTTCGGAGGGCGATACAGTTCCCCTCACCAGTGTGGCAACGCTCGACCGGGCCGAGGGGCCAGTGAAGATTGACCGCGAGATGGGAAGCCGATACAGCGTGGTCATTGCCAACGTGACCGGCCGCGACCTCGTAGGATTCGTGGAGGAGGCAAGAAACCTCGTTGCACAAAAGGTAGCACTGGCGACGGGCTACCGGATTAGTTGGGGCGGGCAGTTTGAGAACCAGCAGCGCGCGGCGGCGCGGCTTGGAGTCGTCGTCCCGGTCGCCATCGCGCTCATCTTCGTGGTCCTCTTTTCGACGTTCCGTTCCGTGCGACAGGCGCTGCTGATACTGAGCAACATCCCGTTCGCACTCGTTGGCGGGATCTTCGCTTTGTGGATCACAGGTGAATATCTCTCCGTACCCGCTTCGGTAGGGTTCATCGCCCTTCTCGGGATCGCCGTCCTGAACGGAGTGGTACTGGTCAGCCATTTCAATCAGCTGCACAGCGAAGGCATGGCCCTCAGCGATGTGGTGGTGCTGGGCGCCAAGAGGCGTCTGCGGCCAGTGCTGATGACTGCATCGATCACGGCATTCGGGCTAATTCCGCTGCTTTTCGCGACAGGACCGGGTTCCGAAATCCAGCGCCCGCTCGCCATTGTCGTGATCGGCGGGCTGATCACCGCGACGATATTGACGCTGATCGTTCTCCCCCTTCTCTACCTGCATTTCGCGTTTAACGAGGATCGGATCCGCCATGGCTGACATATGCCTGATGCTGATATGCCCTCCGCCGGTAGCGGAAGGTCTGCTTGATCTTCTCCTGATGCACCCGAAGGCAAAGTTCTTCATGAGCGCTGCGATCGCAGCGCACGACCTAGAACATGAGCATCTTGATCAGCTGGAGCAGGTTATGGGACGCGCAGACGCGACGCTGGTCCAGATCGTGCTCACCGCAGCCGACAAAGACGCTTTGCTCGACGACGTGAGGAGAGGATTCCCGCGAGCGTGCCTGCGCTACTGGATCGTCCCGGTTGTCGAAAGTGGAGAACTCTCGTGATCACGAGGCTGATGGTTGTAAGCGCATTTGTGTTCCCCCTCGCGGGCTTGGCCGCAAGTCCACTGACGCCGCCGTTGCTGCCGAGCACCGAGATCGTGCGCCCGCTCCTGGAAGCGGAGCCATCAGTACTCGCCGCACACGCGGGACTCGATGCCGCGCTGCAGAAGGCCGGGCTACTCGAAACCTCTCCCTATGAATGGACGCCGCGCCTCATCGGACAGCAGCGCCGTGTACGCGGCGGGCCGGACTATAACGAATGGAACATCGGAATCGAGCGGACCGTGCGACTGCCGGGCAAGAAGGCGGCTGACCACAAACTCGGTCAAGCTGCGGTGCAGCTTGCGCGTGCACGGTACGGTGAGGCGCTTCACGAGGCAGCCCGGAGGTTCATAGAGATGTGGATCGACTGGCTGGCGGGTGAGCAGTCCAGCCAGATCGCGGAGGAAGGCCGCGCAGCCATTGCCGAAAATCTAGCGGCCGTCGAAAAGCGGGTACGCGCGGGCGATGCCTCGCGTCTCGATCTCAGTCTCGCCCAAGCGGATTTGGCGGTCCAGGAGCGGCAGCTGAAGAACACCGCGACGACCGCATCCGCCGCCTGGCTGCGACTTTCAACCCGCTTCCCCGGGGTCCCCCACGAAGTCGTTCCGGTTCGCGCCCCGGAACCGATCACCCAGAACATCGAGTACTGGCGCGATCTGATCCTCTCATCCAGTGACGAACTGAAGTCGGCCCACGCCGAGCTGGCCTGGGCCCATGCACATGCGGAGCGGGCCGGTGCCGAGCGGGTCCCGGACCCGACGTTCGGTCTGTTTACGGCGTCCGAAGTCGGCGGTCATGAACAGATCACCGGGGTGACGTTAAGCATTCCAATCCCGGGTGACGCCCGGGCGGCACGCAACGCCGTGGCCGCCGCCGAAATAGGCGTCTCGACCCACGAGGCCGCGGCCATCCGTCGCAACCTCGAGGCCGAGGTGGAAAGTACGTTCGCGACTGCACGTGGCGCTTACGAGGGCTTGTTGCTTGCAGAAAAAAGTGCGGCTTTCATGCGCGACAACGCCGCTCTCATGCAACGTGCCTATGTCCTCGGCGAAGCTTCGTTGGAAACGATGCTGCTCGCGCGCAGGCAGGCGAACGCTGCCATGAGCGATGTCGTGGACGCCAGGGTAAAGGCCATCAAGGCGAGCTATTCTCTGCAATTGGACGGCCATCTAATGTGGGATCTCGATCGCGACTAGAGCGGGGTCTCGAAAATGTCTCAGCAACATGACCATCCAAGCAACACCGGCAGCGTTCATAGCATCTGCAGCATAGTGCCTCGTCGCATTTCGAGCCGCGTTGGCGCATCGTCGCTGCAATGGCTATACGCCATAACGGCTAACGTTATGGCATTCGCGCTCCTGAGCATGACTTCAATCCTGGCCGTGCCCGAGGAGTCTGTAGCGTCGACCGGACCGTCGCACATCGTAGAAATCGATCGATCGCCTCATTCAGGTTTCAGCGTGCTGTCTGCCGAAGCGAAGAGCATGGGAGGCAACATGCGCGTGAAAGCAACGCTTAGTCCCATCCGCTATACGCCCCTGATGCACCAGCACCGCTTGGGGCTATTTGTGATGCGGCAGGACGGTAGCATCCGCGCTAAAGTAACGGCGCCAATCCCCGGAATTCGCTCGGGCCGGCTGCGCGCGCGGCCCTGGTCTTTATCTGTAATGGTGCCCGGTGACCTGCAGTCCGGTGAACGTCTCCTTATAGCTGTCGACCACCCTTCGAAGCAGTAGTTTTGGGGACGACCAAATCGGTCTCTCGTCAAAGGCATCGATGCGAAAAGACGCTGCCGCTTTGAAGCATGGCGGAAAGTTTGATTAATAACGCTCCCCCTTGCATCGCTACGCTCCGATAGGGTCCTCTATCACCGGAACTCCAGTCCGCCATGGCTGGAATGCGCAGATGGCCTCGCATTGGGTGAAAATGGCAAATACAATGAAAAAACTTGCCTAATTTCATTATATGACCTATTTTCAGCGAATGCTGAAAGTCAAAAATGAAATCGGGCTGGTGGATCAGGCACGCGCGAAATTGCTCGAACTAATCGCTCGGGTGCCATTCATTAGCGTCTCCGGACAGGTAGTCGAATCTGCGTCGGGAGCGGCCGGCGGTTGGCGCCCCGATCTGTCAGTCAGCATTGACGCGGGCGGCGCTTCCTGGCAGCTGGTCTGTGACGTGAAGCGAGACGCGCAGCCACGTCACGTGCGGGGCGCGGCGCTGGTGCTCAAGGATTACGTTGAACGGGCCGGTTCTGTCGCCGGGAATGGCCAGCGGTATCCGATCCTGATAGCGCCATTCATCTCTGCAGCTTCAGCCGGAATCTGCAACGAGCTCGGGGTCGGGTATGTGGACCTCGCCGGCAATTGTCGTCTCGCCTTCGACGGCGTCTACATCGAGAAGAGCACGGTCGAGAACCCTTTCCGCAGCCGCCGCGTCCAGCGCTCGATGTTTTCACCGAAGTCGGCCCGCTTGCTCCGCGTGCTTCTCGCTGAGCCCTTCCGCACGTGGCGGGTGACAGAGCTTTCGGAGCGATGTCAGGTCAGTCTCGGCCAAGTCAGCAACCTGCGGCAACGACTGCTCGACGAGGAATGGGCCGTCGCAGATCGCACAGGTATGCATCTATCCAAGCCACGCGAATTATTGGAAGCCTGGAGTAGCGTCTATCGGCTGGACTTGGCTCACAGTGAGGCCGCGTACACGCTGCTGCACGGCGAGTCGCTTGAAAAGGCGCTGCGCGCGCTGCTCGCTGAAGCGGACCGAGGCAAGCACGCGGTGCTGGCCTCTTATTCCGCAGGTCAGTGGATCGCGCCGTTCGCCCGAACAGCCAGTGCGTATTTCTATGCCGACGAGAACGGGGAGACGATCATTCGCGAGCATCTCCACCTCGAGCCTGCAGGCAAGGGCGCAAATGTCTCGATCATGCGGCCGAAAGACGAGGGTGTCTTTCTAGACCGCATAGAAGCAGCAAGCGGGATCTGGTGCACGAGCCCAATCCAAACCTACCTTGATCTCGCGGCGGGCGGGCTGCGCGGTGTGGAGGCAGCCGAACACTTGTTCAATGAACGCATCGCCCGGACCTGGAAATTGACCAAGTGACAGAGCCGAACGTCGCAGTCGACTATGATGACCGCGGAGCACGGGCGGTACATTCTGTTCTTCTCGAACTCGGCCAAGTGCTGGGAGCTCACCGCGAAGCGATCGTCGTCATCGGAGGTTCCGTACCGTCACTGCTGATGCCGAATGCTGAACCAGCGCACGTCGGTACACTCGATATCGACCTCGATCTCGATCCCGAGAAGCTCGCGGATCATGCCTACGCTGACGTCGTCGAGAAGCTGGACGCTGCCGGTTACGAGCGCGGAACGGAAGGACTCAAGCCCTTCCAACTTCGCCGGACGGTCGAACTGCGTGACGGCGGAGCCCCGGTCGCGGTGATCGTGGACTTGCTCATGCCGAAGGGAGCACGGCCCGCCAAGAATCGACCGAAGCTGATAGAGGGTCTTCGCGTTCAGGAGGCCGATGGCGGCGATGTCGCGCTTCGTCACAATCGAAACGTTCGAATTTCTGGAACGATGCCCGACGGTCGAGCGAATTCCGTGGACTTGATAGTGGCAACGATTCCTTCATTGCTTGTCATGAAGGGCTATGCCTTGGTTCAGCGAGACAAGAAGAAGGATGCGTACGACATCTACTTTTCTGTCCGTAATTGCGCTGCTGGTATCACGGCCCTTGCAGCCGAGTGTGCTGAGCTATTGGACGATCCCGTGGCTCTGGAAGGGTTCACGAACATCGCCGGCAAATTCGAGACGCGCGATTCGTTCGGTCCGCAAACGGTCCGCGCATTTCTGGAAGGTTCCGTTGCCCTCGGCGCGATGACGCCCGAGCAAGTTCAGGAAGACGCGTTTCGTCAGGTGCGGGCGCTGTTGAACGCGATGGGTCTAGCGAAATGACACAAAGGCTGGCGGCAGCGCGGGCAAGCGAGAGTTGGAATCTGAACATGGAAAAACGCGGGGCCATTTCCGGGGCCACCGGGGCCAGGAGAAAAGTCAAATCGTTGTAATCCCGATCCCGGTTCCGGCACACGCCCGTTCAGCCTGTGCCGCCCACCGATCTCCAAAGGATTACGCACCTGCGATAGCACCCTCGACAACGTCGAATCGGCCGAAATGCGACGTCTCGCATTCCCGCTCTCCCGGTTGCAGTCCTCGTGATCCGGGACCGTACCGGAGCGACGGTGTCACGAGCCGGTATTCGATGCTCGTTGAAGGAACGTCGCAAACGCACGCGCGGCCTGGTCCAAAGGTCGCCGGACGGGGATGAGCATACTGACCTTCAGCACCGGGATGGGCAGAGCGAGATCCCGCGTCTCGATGCGATGTCGCTCGATCGACCACGGCCGGTACAGCATGTCCGAGAGGATCGTCACGCCGAGTCCCATGCCGACCATGGTGCGGACGCCTTCTATCGACGAGGTCTTCATCACGACATTCGGGCGACCTCCTCGAATGTGCTTCCAGTAATCCTTGGCGTTTTCCCAGGCATCGTCGATGGTCAGCGCGATGTACGGTTCGTCGACCAATTGCTCCAAGCTGACGGTTTCCGCCTCAATCAATCGATGCCGTGCCGGCAGCCACAATCGTCGCGCCGACCGATAGAGCGTTTTGACGTGGATGTCGCGTTGCCTGGGCGCTTCCTCCCCTTGGACGATGACCAGCGCGAGGTCGCATTTCCCTTTCGCAATGCTTCCTTCGATGACGCGGCGCCGCGCCTCCTGGAACTGTAGCGTCACCCCCGGATAGAGCTGCCGAAACCGTGCCAGAAGCGGTGCGAGAAAGTAACCGAAGATGGTGTACGTCACGCCCACCCGCACCTGCCCCACCGTCTCCGCGGACTGGGGCTCGATATGCATGGCTTCGGCGACGGATGTCAGGATCTCCCGGGCATGACGCAGGAAACGCTCGCCGGCTGGCGTGAGCGTGACCCCGGACGCCGAACGCTTCAGCAGCGTCGTGCCGAGCGCCTCCTCGAGTTGTCGGATGGCGGTCGTCACGGCGGACTGGGTGATGTTGAGCTCGATGGCGGCGCGACTGATCCGGCCGCTTTCGGCCGCGGCATGGAAATAGCGCAATTGGCGCAGCGAGAAGCTCATCGGGTATTCGAACACCGGGATGTCTTCCCCGATATTAATTTTTTCGATAGCGCGGCATCAATACATTCGGGTTCTTGAATCCACCCGCGAGAGCTAGATTCTCACCAGCGGGCCGGATCGCATTCGGCCTGGTCCAATAGCGGATTGCGGCGCGGCGCCGCCCGCATACGCCTGGAGCCCGTCAACGAGAGCGCACCGGATATCAGGAGACCTCGACATGAAATTTTCCGTAATCTTCAGCTTCGTCGCGCCGCCGGGCTCGGCTACCCGGCATATCGACACGTTCCGCGAGTTCCGGAAGCTCGTTCCCCTGATCGAGGACCTCGGCTACCACGGAGTGCACGTGACGGAGCATCACTTCCAGGTCGATGGCTTTTTGCCGAGCCCGCTGCTCGTACTCGCACAGGCGGCGGGCCTGACGCGGCGCGTGAAGCTCGTACCGAATATCCTCGTCAGCACCTTGTATCGTCCGGTCCAGGTGCTCGAGGATCTGGCGACGCTGGACAACCTCTCGGAGGGCCGACTGATCCTCGGCACTGCCCCGGGCTACGCGATTCAGGAATTCGAGGGGCGCGGTGTCTCCTATGCGGATCGCTTCCGGTTGCACGAAGAAATCATCGATTTCATTCAGAAGGCATGGCGGACGCCGGACGACATCGGATTCGAAGGCAAATACTTTTCGGTGCCCGGTCTGAAGCTGAGCCCGACGCCGATTCAGCGTGAGCTCCCGATTTGGTATGGCGTGTCCGGGCCGAAGTTGATCAAGCGCGCGGCGGAGCGGCGGGCCGTGCTCGCCGCCTCGCCGCGTCATACGGTCTCGGAACTCGAGGGGCACTATGCCAGATACATGGAAGCGGCGGCTCGCGTGGGCTATCAACCACCCGAGCGACCGATTTTCCGTGAGGCGCTGGTGCTGGATACGACGGAGGAGGCCGAGCGCTACGGAATTCCCGGCACCGACGGCCTGTTCAACATCTACGGTCGCACCTCTGCTTCCGGCGAGCGGGCGCTGTACACGGACGGTGGCGCGCTCGTCACGGATGTCGCCATGGTGCAATACCGCGCGATGGCGTCGCGCTATCTCGTCGGGGACCCGGCGCTTGCGAGAGAGCGTCTCGTCGAGCTGAAGCAGGCGTTGGATCCGACCGAAATCGTGCTCCGCATGCAGATGCCTGGCTTGCCGACGGAGAAACTGGAGCGGTCACTGCGCCTGTTCGCGGAAAAGGTGATGCCCGATTTCGCCTCGTAGACCGGCGCGGCAGGTGCCCGGCTGCAGCATGTCGGATCGGGTGCCGGACGCGTTGTGGAGACGCGCCAGGGATGGCGCGCCCTCAGGAGGTCAGGTCGTCAGGAAGCCAGGCCGTCAGGAGAACGAGAAGCTCGGGAAGCCCGCGTCCCGCTCGGCGTTGCAGGCGCGCTGGTAGCGCAGCATACCCCCGGTGTAGGCGAGGACCTGCGCCTTCTTGCCCGGCACGTTCGTGCCGACGTACCAACTGTCGGTCTGGGTCCAGACGCCTCTGCTCACCGCTTCTTCGACGCGCGCGGTCCAGTCCTTCTGCGCGTCGGGCACCACCCTGGCCACCGTGTGGCCCTTGTCGCGCATGGTGCACAGCAGGTCGGCGATCCAGTTCACCTGGAACTCGTTCGTTCGCACGACGTTCGTGAGCACGGACGGGCTGCCGGGGCCGCCGATCATGTAGAAGTTCGGCAGGTCTTCGAGGGAGATCCCGAGGTAGGTCTCCGTGCCGTCGTGCCACCGCTCCTTCAGGGAACGCCCGCTTGCGCCACGCACATCGATGGTGGTGAGGGCGCCGGTCACCGCGTCGAAGCCGGAGGCCAGGATCAGGATGTCGATTTCGTACTCGGTGCCGTCGACGACGATGCCCTTCGCCGTCGCCCGCTCGATGGGCGAGGCCAGCACATCGACCAGCTCGACGTTGCTTCGTTCGAACGTCTCGTAGTAGCCGCTGCCGACCGTGGCCCGCTTCGTGCCGAACGGAAAGTCGCCCGGCTCGAGCCGTCTCGCGAGCTCGGGATCGTGGACGAACGTGCCGACCTTGCCGCGGATCCAGTTCGAGACTCGCGCGTTGGATTCCGAGCTCGCGTAGAGGTCGCGGAATGCATAACCGATCTGGGCGCCCCCGTGCTCCCAGCGCGCCGCCATGATGCGCTCGAACTCCGCGGGCGACAGGTCCGAGATCTTCGCACCCTGGGTGTCGCGGATCGCCTGACTCAGCATGAGATCGCCGCTGCCGAAGATTTCGCTCTTGTCGAGCTTGGTGCGGATCTCGTCGCGGTGCTCGGCCCACCACGCGTGGTCTTCGTCGGTCAGAGGACGGTTGCGGGCCGGCAGGTAGTAGTTGCGGGTGCGCATGAAGACGACCATCTGCGCGCACTGTTCGGCGACGATGGGGATGAGCTGGGTGCCCGACGAGCCGGTGCCGATCACGCCCACCCGCTTGCCCGCGAACGCGGGGCCGGGATCGGGCCAGCGTGCGGTGTGGATCATCTCGCCCTCGAACGCGTCGAGGCCCGGCACGTTGGGCGGGATCGGTTTGGAGATGGGGCCCGGCGATGAGACGAAGTGGCGACCGAGGAAGGTATCGCCGTGCTCGGTCTCGATCTGCCACAACGACCGTCCGGTGTCGTAGCGAGCAGCGACGATCCGGGTGCCGAACCGGATGTCCCGGCGCAGGTCCAGGCGCGTCGCGACCCACTGGAGGTAGCGGCAGATCTCGTCGCGTGCTGCGTAGCGCTCCGTCCAGCGCCACTCGGCGTCGATGACGGGCGAGAAAGAGTAGCAGTAGACGAGGCTCTCGACGTCGCAACGTGCGCCCGGGTAGTTGTTCCAGTACCAGGCGCCACCCGTGTCGGCGCCCGCCTCGAAGGCCAGCACGTCGAAGCCGTCCCCGCGGAGCCGATGGAGGGCATGCAGCCCACCGAATCCGGCACCCATGATCAGAACGTCGTGGACTCTCTCGGCCGCGGTCCGGTCGCTCATCGTGTCTGACTCCTGTCGATGCACTAAACCGCTTCCGCGGTAACCGTTAATGAGGTCGTCACCACAGTCACCGTAAGCGCCTTCGTTTTCAAGATGGAACCCTCCCGTGTCTTCAAGATGGAACCCTCCCGTGTCGAGGTTGTGGATGCCTAAACCGCACCCTCAACACAGGAGCAGTTCCATGACCCAGTCTAGCAAGTCCGTCAGCCCCTTGCGTCAGCGCATGATCGAAGACATGACGATGCGCAAGCTCAATCGCCTCACCCAGCTTGCCTACATCCGCGCCGTGAAGAAGCTCGCGCAGTTCCTCGGCCACTCGCCCGACCGTGCCACGCCCGAAGACCTGCGCCGCTTCCAGTTGCATCTCGTCGAACATGGCGTCTCAGGCACGACCCTGAACGGCACGATCACCGGCCTGCGCTTCTTCTTCGAAGTCACCCTCCAGCGCAAAGAGGCTCTCGCCCAGATGAGCCCGGTCCGCGAGTCGCACAAGCTGCCCGTCGTGCTCAGCGTCGCCGAGGTCGAACAGATCATCGCCGCCGCCAGCAACCTGAAGTATCGCGCCGCACTCGCGGTGGCCTACGGCGCGGGCTTACGCGCCAGCGAAGTCGTCCATCTCAAAGTCACCGACATCGACAGCGCGCGCATGGTCATCCGCGTCGAGCAGGGCAAGGGCCGCCGGGATCGCCATGCTATGCTCTCGCCGTCCTTGCTCACCCTGCTGCGCGCCTGGTATCGACAAGGCCGCGCCGCGCGCAAGCTCTTGCCCGGCGGCTGGCTGTTCCCGGGCCAGAACCCGGTCAATCCGCTCACCGCCCGGCAGTTGAACCGCGCCTTTCATCTCGCCGCCGACACCGCCGGCATCAAGAAGCGCGTCTCGCTGCATTCGCTGCGTCACGCCTTCGCCACGCATCTCCTCGAGCAGAAGACCGACATCCGCGTCATTCAGATCCTGCTCGGCCACCAGAAGCTCGAGACCACCGCCCGCTACAGTCACGTCGCGGCACAGACGCTGCGCGACATCAAAGGACCGCTCGAGTATCTGGCCTTGACCCCGCCGACCTGACGGATCGGCACGCATGTCACGGGCGACCCTCGAGGTCGCGGATATCTTCCGCGCCCACGGCGCGGCGTGGCGGCTCGCGCACGCCGGCCATCTCAGCCTCGGGCAACTGAAGGCGATGTCCGCCATCGAGCAGTGCCGCAGCGCGGCCCTCGGCGGCCACCTCTTGCGCTGTGATGCCTGCGACACCACGCAGCAGGCCTACAACTCCTGCCGCAACCGGCATTGTCCCAAGTGTCAGGGCGCAGCCGCCCAGCGCTGGCTCGACGCGCGCCAGGCCGATCTGCTGCCCGTCGCCTACTACCACGTCGTCTTCACGTTGCCGGCCCCGCTCAGCGCGCTCGCCTATCACCATCAGGCACTGCTCTATACGCTGCTGTTCAAAGCTGCCGCAGAGACCCTCACCACGCTCGCCGCCGATCCGAAGCATCTCGGCGCACGCCTCGGCTTCACCGCCGTGCTTCACACCTGGGGCTCGGCGCTGACCCATCATCCGCATCTGCATTGCATCGTGCCGGGCGGCGGTGTCGCCCTGGACGGCACGCGCTGGGTGGCTTGTCGCAAAGGCTTCTTCCTGCCCGTGCGCGTGCTCTCGCGCCTGTTCCGCCGACTCTTCCTCGAAGCACTCGATGCCGCTCATCGCACCGGGCAGCTCCAGTGCTTCGGGGAGCATCGCGCGTTGAACGAGCCGGCCGCGTTCAACGCCTTCCTCTCCTCACTGCGCAAGACGGAATGGGTCGTCTACGCCAAGCGGCCCTTCAGCGGGCCCGCAGCCGTGCTCGCCTATCTCGCCCGCTACACCCATCGCGTCGCCATCGCCAACAGCCGCCTCATCGCCCACGACGAACGCGGCGTCACCTTCAAGTGGAAGGATTATCGCGCTGCCGGCAACGCGCGCTACAAAACCATGACCC
>JACQWY010000001.1 GCA_016209015.1 Gammaproteobacteria bacterium | reverse complement strand
GGCGAGATGAAAGGCGCGGTTCAACTGCCGGGCGGTGAGCGGATTGACCGGGTTCTGGCCCGGGAACAGCCAGCCGCCGGGCAAGAGCTTGCGCGCGGCGCGGCCTTGTCGATACCAGGCGCGCAGCAGGGTGAGCAAGGTCGGCGAGAGCATAGCATGGCGATCCCGGCGGCCCTTGCCCTGCTCGACGCGGATGATCATGCGCGCGCTGTCGATGTCGGTGACTTTGAGATGGACGACTTCGCTGGCGCGTAAGCCGGCGCCGTAGGCCACCGCGAGTGCGGCGCGATACTTCAGATTGCTGGCGGCGGCGATGATCTGTTCGACCTCGGCTGCGCTGAGCACGACGGGCAGCTTGCGCGACTCGCGGACCGGGCTCATCTGGGCGAGTGCTTCTTTGCGCTGGAGGGTGACTTCGAAGAAGAAGCGCAGGCCGGTGATCGTGCCGTTCAGGGTCGTGCCTGAGACGCCATGTTCGACGAGATGCAACTGGAAGCGACGCAGGTCTTCGGGCGTGGCGCGATCTGGCGAGTGATCGAGGAACTGCGCGAGCTTCTTCACGGCGCGGATGTAGGCGAGCTGGGTGAGGCGGTTCAGCTTGCGCATCGTCATGTCTTCGATCATGCGCTGACGCAAGGGGCTGACGGACTTGCTAGACTGGGTCATGGAACTGCTCCTGTGTTGAGGGTGCGGTTCATGGAACTGCTCCTGTGTTGAGGGTGCGGTTTAGGCATCCACAACCTCGACACGGGAGGGTTCCATCTTGAAAACGAAGGCGCTTACGGTGACTGTGGTGACGACCTCATTAACGGTTACCGCGGAAGCGGTTTAGTGCACCGACCCGGCCTCGACATCCGGAAAGAAGCGCTGGACGGTGCGCGCATAACTGTCGAGACAGGCCTTCAGGATATCGAGCTTCTCCGGGCCGTCGACGGCGAGGACCTTCACGCGTTCGCGGTGCACCCCCTTCACGAGCGTCACCATGCCGAGCTGCTCCGCGTTGCGCACCCGGTGCGTGCGGCCGCGCGGCGCGACGAGGTAGCGCGCACGCCGCCGCACGAGCAGGTTCACGGGGGCGCTCATCACGCGTCCCGTGCGCCGGCCGCGGACGTCGAGCCGGTAGCTGTGCTCGAGCCCGTAACCCTTCTTGATGAGCCATCCGAAAGCGCGATTGAACAGCCGCTCGAAGCGGCCGGGCGCGCGAAAGACCGGCATTCCTTCCGCCATGCAAGCGACCCGAAGTGTTCCCCGGTTTGGCGCCGCGACCGACGTCGCGCGAGTGCGGGCTGTGGTGTCCCTCTCGCCGCTGCATGATATACCATAGCCGCCTCACCCGATTCACCCCGCAGCACCGCCCGCACCATGACTCTGCCGCTCGACACGCTCGCCTGGATCATGTTCTACGCCTTCCTCGGCAGCGTGTTCAGCGTCGCGGCGGCCGGCGGCTATCTGCTGCTGCCGGCGGCCTGGCGCGTTCGCACGCTGTCGCTGCTCATCAGCTTCGCGACCGGCATCCTGCTCGGCGTCGCGTTCCTGCATCTGCTGCCCGAGGCGCTCGAGGCACGGAAGGGCGAGACGCCGGACGCGATCCTCGCGACCGTGCTCATCGGCATCTTCGTCTTCTTCACGCTCGAGAAGGCGCTGATCTGGCGCCATGCGCACGATCACGGCCGCCAGCACTCGCATGCCCACACGCATCATCACCACACGGATCGCTCGCATGCCGGCGCGCTCATCATGGTCGGCGACACGTTCCACAATTTTCTCGACGGCGTGCTGCTCACCGCGGCGTTCGCCACGAAGTTCGAGCTCGGCATGGTCACGGGGCTCGCGATAGTCGCGCACGAGGTGCCGCAGGAGCTCGGCGATTTCGCCATCCTGATCGCCAGCGGCTATTCGCGCGCCAAGGCCTTCGCGCTGAATCTCGTCTCGAGCATGGCGATGTTCGTCGGCGCGCTGCTCGCGTGGTGGAGTCTCGAGTCACTGACGCCGCTCCTGCCTTTCGTCATCGCGTTCACCGCATCGAGCTTCATCTACATCTCGATCGCGGATCTTATTCCGACGCTCCACCGCGGCGTGCGCATCAAGGAGACGCTCGGTCAGCTCCTGTTGATCGGAATCGGCGTCTCGGTCATCGTCGTGTTCCACGGCGACTAGTCTCGCGAGGTCCGGCCATGAACATCAACGACATCACGATCGACGAGCTCCGCAACCGTGCTGGCGCGAAGTGGCGCGAATATCCGGCCGACGTGCTGCCGGCCTGGGTCGCGGACATGGACTTCGCCGTCGCCGAGACCATACGCGCGGCGCTCGCGGCGGAGGTCGAGAACTCGACGCTCGGCTATGCGGTGCAGTGGCCCTCGTGCGGTCTCGCCGAGCTCTTCGCCGAGCGCTTGGCGAAGCGCTACGGCTGGACGATCGCACCGGCGAGCGTCGATTACTTCAACGACGTCGTACAGGGGATCTATCTCGGCCTCATGACGCTCTCCGCCCCGGGCGAGGGCGCGGTGGTGCAGACGCCCGTCTACCCGCCGTTCACGCAGGCCGTGCAGGAGACCGGGCGCCGGCCCGTGTTCTGTCCGCTCGTGCCGGCGGCGGGCGGTCACGAAATCGATTTCGACATGCTGCGCGCGCGCATCGACGCCACGACGCGCGTGCTGATGCTCTGTCATCCGCAGAATCCGACGGGCCGCGCATTCACGCGCGGTGAGCTCGAGGCGCTCGCCGCGATCGTGCTCGAGCGCAAGCTCTACGTGATTTCGGACGAGATCCACGCCGACCTCATGCTCGACGAGCGTCCCCACCTGCCGTTCGCGGCCGTCGACCCGGAAGTCTCGGCACGCACGCTCACGCTGATGTCGGCGAGCAAGGCGTTCAACATCGCCGGCCTCGGCATCGGCTTCGGCGTCTACGGCAGCGATTCGCTGCGCAAGAAGCTGCATGCGATCCCGCACCACGTGCGCGGCGGCCGCAGCACGCTCGGCATGGCCGCCGCGCGCGCCGCCTGGACGAGCGGCGACGGCTGGCTCGAAGCCGTGCGCGCGCAGCTCCGTGCGAATCGCGAGCGCATCGCCGCGCACGTCGCCACGCACTGGCCGGCGATCCGCCACGTCCCGCCGCAAGCGACCTACCTCGCCTGGCTCGACTGCCGCGCGCTGAAACTCCCGACCTCGCCGATGCGTTTCTTCCTCGAGCACGCGAAAGTCGCGTTGAGCGACGGCAAGGCGTTCGGCCCCGAAGGCGAGGGCTGGGTGCGCCTCAATTTCGCGACGACGCCGGCGATCCTCGACGAAATCCTCGAGCGCATGGACGAAGCGTTGAAGAACGCCGGGGGCTGACGCGCGTAGTGCCGAGGGCGGACGCCTGTGGTGGCGGGGTCTGACGCGGGTCGGTGACTCGCTGCGCCTTCGCCACCATCCGATTTTTCGGAAGCGCTCGGAGCAGCGAATTATCCACGCGGGTCAGACCCCTACTTCCAGAACGCCCGAGCAAAGGGATCGCCCGAAGCGAAGACCGCGATCGATGCGCCTCATGCGTCGGCACATCCTACAGAGCACGCAATTCACCGTATCCACGCCACCAGCATCGACGTCAACGCGAAACGCTGCGGATCGCCGGGGATTTCGACACGACCGAAGCCCATCACGATGCCGTTCGCCGGGCCGTTGTCCGTGCTGTTCGACTTGTACGCGGGATACAGGTAGCGCTCGACCGGGCGGCCGGCGTTGTTGCCTTCGATGGTGTGCAGTGCGCCGTCGGCGTCGACGAATTCGACGAGCGCGCTGTGCAGTCGGCCGGAATCTGCACCGTACTCGTCGGCTCGCCCGACCCACGCATAATCGCCGGGCTGCGGCACGAAGCCCTCCCACTCCGGATCGCCGCGCCGCACGAACGCGTCGCGTGCATCGAACCAGGCGACGATCTCGTCGACGGTCTCGAGCAGCCAGTCGAGCCGCTCGCCGCCGGAGAGCGGCAGGCCGGACTGCAGGTACACCCAGGACACGAACTCCGAGCACCAGTTGCCGCCGCGCGCGAAATAGCAGCCCTGCGCTTCGCAGCGCGCCTCGCGGTCGTGATGACCGAGCTGCGCAGCGGCGACGTGCACGATGTCGCGGCCGTCGAACGCTGTGGCGTGCAAGGGCAGGAGCAGGGCCAGCCCGATGGGCAGACGCATGGTCGAATCCTCGATCCCGAAGTCGTGGTGAATCCTAGGCAAAGATCGGGCCGACCGGCAAGTCGGAAATGACTAAGGTTCTTCTCCGACCTGCGGGCACGATTCACCGGCAGGCGGAAGTGGCCTTCTGTAGACGTCGCCCTCGCCCTCGCGCCGGCGAGGGCCCGGTCGTTCAGCCCCGGCGCCGAGGTCGAACCGCGGAGCGAGTGCAGATTACCCGCGCGGCGCGCTCGAAAGCCCGAGCTTCACTGCGCGTGCCATGGGTCACCGACTGAAAATTTCGGGGACACGATACTTAATTCGGGGGAAAATTTCGGGGACACGATACTTAATTCGGCCGACATGCTCCCTCGACGACCAATGGTCGAAGCCGAATTAAGTATCGTGTCCCCTTAATTATTGCTCGAAAGCCCAGCGCAACACGGCGTCCTGCAGCAGGCGGCCGGAGCCGTTCGTCGCGAGCGGATGATTCACGAACAGGACGACGCAGAACGTCCTGCCGCTTTTCGCGCGCACGTAGCCCGCGATCGCGACGACGCCGTCGATGAGGCCCGTCTTCGCATGGATCCGGCCCGCTTCGGGCTGGCGCTTGAAATGTTTGCGAAGCGTGCCGTCGAGGCCGGCGAGCGGCAGCGAGGCGAGGAACTCCGGCATGTACGGCCCGGCCCACGCATGCTGCAGCAGGCCCATCATGTTTTCGGCCGTGATGCGCGTCTTGCGCGAGAGCCCGGAGCCGTTCTCGAGCACGAGATAGGATGCGTCGATGTGGTGCGCGGCGAAGAAGTTGCGCACGACTGCGGCGCCCTGCTCGGGCGCGAGCGGCGGCGGGTTCGCGGTGCCGGCGAGCGTGTAGAAGAACGCATCCGCCATGATGTTGTTCGACCACTTGTTCAACGGTCGGATGATTTCGTGCAGCGGACGCGAATACCAGATGACGAGCGGCTTCGCACCCGGCGGCGCGTATCCGCGGCGGACCTTGCCGTCTATCGTCCCGCCCCACTGCTTCCAGTACGTCTGGAAGAGGCCGAACGCATACGTCGCCGGCGTGAGCGCGGTGCGCGGCAGCACCTGCGTGCCGCAGCTCTTCGGATAATTGCCGCTGAAGATCACGCGATCGGCCGTCGCGCGATTCGGCACCGTCATCGTGATCGCGTTGTCGGCATCGCCACAGGCGCCGTTCGTGAGTCGCACGTCGTTCTCGATTTTCAGATTCGGCAGCTCGGGCTCGGAGCCGATGACGACGCGCTTGCCGTCCGCGGCCGGCGCGAATTCGAAGTTCACGGCCTTGAAGTTCACGAGGAAGGCGTTCGGCAGCACGTTGTACTGACGATAAGCCTGACCGTCGAACGCGCCCGCATCGTCCTTCGGCGCCGCGAAGTGGCTGTCGTCGATGACGAGATCGCCCGTGATGCGGCGGATGCCCGCGCGGCGGATCTCCGCGAGCAGCTTCCAGTAGTCCTCCTCGACCAGGTAGGGATCGCCGAAACCCTTGATCACGAGATCGCCCTCGAGCGTGCCGTTTACGATCGGCCCGAGGGCGTAGACCTTCGTCGGCCAGGAATACGTCGGCCCGAGCAATTCGAGCGCGACGTAGGTCGTGACGAGCTTGATGGTCGAGGCCGGGGCGCGCGGCAGCTCGGGGTTCACGCTCAGGAGCGGCTCGGCGCCGCCGGCCTCCGTGACGAGAATGCTGACCGCGCTCTCCGGCAGACGCTGGGCGCGCAGGATGCGCTCGACCGGTGCCGGTAGGACCGCGCCCGCCGCCGCGCTCGTGAGCGCGAGCAGGCAGGCGAGCAGGGCGGCGAGGAGCCATCGCCCCGGAGGGATTCGGCCGAGCGTCGCAGGCAAGGCGCGGTGCCCGCGAGGAGCGCAGTTTACGGATGAGTAGATGAGCACCACAGCGGGCTCCGCAACGCCGCATCCGGCGCTCCGACGAATCCTGGCACGATCAACGGTTCTTGGCGTGGTACTCCGCGTTCGGCTGCATATTCGTCGCGCTCGCGACGCGGTTCGTCATGTTGTAGAAGCCGGCGACGTTCGCGATGTCCCAGATGTCCTTGTCCGTGAAGCCGACGTCGCGCAGCGCCTGGCGATCCGCCTCGCCTATCGCGTAGCTCGCCGTCGTCATCTTGGAGGCGAACTCGAGCATCGCGCGCTGCCGCGGCGAGAGATCCGCGGCGCGGAAATTCATCACCATGAGCTCGCCGAGCGCCGGATCGCCGGAGTACTCGCGCACGCTCGCGCCGTGGGCGGTCAGGCAGTAGAAGCAGTGGTTCTGCGAGGAGACCGCGACCGCGATCATTTCGCGCTCGAGCGTCGAGAGCCCGGATTCCCCGAACATGAGCACGTTGTAGAAGCGCGAGAACGTGCGGAGCTGCTCGATGTCGCAGCTATAGGCGTACAGCACGTTCGGCAGCATGCCGAGCTTCTCGTCGCACTTCGCGAAATACTTCTGGATGTCCTCGGGCAGCTCGCTGCGTTCCGGCAGCGTGAGATTGAGCGCGGTGACGTACTTGGCTTGAGACATGCGGGGCTCCCTCGAAAGATTAGAAGAGGCTCGGCTGCGAATGGCGGTCGTAGAAGAGCTTGCCGTCCGCGACGCGCAGGGCCTCGTGAGTCGTGTGTTCGACCGGGGTTTGCGTTCCGGTCACGTGCAGCACGCGCCAGCCGTTCACCGTCAGATAATCCGCGATGAAGCGGCGATGACAGTGCTCGGGCGCGGCCTCGGCGCACATGACCGCGATTCTAGAGTCCGCGGCGAGCTTCGCCAATTCCTCGATGCCGGCCGCGAACGCGCGACCCGCCATGTGCGCGGCATAGGCCCGGAACGCGGGCTCGGCGAGCGCCGGATGCGCGCTCGGACCGGACTTCTCCTCGCGCAGGCCGCCGAGGCGGTCGCCGAGCCAGTGATAGCTCACACCCGCCTCGGCCAGCGCGGCGGCGAGCGGTTCGCGATTGAATTGCGGATGGCGGCGCGAGTAGGGCGCCGCGCGCACGTCGACGAGCCGGGTTATTCCGTGCGCGGCGAGGAGGGCAGTGAGATCCGGAATGCTGCGGGTGCTGTGGCCCAGCGTGTAGAGCTCGCCCGCCGCCATCGCTCAGTCGAGCCGCGTGAGATAAGCGGCGAGATGCTCGCGCGCGAACGCAGCGATTTCCCAGGGCTCGTCGGTCACGGTGTGCAGGCAGTGCGGGGCGACGACGTAGACCTGCGTCGCGACGAGCGAGCCCGCGCAGTCGACGTGCACGAAGCTTCGCTGATAGTCGTCGCTCTCGAACGCATCGAGCTCGGCCCAGGCCGCGGCATCGACGCCGCGATAGAGCACGCCGTCCAGCGTTCCGCCGGGGTGCGGCACGATGCCCGGGTACACCGCATCGCGCACGCGAAAGCGCCTGTATCCGGCGAGCCGCGCCGGCGTGCCCGCGAGCCGGTAGCCGAGCAGCGCGTCCTGGATTTCCGGCAGCACGAGCGTGCCGTAGGCGAACAGCATCTCGCCCTGCGCATCGTGCGTCGGCCGTGCCGCCGCCCAGGGGCGGTGTGCGGGCGCGCCGTGGTGACGCGGAGAGGTGTGCGCGACGCGCTGCGGCGCACGGCGATGGCGGGCGGAATCGGGCATGGGGCAACGATAGCAAGGATGGGGGTGGGCGGCCATGGGGCGGGCCGTCATCTCGCACGCCCGATGGTGATCGCGCACGGCAACTCGTAGGTTGCCGTGAAAGAGCGGCGGCGCCTGCGGGAAATGGGGTCAGGTTCGAATTCGCGGGGGAGCGCCCGGGTACGCGCCATTACGTTCGCCGCGAAATCGAACCTGACCCCATTTCCCTCTACGCGTCTTTCATGATTGCGGGCGCTGCACAAACTTCATGACCGTCGGGCTGACGAAGGAAGCCCGACGTCCGCGACCCGAACGTCAACGGAATGCGGGGCGCGCGAGGCGGGACGGCGATTGCGATGCTGCGTAGCGCGAACGGCGAGATCAGGTCGGCGCTGGCGCGTCGCGCTTCCTTCGTCAGCCCGAGCGACGAGCTTGAGGGTGGCTTCGATCGGCGCGCAATGCTCAATCCGCATGTCCATCGCCCGCCGACGGTTCGTGTGCACCATGATGTCCCATGTCGCCGAAACGATGCGACGCCGTGTCCCTGTCGGCCGGCGTGTCGTAGCGCTCCACGGCGAGATCGGTGCCCGGTCCGTTTGTCCGCAGCGTCCGATCGGGATCGCTCTCGCGCAGCAGATGCAGGACGAACAACGGGCCGAATACCGGAACGAGGCATACCAGGCAGGCCTGGAAGATCTTCTGCGTCGGCGTCAGCTCGCGCGCTTTCACGAGCGCGACGAGCGCGGAACAATGCAGATACAGCAATGCGAGCATCAGGAGCGAGGCAGCGATCATCCCGACGTTCATTTCCGCGCGCTCACGCCCATGCTATCGGCACTCCAGCCGCGTGAATCGTCCGCCCTCGCCGAGCGCGAGGATGCCGCCGAGATCGCGCACGACGAGCGTGCCGTCGTCGAGCACCATGCGCTCGGCGCGAGCGATTTCCGTCGCGGCGATCAGGCGCTGCCGCCACGCGCCGTCCTCGCCGCGCTTCAATGCGAACAGCTCGGCGGGTTGATGCATCATGTGCTCTATGCCGCCGACCGCAATCAGCCCCTGGTTCGTCTCGTAGAGGCCGGTGATGCACATGTCGCCTGAGCGAAGATACATCGGCTTGCCAGAACGCGGCAATTCCGGAAGCGCACCGCCAAATTCACCCCAGCACAGACCGACGAGCAGCGAGTCACCGACAGCGAGCGCGACGGTGTCGCGACCGTTCGCATCTTTGTTGACGTCCCAGGTCCCACCGGTCCAGCCTCCCATCTCGGGCACATGGAACGGAGGGACTTGCATTACTTCACGTGCTACTGGGGCAACGCGTTGACCGACAAAGGTACGCCAGGCGCCGGACCACGAAAACTCGCGCTTAGGGCATCGATCGTCACGGCGATCCGCGCTGCCCTGCAGATCAGCTATCCACCACCCGTCGCGAATCGGGATCGGCAGCGGCACGAGCTCGGGCGATGCGAATTGCAAGTATGTTGATCGACGTTGCCCAATGCGCAGTCGCCTTCTCCGCAATTCGTCCCTGCTCGGCTCGCGGGGTGGTATTCGTCAGCGCCCATAAAGCCGTGTAGGCGACCGGCCAGAGCGGGTCATCGGCCAGCTGCCACAGTCGATCGTCGAATCCGTCGATGTGCTGAGAACCGATGAGGCGCATCGCCGCGATGCGGTCCAGGGGGCTCTCGTGGTCGAGATACTCCGCGACTAGACGGGCGAATTCAGCTTTCGGCAGCGTGTGGTGCTCGAAAGCGTCGGCCGCTTGCGAAAGCGGCGTGTTTCCACGTACGCCGGGTTCCAGGTCGGCCGGGAATGCGTGGCCGCGCGCGGCCAGGAGCGTGAGCCCGAGCAACAGGAAACCCGTCGCTCGTAGATCGGGCCGACGGAGAAATCCGGACGCCCGCCGCCAGGCTCTCACGGTGCTTCCAAACACAGCTCGACCTACCGAGTGCTTCGATACGCTATCCATGGCATCTCCTGTCCTCGAACGTAATCGACACGGCAGTCGTTGCACGACTCAGCTCGTAGGTTGCCGTGAAAGAGCCGTCGTCCCGGCGAAGGGACCCTCCCGGCGGAGGCCGGGAGGGTCCCTGCGCCGGGACGACGAGGCTGTGGTGCGCTCGCCTCTTTCATCACTCCGGGCGATGGCATGTCTTCATGACTGTTGGGCTGACGAAGGAAGCCCGACATGTTCCGCCGGCGTGTCATGTAGATTCCGTGAATGCAGCTGCAACGATGCACGAAGAGAACCGTGCCGGCTATGCGGCGCAGGAACGTCGGGCATCCTCGATCAGCGCGAGCAGCCCCACGCCGGTTCGCTCCGTTGCATCGCCGTCTTCAGCCCTGCCCATGCACGATCCTCCGCAACCATCGCCAGGGACGTTTGAGCTTCGCCGTGAGTCGCGCGTGCCGTTCGCGCTCGTCGAGCGCGCGGGCGGCGGCGAAATCGGGCTCAGGGCATTCGCCGCCGAAATGGCTGGCCCAGTCCTGATGCGCGCCCTGGCGCACGTAGCGCCGGTAGCGCGCTATAGGATGTGCTGACGGAGGAGGCGCATCGATCGCGGTCCTCGGGGCGGCACGAGGCCGCGGCCGGTCACGCCGCGATTTGCTCGAAGCTGAACCGCGGAATGCCCGTGCGCTCCTTCGCGTGCTCGATGGTGATCGCGCACAGACCGCCGGCACCGTCGAAGTCGAGCACGGTGTTCTCGTCGAGATCCCGCGACTCCGCGACCTCCGTGTCCTTCAACTCGATATAGAGCGTGTCCGTGTCCTGAAAATATTTCACTTTCATCGTTCGTAGTTCCGATCGAAGAACGCGTTGTGCACGGTCTCTCCGTCAGGCAGAAGCACGACCCGGAGATAACGGGACCCGGCCTTTTCGATGCGCGCCCAACGACGAATTCTGCCGTCACTTTGCACCTGCTCCGACTCCGGGTGCAACACGACGAATTCCATCCACTCCCGGAGAATCTCCCGACAGTCCGGACGCGCGCGCATCGCCTCGAAATACTGGGTGAACTTCATCCTTGAAATCCCCGGCATCCATGCCTGAGTACCGAAGCCCGATGGGCTCCGTGAGAAGCTTAGCGCGTCGAGGCGGATTGCGCAGCACCGACCGCCGGGGCCTTCTTGGGGATGGGGCATCTCACATCCTGGAGACTCGACAATGTGTAACAAAGCAGTACCATAGAAGGATGTGCCGACGCAGGAGGCGCATCGATCGCGGTCTGCAGCACGGCGGCAAACACGGATCGCGTCCCCATGTCATGCACTCCGAGTCGATGCCCCGTGCGCTGGACGCCCCCTCAAAACCCGAAGCGCCCGGGATTCGCGAGCACCGCGTCCGCCGTCTGCTCCGCCTGGGCGCGGGCGAGCTTCGCCCGCAGCAGTACCGCGATCAACGTGTCGCGATCCCGGGCCGTCGCCGGGCGATCGAAGGCGGCGAACAAACCCAGCACGAGCAGGCCTCTGAATTCCTCGTCGTTCATCTGCGCTTCACCTGCTACGAAACGATCAGTCCCAACAGCAGCAGGTCGAAGAGAGTGAAACCGACGCATACACCGGGCAGCACCGACGGCTCGGGTCGGGGACGAGCTTCTCGAGGCCGCCTGCGAAAAAATGGCCCGCGCACTGGCGACAACGCGCTGCTGCGACTCCACTGAGTGCAACGCAGTCGAAGACGCCGGCACCGCACTGTGGGCAGCGCTCGGGACGGCCTCCCTCTTCACGCGGGTCGATCGCTTCGAGTCCGTCGATGCACGACGGCCGTGCTCGTAAACTCGCATCATGACCTCGCCCGGGATCCACGTGCCTCCGCAATAGAAGCAGCTCCAGATGCCCTCGATGCCGTAATCGGTGGCCGACATCGGTTCGTGGCAGCAGGGACAGGCGTGCTTGATCATGATGCCGCGCAGAATCGTGAATCAGCCTGCGGGTTGCCGGGAGAGAGCTGTTTACGGATGCGGGGGGATCACCGCAAATGCGTCGTCCCGGCGAAGGCCGGCACCCGGTCGGTGACTTTCGGCGGCAGGAGCAAACCACGGGGAATTCCAGAGCGTATCCGCGTTCCGCAACACCCGGGGTTCCGCCGCGGCGCCGGGGTGAAATGACTGGGTCCCGGCCTTCGCCGGGACGACGAGCCGGTGGATCGTCGGCTCACTCATGATGGTCGGTGCTGCAAGGGTTCATGACCCTCGGGCCGACGAAGAACGCCCAACACCCACTGCCAGGACGTCACGTCATGCGAGCGAATACGTTTGCGACGATGCACGCGTAGACCCGTGCCGTCGATTCGGTGCCGGAGCGTCGGGCTTCCTTCGTCAGTCCGACCTACCGAGTGCTTCGATACGCAATCCATGGCATCTCCTTTCCCCGAACGTAATCGTGGCACGACTCAGCCCGCCCAGTCCCCCGTCTGCTCCAGAAACGGCGATCGCTCGGCCTCGCCCCACGTGAGCGGCAACACCTCGCGCACCCGCCGCGCCCGCTCGACGGTAAATCGCACCGCGCGCAGCGCGCCGCGATACGCCTCGACCTCCGGCCCCTCCCACAGGATTTCCGCAGTCACCGCGACATAGAGCAGATCGCCGTTCACGAAATCGACGAACAGCAACCCGGCCCGCGGCGCGAGCAGCAGATTGCCGAGCGTGTTGAAGAGATTGTTGCCGAAGAAATCCGGCAGCAGCAGCGTGCGCTCGTCGACGACGCGCACGAAGCCTGGCTTGCCGCCGCGGTGCGAGACGTCGATGCCGCGCGTGCCGCGCACGGCGCCGTCGGCTTCGAAGAAGGCGCTCGCGAGATAGAGCGTGTCGGCGGCGGCGATCAGGGCAAGCGCCGATTCATCGAGGGTCGCGAGCGCTTCGACGACGGGCCTCCGGCGCGCCGCGGCGAGCGCCGGATCGAAGCTCGCGCGCCGCGCCTGAATGTACTTCGGGCAATTGCCGAAACTCTGCACGACGTCGATCGCGAAGCCTTCGTTCGTGCACTCCCGGACGACGCCGTTCAGGCGATTGCGCCGGCGCGTGTGCGGCTCGATGCCGAGCAGCCCGACAGGCGCGCCGTCGCGCAGTGTCACGTCGAGCGGATCGCCGGTCAGCGGCCGCGCGCGGATCTCGAGACGGCGCGGATCGGGCGAGCGTGCGAAGCCGGACGGCGCACAGACGATCGAAGCCCAGGGCTGGCCGCTTTCATCCTGCGTGCCGAGGACGAGGAACGGCAGTTGCGCGAAGAACTCGCGATGCTGGTCCGGCATGTGGTTGCGCAGGAACTGCCGGCCGAGCGGTGCGACGCGCTCGGCGACGCCGACGCGCTCCTGGATCGCGAGCTCGCCGGGATGGAAGGGAGACGATTCGTCCGGCGCCGTCATGCGGCGGCCGCGTAGAGATATTCCGGCGCGAGATCGGCGCCGTTCGGCCAGACGAGGGTCCGCAGCTCCCGATCGATGCTGAAGCGCTTGAACATTTCCACGTCACGCAGCGGCTCGAACATCTCTCCCCAGCGCTCGTGCTCGAGGTTCAGAATGCCGGTGCGCCCGTCGCTGAAAGTCAGGCGCAGCTTGTACGCTCCCAGATACTCCGCGGCTTCGACATGAGGCGTCATAGGGCTACTCCAGCGGTGCAATTCCGAGCAATCGCAGGTGTTTCCGCGCGAGATCCCAATCCTGGCTCAGTTCGTCGCGATGCAGACTCCACCACTCGATCACCAGCGCATGTGCTCTTGCCGGCAATGAGCCGGAAATTACCGCACCCGTTTCCATGTCGATGCGGATTTCCGAATCCCCTTAGCGAGCGTGGAAGTGCGGCGGCGCGTGGTCGTTGTAAAAAATCGCGACGACAATGAAAAAACGGCTGATCTCGGGCATCCTTGCCCTCCTGCATCCCGTCCCTGGATCGGTAGAATATTCCCCGTGCAGAGACCCCGTCAAAATCGTGCGGACGGCGCCGACCGCCGCCCACGCGTGACTCACGATGGAGAAGAATTCATGGCCCAGCTCACCCTCGCCGCGACCCAGATGCCCTGCGAAACCGATCTCGCCGCGAACCTCGCGCGCGCCGAGCGTCTGGTCAGAAGGGCACATGCCGAGGGGGCGCAGGTGATCCTGCTGCAGGAGCTCTTCGAATATCTCTATTTCTGCCAGGATCAGGACGCGGGCTTCTTCTCGCTCGCCTCCGCGCTCGAAGGTCACCCCTGGCTCGGCCGCTTCCAGGCGCTCGCCGCGGAGCTCGCGGTGGTGCTGCCGGTGAGCTTCTTCGAGCGCGCGACGACGGGTTACTTCAATTCGCTCGCGATGATCGATGCCGACGGCAGGATCCTCGGCGTGTACCGCAAGTCGCACATTCCGCAGGGGCCGGGTTACGAGGAGAAGTTCTATTTCGCGCCGGGAGATACGGGGTTTCGCGTCTGGCGCACGCGTTACGGCGTATTGGGTGCCGGCATCTGCTGGGATCAGTGGTTCCCGGAAGCGGCGCGCGCGATGGTGCTCGCGGGCGCCGAGGTGCTGCTCTATCCGACGGCAATCGGCTCCGAGCCAGCGGATCCGACGCTCGACAGTCACGATCACTGGCAGCGCACGATGCAGGGCCACGCCGCCGCGAATCTCGCGCCGCTCGTCGCCTCGAACCGCAGCGGCACGGAGCGCGGCCGCGCGAGCGAGATCACGTTCTACGGCGGCTCGTTCATCGCGGGCGCGACGGGCGAGCTGCTCGCGAAAGCGGGACGGACAGAGGAGACCGTGATCACCGCGACGGTCGATCTCGACGCGATCCGCCTGCAGCGCGCGGCCTGGGGCGTGTTCCGTGATCGGCGGCCGGAGTTGTACGAGGCGCTCGTGGGACGGTGAGGCCTCGCAGGGTGGCGTGAAAGAGGTCGGCGCCGACGGGAATTGGGGTCAGGTTCGATTTCGCGGCCGCCGTGAACGACCCACGCAGGGGCGGTTGCCCGCGAATTCGAACCTGACCCCATTTCCCTCTACGCACCCTGAACATGGCGGGTGCTGCACGAACCTCGGAACCGTCGGGCTTCCTTCGTCAGCCCGACCTGCGTGCTTTCACACCGTGTGCAGATACCAGGCGTAATCCTGCGCCGTCACTTCGCTGAAGAAGCGCGCGTACTCCGTGCGTTTCACGGCGGCATAGATCTCGACGAAGCGCTCGCCGAGATATTCCTTCAAGAAAGACGAATCGGCGAAACGCCCGACGGCCTCCGGCCAGTGCTGCGGCAGCGGCGGCGCCTCGCTCGCGGCATAACCGTCGCCTTCGACGGGGCGGCCGGGATCCATCGCGTGCACGATGCCGTAATGCGCGCCGGCGAGCATCGCCGCGGCGGCGAGATAGGGGTTCGCGTCCGCGCCGCAGATCCGGTGCTCGATGTGACGCGTCGGCGCGGCGCCCGTCGGGATACGTAACGACACCGTGCGGTTGTTCACGCCCCAGGTCGGCGCGAGCGGGGCATAGCTGTTCGCGCTGAAGCGCCGGTAGGAGTTCGCGTGCGGGGCGAAGAGCGCCATCGCGTCCGCCGCCGTCGTGGCCATGCCGCCGATGGCCTGCTTCAAGAGCGGCGAGCCGTGCAGATCCTCGTCCGCGAAGACGTTCGCGCCGCGCGCGCCGTTCAGGCTCATGTGCAGATGCGTGCCGGATCCCGGCAGGTTCGCGAACGGCTTCGCCATGAAGCAGGCCTTGAGGCCGTGCTTCGCCGCGACGCCCTTCACGAGCCTGCGATACATCACCGCTTCGTCGAGCGCGCGCAGCGCATCGGTCCGATGCGTGAGCGTGATCTCCATCTGTCCGGTGCCGAATTCGGAGATCGCGGTTTCGGCCGGCAGTCCCTGGACGCGGCACGCGGCGTACAGCTCGTCGAAGAACGGTGCATGCGCCTCGACCTCGTCGATGCTGTAGACGTGGCGTTGCGGGCCGCGCGGCTGCGCGGGGGTCGGCGCCGCGGCGTTCGCATCGAGCAGGTAGAACTCGAGCTCGACGGCGACGACGGGGGTGTAACCGTCGGCCAGGAGGCGCGCGATGACGCGGCGTGCGACCTGGCGTGGATCGGCGTCGACGGCCGGCGCGCCTGTCACTTCGTCCATCGCGATCAACACCTGGGCGCTCGGCGTCGCGAGCCAGGGGCAGCGCACGAGCGTGCCCGGAACGGGAAACGCCACGCAGTCCATGTCGCCCACTTCCCACAGCAGTCCCGTGTTCTCCGCATCGTCGCCGTCGATGGTGAGCGCGACGATCGAGCTCGGCAGCGGCCGGCCGTTGCGGTAGAGCGTGTCGAGCTCGTGGACGCGCAGCGATTTGCCGCGCAGGACCCCGTTGTTGTCGGTGAGCAGGACTTGCACCTGCTCGATGTCGGGATTCTCTGCGAGGAAGCGACGGGCCTCCTCGATCGTCGATGTGTTCATGCGCGTACTCCAGTCGTGAACGGAACGATGCCGGCCGCGCCGGCGCGTGGGCGTCCGTTCAGCGCGGCGGTGGCCGGGCGTCGAACTGTCTGAGCGTCGCGATCGCGCGATCGAGGGCGCTCGTGAGCCGCACGATGTCTTCGTCGCGAGTCTCCGGAGCGCAGATCGTCATCATGTGGAACGGCGTGACGACGACGCCGCGGTTCAGCAGATAGAGCTGCAGTGTCTGCGAGAGCTCTCTGTGCGCGATCGCCTCCGCCTCGCGCCCGGTGCGCGGCGCCCGCGGACCGTACTGCAGCTCGAGGCGCGCGCCGAGCTCGGTCACGGTCCAGGGCAGGCCGTGCGTGGCGACCATCGCGCGCAGCGCCGCGGCGAGCTTCGCGCTCTGTGCGGCCATGCGGGCGTGATTCGCGTCCGTCATGACCTCCGCGAGATTCGCGCGCAATGCCGCGAGCTGCAGCAGGTTCGCGGAGAGCGTCGTGCCGAGGCCGGTACGTCCGGCAGGCGCCGCGCGTTCGGCGGCTTCCGTCAGGCGCGCGACTTCCTCGGTGCAGCCGAACACGGCGCAGGGCAGGCCGCCCGCGATCGCCTTGCCGGCGACGAGCAGATCGGGCTCGAGTGCGTGCGCGCCGCAATAGCCGCCGGGGCCGCTGCTGAGCGTGTGGGTCTCGTCGACGATGAGCAGCGTGCCGTGACGGCGCGTGAGCGCGCGCAGGCTCGCGTGGAATCCGGGATCCGGGAGCACCATGCCGATGTTCGTGAGCGCAGGCTCGCAGAGCACGGCTGCGACGTCGCCCGGCGCGAGCGCGGCTTCCAGCGCAGACACGTCGTTGAACGCGACGACGCGCGTCGTCATGGTCTGATCGACGACACGGCCGAGCAGACCCGGCGCATGAACGGTCCTGCCGTCCTCGAGCCGCACGAGCGTCTCGTCCACCGCGCCGTGATAACAGCCGTCGAAGACCAGGATCACCGGCCGGCCGGTCGCGGCGCGCGCGCGGCGGATCACCGCACGGTTCGCTTCGGAAGCCGTGATCGCGAGTTGCCAGCGCGGGAGCTCGAAATGCCGGACGAGCAGCGCACCGACCTCGGGTGCGAGTGTACCGGGCAGCATCGCGGTGAGGCCGCGTTCGGCCTGTTCCGCGATCGCCCGGGCGACCGGTGCCGGACTGTGGCCGAACAGCGCGCCGGTATCGCCGAGGCAGAAGTCCGCGTAGTCGTGACCGTCGGCATCCGTCACACACGTGCCGCGTGCCGCGACGACGAAGAGCGGGAAAGGCAGCGGCCAGTCGCGCATCCAATGCATCGGCACGCCCCCGGGGAAGCTCGCCGCCGCGGCCGCGGCGAGGGCACGGGAACGCGGATTCGCGGCCGCGTAGCGCTGTTCCTCTTCACTGCGCAGCCGCGCGATCGCCACCGCACCGAAAGTCCGCGGTGCGAGGCCTGTACCCGTCGTCGTCATGATGCGGGCATCTTCGCGCGGCCCCGTGCGCGGCGCAATCCTCGTTCGCTTGATCGGGTGCGGGACGCATGGTCTAGTGCCTGCATGTCGAAGCTCATCACCTCCACGCCCGCCGCGGACGGCTACGCAATGCCCGCGGAATGGGCGCCTCATGCGCGCTGCTGGATGATCTGGCCCGAGCGTCCGGACAACTGGCGGGACGGCGCCGTGCCGGCGCAAACCGCGTTCGCGCGCGTCGCGAACACGATCGCCGAGTTCGAGCCCGTGACGATGTGCGTGTCCGTCGCGCAGTTTCATCGCGCGCGACGGCTGGTGTCGGGCGCCGTCACGCTCGTCGAGATCGCGACGAACGACGCCTGGGCGCGCGACACGGCGCCGACGTTCGTGCGCAACGCCGCGGGCGAGGTGCGCGCCGTCGACTGGATCTTCAATGCCTGGGGCGGTCTCGATGGCGGCCTCTATCGATCCTGGGACGACGATCACGCGCTCGCCGCGCACATCGCGCGCCGCGCCGCGGTCGATCGCTATGCCGCGGACTTCGTGCTCGAAGGCGGTGCGATCCACGTCGACGGCGAGGGCACGTGCCTCACGACGGAGGAGTGTCTCCTGAACCGCAATCGCAACCCGCAGCTCTCGCGCGAGGACATCGAGCAGCGCCTGCGCGATTATCTCGGCGTGCGCGAGATCCTCTGGCTCGGGCAGGGCATATATCTCGACGAGACGGACGGTCACGTCGACAACATTGCATGCTTTCTCCGCCCCGGCGTCGTCGCGCTTGCGACCTGCGATCGTGCGGGTGATCCGCAGACGGCGATTTCCGACGATGCGCGGGCGCGGTTGGGCGCGATGCGCGACGCCCAGGGCCGCGCGCTGGAAGTGATCGGCCTGCCCGTGCCGAGCGTGCCCGTGACGATAGCGGCACGGGAAGCCGCGGGCGTCCTCGTCACCCACGGCTCGCAACCCCGCCGCGCGGGCGATCGTCTCGCGGCCTCGTACGTGAACTTCTATCTCGCGAACGGCGGCCTCGTCGTGCCGGCGTTCGGCGATCCGAACGACGACGTCGCCCGTGCGATCCTCGCCGAGCAGTTCCCCGATCGCCTCGTCCGCCAGATCCCCGGCCGCGAAATCCTGCTCGGCGGCGGCAACGTCCATTGCATCACGCAGCAGCAGCCGCGGTGAGGAAGCCGGGTGAGCAGGCGCAGATGGCGGCGAAAGAGTGTCGGTGCCGACGGGAATTGGGGTCAGGTTCGAATTCGCGGGCGAGCGCCCGTCCGTGGGTCACCCGCTTCGTCCGCGAAATCGAACCTGACCCCATTTCCCTCTGCGCGCCCGTGAACATGGCGGGCGTTGCACGAACCTCGGAACCGTCGGGAATTGGGGTCAGGTTCGAATTCGCGGGCGGGCGCCTGTCGGTGGGTCACCCGCTTCGTCCGCGAAATCGAACCTGACCCCATTTCCCTCTGCGCGCCCTGAACATGGCGGGCGCTGCACGAACCTCGGAACCGTCGGGCCTCCTTTGTCGGCACATCCTATAAAGTCGGCGCTGAGTCCATGAGCGCCATAGATACGGTCCGTTCCTGGCCGATGCCGTGAAACCTCTCTCCAAAGAAGCCCGCTTCCCCCCACGAAGCAGACATCACCAAGGATCTCGAGGAAGATTTTCTCCACGGCTGAGCTGCCAGCTCCGCTCGCGGCGCTGACGGATCTGCCCAGCACGCCGTCACCCTCGCGAACCGGGGTCCAGTCGGTGATCCGCGGCGGCGGCAGCGAACCTCGGGGGAGTCGAGCACCATGCACCGTGCCGCAGTTCAACGTGGGACCCGCGGTTCGACCGGAGCGCCGGGGCTGAACGATTGGACCCTCGCGTTCGCGAGCATGACGTGAAACCGAGGCGCGCCGTGTGGAGCGTTCCTGATTCGAATGCGACTGGCCCGTGCAGATCCGAACGGATCCGGCGATGTCGGGTACAACCCACCGGGATCCGGCCGTCCGTCGTATGCGCCCGGCCGGCTTCGGCGCTACGCGGGAGCGGTCGGTCCTACTTGTTCCCCGCAATCGCCATCTGCACGTCGCGCTGACGCAGCCGCTCCTGCCGCGCCATGAGGAGCCCGGCACCGAGCACGGCGATGGAGACGAAGCCGACGAGCAGTGTGGCGAGCGCGTTGATTTCGGGTGAGAGGCCGAGGCGGACTTTCGAGTAGATGACCATCGGCAGCGTCGTCGAGCCCGGGCCCGAGACGAAGCTCGCGATGACGAGATCGTCGAGCGAGAGCGTGAAGGCGAGCAGCCAGCCGGAGAGCAGCGCGGGCGCGATGATGGGGAGCGTGATCACCATGAAGACCTTCGCGGGCTTGGCGCCCAGGTCGAGCGCGGCTTCCTCGATCGAGACGTCCATGCCGGTCAGACGCGATTGCACGATGACGGCGACATAGGACATCGAGAACGTCGCGTGCGCGATGACGATCGTCAGCGTGCCGCGGCCCGCGGGCCAGCCGATGAACTGCTCCATCGCGACGAAGAGGAGCAGGAGCGACAAGCCGGTGATGACCTCGGGCATGACGAGCGGGGCCGTCGCGAGGCTCGAGAGCAGCGCCCGGCCCCGGAACGCGCCGAAGCGGGCGAGCGCGAGCGCGACGAGCGTGCCGAGGATGACGGCGAGGGTGGCGTTCATGAACGCGATCTTGAGGCTGAGCCACGCCGCGCTCAGGATCGGCTCGTCCTGCAGCAGCACGCCGTACCACTTCACCGAGAACTTCGACCAGACGGTGACGAGCTTGTTGTCGTTGAAGGAGTAGACGACGAGCGAGAGGATCGGCAGATAGAGGAACGCGAACCCCAAGGCGAGCGCGCCGCGCAGGAACCAGGATTTCTGCTTCATGCCGCGGTCTCCGCTTTCTCCTCGAGCTTGCGCTGTCCGGCCATGAGCAGCAGCACGAGCGTCAGCATCGCGATCGCGACGGCGGACGCCACCGGCCAGGCGCGGTTCGCGAAGAACTCGTCCCACAGCACGTGACCGATCATCAGCGAATCCTTGCCGCCGAGCAGATCCGGGATGACGAACTCGCCGAGCGCCGGGATGAAGACGAGCGAGAAGCCGGCGACCACGCCCGGCATCGACAGCGGCAGGGTGATCGTCAGGAACGCCTCGAACGGCCGGCAGCCGAGATCGGCCGCGGCTTCGAGCAGCGTGTTGTCGAGCTTTTCGAGCGTGGAATACAGCGGCAGGATCATGAACGGCAGATAGGAGTAGACGATGCCGATGTAGACCGCGAAATTCGTGCGGATCATGGTGATCGGCTCGTCGATGATGCCGGCGGCGATCAGCCAGTTGTTGATGAGGCCGGTGTTGTTCAGGATGCCGATCCAGGCGTAGACGCGGAGCAGGAAGGACGTCCAGAACGGCAGCACGACGAGCATGAGCAGCACGTTCCGCCAGGATTCCTCGGCGCGCGCCATGGCGTAGGCCATCGGATAGCCGATGAGCAGGCAGACGAACGCCGAGATGAAGGCAATCTTCACCGAGTTGAGATAGGCCTTCCAGTACAGCGCGTCCTGGACGAGAAAGAGATAGTTGCCGAGGTTCAGCTTGATCTGGAGGTAGGTGTCTTCGGTCCACTGCACGAGCGCGGTGTAGGGCGGCTGGGCGATGACCTGATCGGCGAGCGAGATCTTCAGCACGATGACGAACGGAATCGCGAAGAAGAGCAGCAGCCACGCATAGGGCACGAGGACCACCGCACCGCGCCCGCTGATCGCGAAGCGCCCGAGCGTATTGAAGAACCAGCGCAGGAGCGGCAGGCGCACGAGCGTGCGCAGCAGCGGCTCCGAGGCCGTCGCCATGCGCTCGCCGAGCGGCACGTAGCCGGCGCGGCTCACAGCGTCAGCACCACGCCGCTCGAGGCGTGCCAGTGCAGGAACACCCGATCGTCCCAGGTGATCGTGTCCTCGCTGTGGCGGATGAGGTTCGGCTGCGTCACCTTGATCATCTTGCCGCTGTCGAGCCTCACGTTGTAGATCGACATGTCGCCCATGTAGGCGATGCCGTCGACCGTGCCGCGCACGCAGTTGTCGCGCGCATCGGCGGGCGCTTCGCGCGTGAGGTGGATCTTCTCGGGGCGGACCGCGACCCAGAGCTCGGCGTTCGGCGGCGCCGCGACGCCGTGATTGATGAAGATCGTGCAGGCGGCCTCGTCGCAGCCGATGCGCACGTAGTCGTTGTCCTCGTCGACGATGCGGCCGGGGAACATGTTCACCGTGCCGACGAAGTCCGCGACGAAGCGCGAGTTCGGGAATTCGTAGATTTCGGTCGGTGTTCCGGTCTGAATGATGCGGCCGTGGTTCATGACCCCGATGCGCGAGGAGAGCGTCATCGCCTCCTCCTGATCGTGCGTGACGACGACGAACGTCACGCCGAGCTGATCCTGGATCTTCATCAGCTCGAACTGCGTCGACTCGCGGAGCTTCTTGTCGAGCGCGCCGAGCGGCTCGTCGAGCAGCAGCAGCTTCGGCTGCTTGACGAGCGCGCGGGCGAGCGCGACGCGCTGGCGCTGGCCGCCGGAGAGCTGGTGCGGCTTGCGCTTGCCGAAGGACCCGAGCTTCACGAGCTCGAGGATCTTCGCGACGCGATCCGCGATCTCCCCCTTGGGGACGTTATCCTGCTTCAAGCCGAACGCGACGTTGTGCTCCACCGTCATGTGCGGGAAGAGCGCATAGGACTGGAACATCATGTTCACCGGCCGGCGGTAGGGCGCGATGCCCGCCATGTCCTGACCGTCGATGAAAATCTGCCCGGACGTCGGCTCCTCGAAGCCCGCGAGCATGCGCAAGAGCGTCGTCTTGCCGCAGCCCGAGCCGCCGAGCAGGCAGAACAGCTCCTGCTTGTAGATGTTGAGCGAGACGTTGTCGACCGCCACGAACTCGCCGAATTTCTTCGTGACGTTGCGGATCTCGATGTAGGGGACGGCGTTCGGATCCGTCCAGGGTTCGAACGCCGTCGTGGTCTTGGCTTCCGCCATGCGCAGGCCTCCCGCGGCCAGGGTCGGATTAGGGCCGATCTACTGTCCGGTCTTGATCTTCGTCCAGGCGCGCGTCAGCAGGCGATCGTAGGCCGGCGTGTTCGTCGGATTCGGGAAGAGCTTCTTCTTCACTTCCGGCGGCGGATAGATGTTCGGGTTGTTCTTCACGTCATCCGAGACGAACTCCGTCGCGGCGAGATTGCCGTTCGCGTAGTGCACGAAGTCGGAGACCGCGGCGATGACTTTCGGCCGCAGGATGTAGTCGAGGAAGAGATGCGCGTTGTTCGGGTGCTTCGCATCCTTCGTCAGCGCCAGGGTGTCGACCCAGATCAGCGCGCCTTCCTTCGGCACGACGTACTCGATGTTCACGCCGTGCTTCGCTTCGTCCGCGCGCGATTTCGCGATGAACACGTCGCCGCTCCAGCCGAGCGAGACGCAGATTTCGCCGTTCGCCAGGTCGTTGATGTACTGCGAGGAGTGGAAGTACTTGATGGACGGGCGGAGCTTGTCCATCACCGCGACGCCGGCCTCGAGGTCTTCCTTCTTCTGGGTCTGGGTGTCGCGACCGATGTAGTTGTAGATCGTCGTCATCACCTCGCCCGGCGCGTCGAGGAAGGAGACGCCGCAGTCCTTGAACTTCGCGAGGTTCTCCGGCTTCAGCACCATGTCCCAGCTCCCGACCGGCGCATCCGGGAAGCGCTTCTTCACGGCGTCGACGTTGTAGCCGATGCCGGTCGTGCCCCACATCCAGGGGATGAGAAATTTATTGCCCGCGTCGCGCGCCGCGAGCAGCTTCATGAGCTCGGGATCGAGATTCTTGTAATTCGGCAGCTTCGTCATGTCGAGCGGCTGGAAGACGCCGGCCTTGATCTGGCGTTCCGCGAAGCTCGAGGAGGGGACGACGAGGTCGTAGCCGGTGTTGCCGGCGAGGAGCTTCGCCTCCAGCACTTCGTTCGAATCGAAGACGTCGTAGCGGACCTTGATGCCCGTCTCCTTCTCGAAGTTCGCGATCGTGTCCTCGGCGATGTAGTCGGACCAGTTGTAGACGTTGAGGACCTTCTCCTCCTCGGCCTGCGCGAGTGGCGCGAGCGCGAGGTTCAGGCCCAGCAATAGCGCGGTCGTCGTTCTTTTCATCGATGTCTCCTTGAAAAAGACCCTGGTAGCTCGGTCCCCCGGCGCGGCCGGCGGCTTCCCCCTCGGGCGACGCGCCGGGCAGGGGCCTGCCGCGACGGCCGTCAGTCCGTATGCAAATTCTTCGCCGGCCGCGCGGTCTGCGGCGGGGTGTGGACGGGTCGGCCCGACGGTCGCCCCGGCGCGCTCCGCGAGAGGGCGGAGCCGGCGGCCGCGCACCATCGGGGCGCGCGTCACGCGGCGATCCCGAGCTTGTGCGCGGTGAGGTCGAGGCAGCGCCGGGCGCGGCTCACGAGCTCGTCGATGTCGTCCTTCGTCATGACGAGCGGCGGCGCGACGATCATCGTGTCCCACACCGCGCGCATGATGAGCCCCTGCTCGAAGCAGATGTCGCGACAGATCGTGCCGGCGTCGCCATAGGGCTCGAAGCGCGCGCGGCTCGCCTTGTCACGCACGAGCTCGAGCGCGCCGATGAAGTTCACGGCGCGT
>JACQWY010000047.1 GCA_016209015.1 Gammaproteobacteria bacterium | reverse complement strand
CTCTTTCGTGACGTCGCCGACTGTATCGTATGATCACGACGCGAGTGCGGTGTGCACCGTGCAGATCGGCATTTCCCGGCCCGTTAAGGAAGCTCTGAATAAGTCCATCCTGGACTTTTCAGAGCACGGTCGGCAAGAAGCTTGGTTCTTGCCAACCTTACGTGAACAATGGCTTACGCCACTGTTCACGGCGGCACATCCCTGTGCCGCCGGAAGCTCTGAACTTGTTCAGAGCTTCCTTAATTCGAAGGCACGGACAATCTGCAGGTCGAGCACGAGCTGAACGAAGATCGTGCTCGGCGCTCTGCTCCTGGGCGCGTGAGACCGTCCGTGTGATCGACCGCTGGTAAAGGAAGCTGAACAGTAGGATGAGAGCAAGCGCGCCATTCTTCCATCGACGTCGTCCTCGTGCCGCATTGCAGGTCGCGCCCGATGAATTCGTCGCGCTTCAGACCGGACAGCGTAGCGACCTAGGGCTGCCTGACGTCATCACCGGCGACCTGGCGAAGAGCGACATCGAGTGGTGCTTGAACATGACGCGTGACACCCTGGTTCAAATCGGGCGACCGGGCCGGTTTGCGACATTGCGCGCCGCGATGGACGCCGTCACCGGTGCCGACGCACCAAGGCTCAAATTGATCGTCACCGACAGGAACGGTGTCTGATCCGGGTTGTCGTGCTGCGGGTCTGGCGGAGGCGACCGCGGCCGCCACGCCCGTCCCACCCGACAGGGTCGACCCGGGCAGCCGACCGTTGCTCAGTTCGACCCTGCGACGGTCGCCTCGGCCGCGATCGCGGACGGCAGCTCGGCTGCACGCAGCGAGTGGTCGAAGCGCCGTGCGGCTTCTTTCCAGTTCACCACGGACCACCAGCCGTCGAGGTAGTCGGTACGCCGGTTTTCGTGTTTCAGATAATAGGCGTGTTCCCAGACGTCGTTGACGAGCAGGGGATACTGGCCTTGTGTGAGCGGATTGTCGTGACCCGCAGTCGTGAGGATCTGCAGCTTGTCGGCGCGATGCTGCGGTCTGACGAGCCAGACCCAGCCGGAGCCGATAACGTTCGCGCCGGCTCGACTGAAGGCGAGCTTGAATTTTTCGAAGCTGCCGCAGGCTTCGTCGATGGCGTCCGCAAGCGCGCCGGTCGGCGCGCCTCCGGCACCGGGCGCCATCGCACGCCAGAACAGGCTGTGATTGACGTGTCCGCCCGCGTTGTTCCGCACGGCAGTCCGGATGCTCACAGGCAGGCTGTTCGCATTGACGAGCAGCCACTTCGCGGTCTTTCTCCGCAGCACTTCGGGGGCGGATTCCAGGGCGTGTGTCAGCGCCTTCACGTAGGACGCATGATGCTGGTCGTGATGGAGGATCATGGTGCGCGCGTCGATGTGCGGCTCCAGCGCGGAGACCGCATACGGCAGGGCGGGGAGGACGTGCATCGGGGTACCGGTCTTCATGGCTGTCGTGCTCGCGAAAGTCGGTGGGGTAGTCTCGTCCGCGACCGACGCCCCCGTCTGTTCGCTTTCGCGCATTGACCGACGGTCAGGTGAGATGTCGACCACCGTCATGCTTCGCGATTCGAAGGCCGCTCCTCGCACCGTGTCATCCACATGAAGACGCTATCCGCAATAGTCCCCGAGCGCATCCCATCGGGATATCGGCCCGGGTCGACACCGTCCCTGTGAATTCCGGAGGCGCATGTTCGGTATCGCACAGAACGCAGCTCGTCGCCTCGGGCATGGTGAAACGCACGGCGGCGGCAGAGCGAACCGCAGGGCATCCACGAACGATTCCGTCGCCCGTCCAATTCGGGGAGCGCCCCACTGCATCGTGTTACGGGCGAAGCGGATCGCGTCCTTGCGCACGCTGCGCTTTCGCGCGGGGCGGAATGGCTCCTCATGAAGACGCATCGCCGGACGCAGGTTCGAAACCCGTAGTTCGTACAGCGTGGGATGGCAATTTCGGATGCATGCGAGTCACGACAGTCAGGGACGCTCGACCGATCCGTGCGGCGTGCTCGATGGCGTGGGAATCGTGCGCGCCTGCAACACTGGCGCGAAAGCGCTGTTCCGTGCGGATGCCGGGCAACTCGTCGGATCGCATGTCTCGCTGCGATTCCCGCGGTTCGCCTGCGGAGACTTGATCCGTGGCGGTCTCGTGGCTGCGCATCTCGAACATTTGTGTCATTGCGGTGTGCTGTTCAGCGCCGCGCGTGGGGACGGCGAGATCTTCATCGTCCGGTCCCCGGTCAATCGAGTCGGTGCAGACGGCGGGCCGCAAGCGATCCGGCTCAGCTTTCGCGCATTCCGATAGCGGGGAGTGCGGGCGCGAGCCACGGCGCACAAGCTCCGGATGCGGGGCCTCGCCATTGGACGGGAGTGCAACACCAGAGAATCATGTCGACGGCCATTCATCAGAATCCTCGCCCGCACGAGGCAATCCACGAACAATCGCGTGCGGAGGAGATGGCGAACAGCATCAGCCACGGCATAGCCCTGACGGCAGCGCTCGTCGGAGCGCCGATTCTGTTGATGCACGCGGCACGTCACGACGAGTCCGCACTGGTCGTCGGCACGGGCGTATTCGCTGCGGCGTTCATCCTGCTCTATACGGCATCGACGCTCTACCATGCCTTGCCGCGAGGAAGGTCGAAGCATGTGTTTCGCGTGCTCGATCACGTCGCGATATACGTGCTCATCGCAGGCACCTACACGCCCTTCACGCTCGGTGTATTGCACGGCCCCTGGGGCTGGTCGCTGTTCGGGGCGATTTGGAGCCTCGCAGCGATCGGCGCGGTGCTGAAGGTATGCAACAAGTTATCCCATCCCGTGTTGTCGAACGGGCTCTATCTCGTCATGGGCTGGCTGATCGTGATTGCGATTGAACCCCTGGGTCCGAGAATGCCGACCACGGGTTGGCTGTGGTTGCTGGCGGGAGGACTGTCATACACGGTCGGCGTGGTGTTCTTTGCCACCGACCGTCGGCTCCGCTTCGGTCATTTCATCTGGCATCTCTTCGTCGTCACGGGTACCGCCTGCCATTACTTCGCGGTGCTGTGGTATGCGGGCTGACGTCGTGAAGCAGGCGCTTCGCCACGCTGTTCCTCGACAACGACTTGAATGTGCGGCGTTTCACCGAACGCATCACGGCCATCATCCCGCTGCGCGACAGATGTCCGTGCTGTTCAGCAGATTCTGCATGTCGCTCTCCGCGAAGGCGAGCGCGTCGAGCTTCGACTCTGCGATCTGCGAGTCAGGACGGGTGACGACGGCTCGCGCGCCGTACGGGCCTGCGTAAACGAGGATCCGGCGGGCCGCCGATTCCTCGTGGCGCTCACCGGCTGACGCACGCACCAGCGTCGCTGCCGCGTGCGCTGGTCCCCCGGAACGGCGCTCGCATGACCCTCAGCCGGGCGCCGCCTGCGGATTTTGCGGAGCGGGCCCGTCCGCCGCCGGCAGTTCGATGACGGCGCGGATCTCCTTCTCGTTCAAGGATTCGGCCTTCAGCAGTGCCTGCGTGAGTGCATCGAGCTGCAGGCGGTGTGCGGCCAGCAGTCGATCGGCCTCCTGGTGACAGACTTCGACGATGCGACGGATTTCGGCGTCGATCAGCGTCGAGGTGTCCTCGCTGTAGAGCTGGCGCTGGAACGCGGGGGGGAGGCCGTCATCCTGCGGCGCGACGAAACTGATCGGGCCGAGCTTCTCGCTCATGCCCCAGCGCAGCACCATGTGTCGCGCGAGATCCGTGACCTGCTGCAGATCGTTCTCTGCGCCGGTCGTGACCACGCCATAGACGAGCTTCTCCGCGGCGCGGCCGCCGAGTGCGACCGTGATGCGTGCCCGCAGGTAATCCTCCGCATAGCTCGTGCGATCGTCGACCGGCAATTGGGAGGTCGCCCCGAGCGACATGCCGCGCGGCACGATCGAGACTCTGTGCACCGGATCACTGCCTGCCACGAGCAGGGTCAGCAGGGCGTGCCCGGCTTCGTGATAGGCGGTGCGCTCGCGCTCGACGGGGTTCAGGAGAATATTGCGCGCCGGACCGAGCGTGATCTTCTCCAGCGCCTCGGCGAAATCGTCGGCACCGACGGCATCGCGATCCTTGCGGGCCGCGAGCAGCGCCGCTTCGTTGACGAGATTGCGGAGCTCCGCCCCGACGAGGCCCGGCGTTTCCGCGGCGAGCGTCGGCAGGGAGACGTCCGCTCCGAGCGGCACGTTCTTCGTGTGGACTTCGAGGATCGCCGCCCGACCGGCGCGATCGGGACGCTGCACGACGACGCGGCGATCGAAACGGCCCGGCCGCAGCAGCGCCTGATCGAGCACGTCCGCGCGGTTCGTCGCGGCGAGCACGATGACGCCTTCCCGCGAGTCGAAGCCGTCCATCTCCGTCAGGATCTGGTTCAGGGTCTGCTCGCGCTCGTCGTGGCCGCCGAGCTGCGCACCGGTGCCGCGCGTGCGGCCGATGGCATCGAGCTCGTCGATGAAGATGATCGACGGTGCCGCCTCGCGCGCCATCTTGAACAGGTCGCGCACGCGGGAGGCGCCGACGCCGACGATCATTTCGATGAACTCGGAGGCCGCGAGGCTGAAGAAGGGTACGCCAGCCTGCCCGGCCACCGCGCGCGCGAGCAGCGTCTTGCCGGTGCCGGGCGCGCCGACGAGCAGGACGCCTTTCGGCACCGTGCCGCCGAGACGCTGATATTTCGCCGGGTTCTTCAGGAAGTCGACGATTTCGATCAGCTCGTTCTCGGCCTCGTCGATGCCGGCGACGTCCTCGAACGTCACTTTCTGCTGCTCTTCGCCGTAGCGCTTCGCGCGGCTGCGGCCGAGATTGAACAGCCCGCTCCCGGCGGAGGCGGCACGCCGGCTGAGCCAGACGAAAGCCGCGATCAGCAGCAGCGTCGGTCCGAAGCCAATCAACACCCGGAACCAGGACGAAGCGTTCTCGTCGACCGCTGCGATCTCGACGCCCTTCTGCCCGAGCAGCGTTTCGAGGCCCGGATCGGCGAAGACGGGCCGCTGCGTCTTGAAGTGCGTCGACGTCCGGGGCTGCGCCTCGCGGGCAGGGCTCGCGGCCGATTCTTCGGAAGCGGCGGCACGCGGTGCGTAGCTCACTTTCGCCTTGAACGTCCCCTCGATCGCATCGCCGAGGCTCGTCACGGACGCGACGTTGCCGAGCTCGACCTGGTGCTTGAAGAACGTGTAAGGGACGGTGATGGCCGAAGGCTCCGGGAACATCAGCTTCGAGACGACGTAGTTTCCGACGACCACGAGCATGAGCACGGCCCACCAGCGGGACGGCACGAGCCAGGTGTTGCGCGCGCCGCCGTCCTTCCGGTCTTTCGCCGGATCGTCGGGAGCGGGCGGGGATCCGCTTGCCGAGCTCGGTATTGGCATGACGTCGTGTTCCTCCGAGGCCCGGTGCCCCGCGCCGCACATGACTTCTGTACTGACGCAACGAGCGCCGTGCTGCACGAATCGTCAGCCCGCAACTGCGCGTCCGGCGATGCGCGACGTGGAGCGAGTGCGCCACCGGGCATCGCGTCGTGGTGAGCGATCCGGCGACCAGCGCGGCCGAAGCATAGCGTCGGCAACACTGCCGTGGTCGCCCCTGCGGCGGACTTCGCTGCTACATCATACCCAAGATGCGGCGTGACCGTTGTCGGCGGCAGCGGTGAGCACGAGTCCGACTTCAGGCCACGCCTGCGCGCAGCGTCCACGCACCGGCGCCCACCCGGCCGATGACGCGTGCTGTTGCAGGCCCGTCGAACGGTTTATCGTGAGGGTTGCGGCACATTCGCCTGCGGGAGAGACGACGTGCACGAGTTGCCCGAGGCGTTCTGGAGTGTGCCCGCGGCCGAGTTGCTCCATCGACTCGGATCGGCGCCGGACGGACTGCGCGCCGCGGCCGCGAAGCAGCGGCTCGCCGACTACGGTGCGAACTGCCTCACTCCCCCGAAGCGCACGGACGCACTCGCGCTGCTGCTCGCACAGTTCAAGAGCCCGCTCATCGTCATTCTGCTGTTCGCGACCGGGCTTTCCTTTTATCTCCACGACCCGATCAACGCGGCGATCATTCTCGCCATCGTGCTCGCGAGCGGCCTGCTCGGCTTCTGGCAGGAACGCAGCGCGACTCACGCCGTGGCGAAGCTGCTCGCAATCGTGGAAGTGAAAGCCGCGGTGCTTCGCGACGGCATCGCGCAGGATGTTCCCGTCGCCGCCATCGTGCCGGGAGACATGGTCGTCCTGAACGCCGGCGACGTCATTCCGGGGGACTGCCTGCTGCAGATGTCGGCGGATCTCTTCGTCGACGAAGCGACCCTGACCGGCGAGACGTTCCCGGTCGAGAAGACGGTCGCGACCTTGCCGGCGGAAACGCCGCTGCAGGCACGCACGAACGCACTATGGATGGGGACGCACGTCGTGAGCGGCAGCGCCCGCGCACTCGTGGTCGCGACCGGCAGGAACACGGAGTTCGGCAAAATCGCCGATCGGCTGAAAATCAGACCCGCCGAAACGGAGTTTGAACACGGGATACGGCGGTTCGGCTACTTCCTGATGGAGGTCACGCTGATACTGGTGCTCGCCATTTTCGCCATCAACGTGTATCTGCAGCGTCCGGTGCTCGATTCGTTCCTGTTTTCGCTGGCGCTCGCGGTCGGGCTCACGCCCCAACTGCTGCCCGCCATCATCAGCATCAATCTCGCCCACGGCGCGAAGCGGATGGCGCGCGGCAAAGTGATCGTCAAGCGGCTCGCCGCCATCGAGGATTTCGGCAGCATGAACGTTCTCTGCTCGGACAAGACGGGCACGCTGACCGAGGGTACGGTGCACCTGCGCTCCGCGTCGGATTTGAACGGCGCGCCGAGCGAGAAGGCTCTCTTCTACGCCTATCTGAACGCCTTCTACGAAACCGGCTTCAGCAATCCCATCGACGAGGCGATTCGCCTTCACCGACGGTTCGACACTTCGGGATATCAGAAGATCGACGAGATACCGTACGACTTCCTGCGCAAGCGCCTGAGCGTCCTGGTCGGCCACGCGGACGGCAATCTGATGATCACGAAGGGCGCGCTCGCGAACGTGCTGGACGCATGTACGCAGGTCGAGACCGGCGACTCCGCGATCCTCGATATCGGGCTGGTGAAGGAACGCGTCCAGGAACAGTTCGAAACGTTCAGCCGCGAGGGTTCGCGCACGCTCGGCATCGCGTACAAGAACATGGGCGGCGGCATGGTGCTGGACAAGGCGCAGGAAGCCGGCATGACGTTTCTCGGCTTTCTCGTCCTGTTCGATCCGCCCAAACCGAACATCGCCGACACGATTGCCAGCCTGAAGACGCTCGGCGTCTTCCTGAAGGTCATCACCGGCGACAATCACCTCGTGGCTGCGCACGTCGGTGTGCAGATGGGCTTGCAGAACCTGACTATCTGCACCGGGCAGGATATCCACCACATGGGCGACGGTGCGCTCCTCAAGCGCGTGCTCGACGTCGACGTCTTCGCCGAAATCGAGCCCAACCAGAAGGAGCGGATCATTCTCGCGCTCAAGAAAGCCGGCAATGTCGTGGGCTACATCGGCGACGGCGTCAACGACGCCTCGGCATTACACGCCGCGGACGTCGGCATTTCGGTGGCGGACGCCGTCGACGTGGCGAAGGACGCGGCCGATATCGTCCTGCTCGAAAAGGATCTCGGCGTACTCCTGCAAGGCGTCCGTGAAGGCCGGATGACGTTCGCCAACACGCTCAAGTACGTGTTCATGGCGACGAGTGCGAACTTCGGCAATATGTTCAGCATGGCCGGCGTCTCGCTGTTCCTCCCCTTCCTGCCCTTGTTACCGAAGCAGATCCTGCTCACGAACCTGCTGACGGATTTCCCCGAAATGACGATCGCCACCGATCGGGTGGATGCGGAGATGATGGATCATCCCCGGCGCTGGGACATCAAGGCGATCCGTAAATTCATGATCACGTTCGGGCTCGTGAGCTCCATCTTCGATTACCTGACGTTCGGCGGATTGCTGTTCTTCCTGCAGGCGACACCGGCGCAGTTCCGCACGGGCTGGTTCCTGGAATCCGTGGTATCCGCCTCGCTGATCGTCCTCGTCATCCGCACCCGCAATCCCTTCTTCAGGAGTCGGCCGGGCCGCCATCTCGTCATCGCGACGCTCTCGACGCTCGCTGCGACGCTGCTGCTCCCCGCGACACCGCTCGGTGCGATCTTCGGCTTCGTGCCGCTGCCGCGTTCCTTCCTGCTGGTGCTGGGGGGCATCGTGCTGCTCTACATCGTCACCGCCGAGATCGCGAAAGCGCTGTTCTACCGGCGTGTACGATTCTGAGTTCGCCGCGCGACGTATCGCCCCGTGCGGGACGAACTGCGCGGAGCGAGGCCGCTATCCCGACAGCGCGTCCCGAAGCATGAAATAGAACGCCACCAGCAGGCAGATCCCGAGGCTGGCCCATTCCGAGACGAAGGACGCGCCAAAGGCCGCGAGATAAAGCATCGGGCCGATGCGTGCCTGCTGACCGATTTCCTGGATTTCGCCGGAGGCGATGCTCGAGGCATCGAGAGTCAGCAGCGATTTGCGCACCGAGGCATGCCACCACAGCCCTTTGAACGCGGCGGCGATCGACAGAATGGTACCCGTATAAAGCGTGGCGGCGACCTTGGCGTCGGCCTGAAGCAGAAAATCCGCCATGACGGACGTCGGGAACGGCAGAAAGGTCACGAACAGCAGCAACAGGCCGTTCCAGTAGAGGAACGCGTGATCGCTTCTATCGATCAGGCTGAACATCCAGTGGTGCTTCACCCAGATCACCAGGATGGTCAAGAAGCTCGTGATGAACGCGAGATAACCGGGCCAGAGCCTGAGCAGGGAATAGCCCAGTCCCGTGTGGCCGACGTCCGAATGGGAGGGCACCTTGATTTCGAGCACGAGCAGCGTGATGGCGATGGCGAAGACCCCATCGCTGAACGCTTCGACGCGAGCTGTGCCTTCACTCTTCTGCATAATCGGATTCCTCGGCTGCCGGTATCCGATGGCAGGTTAGGTGAGCCGCGCAACGGCGCCCAGCGGTTCGACCGGGGATCGTCGGTATGTCATAGAATCGAACGGGGCGCCGCCGCGGCGCTTCGCATGCATGCGCGATCCGGGGCTCACGCATGGCTTGCAGGAGAAACCGCACGTATATTGGCATCTGGGTCGGGGTTCATTCGCACGCCGTGTACGGAAGACGGAGCACGGTCAACATTGTGTAATTCCACGTTCTGGCAGTACGTGTGCGTTTCGGAGACGAGCCATGCCTCAAAAAAACCTTCTGCTGGCCGCCTTGCCTCCTGACGTCCAGGCGCGGGTGGTCCCGTATCTCGAACTCACGCACCTCGCGCTCGGTGAAGTCCTGTACGAATCCGGGGGAAGCATACGTAACGTCTACTTCCCCACCAATGCCATCGTCTCGCTGCTCTATGTGATGGAGAGGCAACGAGGGCTTGACCGGGGTCTCGGTCTTCATGGGCGGGGAGAGCACGCCGAACCGGGCGGTCGTACAGAGCGCGGGTGAGGCCTATCGTCTGTCGGCGGCGCGCCTGAAGGAGGAATTCAACCGTCATGGCGACTTGCTGGCGCTGCTGCTGCGCTATACCCAATCGGTGATCACTCAGATGGCTCAGACCGCGGTCTGCAACCGGCATCACGCCATCGAGCAGCAATTGTGCCGGTGGCTGCTCCTGTCCATGGATCGTCTGCCCGGCAACGAGCTGATCATGACGCAGGAGCTCATTGCCAACATGCTGGGGGTGCGCCGCGAAGGTGTCACGGAGGCGGCCGGCAAGTTGCAGCACTTGGGCGCCATCACATACAGGCGTGGCCACATCACGGTGCTGGATCGCCCTCTCCTCGAGTCGCTGTGCTGCGAGTGCTATGCCGTCGTCAGGACGGAAACGCAGCGCCTGCTCCCGTATCTCTCCGCGGGCTCGAGCCACGCGGCATTCCCGTCGTCGCCGGAGCACGCGAGCTGAGGGGCCATCTATGCGTTGCTGCGGGTACCGGGGAATCCGCGGCGCTTCATCTGTTTCTCGCACCTTGCCACGTTGCTTCCGCCGGCGCTCGAGGCCGGGCGGTGCAGTTCGACGGGCCGGACGAGGCCGACGGTCGCGTCAACCCGCAGCGGCGAAGGCGTGATCGCTGAGGTCGGGGCGCAGCGGCAGCGTTCGGACACGGCGCTCTGCGGCCGCAGAGTTCACGGTCTCGGTATAGAACCGGAACGTGTTTCGTCCGAAATCCTTCGCGTAATACATCGCCGCGTCCGCACACTTCAGCAAGGTCTGCGCGTCTTGCCCGTCATCGGGATAGATGCCGATCCCGATGCTGGCAGAGACGCACAGCGTCGTGCCCGGAAGCGTGTGCGGCTGGGCCAGTGCCGTCAGGATCTTCTCCGCACGGAGCGCCGCGTGCTCGAAGTGCTCGATCTGCGAGAGCAGGACCACGAATTCGTCGCCGCCGAGGCGGCTCACGGTATCCGAATCGCGAACGCTGCCCACCAGACGTTGCGCGACGGACCGCAACACCTGGTCGGCGGTCGCGTGGCCCAGCGATTCGTTGATGGCCTTGAAGTTGTCGAGGTCGATGAACAGCACGGCACTCTTCACGCGGTGACGGCGCGCGAGGGCAATCGCCTTGGCGAGGCGATCGTCGAGCAGCAGTCTGTTCGGCAGATCGGTCAGCCCATCGTGCAGGGCGAGATGCCTGGTCTCGCGGGCAATGGCCCGGGCCGCCGTGACATCGCGAAAGACGAGCACGGCACCGCTGACCCGACCGTCGCGGCCGCGTATCGGCGCGGACGAGTCTTCGATTGCACGTAGGGATCCGTCGCGGCGCAGCAGCACGCTGTTCGCGGGGAGACGGACGGTTTCGTTCGTGGCAATCGCGAGGGCGGCGGTGCTGGCGCTTGCCTCACGGGTGTCCGCATCGACGATGGGGAATACTTCCGCAACGGGGCGACCCATGGCCTCTTCGCATGACCAGCCGGTCAGGTGTTCCGCACTCCGGTTGAGGTAAGTCACCGCGCCCGCACGGTCGGTGCACAGCACTGCATCGCCGATCGAGTTCAGGGTGATCTGCGCGCGTTCCGTTTCCACGCGCGCGGAGCGTGCCGCGGCGTGCTGTTCGATGGCGCTCCGCAGGAGGCGCGGCAGCCAGTAGGCATCGAGATGATCCTCGAGCAGATGATCCTGAGCGCCGCGGCGGGTGGCCTGCCAGCCCGCAACCTCGTTGACCCGATCGACGATGACCACGACTGGAAGCAGCGGTGCCGCGGTGATGAACTCATCGAAAGTCCGGACGCCCTGGCAGTCCGGCAGGAACAAATCGAGCAGGACCGCAGCGAGGCCGCCCTGCCGGGCGCGCGCGATACCGGCGGCGAGGCTGGTCAGGTGTTCGAGCCTCCATGCGCCGTCCCCGGCATTGCCGAGGGCCTGCCCGATCCTCATGGCATTCGCGTGGTTGTTCGACAACAGCAAGATGAAAAGCGGTTCACGGTTCATGGCGGACATCCTCTACCGGCGTTTCGATGGAGCCTCTTCGCGGGTGCTCCTTTGCCGGTGCTCAGTATCTGCCGGATGCCCGGACCGGCTCGGTGCGGCCCCCCACATACATCGCGCTGCGTTCGACCCGATCGACCCGGGCACCGGTATTGTGAAGCGGCAACGGACGAGCGAAGTGGGCGCCGCGCCTGCGGCGGTCAGGGTGCGTTGAGGCACAGACAGGACCACCGTTCCGGGCGATGTTGGCTCGAATGGGCAACGACGAACGCCGCGGAGGGACGACTATGACTGATGAAAGCGAGACCCACGTGGAAAGAGAATATTCACCCGGCTATCTCTTCGCTGTGCCCGGCGACGTCGAATATGCCCTGCATCTGCTGGGCCGAGCCGGCTTCGATATGATGAAGCTCTCCTTGGTCGGCCCGGGGAATGGCGATGTCCGCCGCCCACCCGATTGCGATACCTCGCCTGAAGCACTCGGTGCGTGGCAAGGCAGCGGCACGTGTTGGGAGCGGTTGCGTGCACCGGTGCTCGAGTCCGTTGCGGGGTTCGGACTCGTGGCGATGGCCGGACCGATCGTCACGACCCCGTTACGCGCGCTCGAATGTGCGTTCAACGGTCGCGACACCGGCGCCGTGGCTGCCGCCCTGGTTCGATGCGGTGTGCCGCCGGCGCAGGCGGACAGATACGAGTTCGCGCTGCGCGCCGACAAGTACGTCCTGCTGGTGCACGGCACGGCGAACGAAGTCGTGAGCGCGCACCGGGTGCTCGGGAGTTCGAAGCAGTGCGAAGCGGCATGAGCGACGTCCCTCGCAAGCGGACCTCGTCGCGTGTCGCGGTCACGTTGCGCTTCCGTGCCACTGCCTGGAAAGTTTACCGCCCGAGAACGCGGCGAACGAGGCGGAATGCGTGCTTGCATCGACGGACGCTGGGAGCCCGAGGCCCGCTCTCTCTTCGCACGTGCCACGGATGATTTCATTCGTTGGCTGCAGGGTAAGACACTGCCTCTGAGTCGCCCCTGGCACAGTGGCGCTGCAGGCCTCTTCATTGTTGGCTTCGGCGCCCTCGTCACTACCGATGCTTCGCGTAGTGACGACGGCGACAGCCGTGCGGAATTCGCGGTACTCCACGAGCACCAGGCGGGCGGGCGACGCCGGCCCCGCGGTTACGCCTTATTGCCGACGCTCGACGACTGGGCTCCGGCCTCCGCGGCAGCGACGGCAGGCGAAGGGCGGGAGTCGATGACGGTGGACATTCGCGAATCAGCGCGGTCGGTGGGTTCGGGCAGGGGTGATTGCACTGCAATCGCCCATCAAAATTTGACGCATCAAAAATTTAAGTTTCGTCACCGAACTGTGGGACCGTTCCTCGGCACACCGCGGCGCGTATTCCCACGTGTCGCCCTCGCGCAGGCGAGGGCCCAGTCGGTCGGCTTCGGCGCCGAGGTCGAACCGTGGGCCCAGCGCAGAAGACGAGCGCGGTGCGGAACGGAGCCCTCGAAAGTCCGAGGTTTACTGCGCGTGCCGTGGGTCACCGACTGGGCCCTCGCCTGCGCGAGGGCGACCAAGATCAGCCGAGGCGATATGCGTCGAATGACCCCGCAGTCTGGAGACGACCCAAAATTAATGGGGTCATCAAGTAAGCGCTTCGCTCGGTGCCTGCGTCGTCTCGCCCCTCAGCGCATCCAATGTGTCCGCCCACCATTGCATGAGCCGCGTCCGCTCCGTCATGTACAGCGCCGCGTTGTAGATCGCACGGATCCAAACCTTGTCGCTGGGCGCGAGTTGCAGCTCGATGGCGCGGCTCTCGAATTCGCCTCTCTCGTGTGCAATTGTCGAGAACATCGATTTGTGCTTCGAGGGCAAAATTCTCGCGGTCGCCGATGTGGTGGACGCGATGTGCTCCGCGCGGCCGTATCGCCCGGCGCTCGGTCCGGAAGCCGCACTTACGGAACTCCTGGCGAATCGCGGACGGCTGTATGACCCGGAGGTCGTGGACGCATTCGCCACGGCTTTCGAGGGTGGGCGAATCAAGAACTACGCGCTCACCTGGCGTCTCGTCGTCGACCGTCGGCCGCGCAAGAGCTTGCACTGGGTCTTAGAGGTTGGAGCGTTGCTCGGAAGCGGCATTGGCTGGGGGACTAGGATTCGAACCTAGACTGGCGGAGTCAGAGTCCGCTGTCCTACCGTTAGACGATCCCCCAGGAGGGCACCACAGACGTGCTCTGTAGAGCACTGCGGAAGCGCTGCGTAGCATAGCGCAAAACTCCGCGATGCTCTACGCCGGGTCAGCGTGCGGCATCGCGCAGGGCGACGATTCTCTCCGTCACCTCTCGTGCTTCGAAGAGCAGGCGTGCCGTGCAGTCCGCGGGGAGCAGGCCGCATTCCGCGGCGAGATGGATCTGGGTCTGCAGGATGGCGAGCGCTTCGGCGGAAGACTCGAAGCTGCGCAGGCGCCGCGATTTCGAGGACGTCGTGCAGCCGGCGGCGATGGTCTCCGGGATCGAGAACGCGTTCGTGATGACGCGGGTCGCGAAACCGCGGTCCGGCATCGTGGCGAGGGCGCGATAGACCGTCACTGCGACTTCGCAGCTCCGGTTCCAGGTGCGGGTGTCTTCGAGCGTAGGCATGGTCCACCTCCTTGTGAACGTCGGCGGGCGTCCATCCATGGACACCCTCGGAAGAGCCGGACCCGCGCGGCGGCGCCGTGCGGGTCCGGGCGATCAGCGCTTGCTGTACTGCGGACGCTTGCGGGCCTTGTGCAGCCCGACTTTCTTGCGTTCCACCTCGCGCGCATCGCGGGTCACGAAGCCCGCCACGCGCAGCGGCCTGCGCAGCGTCTCGTCGTAGGTCATCAGCGCACGCGTGATGCCGAGACGGATGGCGCCGGCCTGGCCGGAGATGCCGCCGCCGGCGACCGTGCAATGGACGTCGAAATCGGTCGACGCATTCACGGCGCCCATGGCCTGACGGACGACCATGCGCGCGGTCTCACGACCGAAGTAGGTGTCGAGGGGGCGGTCGTTGATGAAGATCTGGCCGGTGCCGCGGGTCAGGAAGACGCGCGCCGAGGCGCTCTTGCGACGACCGGTGCTGTAGTAGCTCTGTTCTGCCATGTTCAGATTTCCAACTGCTGGGGTTGCTGGGCGGCGTGATTGTGATCGCCGCCCTTGTAGACTTTGAGCTTGCGGAACATCGCGCGGCCGAGGGGACCCTTCGGCAGCATGCCTTTGACGGCCTTCTCGAGGACGTCGGCGGGCGACTTCGCGAGCAGCTTCTCGAACGTGATTTCCTTCAGGCCGCCCGGATAGCCGGAGTGGCTGTAGTACTTCTTGTCCTTCGCTTTCGTGCCGGTGACCCGGATCTTCTCGGCGTTGACCACGATGATGTAGTCGCCCGTGTCCAGGAACGGCGTGAATTCTGGTTTGTGCTTCCCGCGCAGGCGATGCGCAATTTGGGAAGCCAGACGGCCCAGCACCTTGTCGGTCGCGTCGACGATGAACCAGTCGCGCTTGATGGTGGAGGGCGTGGCAACAAAAGTCTTCATGGATTGCGCCTTGGTAAAAAGACGGGCAATCTTACGGACCGAACGCCGGACTGTCAATGTCGGAACGCTGCTAGGCGTTTGTTTTAGGTGAATTTTCGCAGGCCCCGCGAACTGCTGCAGGTAAGCCATGGTGAACCGGGATTATTCGCCCCTCGATCGTCTCATCGCGCGCGTCGACCGGGTGCTCGGGATCCTGGGCGCGACCCGCACCGCGACCGGCCGGCCGTCGCCCGCCGCGGATCGCCCGGAGGCCCGGTTTTCCGAGGATACGCGCCGCGATACGGCCGGGCTCGTGCGGGTCGATCATACCGGCGAAGTCTGTGCCCAGGCGCTCTATCTCGGCCAGGCGCTCGTCGCGCGGGACCCGGGGGTCGCGGCCTTCCTGCGCCAGGCGGCGCGCGAAGAGGTCGATCACCTGCATTGGTGCCGGGACCGGCTCGTGGAACTCGACAGCCGGCCGAGCCGTCTCAACCCGGCGTGGTTCGGCGGCTCGCTCGTCCTCGGGGCGGCCTCGGGGCTCGCCGGTGACGAGTTCAGTCTCGGCTTCCTCGACGAGACGGAGCGTCAGGTCGTGGCCCACCTCGACGGCCACCTCGCCCGGCTGCAGGCGGACGATGGCCGCAGCCGGGCGATACTCGTCGAGATGCGTGCCGACGAGGCCCGCCATGCCGAGAATGCCGTCCGGCGGGGCGCGCGGCCGCTGCCGTGGTGGGCGATCCTGATGATGCGCCTGCAGGCGAAAGTCATGACGACCCTGGCCTACCGGATCTGAGGGCCCGCCCTCCCGCGGCGCGGCGGACCCGCGCGCCATCCAGACCAGAGACCGATGATCACATGAACGACCCCATTCGTGCCCGGCGCCCCCTGGCCGCCGGTCTGCTCGCGGCGGCGCTCGTCGCCGCTCCGAACGTCACGCCCGCCGCCGAGCCCCCGGCCGCACTGATCGGCAACGAGATGCCGAGCCTCGCGCCGATGCTCGAGAAGGTGACCCCGGCAGTCGTGAACATCGCCGCAGAGGGGCACGTGAAGCTCCAGGCGAATCCGCTGTTCAACGATCCGTTCTTCCGCCGCTTCTTCAACGTCCCCGACATGCCGCGCGAGCGCAAGACCGCGAGCCTCGGCTCGGGCTTCATCGTCGACGCGGCCCGCGGGCTCGTGCTGACGAACAATCACGTGATCGCGGACGCCGATCAAATCTCGGTGAAGCTCACCGACGGCCGGAAGCTCCAGGCCGAGCTCGTCGGCACGGACCCCGATACCGACGTTGCGGTGGTGCGCATCAAAGCGGGCAATCTCACGGCCCTGCCGATGGGCGATTCCGACCGGCTCAGGGTCGGCGACTACGTGGTCGCGATCGGCAACCCCTTCGGCCTCGGCCAGACGGTCACCTCCGGCATCGTGAGCGCGCTCGCGCGGAGCGGCCTCGGCATCACGGGCTACGAGGATCTGATCCAGACGGACGCCTCGATCAACCCGGGCAATTCCGGCGGTGCGCTCGTCAACCTGCGCGGCGAGGTCGTCGGCATCAATACCGCGATCTTCTCGAAGAGCGGCGGCAACATCGGCATCGGCTTCGCGATCCCGATCGACATGGCGCACCGGATCATGGAGCAGCTCGTCGAGTTCGGCGAAGTGCGGCGCGGCTTCGTCGGCGCGCAGATGCAGGATCTCGATCCGGATCTCGCAGCGGCTTTCGGCCTGCCGGATCGCCACGGCGCGGTGCTCGTGAACATCCTGCCCGATTCACCGGCCGCGAAGGCAGGCTTGAAACCGGGCGACGTCGTCACCGCGGTCAACGGCAAGCCGGTGCGCGACGCGGCGTCGCTCCGCAACACGGTCGGCCTGATGCGCATCGGCGAACCCTTGCAGATGGAATATCTCCGCGACGGCAAGAAGCTCGTCGCAACGGCCGAGGTCGGCAAGCCGGCCGAGACGAAGCGCTCGCCGGGCTTGAGCAACAAGCGCCTGTCGGGCGCGACGGTCGGTGACATCTCGGAAGAGTCGCCGGCTTACGGCAACATCGAGGGCGTCATGGTGTTCGCCGTCGAGCCGGGCTCGTCGGCCTGGAAGGCGGGGTTGCGCGAAGGCGACATCATCACCTCGCTGAACCGGCAACCGATAAGCGAGCTGAATTCCTTCCTCGCGCTCGCGAATCAGATCAAGGGGCCCTTGCTCCTCGGCGTGCAGCGCGGCGAGCAGTCCGCGTTCATCGCCATCAAGTAGCGGCGTGGGAATTCCGCCGCCGCCCGGTTATCAGGCGGCGGCGCCGTGGACGTGCTGGCGCAGGATGCGCTCTTCGACGAGGCGTTCGAGCAATCCCAGCGTGACGTATTCGCGGCCGTGCGGGTCGCCCGCGAGCACCGCGAACGGCTGCCCGGGCTCACCGAGATGATCGACGACGAGGGCCGCGCCCGTGAAGTCGTGCGTGTGCGTGAATGCATGCGGTCTCGATCGCCGTGAACCAGTTGCGCCAGTCGCGCGGGAGATTGCGGTCGAGCAGGCTCTCGAGGTTGCCGTACGTCGAGCTCGTCGCGATGCCGAGCACGAGCCCGGCGCTGCGCGTCTCGTCGATGAGCCGGGCGACGCCGGGCCGGAGCGTGAGCTCGCCGGCGTCGAGCATCGCGCCGTAATGGCGCGTCTTCGCGCTGTGCAGCTCCGCGACGAAATCCGCCCACGCCTCGGGTGCGGAGAGCCGCTTCCTGCAGTCGTGACCGTAGTGATGGATGCGCTCGCGTCCGCCGGACGTGCTCAGCAGCTCGGCATAGAGCTCGGGCGACCAGTCCCAGTCCAGGCCCGCGTCCGCGAACGCACGGTTGAAAGCCCGGCGATGCGTTTCCTCGGTATCCGCGAGCGTCCCGTCGACGTCGAATATCAAAGCTTGCAGCAGTGACATGTGATCCTTCATTCGTTGTGGGTGGTGGTCGTGTCGGCGTTCATTCAGAGTCCCCGACGGCGCGATGGTGGTCCCGTGAATCAAGAAAGCTCTGAATGAGTTCAGAGCTTCCTCAAGTCTCAGCCGTGCCATCGTTCACGTCTCCGGTTTCGAGAGATCTTACCGGTGAAGGTTCAAGCTCCACCTTCTCGATCTTCGCGAAGCGCGCGGAGATCCGGGCCGCGGACGTGTGCACCTTCTGCACGTCCTCATGGGCCTGATGCACGTGACGGGCCAATTGGTCCATGCGCTCCTGGAAGCGCTGGAAGTCCTTCCCGAGGTGTCCGAGGTGCTCGCGGATGATGTGCACCTGCTCGCGCGTCGCGGCGTCCTTCAACACGGCGCAAGCGGTATTCAGGATCGCCCACAGCGTCGTCGGCGAGACGAGCCAGACGTGCGCGGCCTGCGCGAGCTCGACGAGATCCGGGTGATGGGCCTGGATTTCCGCGAATACCGCTTCGGCCGGGATGAACATCATCGCGCCGTCGGCGGTCACGTTCGGCAGGATGTAGCGGTCGGCGACGTCGCGGACGTGCTTGCGGATGTCGAGCTTGAACTGCCGCTCGGCCTGCCGCCGCTCGTGCTCCGGCAGCGCGAGGTCCGTCATGCGCCGGTAGGACTCGAGCGGGAACTTCGCGTCGATCGCGAGCGTGCCGGTCGGCGCCGGCAGGAACAGCACGCAGTCCGCGATGCGCCCGTTCGGCAGCGTGTACTGCAGGGCGTAGGCCGCTGCCGGCATGACGTTGCGAACGAGCGCCGCGAGCTGGATTTCGCCGAACGCGCCGCGCGAGCGCTTGTCGGCGAGGATGTGCTGCAGATTCACCACTTCGCCCGAGAGCGCCGTGATCTTCTTCTGCGCCTCGTCGATCAGCGCGAGCCGCTGCAGCACGTCGCCGAACGTCGCGGTCGTCTTCTCGAAGCCCTCGGCGAGCCGGCGATCGACCTGGCCGCTGATCTCCTGCAGACGCTCGTCGGTGCGGCGGGTCAGCGTGTCGACGCGCTGGCCGAGCTCCTGCGAGCTCCGCGTCAGCGATTCGCCGAGTTGCTGCTGCAGGCGCTGGAAGCCGTCGAGGAGCTGCGCGCTCAGAGCGGCGGTCGCTTCGAGGTGGCGCCGTTCCGTCGCGGTCTGATGGCCCCCGAGAAGCGTCGCCTGCTGCTCGCGCAGGGCGGCGAGATCGGCGTTCACCGCGCGCCGGAGTCCTTCGATGCGCTCGACCATCGCCTCGCGCAAGCGCGTCGCGCCGGCTTCGGTCTGGCTCTGTTGTTGGGCGAGGCGGCTGTCGATCAGTTCCAGCGTGGTGCGCTCCGCATGCAGCGATTCCGCGAGGCGCTGCAGCTGGGCCGCGATTTCCCCATGCCGGCGACGGGAATCGAACGCCGCGTGGAGCGCGAACGCGAGCGCGCCGAGTGCGCTGACGGCGAGCAGAGCCGCGACGGCGGTCGGCAAGGCGATCATGCGGCGATGTCTGGTGTCGGTGGCGTCTGCAAGGGGACTAGAATGGCTCTCTCCTGGGCAACTGCATGATACGCGATGGCCGGTGAAGACGCGCCCCTGGGCCGTGACTCGAGCGACGAACCCGTCGTCGCGACACCCGTGCGTGCGCCGCGCAAGGGCCGTGGCGCCGGCGGGAATCCGGACGTGCGCCACCTCGGTACCGCGCGCGAAGCCGTCGACGACGGCTGGGGCAGTGCCGACGAAACCCCGCCGCCGCTCAAGACGAGCGTCACGCTCGAGCGCGCGAAGTCGATCATCACCCGCAACGATTCACCGGACATTCCCTTCGAGCAGTCCATCAATCCGTTCCGCGGCTGCGAGCACGGCTGCGTGTATTGTTACGCGCGTCCGGCCCATGCCTATGTCGATCTCTCGCCGGGGCTCGATTTCGAGAGCCGCCTGTTCGCGAAGCCCGAGGCCGCGGCACTGCTGCGCGCCGAGCTCGCGAAGCCCGCCTACCGCTGCTCGCCGATCGCGCTCGGCGGCAACACGGACGCCTATCAGCCGATCGAGCGCAAGCTGCGCATCACGCGCGGCATCGTCGAGGTGCTCGCCGAGACGAAGCACCCGTTCACGATCGTCACGAAGTCAGCGCTCGTCGAGCGCGATCTCGATCTCCTCGCACCGATGGCGGAGCTCGATCTCGTGCGCGTCTTCGTCTCCGTGACGAGCCTCGACCGCGGGCTCGCACGACGCATGGAGCCGCGCGCGGCCGCGCCGCAACGCCGGCTCGAGACGATCGCGCGACTCGCCGCGGCCGGCGTGCCCGTCGGCGTGATGTTCGCGCCCATCGTGCCCGCGCTGAACGATCACGAGCTCGAGAGCGTGCTGGAAGCGGCGGCGGCCGCGGGCGCGCGCGGCGCGGGCTACGTGGTGTTGCGGCTGCCGCGGGAAGTGAACGGGCTCTTCAAGGACTGGCTCGTGCAGCACTATCCGCTGCGTGCCGGCCGCGTGATGAGCCGCGTGCGCGAGCTGCGTGGCGGCCAGGAGAACGTCTCGACGTTCGGCGAACGCCTGCAGGGCGCGGGCATTTTCGCGAAGCTGACCGCGGAGCGCTTCCGCAAGGCCTGCGAACGCCATGGCCTCGATGAGGGGCGCGGCGCGCCGACGACGCGGCACTTCACTCCGCCGCGGCCGGAGGGACCGCAGCTCGAGCTCTTCTGAGCGCACTCACTCCGTAATCCGGATCACGACGATCGTCACGTCGTCCGTCGGCGGCGCGCCTTCGCGGAAGCGCTCCACGGCGGCGACGATATTGCCGGCGAGACGCGTCGCGCTGCCGCTCGTGTCGCGGCGGATCACCTCGCGCAGCCGGTTCTTCCCGAAACGCTCGCCGCCCGTCGCCCGCGCATCCCAGATGCCGTCCGTGCCCAGGACGATGATGTCGTCGCGTTCGAACGTGACGGGATCCGCCTCGCGATAGCGCCATGCGGCATCGATGCCGAGCGGGATGTCGGGACCGGAGAGCTCCAGGAACTCGTCCGTGATCGGCCGGAAGCGCCACGCGCCGTCGTGGCCTGCGCTCGTCCAGCGCAGCACGCGCCGATCGAGATCGCAGAGCAGGTAGAACAGCGTCATGAACTGTCCGGCGCGCACATCGGCCGCAAGTCTCGCGTTCACCTCGTCGAGAATCGCGGCCGGCGATTCCAGCGTCGAGGCGGCGCCGTGCAGGAGCGCGCGCGCCGTCGTCATCAACAGCGCGGCCGCGACGCCGTGGCCGGACACGTCGCCGAGCACGATGCCGAGCTCGGCGCGATCCTCGCGCCGGCGATCGAGATAATCGAAATAGTCCCCGCCCGTCTGATCGCAGTAGACGCTCAGACCCGCGATGTCGAGCCGCGGATCGCTCGGCGCCTGACGCGGCAGCAACTGCTGCTGGACCTCGCGTGCGAGCGCGAGCGATTCCTTCACGCGCGTGTGCTCGGCGAGTTGCGCCGTCATGGCGTTGAAGCTGTCGCCGAGGCGTTGCAGCTCGTCGCCGGTGCGGATGTCGACACGCGTGTCGAAGCGCCCGCGCGCGAGCTCGCCCACTGCGGCGACGAGCCGATCGAGCGGGCCCGTCACGGCGCGCGAGGCGAGGAACGCGAGGCCGACGATGAGCAGCGCGACCGCGAGCACGATCGAGCCGAGCGTATCCGATTGGCGTTTCGTCACCGCGAGCGCGTACTCCGCCGCGGCCATCGCCGGCCCCGTCGCGGCGCGCGTCGGCACGATCAGCAGCAGGAACGTGCGCGCATCGCCGAAGCGCCGGTAGACGCAGAAGCTGTCCGCGCCGCGCCAGGCCGTGCGCAGCGTGCCGTCGCGGCCGAGTGCGACGTCGGCGAGCAGACGCGCCTGCGCCGCGTCGTCGTCGAGCTGCAGGTGCTCGACGTCCGGCAGCTCGCGCCAGTCGCCGCCCGTCTCGCGCTGGCTGTGGCGCGCGATCAGCGCGAGACGCGCGCGCTCGCCCGTCGCGTCGGCGTCGTTCACGGCGAGCAGCACCTGCGCCTCGGCGGCGAGGTGCGGCGGCAGCGTCAGCGTGCGCAAGAGGCTCGTCAGTCGTACGTCGATGCCGGTCACGCCGGCGAAGCGGCCCGTAGCGTCGAAGACCGGCATCGTCGCGGCCGCGAGCATGAGCCGCGAGTTGACGTCGATTTGCGGCGGCGACCAGCGGAACGTGTGCATGCGCTCCTGCTCCTGATACCAGTTGCGCAGGCGCGGATCGAAATTCTCCGGATAGCCGCCGTGTCCGGGGTAGCTCGCGTGCAAGCCGCTCGCGAGCGCGGTGAACTGCCAGAACACGAGATCGTCGTGGTGGCGATGCGCTTCGGCGAGAAAGGGTGTGAGCGTACCGAGGCGCGCGGCATCGTCGCGCACCGCGCGTGCCTCCGTGCCCGGTGCGAGGTGGACGGCCTGCTCGCGGAACGAGATCGGGATCGGCGTCTGATCGTCGGGTCCGTTCAGCCGGAAATATTTCTGCGGCCGCGATTCGAGCGCGAGCTCCGGGTTGCCCGCGTCGAATTCGGCATCGCCGAACATCGTGCGGTGCGCCGGCGGCGGTGCGGCGAGCGCGCGCTCGACCTCGCGCACCTGCAGACGCACGAGCAGCTCGACGAGCTGGCGTTCGCGCGACATGAGGCGCGCGAAATTGTCGGCTTGGCGTTCGAGGCTGGCCCGGGTCTGATCGCCGAGTGCGGCACCGGTCTGCGCGGCGAGCCGCGCGCCGAGTGCGGTCATCGCGTCGAGATCGAGCCAGGCGATGAGGAACAGCGGTGCCACTGCGATGCCCAGCATCAGCAGCAACAGCTTCCAGCGGATCGACACGCCGCGGTGCGAGGGGCTCGCCGTCAAGGCGGCGTCAGCGGCGGTCGCATCGCGAGCGACTCAGTTGACGGTCTGATTCGCGACATTCGCGGCGGCCTCGGCGCGCGGCGTGAGCGGGCCGAGGTCCCAGTCCGCGCGCGCGACCGCCGTGCTGAGCAGCTCCGCGAAGGAATGGAGGAGGCCCTGGTTGAGCGTGAGATCGAGGCCGGGCCCCGTTTCAGGACCGACGGAGAGTTGCGCGTGCTGCGCATCGAGCGGCCGCAACTGCAGTCTGACGAGAAGGATCGGGGCCGGGCCCAGGGGGTGCGTCTTGTCCGCCTCGCGATAAGGTGTGACGAAATCCGCCGCGTTGACCGCTTTCTGATGCTCGAAGGCGAGCAGCTCGCGCCGCGCGTCCGGCGAGGACTGCACGGAGATCCGCGGATTCTGCTGCAGCGTCCGGGTGAGACCCGGCCACATCAGGCGCACGTAGCGGCGCGTCATCCAGAACAGATATTCCGCGCGGTCCTGTGTCGCGATCCGCACGAGGATGCGATCCTCGGTCGGCACGAATCTCACCTGGATCTGATCGATTTGCGCCATGGTCGTCGGGGTTCGGGGTGGGGGCGCCGGGCACGGTGTCGTATTTACTTCGCGGCGTCGGCGTTGAATAGTGTACGGGTGTTTGCAGCCGACCACTACGCTCGATCCCGCCCAGCATGAGTCCCGACACCGCCGCCCCGCGCACACCCGCGCAGCGCTTCGAATTCGAAATCGCCCGTCATGGTTTCACCGCCGATCCGGCGCAGCTCGCCGCCGTCGCGCTGCTCGAGCGCGTGCATCGCGAGATGTGCGCGGTGAGGACGCCCGCCCGGCGCGACTGGCTGGGCCGTCTGCTGCGGCGGGCGCCGGAAGCGACGCCGGGTCCGCGCGGCGCTTACCTCTGGGGCAGCGTCGGGCGCGGCAAGACGTTCATCGTCGACACGTTCTACGAATGCCTGCCGCCGCAGAGCAGGCTGCGGCTCCACTTCCACAGTTTCATGCGCAAGGTCCACCACGATCTGAAAGCCTGCCGGCAGTTGCAGGACCCGCTCGACGTGGTCGCGGCGCGGTGGGCAGAGGGGCTGCGCATTCTCTGTCTCGACGAATTCCACGTCTCGGACATCACGGACGCGATGATTCTCGCGAACCTGCTCGAGGGTCTGTTCAATCGCGGCGTGACGCTCGTGACGACGTCGAACGAGCCGCCCGGCAATCTCTATCGCGGCGGCCTGCAGCGCGAGCGTTTCCTGCCCGCGATCGCGCTCCTCGAGCAACATCTCGAGGTCTTCGAGCTGATGGGCGCGACGGACTATCGACTGCGCGCCCTGAAGCAGGCCGAGGTCTACCATTCGCCGCTCGGCCCGGCGGCCGATGCCGCACTAGCGAAAGGCTTCGACATCGTCGCGACGGGACCGGGGCAAGCCGGTGTCGATCTCGACATCGAGGAGCGCCGGATTCCGACCCGCCGGCTCGCCGAGGGCGTCGTGTGGTTCGATTTCGCGACGCTCTGCGGCGGGCCGCGCTCGACCGCGGATTACATCGAAATCGCGCGTTGCTTCCACACGGTCGTCATCGGCGACGTACCGCTCCTCGGCGAGGACGACAACGACGCGACGCGGCGCTTCGTCAACCTCATCGACGAGTTCTACGACCGCAACGTCAAGCTCCTGGTCTCGGCGGCCGCGGCGCCCGACGCGCTCTACGGCGGCAGCCGGCTCGCGACCGTCTACCAGCGCACGGTCAGCCGCCTGCGCGAGATGCAGTCCGAGGACTATCTAGCCCGCCCGCATCTGATGGACTAGACCGGGGTACTCGGAGGGCTGATTTCCCCATTCAATACATAGGCCTGTAGCGGGATCTTGACATTCGTAATTATCAAGATAAGCTAATACCCCAAGAACACTGAATATTCGTGAGAGGCGTTCTGGGGGGACGAGGGGCTCACGGAGTGGATGGCGAGATGGCGACAGCAGCTTTGAACGAATCGGAACAGAAAATCGCGAGTTTGCTCGCGAGCCGTTACGGAGATGGGGTGGTCTACATCCCGCGCAACGGCGCCAAGTCGCTCTTCTTCGATGCCATGGCGAACGGATTCATCAGTGAAGACGGTTTTGTGACACGCAAGGGCCGAGCATTGCTGGCCCGGGCGGGTTCAGGGACTGACCTCCGTGGGTGAGTGAAGACAGGTCCAACCTGTCACCAGCGTATTGGGGCTGCTTGATGCAGCCCTTCTTTTTTTCAGGCCCCGAATTCCATTCCTCTCGACGTTACCTGGCCGCGCCCGCAACCGGGTGCATCGACTCGATCAGCCGCTGGATGCGCGTGCCGATCTCCTGGTGATCCTCGGCCGAGTTCCGGCGCAGCACGTTCGAGAGCATGGTGACGAAGTAATACAGTCGTCGCCCGCCGGCCGGCGATTCGACGATCGCCACGGAATTCATGTAGTTCTTGATGTTGCCTGCGTAGGCCTTGCAGGCGAAATCGGGCTCGGGCCGGCACTCGAACAGCGAGCCGCTCTTGTAATAGACGGCCGCGCCGGCGAGTGCCGGCGACGAGGCGTAACGGATGCGCCGCTCGGTCTGGTACATGAGGCGCTTCATCTCGCGCGAGGAGAACTCGTCGACGAGGCGGCCCTGCTCGAGGCGGAGCAGATAGGTCATGAGCGCGCGCGTCGTCGCGTAGCTCGTGCGGCCGGGCACGCGGCGCTGACCCGTCTGGGTGAAGAAGCTGCCCTGGCGCAGCAGCGCGAGATCGAGCCCGTTGCGCGGCTCCGGGTCTTCGAGGAACGCGGCGAGCGACGCGCTGAGCTCGGATTTCGGCGTCTTGCGCAGATACTCGCGCCCCTCGTCGTCGGCGCGTGGATAGTCCTTGCCGAACGCCCGCAGCAGCAGACCCTCGCGCATCACGGCCGAGGCCGCGGAGTTCGAGCTCGCCGAAATCATCCAGTCGAGATATTCCAGCAGGCTGCCGCGATCGCCGGGCGCGAGCGAGCGGCGCGTGAGCGTCTGCGTCTCGCGGTTCCACATCCGCACCGTGTGATGATCCGAGACCACGAAGTCGTCGGCCGTGATCATCGTGTCGCGGAGCAACGCCCAGCGCTTGTCCGTGTCGTCGGGATAGAGATCCGCGAGCGCCTGCATCCAGCCGAGAAGGACGAGGAGCTTTCCTACGCTGCCCGGGTTCTGGCTCAGCCCGCCCTGGTGCTCCGCATAGCGCGGCGCATCGATAGCGCTCAGATCGAGCACGGAGATGGCATAGCGGTCCGCGTATTCGCCGAGCACCGCGGTGACCTGGCGGCTGAAGCCCGGGTCCGCGGCGGGGATGTCGAGATCGCGGTGCGCGAGCAGGCGCAGGTCGACCTCGGCACGCGTGAGCTTCGCGCCGGGCGGCTGCTTCTCGCCGGGGATTTCGCCCGCTTCGACCTGGCGCTGCGCCTCGAGCCGGCCGATGCGCGTCTCGGCGTAGCTGTCGAGGGGATAGGCCTGTGCCGTCGGCATCGCGAGCAGCAGGGCGAGTGAAGAAGCGAGCCCGAATCCTTTCATGGCGTATATCGGGCGGACGGCACGGCATCGAGCGGCACGGCTTGCGCCGCGTTCGCGGCGAGCCCGGCGTCGAGCGTATTGAGGTAACCGAGGCTACGCGTGCGCGCGTTCTCGAGGAACGGGCGGAGCTGGAAGAGCCGGAGCTCGCCCTTCACGAAACCGAATTCGATGTCCGCGGGCGCCGGTGCGCCGCTCGCATCGACGATCGGCGGAAAGCGTTCCGGGATCTCCTTCGCGAGCGTCACGAGCTTCGCAATCTCCGCGGGCTGCAGCACGTAATCGCTGCCGCTCGTCGGCAGGGCGACGATCCCGCCGGCCGGATCGAGCTGGCGACGCTCGGCGGCCGTCGCCTGCGCGAGCAGCCGCACGGCGCCATCGGTCGTGCGCACCCGGAGCGACTCTGCAGCCTGCCCGTCGACCGCGCCGCCGACGCCTTCGTTCACGGCGATCGAGAGCCACTCCGGGCTGCCGGTGTCGACGTCGCGCGTGACCATCACGCCCGACTTCTCGTTGTCGACACCGCGCAGCAGCAGCACCGCGGGATAGACGTGCTCCGGCTCGTCCATGAGGCTCTGGCGCCAGGCGAAGGAGCGCGCGGAGAACGGCGAGGCCCAGACCTCTGAGAGCGCATTCATGATGTTCTCGAAGCCGACGACGTTCGGCACCGTCAGATTGAGTCCGGCGCCGGTGAAGCCCGCGAGATCCTCGACGTTCGTGTCGCTGCGCACGAACACCCCGTAGCTGCCGTCGGCCCCGAATTTCTCCGCGAGCTTCGCGGCGAGCGCGGCGCGGAATTCGGGCCCGGGATCGGCGTGGCGGGCCCAGGCCTCGAGCTTCGCGCGGAACGCTTCCGTCGCCGTCGCGCGTGAGGGATCCTCCGGCGCCAGCGCCGCGAGCGCGCGATAGTTCGCGCGCATCCAGTCGAACACCGTGCCGCTCCCGTCCGGCATGGGCTGCTCGAGCAGGCCGCGGAAGAAGCCGAACGGAATGGCGACGCCCTCGGCGACGGCTTCCGGGAAATGCTGCTTGAGCTCGCCGAGCTTCGCCGCTTTCGGGCCGACGAGGTGGCCGGAATCGCTCGCGCGCAGCGCCGCGAGATCGATGAACTCGCGCCGATCGAGCTGGAGCTTGTCGGCCTCGACGTGGATGAGGCGCGGCTTGTCCGTCGCCTTCGTGTCCTCATCGAAGAGCGCGGCGTTCGCGCCGCCGTCGGGCAAAAGGCGCACCGAGCCGCCGTGGCTCACGGCGAGGATCACGCGTTCGCCCTCGTGCGGCTTCAGGCGCTCGACGACGGCCGTGTCGACGCCGACGTTCGGGATGCCGAGATTGCGCGCGAGGAGCTGGACGTGCGACAGCGGATTGCCTTCGCCCTGCGTGAGGATGCCGCGCACGGGCGGCAGATCGGACACCGTCTCCGGCAGCAGATAGATGCCGTCCGGTTCGAGCTTCGTGAAGTCGTGGCCCTGCGCGAGTCGGAGCACGCCGCGCGCGAGGCCCGGGTTGAGACTGCGCAAGCCCGTGCCGACATCCGCGCCGAAGAGCTCGCTCCGCACGCCGGCGAGACGGTCGGCGTCGCGCACGAGGCCGTCGATCAGCTTCGCGAAGAAGAACAGCGGACTGCCGCGGAGCTGGTCCTGCACGAAGAGATCCGCTTTCGGCTCGATGTCGTCGAGCTTCGCCATCGCCGCGCCGAATTCGCGGCGCATGGCCTGCGTCGCCCAGGTCGGCGGCAGGGCGAGGTAGTCGAGCGTGCGGTGGTAGTCGCCCACCTTGGGATCCGCGGCGGTGAGCGTCGTGAGATCGGCGTTCGCAGCGTCGAGCTCGCGCCGCGAGACGAGGCCCGCGCCGTACTGGGCACGCAGGCTCGTGCCGAGCAGCTCGAGACGGGCACGGCGCGACAGCCCGGCGAGCGCCGGTGCGAGCTCCGCTCCCGCCGCGAAATGCGCGGACTCGAGCTCGAGGCTCGCATCGACGAGCGCGAGCCGCTTCTTTTCGCCCTGGATCGCGGGCAGGCGATCGCGGATAGCTTCGAGGAGGCCGGCGGTCAGCGCGTAGCGGCCGCGCGGACCGGCGTCCGCGGCGAGCGCGGCCTGCACCGCGGCGACGGCGGAGGCCAGGGCCTCGTCGCCTTTCGCAAGCCCGGCAACGCCGTCGAGCGTCGCGCCGAGATCCGTGCGGTAGAGCGCGCCGATCGCCTGGGCGAGCGCGGCGTATTCCGCCTTCTGCGTGTCGTCGGCGAGGTGCGCGGCATAGCGCGTCACCGCCTCGGCATCGCCGGGCTCGAGGCTCGTGTGGATCTTGTTGCGCAGCTCCGTGAACGTCGGATCGCGGCCGGCGAGCGTCGCGGCGAGCTCGCGCACTTCGTGCACCGACGGCGTCTCCGCGCCGTGGGGCAGGAGGCGCGCCGCGGTGCGCAGGAAAGCGAGCCGGGTACCGAGCACCGCGGGATCCCCGACGAGACGCAGCAGCAGCTTGCGCGCGCCCTTGCGTTCGTCCTCTTCCTGGAACGCGCCGCGGTAGTAACGCGCCCCGCGCAGGATCCAGCCGTCGTCCGCGCGAACGAGGAACTGCTGGACGAGGATTTGCGGCAACTCGCCGGCGCCGCGGCTCGCCGCGAGCGCGGCGGGATCCGCGTCGGCGAGGAAGCTCGCGACGAAGTAGCCGGCTTCGCGCAGCGCCTTCGTGCGCGGCGTCCACTGCCCGTGCTGGACGCCGCCGCCGTGCGGTTCGCAGGCGTAGGGCCCGGGCGGCAACACCTCGCCGTCCTTGCAGTACCACCGGATCTGATCGAAGGGCCCGCGCCGGTCGGTTTTCATCGCCTCGATCCAGGCGCGGTAGTCCGGGGCCGCCGCGGCCCAGGGCGAGCCGGCGGCGAGCAGCGCTGCGAGGAGCGCGAGAGGGAAGAATTTCCGGTGCATGTCGATATCCAGCCTCGCGGGTCCTGTCGGGGATGCGTGCCGCCGAAATCCTGCGGCACGCCTGGGCGGGGCGCCGCACGGGCCGGCGACGCGGCCGCCGCCGATTCTAAACTTTATTGTGATGAAAATAAGGTACATAATTGAACCAGCGAGCAATTCCCGATTTGGCCATGCCGCCCGAGCTGGCCGTCAGCGGAGCCCAGGAGCACCGTCCCGCCGGTATGAAAGTCATCATCGTCGATGATTCGAAAGAGTACATGATGCTCGCCCGGCGGCTGCTTGCGCGCGCCATGCCGGATGTCGAGGTCACGGAGTACGACCCGGAGCAGCAGGGCATCCCGGGACCGAACTTCGAATGGTCGATTTACGACGCGCTGCTCCTCGATTACGACCTCGGCACGGTCGAGAACGGCCTGTCCTGGCTGCAACGCTTCCGCGACATTCCCGGCTTCCCGCCCGTCATCCTCATGACCGCGACGGGCGACGAATACGTCGCGGCGCGCGCCATCAAGCTCGGCGCCGCGGAGTTCATCAAGAAGGCGGACGCGACGCCCGAGCGGCTCGCCGCACTCATCGCCGTCGCGGTCGCCGAACGACAGGCCCAGCGCACCCAGCCCGAGCGCCACATCCATCGCAAGCTCGAAGAGGATCAGCGCATCGTCGAATCGGTGAGCAGTCTCGGCGAGCAGACGCCGGACGGCCGCCGCATCGGCTATCGCTTCGTACGGCTCATCGGCCAGGGCGCGAACTCGCGCGTGTACCTCGCGGAACGCATGAAGGATCGCACGACGCTCGTGCTGAAGATCATCGACGTCGCCGCGATCAAGGAACCGAACATCCTGCAGCGCTTCATTCGCGAAGCCGAGCTCCTCGCGCAGATCGAGAGCCAGTACGTCGTGCGCTTCATCGAGCACGGTTTCACGCAGAAGTACGGCTACATCGCGATGGAGTTCTTCACGCGCGGCGATCTGAAGCAGCGCATCGAGCACGGCATCGCCGTCAACGAGGCTGTGCTCTACCTCGAGCACATCGCCTACGGACTGCACGCGGTGCACCGCCAGGGCGTGATCCACCGCGATCTGAAGCCCGGCAATATCATGTTCCGCTCCGACGACAGCCTCGCGCTCGCGGACTTCGGCATCTCGCGCCGTCTCGACGAGACGTCCGACATCACGCGTCTCGGCAGCGTGCTCGGTACGCCGAACTACATCTCGCCCGAGCAGGCGATCGGCGGCGTCGTCGACATCCGCTCGGATCTCTACAGCGCGGGCATCATCTTCTACGAGATGCTCGTCGGCCGTAAGCCGTATCGCGCGGACAATGCGCCGGCACTCGTCTACCAGCACGTGCACGCGCCGATCCCCTATCTGCCGCACGCGCTGCGCCGGTTCCAGCCGATCATTGAAATGCTGCTCGCGAAGGATCCGAACGATCGCTTCGCGACGGCGAAGGACCTCCTCGCGGGCCTGTCCGCGATCACGAGGGTGCCGAACATCCAGAACAACTGATTTCCCGGGTGCGCCGCGGCGGCCCGACCGGGACGAACTTTGGAAAACCGATCCGTGGAAGAAGAACGCACGCCGGCCGCCGCCCACGAAGGCTCCGCCGGCATTCCCGCCCGCTTACATCAGACCCTGCCCGATCGACTGCTGCTGCTGCCGCTCCGCGCGCGGCCGTTCTTTCCGGCGCAGACCATGCCGATCGTGCTCGACGAAGCCGCATGGGGCCCGACGCTCGAGCGCGTGCACGCCGAACCGCAGCACCTCGTCGGCCTCGTGCTCGTCGACGGCGATGCGGATGCGGTGCCGGCGCCCGAGCGTTTTCACACCATGGGCGCGGTCGTCCGCGTCCACAACCTGATGCGTGCCGAGGGCAAGATCCAGTTCATCGCCGAGGGCCTGCACCGCTGCCGCATCACCGGCTGGCTGTCGCGCACACCGCCGTTCGTCGCGCAGGTCGACTATCCACAACCGCCGACGGAGAACGTGCGCGAGGTGCGGGCCTACGCTCAGGCGATCATCGCGAAGATCCGCGAGCTGCTGCCGCTCAATCCCTTTTACAAGGAGAATCTCCGCGCCTATCTCGAGCGCTTCAATCCGGACGAAGCCTCGCCGCTCGCGGATTTCGCCGCCGCGCTCACGAGCGCGAGCCGGGAGGAGCTCCAGCAGGTGCTCGAGGCGGTGCCGCTGCTCCGGCGCATGGAGAAGGTGATGCTGCTCGTCCAGCACGAACTCGAGGTCGCGAGCCTGCAGTCCGAGATCCGGCAGAAGGTCGAAGAGCGTGTGAGCGAGCGCCAGCGCGAGTTCTTCCTGAAGGAGCAGTTGAAGGAAATCCAGCAACAGCTCGGCATTCAGAAGGACGACAAGGCGCTCGAGATCGAGCGCTTCCGCGACCGGCTCGAACACCTCGTCGTGCCGGACGACGCGAGCCGGCGCATCGAGGACGAGATGCGCAAGCTCTCGCTGCTCGACACGAGCTCGCCGGAATACGGCGTCACGCGCAATTATCTCGATGTGCTGACGGGCCTGCCCTGGGGCGTGTATTCAGAGGACAGGCTCGATCTGAAACATGCCCGCGCCGTGCTCGATCGCGACCACGAGGGGCTCGCGGACGTGAAGCAGCGCATCGTCGAGTTCCTCGCGGTCGGCGCGCTGAAGGGCGAGATCGCGGGCTCAATCCTGCTCTTCGTCGGCCCGCCGGGTGTCGGCAAGACGTCGATCGGCCGTTCCATCGCCGACGCGCTCGGCCGGCGCTTCTATCGTTTCAGCGTCGGCGGCATGCGCGACGAGGCGGAGATCAAGGGCCATCGCCGCACTTACGTCGGGGCCATGCCCGGCAAGTTCGTGCAGGCCATCCGTGAGGCGAAGACCGCGAACCCGGTGGTCCTGCTCGACGAGATCGACAAGATCGGCAAGAGCTACCAGGGCGACCCGGCCTCGGCGCTGCTCGAAGTGCTCGACCCCGAGCAGAACGCGGGCTTCCTCGATCACTATCTCGACGTGCGCTTCGATCTCTCGAAGGTGCTCTTCATCTGCACTGCAAATCAGCCCGACACGATCCCGCGCGCGCTGCTCGATCGCATGGAGATGATCCGCCTCGCGGGCTATCTGAGCGAGGAGAAGATCGCGATCGCGAAGAAGCACCTCTGGCCGAAGCAGCGCGACAAGGCGGGCTTGAAGCCCGGCCAGGCACGCATCGACACCGCGGCGCTCCGCGCGATCATCGAGAACTATGCGCGCGAGGCCGGCGTGCGCAATCTCGAGAAGCAGTTGAGCCGCATCACGCGCAAGATCGCTTTGCGCGTCGTCGAGCATCCGCGCGCGAAGGTGAGCGTGAAGAGCGGTGATCTCGCGGAGCTGCTCGGCCCCCCGCCGTTCCGCCGCAAGGTGCCGACGGTCGAGATCGGGGTCGTCACGGGCCTCGCCTGGACGCCGCTCGGCGGCGCCACGCTCGACGTCGAAGCGACGCTGGTGCACAGCAAGAACCGCGGCTTCAAGGTCACGGGTCAGCTCGGCGGCGTGATGAAGGAGTCCGCGGAGATCGCGCACTCCTATATCGCCGCGCACCTCCAGGAGTTCGGCGCCGATGCGGCGTTCTTCGATCAGGCCTTCGTCCATCTGCACGTGCCCGAAGGCGCGACGCCGAAAGACGGACCGAGCGCGGGCGTGACCATGGCGACCGCGCTGCTCTCGCTCGCGCGCAGACAACGGGTGAAGGCCGGCATCGCGATGACGGGCGAGCTCACGTTGACCGGGCGCGTGCTCGCGGTGGGCGGCATCCGCGAGAAGCTCGTCGCCGCGAAGCGCGCCGGCGTGAAGCGCGCGATCCTGCCCGGTGCGAACCGCGGTGATTACGACGAGCTGCCCGAGCACGTCAAACGCGGGCTGAAAGTCGATTTCGCCGATCGCTACGTCGAGATTGTCCGGATCGTCTTCCCCTGATCCCCGCTTGCGCCCGAGGTGCGACCGGCGCAGGCTCTCCGACAGTCGCACGGGATTACGGAACGGGGGGCAGCAGCATGTCGGTCCTGACCGAGTTCGATCTACTGAAGTACCGCCGCACGAAAATCGTCGCGACCCTCGGGCCCGCCTCGAGCGGCGCGCCGGCGATCCGTGCGCTCATCGAGGCCGGCGTCGACGTCTTTCGCGTGAACATGTCGCACGGCTCGCAGGACGGCCATGCCGCGGTGATCGCCACGATCCGCAGCGAAGCGCGCGCGCTCGGCCGCCACACCGCCATCCTCGCCGATCTCTGCGGCCCGAAGATCCGCATGGGGCGCTTCGCCGGCGGACGTGTCGAGCTCCTCGCCGGAGCCGAGGTGCTCGTCACGACGCGCGACGTGCCCGGTGATGCGACGATCATTCCCTCGCAATACGCGGACCTCGCCGCCGACGTGCGCGCGGGCGACCGGATTCTGTTGAACGACGGCGCGGTCGAGCTCCGCGTGGAGACCGTGGACGGGACGGACGTGCGTTGTCGCGTCATCGCGGGCGGTCCGATCGGCGATCACAAGGGCATCAATCTGCCGGGTGTCGCGGTCTCGGCGCCATCGTTGACGGACAAGGATCTGCGCGACGCCGAGTTCGCGCTCGCGCAGGAAGTCGATTTCATCGCGCTGTCGTTCGTGCGGACCGCGGAGGACGTGCGCACGCTGCGCCGCCTGGTCGACGCGAGCACGCGGCGGCCGGGCATCGTCGCGAAAATCGAGAAGCCCGAAGCGCTGCGCAACAGCGCGGCCATCGTCGATGCCGCGGACGCGATCATGGTCGCGCGCGGCGATCTCGGCGTCGAGCTCAATCCCGAGCAGGTGCCGATTGCGCAGAGCCAGCTCATCGCGCTCGCGCGCCGTTACGACAAGCCCGTGATAGTCGCGACGCAGATGCTGGAATCCATGATTCAGAACGCGCGGCCGACGCGCGCCGAGGTCACGGACGTTTCGCACGCCGTCGCGAGCGGCGCGGATGCGGTGATGCTTTCCGGCGAGACCGCGGTCGGAGAGCACGCGGTGGAAGCGGTCGCCATGATGGCGCGCATCGCGCGTCAGACCGAGTCCTACGAATTCCACGCCCACGCGGCGCCCGCGTTCATGGTCCGCACCGCTGCCGAGCGTCGCGACGATTTCGGCGACGCGATCGCGGATGCCGTCGCGAAGCTCGTCGCCGAGGTTCAGGTCCGCGGGGTGATCGTCATCTCGATGCAGGGCGTCACCGCCGGCACGATCAGCGCGGCGCGGCCGGCCGCACCGATCGTCGCGGTGTCGCCGGTGCCGGAAACCTGCCGGCGCATGGGCCTCCTGTGGGGCGTGCTGCCGCAGCTCGATGCGGCGGCGGGCACGGAGAATCCGAACGTCATCGCGCGCCGCGTCGCGGCGGAGCTCGGGCTCGGGAAGTCCGGGGATTTCGTGGTGCTGGTGCGGGGCTTTCATGCCCACCCGGCGCTCAACACGCCGACGATCACGCTGCTCAGGATCTAGCAGGACTTGCTATAGATGGATGTGCCGACGAAGGAGGCGCATCGATCGCGTTCCTGAAAACGCGCGCTATGCGAACCGCGCTAACGCGTCGTCACATCGCTGCGGTTCTCGGCGAGGCGGGTGGGCACGATGAGGTCGTGCATACGCGGCGCGAGCTTCACGAGCCAGTCGCCGCCGGCGGCGTCGTGGGCGAGGCCGACGATGATGTACTTGTAGCCCTGGGCCTCGACGAGCGCGCTGTCGGCGTGCCACTGCTCCCAGGTGCCCGACTTGCGATAGATCTTCACGCCCGGCCGCGCTTCCAGCCCCTTCACGAACTTGTGATGGATGCCGGGCTCGGAGAGCATCGTCTTCATCACTTTCGTGAGCTGCGGATTCACGAGCTGCCCGGTTTCGAGCAGGTAATAGAAGCGCGCGGCCTGCAGTGCGGTCGCGCCGTGCGAGAGATTGTGCAGCGGATCGGGCGCATAGGTGTTCGCCTTCGCGTATTCCTTGCCGACCCACAGGCCACCGTTCATGCGGCGATCGTAGAGGCGGAAACGATCCGACTGCAGGATCTGGTTCACGCGCGTCTTGCCGACGCGGTTCAGCATCGCGGTTGCATCCGTATTCGACGACACGCGCACCATGCGCGTCAGCGAATCGCGGACCTCGTCGTCGAGACGCAGACGGCCGGCTTCGATCTCGACGAAGGCGCCGAGCAGGATCGCGATCTTGGGCAGGCTCGCCGCATACATCATGTAATCGCCGTTCACTTCGGCGAGCCGCGGGTGATCGGGGCGGGTGATGTCGATGAGGGCGAGGCACAGGCGCTTGTCGCGGGCGGCATTGCGCAGACCGAGCGCGTCGAGGTTCGAGTCGACTGCGCGTTGCAGGCGCGGATCGACGTCCTCGCGCAGCGCTTCAGGGTCGCTGCCCGGGTTCGCCACTGCCGAGACGTTGAGGACCAGACCCAGCAGCAGGCCGATTGTGATACGGTATGCGCCCATAAGTGGGCCGGACTGTAACACCGGGGCGAAGGCAGCCGCAAGAATTCCGGCCTCGCGCGCAGTGTCCGACCCCGGCACCGGCGGGCCGCGCCGGGAACGGATCCAGGGGACGATGAAGAGCGCAATCGGTCGATCTGCGGGCAGGTCCACGTCTCCGACGACGGACTTCCGACCCGTGTCCGGATCGCGTCAAACCTCCGGACACTTCGCGCCCCGGGACTCGATCGCGTGAGCGCCGGGCCCGCAGATCCTCACGCCTCCGCCGCGCACGGGCGTGCCGCGACGGCCTATGCGCTCGCGGCCGCGACGCTGCTCATCGCCGATCAGGTCGCGGGCAAGGCGACGCGCGACGCCGTCTTCCTCTCGCATTTCGCCGCGACGGCGCTGCCGCGCATCGTCATGCTCTCCGCGCTCGTCTCGATGGGTGCGGTCGTGCTCGCCTCGCGGCTCCTCGCCGCGCACGGACCGTCGCGCGTCATTCCCGCCGCGCTCGCGTTGAGCGCCGCGCTCTTCGGTTGCGACTGGCTGATCTACGACGAGGCGCCGCGCCTCGTCGCGATCCTGCTCTACGTGCAGCAGGGCATTTTCGGCGCCGTGCTGATCAGCGGCTTCTGGTCGGTCGTGAACGAGCGCTTCGACCCGCATTCCGCCAAGCAGACGATCGCGCGCATCGCCGCGGCCGCGACGTTCGGCGGCGTCGTCGGCGGTCTCGTCGCGGGCAAGGTCGCGCGGAGCATCGACGTGCAGGCGATGCTGATCGTGCTCGGCGCGATCCACGTGGTGTGCGTGTTCCTCGTCCGCGGCATAGGCGAAGCGGTGCATCAGACTCATCCTCATGCGCCGCTCGGTGCCGTGGCGGCGCTCAAGACGCTCGTCACGCACCGCTATCTGCGCGAGATGGCCTGGCTCATGGTGCTCGCCGCAATGCTCGCCGCGCTCCTCGACTACGCGCTGAAATCGACGGCCTCGGCACGGTTGCCGCAGAGCGGCGATCTCGTCGCGTTCTTCGGCCAGTTCTACGCCGGTGTCGGCGTGCTCACGTTCGCGGTGCAGTGGCTGCTCGGGCAGCGCGTGCTCAGGCGATTCGGGCTCGGCGCGACGCTCGCGGTGATGCCGGCCGCGGCGGTGCTCTCGGGCCTGCTCGGCGCGGTCGTCGCGCGCTGGTGGTCGGTCGTCCTCGTGCGCGGCCTGCAGGTCGTGTTCGCGAATTCGTTCTTCCGCTCGGCTTTCGAGCTGCTCTACACGCCGCTGCCGCCGTTCACGAAGCGCCCGACGAAGATGATCATCGACGTCGCGGCCGATCGCCTCGGCGACGTGATCGGGAGCGGCGTGCTGATCCTGCTGCTCGCGACCGTCACGGGACCTGCGCTCGGCCCGGTGCTCGCGCTGAGCGTCATCATCGCGCTCGTCTCGCTCGTCGTCGTCGCGCGTCTCTATCGCGGCTACATCGCGCAGCTCGCGGCGAGCCTGCGCGACGGCGCGATCTCGCTCACCGACGAACAGGCCATCGACGCGACCACGCGCCACATCCTCGCCGAGGCTTCGGCGGCGGGCGAACGCGAACAGCTCTACGCGAAGATCTGGCAGATGAAGTACGAACGCTACGGCGCCGTGCCCGAGCGCGGCGCCGGAACACCCGTGGCGCTGCCCGGCAATGCCGAGCTCGCGGGCTCGTTCTCCCGCGCCGTCGCCGATCTCCTGTCCGGCGATCACACGAAGATCAAGCGCTGCCTCGCCGGGGCCTTCATGGATCACCGTCTCGCACCGTTCCTCGTGCCGCTGCTCGGCGTCGATCTCGTTGCCGAGGACGTGCGCATGGAGCTGCGCTGGATGGCGCCCTCGATCATCGGCCAGCTCGCCGACGCGCTCGTCGATCCCGACGTCCCGCTCGTCGCGCGCCAGCGCATCCCGAGCGTCCTCGAGGTCACGCACAACCCGCGCGCCGTCGCAGCGTTGCTGATGGGGCTGGCGGAGGAAGAGTTCAACATCCGCTACAGCTGCGCGCGTGCACTCGCGCGCATGAGTGCCCGCGATCCCTACATGGCACTCGATGAGCAGGTGGTCTTGCGGGCCGTCGAGCGCGAGGTCCGTATCGACCACGGCACCTGGAATTCGCGCGATCTGAAATATCAAATCGATCTGCCGCTCGATCTCGCGGCCGGCACGGTGCAGATGGAGCCGCAGTTCAATTACAGCCTGGAATACGTCTTCACGCTGCTCGGCCTCGTGCTCGACCGCGACGCGCTGCAGCTCTCGCTGCAGGCGATGTTCAGCGGCGATCGCGTGCAGCGCGGCACCGCGCTCGAATATCTGGAAAACGTCTTGCCGGAAGAAGTGCTGCACGGCCTGTGGCCGCATCTCGGCGAATCGACGCCGGCGGCACGGCCGAAGCGTTCGAGCAGCGATTTGATCGAGGACTTGAAGCGCCGCGTACAGCGGCCATGAGGGCGTCCCGCGGACGGCGCGACGCCGTCCGCGGGACGCCGGCTCAGAACGGAATGTCGTCGTCGAAATCGTCCATCGGCGGTTCCGACGAACCCTTGCGGGGCGCGCCGCCGCCGCTGGGACGTCCGCCGCCACCACCGCCACCGCTGCCGCCGCCCAAATCGTCCCCGCCGCCGCGCCGGCCGCCGCCTTCACCGCCGGCCATGCCGCCGCCGCCCGCACCGCCGCGGCCGCCCAACATCTGCATGTCGTTCGCGATGATTTCCGTGGAGTACTGGTCGACGCCTTCCTTGTTCGTCCACTTGCGGGTCTGGATGCGGCCCTCGACGTAGACCTGCGAGCCCTTCTTCAGATATTCCGCCGCGATCTCGCCGAGGCGGCCGAAGAACACCACGCGGTGCCACTCCGTGCGCTCCTGCTGGTCGCCGGATTCCTTGTCGCGCCAGGATTCTGCGGTCGCGAGCCGGATGTTCGCTATTGCGCTGCCGCCGGCCGTATAGCGCACTTCGGGATCGGCACCGAGGTTGCCGATCAGCATGACTTTGTTCAATCCACGTGCCATAGGTGTTCTCCCTGTTTATTGAGTGGGCCCTCGTGCATCCATGCCGAGGGGTGAGTGCCGAGGCGGGATTCTACAACAGGCCGCCGGAGCGGCAACGGCCAATCAGCCCCGCGCGGCGGCGAGCAGCGCGTCGAGCGCCGCGCCGTCGAGCCGGGCCGGGTCGACCTTCAGGTACGCGACGCCGTCCTCGGCGACGACGGTCGCTTCGGTGACGCCCGCAATCCCGCGCAGCCGGGCGGCGAGCGCCTCGGCGGCCGCGGCGGTCGTCGCCCCGACCTGGAACATGCGGTTCGCGAGCTTGCGCGGCGGCTTCATGCTGAGCGTGTAGAGGAACCAGGCGAACGAGACGAGCCCGCAGAACACGAACACCGCCGTCTTGCCGTGGTGCTCGTGCAGCCAGCCGCCGACGACGCCGCCGAGCGAGATGCCGATGAACTGGAACGCGGAGTAGGGGCCGAGCGCCGTGCCGCGGCGTGCCGCGGGCGCGAGCTGCGAGACGAGCGAGGGCTGGCTCGCTTCGAGGAAATTGAAGCCGGCGAAGAAGACGGTGAGGAGCAGCACCGTCAGTGCGGCGCTGCTGCCCGCGAAGCCGAGCGCGAGCGCCGAAGCGCCGGTCGCGAGCACCGAGCCGCAATACACCTCTTTCATGCGCCCGCGTCGCCCGGAGAGTCCGAACAGCGGGCCGAGCGCGACGACGGAGAATGCGAGCGCCGGCAAGTAGATATGCCAGTGATGCGCGGGATCGATGCCGAGCGCGTCGCGGAGATCGAGCGGCAGGACCAGGAACAGCGCCTGCAGGCTCGTATGCAGCGCGAACACGCCGAGATAGATCCGCATGAGCTCGGGATCGCGGAGCACGGAGCCGAGGTCGGAGACGTTCAGGCTCACGTCGCGATGGTAGGTGCTTTGCGCGGGTTGCGGGACGAGCAGGAGCAGCACGGCGATCGCGCAGAGGCCCAGACCACCCGCCATCCAGAACACGCTCGCCGCGCCGAGCCAATGGCTGAGCGCGGGACCGGCGACGAAAGCGATCGGGAACGCGAGGCCGATCGTCATGCCGATGATCGCCATCGCCTTGATGCGCGTCTCTTCGCGCGTCACGTCCGCGGCGAGCGCCATCGTCGCCGAGCCGACTGCGCCCGCGCCCTGCAGTGCGCGGCCGATGGCCACGCCCGTGATGTGTTGCGAGAGCGCGGCGACCGCGCTGCCGGCGACGAAGACGAGCAGGCCCGCGGTGATGATCTTCTTGCGGCCGAGGCGATCCGAGGCCATGCCGAACGGGATCTGCAGCAGTGCCTGCGTCAGACCGTAGACGCCTACCGCGAGTCCGACGAGCGTAGGCGTCGCACCATCGAGGTGCTCGGCGTACAGCGGAAACACCGGCGTGATCATGAAGAGGCCCAGCATGCGCAGGAAAAAAACGAGCGCGAGCGAGGCGGCGGCGCGCAGTTCGGCGCGGGTCATGCGGTCGGCGGTGGACACGTGAAATTCGGCTTTGGGCTGGCTCCGGAATAGCCGTATATTACCCGTTTGCGGTTTCCCGAGGCCAGCGAGAGCGCCTGATTCCATGGACACGATCCATATCCGCGGTGCGCGGACTCACAATCTCAAGAACATCGACCTCGACCTGCCTCGCGACAAGCTGATCGTCGTCACCGGACTGTCGGGATCGGGGAAGTCCTCGCTCGCGTTCGACACGATCTACGCCGAGGGCCAGCGCCGTTACGTCGAATCGCTGTCGGCTTACGCGCGGCAGTTCCTGTCGATGATGGAGAAGCCCGATATCGATCACATCGAGGGCCTCTCGCCCGCGATCTCCATCGAACAGAAATCGACGTCTCACAATCCGCGATCGACCGTCGGCACGATCACCGAGATCTACGATTACCTGCGCCTGCTCTATGCGCGCGTCGGCGAGCCGCGCTGTCCCGATCACGACGAGCCGCTCGAAGCGCAGACGGTCTCGCAGATGGTGGACCAGGTGCTCACGCTGCCCGAGGGCACGCGGCTCATGATCCTCGCGCCGGTCGTGAAGGGCCGCAAAGGCGAGCATCATCAGATCTTCGAGCAGCTCGCGCGACAAGGCTTCGTGCGTGCAGTCGTCAACGGCGAAGTCGTCATGCTCGACGATCCGCCGAAGCTCGAGCTCCGCAAGAAGCACGACATCGACGTCGTCGTCGACCGCTTCAAGGTCGCCCCGGACTTGCAGCTTCGCCTCGCGGAATCCTTCGAGACCGCGCTCAATCTCGCCGAGGGTGTGGCGAAAGTGCGGCCGCTAGAAGGCGATGCGATCCCCGAGATGTTGTTCTCCGCGCGCTTCGCCTGCCCGGTCTGCGGCTACAGTATCAGCGAGCTCGAGCCGAAGGTCTTCTCGTTCAACAGCCCGTCCGGCGCGTGCACGAGCTGCGACGGCCTCGGCGTCATCCAGTTCTTCGATCCCGAGCGCATCCTGCACCGACCCGAGCTCTCGCTGCCGGCCGGCGCGATCCACGGCTGGGATCGCCGCAACGCGTACTACTTCCAGCTCATCAACGCGCTGTCGAGACACTATGAGTTCGACGTCGACACGCCGTACCGCGAGCTGCCGTCGCCCGTGCAGCAGGCGATACTCCACGGCAGCGGCAAGGAGGAAATCGAGTTCACGTATCTGAACTCGGGCGGCCGCGCTTACACGCGCAAGCATGCCTTCGAGGGCGTGCTGCCGAACATGGAGCGGCGCTACAAGGAGACGGAATCGAATCTCGTGCGCGAGGAGCTCGCGCGCTTCCTCGGCTCGAAGCCCTGCGGCGAATGCGGCGGCACGCGCCTGAACAAGGCCGCACGCCACGTTTTCATCGCCGGCCGCGCGCTGCCGGACATCACCGCCATGGCGATAGGCGCGGCGCAGGAACTGTTTTCCGAGTTGAAGCTCTCCGGGCACCGCGGCGAGATCGCCGACAAGATCGCGAAGGAGGTGAAGCTGCGCCTCGCCTTCCTCGTCAACGTCGGGCTCGACTACCTCACGCTCGACCGCAGCGCCGAGACGCTCTCGGGCGGCGAGGCGCAGCGCATCCGGCTCGCGAGCCAGATCGGCGCCGGCCTCGTCGGCGTCATGTACATCCTCGACGAGCCCTCGATTGGTCTGCATCAGCGCGACAACGAGCGCCTGCTCGAGACGCTGCTTCATCTGCGCGATCTCGGCAACACGGTGATCGTCGTCGAGCACGACGAGGATGCGATCAAGACCGCGGACTATGTCGTCGATATGGGACCCGGTGCCGGCGTGCACGGCGGCCGCGTCGTCGTGCAAGGCACGCCCGCGCAGGTTTCGGCCTGCAGCGAATCGCTGACCGGCCAGTATCTCTCGGGGCGCCGCGCGATCGCGGTGCCGGAACGTCGCACGCCCTTCGACCCGCTGCGCACGCTGAAGATCCTCGGTGCGCGCGGCAACAATCTGCGCGACGTGGATGCCGAGTTCCCGTGCGGCCTCATGGTCTGCGTGACGGGCGTCTCCGGCTCCGGCAAGTCGACGCTCGTCAACGACACGCTGTATCACTTCACGGCGCGCGAGCTGAACGGTGCGGCGCTCGATCCCGCGCCCTGCGAGCGCATCGAAGGGCTCGAGAATTTCGACAAGGTCGTCGACATCGATCAGAGCCCGATCGGCCGCACGCCGCGCTCGAATCCCGCGACCTATACCGGCCTCTTCACGCCGATCCGCGATCTGTTCGCGGCGACGCATGAAGCACGCTCGCGGGGCTATCAACCCGGTCGCTTCAGCTTCAATGTGAAGGGCGGCCGCTGCGAGGCCTGCCAGGGCGACGGCGTGATCAAGGTCGAGATGCACTTCCTGCCCGACGTCTACGTGGCCTGCGACGTCTGCAAGGGCCGACGCTACAACCGCGAGACGCTCGACATCCTCTACAAGGGCAAGAACATCAACGAAGTGCTCGACATGACGGTCGAGGAGGCGCGGACGTTCTTCGATCCCGTACCGATGGTCGCGACGAAGCTGCAGACGCTGATGGACGTCGGCCTCTCCTATATCCGCCTCGGCCAGAACGCGACGACGCTCTCGGGCGGCGAGGCGCAGCGCGTGAAGCTCTCGCGTGAGCTCTCCAAGCGCGACACCGGCAAGACCCTCTACATCCTCGACGAGCCGACGACGGGCCTGCACTTCCACGACATCGAGCAGTTGCTCAAAGTGCTGCACCGCCTGCGCGATCACGGCAACACCGTCGTCGTCATCGAGCACAACCTCGACGTCATCAAGACCGCGGACTGGCTCATCGATCTCGGCCCCGAGGGCGGGCATCGCGGCGGCACGATCGTCGCGATCGGTACGCCCGAGGACGTCGCCGCGAATCCCGACTCACACACGGGGCGCTTCCTCGCGCCGCTGCTCGAACGCGCGAAGCCGCGAGCGAAGGCGAAGGCGAAGAAGACAGCGCGCGCGGCGCGGTGAACGGGCGGCTCGCGGCGTGTGTCCGATGATGGGTTTCCTGCGTCGACCGGACAGTCACGAAGCGTGAGCATCACCCGCAATGATGAAAGTTGCTGACGCTTCGGGACTCGGAGAGGCCGCCGTGGCGACACCGTCACCCGTTGCCCCACCACCTCGTTCCCGCGCACGCGGGAATCCAGTCGGTGACCCACGTCCGAGGCAGTGAACCGCGGCATTCCAGAGTGTCGAGCCCGGGCCTCGGGGCCGAGAGCAAACGAACGGATTCCCGCTCGCGCGGGAATGACGGTGGTGGGGGCGGGCTCTGCCTCGACACCGGACCTCTTTCTCGACATCCTGTGGATCGTGCCGGGGAGTGGATTCCTGTCGAGCCCGATCGCGCGCCAGAGGGTGCGTAGGCGAAGGAGAGATGCATCGGCGGCGCTCGCCCGCGGCACCCGGCCCCCGCCGCTCAGATCGCAAGCTGCCTCCCGAGCATCGCCCCGTACAGCAGCACGAGCGGCACCTGGGCGAGCAGCGTCGCCGCGCTCGCGGCCAGCGCTTCACCGTCGGCGAGGTGGAATCCTGCGTTCAGGCTGGCCCCGAGTGCGCGGCCGATGAGACTCGCGGCGAGCCCGGCAAAATAGGCGAGCCCGACGAGCAGCAACACGGACGCGAGGCCGGGCCAGGCGCTCGCCACCGTCACGTGCAGATAGCTCGCGAGCCAGTGGAAGAGGAAGGCTGTCGCGAGCACGCCCTGCAAAGGGAGCACGACTTCGAGATGACGCGCGAAGAGGCGCAGCAGCGGCGCGCTGAGCGTGACGAGCAGCATCACGCCGAGCACGGTGCTCGGGTGCGCATGCGGATCCGCCACGAGCGTCGCGAGCGGCGGCGCGCTGCGCAGGCCGAAGAGTGCCGGATAGGCGAGCAGCACGAAGCCGAACAGCAGCGCGGCGCGCAGCAGGGGGGCCAGCACGTGCTCCGCCAGCCACGCGAGCGGCGGGTTCGGCGCACAGCGGCGCTGCAGCCCATGCGCGAGGAACGGTTCGACGAGCGCGCCGAGCGCGAACAGCAGGATCGCGAACAAGGCCTCGGGACTCAGCAGGGCTTCGAAGAACGTCATCGCGCGGCGGTCTCACTCCATGGTACCGGGCCGCGGCGGACGCGCCGCTCGGGTGCCGCGGTGTGCGGCGCGGCCCGGGCTGGTTCATAATGCGGCAGGACATTCACCGACATTCGAGGAAGCTTCATGTCAGCGCTGATCTGCGGATCCTTCGCCTTCGACAACATCATGGTGTTCCAGGACCGCTTCAAGAACCACATCCTGCCGGACAAGATCCACATACTCAACGTCTCTTTCCTCGTGCCGCGGCTGCGGCGCGAATTCGGCGGCTGTGCCGGCAACATCGCCTACAACCTGAAGCTCCTCGGCGGTGAGCCGATCCCGATGGCGACCGTCGGCATCGACTTCGAACCGTATGCCGCATGGATGGACGAATGCGGTATCGATCGCCGCCACGTCAAGGTCGTCGAGAACATGCTGACGGCGCAGGCCTTCATCACCACGGATCTCGACGACAACCAGATCACCGCTTTCCATCCTGGCGCCATGGAGCGCGCCGCCGACAACCGCGTCGCGGACGTGCCCGAGGCCACGATCGGGATCATCTCGCCGGATGGACGCGTCGGCATGATCGAGCATGCGCGGCAGTTCGTCGACGCCGGCATCCGTTTCATCTTCGATCCGGGTCAGGGCATGCCGATGTTCAACGGCGAAGATCTGAAGCACTTCATCGTCGAAGCGAGCTGGGTGACCGTCAACGACTACGAGTCGCAGCTCATGCAGGAGCGCACCGGCTGGTCGCTCGAGGAGATCAGCGGCCACGTCGATGCGTTGATCGTCACGCGCGGCGCCGAGGGCGCGACGATCTACACGAAGGGTGCGCGCATCCACATCCCGCCGGCGAAGGCGCAGCAGGTCGTCGACCCGACGGGCTGCGGCGATTCGTTCCGCGCCGGACTGCTCTACGGCCTCATGAACCGCATGAACTGGGAAACCACCGGGCGCATCGCGGCACTGTGCGGCGCGATCAAGATCGAGCACGCCGGCACCCAGAACCATCGCTTCACGCGCGCCGAGTTCGCGGCCCGCTACGGCCGCGAATTCGGTCAGAAGCTCGCCTGGTAGGACGCTCCGAACGAGTCGCGGGCTTCCTGCGGCACAGGGACGTACCGGCGTGAACAAGGGCGTAAGCCATCGTTCACCAGAGCTCCGCAAGAACCACGCTGGTTGCGGACCGTGCGCTGATAAAGATCCCGATGGATTTCTCGAGAGCTTCCGCAATCCCGCGACGGCAGCGGACGTCCGACCCGGCCGCCGCCGCGATCCGCTGAGCGGGTCGCGGGAATTCCTCCTCCGCTGATCGCCGCAGCCGGGGTGGTGGCGCGCAGAGCGCCGCGCGCGGCCGGATTTCCGCCGTCTTCCGATTCATGGCCCGGGCTTGTCGGGGGCGCTGCGCGCCGTCAGGATCGCACACCCGCATGAACAGGGACGTTTCATGTCGCAGGATCTTCCGCGCCCCCCGGAGTACGGCGGGCTCGTCTGTCTCGCCTTGCTCGCGCAATGGCATGGGCTGCCGGCCGACGCCGCGCGTCTCGCCGAGGAATTCGGAACGCGCGATCGCGCCTGTACGCCGGACGAGCTGCTGCGCGCGGCGCGCAGCCTCGGACTGAAGGCGCGCCTCGGCCGCCAGCTCGACGCGCGCCTCGAACGTCTGCCGCTGCCCGTGCTGGTGCAGCTCGACGCGGAGTGGATGCTGCTCGCGCGGGTGGGGCGGGAGGAGGTGCTGCTGCAACCGCCTTGGGGTCCCCCGCGGCTGCTCGCCCGCGCGGCGTTCGGCGCGGCGTGGTCGGGCCTCGCGCTGCTCGCGACGCGCCGCGACACGGCGTCCGCGCCATGCGCGTTCGGTTTCGGCTGGTTCCTGTCGCACGTGCTCCGCCATCGCGTGCTGCTCCTCGAAGTGCTCGTCGCCTCGTTCGTGCTGCAACTCGTCGCGCTCGTCACACCGCTGTTCTTCCAGGTCGTCGTCGACAAGGTGCTCGCGCATCATGGCGAGACGACGCTCGTCACGATTACCGTCGCGCTGCTCGGCGTCGCGGGGTTCGAGACCGTCCTCGGCGGCTTGCGGAGCTACGTCTTCACGCACACCGCGAACCGCATCGATGCCGCGCTCGGCGCGGCCCTGTTCCGGCATCTCCTCGCGCTGCCGCTCGCGTATCACGCCGCACGCCGCGTCGGCGATACCGTGGCCCGGGTGCGCGAGCTCGAAACCGTGCGCCAGTTCATCACGGGAACCGGACTCACGCTGCTCGTCGATCTCGCGTTCACGGTCGCCTTCTTCGGCGTGCTCGCGCTCTACAGCCCGGCGTTGACCGGCATCGTCGCGCTCACGCTGCCGCTCTATGCGGCGCTCGCGCTCTGTTTCACGCCGCCGCTCCGCGCGCGGCTCGAGGCCCGCACGGAGCGTGCGGCCGACAGCCAGGCACTGCTCATCGAGAGCGTGAACGGGATCGAGACGGTGAAGGCCATGGCGATCGAGCGCTGGCTCGAGAGCCGCTGGGAGGAACGGCTCGCCGCGCAGCTCGCGGCGGGCTTTCGCGCGGCGACGCTCGGCAGTCTCGCGAATCAGCTCGCGGGGCTCCTCAACAAGCTCATGGTGGCGGGCGTGCTCTACTTCGGCGCGCGGCGCGTGATGGCAGGCGAGCTCAGCGTCGGCGAGCTCGTCGCCTTCAACATGATCGCGGCGCGCGTCGCGGCGCCGATCCTCAGGCTCGTGCAGGTCTGGCAGGAGTTCCAGCAGACCGGCATCGCGGTGCGGCGGATCGCCGACGTGCTCGATGCGCCGGCGGAGGCGCTGCAGCGGCCGGGCCGGACGGGACTCTCGCGGCTCGCCGGGCGGATCGAGTTCGTAGACGTCAGCTTCCGCTATCGCCCGGACGGTCGCGAGGTCCTGCGCGGTATTTCCTTCGCGGTGCGGGCGGGCGAGGTCGTCGGGATCGTCGGCCGCTCCGGCTCCGGCAAGAGCACGCTCGCGAAGCTCCTGCAACGGCTGCATGCGCCGAGCGGCGGACGCGTGCTCGTCGATGGTGCCGACCTTGCATTGCTCGACCCGCGCTGGCTGCGGCGGCGCATCGGCGTGGTGCTGCAGGACGCCGTGCTGTTCGATCGCAGCGTGCGCGAGAACATCGCGCTCGCCGATCCGGCGCTGCCGCTCGAGCGCGTCGTCGCCGCGGCCCGGCTCGCCTGCGCACACGAGTTCATCCTCGAACTGCCCGAAGGCTACGACACAATGCTCGGCGAGCGTGGCGCGCGGCTCTCCGGCGGTCAGCGTCAGCGCATCGCACTCGCCCGCGCGCTCGCCGCCGCACCGCGCATCCTCGTTCTCGACGAAGCGACGAGCGCGCTCGATCACGAGACGCGGGCGGCGCTCGAATCGAACCGGGCGGCGATTTGCGCGGAGCGCAGCGTGCTCGTCATCGCCCACGCCTGGCGCGAGGTGCGCACGGCCGATCGCATCCTCGTGCTGGAGGCCGGCCGGATCGTCGCGGAGGGGACACCCGCGGAGCTCGCGGCGCGGGATGCTTACGTCGGGGGCCTGCGTGGCGCGGCCGGCGCGTGAGACGCCGGCCGCACGGTGCGGAGAGGCGGGCCTATTCGAACGTCGATTTGCCGGTGAAGCTGAAGTCGAGCGGCTTCGCGCCGCTGCCGAGCCGGTCCTTGTCGATGACCCAGGCGCTCGTGAACATCTTCTCGATCGGGGCGTCGGCCGGCGTGTCACCGGCCTCGCGCCCGAGCTTCGCGCAGAGCTCGCCCCAGGTCTTCAGGGTCTCACCCATGCGCAGGAATACTTCGTGCGTTTCGCCGTTGGCGGCGCAGTGAAAGTCGAAAGAGGGCATCGTGGTCTCCTGCCGGGTGTGTGTCGTGAGCCCGGATGGTAGAGGCTCGACGCCGCCATTTCCAGAGTTATCAACCGGGGTCGGAGGGACTTTTCCGCCGCCGCCCGCGAGATGCGACTTACCCACAGGGGTCGGAGGGATTTTTCAGTGACCACAGCCCAGGGAGGGGCGAAATCATGCCGAGGAAACCGAGACTCTATCCGCCGGCCTGGCCGGTACACGTCGTGCAGCGCGGCCACAATCGCACGGCGTGCTTCTTCAGCGAGGACGATCACCACACGTATCTGCACTATCTCGCGCTCGCCCTGCCGCGCTGCGACGTCGCGCTCCACGGCTACGTGCTGATGACGAATCACGTCCATCTCGTGCTGACGCCGGCGCGCGACGGCGCCGTCTCGCGGCTGCTGCAACTCGTCGGCCAGCGCTACGCGCAATATCTCAACCGGCGCTACGAGCGGTCGGGCACCGCCTGGGAAGGCCGGCACAAGGGCAGCGTCGTCGACACCGATCGCTACCTGATCGCCACGCTGCGCTACGTCGAGCGCAATCCGGTGCGAGCCGGCATCGTCGCGACGCCGGCGGAATACGCGTGGTCGAGCTACGCGCATCACGCCGGCCTCGCGCCGGACCCGCTCGTGACCGAGCACGCGGTCTACAGCGGTCTCGGGCGAACCGCCTCCGAGCGCGCGGAGCACTACGTGGCGGTGATGGGGAGCGACGATCCCCGGATGGAGGACGAGATCAGGAGGCGGCTCGTCTACTCGCATCCGCTCGGCGAAGCCGATTTCGTCACGCGCATCGGCCAACTGCTCGCGCGGCCGATCGGCCACCTTCGCACCGGCCGGCCACGGGGGCGCCGCGCGGATGACGCGCACGGCGACGCCGCCGGCTGATTCAGTCCGGATAACGCGCGGGCCGGCGTTCGAGTTGGGCTGCGATCGCTTCCTCGACGTCGGGGGCGAGGAGCAGGCTCGCGTTGCGTGCGGCGACTTCGGCGAGGCCCGCGACGACGTCGTGATCGCGGCTGTAGTTCAGGACTTCCTTCGTGCCGCGGAGCGCGAGCGGGGATTTCGCCGCGAGGCCCGCGGCAACGGCGTCGACGGCTTCATCGAGCGCGCTCGTCGTCGTGTAGATGGCGCTGACGAGGCCCATCGCGAACGCTTCCTCGCCGTCGAATTCGCGACCCGTGAGCGCGAGCTCCCGCGCACGGCCCTCGCCGACGAGGCGCGGCAGGCGTTGCAGCGTGCCGAGGTCCGCGACGATCGCGAGATCGATCTCCTTCACCGCGAAGCGCGCTTCGCGCGTCGCGTAGCGCAGATCGCAGGCCGTGACGATGTCGATGGCGCCGCCGAGACACGCACCCTGGATCGCCACGATCACGGGCTTGCGGCAGCGCTCGATCGCGCTCACCGCGCCCTGCAGCCCGCCGATGATGGCGCGCAGCCGCTCCTGGCGATGGCCGTCGGGCAGCGGCAGGACCTCGGCCTTCAGCGCAGCGAGAAACGCGAGATCGATGCCCGCGCAGAAATGCTTGCCGCGCCCGCCCAGGATGCCGACACGCGCCGCGGGCGTGGCGTCGAGCCAGGCAAAGGCCTGACCGAGCTCCTTCCACACGAGGCCGTCGGCAGCGTTCGCTTTCGCCGGGCGATTGAGCTCGAGGCGCGCGACGCCGCGCTCGTCGAGGGAGAGGAGGAGGGTGTCGAGTTCGAGCATGTCTGCCTTTCCTGTCGTCGTCATGCCGGGTCGATCGCGGGCTGCACGGCGAGCCCTGCGCGATAGCGGCGCCAGCGGGCGATGTAGCCGTCGGCCGAGCGCGTGAGCCCGGCGATTTGATCTTCCGTCAGCACACGCGCGACCTTGCCCGGCGATCCGACGACGAGGCTGTTGTCCGGGATGTCCTTGCCCTCGGGGACGAGCGCGTTCGCGCCGATGAGGCAGTTGCGACCGATGCGCGCGCGATTGAGCACGACGGCGTTGATGCCGATGAGCGTGTTGTCGCCGACCGTGCAGCCATGCAGCGTGACCTGGTGGCCGACCGTGACCTTGCGGCCGATGACGAGCGGGCAGCCGGGATCGGTGTGCAGCACGGCGCACTCCTGTACGTTCGAACCCTCGCCGACGGTGATGAGCTCGTTGTCGCCGCGCAGTACCGCGTTGAACCAAACACTCGCTTCGTGCTTCAGGAGCACCGCGCCGATCAGCGTCGCGCAGTCCGCGACCCAGTACTCGCCCTCGGCACGCACGCGCCGATCGTCCAGCTGATAAATCATCACTACCTCTCGTGTGGTCCCGGGTTATCAACAGGGGTCGGAGGGACTTTTCGAAAAGTCCCTCCGACCCCTGTGCATAAGTCGGCAGATCGGGAAAAGTCCCTCCGACCCCTGTGGGCAAGTCATTCCGTGCCGTTGACGATCATGCGCAGCATGCGTCGCGGTTTCGTGTAGCCCGCGACGGCGCGGTGGATCGTCGGGCGGTTGTCGAGGCCGACGAGCTGGTTCACCTGCCAGCGGTGGGTGTACTTGAACTCGGGGCGCAATTGGTGCGCGAAGAGCTCCTCGAGAAGCCCCTCGCTCTCGTCCTGCCGCATGCCGACGATGCACATCGTGTAACCCGGACTCACAAACAGACACTTGCGGCCCGTGCGCGGGTGGACGCGCACCACCGGGTGCACGACGTCCGGATATCGCGCGCGCTGCTCGGGGGTGAGCTCGACGATCGCGCCGCCGCCGTTCCACCCGTAGCGGTGCACGGCGCGCAGATCCGCGATGCGCGCCTTCGTCGCGGCCGGCAGCGTGTCGTAGGCCAGATACATGTTCGCCGCGTCCGTCTCGCCGCCGTCGTCCGGGATGATCGTCGAGTAGAGGAAGATCGCGTCCGACGGTTTCGCGGTGTAGGAGAGGTCCGAATGCCAGAAAGCACCCGCGGGTTTCGCGGTGCGCCGTGATTCGGCGCTGTCCATGTTCGAGGCGATGATCGAGATGTCGCTCGTACAGGGGTGATGGTATTGCGACAGCACGTGCGGCACGAGCGGCCCGCAGCGCCGGCCGAGGCCGAGCAGCCAGTCGAGGTTCTCGGGCAGATCGGAGATCACGATCGCGAGGTGCTCGAGCATCGCGTTCTCGATGATCGCGAACTCCGCCTCGGTGAGCGGCCGCGTGGGATCGACGCCGAACACTTCGGCGCCGAGCGGCGCATCGAGCGGTTTGACGGTGATGGTCACGAGCGTCCCTCCCCGGCGGCGGCACGACGGTGTGCTGCGCCGGATCATAACCGCTCGTCCTCTGGGCCGACATCGGCCGACGGCCCCGGAGCGCGGATCCGCTATCATGTCGCTCCCCTTCGAACCGGCACGCACCCGTGGATTGCCTGACTGTCCTCTATCACCTCGCGGCCTCGCCGGCCGACGTCGCGGCGCGCGCCGCGGCGCTCGCGCTCGAGCAGAGCATCGAGATGCCGCTCGCCGCCGTGCGCTCGGATTACGTGCGCGAGGAAATCGTCGCGCGCGTCGCCGACGTCGCGCCGTTGCCCGCCGGCGGCTTTCGCGTCGCGCTCGAGCTCGCGGTCGAGACGACCGGCTCGGAGATCGGCCAGCTCATGAACATGCTCTTCGGCAATTGCTCGTTGCAGGACGACGTCCAACTCGTCGACGTCGCGCTGCCGCCGGCGCTGCTCGGCGCGTTCCCCGGACCGCGCTTCGGCATCGCGGGCCTGCGTGAGCGCCTCGACGCACACGGCCGCGCGCTGACCTGCACGGCGCTGAAGCCTCAGGGCCTGCCGCCTTCCGAGCTCGCCGCGCTCGCCGGGACGTTCGCGCGCGCGGGGCTCGACGTCATCAAAGACGATCACGGCATCGCGAACCAGCGCTATGCGCCGTTCGCGGCGCGCGTCGCGGCCTGTCAGCGTGCGGTGGCCGCCGCGAATCGCGAAACCGGGCGCCGCGCCGTCTATGCACCGAGCCTCTCGGGCGGGCCGCGACAGCTCGCCGAGCAGGTGCGGATCGCGCGCGACGAGGGCGTCGGCGCGCTGCTCGCCGCGCCGATGGTGATGGGCCTGCCGACGTTCGCGGAGCTCGTCGCGGCGATCGAGGTTCCCGTGATCGCGCATCCCGCGCTCGGTGGCGTCTCGCGCATCCATCCGCCGCTCCTCTGCGGGCGGCTGTTCCGGCTGTGCGGCGCGGACGCGACGATCTTCCCGAACTACGGCGGCCGCTTCAGCTACAGCCGCGAGCTCTGCGTCGAGCTGACTGATGGGGCGCGCGCGCCGCACGGTCACCTCCGGGCCTGTCTGCCGGTGCCGGCGGGCGGCATGAACGTCGCGCGCGTCCCGGAGATGCTCGCGCTCTACGGACGCGATACCATGCTGCTCATCGGCGGTGCGCTGTTGTCCGCCGGGGACGAACTGTTCGAACGCAGCCGCGAATTCGTCGCCACCGTCGCGGCGCATGGCCCATCCGCCACGTGAGTATCGAGTGATGAGAGAAGACCTCCTGCGCCGCCAGACCGCGCCGTTCCGCTGGGATCGAGTGTCCGTGCTCGAGTACAAGCAGGACGGCTCGGCGCCGTTTCTGAACGTCACGCGGCAGGTGCTGTTCGACGAGGTCGAGCTCGGCTGTCAGCTCCGTTATTTCGAGGTCGCACCGGGCGGCCACACCACGCTCGAACGCCACGAGCACGTGCACGCCGTCGTCGTCGTGCGGGGCGCGGGCCGGTGTCTCCTCGGCACGACGGTGCGCGAAGTCGGTCCCCAGGATCTCGTGACCGTGCCCGCGCGCACCTGGCATCAATTCCGCGCCGGTGGCCCCGAACCGCTCGGCTTCCTCTGCATGGTGAACCGCGAACGCGACCGGCCGGAGCTGCCGGGCGCGGAGGATCTGTGCGCGCTCACGACGGTGCCCGCGGTCGCCGCCTTCCTCGACGCCGCGGAGGACTGAACGTGAAAATGCTCCTGACCCTGCTCGTCGCCTTCGCCATGACCGCCGTGCGCGCCGAGCAGTCGCCGGTCGACGTCTGGGCGACGCTCCTGAAGCCGCACTATTTCCCCGACAAGACGATCGCGGAAGACAAGCAGGTCATCGATCTCGTGACGCCCTATCGCGCCGAGGACGCCGCGATGACGCCGGTCCGCATCAAGGCGCTCGTCCCGCAGACGCCGGAGCGCTACATCGAGACGATCTACCTCTTCGTCGACAACAATCCCGAACCGCTCGTCGGCCGCTTCACGTTCACGCCGGCCGTCGGGCGCGCCGACCTCGCGCTGCGGGCGCGCATCGACAAGTACACGAACGTGCGCGCCGTCGCGGTCATGAACAACGGCGAGCACCACATGGTCGCGAATTTCGTGAAGGCCGCCGGCGGCTGTGCCGCGCCGCTCGCGACGGACTACGATCGCGCGATGTCGCACCTCGGCACGATGCAGTTGAAGACGCTCGGCGCGCCGCCCGACGAGGCGGACGGCGGGCTCGTCGCGCAGCTCCAGATCAAGCATCCGAACATCACCGGCATGCAGATGGACTATCGGATCTACGCCGTGCGTCCGGCGCATTACGTGAAGACCGTGAAGATCAGCGCCGACGGCACGCCGCTGCTGACGGCCGAGACCGGGATCGCGATCAGCGAGGACCCGAGCTTCCGGTTCTTCGTCGGCGCGACGCCTCACAAGCACCTGACCGCCGAAGTCTCGGATTCGAAAGGCAAGACCTGGACGGAGACGATCGCGCTGCCCGGCCATTCCTGAGCCGCGTCCAGTTTTTTTACAGCGCGCGGCACCGCTTCGCAATCGAGCATCAAGCACTTACGCCAGCCCGCGGACTTCCGTCACATTCGTCCCGCCGGGCCCCTGTCGGTAATTTTTACAACGAGCTGCGGAGCTCGACGCCTCCGCGCTCCCAAACCCCTGGAAAATGCGGGGATTAGGTTTCCTGGCCCGGATGTTGCTCAATGCCATGCAGCACTCGTGACAAGGTGGGGAGCGCCTGTCCAGAGCCGTCAGTTCCAGGAGGAAAATTTCGATGAAGCACTTCAACAATCACAATCGTGTCTCGGCGTTGGCCCTCTTCGGGGCGCTGGGACTGACGGCCTTCTCGGGCGTCGCGCACGCGATCGTGGCGACCGATCCGCTGCCGAGTTGCCCGGGCGTGAGCGGTTCGCACACCTCGGCCGTCACCTCGGCGGTCACGGACAACGGTAACGGCACGTTCACTTACGACTTCCGGGTGTGCAACACCTCGAATTCCGTCAATCGCGAAGCGCCGGTGATCGAAGTCCTCCGCGACTGGGAGCTGCCGTACTTCGGCACGGGCACCGACGGTCAGGCGGACGGCAGCGATGCCTCGCAGATCACGAACGTCATCGTTCCCGAAGGCTGGAACTACGCCATCGAGACGATCGGTGAGGCGAATGTCGCGACCGGCTGGGACGGCGTTGCCGACTGGCAGACCGATGGGGATCCGCTGAAGGACATCTTCGACGCGCTCTACGGCGGCGCCTCGAACAACCCGTTCAATACCGTCAGCCACGTGCTGCACTTCTACACCGGCGCCTGCGAAGGCGGCTCGTCGGAGTTCAGCTGCGGCGGCGGCGACTCGATTTGGCCGGACGATTTCCGTGACGGTTTCGGCTTGGTCTCGCCGTTCGGCGAAACGGCCGCGCCGTACCAGGCGTCGTGGACGGACATGACCCGTCGCACGGGCGACCCGGACTTCCCGCTGGCCGTCGCCGACAACCCGATCCTGCAGGCGGCCCGCACGAACCAGCCGGTGCCGGAGCCGGGCAGCCTCGCGCTGCTGGGTCTCGGCCTCGCCGCGCTGCGCTGCGCGCGCCGCCGCCAAGCGGACTGAACCCCGGGTCCGGCGCGTGCCGGCAGCTCGCGACGCGAACGGGATGGGCGACCATCCCGTTTTCGTTTGTGGACCGGGCCCGGTCCGGCGCTGAGCGCGTCTGCCGTGTTCGATCGCACCGCCCTCGTCGCCGCGCTCGAGCGCCCGCTCGCACTCGACGCGGACTGGGTGCTCTCGCGCGTCTGCTGCCTGCGCTCCGCGGGCTTCCCCGTCGCCGGCCTCGACGAGCTCGCCGACGCCGGGCTCGCCGCGGCGTGGCGCGACTTCGCTGCTTCCGATGAGTCCTGCGAGGCGGCCAGCCGATCGCTCCGCGCGATCTGCATGCAGCGGATCGCGACGGATCTCGAACCCCGTCCCTGGCAGCTCGGACTGAAGCGGCTCCGCGTCGGCCGGATCCCCGAAATGCTCGTCGCCGAGCCTGCGGCGCGCGAAGCGTGTGCCGCGCTGGCCGAGGCCCAGGCGCGGCGTGCGGCCGCCGCAGCGGCGCTCGCCGCGGCACTACAGGTCGCCGCTGCGACGATCGACGAGCGCCTGCGCGCGGCCTTCGCGGATCCCGCGCTGCGCACCGCGGTAATCTGGCAGAACCGCGATCTCTGGTCGGACGGACTCGGCGCCTGGCTCGCCGGATCCGCCTCGACCCGCCCGCTGCGCCGCGTCGCGGCGCGCTACCTGCAACGCTATCTCGCGAAGAACGAGAGCATCGGACATTTCGGCCCGGTCGCATACGCGCTCGTCGGGCCGGGCGCGCGGCTCGAACCCGGGCCGGCCGTGATCGCCGAAGAGCGTACCTACTTCGAATGCTGGACGCTGCAGGCGCTCGCGCGCCGGCTCTCGGCCGTGCGCCCGTTCCGGCTCGCGCTCGCGCCGCGCCTCGCGGCGGAGGCAGCGCTCGTGGCGGGCCGGCTCGTGCTGCCGGACGGGGAGCTGCCGCTCGATGCGCTGCAGAGCGAATTCCTCGCGGCCTGCGACGGGCGCACGCCGGCGGCCGCACTCATCGCGCAATTCGGTCAACCCGCGCGCGGTGCCGATGCGCCCACCGTCGAAGCCCTGCTCGACGAGCTCGCGGCCAGCGGCGTGATCGACTGGCGGGTGCCGGTCGCCGTCGAACCGGAGCCGGAGCGGGCATTCCGCGCCGCGCTCGATGCGCTGCCGCAGGGGGTCCGTGCGCCCGCACGGAGTCTGCTCGCGCGGCTCGAACGGGCTCGCGACGCGGCCGCACAGGCGACGCCGGAGACGCTGGCCGCGACACTCGCGGCGTTCGATGCGGAGTATGTCGCGGTCACCGGTGATGCGGCCCGCCGTCACGCCGGCAAGGCTTACGCCGGCCGCACGCCGCTCTATCCGGACGCCGTGCGCGACGTCGAGCTCGTGCTCGACGAGGCGCGCGTCGCCGCGCTCGCGCCGGCCTTGTCCTGCGTGCTCGACAGCGCGCGCTGGTTCTCGAATACGCTGCTCGTACGCTATCTCGATTTCGCGAATGCCCGATGCGCGACGCTGCGCAGCGAGTGCGGCGCGATCGTCCCGCTGGCGGCGCTGTGGGCGGCTCTCGCGGAGGCCCATGCCGAGGCGACTGCGCTCGCGGCCGCGGTCACGGCGGATCTGCAGGCGCGCTGGCGCGAGGCACTCGGGTTCGACCCTGCAGCGCGCGCCGTCGCGTTCGCGAGCGGTGCCGTCCTGCCGCGCCTTGCCGGGCGGTTCGCCTGGCGCGAGGCGTCGTGGTCGGGCGCGCGCTGGCATTCGCCCGATCTCATGTTCGCCGCGCGCTCGTTCGACGATCCGGACTGGCTCGCCGTACTCGGCGAAGTGCATCCGGGCACGAATCTCACGGCGCAGCGCCTGTTCGCGAAATTCTGTCCCGCGCCGGCCGAGCTCCTCGCCGCCGTCGCCGCCGTGCAGAACGTGCCCGAGCTCGTGCCGGTCGCAGGTCTCGAAGGCAAGGGGCAGCGCGCCGCCTACCAGTTGCCGCTCGCCCACGACGTGCCGGTGCTCCACGGCGCGAACGCAGCGCCGGCCGGGTCGGGCGCGCCGGTGCGCATCGCCGACCTCGCGCTCGCGCTCGACGGCGCGGCCCCCCTCGTCGTCGCGCGCGACGGCCGGTGCTGGCCGCTCGTGCAGTTTCTCGGGCCGCAGGTCCGCATCCTGGGCATGAGCGAGTTCAAGCCGTTCCGGCTCGATGCGCATCTGCCACGCGTCTGCATCGACAGGCTCGTCGTGCAGCGCGAGTCCTGGCGCGTGTGCGCCGCGGAGCTGCCCTTCGTGCGCCTGCACGATCGCGCCGCGCGCTACCTCGGGCTGCGGCGCTGGGCGCGCGATCTCGGCATTCCGCGGCACGCGTTCTATCGTCTCGAAGGCGAGGGCAAGCCGTTCTTCCTCGATCTCGACAGCCTCGTCTATGCCGAGCAGTTCGCCGACGGCGTGCGCGCCGCGTCGCCGGCGGCGTCGATCTCCGTCGTCGAAATGCTGCCGGGCCCCGACGGGTGCTGGCTCACCGATCGCGAAGGCCGGCGCTACGTCGCGGAGCTGCGGATGGGCGCGGCGGAGCGGCGTTGATCGCACGCAAGATCGGTGCTCGAAGCTCATCCGGATCACGAAGCGGAAAGGCCAGGTCAGAGGGTACCGCGTGCCGGGCGCTGTGGGCTGAGAGCACGCTGTCCGCGCGGGCGTCCGATGTCGCGCCGCCGCCGCCGGGGCTATGATTCCGTGCCCGTTTCCCTCTCCGAGGTGCAGCCATGTCCGAGCATCGTGCGAGCGTGCACTGGTCGTTCAGCGGCGCCGACTTCCGGCGCGGCCGTTATTCCCGCGAGCACACCTGGCGTTTCGACGGCGGCGTGACCGTGCCCGCCTCGCCGTCGCCGTCCGTCGTTCCGGCGCCGTTTTCGAATCCTGCGGGTGTCGATCCGGAGGAGGCCTTCGTGGCCGCGGTGGCGAGCTGCCACATGCTGACGTTTCTGCACCTCGCCTCGAAGCGCGGCTTCCTCGTCGAGCGCTATGCCGACGACGCCGTGGGCGTGATGACGAAGAACGAGCGGGGCAAGTACTGGGTGAGCCGGGTGAGCCTGAACCCGGAGATCGTCTACGGTGCCGGCGCGGCGCCGACCTCGGAACAGATCGCCGAGCTCCACCATCTCGCGCACGAGGAGTGCTTCATCGCGAACTCCATCCGCACGGAGGTCGTCGTCGCGGAGCGCGGCTGAGCGCGTGCCGCCTCAGGCGCAGACGCGGCGTCGCGCGCCGAGGATCGTCGCGAGCCCGCCGAGCAGGAAGGGCAGGGCCGTTGCGGGCAGAGGCACGGCAGCGACCTTCAGGCGCAGCACGTTGCCGGCGATGCCGAGCTCGAACCGGCGTCCGCCGCCGAGCGCCGGCAGCAGGACCTGCGCGAACGCGCCGTCGAAGCCGTTCGCCGTGATCAGGTCGAAGGCGTCGCCGGCCAGGGGATCGAAACCGCCGAGCAGCGACACCGCGAGCGTGCCGCCGAGCGTCGCGTGGCCCGTCGCCGTCAGATGATCGATGGCCGTGCCGCCGAGGCCGGCGAGCTGCACATCGAACAGGCCGCCCAGCACGAGATCGCCCGCGATCGCGAAAGTGCCGACCGGCGCACCGGCGTCGCCGGGCGTCAAGGTCGCTCCGGCTTCCGTCTTCAGGAGACCCGTGATGTCGCCGCGCCCTTCGAGTGTACCGCCCGCGAGGATGAGGCCGCGACCATTCGTCGTTTCGAAGCGGCCGCCGCCGAGCGCAGTCGTGCCGGCGAACTGCTGAAATTGACCGACGCTCACCTGCGTGCCGGCGGCGGCGGTGAAGCGCCCGCGATTCACGATCGAATCCACGCTCGAGAACGTCGCCGTATCGAGCAGCCGGACCACGCCGCTCGCCCGATTGTCCATGCTGACGAGCGACACCGCGGCGTTGCCTGACGCGACGAACTCGCCGTCGTTGTCGATCGTGTCGAGCGCGGCTTCCGCGCCGTTGTCGACGGTGAGTGTGCCGCCGTTCGTGAGATTGTCCGTGCCGACGAGCGCGCCGCCCGCCTGCTGTACGGCGAGCGTGCCGAAATTCTTCATGCTGACGAATTCGAAGCGGCCGGCGTTCACTTCGACGCTCGCGTGGTTGTCGAGGCTGTGCACGGCGATCCTGCCGGCGTCGCTCGCGGTGACGCTACCCTGGTTCGTGAGCGCGCCGTTGATCGTGAGCTGTCCGCCTGCACCGCTGACCGTCAGCGCCGCAGCCGGATGGTTGATCATGCTGTTCGCGCTGACACTCGCGCCGTCGACGCTCATGTGCGCGTAGTTGTCGATGCTCTCTGCGCCGACCGTCGCGCCCGCGTCGACCGCAAATTCCCCGCTGCTGAAAATGCCTTCGACGACGGCGAGCGAGGCGCCGGAGCCGGTGAGTCCGAGGCGCCCCGCGGCCTGTACGTAGATGCGGCCGACGTCGGCCTGTGCCGTGCCGCCGAGATCGTAGCTGCCGAAGAGATCCGCCGTGCCGACGACCTGGAAATGGCCGCCGTGCTGCGACAACGCCGCGTGGCTCGTCAGTTCCTTCGCCGCATCGGCGGGGCCGGCAAGCGTGACTGCGCCGATGTAGTCGATGCGGACGAAATCGGCCGCGGTCGGCACGCTGCCCGACGACCATTGGCTCGCGTCGTCCCAGGCGCCGTCGGCGCCGCTCCAGGCGAGATCGGCGTGGGCGGGCAGACAGCCGGCGGCGAGGCAGAGAGCGGCAACCGCCCGGGACAGGTTCTTCATAATCGCGAACGCGCAATTTGGCATGGCAGGCACCTTAACGCGTAGCCGGCAGGGTTTCATGTCCCGGCCCGCGAATTAAACGATTTTTTGCACTTTCCCGTCCGGCATCGACATGGCTGTCTCCGGCGCGACGAGACCCTCGCGCGCCGCCCACAGGGTGCCGCAGACCTTGCTGCCCGCCGCGACGTGCACGACGGGCGCCGTCACGCTCGTCGGCAGTTCGGGCGTACCGAGGATGCAGGCACTCGCGACGATGATCGACTCCTCCGAAATGACCGGCCCTTTGATGACGCAGCCGCTGCCGATCTCGATCGGGCCAGCGCTCACGATCGCACCATGCACGACACAGTTCGCGCCGAGCCGGAGTCTGCCGTTCGCTTTGAGGCTGCCGGTCACCTGCGAGCCTTCGCCGATCACGAGCTCGCCGGGCGCGACGAGCGAGACGATCAGCGCCATCGCCGCCGGGACCGCGACCTGGCGTATACGTGTCGTGTAGGTAAGCGGATCGAGTGCGCGGAAACGCTCGTCGGGCCACCACTGCTGCGGCGCGTCGCCGCCCGCGGCCGGCCGCGCCGTCACCGCGTCGTCGGACGTGAAGCGGATCTCCGGCGCGTTCAGGCGTTCGAAACGCGTGCCCAGGCCGAGCGTGATCGACGTGCCGCTCGAGACGCGGCCGTAGATCCGCGAATCCGGTCCGACGTGCACGTGGCCCTGCGAGTGCAGCCAGCGCGCCACGACGCAGTTCGGACCGAGGATCAGATCCGTACCGGCATAGATCGCGCGGAACGTCGAATGCCCGCCGGCATAGATCTGGCCGCCGCAATAGATTTCCTGTGTGAACACGAGATTGCCCTCGAGCAGCAGGTCGCCGAGTCCGATCACGACGTCGCGCACGGCGCGCGTCGTCGCGACCTCGGGCGGCCACACCGGACGGCTCTCGTGCCCGAGGAACAGGAACGTCTCCCCCGGTCGGAACTGGCCGGAGTAGGGCGCGGGCGGCGCTTCCGTGTCGATGCCCTCGGCCGCGAACAGATTCCAGACGTGATCGTGAAAGGAATGCGCGAAGTGCCGGATGTTCGTGTCCTGCTCGCGCACGACGCGCAGCGGCGCGGCGTCCGTCTTGCGCCACCATTCGCCGAGCGCAGGCAGCAGCGGCAATCCCAGCACCGTCGCGCAGAACAGCCAGAACAGCGCGTGGGAAATCATGAGGCTGGCGGCCCGTTGCGATAGCGTGCCGTCTTCTCCCAGCGCAGCTCCTTGCCGATCAGCAGATCCTCCACGACGAGCGAGAGACAGGCGCGCGTGATGTTGACGAGACTGACGAGGAAGCCGATGAAGTTCAGCGGCACGATGCGGATCCGATGGCGCGAGCCGTCGATGTGCAGCGCGGCGGCAATCTCGAAGAACGCCGCGAAATTGCCTAGCGAGGAGAACGTCGCGAGCCCGAGCACGATGCCGAGTGCCGGCGGCAGCACGCGCTCGCCGAGCAGGTAGAGCGCGAACGCGCACAGGAAGCCCATGATGAGGAGCGGCGCGACGACGTAGACGCCGAGCAGCAGCAGGCCGTCGATCTTCTCGAGCAGGTTCAGGCGCCGGCTCAGGAGCAGCGGCACGAAATAGCGCAGCGCCGCCTGATTGTGACCCTTCGCCCAGCGCATGATCTGGCGGTTGCGCTCCTGCCAGACCTCGGGCACTTCCTCGTAGCACTCGCAGCGGTTCTCGTAGACCGTCTTGTAACCGTGGAGCAGCAGGCGATACGTGAGGTCCGTGTCCTCGGCGAGCGCGTCGTCGCGCCAGCCGCCGACCGCGCGCAGTGCCGAGGTGCGCGCGCCGCCGACGGAGCCGCCGTACTGCGGCACGAGGCGCAGGTTCATGCGCGCCTGCTGATCGACCTGGTAGCCGCCGGCGCGTTCGAGATCGAGGAGTCGCGTGAGCAGATTGCGCGCGGTGTTGTGCGGCACGACGCGGCCCATCACCGCACCGACTTCGGCGTCGAAGAACGGCGCGACGAGCTGCTTGATGAGGCCGCGTCCCGGCACGTAATCCGCATCGAAGACGATGATGACGTCCTCGCGCACGCTCTCCGTCGCGTCACGGATCACGGCGGCCTTGCCGGGGCGGCCGGTGGTGCGCTTGAGCGGCGTGACGAGGCCGGGATGGCGCCCGGCGTAGTCGGTGATGATGGCCCAGGTGCCGTCGGTCGAGCGGTCGTCGATCGGCATGATCCGGAGGCGCTCGCGCGGATAGTCGACGTCGACGAGGGCTTCGAGCGCGTGCGCGATCACGGCGGCCTCGTCGTGCGCGGGGATGAGCACTACGACGCGCGGCCAGTCCGCGGTATCGACATCGAGATAGGGATGGCGCTGATGGCCGAACATGCGGTTCAGCGTGAAGACGACGTGGCGGACGGTGTAGACGACGACGATGGCCGCGACGGTCATCAGCATGATCCGCAGCGCGCCCACGAGGAATTCGTACCAGGCTTCGGGCACGCCGCCGTCCCGTGGCGCGAGGACCGGCAGCCAGGCCGCGGCGATTCCCGCCAGCGGGAGCAGGATGCCGCTCGCGAAGGCGAGCAGCAGCAGGACGGCCGCGACCGGTCGCCGCCGCGTCCGCGCTTCGTTCACGGCTCCCAACTGACGACCCAGGCGTAGAGCGCGACGAAGAGCGCAATCTGGTAGAGCGTGCCGAGCACGGTGAAGAGCAACGGCATGATCACGAGCGAGCAGCCGACCACGAGCACGACGTGCGCGAGGTACAGCACGGGAATGCAGATCGCGAGCGCGGCGAAGATGACGATCGTGCCGAGCAGCTTCTTCGGCAGCGAGTGATCGAAGACGTAGTACGTGAACGACAGGAGCAGCGGCAGGACCAGCAGCAGCGACGTGCCCGCGCGCAGGCCGTCCGCGACGTGGCTCGCCAGCGTATGCGGATAGCGGTAAGGCGCGACGTAGAAGTACGCGCAGGCGACGAGCTGGATCGCGGCGCAGCCCCACACGAAATAGACGAGCGGCAGCCAGCGGCGGCGGCCGGCGAGATAGCTCGCGAGCATCGCGCCGAGCGCGAGCGAGGCCGCGATGCCGATTTCCGCCACGTCCGGTTGTCGCGCGACGGTCTCCGGAACCGCGAGCGCGAAGAGGAAGATGCCGAACACGTCCTCGGGGATCGTCGTGAGCAGCGCCGGCCGGCCGAGCACGTCGAGCCAGAAACCGAAGAGCAGGCCCCAGGCCCGGGTGATCTCGGGCAGGAGCAGGTAGAGCGCGGTATAGCTCGCCGCGACGAGCACTATCGGATGCAGGACGTTCGCGCGTTGAAAATTCAGCCGGCGCAGCGCCCGGTGCTGGCGGATGAGACGTCCCGAATGGCTCTGGTAACGCAGTGCGCTCAAGAGGCCTTTGGGAAGGTCCCGGAGCTTCCCCGCCATCAGAATTCCTTGAACAGGCCGAACTCGATCCCGCGCTGGTCGTAGACCCGGCTCTGATAGCTCTCGGCACTGACGCTGAAGCCCCAGTCGTAACCGCACCATTGCTTCATGTTCAGCCGCACCGAGTAATAGGGAAAATCGATCTGCGCGCGCTGCGCCGTGATCGCCTGATAAGCCTGGTTGCCGCCGCCGACCTGCGCGCTGACGATGCGTTGCTTGTCGCGGACATAGGACAGCGCGACGCGTCCGGACGCCGAGGCCGTGCTGCCGGGATCGCTGTTGTTCAGCGTCGTGCCCGCCTGCAGGACCCAGGGCGCCGCGAAGTAGTACGAAGCCTCGGCGAGCAGGCTCGTGTCGCGATGCTGATCCTTCGCCTGGTAGTAACCGACGCCGACGGTCGTGACGAGATTGCGGCCGTCGAGCCACTTGCGGCTGAGCGAGCTGTCGATACGCACTTCCGGGAAGAAGAAGCCGCCGCTGCTCGTGCCGAGCGCGACGTTCGAGAACCAGCGATCGTTGAAGTGATGGATGTTGCCCAGGCCGACGAATGTGCCGCTGTCGTCGAAGCGGTTCATGCGCACGACCTCGCCCAGCCATTCGTTCAGCGCGCTGGAATTCACGCGCCCCCGACTGTAGACGGCGCTCGTCGGCGCGTAGCCCGCGCTCAGGTCGTAGTACATGCCGCCGAGCTCGAGCTGATTCGCGGCGGCGGGGGCGCTCGCGGTGAGAGCGCCGAACGCGAGCGCCGCCCGCACCCGGCTCGGACGCTGTGCACCACGTTGGCTGCCATTCTCCCCCAAGGTCCCCACGATCCGGCTCCGAAAGCTAATGTAGATGGATCTAAATATACTTTAATTTCATAGAAATACGAATACTTTGTAGAAACTGATTTAAGGAAGCTGCTCGCGGGTCCGGCGGGGGGCTGTTCAGCGCTTCATCCAGGATCGGAGCCGGGTGCCCGGCCCATCGCCCGGGCCACGGTGAGCGAGGGGTCAACGACGGCCCGGACGACAGGCTGCGGCGAGCGCCGCGGGATCCCGGAGCGGCAGCTCGCAGTGCGTGCCACGGCAGACGTAGGCGACGCCCCGGTCCGGCCCGGCGACCCGCGTCGCGAGCAGGCCCGGCAGCGTGGTTTCCTCCGCCGGTATGCCGAGCACGAAACGTTCCGGCCCGCCATTCCTGCACGGCGGAAGCCAGGTCTCGAGCTCGGACGCAGGGGCCCGGACGACGATGATCTCAGGCGGGTCGAGCTCTGCTTCGAGGGCGGACAGCAAGGCCTCGTGGGCCATCGGCGCCGCCTCGAGTGCCGGCCAGGCGTTGCGCAGGGTGCGCGTCGCGGCCTCGAGGTAGCGGGACTCCCCGAGCACGTGCCCGAGCCGGTTCAACGCGTACGCGGCGATGCCGGCGCCGGCCGGCAGCGCATCGTCGGCGATGGATTTCGTGCGGGCGAGCAGCGCTTCGTGGTCGTGGGCCGTGAAGAAGAAACCGCCGGCCGCCGTGTCCTCGAACCGCGCGAGCAGGGTGTCGGCGAGTGCGATCGCGAAATCGAGATCCGCGCGTCGCCAGCGCGCCTCGAGGAGTGCGAGCAGCGCGTCGAGGAGGAAGGCGTGGTCGTCGAGATAGGCGGCGAGCCGGGCGCGGCCGACCCGCCAGGTCGCACGCAGGCGGCCGTCCTGCCAGAGCGTGTCGCGGATGAAATCCAGCGCCCGCGTCGCGCGGGTGACGTACTCCGGCTCGCCGAGCAGCATCCCGGCCCGCGCGAGCGCCTTGATGGTGAGTGCGTTCCAGGAGACCAGCACTTTGTCGTCGCAGCCCGGACGCTCGCGCCCGGCGCGTATGTGGAGCAGCGTCCGGGCCGCGCCGGCGAGGCGCGCGTCGGCGTCTTCCGGGGTGACCCCGAAGTGTGGCGCGAGCTCGGCGACTTCCGCGGCGCGTTGCAGGTGCCAGTGCCCCTCGAAGTTCGGCGGGCCATCGAGTCCGCTGCGGGCGGCGAACAGCGGGTAATCCGGGCCGAGCGCCGCGGCGACCTGCGCCCGCGTCCACACGTAGAAGCGACCTTCCTCGCCTTCGGAGTCCGCATCGAGGCTCGAGTGAAATGCGCCTTCGGGCGCGGTCATCTCCCGCCCGAGCCAGGCGGCGACGCCGCGCGCGACTTCGGCGTAGCGCGCTTCTCCGGTGATGCGCCAGGCCTCGGCGTAGAGATCGAGCAGCGGGCCGTTGTCGTAGAGCATCTTCTCGAAATGCGGAATGCGCCACGCGGCATCCGTCGAATAGCGGAAGAAGCCGCCGCCGAGCTGGTCGTACAAACCGCCGGCCGCCATCCGATCGAGCGTGAGGCGCGTCAGGCGCCGGGCGTCCGCGTGCTTCGCGTCGTCGCCGTCCGCCCGCAGCAGGCGTGCGAGCGAGCCTGCGTGCGGAAATTTCGGCGCGCCGCCGAAGCCGCCGTCCTCGCGATCGAACGCCTGCAGCGCCTGGTCGAGGCCGGTGTCCAGCGGCGTCGCGGACAACACCGCGTCGCGCCCGGCCGGGCCGGCCGCGATCTCGGCCAGCGCCGCGCTGAGCCGCGCGTTCTGGGTGTGCACGTCGGCGTCGTGCGTGTGATAGAACGCGGCCACCCGGGACAGCACGTCGCGGAAACCCGGCATGCCGTATCGCGGCTCGGGCGGAAAATACGTCCCGGCGAAGAACGGCACGTGATCGCGCGGCGACAGGAAGACCGTGAGCGGCCACCCGCCGCCGCGTCCGCTCAGGAGCTGGTGCGCGTTCTGATAGATGCGATCGAGATCGGGGCGCTCCTCGCGGTCGACTTTCACGTTCACGAAGTGCTCGTTCATGACGGCCGCCGTCGCCGGATCCTCGAACGATTCGTGCGCCATGACATGGCACCAGTGACACGCCGAATAACCGATCGACAGCAGGATGGGCTTGTCGAGCCGGCGCGCGAGCGCATGCGCCTCCGGCCCCCACGGATACCAGTCGACGGGATTGCCGGCGTGCTGCAGCAGATAGGGGCTGGTGGCGTCGTGCAGGGCATTGCGCGCGGGCGCGGCGGTGTCGGTCATGGGCTGTCCTCGCGATTCGCTCCATTGTAGATCCACGGTCCGCGCCGGCTGTCGGCGGCGGGGACGCCTGCTAGAATCCACGGCCCATGCTGACCTTCCCCGACATCGATCCCGTCGCCGTCCGGATCGGCCCGCTCGCAGTCCACTGGTACGGTCTCGCCTACGTGGTCGGCATCGGCCTCGGCTGGTGGCTGCTGCACCGACGCGCCGCGCGCGGCGACGCCGGCGGCTGGACGGTCGAGGAGGTATCGGATCTCGTCTTCTACAGCGCGCTCGGCGCCGTGCTCGGCGGACGCGTCGGTTATGTGCTGTTCTACAACCTCGGGGCGGTGCTCGCGAATCCGCTCGAAGCGTTCGCGGTGTGGCACGGCGGGATGTCGTTCCACGGCGGCGTGCTCGGCTTCGTCACGGCAATGGGCTGGTACGCGCATCGCCGTGGGCATGCGTTCTTCGAGGCGACGGACTTCGTCGTGCCGGTCGTGCCGCTCGGTCTCCTGACGGGACGCATCGCGAATTTCGTGAACCAGGAGCTGTGGGGTGCGCCGACGACCCTGCCGTGGGGCGTCGTCTTCACGAACCCGACGGCGGGCGGGGTGCCGCGCCATCCCTCGCAGCTCTACGAGGCGGCACTCGAAGGGCTCGTGCTGTTCGTCGTGCTGAACGTGCTGCGTGCGAAGCGGCCGCCGCGTGCCGTGGTCTCCGCGGCGTTCCTCATCGGCTACGGTCTCGCGCGCTTCGCCGTCGAATTCATCCGCGAACCGGATGCGCCCATCGGCTATCTCGCCTGGGGCTGGCTCACCATGGGACAGCTGCTGTCCGCACCCATGATCCTCGCCGGGCTCGCGATTCTCGCTTTCGGTCTCAAACACGGCGCGTCGGCGCGCGAGGTCAGGACATGAAGGTTTATCTCGACCTGCTGCGGCACGTTCGCGAGCACGGTGTGCGCAAGGGCGACCGCACGGGTACGGGAACGCTGAGCGTGCTCGGCTATCCCATGCGTTTCGATCTCGCCGCTGGCTTCCCGCTGCTGACGACGAAGAAGCTGCACCTGAAGTCCATCGTCTACGAGCTCCTGTGGTTCCTGCGCGGCGAGACGAACGTGAAATACCTGCGCGAGCATGGCGTGACGATCTGGGACGAATGGGCCGACGAGCGCGGCGAGCTCGGGCCGGTCTACGGCGCGCAGTGGCGCTCCTGGCGCACGGCGGACGGCGGGGTGATCGATCAGATGAGCGAAGTCGTCACGGCCCTCAAACGCGATCCCGATTCGCGGCGCCACGTCGTGAGCGCGTGGAACGTCGGCGAGCTGGGTGCGATGGCGCTCGCGCCCTGTCACTGCCTCTTCCAGTTCTACGTGGCGGACGGCAGGCTGTCGTGCCTGATGTATCAACGCAGCGCCGACATCTTCCTCGGGGTGCCGTTCAACGTCGCTTCCTATGCGCTGCTGACGATGATGATGGCGCAGGTCTGCGGCTTCGCGCCCGGCGAGCTCGTGCACGTGCTCGGTGACGCGCACCTCTACCTCAATCATCTCGAGCAGGCCGAGCTCCAGCTCACGCGTACGCCGCATGCCTTGCCCGTGATGAAGCTCAATCCCGACGTGCGCTCGCTCTTCGAGTTCGAGTACGAGGACTTCGTGCTCGAGGGCTATACCGCGCATCCGTCGATCGCCGCACCGATCGCAGTCTAGGGCACGCCGTGGAGCTCGGTCTCGTCGTCGCGATGGATGATCAGGGCGTGATCGGCCGCGACGGCGGCCTGCCCTGGCACCTGCCCGAGGACCTGAAGCGCTTCAAGGCCATCACGATGGGCAGCCCGATCCTCATGGGACGCCGCACGTACGAGTCGATTGGCCGGCCGCTGCCGGGTCGTCGCAATATCGTCGTCACTACGACGCCGGGCTACGAGGCACCCGGTTGCGAGACCGCCGGCTCGCTCGACGCGGCGCTCGCGCTCGTCGCGGCTGTCCCGACGGCCTTCGTCATCGGCGGCGTCGCGCTCTATCGCGCCGCGTTGCCTCACGCCGGGCGCATCTATCTGACCGAAGTGCACGCGACGGTCGGCGGCGACACCGTCTTTCCGGCGTTCGACCGCGCGGCCTTCCATGAAGTCGCGCGCGAGGATCGTCCGGCCGACGGGCGCCACGCGCACGCCTACAGCTTCGTCGTCCTCGCGCGCCGCTGAGCGCGGGGCCGGCGGACGCGGACCCCGCGGCGCTATATAGTGCGGGCCTCGTCATGAAGCGGGAGCCGCCATGTATCGCGCGCGCTGGCATCACGTCTCGTACGAATTTGCAGACCTGAGAGAGCTGCTGGCGAAGGCCACGCCGCCGCGGGCGGGCGACGCGCTCGCCGGGATCGGGGCACGCTCCGCGACGGAGAACGTCGCGGCGAAGATGGCGCTTGCCGACGTCCCGCTCGCGCGTTTCCTCTGCGAAGCGGTCGTGCCCTACGAGGAGGACGAGGTCACGCGGCTCATCATCGACGGCCACGATGCCGCGGCGTTCGCGCCGGTCTCGCATCTCACCGTCGGCGGTTTCCGCGACTGGTTGTTGTCCGACGCCGTGGACGGCGCCGTGCTCGGCGCGCTCGCGCCGGGCCTCACGCCGGAAATGGTCGCGGCGGTCTCGAAGATCATGCGCAACCAGGACCTGATCCTCGCTGCGCGCAAGGTGCACCTCGTCACGCGCTTCCGCAATTCGATAGGCTTGCCGGGCCGCCTCTCGGTGCGTTTGCAGCCGAACCATCCGACCGACGATCGGCGCGGCATCGCGGCCTCGATCGTCGATGGACTGCTCTACGGCTGCGGCGATGCCGTCATCGGCGTGAATCCCGCGAGCGACAACGTCGGGAGGATCGTCGAGCTCTTGTGCATGCTGGACGACATCGTCGCGCGCTTCGCGATCCCGACCCAGAGCTGCGTTTTGACGCACGTGACGACGACGCTCGAGGCCATCGGGCGCGGCGCGCCGGTCGATCTCGTCTTTCAGTCCATCGGCGGCACGCAGGCCGTGAACACCTCGTTCGGCGTGACGCTCGCCTTGCTCGAGGAAGCGCGCGCGGCTGCGCTCGCACTGCGGCGCGGCACCGTCGGTGACAACGTCATGTACTTCGAGACGGGGCAGGGCTCGGCGCTGTCGGCGGACGCGCACCATGGCGTCGATCAGCAGACGCTGGAGGCGCGCGCCTATGCGGTGGCACGCCGTTTCGCACCCCTGCTCGTGAATACCGTCGTCGGCTTCATCGGGCCGGAGTATCTCTACGACGGCAAGCAGATCATCCGTGCCGGTCTCGAGGATCACTTCTGCGGCAAGCTGCTCGGGCTGCCGATGGGCTGCGATGTCTGCTACACGAATCACGCCGAAGCGGATCAGGACGACATGGACGTGCTGCTGACGCTGCTCGGCGCGGCGGGCGTGACGTTCGTCATGGGCGTGCCGGGCGCGGACGACATCATGCTGAACTACCAGTCGACCTCGTTCCACGATGCGCTCTATCTGCGCGACGTTCTCAGCTTGCGGCCGGCGCCGGAGTTCGCGGCCTGGCTCGCGCGCATGGGCATCGCCGACGACGCCGGACGCCTGTTGCCCGAGGCGCCGACGCGGCGCCTGCTGGAACACGTCGGTGGTCTCGCGCCATGAGCGCCGAAGACGCCTGGCGCGCGCTGCGCGGCGTCACGGCCGCCCGCATCGGCCTCGGTCGCTCGGGCTCCGCACAGACCACGCGCGCGGTGCTCGACTTCGCCATGGCGCACGCGCTCGCCCGCGACGCGGTGAGAACGCCGCTCGCGTGGGACGTCCTCGAAGCGGCCCTCGCGGCGCTCGGCCAGCGCTGCGTGCACGTCGCGAGCGCGGCGCCGGATCGCGACGTCTACCTGCGCCGGCCCGATCTCGGCCGGCGGCTCGCCGCAGCCTCGCGCGAACGCGTCGTCGCCGCCTGTCCGGAGCCGCGGGAGTTGCTGATCGTGATCGGTGACGGCTTGTCGTCGACGGGCGTCGCGGCGAACGCGCCGGGGCTCGTCGCGGCGTTGCTCCGCCTCGTGCAGGACGGCGGCTGGACGCTGGGACCGATCGTGCTCGCAGCGCAGGCCCGTGTCGCGCTCGGCGACGAGGTGGCGGAGAGCGTCGGTGCGCGCGCCGTGCTCATGTTGATCGGCGAGCGGCCCGGACTGTCCTCACCCGACAGCCTCGGCGCTTACCTCACCTACGCCCCGCGCGTCGGGCGGCGCGATGCGGAGCGGAACTGCGTGTCGAACATCCGGGCCGGCGGGCTCGCTCCTGCGGAGGCGGCGTTCAGACTGGCGTGGCTGTTGCGGGCAGCGTTCGTGCGCCGGCTCTCCGGCGTGCAGTTGAAGGACGAGAGCGACGTCGCTCGGGAACTCGCGAATGCCCGCCCCGGCGCCCTCGCGCGCGACGGCGAGGGCCACTAGGGCGCCGCGCGTCGTTCATTCTCCCTCGATGGGTACGGCGGTGCGGCTCGGCACCTGGAACGTGGTGCGATCCTCGAGTCTGAGCGCCGTGAGCGCGCCGCCCCACACCGCACCGGTGTCGAGCGCATGCACGCGATGCGCGGTCTCCTCTGCGGCGGAGAGCCGGAGCGTCGACCAATGGCCGAAGACGACGTCCACCGTCCGCGTCGCGCGTGTCGGCAGCGCATACCAGGGCAGGAGTCGCGCCGGCTGCGATCCGGGTGCGCCTTTCGCTTTCAGGTCGATTTCACCGTCACGCGAGCAGTAGCGCAGGCGCGTGAGACAGTTGACGATGAAGCGCAGGCGTTGCACGCCGCGCAAGGCGTCGTCCCACCGTGCCGGACCGTCGCCGTACATGCGTTCGAGGAAGGGGCGACAGTCCGCGCCGCCGACCACCGCCTCGACCTCGCGCGCGCACGCGAGCGTCTGCTCGACCGACCATTGCGGCACGACGCCGGCGTGGACCATGAGAAATCCCAAAGTCGCGTCGTGATGGGCGAGCGGTCGCGTGCGGAGCCAGTCGACGAGCTCCTTGCGATCCGGCGCTTCCAGCACCGCGTCGAGCGTGTCGCGTGCTTTCGGGCGCGCATTCGGCACCATCGTGCAGGCGACGAGGTGCAGATCATGGTTGCCGAGCACGACGACGGCGCGATCGCCGAGCGCACGCACGAAGCGCAGCACCTCGAGCGAGGCTGGGCCGCGGTTCACGAGATCGCCGACGAACCACAGCGTGTCGCGGCGCTCGTCGAATCCGCAAGCGACGAGCAATGCCTGCAACTCGTCGTAGCAGCCCTGCAGATCGCCGATCGCGTAGGTCGCCACGTCGCGCGCGGCGTTCAGTGCAGAACGTTCGGCACGGAGAGCCGGAACATCGGAATCGGTGCCTCGAAGCCGACACCGTCGTCCGCGATCATGTGATAACTGCCCGTCATGGTGCCGACCGGCGTTTCGATCACGGCACCGCTGGTGTAGCGGTAGGATTCGCCGGGCTCCAGGCGCGGCTGTTCCCCGACGACGCCGTCGCCACGCACTTCCTGAACCTGGCCCGTTGCGTCGGTGATGATCCAGTGCCGGGTCATGAGCTGGGCCGCGGTGCGGCCGGTATTCCTGAGCGTGACGGTATACGCGAACACGTAGCGGTTCTGCTCGGGTTGTGACTGGTCCTCGACGTAAGTCGTGCTCACGCCGACGGTGATTTGATATGTCGCTTCGCTCACGATGTCTGCCATGCACCCGGCTCTTGCGCGGCGCGCGTTCCTGCGAGCCGTCATGCGGGCGCCCGTCCGTTGCCGTGTTACGCCGACGCTCCTTCGTCGGCGCCCACCGGTGCGGCGCGGCCGCACCCGTCCGGCGACTCTAAGGCAAGCGCGGCCGGCGGGTAAAGTCATCGGCGGCCGGTGTCGCAGGGGATTCAGCGGGAAGCCGATCGCTCGAGGCAACGCAGGCTCAATGCTTCGGCGAGATCGTCCGTGACGATGGCACTGCGGGCCTCGAGATCGGCGAGCGTGCGCGCGAGCTTGAGGATGCGGTGGTAACCCCGCGCACTGAGTCCGAAGCGTTGCACGGCCGCCTCGAGCAGACGCCAACCGGGTTCGTCGAGCGTGGCGACGCGTTGCAGCTCGCGGGTGCTGAGCCGCTGGTTCACATATCCCTGACGCGCGATCTGTACGGCACGAGCGGCGGCCACGCGCCTGCGCACATCGGCGCTCGATTCGCCGCGCGCATGCTGATGCTGATGGCTCCAGTCGGCCTGTCGCGGCACTTCGATTTGGAGATCGATGCGATCGAGGAGCGGTCCGGAGATTCTTTCGCGGTAGCGCTTGATCGCGTCGCCGTGACATCGGCAACGGCCCGACGAGTCCCCGTCGTATCCGCAGGGACAGGGGTTCATCGCGCAGACGAGCTGGAAGCCGGCGGGAAATTCCGCCTGGCGCGCCGCGCGCGAGACGGTGACGTGGCGTGTTTCGAGCGGCTCGCGCAGCACTTCGAGCACCCGCCTGTCGAATTCCGGCAGTTCGTCGAGGAAGAGCACGCCATGATGCGCGAGCGAGACTTCGCCGGGACGCGGAATGGCTCCGCCTCCGATGATCGCCGCTGCCGAGCTCGTATGATGTGGTGCACGAAACGGACGGTGATGCCAGGCCGCGACGTCGAAGCCCTGGACCGCGAGCGAGCGGACGGCGGCCGATTCGAAAGCCTCCTCGTCAGTGAGCGGCGGGAGCAGGCCGGGCAGACGCATCGCGAGCATCGTCTTCCCCGTGCCGGGCGGACCGACGAGGAGCAGGTGATGCCCCCCGGCCGCCGCCACTTCGAGCGCACGTTTCGCGCGATACTGGCCGAACACATCGGCCAGATCAGGCGCGTCGGGATTGTCGATGGCTCGCTCGCCGCGCAACGGCTGCAAGCGCAGCAGCGGCGCGGTGCCGATCAGGTGTCCGCACGCCGCGGTCAGGGTCGGCGCGCCATACGCCACGAGGTCGTCCACGAGCGAGGCTTCGCCGGCATCCTCCGCCGCGACGACCAGCTCGCGGACCGCCGCGCGTGTCGCGAGCGCCGCGGGCAGCACGGCGCGTACGGGGCGCAGCTCTCCCGAGAGCGCGAGCTCCGCCACGCATTCCACGTCCTGCAGGCGCGCCGCGGGTATCTGCCCTGAAGCGGCGAGAATGCCGAGAGCGATCGCGAGGTCGAACCGTGTGCCTTCTTTCGGCAGGTCGGCGGGCGCGAGATTGACCGTGATGCGCCGGCCCGGAAACTCGAATCCTGAATTCAGGATGGCCGAGCGCACCCTTTCGCGGCTTTCCTTGACCGCGGCTTCTGCCAAGCCGACGAGATTGAACGCCGGAAGGCCGTTCGTGAGGTGGGTTTCGATACTGACGAGGGGTGCGCGCAAACCGTCGCGCGCCCTGCTGTAGGCGACTGCGAGAGACATCCCTTTCTCCTCTGTCGCGGCAACGTCCTGTCGCCGCAGTGTGGACAATGCCGAGCGGGATCGGCTGGGTTCCGGCGCATCCGTCGCGACCGGGGACGGCGCCCCCGCAGACCGGGCGTCGTGCCGGAGCGTCATTCACCGACCTTGCGACGCGTCGGCAAACGCGCACGGCGCGCATGCCGGGCCAGCGCTCAGACCGACGCGCGACGCTCCAACTCCTGCACGGTCGCTTCGAGCTTTTCGAGGCGCTCGCGGGTTCTCGCGAGCAGTGCACTCTGAGCGTCGAATTCTTCGCGTGTCACGAGATCCATGCGCGCGAGCGCTGCGCCGAACGCGGCACGGAGGTTCATCTTCACTTCGTCGCGCAGTTCCGAGGCGCCGCTCGGAAGCAGATTGCGGATGTGCTCGGCGAGATCCTCGAGCTTGCGGGCGTCCATCACGGGCGGATTCTCCTCTGAGCTGATGGCTCGGGCGCGGAATGCCTGTCCCGATCCAAATGCACGAAACTGGTGCTCGCGTCGCGCGAGGCGCCTTGCCGGAGGGCCCTTCGGACTGCAAAGCGCGTGCAGCCTGACGGCCTGACCGGTATCGAACGGCCGCCCACACCCAGGTCCTGGCGCGGGCATCGTCCCTGGCACACATGCTGCAAGCGACGAGGCTACATTTGCAAGCGGCCGGTCGTTGGAATACCAGCCACTTGCCCGGTCCGATGGTCGCAGCCCGCGACCTCGGACATGGCGGACACGCGTGGACGATGCGCTATATTAGCGCCATCGCGCAAGTACCCACGGCGGTAGGAAAGGCTGCGCAGCGGCTGTGCCCCGGAGCCGGCCGCACTACCGCGTCACTGACTTCGTCGGATCGGGCGGCAGGAAAACGCATCACGGGTTCAATCTGGAGTTCAAACATGAAGCTTGTCACCGCAATCATCAAACCGTTCAAACTCGACGACGCGCGCGAAGCCTTGTCCGAGATTGGCGTGCAGGGTCTGACCGTTACGGAGGTGAAGGGATTCGGGCGGCAGAAAGGTCACACGGAACTCTATCGAGGCGCCGAGTACGTCGTCGATTTCCTGCCGAAATCGAAGCTCGAAGTCGCCGTCGCCGACGACAAGGTGGACGAGGTCATCGAAGCGATCGCGAAAGCGACGAATACGGGCAAGATCGGTGACGGCAAAATCTTCGTGACCGAACTCGTGAACGTCATTCGTATTCGCACGGGCGAAACAGGCTCCGACGCCCTCTGAATTCTCTTCCCCCCGGCGTGCTCGTCGCCGCGACACGCCGGGGTTTCCGGTAGCTCCTGGTTCTGCCCCGTTACTCGCGCGGTGAAATGCTGCCCGCGCATTCTGGCGCACGCCGAAAATCGCTCTCCAAGTGGGCGTTTCCCGTTTTGAAAGCACTCAATTGGAGCGATAAATCGCACGATGACGGTTGTAGTCGCTCGCAAGGTTGTGCAAGCCGCTGAAAATGGCGTAGTTCGGCCCGTGGCACGGATTCTGCAGCACTATATTGGGGCGAATGACCTTCAATGCAGCACAATCGCGTAACTCGGCCACGCGAAACTTCGCTATACGCGCGGCCAGGGGACGAGATGCACCGTCCGAAAGCCACGACTGAGGGATGACGACCGGAGCAGGCGCACCGCCCCGCGCGCTTGCCGGCGATACATCCCAAGGGGAGAAAAAACCTTGAACTACAAGAAGCACAACGTCGCGTGCACCGCGACGATGCTCGGCGCGAGTGCGTCCGCGTGGGGCGCAGAACTGCCGGCCACGAATGCGGGCGATACGGCGTGGATGCTCGTAGCCACCGCGCTCGTGTTATTCATGACGTTGCCGGGTCTCGCGTTTTTCTACGGCGGCCTGGTCCGAAGCAAGAATGCGCTGTCCATCCTGATGCAGTGCTTCGCCATCACCTGCCTGACGACACTGGTCTGGTTCATCTGCGGCTATGGCTTCGCGTTCGGCGATGGCGGCGCCGCGCAAGCGTGGCTCGGCAGTGGTCACTGGTTCATGGCCGACGTCACGCGCGAGAGCGTCGTAGGCACGATTCCCGAAACCGTATTCGCCATGTTCCAAATGACGTTCGCGATCATCACTCCGGCGCTCGTCATTGGAGGAGTCGCAGAGCGGATGCGGTTCTCCGCAGTGATCGCATTCAGCATTCTCTGGCTCCTCGCCGTCTACCTTCCCGTGTGTCATTGGGTGTGGGGCGGTGGATGGCTGGCGAAGCTCGGATTGCTGGATTTCGCCGGTGGAACGGTCGTTCACATCAATGCCGGCGTCGGCGCCGTCGTCGCAGCGCTGGTCCTCGGGAATCGACGAGGCTTCCCGCATACCGCCATGCCTCCGCACAACATGACGCTCACGGTAGCCGGGGCCGCGATGCTGTGGGTGGGCTGGTTCGGGTTCAATGCGGGCAGCGCGGTCGCCGCGAATGGCAATGCCGGGATGGCGATGTTGGTGACTCACTTGTCGGCTGCTTCCGGCTCGGTGGCGTGGATGGCGATAGAGTGGTATCGATATGGCAAACCGAGCGTGCTCGGTATCGTCACGGGGATGGTCGCCGGTCTCGGCACCATCACGCCGGCCTCGGGTTATGTCGGTCCCGCCGGTGCAATTGCCATCGGCTTGGCGGCCGGTTTCATCTGCTATACGGCGACTCATATGATCAAACGGGTGCTGATCATCGACGATTCTCTGGACGTCTTCCCCGTTCACGGCGTCGGGGGAATCATCGGCACCCTTGCGGCAGGGGTTTTCGCCGCCCGGGAACTCGGCGGCGTAGGCTTCGCGGGCGAGACGACCATGCTCCACCAAGTCGGGATTCAGACACTGGGGGTGCTGGCCACGCTCGCATGGTGCGCAGCGTTGACCTTTGCGATTTTGAAAGCCATCGATGCGACGATCGGACTTCGCGTGGCCGCCGATGAGGAGACAGAGGGCCTGGATCTGGCGGATCACGGGGAACGTGCCTACATCTTGTAAGCACTCGGGACGTGAGGCTGGGACAAGTGCCGAGCCTCACGTCCTTGGCGTTGTTGCGGCGGCGTGACAAACGGTCGCGGCAGCCGTCCGCCGGTGGTCGTATGCATCATCTTGGCTCGTCCCAGCACGAAAGCCGGGCAAATCAGCCCGCCGTATCACTTTCATCGCATCATTCAACGAGCCGTCGGATCTGTCGAATAGTCGTGTCCCAGCACAGCATCCTCGCGTGCTCAGCGGCTTGCTGAAGGATGTTGAGATTCCTTCCAGCTCAGGCGCCTCCTCGAGGCGATGGCACACGAATTGCTTGGCAACCACCAGGCAGCCTGGGGTGGTTCCTTCACGCGAAGATGCACACCGGGCGCGGAGGTCGCCTCCCGCTCCGGAATCGCATGCCCTTGGTGTTGTAAAAAGCATACAAGTATGTTGCGTAGCGATACGTTTCGGCGTCCCAAAGCATTGTGGCGCCGCATTAAAAAAGGGCACCTTTTATGAAAAGCTCTTTAGTGGTGCTTGGTTACGAAGCGTTCGCAGACTTCTACTGAATTTGGCGTGAAAGCTTGAATTGGCCAGTTCGGTGCTGTATAAAAACAACATGCATTGATTCAACAGGGCGTGGATGCGCCGTGAAATCGGTATTCCAAGGCCCAAGTTCCTGCTTCCCGTTAGGAGACACATCACATGAATAAGCGAGTTTCTGGTGCAGTGGCGCTTGCCTTTGCGACTCTCACCACTAGCGCGTCAGTGCTGGCGCAAGAGGCGGCTACGGCGCCGGCTCCCGAAGAAACCGGTCTGTTCGCAACCAAGAACTTCTCGACCACCATTTGGCTGACCACGGATTACATGTTCCGCGGTATTTCGAACTCCGACGGTCCCGCCATCCAGGGCAGCCTGGACTGGACGTACAATGGCTTCTACCTCGGTGCCTGGGCGTCGAATACGGAATTTTCGGATAGCAATTTCGAGATCGACTACTACGGCGGCTACAAGTGGACGTGGGCGGACATCGGGTTCAACGTCGGCGGGATTTACTATACGTACCCCGGCGAACACAAACATCTGAGTGAAGGTTTCGATCCGGGTTCGGTGCTCGGGCCTGATGCTGATTACTTCGAAGCGCTGATCGGAGCGAGCTACACCTTCACGAATGCGCCGCTGGCGCCGTCCATCGGCGTTCAATACAACTACTCACCCGACTCGTTCGGTTCCGAAAGCGACGCGCACGCGGTTCAGGGCAGCCTCGGTTTCACGCTCCCCTACGAGATCGGTCTCTACGGCAACGTCGGTTATCAGGAAATCGAAGGCGACGAAATCACCGGCAATGCCGCGCGTAACGCCGGCCTCTGGGCGCCGACTCCGTACCACAACGGCTACGACTACGTCTATTTCGCCGTGGGCTTGAACAAGACGGTCAAAGGTTTCAAGTTCGACGTCAGCTATCAGGGTACGGATGAGCCACGGGACCTCAAGGACGCCTATGCGGACATCGTCTTGCCGGGTGGTGGCAATCCGCGCGATCTTATCGAAGGCCGTGTCGTATTCCAGGTATCCCGCTCCTTCTGAGTTCTCGATTGCAACGCGGACCGGTGGCAGGCCGGTCCGCGCGCTCCTTGCGTCGCGTGCGACGCCCCTCAACTTCTACCGTTCCCGTAGACCCGCATCTCTCGCGTCATGTCGCTCCTTCTGGTCGAGGCGCCGGGGAGTTGGTTTGCCGGGCACGCAAAAAATCGTCAGGGATTGCCGAGATATTTTCGCTAAGCTTTTTTTGCGAAAGGCGAATGCATACAATACGAGCAGCGCGTCCGCTGTGCACACGGTCCGGTTCAGCAACGTTCGAACAGTGGGGGAGACGGGCGCATTGCGATGCTCGCCGAACGGCAGCGTCATTGGATTCAACACTCGTCGGTATCGACCACAGATTAGCAGCGACCCAACATGGCCGAAGGCAAACTCGTAGACAAAGCGGTACTGAAATCGCTCGTTCCGGCCAACGCCCTAAACGCCGAGAATTTCCAGGAGTTGGCCGGAAAGGCCTATGTCGAAGAGGTCGCAGCCGGCAAGACGATTTTCAAGATCGGCGACCACGATCGGAAAGCAGTGTACCTGCTCGAAGGGCAGGTGATTCTGACGGACTCGGGGGGCAACACGGTCACCGTCACGGGCGGCACAGACGCGACCAAGCACGCGCTTGCGAGCCACCAGCCGAGACAGCACATCGCCAAAGCGAAGTCGGACTGCAAGATCACGCGCTTCGACAGTGATCTGCTGGATATTCTGCTCACCTGGGACCAGCTCTCCGGAATCGAGGTGACGGAAATCCAGGTCGATGAAGGTGGTGACGAGGATAGCGATTGGATGACGCGCATCCTGCGATCGCAGGCATTCCTGCAGATTCCGCCTGCGAACATTCAAGCGATGTTCATGCGCATGCAGGAAGTTCCGGTACGCGCTGGAGAGGTCGTCATCCGGCAGGGTGAAGAAGGCGACTTCTACTACATCATCAAAGCGGGCAAGGCGAAGGTCACGCGGGCGACGAAGACGGGCGCCGAACTCGTTCTCGCACACCTCAAGGATGGCGATGCGTTCGGCGAGGAGGCGCTCCTCTCGGAGGCAAAGCGCAACGCCACCATCACTATGGACGGGGATGGGGTATTGATGCGGCTCTCGAAGGACGACTTCAACGCCTTGCTCAAGGAGCCCATGTTGAGCTGGGTGACGCTCGAAGAGGCGAGGGAGAAGGTGAAGGCCGGCGCGAAGTGGCTCGATGTGCGACTCGAGAGCGAGCATGCGAACACTGGAATCCCGGGCAGCATGAACCTTCCCTTGTTCATGCTTCGGCTCAAAGCCGATTCTCTCGACGCGCGCGTCCCTTACATCGTGTATTGCGACACCGGTCGTCGCAGCTCGGCTGCGGCATTCCTGCTCAATGAGCGTGGCTTCCATGCCTACGTCCTGAAGGGCGGCACGGTAGAACACCAGAAATGAGCCACCCGACGGTCTGCCCGTCGTCTCCGTGAATCCGCCCTGGCGACGATATGACGGGCCTATTCCATCCCGAGCCCGGCGTGCCGTATTTCTGCGTCGTCGGCAGTCCCATCGCGCATAGCCGGTCGCCACAGATCCATGCCCTGTTCGCAGCGCAGCTCGGCTTGCGCTTGACGTACGAGCGGGTAGAGGTCCAGCCCGGCGATCTAGCCGGGGCGGTCCGGCAATTTCGCGCGCTCGGCGGCCAAGGAATGAATGTCACCGTTCCGCTGAAAGAAGAGGCATGCAGACTCGCGGATCGCATGCAGCCGGCAGCCGCTGAAGCGGGCGCGGCGAACACCTTGTGGTTCGAGGACGGCGGTGTCCTGGTCGCGGACAATACCGACGGCGCGGGTTTACTGCGCGACCTCGACCAGAATCTCGGCATCCGCATGGCCGGCAAACGGATTCTCGTCATCGGTGCCGGCGGGGCCTCGCGAGGCGTGCTGCCGGTGATCCTGCGGTCCGGCCCGGCTGCGCTGCTCCTCGCGAATCGTACTCTCGCAAAAGCGCAGGAAGTGGCTGAGCGCTTCAAGTCGCTCGGCAATATCACCGCGCAAGCACTCGGTGTAGCGGCGAGCGAGCCCTATGACCTCATCATCAATGCGACCTCTACCGGTCTCACCGGCGAGTGCGCTCCGCTCGGGCAGGGCGCCGTCGGTCGCCACACGTCGTGTTACGACATGGTTTATGCCGCCGAGCCCACCCCATTCCTGCGCGACGCAGCGCGTCTCGGCGCGAAACGGTGTGTCGACGGCCTCGGGATGCTCGTGGAACAGGCGGCGCTGGCTTTCGCGATCTGGCATGACCGGGAGCCCCGGACCCGGCCGGTAATCGAGGCGATCAGGAGTCTGATGGCGACTGCGTCCCCGTCCTAGAACGGCTCCAAAATCGAGACGCGCAGAACCGATTTTTGACCGCTTATGCACACCGCCGGATGCCCGCCGCAGTACCGTCCGACTTTACCGGAATTTTTTTATGTAATTCCGAGAGAAAATATCATAAGTAGTTGATGTATATAAGAGACGAGTGGTCTGCTCAATATTTCACCGATTTGACGATTCCTTAACGATTCGGCGCTCTGGCGAGGTTTCGGCGCCGCTATTCCACAAAGTTGTCCACAGGTTCTGTGGGTAACTCCTCGTGCGGTTCGAGACGGTTCGCACAGGCCCGGAATGATGCCGCGATGAGCGCGTCCGACCGGCCCGCTCGGCGATCTACCGGCAGCTCAACTGCGCGAGCCTGACATAGGACGCGACGGGAATTTCCTCTGCTCGTTGCTGGAGGCCAATCCCGGAACTTGCCAGGAGTTCCGCGTCGAGCGCTTTACCGAGCGTGTGTCTCAAGGTCTTCCTGCGCTGTGCGAAAGCGAGCTTCACGAGTCGTTCCAGCGATTCCCGCAACTTGGTCGGCAGAGCCGCAGGAAGCGGCGTGAGGCGAACCACCGCAGACATCACTTTCGGGGGCGGCTCGAAAGCGGTCGGAGGGACGACCAGCACCGGTTCGACGGAACACAAGGCCTGCGTGATTACCGACAGGCGACCATAGTCCCCGTTCCCCGGGGCTGCAGCGAGCCGGTCGACGACCTCCTGCTGCAGCATGAACACCATGTCCCGGAGCCAGGGCCCGTAGTGGAACATCAAGCGCAGCAGCAGCGGGGTGGAAATGTTGTAGGGCAGGTTGCCCACGATGCGCAGGGTTTCCCCGGGCGCCGCGAGCTCCGCGAAATCGAAGGCGAGCGCATCACCGGCATGGAGCCGAAAGGCCGCCGTTTCGCCGAAGCGCACGGCCAGTTGACGCACGAGGTCCCTGTCCAGCTCCACGGCATCGACGCGGGCCCGGCTCGCAAGCAACGGTCGCGTCAGGACGCCCTCGCCCGGACCTATCTCGACGAGGTGATCGCCCGGCTGCGGCGCAATGATGGCGACGATGGCGTCGATGACGGCCCGATCGCGCAGGAAATGCTGCCCGAACCGCTTTCTCGGGCGATGCCCCGAGGATTGCGTTTCAGGTCGCACGCTGGCGCCCCCGGGCGAGCTGGATGGCGAGAGCCATGGCCGCACCCAGACTGCCGAAGTCCGCGGTACCCCTGCCCGCCAGATCGACAGCCGTACCATGGTCGACTGAGGTCCGGATGATGGGCAGTCCGAGCGTGAGATTCACGGCATGGCCGAAGCCGACCGCCTTCAGCACCGGGAGGCCCTGATCGTGGTACTGGGTGACCACCGCGTCGACATTGGCCAGCGCGTGCGGCGTAAACGCTGTGTCCGCGGGGAGCGGGCCGGTCACGTGCAGACCCTGCGCCCGGGCCCCTGCTATCGCCGGCGCAATGACCGCGTCGTCCTCGAGTCCGAGATGTCCGCCTTCGCCGGCGTGAGGATTGAGACCGCAGACTGAAATCCGGGGCGCGGCGATCCCGAACCAGTCGCGCAGCGCCCTCGCGACGGCCTCGATGGTGTAGCTGACGAGCGTCGTCGAAATTGCGTCGGGCACCGCCCGCAATGGCAGGTGGGTCGTTACGAGCGCGACGCGCAGATTCTTCGCCAGCAGCATCATGACGGGTCGGACGTCTCCGCAGCGCGCGGCGAAATACTCGGTGTGTCCTGTGAAAGGTATTCCCGCGTCGTTGATGACGCCCTTGTGCACGGGCCCGGTACAGATCGCATCGAATCGTCCCTTGAGCGCGCCGTCCGCAGCCTCCGACAGGCACTTCACCACGTACTCCGCATGACGGACGTCTAGCACCCCTGGAACGGCGTTCGCCGCACCGGCGACCGGCAGCACGCAGAGCGTTCCGGGGCGATGCGGCGGAGGGACATTACCGTCTGCGAGGATGATTTCGATATGCTCGCCGAGGAGTCGGGCGCGCGCTTCCAGCATGGCGGGATCGGCGACGATTACGACGCGCGCGGGGATCGCTTCGCGCGCCAGGCGCAACGCGATGTCGGGGCCTATGCCGGCGGGCTCTCCGGGCGTGAGGGCGATCGCCGGAAGCCGCTCATGGTTCGTCGACGCGGATTTCGACATAGGCTTCGTCGCGGAGCCGTCTTAGCCATTCCTGCAGGAAGTCGTCTTTCTTGCGCTGCCCGATTGCTTCACGCGCCTTCGAACGGCGGACTTCGTCGGTCCCGTCGTACGAGCGGCGTTCGAGCACCTGGACAATGTGCCAGCCGAATTGTGTGCGGAAGGGTTTGCTGATTTCGCCCGGCTCGGTGAGCAGCATCACCTCTTCGAAATCCGGCACCATCTGTCCCTTGCTAACCCAGCCCAGATCGCCGCCCTCCAGCGCGGAGCCGCGATCGTCGGAATGGGTTCTCGCGAGCGTCGCGAAATCGTCGCCTGCCTCGAGGCGCATGCGCAGTTGCTGGAGCCGGCTCACGGCATCCTGCTCGCTGACGCGCTGATTCGGCGTGATCAGGATGTGGCGGCAATGGGTCTGGTCGACCATGATGCGGTCGCCTTGGCGGCTTCCCGTCAATTTCACGATGTGATAGCCGGTCGGGCTCGTGATGACGGGACTGTAGTGATCGATTTCGAGCGAACGTACCGCATCGGCAAAGAGACTCGGCACCTGATCCGATTTGCGCCAGCCGAGGTCACCTTTCTCGAGCGCGTCGGGCGCATCGGACGCGGCAATGGCCACCTGGCCGAAATCCTCTCCGGACTCCAGACGCGCGTACACGGCGTCGGCTTTCGACTTGGCGTTCTGGCGTTCAGTCTCCGTCGCGTTCGTCGGCACCGAGACGAGAATGTGCGAAAGACGAATTTCCGATTCGTCGCCGGTCTGCTGGGATTCGTTCTTCAGATAAGCGTCGACCTCCGCGTCGGTGACCTGGACCCGGTTCTCGACTTCCTGTTTGCGGAGCCGCGCGATGGTGATCTCGTTGCGGATTTCCTCGCGGAACTTGTCGAAGGCGTAGCCATCCGCTTCGAGAATCTCCTTGAACTGGGCAATCGACACCTTGTTGCGCTTGGCGATGTCCTCGATGGTCCGATCGAGCGCGTCGTCGGTGACTTCGATCTTCGAGCGGCTCGCCTGCTGGAGTTGGATCTTCTGCAGCACGAGGCGTTCCATGACCTGCCGTTCGAGCACGCTCGTGGGCGGCACTTCGGTGCCCTGATGCCGCAGTTCGTTGCGCACCTTGCGCAATTGCAAATCGAGCTCGCTCTGCATGACCACGTCTTCGTCGACGACGGCGATGATGCGATCCAACTCCATCGCGAAACTTTCGGTCGCGGCGAGCAATAGTCCACAAATCAGTATCAGTCGTAAGAGCATCGCGAGGTGATCGTCATTCCGTCTCGGCACCCGGCGTTGGGGTGCCACGGCATTGGGTTAGTGATTCGAAGAAAGAGCCCGAGTTCCGTTGCGGCGGGCCCCGCATTCTAACGCATATCGGGCCTGGAAGGCGCAGCTCCCGGGGAACGGCCTGGGGTGGCCTGCCTTGGGCGTCAACCTGTCCCCCGGCGCTGTCAGAAGTACGACTCGTAGCCTGGGACACTCTTGCGCAGGAAGCTGACGGCGCCGCGACCATAGCCGGACAAACCCTTGAGTTCGGCTTGAACGAATACCGCGGTGTCGAACTGGCCCTGGGCGTTGAAGATGTAGCGCCGGGTCACGAGACGCAGTCCCCAGCAGCAGCTTTCGAGCTCGAGGCCGCCGACATACTCGAGCGTCTGTGCGGTCTTCAGTGAATAGTTCCAACGCCCCACGGCCGCGAGCGTGTCGGTCAGCGGCATCCGGAACGAGAAATCCGTCTGGTCGACGTCCGTGACCGCCCGATTGAGGCGGTAACTCGCGTTCACGACCGCACGCGCCGTGGGACGGTAGCGCAAAGTCAGCGCCGCTTTGTTGATGTCCGAGCTGTTCGGATCCCACAGGGCGGTCACGCGTGCCGAGAGGTCCTCAGTCAGATTGGAGGACAGCTCGCCGATGAGATCCGAGGTGCTGTGGCTCGGCGCGACGGTGTTCGGCAAGGCAACCGACGGCTCCTTGAAATAGTAGATCTGGCCGAGGCTCGCCCGCACGAGTTCGCGGCCGGAATCGAGGCCGACGAAGCGCGATGTAAGTCCCATCGCGAGTTGATTCGTATCGCCGACGCGATCCCTGCCCGCGAAGCGGTTGTCGAGGAACAACGTGAGGAACGAGAAGTCGTACATCGCCGTGTCGAAAATCGGGATGTCGTGCTGATGCACCTTCGGTACGATCAGGTAGTAGGCGCGGGGCTCGAAAGTCTGCAGCATCTTCAGGCCGAACAAATCGAGCCGGCGTTCCAGGAAGAACTGCGAATCCACGCTGAAATACGGAATGGTACGCGAGATCTCGCCCGGAAAGTTCCCGGTATTCGTCAGCATGTAGTTCGCCTGCCGCAGCGTCAGCGTCGGCTTGATGAGCGCGTAGGGCTTGATCCAGGGCAGCGAGATCGACGGCAGAACCTCGACTCGTGCGCCCGTCACGCTGTCGGGACGATCGAAGTAGGTGACCTCCGACGACGCGAAGAAGTACGGGCGCATGCTCACCATCGGCATCATCGTCTGCGCATACACCTGGGGCAGGCGGCTGTACGGATTCGCCCAGCCGGGAATCGCCGTGTCGATGCTCTGGTAATCCTGCAGGAGCCCGGTCAGGTAGACGTAGTTGTTGACGTAGCTCGTCTGGATGCGGCGATCGAGGAAGACCTGGCTCGAGACGGCGAGACTGTTGCCGAAGTCCTCGAAGTACCGCTTGTCGGACGCCGTCTCGTAGAGTGCGTACATTCCGCCGTGACCCGAATCGAAGCTCTGCTGATGCTGGAAGCGGATGACGTAGCGATTGGCGCCGTTGTTGAGGTTGTCGCTCGGCAGGAATTCGGCGTTCAGATTGCCGCGGGCGTGCTCGGTGAGATAGCGCGCCTCGCCACCCAGCATCATGCCGTGCTCGGAGACGATGCGCGGCTCGACGATGAGGTCGTAATTCGGTGCGAGATTGACGTAGTACGGGATCCGCACGTCCGTGCCCGCACGCGTGGACGAGCCGAAAGTCGGCGTCAGGAACCCGGACTTCCGCTTGTCGCTGAGCGGGAAGCTCATATACGGGAAATAGAAGACCGGAACGTCGAGCACCTTCAACAGCGCGTTCGTTGCGTAGCCCCGATCGTTGTTGCGATCGAGCTTGATCTTGCTCGCCGAGAATTTCCAGCGCTCCGCACCTTCGGGACAGGTCGTATAGTCGACGCGGAAGAGTCGCGAGACCTTTTCCCGCTGACTCTCGCGAATTTCCTCGGCGAAACCGCGCGCCGGGCTGTCCACGAGCCAATACTGGCCGGATTCGAGCTTGCCGTATTTCGTATCGAGGTTGAAGAACGCCTTCTCGCCCTGCCAGATCAGGCCAGGACCCCAGAGGCTGGTGCGGCCTTCCAGGTTCGCCGTCGACGCATCCTGGTCGTAGAGCACCTCGTCGGCAACCGCGGATTGGTCTCCATGCACGAACTCGACGTTGCCGACGAACAGCGTGGTTCGTCGATCCACGATGCGGGTGCTGTCGGAGCGGACTTCGGTGCTGCGTGGATCGGTGCGGATGTTCGAATAAATCGGCCGGATCGGCATCGTCCGGGCGATCGGGCACAGCCACCAGTAGTCACGGTCGGCGACGCGCGACGATGCGGCGGTAACGTCCTGAACACCCGCAAGCAGGGCAATTATTAATATCGTTGTTTGTCGCATCGCTCATGGATGCTTTATGTGAACCAGCGTCCGCCTAAAATCGCACAGATCCGATGGGGCTTCAACCGCGGCGGAGGTTGCGAGCTGGGCGTCGGAAACCACCCCGCAAAGGGACGCGACGTCAAGCGCCGCTAGCGAAAAATCGCGCGAATCTCGCGTTCGACGAGACGCAGTTGGAGCTCGACGTCCTCGGCGGCCAGCACGGCCACACGGGTTGCGGGTTCGAAAGGCAGGAGCTCTGCGAGACGGTAGCAGAGGCTCCGCGCCGCGAGCGGCGCGGGCGAGGGACGCAGCGGCGCGAATTGTTGCCAGAGCGCATCGAACAGCTCGGCGAGATGCGCGTGAGCGGCGGACAGCGCCGGGTCGGCGCCGTCGTCGAAGTGCTCGATCTGGGCCTCGATCAGCCCGTTCGGACGGTGGCTCACGGACGATATCCGAAAGCGGGCGGTGCCGAGCGCAGTGACGTGCAGCAGACCGTCCTCGCCCTGGTCCCAATCCGTGATGCGCGCGATCGTCCCGATCGGATGCGTCTCGGCTGGCATGCCGACCTCCCGCCCTCGGAGTATGGGAGCGACGCCGAACCCGGCGTCGTCGCGCAGGCAGGCGCTGACGAGATCGACATAACGCGCTTCGAAAATCTTCAGCGGCAGCGTGCCGCCGGGATAGAGCACCGTATGGAGCGGAAACAGGGCGAGCGCGCTCACGGCGCAGTGGTCCCGGGCTCAGCGGCGGCGAGGCGTGCCAGCGCGCGCTGGTGGATGTTCTCGAACCCGCCGTTGCTCATGAACAGCACGTGGTCACCGGCGGTGACCATCACGTCGAGTGCATCGAGGACAGCCTCCGTGGAGGGGAGCGCTCGGGCCCGCGAGCCCAGTGGTCCGAGCGCGGCCGCGGCATCCCAGGCGAGCGAGGGCGGCGCGTAGACGAGGACTTCGTCGGCGCCGGCGAATGCCGCGGCGAGCCCGGCCTGGTGCGCGCCGCCGCGCATCGTGTTCGAGCGCGGCTCCATGACCGCGACGACGCGCGCGCGTCCCGCGTGCTCGCGCAAGGCCGCGATCGTCGCGGCAATAGCTGTCGGATGATGCGCGAAATCGTCGTAGAGCACCGCACCGCGGGCAGTGCCGAGACGTTCGAGGCGACGTTTGACCCCGGCGAATTCAGGCAGCGCGCGCAAGGCCACTTCCGGGGCGAGCGGACCGGCAGCGGCTGCGGCGACCGCCGCGAGCGCGTTCAAGGCATTGTGATCGCCGAGGAGTGGGGTCGGCAGAGCGTGCGTCGTACCGTCGGGGGCAGCCAACCGGTAGCCGCCGTGATTTGGCACGCGCGGCAGGAGCCGCCAGTCCGCGCCTTCGCCGGCCCCGAATGTCGCGCGCCGGCTCCAGCAGCCGCGCGCCAGCACGTCCGCGACGTTCCGGTCGTCATGGTTTGCGACGACGCAGCCGAGGCCGGGCACGGTGCGCACGACGTGGTGGAACTGGGTCTCGATGGCGGCGAGGTCGGGGAAGATGTCGGCATGGTCGAATTCCACGTTGTTCACGAGCAGCACCCAGGGCAGGTAATGCACGAACTTCGAACGCTTGTCGAAGAACGCCGTGTCGTATTCATCGGCCTCGATGACGAACCACCCCCCCCGGCCGAGGCGCGCCGGACAATCGAAGTTCTTGGGAATGCCGCCGACGAGGAAGCCCGGCTCGAGCCCGGCGTGCTCCAGCATCCAGGCCAGCAGGCTCGTGGTCGTCGTCTTGCCATGTGTCCCGGCGACCGCGATGACGCGACGGTGGCGCAGTACCGCCTCGGCGAGCCAGGCAGGACCGGACGTGAACGGGATACGCTCGTTGAGCAGGTGTTCGACGGCCGGGTTGCCGCGGCTCAGGGCGTTGCCGACGATGACCAAGTCAGGGCGTGGGGAGAGGTGCTCGGGACGATAGCCGTCGGCGATCTCGATGTCCGCGTCGCGGAGGTATGTGCTGATCGGCGGGTAGACATTCGCGTCCGAGCCCGTGACACGATGGCCGAGCTCGCGCGCAATCTGCGCAATTCCGCCCATGAACGTGCCGCAGATCCCGAGGATGTGTATGTGCATGCGCGGTCCAGTTCGAATGTGGGGACCGCTCACGTCGCGGTCTGGAAAGCCGCCTGATGCAGGGCGACCACTGTCGTGAGCAGGATCATGACGTAGGAGAGCGCGATCGAGAAGCCGACGAACAGGCGGACTTCGAGCGCATGGCGCAGCACATGCGCGGTGACGAACAGGTTCCAGACGAAGAATGCGATCCAGAGTGCGTTCGCGAGCTCCGAGTGCGTCTGGGCCCGTTCGAGCGTCAGGAACCAGAGCCGCAGCGCGAGCGCGGGCGGCGTCATCACCACGCCGGCACCCAACAAGGCGATGAGGGTCTGCGTGGCGCGTGCGCCGAGGCCGCGCATGCCGAGCAGCCAGCGCGTGAGCGCCACCAGCAGCGCGCTCTCGAGCAGGCTCGAGAGCAGCGCTTCGAGCGCGCTCGGGCCGAACGTCTGCACGGCGAGATTCAGCACGGTGTAGAGGCCGAGCAGCAGGAGATAAAGCGTTCGCGATGCCGGGAAGTCCTGCGGTCGCGTGCGCAGGACGCACACGCCCCAGAATGCTCTGCCGAGCACGCCCAGCTCATCCATCACGGCGCGCCGGAGGTCGCCGGTTTCGCGCGGTGACGGGGGCAGAGGCCGCCGGTCATGTCCCGGGCGGCCAGGCGTTCAGTGCGGTGCCGCGTCGGCCGTCGCGTGCTGCCCGCCGTAGTGGCGCGCGACGTAATCCAGCATGATCTGCTTGAACTCCTCGGCGATTTTCTCCCCGCGCAGCGTCGTGAATTTTTCGCCATCGATGAACACGGGCGCAGACGGCGCTTCGCCGGTGCCCGGCAGGCTGATGCCGATGTTCGCGTGCTTGCTCTCGCCGGGACCGTTCACGACACAGCCCATCACCGCGAGCGTCATGTCCTCCACGCCCGGATAGTGCTCGCGCCAGATCGGCATCTGCGAGCGCACGAAAGCCTGGATGTTCTCCGCGAGTTCCTGGAAGACGGTGCTCGTGGTGCGGCCGCAGCCCGGACAGGCCGTCACAAGCGGAGTGAACGAGCGCAGACCCATGGTCTGCAGCAGCTCCTGAGCGACTACGACCTCCCGCGTGCGATCGCCGCCGGGTTCGGGGGTGAGCGAGACGCGGATCGTGTCGCCGATGCCATGCTGGAGCAGATAGCCCATGCCGGCGGCGGACGCGACGATGCCCTTCGATCCCATGCCGGCCTCGGTCAGGCCCAGGTGCAGGGCGTAATCGCAGCGGCCGGCGAGGTCTGCGTAGACCGTGATGAGATCCTGCACGCCGCTGACTTTGCAGCTCAGCACGATGCGATCCCGGGCAAGCCCGAGCTCTTCGGCCTTCGCGGCGCTGACGAGCGCGGACCGGATCAGCGCCTCGCGTGTCACCGCGTTTACGTCCTTCGGCTCCGCGAGCTTTGCGTTCGCATCCATCATCTCGACGACGAGCGCCGGATCGAGGCTGCCCCAGTTGACGCCGATGCGTACGGGCTTGTCGCGACGGGCTGCGACTTCGATCATCGTCGCGAACTGAGCGTCTTTCTTGCGGCCGAAACCGACGTTACCCGGATTGATCCGGTATTTCGCGAGCGCCTCCGCACAGGCCTCGTATTTCGAGAGCAGCAGGTGCCCGTTGTAATGGAAGTCTCCAATCAGCGGCACGCGGCAGCCGAGCGCATCGAGCCGCTCGCGGATCCGCGGCACGGCCTGCGCGGCCTCTTCGGTATTCACCGTCAGTCGCACGAGCTCGGAACCGGCGGCGGCGAGCTGTTGTACCTGTTTGACGGTCGACGTGACGTCCGCGGTGTCGGTGTTCGTCATCGACTGCACGACGATCGGATGATCGCCGCCGATGGTGATCGGGCCGACCTTGACGCCCACGCAGGCGCGGCGGCGGTAGTTGGGGTTTCCTATCATTTTCCAGCCATTTCGATAGAGTGGAGCGGGCGTCCGGCCGCCTCGTACGGTCGCTGGCGACGGACCGGCGCAATTCTAACGTAGAAGTGGCCTCGAAATTACCGTGCCCGGCCTGTGGAGACTGCGGGCCACGAGCGGTAGGGATTACGGTGAAACGCATAGGCATCGACCTCGGCGGCACGAAGACCGAGGGCATACTCATCGACGCCCGTGGCAGGGAGCTCGCGCGACACCGGGTCCCGACGCCTGCCAGGGACTACGCGGCAATCGTCGACACCGTGGCCGGGCTGGTCGCCACGCTCGACGCGGAAGCCGGCATGGCCTGTCCCGTTGGCATCGGCATGCCGGGCGCCATCTCGACACTGACCGGCGGCGTGAAGAACGCAAATACGACGGTCCTCATCGGGAAACCATTCGCCGGGGATCTCGCCGCCGAACTCGCCCGCCCCGTCATCGTCGAAAACGACGCGAACTGCTTCGCCCTGTCCGAGGCGCGTGACGGTGCGGCGGCGGGGGCGGACCCCGTTTTCGGCGTGATAATCGGCACGGGGACCGGCGGGGGTATCGTCGTCGGCGGCCGGGTATTGCGGGGGGCGAATGCCATCGGCGGCGAGTGGGGACACAATCCTCTGCCGTGGCCAGCGGCCGACGAACTCGCGGGCCGTCCCTGCTATTGCGGCAAGTCGGGTTGCCTGGAAACCTTCCTCTCCGGCGCGGGCCTCGTCCGTACTTATCGGGATATCGGGGGCACCGGGTGTGACGCCAGTGAGGTCGCGGCACGTGCCGCTGCCGCCGAAGCCCTGGCCGAAGAGGCCCTGGGGCGCTATGCCGATCAACTCGCACGCGGCCTCGCGAACGTGGTCAACGTGATCGACCCGGCGGTCATCGTGCTCGGTGGCGGGCTCTCGAACATCGGGGCGCTCTATCGCGACGTGCCCAGGCTGCTGCGGGAATACGCGTTTTCCGACCATCTCGTGACGGAAATCCATCCTGCACGGCACGGCGACAGCAGCGGCGTGCGGGGTGCGGCATGGCTGTGGAATGCGAGCGGTGAGCCCGCTTCGCTCGCGTCCTGCTGAGAGGCTCTTGCCGGATCTCTGTGATCGCGATCACACGCCTCTCTGGCGCTCGGGGTGGTGTGAACGCAATCACAACCGACGTGTGTAGCAGCAACTACACTTCGAGCACCATTACACGTCGCCTCTCAACGATGCGCTTGATGGACTCGGTGGTTGCTCTCCCCCCCTCCCTCCCCCAAGCGAGCAACCCCGAGTTTTTTTTGCCCGGGGTCGGTCGACAGCGACGAATTCGTCGAGGCCGCGATCAGGTGGCGCTGAGACGCTCCAGCCGATAGCCGTGCTGATAGATCGAGCTCAGCTTCCAGCCCATTTCCGGCGCGAGGCCGAGCTTCGTGCGGATGCGGCTGACGTGGGTGTCCACGGTCCGCGTATTGATGTCCGGGTTACGGCCCCACACGCTTTCGAGAATGTGCGCGCGCGACAGCACCCGGCCGATGTTCCTGAACAGGAAGACGATGAGCTCGTACTCCTTCTGCGTCACGTCGATCCGCTGGCCGTCGCGCTTGACCTCGTGGTTCGCGAGATCGATGTGGAAGGGATCGAAATCGATGAGGTTCTGTCCGTCCTCGACGGGCGCGACCCGCCTGACGACGGCCGCGATGCGGGCAGCGAGCTCGCGCTGCTTAGCGGGCTTGACGATGTAGTCGTCGGCCCCTTGCTCGAGCGCGCGCACGATGTCATCTTCTTCGTCGCGCGCGGTCACGAACACGACCGGAATCGGCCAATCGAAATTCTCGCGGACCCAGCCCAGCACTTCGTAGCCGTCCATGTCCGGGACCATCCAGTCGAGGATCAGTGCGTCGTAGCTGTCGCGCTTGATGTTGTGGATGAAGGCCTTGCCGGACTTGAAGTGTTCGCACGTATGTCCGGCCGCTTTGAGCCACTCCGTGAACAACGCGGCCTGGTCCTGGTCGTCTTCGAGCAGAGCGATTCTCAAAGCCTGTCTCCTCTTTACTGTCCCTGGTACGTCGCACGGCGACCGTTCGAGGGCGAACCGGCGGAGCGAGCGCGCCCTTATAATAGCCAATAGCGTCGGAGGCGGCCATTGCGATCGGGGCAGTGACATTGCCCGGATTGCGCGGCCGGCCTTTGCGTCCGACGAGTCCCTGTCCCCGCTTCAGGAGCCCAAATCACATGCGTCGAGTCGAAAAGTCAGCGGCCGAATGGCGCGAAATCTTGACCCCGGAAGAATACGCGGTCTGCCGGGAACACGGCACGGAGCGCGCGTTCACCGGTTGCTATTACGATTGCCACACCCCCGGCGATTATTACTGCACGTGCTGCGACACGCTGCTGTTCCGGGCGGGGGAGAAGTACGATTCGGGTTCAGGTTGGCCGAGCTTCTGGGAACCCGCGGATCCCGCGAACATCGCGACGCATACGGACCGCGACCACGGCATGGTGCGTACCGAGGTGCTATGCGCCGTTTGCGACGCGCACCTGGGCCACGTGTTTCCCGACGGTCCACCGCCGACGGGGCTGCGTTACTGCATCAATTCGGTATGTCTCAAATTCCGTCCGGCCGAAGGCGCCTGAGCGGCGCCGATCAGGCCTTGGGCAGCGTCACGCCGCGCTGGCCCTGATACTTGCCGCCGCGGTCACGGTAGGAGGTCTCGCAGACCTGATCGGACTCCAGGAACAGCACCTGGGCCACGCCCTCGTTCGCATAGATCTTCGCGGGGAGCGGCGTGGTATTCGAGAATTCGAGCGTGACGTGCCCTTCCCATTCCGGCTCGAGCGGGGTCACGTTCACGATGATGCCGCAGCGCGCGTAAGTCGATTTGCCGAGGCAGATCGTCAGCACGTTGCGCGGGATCCGGAAATACTCGATGGTTCGGCCGAGCGCGAAGGAGTTCGGCGGGATGATGCAGACGTCGGACTGAATATCGACGAAGCTGCCGGAATCGAAGTCCTTGGGGTCCACGATGACCGAGTTGATGTTCGTGAACACCTTGAATTCCGGCGCGCAGCGTATGTCGTACCCATAGCTCGACGTTCCGTAGGAAATCACCCGTCGACCTTGCACTTCCCGCACCTGATCGGACACGAACGGCTCGATCATGCCGTGCTGCTTGGCCATGTGCTTGATCCAGGTATCGGCTTTGATCGGCATGCTGCTCGTCCGTAGCGCTGACCCGGGTCCCGGCGGGACCTAGGTGTTTTGAATCACGATGTTCGGGAATTTCGCGGAATAGTCCTTCGCGCGGAGCGCGAGCTTCGCCGCAGTCTTGCGCGCGATCTCGCGGTACGCGGTCGTGGCGGGACTGTCGGGATCGGTAGCCACGGTCGGCTTGCCGGAATCGACGCCCTCACGGATGCGGATGTCGAGCGGCAGTGCGCCCAGGAGCTCGACGCCGTAATCCTTGGCCATGGTCTCGCCGCCGCCGGTGCCGAAGATGTGCTCGGCATGGCCGCAGTTGCTGCAGACGTGCACGCTCATGTTTTCCACGATGCCGAGCACCGGGACGTCGACCTTCTCGAACATGCGCAACGCCTTGCGCGCGTCGAGCAGTGCAATGTCCTGCGGGGTCGTGACGATCACGGCGCCGCTGACCGGCAGCTTCTGGCAGAGCGTGAGCTGGATGTCGCCCGTGCCGGGCGGGAGATCGATGACGAGATAATCGATGTCCTCCCAGTTCGTATCCTTGATGAGCTGCTCGAGCGCGCCGGTCGCCATCGGTCCGCGCCAGATCATCGGCGTGTCTTCTTCGATGAGATTGCCGATCGAGATCGACTGGATGCCGTAGCTGACCTTGGGCTCCATGGTCTTGCCGTCGCGTGATTCCGGGCGGCCGTGTGTGCCGAGCATGCGCGGCTGGCTCGGGCCGTAGATGTCGGCATCGAGGAGCCCGACGTTCGCGCCCTCGTCGCGGAGCGCGAGCGCGAGATTCACGGCGGTCGTCGATTTCCCTACTCCGCCCTTGCCGGAGGCGACCGCGATCGTATTCCGCACGCCGGGCAGGGGTTTGACGCCGCGTTGGACCGTGTGCGCAACCACGTTGCCGGTCAGCGTGAGGTCCACGCTTTCCACGCCGGGAAGTTTCGCGAGTGCCTCGGTCAGTCTCGCGCGCAGCGTCTCACCGTAGCGGGCGAGCGGGAATCCGGTGTCGATCTGCACCTTGACGCGGTGCTGTTCGGCGGCCGCGATCTTGACCATGCCCGCGCTCACCACGTCCGTCGCGAGATACGGGTCGAGGTAGCTGCGGAGCGCTTCTTCGATAGCCTGCTTGGTAATGTTCATCATGTGTCCCGTGGCAGAGGACGGCCATTGTACACAAGCCGGCCCGCGCCATGACACGATGCAGCGTAGAGTGTTAACTTAGCGTCTTCCGACAGCTCTCCCAGAGGAATCCGTCCTTGCGGCCCGGGCCGCTACGATCTGCCACGAGTATCCCCCGACCATGCTCCAGGACCAGCGAAAAATCCTCGTCACCAGCGCGCTACCCTACGCGAACGGCCCGATCCACCTCGGCCATCTGGTGGAGTACATCCAAACCGACATCTGGGTCCGGTTCCAGCGCATGCGGGGCCACGAGATCTACTACGTCTGTGCGGATGACGCGCACGGTACGCCGATCATGCTCAAGGCCGAGCAGGAGGGACTGACGCCCGAGCAGCTCATCGAGCGCATCGGTGCGTCTCATCGCGCGGATTTCGCGGACTTCGCGATCTCCTTCGACAACTACCACTCGACGCACTCGCCCGAGAATCGCGCCGTCGCGACGCTCATCTACGAGCGCCTGCGCGATGGCGGGCACATCGTGAAGCGCAGCATCCAGCAGGCCTACGATCCCGTGAAGGGCATGTTCCTGCCGGATCGTTTCATCCGCGGCACCTGCCCGCGCTGCAAGTCGACGGACCAGTACGGCGACAGCTGCGAGGTCTGCGGCGCGACGTACGCGCCGACGGATCTCATCGATCCGGTTTCGGCGCTTTCCGGCGCGCGGCCCGAGCAGCGCTCCTCGGAGCATCTGTTCTTCCGGCTCGGCAATTTCGAGAACGTGTTGAAGACCTGGCTCGAGGAACACGAGCTGCAGAGCGGTGTGGTGAACAAGCTGCAGGAATGGTTCGAGGCCGGCCTGCAGGATTGGGACATCTCGCGTGACACGCCGTACTTCGGCTTCGAGATCCCGGATCATCCCGGCAAGTATTTCTACGTCTGGCTCGATGCGCCTATCGGCTATCTCGGCAGCTTCCGCAATTATTGCGATCGGACGGGCGTGGATTTCGAAGCGTTCTGCGGCCCGGACAGCGAAGCGGAGATGTATCACTTCATCGGCAAGGACATCACGTACTTCCACACGCTGTTCTGGCCCGCGATGCTGAAGGGCGCGAACCTGCGCCTGCCGACGAACGTCTTCGTGCATGGTTTCCTGACGGTCGACGGCCAGAAGATGTCGAAGTCGCGCGGCACGTTCATCACCGCGCGCGAGTATCTCGAACGCTTGCGGCCGGAATACCTGCGCTATTACTTCGCGGCGAAGCTCGGCCCGGAAATCGAGGACATCGACCTGAACCTCGAGGACTTCCAGGCGCGCGTGAACGCCGATCTCGTCGGCAAGGTCGTGAACATCGCGAGCCGTTGTGCGGGCTTCCTCACGAAGCGCTTCGACGGCCGGCTTTCGGCGACGCCGGACGCGCCGGAGCTGCTCGAAGCCATTCGCGCCGCGGCGCCCTCGATAGCGGCTGGCTACGAGGCGCGCGACTACGCCCGCGCGATGCGCGAGGTGATGGCACTCGCCGATCGCGTGAATCAGTACGTCGACCGCCGCAAGCCCTGGATCATCGCGAAAGCCGCGGCCGCGGACGCCGAGCTGCAGGCCGTGTGCACGACCGGCATCGCCGCGTTCCGCCTGCTGATGGCGCTGCTCAAACCCGTGCTGCCGCGCATGGCGGCGGAGGCCGAGGACTTCCTTGGCGGCGGCGCGCTGACCTGGGCCGACCTCGAGTCCGGCACGCCCGCGCTCGCGATCGAGCCCTTCAAACCGCTCATGCAGAGAATAGAGTCCGAACAGGTGAAAGCAATGACGCACACAGGAACGGAGGCGCCGCCGCCCGCTGCCGAGATGGCCGCGCCCGCGGTGCCCGACATGGATCCCATCGCGCCCGAGATCAGCATCGAGGACTTCGCGAAAATCGATTTGCGCGTCGCGCGCATCGCCACCGCCCGCCACGTCGAGGGCGCGGACAAGCTCGTCGAGCTAGAACTCGAAGTCGGGTCCGTGAAGAAGCGCGTGTTCGCCGGAATCAAGTCGGCGTTCGAGCCGGAGGATCTCGTAGGACGCCTCATCGTGATGGTCGCGAACCTCGCGCCGCGCAAGATGCGGTTCGGCGTCTCCGAGGGCATGGTGCTCGCGGCGGGCCCCGGCGGCAGCGATCTCTTCCTGCTCACGCCCGACAGCGGCGCAAAGCCGGGCATGCGGGTGAAGTGAGCGCATGACGGCCGGCGTCGACGAGCTCGAGGCGCTGTTGCCGCAGACGCAGTGCCGCCAGTGCGGGCACGCGGGCTGTGCGCCCTATGCCGCGGCGCTCATCACGGATGACGCACCGATCGATGCCTGCATACCCGGCGGGCCGGTACTCGTCGCCGCGCTCGCAGCGATGCTCGGCCGCAACGGACCACGCTGTCGCGGCGATGGGGCGCTCCTCGAGCCGCCGGCCGCCCTCGCACGGATCCGCGAAGCCGAGTGCATCGGCTGCGTCAAATGCCTCGACGTTTGTCCGGTCGACGCGCTCGTCGGTGCTGCCAGGCAAGTGCACACCGTGATCGCGGCGCAGTGTACCGGCTGCGCGCTATGCCTGCCGCCATGCCCCGTCGATTGCATCGAGCTCGTACCCGCCGCCGTCGAGCGCCCGATGCACGGTGCCGCCGAACGATCGTTCGCCGCCGTGACGCGAGCCCGCGCGGCGGCGCGCTCGCGCCGGCTCGCTGCGGGACGTCGGAGCGAGGGACCGGAACTCGTCGATCTCGCGGGACACGACGGGGCGGACCTGCGCGCCGCGGTCGACGCGGCCGTGCGGCGGGCGCGCACGCGCCATCCCGGATCCCGCCCGGCCTGATGGCCATGGACAAGGCGCGGATCAGCACGTTCTTCCGCCGCCTCAAAGCGGCGAATCCGCACCCCACGACCGAACTCGATTACCGGACGCCCTTCGAACTGCTCATCGCCGTGATCCTCTCTGCGCAGGCGACGGACGTCGGCGTGAACAAGGCGACGAAGACGCTGTACCCGATCGCGAACACGCCGCGCGCGATCCTCGCGCTCGGCCTCGACGGCCTGAAGCAGCACATCCGCACGATCGGGCTCTTCAATTCGAAGGCGAAGCACATCCTCGAGACCTGCCGCATCCTCGAGACGGAACACGGCGGTGAGGTGCCGCGCGAGCGTGCCGCGCTCGAAAAGCTGCCGGGCGTGGGACGCAAGACCGCGAACGTCATTCTGAACACCGCGTTCGGTGAGCCGACGATCGCCGTCGACACGCACATCTTCCGCGTGTCGAACCGCACCGGCCTCGCCCGGGGACGCACGCCGCTCGCCGTCGAGCAGAAGCTGATCGAGGTCGTGCCGCGCGGCTACCGCAAGGACGCCCACCACTGGCTCATCCTGCATGGCCGTTATACCTGCACTGCGCGTTCGCCGCGGTGCCGCGACTGCCCGGTCCATGATCTCTGCGAATGGGACGAGAAGGCCTGCTGTGCTAGTCTCAAGGCGCCGGTGGTGCGGACTGACGCGCCAATCGCCCGGCGACCGCGTCGCGGCGCCGCGCGCACCCGCACGGCCTCGGAATAGGGACGGGCACGCCATGTTCGTACAATCGCGAGACGACGCCCGCCGCTTCTTCTGCGAAGTGTGGCGGAAGGCCGGTGCCGGGCAGCCGCTCGAACCGCTCGAGACGATCATCGCCCAGACCATTACCGCCCATCCCGAATACCACGCCGTCCTGACGGACACCGCGAACGTGCTCTCGCACGAATTCGATCCGGACGGCCGGCAGGTCAATCCCTTTCTCCACATGGGTCTGCACATCGCGCTCCACGAGCAGCTGCAGACCGACCGCCCTGCCGGCATCCGCGCCATCTACGCCGCGCTCGCAGCGGGGCCCGGGGCGGACCGTCACCAGGTGGAGCATCGCATGATGGGCTGTCTCGCGGCGACGCTGCAGGCCGCGCAACAGGCCGGCGCCGCACCGGACGAAACAGCCTACCTGAAGGATCTGAAGGAGCTCGAACGGTATGGATAGCACCGACGACACGAGCCTGGTCACCGACGGCGATCCCGCGCTCCACGAGCAGGTCGCGAATCTCCTCGCCGAAGTAACGCAGGGCTTCGCGAGCTCGCTCAATGTCGAGGAGACGCTGAAGAACGCCATCGATCAAATCATGTCGTGGATGCGTGCCGAAGCGGCCTCGATCTTCCTCCTCGACGAGGACGAGCAGGCGATCATCTGCCGCAAGTGCGCCGGCCCGGTCGACGTCACGGGGCTCAAGCTCAAGCCCGGCCAGGGCATCGTCGGCCAGACGATGCGGGAGAACGCACCGCAGATCGTCCGCGACGTCGCGCAGAGCCCGAGCTTTGCGGCGGTCGTCGATCGCGACACCGGTTTCGTGACGCGCTCGGTGCTGTGCGTGCCGCTGACCGTGCGCGGTCGCTGCATCGGCGCGCTCGAGCTCATGAACAAGCGCGGCGGCGACGGGCTCTTCGGGAAGAGCGACATGCATCTCGCGACGACCGTCGCCGCGGCCGCAGCGCTCGCTATCCACAATGCACGCATGGCGCAGGCGCTCGTCGAGCAGGAGCGCGTGCGCAAGGAGCTCGAGCTCGCGCGTGCCATTCAATTGAGCCTGCTGCCGCAGCCGACGGACGATCACTTTCCGGTGCACGGTCTCAACTTCCCGGCCCGCGAAGTGTCGGGCGACTTCTATGATTTCCTCGCCCTGCCGGACGGACGGATCTACTTCAGCATCGCCGATGTCTCCGGCAAGGGCATGAACGCGGCGCTGCTGATGGCGAAGGCGACGAGCCTGCTGCGCTGCCTCGCGAAGGTCACGCAGGATCCCGGCCACCTTCTCGAAAAGGTCAACGTCGAGCTCTGCGAAACCTCGTCCATGGGCATGTTCGTGACGATCACCGCCGGCTACCTGTATCCCGAGGACGCCGTCGTCGAGTTCGCGAACGCCGGTCACCAGCCGACGCTCGTCCGTCACACGCGCGGTAATTACACGGAGGTCCCGGCACAGTCGCCGCCACTCGGGATCTCGCCCGAATTCCGCTACGAAGCGAAGCGCGTCGAGCTCTCCGACGGCACGGTCTATTTCTATACGGACGGCGCGACCGAAGCGCTCGATGCCGCGGGCCGGCCGCTCGGACGCGATGGTCTGATGGCGGCGATCGAGGCGGCAGTGAAGCTGCCGGCGGCGGAGCGGCTGCCGCGCGTGCTGGCCTCGCTCATGCGCGATCGCCGGCGCTTCCAGGACGACGTGACGCTGCTGCTCATCGACGGGGGCGGGCGTGGGCGTTGAGCATCCACTCTTCGAACTCTGCTTCCGGGCCGATCCGGAGGCACTGCGCACGGTGCGCGAGAAGGTGCAGGCGGCGCTCGAGCGCGCGGGCTGCCCGCCCAAGACCGTCGCGGACATCATCATCGCAGTCAACGAGGCCTGCATGAACATCATCCAGCATGCCTACAAGGGGGACACGAACGGCAAGGTCGAGCTCGCGATTCACTGCCGGGACTCCGAGCTCGAAGTACTGCTCACCGATTTCGCCGCACCGATCGACTATCACGAAATCCGCCCGCGGGCTCTCGACGATCTGAAGCCCGGCGGCCTCGGGACGCACTTCATCCAGGAGATCATGGACGAACTGTGTTACGGCCACCTCGACGGCGAGACGGGCAACTACCTGCGGATGATGAAACGGATCGGCTAAAGCGGCGGCGGCATGGGCCGCCACAACTCTCGGGTGACGTGTCAGGTTTCTGCGAACGGGATTGCAAGCATGGTCTACAAAGTGACGAAGCGAGGGGGATATGCGGTCGTTCACCTGGCGGGGGACGTCGATCTGTCGTGCTCGCCGGAAGCGCGCAAGACGATCCTCGATGCGCTGCTCGGTGCCCAGCACACGCTGGTCGACCTGTCCCAGGTCAGCTACATCGACAGCTCGGGCGTCGCGAGCCTCGTCGAGGGCTATCAGACGGCGAAGAAGAAGGGCCTGAGATTCGGGCTCGTCGGCGTGAGCGAACCGGCCATGAGCGTGCTCGAGCTCGCGCGCCTCGACAAGGTCTTCCCGATTCACGCCTCGGTCGAGGAACGCCTCGGTCAGGATGGCTGAGTCCGGCGCGAGCCGCGTTCTCGTCGAGCGGCTCGGCCGCACGGCGGCCGGCTGGGTCGAGGAGTTCGGGTACTACTTCGCGCTCTGCGCCGAGAGCCTGTACTGGCTCGTCGCGGGGCCGTTCCGGCATCAGCCGGTGCGCCTGGGCGCCGCGGTGGCGCAGATGGCCGCCATCGGCCTCTCGGCGCTGCCGATCCTCGTGCTCCTGTCGTTCGCGATCGGCGTCATGCTCGCCATCCAGGGCATCCACACGCTCCAGCAGTTCGGGGCCGAGACGCAGGTCGTTCTCGGCATCGCGCTGTCGGTCACGCGCGAGTTCGGCCCCCTCATCACCGCCATTCTCATCGCCGGCCGCAGCGGCTCGGCGCTCGCGGCCCGCATCGGCTCCATGCAGATCAATCAGGAGATCGACGCGCTGCGCGTGATGGGCATCGAGCCCGTACGCTTCCTCGCGGCGCCCGTGCTGCTCGCCCTGCTGGTGATGGTGCCGTGCCTGAGCTTCGTGGCGGACCTCGCGGCGCTCGCCGGCGGCTCGGTGTACTGCAAGCTGGGCCTCGGCCTCGGCTACGTCCCGTACTGGGATGCCGCGGTCAAGTTCGTGGACGCTGACGACGTCTACCAGGGCTTGCTCAAGAGCCTCGTGTTCGCGCTCGTGATCGGGCTCGTGGGCCTGAGCAACGGTTTCAACGTGACGGGCGGTGCGGAGGGCGTGGGCCGGGCGACGACGCGCGCCGTCGTGCTCGCCATCTCCTACGTCGTCGTGTTCGACATGCTGTTCACGTATTTCCTGAACCGCTGAGCGACATGGACGCCGATTGCGTCATCGAAGTCGAGAATCTCGTCGCGCACTACGGCGCGCGGCAGATCCTGCACGGAGTGAACCTGCGCGTCGCCCAGGGCGAGATCAACGTCATCATGGGCGGCAGCGGGTCGGGCAAGAGCACGCTGCTGCGTCATCTGCTCGGACTCAAGCGGCCGACGAGCGGCTCGGTGCGCCTGCTCGGCAAGGACATCACGAAGATGGCAGCCCGGGAGCTGCACGTTCTCCGTCGCAACATGGGGGTCGCGTTCCAGGGCGGCGCGCTCCTGAGCTCGCTGACGGTCGGCGAGAACGTGCAGTTGCCGCTGCGCGAGCACACGCGTCTCGACGATCGAACGATCGAAATCATGACGCGGCTCAAGCTCGAGATCGTGAGCCTCGGCGGCTATGAACATCTGCATCCGAGCCAGCTCTCCGGCGGCATGATCAAGCGGGCGGCGCTCGCCCGCGCCATCGTGATGGATCCGAAGCTGCTCTTCTTCGATGAACCTTCGGCCGGGCTCGATCCCGTGGTGTCAGCTGAACTCGACGATCTGATCCTCAAGCTGCGCGCGTCGATGGGCATGACGATTGTCGTGGTCACTCACGAGCTCGAGAGCGCCTTCAAGATTGCGGATCGCATCACCGTGTTGGATCATGGCCACATCCTCCTCAGCGGCACGGTCGCAGAGGTGCGCGAGTCGAAGGAAGCGCGCATCGAGGCACTGCTGAACCGGCGCTCGCGCCAGACGGAGGTCGATCCCGACGACTACCTGCGGCGTCTGACGGGTGGCTGAGGAAGGCCGGACGGGAATCAGGGGAGAGGGCGCCGGGGGGGCGCCGGTGAATCGGCAATGAAACGAGACAACGTAAACTACCTGCTCGTCGGCTGCTTCGTGCTGGCAGCCATCGCCGGCTTCTTCGTCTTCATGTATTTCGTGACGGGCAGCAGCGGTCCCAGCGATCGCTATTTCGCGCATTACCGCAACGTATCGGGTATCAAGTTCGGAACGGCCGTCATGTACGAGGGCTACCGCATCGGTCAGGTCGAGACCATTGCGCCGGATCCACAATCGGACGGGATGCGCTACAAGGTGAGCTTCAGCGTCGAACGGGGTTGGCGCATTCCGAGCGACAGCACTGCGCGCGTGGTCGCGTCCGGACTCATCTCGGCAGTGCGCGTCGAGATCGAGGAGGGTCGCAGCACCGAAGCACTCGTGCCGGGCAGCGAGGTGAAGGGGGCGCGGCAGACCGACCTCTTCGCGTCGCTGAACCGTGCGGCCTCGGGGCTCACGAATCTCTCCGAGGAAGGCATCCTGCCCATGATGGAGAATCTCAATCATCGCATCACGCAGGTCGCCGAGGACATCCTCGCGTTCCGCCGCACGGAGCTTTCGCCGTTCGTCGCGAATCTCGATCGCCGCGTGAACGGTGATCTGCTCAATGAGGCCGAGAGCGTCCTCGGCAAACTGAACGACAGCGCGACCCGGCTGCAGCGCGTGCTGGGCGAGCGCAACGAGCAGCGCATCGACGGTTTCCTGAGCCATCTCGACGAGATGGCAGTCAACATGAACGACCTGGTCAAGCGTCTGGACGAGACGCGCGTGCAGATGAATCACGTACTCGTCGGGGTCGATGCTCTCGTCACCGACAATCGTGATGACATCGGTGCCGCCGTCAAGAGCGCACGCGGATCCCTCGCCGACATGCAGACGAGCCTCGCGACGATCAACGAGCACATCGATTCCGTGATGTACCACCTCGAGGGCAGCACGCGCGAAATGCACGAGGTGGCGCGTGCGCTGCGCGAGAACCCTTCGCGGCTCATCCGAGCGCCGGCAACGGCGAGCCCCACGCCATGAGGCGCGTCCTGTTCGCGCTGGTCCTGTCGCTCGCGGCCTGCGGCACGATCGCGCCGATCCCGACCGACACCTTCTACCGCCTCACCGTGCCGGCGCCGCGGCCGCTCGCCAAGCCTTGGTGTGCCGGGCCGATTGAAGTCGAGTCGCTGCAGGCGGGCGGCCTTCTGAAGGATCGGGCGATCGTCGAAGCGGACTCCCGGGGCGTCGCGCTGCGGCAGCTTCCGTATCATTTCTGGGTCGACAGCCCCGAACATCTGATCGCTCACGAGCTCGTCGCTTATCTGCGCGCCCTGCGCGCTGCGCCGATCGTACTGGCGGGTCAGGCCGAGAGCGCGGCGTACGAGGTCCGGGGCCGCGTCCTGCGTTTCGAGCGCCAACGTAGCGGCGAGCATGTCCGGGCACGGGTCGGACTCGAGCTCGTGCTCGTGGAGCGCAGGCAGGGACGCGTGCTTCTGGCACGGGAGTACGATGAATCGAGCGACGTGGCCACGACCAGCGTGGCCGACGCAGTGGCCGCGTTGGGAACCGGCGTCGGCGCGGCGTTTGGGGATTTCGCTGCAGACTCGGACCGGTTACTCTCCGGGGCGGCGGCACCGGACCGCTGAGCCGACCGCGTTAGACGGACGCGCGAACTGGGGAGCCCGGCCGAGCGCCATGGGCATGGATGGGAGAGGGGGAGACTGAATTCTATGGGCTCGTTCTGGACCCGCGTCTCGGAGCACTGGGTGCGCATCGCGCTCGGTGGCGTCGTACTGCTCGTGTTCATCGCCCATGCCGCACAGTGGATGCGCATCGGCCTCATCGACCAGATGGAGAACTGGTCCTACGACACGCGCCTGCTCCTGACGATGCCGAACAAGCGCGACGATCGCATCGTGATCGTCGACATCGACGAGAAGAGCCTCACCGCCGAGGGGCGCTGGCCGTGGGGGCGCGACAAGCTCGCGAACCTCGTCGAGCAGCTTTTCGCGAAGTATCACGCCGGACTCGTCGGCTTCGACGTCGTGTTCGCGGAGCCGGATACGAGCTCCGGTCTGAAAGTGCTCGAGAACCTCTCCGAGACCGACTTCAAGGAAGATCCGGGCTTCAAGTCACACCTGCAGACCGTCCGGCCGAAGCTCGATTTCGATGGCCTGTTCGGCGCGGCGATTCAGAAGTATCCGGTCATCCTCGGCTATTACTTCAACTTTGGCGGCGGGGAAGAGCAGACGGCGAAAATCGGAACCTTGCCGAAACCCACGTTCGTCAAAGGAACGTTCACCGGCAAGAACGTCGAGTTCAGGCGCGCGGACGGCTTCGGCGCGAACCTGGCGCAACTGCAGGGGAGCGCGTTGAGCGCCGGCCATTTCAATCCGCTGCCGGATCCGGACGGCGTGGTCCGGCGCGTGCCCATGCTCATCGAGTACGACGGCGCCTATTACGCGTCGCTTTCGCTCGAAATCGTCCGACAGGCGCTCGGGATCACGGAAATCGTGCCGAAGTTCGAGGAGCCGCTGTTCGGCGGGAAGGGCTATCCGGGGCTCGAGTGGCTGCAGATCGGCAAGTACGAGCTGCCGGTCGACAAGCACGTGCAATCACTCGTGCCCTACCGCGGCCGCAGGGGCAGCTTCCCGTATGTCTCGGCGACCGACATCCTGCGCGGGGCGGCCGATTCGAAGCTCCTCGAGCACGCCATCGTGCTGGTTGGCACGACGGCACCGGGTCTGCTCGATCTGCGCGCGACGCCGGTCGACGAGGCGTACCCGGGTGTCGAGATTCATGCCAATCTGATTGCCGGCATCATCGATCACGCCGTCAAGCAGCTACCGGAGTACACGCTCGGTGCAGAGGTGCTGTTGCTGCTCCTTTTCGGCCTCGTGATGCTGCTCGTGACGCCCGCGCTGAGCCCGCTGCTCGCCACCGCGCTCACCGTCGGCCTGCTCGTGGTGATGGTCGGCTTCAATCTCGTCGTGTGGTCATTCGGCAATTTCGTGCTGCCGATTGCATCCGGTGTGCTCATGCTGCTCACGATGTTCTTGTTGAACATGTCGTACGGCTATTTCGTGGAGACGCGCGGCAAACGGCAGCTCACCGGGCTCTTCGGGCACTATGTTCCGCCGGAACTCGTCGACGAAATGGCGAAACGGCCGGACGCCTACTCCCTCGAGGCAGAGAGCCGCGAAATGACGGTGCTGTTCTCCGACGTCCGCGGCTTCACCACGATATCCGAAGGTCTCAATCCGAAGGACCTCGCGGATCTCATGAACGAGTTCCTCACGCCGATGACGCGGGTAATCCACGAGCGCAGAGGCACGATCGACAAGTACATGGGTGATGCCATCATGGCGTTCTGGGGTGCGCCGCTCGAGGATGGCGAACATGCGCGGCACGCGCTGCAGGCCGGACTCGAAATGCTCTCGAAGGTCGCGGAGATCAACAAGGCCTTCGTCGCCAAGGGCTGGCCGGAGATCCGAATCGGCGTCGGCATCAATAGTGGTGTGATGAGTGTCGGCAACATGGGTTCGGAGTTCCGCATGGCCTATACGGTGCTCGGCGACGCCGTGAACCTGGGGTCGCGGCTCGAGGGCCTCACGAAGGGCTACAGCGTGTCGCTCATCGTGAGCGAGACGACGAAAGAAGCCGTGCCTGAATACGCCTATCGGGAAATCGATCGCGTCCGCGTCAAAGGCAAGGACAAGCCAATCACGATCTACGAACCGCTCTGCGCCAGGGATGATCTGGATGCGCGCTGGAAGGATGAGCTCAAGCTCTATAGAGAGGCACTACGCATGTACCGGGCGCAGGAGTGGGACATGGCGGAGATGAATTTCCTCAATCTCGCGCGCTCCTCGCGATCACCCGGGCTCTACAAGGTCTACGTGGAGCGCGTGGCCCATTTCCGGCATCAGCCGCCCAACAAGGATTGGGACGGCGTCTTCACGCACACGTCGAAATGAGGAGGTCGCACGCCGAGCCGTAGCGGCCCGGGTGCAGGAGAATATCAGCGGGTCAGGCTGAACTCCATCTTGATGCCGGCGAGTTCCACGATGTCGCCGCTGCGGAGCGTGTAGGCCTGCGGTCCGATCGCCGACCCATTCACGATGGGGAAATTGTTGTTCTTACCGTCGCCTTCGATGTGCGTCAGGAAATAGCCCTGAGGACGTCGCGATATCACGGCGACCTGCACCCCGGGCTTACCGAGCGTGATGAGCGCTTTGCTGAGCTCGAGCTCCTTGCCGGCAATTGGTCCGTTCAGCACGCGCAGGCGGCCGAGCGGCATGCCGGACGCGGCCGGGGCAGGGGCCGGCTGGTGCGCCGCTGCTGCCGCGGGAGCCATCGTCGGCCCTGGGCGGGCTGCTGGTGGAGGTTCCTGCTTCTGAGCGGCGACACCCGCCTCCTCGGCGGCCTTCGCCGCGGCCACGGCAGCACTCGCGCTGCCGGGGCGGATAATCATGGTCTTCTCGAATTCTTCGTCGTCAGCGGTCGCGTGCTCGTTGACGTACTTCAACTCATGCTTGCCGATCCCGACCACATCGCCATCACGCAGCGCATGCTTCTTGATGAGCTTGCCATTGACGTAGGTCCCGTTCGTGCTGCCGAGGTCTTCGAGAAAGGAATCGTCGAGAATGGTGATGATGAGGGCATGCTTGCCGCTGACGGCCAGGTTGTCGATCTGGATGTCGTTGTCGGGTTTCCGGCCGATCGTCATGCGTTCCTTGTTCAGCAGGAACTCGCCCTGCACCGCGCCATTCAAGCTAAGTACCAGTTTAGCCATGGTTCTGTCCTATCAGCTGGACCTCGTCAAAAGCCGCATTAGCTTCGCCAAAATACCCGACCCCGCCGCGCCCTGTTTCAAAGGCCGCGCCAGTACTACGGAAATATTGTCTTTGCCGCCACTTTCGTTCGCAAGGCGCACCAATTCGTTGGCGGCTTGTACAAGATTAGCACTATATTTACTTAGGGTTAAGCGAATTTCTTCATCATCTACCATATCATTGAGCCCGTCCGAGCAGAGGAGGTAGATGTCCTCTGGAAGGATGTCGAGTTCCTGCACGTCGACGACCACGTTGTCGTCGATGCCCAGCGCCCGGGTCACGAGATTCTTGGGCGTGTTGGCGTGCGCTTCTTCCGGGGTGAAGAACCCCCGGTCAATGAGCTCCTGGATCAGGGAATGGTCGCTCGTGAGCTGGACGAGTTCACCGTTGCGGAAGCGATACACCCGCGAGTCGCCGACATGAGCCACCACGACCTTGTCCGCAGTGAACAGAATCGCCACGATGGTCGTCCCCATACCCTGGCATTGAGGCACGTCGCGGGCCGTCCGAAAAATGTGATGGTTCGCCTCGAGGATCGAGTCCTGCATGAGCAGGGACTCCTTGGAGCGATCGCCGTCGACGTGTTTGCGGACGAAGCGGTGCTGGTCGATTCCGGCCCGAACTCCGTCGAGCACGACTTTGGCGGCGATGGCGCTGGCGACTTCGCCGGCCTTGTAACCGCCCATCCCGTCGGCTACGAGCGCGAGCCCGAGTCCGATGTCGGTTACCGCACTGTCCTCGTTGTGCGGACGCTTCCGTCCGGGGTCGGAGACGTTCGCGAACTCGATTGACCTCGCATTCGACACGGCGGCCTACTTCGCGGCGACCTGCTTGGCGCACGCTTGGATGTCGCGCGCCAGGTCGGCGCCGGTCTGGTAGCGCAGCGTGACGTCCTTTTGGAGCGCCTTGTCGATGATCGCTGATAGGCAGGGCTTCTGCTTAGCGAGCTCGGGGCGGATCTGGCCAATGTCCATGTGCGGCTCGTTTGCGATCTTGTACATCAGCGTAGCCATGGACTCGCCGACGAACGGCAGCTTACCGGTCACCATCTGGTAGAGCATCACCCCGAGGGAGAAGAGATCGGACCTGCCGTCGACTTTCTTGCCCGACAGCTGCTCGGGCGACATGTACGACGGGGTGCCCAGCACCATGCCGGTCTTGGTCCTGCTCGAGTCCGTGATGCGCGCGATGCCGAAGTCCGTCAGCTTCACGGCCTTCTTGTTCGGCTCGTACATGATGTTCGCCGGCTTGATGTCGCGGTGGACCACGTTCTGCTTGTGGGCGTAATCGAGCGCCATCGCGGCCTTGAACACGATGCCCATGGTGATGGGGAGCGGAAGCAGGGTATCCGGCTTCGTGTAGCGGACGAGATCGTGGCCCTCGAGGAACTCCATCGCGATGTAGGCGAGATCGTGTTCTTCGCCCGCGTCATAGATCGTCACGATATTCGGATGGACCAGGCGGCCTGCGGTCTCCGCCTCGCGGAAGAACCGGGCCTTCACCTCATCGAGCTCGTCGGCTTCGAACTCCTGGGAGAGCGCCATCGTCTTGATGGCCACCACACGGTTGATCTTCGGATCCTTGCCGAGATACACGATGCCCATCGCCCCCTTGCCGAGTTCCTTTTCGACCTCGTAACGTCCGAGCATGGGCTTCGAGATGCTGCCGTCCAGAAGCATCGTCGCACCGGCCTTTGGCCCGGCGCCGCCGAGTAGCACCGTCTCCTCGAGCTGCTTCGCGCGATTGACCTTGTCCTTGATGTCGCGGAAGGTCGGATTCTTCTCGGCGATGTACTGGTAGACGGCCGCCGCCTTGTTGAATTTCCGCTTCGCTTCGAAATCCGCGGCGAGGCCGTAGACCGCTTCCAGCAGCGATTCGTCGACCGGGCATTTGCGGAAGTAATCGAAAGCCATGTCGAGCTGGCCCTGCTGCTGGAATTGCAGCGCGAGTTGCTTGTTGCTCGTCGCGGAATCGACGTCGAGCCGCAGCTTGCTGGCCTCGGTGACGAGGAAACGTTTCGTGGTCAGAAGCACGTGGCCCACGGCGAGCAGGGCCGCAGCGGTGACGAGTTGCAGCCACATCGCCTGCGACTTCATCAGGATGAGTTCGATCGCAATCAGGATGATGAGCGTGGAGGCGCTGATGATCGCGCCGGCGCCCGCACGGAGTTTCGGCAGTACGCCGACGAGATAGCCGGCAACGAGCAGGAATACGAGAAACTCGGCGAAAGGCGCCCAGCCCGGCTGCACGAAGAAATCCTGGTTCAGGATGCTCGCTACGGTGTGGGCGAGTACGAGTACCGGTCCTCCGGCGTTGCCTACCGGCGTGTGCATGCTCGTGCCCACCCCGAACGCCGTCGCGCCGAGCAATACGATGCGATCCTTGAAGTTGTCGGCCGGGATCGTGTCCTGCAGAACATCGTAGAACGAATAGACGTCGAACGGCGGGCGATCGCCTTTGCGTTTGCCGTAGAAGTAGGTGTTCATGTTCGAGCCGGCGTCGGTCTTGATCTTCAGACCCTTCAGCTCGACGCTGTCACCGAGATTCACTTTGATATCGTCGACGCCGACGTTGAGGCTGCGCGCGGCGATCATCAGGGAGAGCGAGGGGAAATAGCTGTCGTAGTAGCGGATGACGAGCGGCTCGAAGCGCACGCCGCCGTCGACGTCGAGCGGATTGATCAAATGGCCGATGCCGGCGGCCTGCTGGCCGAGCGCCGGAATTGGCGGATCGACCTTGCTCGTCGACAGGACTTCAGGACCGTTACCCGAGGGATCGGCGATGATCTTCTCTTTCGGGATCACGAAGCGCTGCACGTAATCGGGCAGCGGCGCATCGGGATTGCCCAGCGGGGAGCCCTCCGTGAACTGCATGCCGAGCACGGTCTTCGAACCCTGCTTCATCGCGTCCGCGAGGATGGCGTCGGTATCGAGCGTTGCCTTCGCTTCCTGGATGATTTTCTGCAGTTCGCCGCCGACCTGCGCATCCAGCTTCGCGTCTTTCAACGTCGTGCCGATGCGATCGATATACTTCAGACCCGGGTCCACCGAGGGCTCCGAGTAGAGCACCGTGGAGCCGATGGCCTTCGCCCCGGCAGCCGCCAGCTTCTTGATCATGTTCGCGTGGATTTCGCGGGACCACGGCCAGCGTCCGATGTTCTGGATGCTGGTGTCGTCGATGGCGACGACGGCGATCTTCGCGTGAGCCTCCGGATCCCGGTTCGAGATCTGGACACCCAAGTCGTAGACGTTGCGTTCGAGACTCCCGAGAACCCCGCCACCCATGCGCCAGGCGACCAGGAATACCAGGGAAATGACGATGCCGACGAACCGGTCGGACTTCCAGAATGCCTGTTTCATCCCCGATACAACGTTAGTGTAAGTTCTAGATTATGGTTATAGTACATTGAATTTTTTGTAAAGAGTAGACGAACTCCCACATGGTCTACTCTTGCGGCGTCGCGATCGGCCAGCGGTCACCGGCACCATTTCACCACCTCTGCGTCCGCCTCGGCCTGCATCTTCGCCCGTTCGGCATCGTCCACGATACGGCGATTGCCCTGGGCGTCTGGAACGTAGATGAAACCGGCCGACGCGTACTCGAGTTGTCGTGCCTTGGAATCCCGACAATGCAGTTGGCGCTCCTTGCGCTCCGATTCCTTTTTTTGTCTCGCCTCCGATTGCTCCCGGCGTTCGTCGGCATAGGCGTTGAGCAGCCGCTGAGTCCGATCCTTACGATCCTGAGCGTCCGCCGCGGGCGTCACGGAGGGACCGAGCTTGACGATCTCACCTCTCCCCGGGGGAGGTCGCGATCCGAAATGTATACCGTCCCGGTCCCGCCATTTGTATATGTCGTCCGCCAGGGCGATGGGATTGAGCCCGCCGCACAACAGTGACGCGACGAGGGGAATCGACCGTGCGCACCGCCACCCTCTCCAGGGCGTTCGACCGGTCACTGAACGGTGCGCTTGGCGTGTGTCGTCCATAGTTTTCCCGTGACCGGACCGTGCCATGCCATGGCCGTCGTGAAGTATAGGTCCGGGCACTACATCCGGCCAGACGTGCGACGCGGACCGGGCTCTGCGGATGAGGAAAAAAATCACGACTTCGCAGTCGGCCCCGGGATTTCGTCCCGCGCGTTAGGCGGAAAGTCGCGCAATGAAATTGCCGTCGGAACGGAGTTCGTTGAATGCCTTGAAATTCCGCGCCAGAACAGCGGCTGTGACGCAGCGCCGGACCACTTTGGCCGGTTGGTTGGCTCCGCTAGCCTGGAATTGCGCGACAGGGACGTAGCGTCGGTGGCGGTGCCCAGGGACGGTCGCACAGGCCGCCGGTAGTCGGAGGAGCCTCGGGACCGAGAGGTCGGGCCAGGGATGGCCCGGGTTCCTCAGCCGGCGGTCGGACGAGAGTCCGACCGCCGTTCTCGTTTTCGGGTAGGGCGCTCGCGGCGCTTACTTTTCGAGGTACTGAAGCTTGCCCGCAACGCCTTTCCACTCTTCGGCGTCCGGTGGCGGTTCCTTCATTTCGTTGATCGTCGGCCAGCTCTTCGCGAGATCCGCGTTGATCTTGAGGAACTGCTGCTCGTCGTCCGCCAGATCGTCCTCCGACTTGATCGCCTCGGCCGGGCACTCGGGCTCGCACAGCGTGCAGTCGATGCATTCGTCCGGATCGATCACCAGGAAGTTCGGGCCTTCGTGGAAGCAGTCGACCGGGCAAACCTCGACACAGTCGGTGAACTTACACTTGATACAGTTTTCGGTAACTACAAAAGTCATGGCTTTTCAAAGGGTGTTGGGGAAGGTGGCGGCAATTATAGCTACAGGGACGGCCGTAACACTACCTGGGGCGCGAAGGTCACGGGCTCACGCGAAGCCTTACGTGCGCGACGTTCTCGCTCGTTACCGGAGGCGCGCTTTCAACGCGTACAGGAATGCGAGAGCGTCCCGCGGGCTCAGCGCATCGGGGTCGAGTGCGGCGAGTTCGACGAGCAGCGGATCGGGCACAGGCGCGGGCGCGAGGGGCAGCTGCGGGGCCGGGGTCGTGCGCGCATGTTCCGTCGTCATGGTGTCGAGTCGGGCGCGAGCGCGCGCGACGACGTTCCTGGGTACACCGGCGAGCAGCGCGACCGCGAGCCCGTAACTCTGGCTCGCCGGACCTTCCTTCACCGCATGCATGAAGATCACCCGGTCGCCATGCTCCACGGCGTCCATCCGCACGTTCGCCACCTCCGGGATCTCCTCGGCAAGCGCCGTGATCTCGAAGTAGTGGGTCGCGAACAGCGTGAAAGAACGGTTCGTGAGCGCGAGATGCTCGGCTGCGGCGAAGGCGAGTGACAGTCCGTCGAACGTGCTCGTCCCGCGGCCGATTTCATCGACGAGGACGAGACTCTCCGGAGTCGCGTTGTGCAGGATGTTCGCGGTCTCCGTCATCTCGACCATGAATGTGCTCTGGCCGCGAGCAAGCTGATCGGAAGCGCCGATGCGCGAAAAAATGATGTCGATGGGTCCGATCTCGGCTGCATCGGCCGGCACGAAGCTGCCGATGTGGGCGAGGATGACGATCAGCGCGGTCTGGCGCATGAACGTCGATTTGCCACCCATGTTCGGGCCCGTGATGATGAGCATGCGCCGCCCAGCATCGAGCGTGAGATCGTTCGCTACGAACGGCTCCTCGATCATCTGCTCGACGACGAGATGGCGGCCGCCGCGGATGTCGAGCACGGGCTCGGCGGAGAACTGCGGGGCCGCGAGCCTGAGCGTCTCGGCCCGTTCCGCGAATGCGCCGATCACGTCGAGCTCGGCGAGCGCCGCAGCGCAGGCCTGCAGATAAGCCGTTTCGGACGCGAGCTCCCCGAGCAGCAATTCATAGAGCTGGCGTTCGCGTGCGAGCGCGCGTTCGCGCGCCCCGAGCACCTTGGATTCAAAGGACTTTAGCTCCGGCGTGAGATAGCGCTCGGCGCCCTTGAGGGTCTGGCGACGCATGTAATCCGCCGGCACCGAGTCGGCGTGCGAGCGGCCGAGCTCGATGTAATAGCCATGGACGCGGTTATAGCCGACCTTGAGCGTGCCGATGCCCGTACGCGCGCGTTCACGTCGTTCCAGATCGATGAGGTACTGGTCCGCGTCGCTGCTG
>JACQWY010000046.1 GCA_016209015.1 Gammaproteobacteria bacterium | reverse complement strand
GAGGAATCGGAAAAGGGAACGGTTCTACTCCGGACTGCCGGGTCATTCGACGCATTCCGCCTCGGCTGATCTTCGTCGCCCTCGCGCAGGCGAGGGCCCAGTCGGTGACGCACGGCACGCGCAGTGAACCTCGGACTTTCGGGAGCGCCGTTCCGCACCGCGCTCGTCTTCTGCGCCGGCCCCGCGGTTCGACCACGGCGCCGAGGCTGAACGACCGGGCCCTCGCCTGCGCGAGGGCGACGAGTGTGGGGCGCGCACCGCGGCGTGCTGATCAGCCGCCCCACCGTCCGGAGAAGAACAAAAATTTTCCACCCGCCATGAACCTTTTCCCGTTGCCGCGGCATCAATCGATGCATATAGCTATTTCGCAAGCCGGGCCCGCTTCCTCCACACCCCAAATTCGTCGGCGGGCCCGGCACTTTTTTTCCGCCCCCTCCGCTGCCCGACCGGGTCTCGCATGGCTTTCCGGCAGAGCCGTCCTATAGAATCCGGCCTCCCGTTCACCGATCTTCCGGAGGTCGCATGGCCGCAGATACCGTCACCCTCGAATTCCTCAAGAGCTTCGGCGATGCCTGGAACCGCCACGATCTCGAAGCGATCATGTCGCACCTCGCGGCGGACTGTTCGTTCCTGCCCTCGGTCACCGTCGACCTCGTCGCGGGCGGCAGTCATGGGCGCGCGGACGTACGGCACGGCGTGCAGGCCTTCCTCGCCGCCTGGCCCGACGGACGCTTCGAATCGCTCGGCGATTTCGTCGCCGGCAACCGCGGAGTCTCGGAATGGATCTTCACGGGCACGAAGGCGGACGGCACGACGCTCTGTGCCCGCGGCTGCGACGTCTTCACGTTCGAGGACGGGAAGATCAAGGTCAAGGACGCGTTCCGGAAGCAGCTCCCATGAGCTTTGCCGAGCTCGACTACGCACTCGACGACGGCATCGCCGTCCTCACGTTCAACCGGCCGCAGCATCTCAACGCGCTGTCGACACCGCTCGCCCGCGACATCGTCGCGGCGCTCGAGGCGGCGGGCGCGGACGAGGCCGTGAAAGGCATCGTGCTGACCGGCGCCGGCCGCGGCTTCTCCGCGGGTGTGGATCTCAACGAGGCGCTCTCGCTCACCGTCGCCGACATCGAGCCTTGGTTTCGCCGCGTCGCGGCCTGCTATCGCCAGATCCTGCTCGTCGAGAAGCCGGTCGTCGCGGCCCTGAACGGCATCGCCGCCGGCGGCGGCTACCAGATGTCGCTCGTCGCCGACTGGCGCATCGGGCATGCCGGCACGCGCATGAGCCAGCCCGAGATCAACGCCGGTCTCCCGAGCATCATGGGCGCGTACTGGATGAGCCTGCATCTGCCGTGGGCGTTGAACCAGGAGCTGTCCTACACGGGCCGCATCATGGAAGCCGACGAGTGCCGGCGCGTCGGGCTGCTGAACGAGCTCGTCGAGACCGCGGAGCTGCTGCCGCGCGCCAAGGCGCGTGCGGCCTTCCTCGCGGGCAAATCGCCGACCGCGTTCCGCAATACGAAGGCGCGCTTCCGCGAGCTCGCGTTCGCGGGTTACGACGCAGCCTACGCTGCCGCCGTCGCCGGCATGCAGGCGGGTTATGCGAACGGCGAACCGCAGGCGGTCATGCTGCGCTTCCTGAAGGATCGCGAACGCGCCGGCCGGGCCTGAGCGGCCGGGAACCAGGGACGGCGAACCCATGCTGCCGCGCTGGCTCCGCGTCTACGTCATCCCCGCCGGGGTCTTCCAGTCCGTCATCGTCGGCGGCGCCTACGGCACGGGCCGCGAGGTCGCGGAATACCTCTCGCGCTTCGGGCCGCTCGGCGGGCTCTATGCCTGCGCGCTGATCATCCTGGGCTTCTCGCTCGTCATCGCGGCGAGCTTCGAGTTCGCGCGCATGTTCCAGCTCTGGGACTACCGCGGATTCATCAAGTGCCTGCTCGGCCCGGGCTGGGTGCTGTACGAAATCTGTTTCGTCACCCTGCTCGTCATCGCGCTCGCGGTGACGGGCGCGGCGGCCGGTGAGGTGCTCGCGGACCGCTTCGCGATCGATCGCAACGTCGGCACGCTGCTGATGCTGTTCTCGGTCGTCTTCTTCAATTACTTCGGACGGCGCATGGTCGAGCTCTCGCTCGCCGCGGGCTCCGTCGCCCTGACCGTGACGCTCGTCGGTCTCGCGGGCTATGTGTTCGCGCATCACGGCGGCACGATCCTCGGGCGTCTGGCCGGCGGCGGCGTCGCGCCCGGCTGGCAGACGAGCGCACTGAAGTTCACGATCTACAACAGTGCGCTCGTGCCCGTGCTGCTCTACGCGGCGCACGAGCTCGAGACGCGTCGCCAGGCGATCGTCAGCGGCCTCGTCACCGGCCTCGCCGGCGCGCTGCCGGCGCTCGTCTTCCATCTCTCGTTCATGTCGCACTATCCGGAGATCATCGCCGAGAAGATCCCCGCCTACTGGCTCATCCAGCAGTTCGATCGACCCTGGTTCCTCGCGGTCTACGTCGTGGTACTGTTCGTGACGATCGTGCAGACGGGCGTCGGCATCCTGCAGGGCGTGAACGAGCGGCTCGATGCGTGGTGGCGCGAATCGCGCGGCCGCGCGCTCGGCCACGGCGCACAGGCGGCGATCGCAACCGGCGCGGTGCTCGTGAGCCTCGCCTGCGCGAAGCTCGGCATCGTCGCGCTCGTCGCCCAGGGCTACGGCTCGCTCGCTTACGGCTTCGCCTTGTGTTTCACGCTGCCGGTGCTCACGATCGGCCTCGTGCGCATCCGCCGCGCAGGCGCGGCGGCCGGCGCCTGTCCCTGAACTTCGGAGTATCACTCATGGCACACGAGATCATCGGCGGCCCCCTGAAACTCGCGGACGGCCGCGTGCTCCCGCTCTCGAAGGCGATCCGCGCCGGCGACTTCGTCCTGCTCTCCGGCCAGCTCGGCCTGAACGCGGAGGGCAGGCTCGCCGGCCCCGACGTCGCGGCGCAGACGCAGCAGGCGATGGAGAACATCGAGGCGCTGCTCGCCGAGGCCGGTTGCGGACTCGAGCACGTCGTGAAGGCGACGGTGTGGCTCACCGACACGGCGGATTTCGCGACGTTCAACACGACCTACGCGCATTACTTTCCGTCCCGTCCGCCGGTGCGCTCCACGGTCTGCTCGGCGCTCGTGCTGCCGGGCGCACGCGTCGAGATCGAGGTCATGGCGTACGCCGGATGACGCACTGCGGTCGTCCGCTCGACGGTTGACCGCCCGCGCACGGGGCCGTTAGGCTCGACGCGTCGGGCCGGGTCTTCGAGCGTCCGCGCCTGCGGACACGAGCGGAGGGGACTATCGCATGGGACGTACACGCGTGGCCGTCGACATCGGCGGCACGTTCACCGATATCTGTATCCTCGACGAGGCCTCGGGGCGTCTCCGCGTCGCGAAGGTCCCGAGCACGCCGGACCCGATAGACGGCGCGCTCGCGGGCTGCGCGGACGCGGGCGTCGATCTCAGCGAGGTCACGCTCTTCTCGCACGGCACGACCGTCGCGACGAACGCGCTCATCATGCGCAAGCTGCCGAAGACCGCGATGGTCTGCACGCGCGGCTTCCGCGACGTGATCGAAATCGGCAACGGCACGAAAGAGGATCTCTGGGACGCCTACGTCGACAACCCGCCGCCGTACCTGCGGCGCCGCGATCGTCTGGCCGTCACCGAGCGCATCGACGCTTCGGGTCGCGTGGTGACGCCGCTCGACGAGGCGGAAGTGCGCGAGCTCGCACGCATCATCAGGAAGCGCGGCTACGTCTCCGTCGCGGTCTGCTTCATGAACGCCTATGCGAGCGGCGCGCACGAGAAGCGCTGCAAGGCGCTGCTCGAGGCCGCGCTGCCGGGCGTGTCGATCTCGACCTCCTCCGAAGTGCTCGCCGAGATTTTCGAGCACGACCGCTTCTCGACCGCCGTCGTGAACGCCGTGCTCCATCCCGTCGTCGGCGACTACGCGCTGAACCTGCAGAAGCGCTTGCGCGAGCGGGGCTACGCGAACGATCTATTGCTGCTCCACAGCGGCGGCGGCGTGATGACACCGAAGACGGTGCACCACCAGGCCGCGCGCCTCGCGAGCTCCGGCATCGCCGCCGGCGCCATCGCGAGCCGCTACATCGGCACGCTCTGCGGCTTCCCGAATTCCGTCGGCCTCGACATGGGCGGCACGAGCTGCGACATCTCCCTCGTCGCGGACGGCGAGCCCGTCTACACCCGCGAGTGGTTCATCGAGTACGGCCATCCGATCTGCTTCCCGAGCATCGACGTCAAGACGATCGGCGCGGGCGGCGGCTCGCTCGCGTGGATCGACGAGGCCGGCAGCTTGCGCAACGGTCCCGACTCCGCAGGCTCGGTGCCGGGGCCGGCGTGTTATGGCCGCGGGGGCGAGCGGCCGACGAACACGGACGCGAACCTCGTGCTCGGCCGGCTCGGCGGCGGCCTCGTCGGCGGCGGCCTCGCGCTCGATGCCGCGCTCGCGCGCACGGCCATAGAAAAGTACGTGGCCGGGCCGATGGGCATGGATCCCGTGACTGCCGCGAAGGCCATCATCGAGGTCGCGAATGCGAACATGGCGGACGCGCTGCGCCGCGTGTCGATCATGCGCGGCCACGACCCGCGCGACTTCGCGCTCATCGCATTCGGCGGCGCGGGTGCGCTGCACGGCGCGGCGCTCGCCCGCGAGCTCGCGATCCCGACGGTGATCGTACCGCCGCACCCGGGCGTGACCTCGGCGATGGGCTGCCTGCTCGTCGACATCCAGCACGATCTCGGTCAGACGTTTCTCGCCGCGGCGGCCGAGGCCGATCCCGCCGTCATCGAAGCGGAGTTCCTGCGCCTCGAGGACGAAGCGCGCGAGCGGCTCGCGAAAGAGGGCGTCGCGCCTGCGCAGATGTTGCTCAAGCGCTCGCTCGACATGCGCTACCAGGGCCAGTGGCGCTCGATCGCCGTGCCGGTCGGTCACGGCCTCGACGACGTCGCGCCCGCGACCGCGGCGTTCCAGGACGCGCACCAGCGCGAGTACGGCTACCGGCGTGATGCGGCGATCGAAATCTTCCGGCTGAATCTGACCGCGATCGGCCTCACGCCGAAGGCCGGGCTCGCGCGCCACCCGATCGCGGCACATGCCTTCGCGCCGCAGGCGACGCGCGAGGTCTGGTTCGACGAATCCGAGCGGGCGCTCGCGACGCCCGTCTACTGGCGCGACGATCTCCCGGCGGGCGCGGCGTTCGACGGTCCGGCGATCGTCGATCAATTCGATTCGACGACCGTCGTTCCGCCCGGGGCCCGCTGTACGGTGGACGAATGGCTGAACCTGCGCATCGCAGTGAAAGGAGCGCCGTGATGGACGATCGCACGCACCGTTTCCAGAGCAGCCTCGATGCCGTGACGTTCGAAGTACTGCGCAATGCGCTCATCACCATCGTCGACCAGATGGCCGACCAGGTGCGGCGCACCTGTTACTCCTTCGTGGTCTACAACCGTGATTTCTCCAATGCCCTCTGCGATGCCGACGGCAACACGATCGCCCAGGGCAATCAGGATCTCGCAGCCCACGTCGGCACGCTGCACTACACCTGCAAGGCCGTGATCGCCGAGTTCGGCGAGGACATCCACGAGGGCGACGTCTTCCTCATCAACGATCCGTATTCCGGCGGCTCGCACTTCAGCGACACGCGTGTGCTCGTGCCGATCTTCCACGGCGGCGAACGCATCGCCTTCGCGCAGGCGAACGGTCACTGGGCGGACATGGGCGGCAGCGTGCCGGGCTCGTTCGACGTGACGGCCCGCGACATGTTCAAGGAAGGCATCCGCATCCCGCCCGTGCGCATCTGGCGGCGCGGCGAGTATTGCTACGACGTCGCGCGCCTCATCGCGAAGAACACGCGCGATCCGGCCGCGATCATCGGCGACATGGATGCCCAGACCCAGGCCTGCAAGCTCGCCGAGCGCGAAATCGGGCGCCTCGTGCGGAAGTACGGCGTGGCGACGATGAAGACCGCGTTCGCGGAAGTGCAGGACTACGTCGAGCGCGTCGTGCGCAACCGCATCGCCGCACTTCCCGACGGGAGCTGGTCGACCGTCGATTACGTCGATCAGGATCCGGCAGGCGAGGAGGGCCTCATCCCCGTCTGCGTGCGCATGACGATCGCGGGCGACGCGGTGAACTTCGACCTCACCGGCTCGCACGGCACCATCGGGTCCATGTACAACAGCGCGTTCGGCGGCACTTACGCCGGCATCGTCTCCGGCATGAAGACGTTCTTCCCCGACATCCCGCTGAACTCCGGGCTCTATCGCGCGGTCAGCGTCACCGTGCCCGACGACACGATCGTGAGCGCGCGCTGGCCGGTCGCGGTCTCGGGCTTCGTCATGCCGTTCGAGAAGATCATGAATTCGATATTCGAGCTCTGGTCGCGCGTCATGCCCGAACGCTCTCTCGCCTGCGCCTTCAACATCGAATACCTGCAGACCGGCGGCCACGACGCGCGCTTCCCGGAGCGGCCGTTCTTCATGTTCTACGACTGGCTCTCCGGCGGCTGGGGCGGACGCAAGGGCAAGGACGGGCTCAACGTCACCTCGTCGTGCTTCGGCGCCGGCATCATGGTGCAGTCCGTCGAAGGCCAGGAGCGGCTCTGCCCGGTGCGCGTCGATCAAATGGAGATCGCGACCGACAGCGCGGGGCCCGGCGAATGGCGCGGCGGTGTCGGTCTCGACAAGGCGAGCACGGTGCTCGAGGTCGAGCGCGCCGTGATTTCGTACTTCTGCGATCGCGAGCGCTCCGTCGTCTGGGGACTGGATGGCGGACTGCCGTCGCGGCCGCACGGCCTCTGGCTCGAGCAGAACGGCGTCGAGCAGTTCCTCGGCGCGGTCTTCTCCGACGTGCCGGTCGTCGCCGGCGCGAAGTTCCGGCGCGGTACGGCAGGCGGCGGCGGCTTCGGCGATCCGCTGGATCGCGATCCGCTGCGCGTGCGCGAAGACGTCGCGGACGATTACGTCTCGCTCGAGCGGGCTCGCACGGATTACGGCGTCGTGCTGACGGTGGTCGATGCCGATCTCTGCGAATATGCGATCGACGAAGCGGCGACGCAGGCCGAACGCGCGCGCATCCGCGCCGCGCGCCGCGGCCGGCTCGCCGCCGACGCGGCGCACGTGGCGGCCCGCTATCGCGCGGGCGAGCTCGACATCCTGGATGCGGTCCGCCATTACGGCGTGCTCTGCAACTGGGGCACGGGCGAGCTCTTGCCGAATTCGACGGCGGAGTTCCGCCGCATGATGCACGAACGCAGCGCCAGACACTGGCGCGATTGATCACGACGACCCGCGGAGGTATCGACATGAGCGCGACCGCTGAAATGCTCGGGCACGCCACGGCCGTGCTCGCCCTCGACCGTTCCCGGGCGCTCGACGCCCGCGCCGCGACGCTGATGCCGGACGGCATCGGCGCGTATTCGCAGCATCGGGCGCCGCATCCGCTCTATCTCACGCGCGCCGAGGGCGCGCGGCTCTACGACGTCGACGGCAACGGCTACGTCGATTTCATGCTCGGTGCAGGCCCCGCCATTCTCGGCCATCGTCATCCCGCGGTCCTCGAAGCCGTGCAGACGGCGCTCATGTCCGGCCTGCCGAACATCGCCGTGACGGAGACGCAGATCGAGCTCGCGGCGCTCGTCACGAAGCTCGTGCCGGGCATGGAACGCGTACGCTTCGTGCCGACCGGTACGGAGGCCGTGCAGGCCGTCATCAAGCTCGCGCGGCGCGCGACCGGCCGGAAGCTGATCGCGAAGTTCGAAGGGGCGTATCACGGTCAGGCGGAGAACGTCTGCGTCTCGGTCGCCGTGCCCGCGAGCGCGCGTGGACCCATTGCGAGCCCGAACCGCGTGCCGTATCACTGCGCGCTGCCGGACGAGCTCGCGGCGCTGACGCTCGTGCTGCCCTTCAACGACTTGGAAGCGACTCGGGCGCTGATCGAGAAACATGCGAATGATCTCGCGCTCGTCCTCGTCGAGCCCATGCTCGGCTTCGCGGGCGCGATCCCGGCCGAGCACGAATTCCTGCGCGGCCTGCGCGAAGTGACGGCGCGCCACGGCGTGCTGCTCGCCTTCGACGAAGTGATCACGGGCTTCCGCGTCGCGCTCGGCGGCGGTCAGGCGCATTACGGCGTGACGCCCGATCTCACCGTGCTCGGCAAGGCGGTCGGAGGCGGCATGCCGCTCTCGGCCTTCGGCGGGCGCGCGGATCTCATGGACTGGTTGTCGGCGGAGCATCATCCGGACGACTACGTGTTCCAGTCGGGGACGTTCAGCGCGTTCCCGATGAGTCTCGCAGCGGGGCTCGCGACCTTGCGCCTCCTCGAAGCGACGCGCGCGCTGCCGGACATGCTCGCGCTCGGCGAACGCGCGCGGGCGGGCTTGCGGCGCATCGTCGCGGAGCTCGGGATTGCCGCCGACGTGACCGGCCTGGGCTCGCTGTTCCATCTCCACTTCACTGGCGAGAAAGTCCGTTCCGGGCGCGAAGCGCAGGATGCCGATCACGCGCGGAGCTGCGCCCTGCACGAAGCCTTGCTCGCGCACGGCATGTATTTCTATGTCGGCCGGCTGGGCTTCCTGTCCGCCGCGCACACCGCCGCAGACATCGACGCCATGCTCGCCGCGACGCGCAGCGTGCTCGCCGAGACCTGAAGGTTTCGTGTTAGGGAAGCTCTGAATTAGGGAAGCTCTGAACAAGTTCAGAGCTTCCGGCGGCACAGGGATGTGCCGCCGTGAACAGTGGCGTAAGCCATTGTTCACGTAAGGTCGGCAAGAACCACGCTTCTTGCCGACCGTGCTCTGAAAAGTCCAGGATGGACTTATTC
>JACQWY010000045.1 GCA_016209015.1 Gammaproteobacteria bacterium | reverse complement strand
TGCTTACGTTTCCTGCCGAGAGCGGTTTGGGCTTTTGCCGCGTTGCCGCTTTCGTGTGCCGTCCTTAAAGCATCCGGTGTGCCAGGTTTCCAATAGTGGTTTGAGATCATGCGGATACATGAGCAAAAGCGGCGCGGGACGGGTGCCGGCTCGAGTTTTCGTCAAGTTTACTGACAGGTCCGGGGCCGGGGGAGCGGGCGGACCGCGCGCCGGGACCGCGCGGCCCCGGCATCGTGATCAGCTATGTCAACAAAAACATGGAGTTAATTCGGCTTTTGGCCCCCGGCCGCGCTGTAAAGAATCCTGACAACCGGGGTTTCCAGGCCATTTCGAGCAGCAAAACACCGCTTTCCGCGCCACCTGTAACACCCTGTGACATCCCCTGCACGCGGCCGGGCCCTGGAGCCGCTTTCCGTCCTTCCCTCGGACCGCGGGCAATTTACGTCTTGTAACTGCGGACGAGCTGAAGTCGGGAGTAAGATGGCGCCGCTCGTGACAGACCACGGGCCGCGCCCCCCGCACCACCGCCGCAAGCACGAGGCTAGCATGCATATATACAAGGTCGTATTCCTGGTCCTGGCCGTGTCCGCCGCGAGCGGCTGCTCGAAGCGCGCCGATTCGCTCGAAGGGCACCTCGCGAAAGCCGACACACTGCTCGCTTCCGGGGACGTGCGCGGTGCAGTGCTGGAATTGAAGACCGCGGTCCAGCAGTCGCCGAATTCCGCGGCGGCACGCGGGAGGCTCGGGCAGATCTACGTCCAACTCGGCGATGGTAACGCGGGGGCGGTCGAGCTCGAGAAGGCCGTCGACCTCGGCTTCGACAAGGCGAAGGCCGAGCCGCTCATCATCCGCGGGCTGCTGGCAAAGCGGAGTGCCAAGGAGGCGCTCGAACGGGCCAGCAAGGCGAACGAGGCCGCGCCCGACGACCCCACATATGCGACCTTGCGGGCCATGGCCGAGGCCGCGATCGGCGATGCCGGGCATGCCGAGCCCCGCTTCGAGGCGGTGCTCGAGAAGACGCCGGACAATGTGGATGCGCTGATCGGCGTCGCCCGCATCGCGTTCATTCGCGGCGATCTCGACAAGGCCGGCGACTTTGCCCAGCGGGCTGTCGCAGCAGACCCGAAAGCCGGCGCGGCGCAGCTCGTCGCCGGCGACGTCGCGCTCGCGAAGGACCAGCCCGAAGCCGCGCTCGCGGCGTTCGAGAAGGCCACCGCGCTCAATCCGTACGACGTCCCGGCGGCGATCGGCAAGGTCAAGGCGCTGCTCGGATTGAAGAAAGTGCCGGAGGCGGAAAAGATCCTCGCCGGGCTCAAGCGCCAGTTCCCGCGTAACGCCGTAATCACGTTCTATCAGGGCATCGCGGCCTATCAGGCGAACCGGACGGAGGATGCGATCAGCCGTTTCCGCGAAGTCCTGAGCGTGAGCCCGCAGCATCCGCTCAGCCAGTTCTACCTCGGCCTCCTGATGTTCCGCACCGGCAACTACCATCAGGCCGAGGAATCGCTGGGTAACGTCATCCGCAGCTACCCGAACTATCTGCCGGCCCGCAAGCTCCTGGCCTACATCGAGCTGAAGCAACGTAAACCGCAGGCCGCGCTCGACGTCCTCGAACCCATCGGCAAGGACCTCGAGAAGGACGCCCAGCTCGCCGCGCTCGCCGGTACGGCGCAGCTCGGCATCGGCCAGGCGCGTCGCGGTGTGGACTATCTCGCGAAAGCCTCGGCGCTCGCTCCCGACAACGCCGACGTCAAGACGAGCCTCGCGCTGGCGAAGATCCAGGCCGGCGAGAAGGACGCGGCCGTCGCGCTGCTCGAGTCGCAGCTCGAGAAAGACTCCAAGGCGATCTCCCCCGTGGCGGCGCTCATCTCCATGCACCTCGATCGCGGGGACTGGGACAAAGCCATCGCCGCGGCGAACGCCGCCATCGCGGCGCACGGCGAAGAAGCGACGCTCTACAACGCGCTGGGCCTCGCTTATCTCGGCAAGAAGCAGGACAAGGAAGCGCGCGAGAGCTTCGCGAAGTCGATCGCGAAGAAGCCGGATTTCGTGGCCGGGCTGGAGAACCTGGCGCTGCTCGACCTGCGGACGAAGGCCGACACCGCGGAAAGTTCGCTGCAGGCGCTCCTGAAGGCGAATCCCGACAACCCCATCGGGCTGACGCTCGCGGGGCGGCGGGCACTCGAAAGCGGCAAGCGGCCGGAGGCGGTCAGGCTCTTCGAGCAGGCGCGCGCCGCGAGTGGGACGACGCTCGAGGCCCGTATCCGTCTCGCCTCGCTGTACCTCGAAGCGCGCGACTATCCGCGAGCGCTGAAAGTCGCGGAGGAGGCCGCCGCCATTGCGCCGAACAACCCGCTGGCCCTGTGGAGCGAGGGCCATTCGCTGCTCTATCTGAACCGGGTCGAGGATGCTGCGAAGGTCGCGGCGCGCGCCGCCGAACTGGCTCCGAAGTCACCGGGCACGACGTATCTCTCCGGCCTCGTGGCGATGCGACAGGGCCAACTCGATCGGGCCCGGGCGGATCTCGCAACGAGCCTCGAAGCCTCACCCGACAACGCCGATGCGCTCGCGGCCCTCGTTACCATCGACATCGCCCAGGGCAACAGGAAGGAAGCCGGCGAGCGTGTCGCGCGCCTCGAGAAGCTCGAGGGCAGTACGGTGCGGGTCCGGCTCCTGCACGGCGATCTGGCGTCGAGCGAGGGCGATCTGCCCGGTGCGCTCGTCGACTATCAGGCCGCACTGGACCGCGAACGCTCGACCGGCACCGTGCTGAAGCTTCACGATGCGTTGCTCGCCTCCGGTGATCGCGACAAGGCCTTGATGCTGCTGAAGACGGCGTCATCCAAGGCGCCGGACGACGCCGTATTGCGCATTGCGCTCGCCCACGACTACCAGATCGAAGGACGGGCCGACGAGGCGATCCTGATCTACCAGGATCTCCTCAAGAAGCACCCCGAGGCGCCGGAAGTGCTGAACAATCTCGCGTCCTTGAAACAGGCGCGCGGTGACCAGGATGCGCTCGATCTCGCTCAGAAAGCTTACGATCTCGTGCCCCAGAATCCACAGGTCACGGATACGTATGGCTGGATCCTGGTCCAGAGCGGTCAGTTCGAAAAGGCCCTGAAGCTCCTGCGAACGGCTGCCGACGCGGCGAAAGACGACCCGGACGTGCGTTATCACTACGCCGTGGCGCTCGCCAAGAGCGGCCAGAACGCGGACGCCGCGAAAGAGCTGAGGAGCGCACTTCGGACCGAGAAATTCGCCGCCCGCCAGGCCGCCGAGCAACTGCTCGCGAGCCTCGGTAACGGACTCTGAATCGGGTACTCCGGGCGTTGAGCAAGAATCCCGCCAGAAGGCCGCTAAACACTCGGACCCCGACCGGGCGGGGCGCGTCGGCGTGGTCGCGACGGGCCGCGCAACAGGTAGACAACGAGCGCCGGTGGCGAATAGAATTCGGCTGAAAAATTACTTTCGATACTTGAAGTTAGAATCTATATTTAGCAAATCGGCTCAAATCCGGAACCGCACCTCGGCGCATGACGTGCCGCGGCTCCCGGTCGCCGCGATACTCAGACTTAGGGAAACAGCAGGTATGAAACTTCACACGGGCTCGAAGGCGGGTGCTCTCATGCGGGGACTCGTGGCGTGCGGCACGCTCTTCCTGGTGACGGGTTGCAGTCACGTCGAGGACCTCTACCACAATGTTTTCCACGGCGCGCCGCCCGCGCCGGCGCAACGCGACAAAGCCGACTTCACGTACCGCATCGGCCCGGGCGACACCCTGAACATCTTCGTCTGGCGCAATCCCGAGCTGACCACCACCGTGCCGGTGCGTCCGGACGGCAAGTTCTCGACCCCGCTCGTCGACGACCTGCAGGCGAGCAGCAAGACGACCTCGGAGCTCGCGAGAGACATCGAGAAAGTGCTCGCCGAATACATCCGCGACCCGCTCGTGACCGTGACCGTCGGCGGCTTCGTCGGCGAGTACACCGAGCAGGTGCGCGTCGTCGGCCAGGCCTCGAAACCGACCGCCCTGCCGTATCGCAAAGGCATGACCGCGCTGGACGTCATGATCATGGTCGGTGGCCTCACCGAGTACGCTGCCGGCAATCGCGCGACGATCGTGCGCATGAACGGGCAGGAAAAGCAGCAATACCGGGTGAAGCTCGAAGACCTCGTGCGCGACGGCGACATCCGCGCGAACGTGGAGATGCAGCCCGGCGACATCCTCATCATCCCGGAGTCCTGGTTCTGACGTGAAGTCCTCACCCCGAGCCCCGGCGCACGAGACGCCATGAACGACCAGATCCAGTTGTTGCGTCGCCAGGTGCGCATGGTCTGGCCATATCGCTGGACCGCGCTGATCGTGGCCGGGGTGGCGTGCGCCGTCGGCTGGGGGGCGGTGCTGCTCCTGCCGAACCAGTTCGAAGTGAAGGCGCGCATCTTCATCGACACCCGCTCGATGCTGAGGCCGTTGCTGCAAGGGCTCGCGGTGACCGACACGAACCTCGCGAGCTCGGCGATGTTGATGAAGCAGACGCTGCTCACGCGCCCGAATCTCGAACAGGTGGCGCGCAAGACCGATCTCGATCTCAAGAGCAAGAGCGACAAGGAATTCGACGACATCGTCACCGAGCTCGGCAAGGGCATCGTGCTCGAGGGCACCGACAAGGACAACATCTACGCCATCTCCTACGTCTCGCCGGACGCGCGCAAGGCCAAGCGCATCGTCGACGAGCTCTTGAACACGTTCCTCGAGACCGCGCTAGGCTCGAGCCGGAAGGACACGGCGAACACTCAGAAATTCCTCGACGACCAGATCGCGGAATACGAGAAGCGGCTCATCGAGGCGGAAGAGCGGCTCAAGCAGTTCAAGCAGAAGAACGTCGGCATGATGCCGGGCGAGGGCGAGAACTACTTCACCCGGCTCGAAATGGCACGCAAGGAGCTCGCCGAGGCCGAGCTCGCGCAGCGCGAGGTCATGAGGCGCCGCGACGAACTGAAGCGTCAGATCTCGGGCGAGGAGCCGGTTCTCGGCATGATCGACAGCGCACCCGTCGCCGGCGGTCTTTCCTCGCAGTACGACGCTCGAATCGAAAGCCTGAAAGCCCAGCTCGATCAGCTCGCGCTGCAGTACACGGAAAAGCATCCCGACATCGCGGCCATCAAGCAGACCATCGCCCAGCTCGAAGAAAAGCGGAAAGAGGAGCTCGCTGCCGCCGCGAAGGCCCAGGCCGCCTCGCCCGCCGCGATCAGCCCGTCGAACGTCAACGAGAGCCCGGTGTACACCGAACTGAAGATGACGCTCGCGCAATCCGAGGCCGACGTCGCAGCGCTCACCACGCGGGTCGACGAATACCGCAATCGCGTCGTGCAGTTCAACAAGCTCGTCGACACCGTTCCCGAAATCGAAGCCGAGCTCAAGCGCCTCGATCGCGACTACGCGTTGAACAAGGAGCAGTACACGGAGCTCCTGAAGCGTCGCGAATCGGCGCGCCTGTCGCAGGAAGTGGATCAGAAAGCGGACGACATCAAGGTCAAGGTCATCGATCCGCCGCGCATTCCGATCACGCCCATCGGGCCGAACCGCCTCCGCTTCCTGAGCCTCGTGTTCTTCGCGGCGCTCGGTGTCGGTGGCGGCATCGCATTCCTGCTCGCGCAGATCAATCCGCGTTTCCATGCCACCGACGAGCTGAAGGAATTCACGCGCCTGCCCGTGCTCGGTGCGGTGTCGATGGTGTCGAGCCGCCGGCAGCGGACCGAGCGGCGAATGGAGCTCGCCGTGTTCGGCCTCGTCCTCCTGGGTCTGTTCGCGGTATTCGGCGGGCTCATGTCGCTCGAGGCGTTGCAGTTCGATCTGCATTCGCATCTGACGAAACTGATTGGAATAAGCTGATATGAGCATTATCGAACGCGCCATGAACCGGATGAATGGAGCGGGTCCCGGTGAGCTCGAGAAGAACGCACCGGAAGTCGCCGCATCCGAGCCGCCGCCGGCACCGGTCGAGCCGGCCGCTGCCGCGCCGCCGCCGGCCCCGAGTGCGCCCGTGTCGACGCCGAGCGGGCCCGCGCCGGGCGCGGCCGTCGCCGAGGCGCCTGCCGCGCCGAAGCCCGTGCCGCGCGCACCGGCCGCCGCGCCCTACCGCGCGCAGCTCCCGGAGCCGATCGGCGAGAACTGTCTGTACATCGATCTCGAACGTCTCGCCGCCGCCGGGCTGCTCGTGCCCGACGCGCCGACCTCGCGCCAGTCCGAGGAATATCAGCAGATCAAGCGCCGCCTGCTCGGCAACATGGTGCCGGGGATGCTGCCGCACGACAGGCCGGCGAATCTCATCATGATCACGAGCTCGGTGCCCGGCGAGGGCAAGACCTTCACGTCCTCCAACCTCGCGCTCAGCATTGCCATGGAAGTCGACCACACGGTGCTCGCAATCGACACCGACATCGTGAAATCGGACTTGAGCCGGACGTTCGGAGTGGCTGGACGGGTCGGACTGTACGACCTGCTCGCGGACGACCGTCTCGAGCTCAAGGACCTCTTGATCCGTACATCCATCGCGAACCTCGTGCTGCTGCCCTCGGGCCGCAATTACGAGGCGACGACGGAGCTCCTCGCGAGCCAGCGCATGCGCGACCTGTGCAAGGAGATCGCACACCGCTACAAGGACCGCGTGGTGCTGTTCGACTCGCCGCCGGTGCTCGCCACGACGACGGCGGCCGCACTCGCGCCGCAGGTCGGACAACTCGTACTGGTGGTCGAGGCCGGCAAGACGAAACAGGAACTCGTCAAGGAATCGCTGCAGCAACTGGAGGGGGTGCAGGTCACGGGTGTGATTCTCAACAAATCGAAACAACCCGTGTCTCGCGGTTATGACTACTACGGGTATTACTATCGCCCGAACAGCGAAAAGTGAGCGGCGGCGGAAGACCATAGGGATGACGTCGCGTTGTTCACGACTCAGCTGCTGTGCCGTGCTGTTGCTCGGCGCGGGCACCGCCTCTGCCGGTGACTGGCGGATATCCCCGCGCTTCACCGTCGCGGAGACCTATTCGGACAATCCCACGCTCGCCCACAATCCCGATTCAGCGGGTTTCATGACGGCGCTCACTCCCGGTTTGACCTTGCGCGGCAAGAGCGCAAGGGTGAAGACGAACATCGATTACAACTTCGAGAATCTGATGTTCGCCTCGAACAGCAAGCTCGACCGCGAGAATCACCAGATGCAGGGCAACACCAACATCACGGTGATCGACAAGTGGGTGTTCCTGGATGCCACCGGCCGCATGTTCCAGGAGGCGGTCGACCCGTCCGGAAACTTCATCGCGAACAGCCGCTCCCGCCTCTCGACCCAGCGCGACGTCGTGGGCTATACCCTCACGCCCCGATTGAAGCACAGCTTTGCGGGCTGGCTGAACGTCGATTTCAACTACAACCTCGGGCATACGGACTACAACGGCAAGCAGCCCGTCAATTCGATCATCGACGGCTTGTCGAACGCCAATCTCGGCACGGGTGACGACACCGGCTACAAGCTGCGCGTGCAGACCGGCAGACAACTCGCCAAGACTCCGCTCGGCGTGACCATCGAGCGCCGGGAGACGAGTTACCAGTCCGGGCGTTCGAGCAAGCTCGATTCGATCATCGGTGATGCGGGCTACAAGCTCACGCGCACGTTCAAGCTCACCGGCACCGGCGGCATGGAAGAGAACACGTTCTCGGGCTCGGGTCCGGGCAAGACGAAAGGCGCGAGTTGGACGATGGGCGGCGAATGGACGCCGTCGAAGCGCACTTTCGTGTCGTTCAGCGCCGGTCACCGCTATTTCGGGCCGACGTTCAACGCGAAGATCCGTCACAAGTACCGTCACCTGCGCACGAATTTCGGATACAAGGAAGAAGTGCGGACGGTCAACGAATTGCAGAACGGTCTGCTGTTCGTGCCGCAACTCGATCAGAACGGCAATGTCTTCTACGACCCGCTGCTGAGCTCGAGCTTCCGCAACCCGGTGAACTCGCCGACGGTGACCGAGGACACGTTCATCACCCGCGAGACCGAGACCGGCATCGATTACTCCTTCCACCGCTCGTCGCTGCAGGTGCGCCTGTTCTCCGCGGACCGCGAATACCAGCGCGCGAAGCGTAGCGAAAAAATCGAGGCGGTGACGGGGAACTTCAGCCGTGCGATGTCGCTGCGAAGCACGCTCGGCCTGAACGCGACCTGGCGCCACTCGAAGTTCAGCCAGAACAATCTGTTCGACGAACTCGTCCAGCTCTCGCCCTATTACAACTACAAGCTCGGGCCGCACACGATCGCGACCCTGAGCTACGATTACATGACCGCCGACGGCGCGAGCAATGCTCAGCAGTACACCGAAAACGCGGTGACTGCGCGCCTGAACTTCTACTACTAGGCGCACACCCATGTACGAACAGTATTACGGCCTGTCGGCGCGCCCTTTCCAGTTGATTCCGGATCCGAAGTTCTTCTACCGCAGCCAGGGGCACAAGCGGGCGATGGCCTACATGCGCTACGGTCTGCAGCAGGGGCAGGGCTTCATCGTCGTGACCGGCGATGTCGGAACCGGCAAGACCATGCTCGTGAACAATCTGTTCAAGGAGATCGAGAACGAGAACATCACGGCCGCGAAAATCGTGTCCACGAACATCAAGGACGTGGATCTCCTGCGGCTCCTCAGCGCCGAATTCGACATCCCCTACGAGCGGCAGTCCAAGGGTGCGCTCCTCAAGCAGCTCGAGACCTATTTCAAGTCCTGCGTCGCCGAGGGCAAGCGTACGCTGCTCGTCATCGACGAGGCGCAGAATCTCTCGCGCAGCGCGCTCGAAGAGCTGCGCATGCTGTCGAACTACGATCTGAACGGTCAGCCCGTGGTGCAGAGCTTCCTGCTCGGGCAGCGCGAGTTCCGCGCCGTGATGCGTGCGCCGGGGCTCGAGCAGCTGCGGCAACGCGTGATCGCGGCCTATCATCTGAAGCCGCTGTCGCCCCCCGAGGTCAAGGCCTACATCCAGCACCGGCTCGCGACCGTGGGCTGGAAAGGCGATCCGGCGATTGCGGAAGACGCCTATCACAGCGTGTACGTGGCGACGGGCGGCGTACCGCGGCGGATCAACACGCTGATGGATCGCGTGATGCTGAACTGCTTCCTCGACGAGAAGCACGAGATCACCGTGCCGATGGTGGAGGCCGTGCGTTCGGAGGTCGAAGCCGAGCAGGGCGACCAGAACGATCTCTCCGATCCGCAGATCCGGCCCGAGAGCTGGAGCCGTCCGATCGGCGAGGACGTGATGGCGACGACGCAGGCCGTCGCCGCTGCCGCGCCGCGCGAAGACGTGTCCAAGCTCGAGGACAAGATCAACCAGATGCAACTGACGATCGAGGCGCTCACGTCCAGGCTGCAGGAAGCCCGCAGCGTGCCGTCGGCGCCGCAGCACCAGATCTCCGAGCCGCCCGACAAGGGTTTCCCGCTGTGGACGACGACGTTCTTCTCGGTGGTCGCCGTCATCGTCGTCATCGCCGTGACGATTGCCGGCTATCTCTATTCGAGACATTGAAGCGGCCCGCGCCCGAGCGCTTCAGGATCCGCGGCCCGCGGCCGAAACCTGAACCGTGATGCCCGTGCCCGGAAAGCCCGTTCCATGCCCATGAGTCAGCCTCTCGTCAATGCGTTCTCGATCGACGTCGAGGAGTATTTCCAGGTCTCGGCGTTCGAACGGCACATCACGCGCGAGGCGTGGAGCAAGTGGCCGTCGCGTGTCGAGTTCGCGACGAACCGCATCCTCGACACGCTCGGACGTTACGGCCATCGCGCGACGTTCTTCACGCTCGGATGGGTGGCCGAGCGCGCTCCGGAGCTCGTCCGGCGCATCGTCGCCGAGGGTCACGAGCTCGCCTGCCACGGCTACGATCACACCCGCGTGCACGAGCAGGATCAGGCGACGTTCCGCGCCGACCTCGCGCGCAGCAAGGGCATCCTCGAGGATGCCGGCGGCGTCGCCGTGCAGGGTTATCGCGCGGCGAGCTTCTCGATCGACACACGCAATCTCTGGGCCTTCACCGAGATCGAGAACGCGGGCTTCGACTACAGCTCGAGTGTCTACCCCGTCGTCCACGATCTCTATGGCATGCCCGACGCGCCGCGCCGGCCGTTCCTGGCGCCGAACACCGAGCACCTCGCGGAGATCCCGGTGACCACGGCGCGCTACGGCCGCCGCAACCTGCCGGCGGGCGGCGGCGGTTATTTCCGGCTGTTTCCCTACTGGTGGTCCCGGACGCTGCTCCGGCGCGTGAACAACCTCGAAGGACTGAAGGCCAACATGTATTTCCATCCCTGGGAGTTCGATCCCGAGCAGCCGCGCCCGCAGGGCCTGTCCCCGAAGACGCGGTTCCGCCATTACGTGAATCAGTCGCGCATGCTGGGCCGGCTCGAACGCCTGTTCGCCGACTTCGCCTGGGGCGCGTTCCGCGACGTCTATGCCGACGAGATCGCCCGCATCCGCGGCGGCGCGCAGGTGAGCTGACGTGCCGAACGTACATCGTCTGGCCGACGAGCAGGCCGCACACTGGGACGAATTCGTCCTCGAACATCCGGACGCGACGTTCTTCCACCTCGTCGGCTGGCGCAGCGTGTTCGAACGCGCGCTAGGCCACGCGACGCATTATCTCTACGCCGAGCAGGACGGCGTGATCACGGGCGTGTTGCCGCTCGTCCACGTCAAGAGTCTCCTGTTCGGCAATTCGCTCAGCTCGCTCGCGTTCTGCTCCTATGGCGGAGCGCTCGCCAGCGACGAGGAATCCGTCACCGCGCTCGAGCAGGCGGCAGTTGCGCTCGGCCACGAACTCGGTGTGAGCGCGGTGGAGTTCCGCTATCGCCGGCAGAGCAAGGTCGAGCGGCCCACGAAGCACCTCTACGAGACGTTCTCGAAACCCCTGCACGCCGACATGGATGCGAACATGCAGGCCATCCGCAGCAAGCAGCGGAACATCATCCGCAAGGGCATGAAGAACGGCCTCGAGAGCCGCGACGACACCGTCGAGAATTTCTACGACGCCTATTCGGAGAGCGTGCGCAATCTCGGCACACCGGTGTTTCCGAAGAAGCTCTTCGCGACGATTCGCGACGTCTTCCCGCGCCACGTGCAGATCCTGAGCGTCTACAACGGGGGTGCGATCGTCAGCAGCGCGATGAATTTCTACTTCCGCAACGAAGTCTGTCCGTACTACTGGGGCGGCGTCTACGCGGCGCGCCAGCTCAACGGCAACGACTTCCTGGCCTGGGAAATCATGCGCCACGCCGCCGGGCGCGGCTGCACGCTGTTCGATTTCGGCCGCAGCAAGAAGGACACCGGTTCCTACCAGTGGAAGGTGAATCTCGGCTTCGAGCCGACGCCGCTCTTCTACGAGTACGAGCTCGTGCGCGATTCCGAGATGCCCGACATCAATCCCCTGAACCCGAAGTACCGCCTGTTCGTCGAGGCCTGGAAGCATCTGCCCCTGCCGGTGTCCCGCCTCGTAGGACCCTGGCTCGCGCGCAGTCTCGGTTGAACCCGGCCATGGGACCCGGCTTCGCCCGCGCATGGTCCCGGCGTCTCGCGCTGCTCGTGGGCGCGGTGCTCGCGGTCGTTGGCCTGCTCGCGCCCACGTTCGATCAGATGGCGAACATCTGGCTGACTTCGAGCACGTTCAACCATTGTCTGCTCGTCCCGCCGATTTCGCTCTATCTCGTGTGGTTGAAGCGCGGGGAGCTCGCGCACGTGCGCCCGGGCGTCGCACCCCTCGGCGCGCTCTACGCCGGATTGAACGCGTTGCTGTGGGTGGCCGGCACGCTGGTCTCGATAGCCTTCGTGCAGCAGGTCGCGGCGGTCGGGATCCTGATCGGAACGATCTGGACACTCCTCGGCAATGCCGCGGCACGGCTGCTGCTCTTTCCGCTCGCCTACCTCTATTTCGGCGTCCCGGAGGGCGAATTCCTCGTCCCGTATCTGCAGGACTGGACGGCCCAGGTGCTCGTCGTCCTGCTGCGCTTCGCCGGCATGCCGGTGTTCCTCGAGGGGCGCATGTTGAGCATCCCGTCCGGCGACTGGGTGGTGGAGGAGGCGTGCAGCGGCATCAACTATCTGCTCGCGACTCTCGCCATCGGCAGCGTGTACTGCTATCTCGGTTTCCGCAGCGCCGGACGGCGCGCGGCATTCATGGCGCTCGCCGTCGCCGTACCGCTCGTCGCGAACGGCATGCGGGCGTTCGGCATCGTCATGATCGCGCACTATTCGAAGTACCGGTACGCCGTCGGTCTCGATCACTTCATCTACGGCTGGGTGTTCTTCGGCGTCGTCATCTTCCTGCTGTTCCTGATCGGCAACTCGTTCAGCGATGCGGACGCGCCCGTGCCGCCGCACGCACCCGGGCGCGCGCCCGGGCGACCGCGGGCGCTCGCGCCGTGGGCCGTTGCCGTACTCGCGCTCGCGGCGACACCGCGATTCGCGGTGAGCATTCTCGAGCACGCGCCGGCCGCGACCGCGCTGACCGCGCTGCCGCAGGTGGCGGGTTGGGAAGGTCCGAGCGCGGGCATGCTGCCTTTCGGCGCCCGCTTCGTCGGCGAGCCGACGATACTGACGGGCCGCTATTCGACTCCGGGCATGCCGGACGTGTGGCTGCAAATCGCCCACTATCGCGAGCAGCGACCGGGTGCGGATCTCGCGAGCCAGGTGAACACGTTCTTCGATCCGAAACGCTGGCACGCCCTCGACGAGCAGCGCCTGACGCTCGAGGCGCCTCTCGGCCCCGCGATCTCGCGCCGGCTGCGCGGCCCGAGCGGCGAGTGGATGAGCTGGCAGTGGTTCGAAGTCGACGGCACGCTCACGACACGGCGCCTGGACGTGAAGATCCGCGAGGGGCTCGCGCGGCTGCTGCGCTCGCGCGACGGCGCCGCGCACGTCGTGATGGCGGCGCCCATCGGGGCGAGTGCGCAGGCCGCCGAGGAAGCCATCGCGGCGTTCGCCGCGGCGGCCCGGCCCCGGCTCGCCAGCCTGCATGCCGCGCCCGCCGAGCCCGGCCGGTGAATGCGCCGGGCATCGCCGTCGCCCACGTCCTCTATCGCTTCGCGATCGGCGGGCTGGAGAACGGCGTCGTCAACCTCATCAACCGGCTGCCGCGCGAACGTTACCGCCATTACGTCCTGTGCCTGACCGACTACGACCCCGCCTTCGCGGCACGCATCGTCTCCGGCAACTGCGAGCTCTTCGCGCTCAACAAGCGCGAGGGACAGGACTTCGCGATCTGGGGACGCGCGCATGCACTGCTGCGCCGCCTGCGCCCGCAGGTTCTGCACACGCGCAATTTCGCCGCGCTCGAGCTGCAACTCGCCGGTATTGCGGCCGGCGTGCATGGCCGCGTTCACGGCGAGCACGGCTGGGACGTGCAGGATCTCGACGGCACGAACCGCAGGCACCGACTCGTGCGGCGCGCGCTCGGGCTCGGCGTGCAGCGCTTCATCGCACTCTCGCGCGACCTCGAACGCTATCTCGTGCGCGACGTCGGCATCCGGCCCGCGAAGGTCGTTCAGATCTACAACGGGGTGGACGATAAGGTTTTCGTGCCGCTGCCGCGTGACCCCGGGCGACCCGTCGTCATCGGCACGGTCGGGCGGATGAAGACGGTGAAGAACCAGACGTTTCTCGTCGAGAGCTTCGTGACGCTGGTCGCGCGCCGGCCCGAGTTGCGTGAACGCATGCGTCTGCGTCTCGTCGGCTCGGGACCTCTGCTCGCGCAGTGTCAAACATTGTTGGACCGGGCCGGGCTCGCGGAACGGGCTGATATAGTGGGTGACTCCGATCGTGTCGCAGAAGAACTGAACGCAATGGACCTGTTCGTACTGCCTTCGCTCGCCGAAGGGATCTCCAACACCATCCTCGAAGCGATGGCCGCAGGGCTGCCCGTGGTCGCCACCGCCACCGGCGGCAATCCCGAGCTCGTCGCCGACGGCACGACCGGTCGCCTCGTCGCCGTGAACGACACCGAAGCACTCGTCGCCGCGCTCGCCGCGTATGTCGACGACGCGGGGCTGCGCGCGCGCCACGGCGCGGCCGCACGCGCACGCGTCGAGCGCGAATTCAGCATGGCGAAGATGGTGGGCGCGTACGACGCCGTCTACCAGTCGCTGGCGCACTGAGCACACCGCGCCATGTGCGGCATCTCCGGCATCTTCTCACTGCAGGGTCTCGCGACCCCGGATCGCGAGCTCCTGCGGCGCATGAACGATTCGATGTTCCATCGTGGACCCGACGAGTCAGGGCTGTGGCTCGCGCCCGGCGTCGGCCTCGGCCACCGCCGGCTGTCGATCATCGATCTCTCGAGCGGCCAGCAGCCGATGACGAACGCCGATCGGAGCTGCGTGCTGGTCTTCAACGGAGAGATCTACAACTTCAAGCCGCTGCGCGCCGAGCTCGAGCGCCTCGGTCACTCTTTCGCCACGCGTTCCGATACGGAAGTGCTGCTGAAGAGCTGGGAGGAGTGGGGCGAGGAGTGCGTGTCGCGCCTGCGCGGCATGTTCGCGTTCGCGGTATGGGACGCGCGCCGGCACTGTCTGTTCCTCGCCCGCGATCGTCTCGGCGTGAAGCCCCTGTACTACGCGCTGCTCGCGAGCGGCGAGCTCGTGTTCGGGTCCGAGCTGAAGGCGCTCGTCGTGCATCCCGGTTTCGACCGCACGATCGACCCGCGCGCCATCGAGGACTATTTCGCGTATGGCTACGTGCCGGATCCCGACACGATCTACCAGCAGGCTAAGAAGCTCGAAGCGGGTTACACCCTGACCATCCGTCGCGACGGCAAGCCGCTCGTGCCGCGGCGCTACTGGGACGTGCCGTTCACGCCGGTGCAGGCCGGCAGTTTCGCCGACGCGCAGGTCGAGCTCATCGAGCGGCTGAAGGAGGCCATCGACATCCGCCTCGTCGCCGACGTGCCGCTCGGCGCCTTCCTCTCGGGCGGTGTGGATTCCTCGGCCGTCGTGGCGCTGATGGCGGAGCTGCAGTCCGATCCCGTCAATACCTGCTCGATTGCGTTCGACGTCGCGGCCTACGACGAATCACAGTACGCCGAGCGCATCGCGAAGCAGGTCGGCGCGAATCACAGCGTGAAGCGCCTCGACCCCGATGATTTCGAGCTCGTGAATCTGCTGCCGGGTATCTATGACGAGCCCTATGCGGATTCGTCCGCGCTGCCGACCTACCGCGTCTGTCAGCTCGCGCGCGAGCGTGTGACGGTCGCGCTGTCCGGCGACGGCGGCGACGAGAATTTCGGCGGCTACCGTCGCTATCGCCTGCACGTCAACGAGGAGCGCGTGCGGAGCATGCTGCCGCTCGGCGTGCGGCGGGCGCTGTTCGGCACGCTCGGGCAGCTCTATCCGAAAGCGGACTGGGCGCCGCGCGTGTTCCGTGCGAAGACGACGTTCCAGGCGCTCGCCCGCGGCACGGTCGACGCGTATTTCCACACGGTCTCGCTGTTCAACGAGGAGCTGCGCGATCGCCTCTTCGCACCGAAGCTGCTGCGCGAGCTGCAGGGCTATCGGGCGGCCGAGCGTCTGCACCGCTATGCCGCGCAGTCACCGACGCAGGATCCGCTCGGCCTCGTGCAGTATCTCGACATGAAGACCTATCTGCCGGGCGACATCCTCACGAAAGTCGATCGCGCGAGCATGGCGCACGCGCTCGAAGTGCGCGAGCCGCTGCTCGACCACGAGCTGATCGCCTGGACCTCGGGCCTGCCTTCGGCGTGGAAGCTGCAGGGCGGTCAGGGCAAGTATTTCTTCAAGAAGGCGCTGGAATCGCGCCTGCCGCACGACATCCTGTACCGTCCGAAGATGGGCTTCGCCGTGCCGCTCGCGAAGTGGTTCCGCGGGGCGCTCGCCGAACGCATCCGCGAAACCGTGCTCGGGCCGCGCCTGCGCGCGACGGGCTGGTTCAACGACGACTTCCTGCAGCATCTCGTCGAGGCTCACCAGCGCGGCAGCCGCGACTACAGCGCGACGCTCTGGACGGTGATGATGTTCGACGCATTCCTCGCGAATCTCTCCTAAGCTCGCCCCATGCGCATCCTCCACGTCTTCGACCATTCGGTGCCGATCCAGGACGGTTATGCCTATCGCTCGCTGAACATCCTGCTCGAGCAGCGGCGACAGGGCTTCGACACCGTCCATCTCACCTCGGCGAAGCAGGGGTCGACGAAGCAGGATCGCGAGACCGAGCACGGGCTCGAGTTCCATCGCACCCAGCCGCCGACGGGCGCCTGGACGCGACTGCCGCTGCTCGACCAGTGGAGCTTCGTCGTCTCGACCGCCGCCCGGCTCGAGAAGCTCGTGCGCGAGACGAAGCCCGATCTCGTGCACGCGCACTCGCCGTCGCTGAACGGACTCGCGGCGCTGCGTGTCGCGAGCCGCCACCGCCTGCCCGTCGTCTACGAGGTGCGCGCCTTCTGGGAGGATGCGGCCGTCGACAACGGGAGCTGCCGCGAAGGCGATCTCCGCTACCGCGTGACGCGCGCGCTCGAATCGCACGTGCTGGAACGGGCCGACGCCGTGACCTGTATCTGCGCGGGCCTGCACGACGACATGGTCGCGCGCGGCATCCCGCGCGAGAAGATCACCGTCATTCCGAATGCCGTCGACCCGGCTCAATTCGCGGAAGACCGCCACTACGATTCCGGGCTCGCGGCCAGCCTCGGGCTCGAAGCGGGACGCACGCTCGGTTTCGTCGGTTCCTTCTACGCCTACGAAGGGCTGATGCTGCTGCTCGAGGCCATGCCGCGCATCGTGGAGCGCGTGCCCGGCGCGAAGTGCCTGCTGGTCGGCGGCGGCATGCAGGACGAAGCCCTGCGCCGGCGGACGCGCGAGCTGGGCCTGGAGCACTGCGTGCACTTCACGGGCCGCGTGCCGCACGCCGAAGTCGGGCGCTACTACGATCTCGTCGACGTGCTCGTCTATCCGCGCCTGTCGATGCGCATCACGGAGCTCGTCACGCCGCTCAAGCCGCTCGAGGCGATGGCGCAGGGCCGCCTCGTCGTCGCCTCCGACGTCGGCGGCCATCGCGAGCTCATCACGGACGGACGCACCGGACGCTTGTTCCGGGCCGACGATGCGCAAGCGCTCGCCGCGGCGGTCGGCGAGATGTTCGCCGACCAGGCGCGCTGGCCGGAATATCGCGAGGCCGGTCTCGCCTATGTCCGCGAGGATCGCAACTGGAAGAACAGCGTGAGCCGCTATCACGGCGTCTACGCACGTGCGGCGGGCCGTACCGGCGCCGACGCGGAGAGCGTCTATCGTGGTTCCCGCTGACGGCGGCGGCGGCGCGCCGCCGGCCGCAGGCGGGACCGCGCCGGCCGGGAGCGCGGAGTCCGGAATCGCGCGGCGCATGGCGCTCGGCGCCGTGTGGATGGTGGCCCTGAGACTGTCGATCAAGTTCATCGGCCTCATCAGCATGACGATCCTCGCGCGGGTGCTCATGCCCGCCGATTTCGGTCTCGTCACGCTCGCTGCCACCGTCTACGGATTCATCGAGCTGCTCCGCGCTTTCGGCTTCGACACCGCGCTCATCCAGCGTCAGCGCACGAGCCGCGAGCACTACGACACCGCGTTCACGATGCGGCTCATCTTCTCGACGGCCGGCGCGCTGCTCCTCCTCGCCATTGCGTCCGCCGCCGCGCGCTACTATCGCAACCCCGACCTCACGGACGTGCTGCGTGCCATGGCGGGGCTCTTCTTCCTGGAGGGGCTCACGAACATCGGCGTCGTCGAATTCCAGAAGCAGCTCACGTTCCACAAGGAATTCATGTACCGGATCTCGGTGAAGCTGATCGGCCTCGTGGTCACGCTCGGCGCGGCGTTCACGCTGCGCAACTACTGGGCGCTGCTGCTCGGCATGTTCGCGACGACCGCGACGACGATCGTCATCGGCTATCTCGCACATCCGTTCCGCCCGCGGCTCGATCTCAGCCGCAGCCGGGACATCATGGGCTTCTCGTCGTGGGTCATCGTCGGCAATGCGCTCGTCTATCTCAACCAGCACGCCCAGAACATGATCCTCGGTCGCGCGAAGGGTATCGACGTGCTCGGCATGTACGGCATCGCCTTCGAGTTCGCGACGCTGACGACGTCCGAAATCGTCGCCCCGATCAATCGCGCGACTTTCCCCGGTTATGCGAAGGTCGCGAACGACAAGACCGCGCTCTACGATCTGTTCCTCAACGTCCAGTCCTACATCGCGATCATCGCCATGGCCTCGGCGGCCGGCATGGCGGCGGTGGCGCCGACGATGGTGCCGGTCGTGCTCGGTGAGAAATGGCTCGCCGCGGTCCCGGTCCTGCAGCTCCTCGCGCTCGGCAGCGCCGTCAGCTCGCTCAACACGAACATCGGCTATGTCTTCACGGCGATGGGGATCCCGCGCATCACGACGGCCCTCCTCGCCGCGCAGATCGCCATCATGCTCGGGCTGCTCGCGCTGTTCGTTCCGGAGCGCGGCGCAATGGGGGCGGCCTGGAGCTACGTCGGCACGGCAATCATCGTGTATTTCGTCTCGAACGCGACGGTGCTCCGTTACATGCGCATGCCGCTCCACCGGACGCTGCTGGTGCAGGTTCGTCCGGCGCTCGCGGCGCTCACGATGGGCTTCGGCGTCCACGCCTTCGGCCAGGCCGCGCTGGCGTGGACCGGCGGGCACCAGACGCTGCCGCTGCTCGTCGCGGAATGTCTGCTCGGCGTGGCACTGTATACCTGCGTGCTGAGCGTCCTGTGGTTCCTCGCGGGCCGGCCGGCCGGCGCGGAACGACAGCTCCTGGAACGCCTCGCGTCGCGCCTCGGCCGGCGACCTGGCCATTCTGCGTGAACGCGCGACCCGGCGCGTGAGGAGGAACAGATGCCCGTACGACCCCGCTTCTCGATCCTGATGCCGGCCTACAACCGGGTGGATTACATCGGGGAGACGATCGCCTGCATCCTCGCCCAGGACCTCGCATCGTTCGAGCTGATCATCGTCGACGACGGTTCGACCGACGGCACCTCGGACGTAATCGCCGAATACGCCGCGCGGGATCCCCGGATCCGCGTGCACACCCAGCCGAATTCAGGGCGGCCGTCGACGGGCCGGAACATCGGCATCGAAATGGCGCGCGGCGATCACGTCACGTTCATCGACTCCGACGACCTGCACACGCCGGATCGCCTGGCGAGCATCGACGAGGCTCTGCGCCGTCATGGCGACGGCCAGGTCGTCTTCCACAATCTCGGCTTCGTGGACGCGCAGGGGCAGACCCTGCCGGGAACCTACCTCGGCAACGCCGCCTTCACGACCGTCGCCGAGCGTCATCTCCGGCCCCTCGAAGCGGACTGTTATGCGCTGCGACCGACGTACTGGGAGTTCGCGGCCCTGTGCTATGCGGGGCTCCATACCTGTTCCGTGAGCGTCCCGCGCGCGGTGCTGCTCGATCACGCGCTGCGCTTCGACACGCGCTACAAGATCGTCGACGACACCGACATGTGGCTGCGTCTCACGCGGCTGTGCCCGGTGCTGTTCATCGATCGCATTCTCGGTCACTACCGGCTGCACCCCGGCGGCATCTCGAAGAACCCGAGCCGACTGCTCGAAGAGTCGATCATGCTGCACGAGCATCACCTCGCGCGCCTCGAGCCGGTCATCGACGACACGTTCCGCCGCGCCTACCGCGCGAAGATCGCGCGCTATTGCGCCGAGCTCGGCTACGCGCGGCGCGTCCACAAGGAATTCGACGCCGCGGCCGAGGCCTATGCGAAGGCGCTCAGGCTCGCGCCGGACGTGAAGACCGGCATGGCCCTGGTCAAGACGCTGTGCCGACTCCCGGTGCGTGCCTGAACCCGGTGTCCGACGCATGCGGATCCTGACCTATTCCTCGCTGTATCCGAACGCCGTTCAGCCGCGTCACGGCATCTTCATCGAGACCCGGCTGCGCATGCTCTGCGCCCAGGAGCGCGTCTCGGCGCGCGTCGTCGCTCCCGTCCCGTGGTTTCCTCTGCGCGCGTCCTGCTTCGGCTCGTTCGGCGTGTTCGCGCGCGTGCCGCGGCACGAGGCGCGCCATGGGATCGCGATCGGGCATCCGCGCTATCCCGTGATCCCGAGCGTGTCCTGGCGCTTCTCCCCGCCGCTGATGGCGGCGACGACGTATTCCGAGGTCGCGGCGCATGCGAGCGACTTCGACCTCATCGATGCGCATTTCTTCTACCCGGACGGCGTCGCCGCCGTGAAGATCGGCAAGCGGCTCGGCAAGCCCGTCGTCGTCACGGCGCGCGGCAGCGACATCACGCTCATGACGGCTTACGCGGGGCCGCGGCGTGCCATCCAATGGGCGATCCGCGAAGCCGACGCGCTCGTGACGGTCTGCCAGGCACTGAAGGATGCGCTCGTGGAGCTCGGGGCGCCGGCGGAGAAAGTCACCGTGCTGCGCAACGGCGTCGACCTGGAGCGCTTCGAACCGGCCGACCGCGCAGCGGCGCGCGCGGCGCTCGGACTCTCGGGCCGCGTGCTGTTGTCGGTCGGCAATCTCGTCGAGCTGAAAGGCAATCATCTGACGCTCGAGGCGTTGCGCGACCTGCCGGGCGTCACGCTCGTGCTCGTCGGCGACGGACCGGAGCGCGCGCGCCTCGAGGCCCTGGCGAGGCAATACGCTGTCGCGGAGCGCGTGCGCTTCGCGGGACTCGTCGCGCAGAAGGAGCTCCCGCGCTACTACAACGCGGCGGACGCGCTCGTCCTCTTCTCCAGCCGCGAGGGTTGGGCGAACGTGCTGCTGGAGGCCATGGCCTGCGGCACGCCGGTGATCGCGACGGCGATCTGGGGCACGCCCGAGGTCGTGGCCGCGGCTGCCGCCGGCGTGCTCGCGGACGAGCGCTCGGCGGCCGGTCTCGTCGCGGCGTACCATCGCTTGTTCGCCGCCTATCCTGAACGCGCGGCGACGCGTGCCTATGCGGAGGCATTCAGTTGGGACGCGACGAGCCGTGGACAGTACGAGCTCTTCGAGCGGGTGATCGCGGCGCGGGGCCGCTGAAGCGGCGCCTCAGCCCGCGTGCGAGGGTGCGACTTTTGCAATACGGCGGTAGAGTCCGCCGAGCGAGAAGCAGTAGCCGTGCTTGCGGAAGTAGTAGCCCAGCCCCTCGGCGTGCTTGAGCTTGAACTTGCCGATCTTCTTACCGCGCGACAGCTCCTGCGCATCGTGGATGACGGTCGCGGCGGGCTCGTAGACGATGCGATAGCCGGCGAGCCACACCCGCACGCAGTAGTCGACGTCCTCGGGCGAGTAGAAGATGTTCTCGTCGAGCAGCCCCACCACCTCCAGCAACTCGCGGCGCAGCAGCCAGCACGCGGAGATCGCGTAATCGACGTTGCACGAGGCATCGGGCGCGACGGCGGTCTCTTCCATGGTCTTGAGATTCATCAGCCGCTGCAGCTTGCGCGTGACGGTCGGGAACTGATCGGTCGAAATCTGGAAACGCCCGTCCGGGTAGGTGAGCCGCGGCACGGCGATCCCGACATCGGGCTCGCGCTCGAGCAGCGCGCGCAGCTTCGCGAGCGCATCGGAGGTAATCGTCGCGTCGGAGTCGAGGACCAGCACGTAGCGGCCTTCCGCCGCGCGCAGCGCCTGGTTGCGCGAGACGGTCGTGCCCGTGTTGACCGGCAGGAAGATCGGCCGTACCACGCCGGCGTAGAGCGCCGCCGCTTCTTCGATCAGTTTGACGCTGCCGTCGCTAGACCCGTTGTCGACGACCCAGATCTCGCAGGGTTCGGCGAAAGCACTGAACGCCGCGGCGAGCGTGTTCAGGCAGTGCTTGATGTAGCGGGCGGAGTTGTAGCTCAGGATGACGGCCGAGAACAGTTTCGCGGACGCGTTCATGACGGCTCCAGATCAGGCGGCGCGCGGGATGCCGCCTATGGTTTCAGGCTGACGAAAATAGTTCTGCATCATGCGCAGCAGGTAGCGGGACTCGCTGCGGTCCCAGGGCGTGAAGCGCGGGAGCTGCAGGGGATCCGCGCCGCGGCCTGCCGTGCCGGGTGCGGTCGTCACAGCGGCCTCGAAGCCGAGATCTTTAAGGATGGCGACGTGCCGCTCGTCGTAATCGCGGCCGGGCCGTCCGTTGGGATACGCGAAGCAGGTGATCGGTGTGCCGCAGATGTCCCCGAGCAGGCGCTGATTGAGCGCGATCTCCTCGCGGGCAGCGGCCGGGTCGAGACGCGCGAGGATCGGGTGGCTGTGCGTGTGCGCGCCGATCGTGATGCCGGCGTCGTGCATCGTGCGCACTTCCGCGGGCGTCATCATGAGATCGTTCACCGTGCTGCCGCTGCTCCGGTGCAGGCTCGCCGCGAGGCGTGCGCGCTCGTCGCAGGACAGGTACTTCAAGGCGTCCAGCACCCGGGTCGCTACACTCGCGCGGTCGTCGGTGATCTCGAAGCTGCCTGCCCCTTGGGCGCCGAGATCGATGGTCCGGCCCGGCCAGGCGCGTACCGCTTCGATGAGCTGATCGTTCCACATCATGCCGCCCCCGAGATAGGCGGTGTTGACGAACACGGTCGCCGGCGCGCCGTACTTGCGCAGCACCGGCAGTGCGCACTCGAGATTGTTGCGATAGCCGTCGTCGAACGTCAGGCACAGCGCACGCGGCGGCAGTGTGCCCGCCGCGAGTCGGGCGACGGCTTCGGGCAGCGGCACGATGCGGAACGCGGAATCGAGCCACGCGAGCTGCGTGTCGAAGGCCGCGACGTCGGGCTCGAAGGGCAGCAGGGGATCCGGCGCGGGCAGCACGCGATGGAACGTGACGATCGAGAGCCGACGCTCGGCGTGTGCCGCGAGTTGCAGAGCGAAGCGGAGGCCGGATGCCAGCATGCGTGTCGAATTCCGAAATTGTCCTGGGCACCGCGACGGCGCGCGCAGCGCCAGAATCGATCTCTGACAACCACGGCCGAGGCGGTCCTCTATACTACGGCCTCGGCGGCGCGAATTGGATGGCGGCGGCCGGAAAACGACGGGGAATTTCGCAAAAATGTATTTCGTGAGCGGATGGATCGGGCACGGCGGCACGGCGCCCGAAGCGACGCTGGCCGCGATGCGCCCGGAGCGTCTGGCGGACACGGTGCCGGCGTGCAGCGCAAGCGGCGCGGGTTTCGGGATCGCGGCCTATGGCGAGTGCCTCGTGCATCGCGCCGACGACGGATTGATCGTGGTGCTGGGCGGCCACGGACCGGCAGGCGAGGGCCCGGCGCTGGCGGCGCGCGTCGCCGCCGATTATGCCGCCGGCCGCTCCTGCGTCGAGGGCCTGCCGGGACCTTTCGCGCTGACGATCGTCGATCCCGCGCGTCACGCCGCGCTCATCGCCACCGATCGCTTCGGCATGTTGCCGATCTATTACTGCGCCGGGCCGGCGGGCCTCGTTTTCGCGTCGCGCCTCGGCGGCGTGCGGGCGCATCCGGAAGTGCCGGTCCACCTCGATCCGCAGTCGATCTACGACTACGTCTTCTATCACTGCATACCGAGCCCGCAGACGATTTTCCGCGGCATCGCGAAGCTGCGTCCCGCGGAAGCCCTGGGCTGGATCGGCGGTCGCGCCCGGCAGCGGACTTACTGGCTGCCGGACTTCGTCACGCTGCCGGCAGCCGACGCCGCGGCGCTCGAACGCGAGCTGCCCGAGCGGCTCGAGCGCGCGGTCGCGCGTCACCAGGGCGGCGTGCCGAACGGCGCGTTCCTGAGCGGCGGACTCGACAGCTCGAGTGTCGCCGGTATGCTGAAACGCGTGCAGCACGAAGCCGACACGTTCACGATCGGCTTCGATGCCCAGGGCTACGACGAGTCCGGCTATGCGCGGCTCGCCGCGGACTATTTCGGCACGCGGCATCACGAATATTTCGTCACGCCGCGCGACGTCGTCGACATGCTGCCGGTCATCGCGCGGTTCTACGACGAACCCTTCGGCAACTCCTCGGCGATCCCCGCGTACTTCTGCGCGCGCATGGCGAAAGACGCCGGCGTCGCGCGCATGCTCGCGGGTGACGGCGGCGACGAGCTCTTCGCGGGCAACACGCGCTACGTCGAGCAGGACGTCTTCGAACGCTACCAGCATCTGCCGGAATTCCTGCGCGGCGCGCTGGAGACCGGCTACGCGATATTGCCGTTTCTGAAGGACTGGTCGATTCCGGGCAAGGGCTGGCGCTACATCCAGCAGGCGCGCATGGGGCTGCCGGATCGCCTGCAGTCCTACAACTTCCTGCAGCGCATGGACGCTGCGGCGGTATTCGAGCGCGACTGGTTCGCGCACGTCGATCGCCAGGCACCGTGGCAGGCCTGGCGTCACCGCTACGGCGAAGCGGCTTCGGGCTCGGCGTTGCAGCGCATGCTCTACCTCGACTGGAAGTTCACGCTCGCCGACAACGACCTCGTGAAAGTCAACGGCATGTGCGAGCTCGCGGGCGTGGACGTCTGCTATCCGATGCTCGATGACGGCGTGGTGGATTTCTCGACGCGGATCGCGGAAGCGACGATGCTGCCGGGGCGCGAGTTGCGCGGCTTCTACAAGCGCGCGTTCGGCAGCTTCCTGCCGCGTGCGATCATCGACAAGAGCAAGCACGGGTTCGGGCTGCCGTTCGGCGTGTGGATGCGCGAGGATCCCGGCCTGCGCGAAATCGTCCGCGCGACGCTCGACTCGCTCGCCGGGCGCCGCATCTTCGCGCCGGCGTTCCTCGAGCAGGCGGTCGGGATGCACCAGACGGGCTCGGCTGCGTATTACGGCGAGCTCTTGTGGATCCTGACGGTGCTCGAGCTCTGGCTCGAGGGCGCGGGAATATCCTGAATCGCCGCGGCGCGGTTCAGGCCGCGTCGCCTTCGCCGTCCCGCGCGAGGCGATGCCAGAGCCGGGCGAGCCGCTTGCGCGCGTAGTAGTACCAGGCGCACGGCCGCGTCAGATCGGCGAGCCAGACCGTGACCAGCGGCCGGTTGTTGCTCATCCAACTGCTCTTGTACTTGTCGTCCCCGGTGAGATAGTCGAGCTTCGTCACGCCGTCGTGGCGCGTCACGTGGTCGATCATGCGCGCCGTCAGCAGCGTCCCCGCGGAACGATGTTCGAACTTCTGATCGTAGGCGAGCTTGTAGATCGACGCGGTGCCGTTCTGCACGAACCAGAGCTGCGCCGCGGCGGGCTCACCGTCGATGTAGAGCAGGCCGAGACGCAGCAGGCCTTCGCGCGCCGTATAGCGCATGAGGTTCTGGATGAAGCCCGGATGCGGCTCGCGGCTCTTCCAACTGTGGTCGTAGACCTTGAAGTAGTCGGCGATGCCGCGTTCGACCGCCTCCGGATCCGACTCGATGCGGACCTCGAGCCGGGCCTCGCGCTCGAGCTTGCGCGTCTTCCGCGCCAGCGTGTTGACGAGCAGCGGATCGCGGCGCCGCCAGTACGCAGCGACGTCGCGCACGTCGTCGAACCAGTTCACGGTGAACTTGCTGCGCATCTCCACCGTGGTCAGCGGCCCGAAGCGGCTTGCGAGCAGCTTCAGGAATTCGTCGTCGGGTGCGACCTGGAACATTTCCAGATACGACGCCGTGCGCACGATCGACGTCAACGCCGAGCGCAGCATCACGAGATCGGTGTCGTTGCGCGCGTCGTGCGGCAGCGTCACGTAGGGCGTGTAGTAATTGCTCATGCCCTTCAGTACGTCGCCGCAGGCCCGCGGCATCCTGACGAAGGGCCACACGCCGAGCAGGCGGCGTTGCTGATTGTAGACGCAGTACCACTCGGGTCGGCCCTCGTGTACCGCGACCTCGCGTTCGTAATTCTCGAACCAGCTCTCGCCGAAGAAGAGATTCTGCTGGCCGCGCGCGCGCAGGAATTCACGCGCCTCCGCGGGCAGATCCGCGAGGCGCGCATGGCGCTCGAGTATCGCGCCGAGATCGAGGCCGGCGAGCCGGCGCAGGCGGTTCACGACACCCTGCACCGGGCGCAACAGCCGGTTGCGCGTCGAATGCAGGAACGGCCCCGCGTCACCGTGGCCGAGATACGGGAACACCGGATGCTTGCCGACGGGCTTCAGCGACCCGCTCTCGAGGCAGAGCTGCGGATACGCGAGCGTGTCGCGCTCGCTGTCGAACCACACGACGGGTCGGCGATACGGCGGCACGTCGACGTCGAAGCCCTGCGCCGACCAGTATTCGATCAGCGGGAGATTGATGCCGTTCTGGATCAGCAGGTCGACGGAGTACTCGGTGCGTCCGACGTTCGGCTCGATGAGCCAGTACTTGCCGGCCGGGTCGCGTTTGAACTCGACGGCGATCGGTCCCGAGAGCGGCAGGTTCTCCACGAACTGACGCGAGATGCGCAGCGCCTCCTCGTCGTCACAGGATTCCACGACCGTGCCCATGCCGAGACCGCGCGGGCGCGAGCGCAGCTTGCGCCCGGTGAAGTGGCAGAGCGGCCTGCCGTGATCCATGTACATCGTGCAGAACAGGAGCTGCTTTTCGTCGCCCTCGATCCATTCCTGGACGAGGTAGGGCAGGTCGGCGCGGTATTGGTTCAGCAGCTCGAAGAGCTCGTGGCGCTCCTGGATCTTGATCGCCTTGAAGCCCGAGAGCGGCCGGATCGGTTTGACGAGCAGCGGGAAGGCGAGCTTCGCGAACACGGTCTCGAGATCGGCATCCTCGCTGACGAGCACGGACTTCGGGTAGGCGATGCCCTTCTCGTCGCAGAGATTCTCGAGATGATCCTTGTTCTGCAGATACAGCACGAGCCCGCGGCTCTCGTGCCAGCTCAGCGCATAGTGCGGCGCGAGCTGCTCCCAGCCGTTCGCGATCGCGCGGACCATGTTGTCGCTGCCGGGGAACAGCACTACCGGCTTCGTGCTCGGCAGGCGGGGCCTGAGCTCGAGCAGGATGTCGACGAGGCGATCGGAGTTCACGCCCGTCGCGTAGTGCAGGGTCGCGTAGCGCGTGCGCGTGCCGGGCGGCTGCCGGGTCTGCTCGAGCGCGTGCACGCGTACGCCGTTGCGGGCGAGCGCGCGGGCGACGGCGAGGCCCTGGATGCTCATGCCGATGACGAGCGCGAGCGGCGCCTCGCCGTCGGCCTGGAGGCGGGTCGCGGCGGCGGGGAGTATCACTTCCTGGCGTATCACATGGCTTCCTGCGGGTTCGGAGGCGGTCACGCGGCGAAGTCGTCGAGCAGCCGCGCGAGTTCCTCCGTGCCGGAACGTCGCGACAGCTTTTCGACCGCGGCGGCCGGCGGCAGGCGCACGGTGCCGGCGCGGATCTGGTCGATGAACGCGGGCAGCATGGCGCGGATCGCCGCCTCGTCCTCGAGCCGCGTCAGCATGTCGATGCCGAGCTCGGCCAGCAGACGCCCGGTGTCGCCGTCCGGATCCGTGAGTCCGAGGATGGGACGGCGCGCGTAGAGGTATTCGTAGAGCTTTGCCGGGATCTGCTTGTTCACGCCGCTCGACTGGAAGATGAGCAGGCCGTCGGAATCGAGCATCTCCTGCAGGGCTTCCTGGTAGGGCCTCGGCGGTTCGAGGTGAACGATGTCGTCGATACCGAGCCGGACCGTACGGGCGCGATAGTCGTCGTCGTTGCCGCTCGCGCGCAACGTCACCTGCAGGCGGCCGGCATCGAGCGCGCCGTCGCGCTTCGACGCAGCGATGGCGGCGAAGAACGGATCCGGATTGCGATCGTCCTGATAGAGCAGGCCGCTGTGCAGGAGCTTCACGGGACGCCCGGCCGGCGGCGGCACGGCGGGGCCGGGCGGGGCCGGAAACATCTCGGGATCGAAGCCGTTCGGGATGACGGTCGTCTTGCGCGTCGCGGCCGCGCCATAACGATCGCCGTAGAAGCGCCGTGCGCCGTCCGTCGTCACGGTCACGGCATCGGCGTGCGCGAACACGCGACGTTCCACCCAGCCGAACGCGCGCCGGACGGCCGCACCGTGGGGGAAATCGTTCTGCAGCATGGGATCACGGAAATCCGCGAGCCACGGGATCCCCGTCAGACGCCGCAGGGCATAGCCGATCACGTGCGCCGAGGCGATGGGATAGGTCGAGACGATCGCCGCGGGCTTCAATTCGCGGCAGAGTGCGAGGCCGCGCAGCACACCGCCGACGATCCAGCTCTGCCACTTGTCGGGGAGCGCGAGAAAATCCGGATAACGGCCGGCAATCGCGAGATGCCTGTTCGCGTCGAGCGCGAACGCGCGCTCGACGCGCAGTGTCGGCGGCAGCAGGCGCAAGTTCTCCTCGCGGACGCTCTCGTAGGCACGCGGGTGAACGGTCAGCACCGTCGGCTGCCAGCCGCAGGCCGGCAGGTATTTCGTGAACGCGAGGCTGCGATGCACTCCGCTGCTGCCCTGGATCGGCGGAAAGTGAAAGGCGATGAAGAGGACTTGCTTGGTCATTTCTTGTTGTGGGATCGCGACCGCGGCACCGGTCACCGGGTAGCGGTTGCGGCGCGGCGTTCCTTTAGGTGCGCGGTGCTCAGTCCGCCCATTGCCCTGCCGCGGCGAGCTTGCGCTTCAGGCCCGGCAGCGGATAGCCGAGCGCATAGGCGCTCTTCGCGGCCTCGCGGGCCGCGGTGTAGTCCTTCAGGTCGAACTGCACGAGACCGAGCAGGTAATTGAGCTCGGCCGACTTGTGCTCAGTCGCCTCGTTGCCGGAGAGCAGGATGTCGCGCGCGGCCTCGAGCTTGCGGGCGTCGTACTTGATCACCGCGGCGGCGGCGAAGAGATCGGCGTTCTTCGGATGATAACGCTGGGCATCGCCGATCACCCGTTCGGCGATGTCGTCCTTGCCGAGGGCATGGGCGGCGCGTGCCATGAGCGAGGAGATCTTCGGGAACAGCGGGTTCCCCGGGTTCGTGCGGTTCAGCGCGAACTGCGCTTCGTCGAACGTGTGGCCGTAGGTGCGCTGGCTCTCGATCTTCGAGGGCGCACGCTTGGCCCGATTGACGAGCACGATCGCGGCGCAGTAATGGTGAAGGGCGTACCAGCCGTCCGGGCCCATGATGCCCTTCCACTTGTCGACGTCGCCACGCGCGGACGTGCCCGCGAACTTCGAATCGACGCCGGCGCCCGAGACGGTGTAGCGGGCACGGCAGTAGTCGGGCCAGGTCGCCCATTCCGCGTCGGTCGGGGCGAAGGACAGCGCATGCGCCGCCGGACTCCAGCCCATCGTGATCGTGAGCGACGCCGCCGCGAGCAGCCACAGCGCGGCGAACGCGTGGCGGACCTGCGTGACCCTGCGGTGGGTCCCGGTCATCGGGCACTGGCGTGGCATGAACGTTCACTCCCTTCCTGTCGGGATGCGCGCCGCGAAACCCGGCGCCTCGGATGCGCCGGCGATTACACGCGAGATCGCGGGGGCTGTCGATACTCCGCTTGGCGTCACCAACGGCACTGCGCCGAAATTTAACACTGCGCCCGGGGGCCGCCTATAATCGCCGCGCCGCGGCCCGCGGGCTGTGAGGCGCGCGGTGTTATATTTTGTAAAGGCGCTGCGTTTTACGGCCGCTAGCCCGGAACCCCACGCTCCGCCGCGGGCATCATGCGCGCGCCTCACGGACCATCCGCCCGGTGTCTGCACACCGGCGCACTCAACCTGGGAATGACGAATGATTGAAGCACAACTGAAGGCGATTCTCGGCGACGTCCTCGGCCTGAAGGACCGCGGTGCTGCGCTGACCCCGGATTCCGGGCTCATGGGCACCTTGCCGGAATTCGACTCGATGGCGGTGGTCTCGATACTCACGGCCATCGAGGAACGCTTCGGAGTGACGGTCAGCGACGACGAGGTCGACGCCGAGATCTTCCAGACGGTGGGCTCGCTGCTCGCCTTCGTGACGGACAAGGTCGCCTGAGGTGCCGAACGCCGCCGGCCGGAGTGCCGGCACGTGACCCCCGAGCTCGCATATCTCGAAGGGCCCCACGGCGCCCTGTTCGCAGTCCGTCATTCCACCGTCGTCCCACGCCGCCGTCTGCTCCTGCTGCCGCCGTTCGGCGAGGAGCTGAACAAATGCCGGGCCTTGTTGACCCGCACGGCCGCGGCGCTCGTCGCCGACGGCGTCGAGACCTTGCTCGTCGATCTGCACGGCACGGGTGACAGCGCCGGTGAATTCGGCGCGGCGCGCTGGACGTCCTGGCTCGACGAGCTCGAGTTCGCGCTCGACGCGCTCGGCAACGAGGTCCCCATCGGTCTGTTCGCCGTGCGCAGCGGCGCGCTGTTCGTTCCGGAGCTGCTCGCACGGCGACCGGGGCGTGTGGATCGCGCGCTCTTCTGGCAACCCGTGTCGAGCGGCAATCAATTCCTGAAGCAGCTTCTCCGCCTGCGGGTCATGGCGTCGAAGTTCGCGGGCGTCGAGGAGAGCGTCGCCGGTCTGCAGCAGGAGCTCGCGCGCGGCGCCGCGGTCGAGATCGCCGGCTACGAGATCGCGCCGGCGCTCGCCGCCGCGATTTCGGCGGTGAAGCTCGCCGCTCCGGCGTTGCAGGGGCTCGCCCGGGTCGACATCGTCGAATTCATGTCCGGTGCGGATCCGACGCTGCCGGTCCGGCAACTCGTGGCCGCAGTCGGTGCGGCCGGCGGGGAAGCGCATGCCGAAGTCGTCGACTGCGAACAGTTCTGGGCCTCGCAGGAGCTTGCGCAGCCTGCGGCCGCGATCGCGAGCGCGGTGCGGCTCTGTGCCGCGAGCATGGCCGCATGAGCGGTGAGCGGGCATTCTGGATCGCCTGCCGAGACGACGCGATGGCCGCGATTCTCCATGCCGGTGCGGCCGGCGCGGTGCTCGGTGTCGTGATCGTGGTCGGCGGACCGCAATATCGCGTCGGCAGCCATCGCCAGTTCCTGCTCCTCGCGCGGCGGCTCGCGGCGGCAGGCTATCCCGTGCTCCGCTTCGATTATCGCGGCATGGGCGACAGCAGCGGCGCCTCACGCGATTTCGAGCATGTCGACGAGGACATCCGCGCCGCCGTCGACGCGCTCGTCGCCGCGAGCGGCGTCGCGCGCGTCGCGCTGTGGGGACTCTGCGACGGCGCCTCGGCCGCGCTCATGTACGCCGCAACCGATCCGCGCGTAGCGGGCGTCATCGGCCTCAATCCCTGGGTGCACAGCGCGCAGGGCGAAGCGCAGGCCCGCATCCGCGGCTACTATCTCGAGCGGCTCGCGAACCGCGAGTTCTGGGGCAAGGTCCTGCGTTTCGAATTCGACTGGCGCGAGTCGCTGCGGAGTCTCTTCGGCTACGCCCGCGCCGCGGCCGGCCGGCGCGACGAGAGCGGCGGTACGCAGTCTTTTCTCGCGCGCATGGAACAGGGGCTCGCGCGCTTCGGCGGCCGCTTTCATGTCGCGCTGAGCGGCAATGATTTCACGGCCGACGAATTCCGGCTGCTGTTGAAATCCTCGTCCGCCTGGTCGGGGCTCGCAGCGCGGAAGATCACGCTCGCCGAGCTTCCCGGCGCGAACCATACGTTCGCGAGCCGCGAGTGGCGCGGCTGGGTGGAAGAACGAACCTTGGACTGGCTGCAGGAAATCGCTGCGGGGTGATATGAAGTTCCTACGCGTGCTGCTCTCGCTCCTGAAGAGCTACCTGATCTCGATCGGGCTGTTCGTGAACCTGCTGGTGCTCGGCGCCATCCTCTATTACGGCGTCGACACGGGCGCGCAGCGCGCGGGACAGGTGCTCGGCGCGCTCGCCAAACATCTCTCGGGAGGCAAGGCGGCGGCACACCTGCCCGGCACGCGTGCCGGCGCGGACCTCAAGCGCGGGCTGCCGGCGGATGCGTTCGCGTACCGCGAGCACGACGTTCCGCTCGAAGCGTGGGTCGGCTCGGGACGCGTGTTGCACGTCGGACCCGACGCGGAATACAAGCTGCCCTCGAAGGCGGCGCGCGCCGCGAAGGAGGGCGATACGATCCTCATCGCGCCCGGACGCTATGCGACGGATACGGCCGTGTGGACCGCCGATCATCTCTACATCAAGGGTGACGGCGGCCTCGTGAGCGTCGATGCACGCGGCGCCGCGGTCGCGGAGGGCAAGGCGATCTGGGTGACGAAGAGCAATCACGTCCGCATCGAGAACGTCGAGTTCATGAACGCCGCGGTACCCGATCAGAACGGCGCCGGGATCCGCGCGGAGGGTGACTACCTGCACGTCGTCGGCTGCTACTTCCACGACAACGAGAGCGGACTGATGAGCCGCAACAACGCCGATGCCGAGATCGTCGTCGACTACTCGGAGTTCGCGCGCAACGGCAGTCCGAACGGACAGGCGCACCAGATCTACGCCGGCACGATCGCGAAGCTGACGGTGCGCGGCTCGTTTCTGCATCACGCCCAGATCGGCTCGGATCTGAAGAGCCGCGCGGTCGAGAACCGGGTGCTGTACAACCGCATCATGGACGGCTCCGACGGCCGCGACAATTATTCGATCGACCTCTCGGAAGGCGGGCGTGCCTTCATCGTCGGCAACGTCATTCAGCAGGGCGCGACCGGCGAGAACTACCATCTCATCGCGTTCGCGCCGGAACGCGCGTTCGGCGCGACGCATGAGCTCTACGTCGTCAACAACACGCTCGTGAACGACCGCGACGACGGCGTCTTCATCTGGAACAACACCGATGCGACCGCCTGGGTGTACGACAACGTGTTCGCAGGGCCCGGCGAAATCGTGCGCGGCCCGGCCGTGATCGCCGGCAACGTCATCACGCCGGCCAAGCGCTCCGCGCTGCCCTGGAAGGGCTCGGGTTTCGACGAGGAAACGGAGAGCCGAAACCGGCTCGTCGATCAGGCGGGATTCCGCAGTCGCGCGGAGTTCGACTACACGCTCGTGCCGGGTGCGGCGGCGGCCGATGCCGCCGTCGACTTACCGGCACTCGAAGGCGAGTCCCTCGTGCCGGAATTCGAGCCGCGTCCGCCGCTCGGGCTCACGCAGCGCGCGACGGACGCGAAGCGCGACGCCGGCGCCTTCGAGCTCGCGCGCTGAGCGCGCGAGCCGCGCTCGGCCTCAGGGCTGTTTCGCGCCTGCGGCCCGGCCGCCGAGCTCGCGCAGGTAGCGGACCATGTGCTTCATTTCCGCCGGCTGCAGCACCATCGACCACGGCGGCATCATCGCGCTCCTGCCGACCGCCGCGCCGCCTTGCGTGATCACCGTCGCGAGCGCTTCGTCCGAGCGCGCCGCGTGGAACGCGGGGTCCGTGAAGTCCGGCAGCTTGACCGGCAGCTTCGCCGCGTCGGGTCCATCGCCCTTGCCGCCCTCGCCGTGGCAGCGCGCGCAGTTCGTCGTGAAGAGCGACGCCGTGGCCGCCGCGGAGTAGGGCGTCTCCGCGGTCTGCGCATTCGCCGCGGCTTCCGCTTTCGCCACCGCGACCGCTTCGGCGCCGCGTGCGAGCTTCATCACCTCGCCCGCGGCGTTGCCGGCCTCTCCGAGCACCGTGACGAGCACGGTTCCGTCGCCGAGCTGCGTGAGCGAGCTGACGCCGCGCTGTGCGAACTGATTCGCCCGCGTGATGACGTCGACCTTGTCGACCTCGGTCGTGACGGCCGGCATCACGGAGATCTTGCCCGAGTAGTTGTCCGCGAAGACGTATTTGCCCTGCAGATCCGCCCATTGCCCGCCGCGGTAGACGAAGCCGCCGATGATGGCGCGATCGTAGGCGCTGTGCTCGTAGGTGTAGATCGGGCCGCGCTGCTCGCCGAAGATCTGCGCCGGCGGCGGCACGTCGGTCTTCTCCCGGCCTTCGATGAACGGATACTGGTAGTTCCTCCCCTTCTCGACGACGTTCACTTCCTCCCACACCGTCGAGCCGACGTCACCGGCCCACAAGAGCTTCGTCTGCGGATCGAACGTGAAGCGGTAGGGATTGCGCAGACCGAGCGCCCAGTATTCCTCGCGGATCCCCGGCTGGCCGACGAAAGGATTGTCGTTCGGGATCGTGTAATGCCCCGCGCTGCCGTTCTTCGGCGGCTCGGCCGGCGGATGCGTCGTGCCGGGCGTTTCGTTCACGTCGATGCGCAGGATCGCACCCCGCAGCACCTCACCAGGCTCCTTGAACTTCGGGATGCGCAGGCCCTCGCCGAACGCGACGTAGAGATAGCCGTCCGGACCGAATTCCACCGAGCCGCCGTTGTGGAAGCCCGAGGCCTCGCGTTCGAGCGCGAGCAGCGACTGCTCGCTGTTCGATGCCGCTTCCGGCGATCCGGCACCCAGATCGAAGCGCGAGAGATGGTTGATCTGCGTCTTGTCCTTCACCGCGGTGTAGTAGACGTAGACGTCGTTCGCATGCGGCGCTCCGGCCTTGCCGAATTCGGGATGCAATGCGAAGCCGAGCGTGCCGTTCTCGATCTCGGCAGGGCCGACCTTGTCGTGGATGTCGAGCAGGACCGTGGGCTCACCACCCTTCGGATAGGGCACGCGCAGGAGCCGGCCCTCGCGCTCGAGCACGTAGAGATCGCCGCTGCCGCCGGGGGCCTGCTTCGCGAGCATGGGCTGGCGGAATTTCTGCGAGCCGAAGGCGTTCACGAGCACCCAGTCGGAGTCGGCGCGCGCGCTCAATACGACGCGCAGATGCGTGATCATGTCGGCGAACTGGCGGTTGCTGTAGAAGAGCTTGCCCATCACGAGCGGCGTGAAGAAGAACGCGAGGATCAGCAATCCCGCCGGCGTGAACAGGCGCCCGAGCGTGCCGAGCGCGCCTTCCACGAACGCGCCCGGCACGCCGACGCGTCGCGGCCGCAGATTGCGCGGACGGAAGAGGGCATACGTCGCGAAGAAGATCGCGCTCAGCAGCACGCCCGTCGCCGCCATCATCTGCGGGTCGTAACTGATGTCCGTCGCGAGATAGACGTAGAGGGAGGAGAACGTGAACGCGACGAGCATGCCGAGGAACTCGGTCGTGAAGCGGCGTGCCTCGTCGAAGCGATTCGCGCCGCAGCGGAACGCGAGCAGCGCGAACACCGCGGCGTGCGCGATGCAGAACACGTAGAGGATGTGCAAGGCATCCGCGGCGCTCACGTGGAAGTCCGGCAACGGCAGCACCGCGCGCGGAATGACTTTGTGATTGCGGCTGTACGCGTACCCGAAATGGACGGAGAATGCGACGCTGCCGATTTGGTACAGTAGGATGGCGAGGCCGGAGAGGCCGAATCGACGATTGCGGGTCACTGCGTATTCCAATCCCAGATGCTGGTGGTCTCACACCGGGCGGGCCGGACGGCCTCGTCCCAAGGAAATTCGAAGCGCACTTTAGCACAATAATCATGACCTCTTTTTTCGTTCCGGCCGGCGCGACCGCGTGTCGCGGCGGTAAGCGGCGCGCCGCACTCAGACTATTGACCTGCCTCGGTGCCCTGCCTCTGTTGACCGCACTCTCGACTGTCGCGAGCGCGCTGGAAACGGTTCTCGTCACGGGGACGCATCTGCCCGTTCAGGACACGGGACTGCCGCAGGTCGACGTCATCGATCGCGTCGCGCTCGAGCGCAGTGCGACGGGCCGGGTGAGCGATGCGCTCGCGATCGTGCCCGGGCTCGACGTCGCGCGTTCCGGCGGCGACGGCGGCCTCATCTACGTCTCGGCGCGCGGCGGTGAGCCGAATTTCACGGCGTTCATGATCGACGACATCCCGGTCAACGATCCGACGAACAGCCGCGGCGGGGGCTTCGATCTCGCGTTGATCGATCCGGACGCCGTCGAGCGCATCGAAGTGCAGCGCGGCGCCTTGAGCGCGATCTACGGCGGTGAAGGCATGAGCGGCATCGTCAATCTGCGCACCCGCTCGGCGGACACGCTGCCCGGCCACACTTTGCGCGCGAGCGCGGGCAGCGATGCACGACGCGGCGGCGGCGCGCTGTTGCCGGTGTTCAGGAGCGATCGATTCTCCGCGCTCGTCGGCGGCGGCTACGACGCGGTCGACTACGACGAGCTCGGGCAATCGTTCCGGCGCTCGCAGGCCATGGCGAAGCTCTCGGCGAACTCGGAGCGCGCGAGCGCCGAGGTGCTCTATCTCCACGCCGACACGGACTCGCAAGCGTTTCCCGAGGACAGCGGCGGTACGCGTCTCGCGGTGTCGCGCGCCCTCGAACGGCGCAAGACGCAGCAGGACGTGCTCGGTGCGAGCGGACGGCTCGAGCTCGGCGGCGGGGCCGCGCTGCGCCTGCGCGCGAGCGCGAGCCGGCATGCGGAGGACGATCGAAATCCGGGTGTCGCTCCCGGCGTGCTCAACGGCGTCCCGCCGAACGACATCCTCGCGACCTACCGGCGCGCCGATGTCGGAGCGAGCCTGCTGCTGCCCGTGGCGGATCTCGGGCAGGTGGTCGCGGGGGCCGAGTACTATCACGCACTCGGTCGCAATCGCGGCACCATCGACTTCGGCTTCCCCGTGCCCGTCGCCTTCGATCTCGGTCAGGCGAACGCGGGCGTCTTCGTGGAAGCCCAGCCGCGCAAGTTCGGGCGCTTCGGGCTGAACGTCGGCCTGCGCCGGGACATGCCGCACGCCTTCGCCTCGCGCACCTCGCTCAGGACGATCGCCACGGTCGATCTGTTGCCCGAGCTGCTGACGGGGCGCATCGGCTGGGGCGAGGGCTACAAGCTGCCGAGCCTCTTCGCGCTCGGCAATCCGCTCGTCGGCAATCGCGCTCTGCGGCCGGAGCAGAGCGAGAACCTCGAGGCCGGACTCGGCCTGCAACGCACGGGCAGCCGCAGCCGGCTCGACGTGACCTACTTCCGCAATCGTTACCAGGATCTGATCGACTTCGATCCCGTGCTCTTCACGAGCGTCAATCGCAGCCGCGTCGGCACGGAGGGCGTCGAGACCGCGCTGGCTCTCGCGGTGACGGAGCAGCTCTTCTTCACCGGCAATCTCACCTACACGGACATCCATATCGCCGGCAGCAGCGAACAGCTCCGGCGCCGCCCACGCTGGAAGGGCAATCTCGGTCTCGGCTGCGACCCCGATCCGCGGGTGTCGACGTGGTTCGGCACGCGCCTGTCCGGACGCTTCACGGACAGCGCGATCCCGACGGGTGCGATCTCCCAGCCCGGTTATCAGGAAGTGGATTTGAACGTGAAGCTCGAGCTCGTCCCGCACGCGACGATCGATCTCGCGCTCGAGAATCTCCTCGATCAGCGCTACGAACGGAGCGTGGGCTTTCCCGATCCGGGTTTCACGGTGCGCACGGATCTCCGCTTCACGTTCTGAGCGCGGCGTTCAGCGCCGGGTGCGGAGGAGCAGCCGGACGGCGACGCCCAGGATCGCGAGGCAGGCGAAGAGATTGCCGAGCAGAAAGAGGCGATTCGACCATCCTTCGTCGAAGCGTTCGGCGCTGCGCCGGAGCGTGAGCCAGTAGCCGGTCTCCGGCACGTGCCCGCTGCCGCCGGTGAGGATCGTCGGATCCTTGCGGTAGGCGTCCCACAGCGCGCTCACCGTCACGACCTTCACCTCGGGGCGCGCCTTCAGGTAATCGAGAAGCTTCGCGAAGCGATCGATGCTGGCCTGCGCCGGACAGCCGCGCGTCGCCTCGCAGAAGCTGAAGCTGTGCATCATGAGCACGATCACGCGCACGTCGTGGGCGATGCCCTCCTCGATGATCGCCCGCTGTTCGGGCCAGGACGTCGTCTCGACGTCGAGGTGCTTGTTGCGCTTGTGGCCGAACAGGTTCTCGGTGAAATCGTAGAGCGGGATCTCGAGCATGCCCTCGAGCTCGGCGGCCTTGTTGAGCGGCAGCCTGCGGGCGAGCGGATGCTCCGGGCCGCTCAGCGACATGTCGATCGGCACGTCGAGCGCGCGCAGCGCCTTCAGCGTGTTCTCGTCCGCGACGTAACCGCCGCCGCGGTAGGCGAGCAGCGGCCGGCCGCCCGTCCACTCGCGGATCGCGTCCGCGCCTTCCTTCAGTATCTTCAGTTGGTTCTCGTAGGTGTTGCCGACGATGAAGCTGTCCTCCTTGATGCAGCGTGCGCGGCAGGCGAGGTCCTCTTTCGGGCAGGTCTTGAAGCAGCGGAACTCGGGATGCGCGTGGAATTGCACGTCGTGCCCGCGTTCGAGCATCTCCTGCACGAAGCGTTTGATGTCGTCCGCCGGGTAGACCGAGCCGATGTAGGCGTTGACGAAGAAGTTACCGCGCATGCCGCGCTGCTCGAGCATGTCCATGATGAGCGGCGCGCCGAGGCGGCGGCCCTCGTGCTCGCCGAGGATGCGGTCTTCGATGCCGTCGGGGAAGCAGCCCTGCGGTCCGCAGCCGGACGAAGTCTCGGTATCGACGGTGACGAGGAAATAGGTCGTCGCCGCGAACGCCCGCGGCACGGCCGCGAGCACGCAAAGCGCCACGCAGATCAGCAGACGGGCGGGGAGCGAACGCAGACGCTCGGGCTTCCGCGGACTCAGACGAGGATCTCCACCGGCGCAGGATGGCTCAGGAAGCGCTGCGGGCTCGCCGTGTAGCCGTAGGCCCCCGATTGAAGCACGACGACTAGGTCGCCCACCGCGAGCGCAGGCAGCAGCATGCGATCGGCGACGATGTCGAGCGGCGTGCACAGGGGACCGACGACGGTCACGCTCGCCACGGGCTTCGCGTCGAGACGGTTGCCGACGACGACGGGATAGTTCTTGCGCAATACCTGGCCGAAATTTCCGGAGTTCGCGAGATGATGATGCAGGCCGCCGTTCACCATCGCGAACGTCTGGCCCTTCGAGACTTTGACGTCCGTGACTTCGCAGACGTAGTAGCCGGCTTCGCCGACGAGGTAGCGACCGAGCTCGATGACGATGCGCGCCGCGCCGAGCGCCGGGCGGAACTCGGCGATCGAGCCGCCGAGCGCGGCGCCGACGGCGGCGAGATCGAACGGCTTCTCGCCGGGGAAATACGGAATGCCGTAGCCGCCGCCGATGTTCACGAAGCGGAAGCCGTCGCGATGATGGTCGGTGAGTCGCGCAGCGAGATCGAGCGTCTTGCGGTTCGCATCGCCGAGCGCCTCGGCGCTGAGATTCTGCGAGCCGCAGAAGATGTGCAGGCCTTCGAGCGCGAGTCCGAGCATGCGGGCGGATTCGAGCGCGGCCGGAATGCGCTCGGCGTCGATGCCGAACTGGCGCGGCGCACCGCCCATCTTCATGCCGGCGCCCTTCAATTCGAAATCGGGATTCACGCGCAGCGCGATCCGCGGTGTCCAGCCCGTGCGCTCGGCGATGGCGGCGAGGCGGGTGAGCTCGAGCTCGGATTCGACGTTCACACAAATTCCGGCGGCGACGGCGGACGCGAGCTCGAGCCCGGTCTTGGCCGGGCCGGCGAAGCTGATCTCGCGCGGCGACATGCCGGCGTCGAGCGCGACGAGCAGCTCGCCCTGGGAGGCGACGTCGAAGCCGTCGACGAGCGGGGCCATGTGGCCGACGACGGCCGGCATGGGATTCGCCTTCACCGCGTAATGCAGCTCGACCTCCGCGGGCAGCGCGGCGCGCAGCCCGGCGACGCGCGCCGTGAGCGCCGCGCGATCGTAGGCATAGAACGGCGTACGGCCGACGCGCGCGACGAGGCGGCTCAGCGGCTGACCGTTGATTTCGAGCTCGGGGCCCGCGACGTGGAGGCGGCGCAGGCGGTCGTGGGTGACGGGCGTCTCGCTCATCGCGCGGCCTCAGTGCGCGGCCGCGCCGTAGAGATCCTGCAGATCCTCGGTGAGCTGGCGGCGGTTGATCTTGCCGTTCGGATTGAGGGGCAGGTCGGTGCTGATCACCACCTGCGCAGGATGCATGAAGTTCGGCAGTTGCCGGCGGCAGGCCTCGAGCAGCGCTTCGGGTGTCGGCGCCTGCTCCGGTGCGGGCGAGACGACGAGCACGATGGCATGTCCGAGCGTTTCGTGCGGCACGCCGATCGCGGCCGCCGCGGCGACCATGCCGGTGCCGTAGGCGACTTCCTCGATCTCCTCCGGACTGATCCGATAGCCGGAGCTCTTGATCATGCCGTCGTCGCGGCCGACGAAATAGAGATAACCCTCCTCGTCCTGCCACACCGTGTCGCCGGACCACACCGCGAGCTCGACCGTCGGGATGCCGGCCGGCTGATGCGGCGCCGGGCGGAAGCGCACCGAGGTGCGCTCCTCGTCGTTCCAGTAGCCGAGTGCGACGAGCGAGCCGCGGTGTACGAGCTCGCCGTGCTCCCGCGGACCGACGGGCTGACCTTCCGCGTTCACGACCATGATCTCCGCATTCGGGATCGCCTTGCCGATCGAGCCGCGACGCTCGTCGATCTTCTCGGGCGGCAGATACGTCGAACGGAATGCCTCGGTGAGGCCGTACATCAGGAACGGCCGCGTCCCCGGCAGCTCTTCGCGCAGCCGCTGCAGGACCTGATCCGGCATGTGGCCGCCCGAATTCGTGATGTACCGGAGATTCGCCTTCGCTTCGGCGGGCCACTCGAGCGCCGCGACCTGCGCCCACAGCGGCGGTACGGCCGCGAGGCCCGTGATGCGATGCTTCGCGACGGCTTTCAGCACGTCGCGCGGCAGGAGGTAATCGAACAGCACGCAGGTCGCGCCCTTCAGCATGCAGGTCGTCAATTGATTCATGCCGTAGTCGAAACTGAACGGCAGCACGGCGAGCAGGCGATCGTCGGCGCCGATCTCGAGATACTCGGCGACGCTCTCGGCGCCCGTCACGACGTTCCGATGCGAGAGGATGACGCCTTTCGGTTTGCCGGTGCTGCCGGAGGTGTAGAGGATCGCGGCCATGTCGGCATCGATGCGCCGTGGGAAGCGGCAGCCGGCGGGTGGCATGCGGCCGTCGCGCAGCGGATCCCACACCGCGTACGGCAGCGCGGGCGTGAACCCGGCCGGCTCGTCGGTGAGGATCACGTGCCGCAAATCGGCGAGCGGCGCGAGCTCTTCCTGCAGGAGCTTCAGACGATCCGGGCTCGTGACGAGCACGCGCACGTTGCAGTCGGCGAGGATGTGCGCGACCTGCGGCGCCTTCAACACGGGATTCACCGGCACGAAAACGCCACCCGCGAGCGTCGCCGCATAGAAGGCGACGGGCGTCGTCACGACCTTCGGCAGGTATATTGCGACGCGATCGTTCGGCGCGATGCCGAGGTCGATCAAGCGGGCGGCGAGCGCCTCCACCGCGGTCGCGGTCGTCGCGAAATCCAGGGTGCCGGCGCGGTCGTGGACGAGCGCGCTGCGCTCGGGACTCGTCGCGGCGGTGGCGAACAGGGTGTGGTGCAGTAGGGCGGACATCGTGGCTGGCAGCTCGGGCTCGAGTTTACTCTGTCGTGACGGCTCGGGAGTGTGGAGCGATGGTCGCGCGCGAAAAACTTCGTTAACTTTCTCCGCGCTGCGCCGCCAATTTCCTGGCCGGCTTAGCGGCCGGGCTTTAGACTACCTTTAAACCCGGGCATTGGCTAACGCGCGTGCCGCGCGACGCGTCCGGTGTGCGTGCCCGCAACGCATGCCGTCCCACAGACAGAGAGTGTTTCGAGCTTCGAGCCATGCCTTTCAGAGACATCATCATCGTCGGCATCGTCATCGGTGCCATCCCGTACATCCTGCGCCGGCCGTGGATCGGCATCCTCATGTGGGCCTGGATTTCCTATATGGCTCCGCACCGGCTGTGCTGGAGCTTCGCCTACGATTTCCCTGTCGCCGCGATTACCGCGGGCGCGCTGTTCCTCGGCATGGTGCTGAACCGCGAGCCGGGCCGCATGCCGCGCTCCGCAGTGCTCTGGCCGTGGGCGTTGTTCGTGCTCTGGACGTGCATCACGCTCGCGACGGCCCTGAATCCCGATGGCGCGTTCACGTACTGGACACGCTTCATCAAAGGGCAGGGCCTGACGTTGTGCATGATGTTGCTCATCACGAATCGGGTGCGGCTCGAGGCCTTCCTGCTCGTCGTCGCGATGTCGATCGGCTTCTACGGCGTGAAGGGCGCCGTGTTCGCGATAGGGACGGGCTTCGAATCGCGGGTCTGGGGCCCGCCCGACAGCGCGATCGACGGCAACAACGAAATCGCACTCGCGCTGCTCATGGTCATGCCCTTGCTCCGGTACTTCCAGGTCTTCACGCCGAAGAAGCTGCACAAGAACGTCTACCTCGGCACGATGGCGTTCTCCCTCGTCAGCGCATTGTCGACGTACTCGCGGGGCGCGTTGCTCGCCATGGGCATGATGACGGCTTCGCTCGTGTGGAAGAGCAAACGCCGGGCCGCGATGTTGCTGCTCGTGGTCGCCGCCGTGCCGATCGCGGTGAGCCTCATGCCCGACAAGTGGTTCGATCGCATGAACACGATCCACACCTATCAGGAGGATTCCTCGGCGATGGGGCGCATCAACGCCTGGTACTTCGCCTGGAATCTCGCGAAAGACCGGCCGCTGACCGGCGGCGGCATGCGCACGTTCACGAAGCTCCTGTTCTACAAATACGCGCCGAACCCCCTCGATCATCACGATGCTCACAGCATCTACTTCCAGGTCCTCGCCGAACAGGGTTTTCCGGGGCTCGTGTTCTTCCTGCTCACGATCTTCATGGGCTATCGATTGTGTAGCGCGATCATGAAACGGACCGAAGGTATCCCGGAAGTCGCATGGGCGAACGAGCTCTCCCGCATGATCCAGGTCTCGCTGCTCGCCTATCTGACCGGCGGCGCGTTCCTCGGGCTCGCTTACTTCGATTTGCCCTATCACCTCATCGCGGTTGCCGTGATCGCGAACGGACTCGTCGAGCGTCAGCTCGCACGCCCCGCCGGCGCGCCGCCGTTGCCCGAACCGGGTCTCTACGATTACAAGGCGCTGGAGGACAGCGCCCCGCCCTGGCAGACGGCGCCCGTACGCCGGGCGCAGCGCGGGGCCTGAGCGCCCTCAGCGTTTTTTTACGGCGGCTTCGCTCTCGCGTTCGCCGCCTTCAGCCCGGCGGAGCAGCGCCTGCAGGTGGGCCACGGGGACCGCGTAGGTGATTCCGCTCGGTGCGGTAATCGCCTTCTCCTTCACGTCACCGACGAACACTTTGTTCACGACGCCGACCACCCGGCCGCCCGCGGTCTCGTACACCGGACTGCCGCTGTTGCCCGGGAAGGCGGTGGCGTCGAGCTGATAGATCTCGAAGGGCTCGCGGCTCAGCCGGATCTGGCGGGCATCGAGCTGTTTGCCATCGGCGACCGGTGTGGCGATCGGCCCCACGGCGGAGACGATGCCGACGTGGGTCGCGGGGATGAGGCCGATGTGCGGGCCGAGCGGAAAGCCCGTCAGCGCGATGCCGAGGCCGGGACGCACGGTGCCCGCGCCGCCGAGCTCGAGTGCGGGCAACGGCGCGCCCTCGAAGCGGAGGAGCACGAGGTCGTGATCCTCGTCGCGCAATACGACGTGCGCGACTCGCGTCTCCGGGTGACCCGCGTTCGGCACGAAGATCGCGAGGCCCGGCATCAGCGCTCTAATGTCGTTCTCGGCGGAAACGACGTGCGCGTTCGTCGCGCAGTAGTTGCCGTCTCCCACCACGAAGCCCGTACCCCGATAGCGCGACGGAGGCTGTTGCAGCGGCTGATGGCTGCCCACGCCGACGACTGCCGGCGTCACCGCGGCGACGAGCTCCGTCAGGTCCTGCGCCGCGAACGGCGCGCGGGGCATGACGAGCAGGAGTCCGAGCGCGCAGGCGAATGCGTTCGCCGCGCGCATCAGCGCGCCACCAGCTTGCGTTCCCAGGCCAGCGAGTGCGTGACGATGGCCTCGAGATCGTCCCAGGACGGCGTCCAGCCCGTCGCCTCGCGGATGCGCCGGGCTTCGGCGACGAGCGAAGGCGGATCGCCCGCGCGTCGCGGCGCCTCCACCACGTTGATCGATTTGCCGGCGACGCGGTTCACCATCGCGATGACCTCGCGCACGCTGTAGCCGTGTCCGTAGCCGCAGTTGAACGTCGTAGAGCTCCCGCCCGCGCTCAGATAATCGAGGGCCGCGAGATGCGCGGAGGCGAGATCCGTGACATGGATGTAATCGCGGACGCCGGTCCCGTCCGGCGTCGGGTAGTCGGTGCCGTAGACGTAGAGCGCCTCGCGCCTGCCGACCGCGACCTCTGCCGCGACCTTGATGAGCAGCGTCGCGCCCGGCGTGCTCTGGCCGATTTCACCTTCGGGGTCGCTGCCCGCGACGTTGAAATAGCGCAGTATCACGTGGCGCATGTCCGAAGCCGCGCACGCGTCGCGCAGCATCAGCTCGCTCATGAGCTTCGACTGGCCGTAGGGATTGATAGGCCCCGTCGGGGACGTCTCGCTGCACACGCCGTCGGCGGGAATACCGTAGACCGCCGCGGTCGAGGAGAAGATGAAGTTCTCGACGCCTGCGCGCATGCAGCACTCGATCAGGGTGCGGGTCTTGCAGGTGTTGTTGTGGTAGTACTTGAGCGGCTCGCTGACGGATTCCGGTACGATCGTGAACGCCGCGAAGTGCATCACCGTGTCTATGCAATGCGTGCGCAGCAGCTCGGTGACCAGCGCCTGGTCGCCCGTGTCTCCGACCACGAGCTCGCCGGCGACGACGGACTCGCGAAATCCCTTGCCAAGATTGTCGAGCGTGACGAGGGTATGCCCGGCGCGGCCGGCCAGCTTGGCGACGTGACTGCCGATGTAGCCGGCGCCGCCGGTCACGAGGATATTGCTCATGGTGCGTTTGTACCTGTGCTCTTGAAATCGATTTCGGCCGCGCGGGCGCGCGGCGCCGTGATCACCCCACTATATCGTCCGCGGTACGTCCTTCTGCGATGCGGCGCGCAAGCTTTCGCGCCAGGTGGCGCGCGAGGAGCAGGGGCGGCATCTTGATCCAGTGGGCGCGCACCTGCATGAGCCGCCAGGCGATGCGCACGCGGGGCGTCGGCACGACCGGCGGCTGATAAGTCGCGGTGACCGAGAAATCCATCAGCCGCGCCGCGACGTGTCCCGGCGCATGGCGGGCGAAGTGTGCGACGACGTCTGCGGGCACCGGGGTGCCGAGGAGGCGTCGGGCGTAGCGGAGCGCGTAGTGGACGGGGCGCGCGATGCCCATCTCGGCTGCCCGCGCGACGAGTTCCGGCCAGAATCCGGGGTGGTGCGCCGACCAGTGCGTCAGCAGTTCGTGGACGTCGAGCACGTCGCGAAAGCAGTTCGTGAACTCGCCGTTGTAGAAGCCGTGGAGCACGCTGTGGACGACCATGTCGACCGGGTGCAGCACGCGCAGACGCGGATGACTCGCCGGCACGGCGCGGCTCATCAACACGACTGGATCCGGGCACAGGCTGCAGGTGCGCGGCAGGATGTTGTGGTGGACGTCGAGCACGGTGCCCCGAACCGTGTGCTGGAAGGGCGGCAGCTCGTGCATCCATGCCCTGAAGTACTTCTCGTCGTAGGCATTTCCGACCGCGCAGCGCCACCCCTCGGCGGTCAGCAGGGCCTCGGCCTCGGCGAGGCCCGCTTCGGGGACGAGAACGTCGAGGTCCGAGACGAGCCGGCCCCGCCCCGGCGGCAGCCCCTCGTGGATGTAGGCGCCCCCCTTCAGGAGCACGACGGGCAGCGTCGAAGCGTGGAAGGCGTGCACGAGCCGGTTCGCCTCCCATCGCGCCATGCGGGCGTGCTCGGACGCGATGAGCCTGTCGGACCACAGATGCGCGACGACCGGCGCCGGGATGCGCTCGAGGACACCGAGCGCACTCAACTCGTCGTACCACCGACCCGATATGCCATGGCGGCGGCCGAGCGGCAGAACGGCCTCCCACGTGCGTGGCGACAGCGTGGCGAGGACGCCGGGGTCGCGGATGACGGTGCTCAGCTCGGGCCAGGTCGGCATGTCAAAATCTTTTACAAAACAGATAGCTTAGGTGCTTGAACAATGTAAAGCTCCCTTTACATAATGTCGCCCGACGATGCTTGCGTCTGAAGTGTTCGAGGAACCAGCGGCCGCAAATCATCGAGTTAACGAGAGCACTGCGAGGCTGGCTCACTAATTGCAGACGCAGTAGCGAGATCCTAGAGGAAATCCCATGGAAAAGAATTCGAACACCGATATCGAGCTGAGCAACGACTCTGGCCAGGCTGCCGGCAAGGCCACGGCCCGGACAACTTCTCGGCGCCAATTCCTGAAGGGAACCTCCCTGGCGCTGCCGGCGGTGATGACGCTGCATTCGGGTACGGCACAGGCTATCACCAGCATCACCTGCGGCGCCAAGGCGCTCGCCGCGCAGCAGACTGCGACCTGTCTCACCACGGGGTCGGATGGTCGCTATCGTCTCTCCGTGAATTGCTACGACAAGCTCGTGACCAAGAAGATCAACGGCAAGACCGTGAAGGTCGGTAACGGGACGCCGACCTACTTCCTCGGCAAGAAGCCGAGCGGCACGGGCGGCGTCGCCGATTGCTGGCGCGACATGAGCGGCAACGAAGTGCTCGACACGAGCCTGGTCAACAAGTCCGGCTCGCCCTGCGCGACACGCCAGGCGATCGTCCACATTTCGTGCAAGGACGGCAGCATACAGGCCGTCGGCTCGGGCACGACGCCGACGAACTGCATCATCACGAGCGCGGCGGGACTGTGCATGGCATCGCTGATCGCGCGCGGCGGCACCGTCTGAGGCGACGCGCGAAGCACTGAGTAAACTCGGCCTGCCGCGGGCGATGTCCGATTCGGATTTCTGGACGCGGCAGGCCGACGATCGCCTGATTTGGCGCAACTGGGGCGAAGCGTTCTTCGTCTTCCATCCCGCTTCCGGCCAGACCCACTTCCTGAACGAAATTGCCGCGTTCGCGGTCCGGCGGCTCGCCGACGGTCCGCTGTCCACGGCGCAAATCTGCGCCGCCACCTGCGACGTGTATGAAATCGAGGACGGGCCGGACCTCCACGACGCCGTTGCCGACACGCTCGTGAGCCTCGATTTGCTCGGCCTCGTCGAGCGCATTCGGACCGCGTGAACGCGCCGCTCACGATCCGCACGCTCGGTGCCCCGGCCCTCGCGCGGGAGCTCGAAGGTGACGGCCTGCGCTTCCAGGTCGGACCGTTCGTCGCAGGCATCAAGGGCAGCGGCGACGGTCTCGCCGAAATGCTGAGTTCGATCTACCCGGACTATCCGCTGGCCGCCGACGGGTCGTTCGCCGATGCCATCGTGTCGGTCGAGCGCTTGCCGGCGCCGCTGCGTCCGTGGCGCCGCACCGGACTCGTGCGCCTCGACGACGGCACGCGATTCTCCGATTTCCCTTTGCCGGACGCGCTGCCCTACGTGGAATGGAGCATCAACTGGTGCATCGCCACCCGTGCGCATCAGTACCTCATGCTCCATGCCGGCGTACTCGCCCGCGGCGCGGCGGCGATGATCCTCCCGGGGCTGCCGGGCGCCGGCAAGAGCACGCTATCGGCCTATCTCATGCATCACGGGTGGCGCCTGCTCTCCGACGAGTTCACGCTCGTCGACGCTGATCTCTCGATTCTGCCGCTGCCGCGCCTGATCCCGCTGAAGAACGAGTCTATCGATGTCATACGCCGCGCCTGCCCGGACGCCGAGCTCGGCCCCTCGTTCGCGGGCACGCGCAAGGGTACCGTCGCGCACGCCTGTCCGCCGGCCGCGCACGTGCGGGACATGGCGGTGCCGGCGAAGCCGCGACTCGTGGTCTACCCGCGCTACGAGCGCGGCGCCGCCCTGAAGCTCGATCCGATCCCGCGTTCGGAGTGTTTCGTCGAGATCTCCAACAACGCATTCAATTACGCGATCCGTGGCGAAGCGGCGTTCGTTACCGCGAGCGCACTCGTCGAACGCGTGGACTGCTATCGTCTCTGCTACGGCGACCTCGCGGAGGCCGGTGCGGCCCTCGCGGGGCTCCTCGATTCGCTGCCCCCGGTCGAGGCCTGATCCGCTCCGCCGCGTCCGGCGTACACCGCCGCGGGCTCGCTCAGCGCCGTCGCTCATTGGTGCTATCATGCCCGCCCGCCGCCTGCATCCGCCCTTGCACCGGCGCTCAACACCACGATACGAATCACAGGAGATCGCGCGATGAAACCCTGGATCACCGCCGCCGCCGTGTTCGCTGCAGTGTGCTCGACGAATGCGCGCGCCAATGATTATCCGACGCTCGAACGCGTGGACGCCGTGCTCACCTGCATGAAGCAGAACGGCGGTCAGAACATCGACAACCTGCAGCGCTGCTCCTGCGAGATCGATGCGATTTCGGAAGTGATAAGTCTCGACGACTACAACGAGGCCCGGACTTACGAAATCTACAAGCAGATGCCCGGCGAACGCGGCGGTCTTTTCCGCGACACGGATCGCGCGAAGGAGATGCTGAAGAAGCTCGAAGGGGTTCGCACGGAGGCCACCCGACACTGCCTGCTGAATCAGCCGAAGCAGGTGAAGCGGCGCGAGCACAAGGCGGAAAAACCCGAGTCCTGAAGCCGCTGGGGACTGCGGCGTGCACAGCCTGCGAGGCGCTTCTGGACGCGTGTTCAATACGGTACAGAATGCTGCGATTGCAACAGCGAAGAGGCCTGAAAGCGGCCCGTCAAAACGGTTGCTGGCAGGTATTTTTTCTCTATAATCAGGCCAGGGAAGTATTCCGGAAGCGTATGGGACAAACTCCGACGCCACCGGAAACGAATAAAGAAAAACGCGGCGCGACAGGCGCCGTAGCATCGCCGAAACATCGAATAAGCAATCGCTCCTGGGGATGGTGGTCGGAAGCGGTTGCGATGGGCGTCGGGGGGTGTCTCAGCGCACTTCCCGTACGTAATGGAAGAGGCGGAGGACATCAGAGAGTGCCAATGACCACTAAGCTCGTCGCGACCCCCGTGCGCATGCCCTGGTCTAACGATCAAATCCAGCACTTCCACGTCTCGATTCCGAGCACGCCGCAGTTCACGCGGCTCTCACGTACTTTCCGGAAGGCGTTCCGCCCATTCACGGTTTCATGAGTTCGATACACTCTGCCCCGAGCTTACGATCTCGGTTCGGTGCGGAGTTAAAACCCGTTAATGAGATCAATACAAAACTGTTAACAGCGATAGTGTGAAGGAGGAGGTCATCATGAGGAAAACATCGTTCAAGCGATGGCTCATTGCTGCGGCCTCTCTAACGGCAGTCACGGCTTCTGGTGCAGTCATGGCGAACGCTGAATTAGAGAAGCTCATGCAGGACCCCAATTACTGGGTCTATCCGGGCGGCAACTACAACAACTGGCGCTACTCGGAACTTAAGCAAATCAATAATACGAACGTAGGTAAGCTGCAGGCTGCCTGGACGTTTTCCACCGGCGTACTGCGAGGCCACGAAGGCGGCCCGCTGGTGTTGCCGGCTTCATCGACGGGACTGAAGGGCGACACGCTCTTCATCCACGCCGCGTTCCCCAACAACGTGTTCGCAATCGACCTCGACACCCTCGAAGTCGTTTGGGAATACGTTCCGGTGCAGGACTACCAGGAAACCGTGCCCGTCATGTGCTGCGATACCGTCAACCGCGGTCTCGGCTATGGCGATGGCAAGATCTTCCTGCAGCAGGCCGACACGACCCTCGTCGCGCTGAACGCCAAGGATGGTTCGGTCGCGTGGAAGATCAAGAACGGCGATCCGAAGCTGGGTCAGACCAATACCAATGCTCCCCACGTCATCAAGGACAAGGTGTTCACCGGCATCTCCGGCGCCGAATTCGGCGTCCGCTGCTGGATGAATGCGTACGACATCAAGACCGGCAAGCGCGTGTGGCGCGCCTACAGCATGGGTCCTGACGACGAGATGCTCTTCGACCCCGAGAAGACGACCTCCCTCGGCCAGCCCGTCGGCAAGGATTCTTCGCTGAAGACCTGGAAGGGTGATCAGTGGAAGATCGGCGGCGGTTCGACCTGGGGCTGGTGGCCGTACGACAAGGCTCAGAACCTCATGTTCTACGGCTCCGGCAATCCGTCGACCTGGAACCCGGTCGTTCGTCCTGGCGACAACAAGTGGTCGATGACCATCTTCGCGCGCGATGTCGACACCGGTGTGGCGAAGTGGGTCTATCAGATGACGCCCCACGACGAATGGGATTACGACGGCATCAACGAGATGATCCTGGCCGACATGAAGGTCAAGGGTAAGGACACGAAGGCGCTGGTCCACTTCGACCGCAACGGCTTCGCGTACACCCTGGACCGCGAGACGGGCGCCCTCCTCGTCGCCGAGAAGTACGACCCGGCCGTCAACTGGGCGACGCACGTCGACATGAAGACGGGCCGTCCGGAAGTCGTCGCTAAGTACTCGACGCATGCCAATGGCGAAGACGTCAACTCGACGAACATCTGCCCGGCAGCGCTCGGTACCAAGGACCAGCAGCCTGCTGCGTACAGCCCCAAGACCGGTCTGTTCTACGTGCCGACGAACCACGTCTGCATGAACTACGAGCCGGTAAGCGGTGGGCAGTACGTCGCGGGTCAGCCGTACGTCAACGCCGTGTTGTCGATGTTCCCGGCCGGCAAGGTCTCCCCTGGCGCCGAGTTCAACAACAACAAGGACAACAACAATCTGGGTAACTTCATTGCCTGGGATGCCGACGCCGGCAAGATCAAGTGGACGATCAACGAGCGCTTCTCCGTGTGGAGCGGTGCGTTGGCGACCGCTGGCGACGTCGTGTTCTACGGCAACCTCGAAGGTTACCTGAAGGCTGTCGATGCGAAGACGGGTAAGGAGCTTTGGAAGTTCAAGACCCCGTCCGGCATCATCGGCAACGTCAATACCTGGCAGCACAAGAACAAGCAGTACGTCGGCGTTCTCTCCGGCGTCGGCGGTTGGGCTGGCATCGGTATGGCGGCGGGCCTCATTCAGGACACCGACGGCCTCGGTGCCGTGGGCGCCTACAAGGGCCTGAACAACTACACCCGCCTCGGCGGCGTGCTGAGCGTGTTCGCGCTGCCCTGATCGTCGCAAGACGCAGCTACTGTTGAGTGAACAGAACCCGGTATCCGAAAGGATGCCGGGTTTTTTTTCGCATGCAGACAGCGGCATCCGTCGCTGCGCCGCGCGCATATCGGCGCTGCGCCGAGCAGCGCTCCGCATCGCCCGCCGCGGATACGGGTCAATTCGACTGCCATACGCTAACGCACGGGAATTGCAGCATTCTTGAACGGCGGCCCAGTCGTTGACAGCTTTCTGCCGCATGGGTTACAACGCAACGTCCTTATTCAGCGGCGATTTACCCGCATAAAACTACTATCCGCCCCGTGACCGGCAGGTGCGCCGGACGCCGGACCCGAACGACAAGATCAAGGCTCGTAGGAGGCTACTTCAACATGCATTCGACGCAGAAGCTCTGCGCTGTCGCGCTATTCGCGCTCGCGATCCAGGCCGCCTCGGCAGAGGAGCACATCGTCCAGGCGGTCATCGACCACTGGCAGCCGCAGACGACGTTCGCCAAGCCCGGCGACACGATCAAGTTCATGAACATGACCGGCCACGATACGCAGTCGTACGACACCATGATTCCCGACGGCGCGAAGCCCTGGAGGAGCGAGCTCGGCCAGACCGGTTTCAGCGTGACACTCGACAAGGAAGGTGCGTATCTCTTCCGCTGCAATCCGCATGTCTCCATGGGCATGGTCGGCGCCGTCGTGGTCGGCGACAAATCGCCGCCGAATCTGTCGAAGATCGAAGCCGAAGTCGCGAACGTGAAGCTCGCGCAGAACATGGTGAATCGAGCGGTCAAGAAGATGAAGCAGGAGCTCGAGCAGAAGGGCATGAAATGACCCTGCGCTGCCGGCTTCCTCGCTGGCGCGGTGATGTCACGAACGAGTCCTGGATGAGCGCCCGTCGGGGCGGAGAGTGCGGGAAGATGCACGTTCGAATCGCAATCTGGCTGATGGCACTGGTGATGAGCGCCTGGGATATCACCGCGGGTGCTGCGGGTCCCGACGCCCCGAAGCCACCGGAAAAGCGCACCGCGTTGAAAGTGTGTGCCGATCCTTACAGTCTGCCCATGTCGGACAAGAACGAGGCGGGTTACGAGAACCGGATCGCGAGTCTGTTCGGCAGGAAGCTCGGACTGCCGGTCGTGTACGAATGGTTCCCGCAGCGCATGGGCTTCATCCGCAATACGCTCAAGAACAACGAAACGGAAGACGGCAGCTACAAGTGCGATATCGTCATGGGCGTCGTCGACAACTTCGAGCTCGCCGCGACGACGGTGCCCTACATGCGTTCTGCGTGGTCCCTCGTGTATGTGAAAGGACGCGGTCTCGACTACGTCAAGTCGCAGAGCGACCTCAAGAGTCTGAGTGACGAGAAGCGCGCTGCGATCAAGCCTGGCGTTTGGGATCAGGGGCCGGCCACACAGTGGGTCGCCCTCGCAGGCTTGATGGAGCAAGCCGTTCCGTACGTGATGCAGAGCGGAGACGCGAAAGTAGGACCGACGCAGATCCTCGACGATCTCGTCGCCGGCAAGATCAATCTCACGTTCGTCTGGGGACCGATCGCCGGCTGGTACGCGAAGCAGACGAAGAGCGCGGAACTCGTCGTCATTCCCATGGAGAGTGAGCTCGGCATCAAATTCGATTACCAGATCGCGATGGCGGTCCGTGAAAAGGACAAGGCCTGGAAAGCACAGGTCAACAAGCTCATCGAGGATAACCGCGCGGAGATCGAGAAGATCATCAAGGACGATGGCGTCCCGCTGTTGCCGCTCCAGAAAAAGGAAAATGACGATGACGATTGATGGTGGACGGCGCTGGCTGCTGGCGCTCGGCTTGAGTGCCTGCGTGGCGGCAGCCCAGGCCGAGTCCGCGGCGCCCGGAGCTGCGCCGGCGAAGCCTGCCGCCGCTGAGGAGCCGGTCAAATTCTCGGAAGCGGAGAATCTGCTGTGGATGACCGATCAGTTGCGCAGCGTGCGCGCGCCGATGGTCATCAAGTATGCATTCGAGAAAACGGGCTCATACGAGGACGGCTTCAAAGACAGCGTCGAATTCCGCGTGAAGGAACTGAAGGCCGACGGAACGAAATCGGCGACGCTCAATTTCTTCTCCGGTGAACGCCACTTCCCCGTGCCGGACTCCGACAGCACGACGGTCAACCCCGTGCTCGGCGTCTTCTTCCAGGGGGATGTGTACGAGATGAACCGCCTCACCGACGACAAAGGCGGTGCCCGCGAGCGCTGGCGCTATTTCCAGCGCCGGATCAAGTTCGCGCTCGCCGAAGCGGCGACGGTCAAGCCGGTGACGGTGGAGTTCGAGGGCAGGAAAATCCAAGCGAAGGAAGTCGTCATCCAGCCCTACACCAAGGACCCGCATCGCGAGCTCTTCAAGCGCTTCGCCGACAAGACTTATACGGTGACGGTCGCGGACGAGCTTCCCGGCTATCTCTATCGTATACAGACGCTCGTGCCGGGCGAGAAGCCCGACGCGCCGCCGCTCATTCAGGAGACGCTCCAACTCGTCAGCGCGGAGCCGGATTCCGGGAAGACGGCCAAGAACTGAAGTCCACCCCGCGTCCCGGCCCCGGGACGCGCGCCCGCCGTCAGCGCCCGACCTGACGCCACTAGGCGTGCGCCGTCAACGTGTCCTTACTTGCGCGTCCTGCGCGCCGCCGCCGGCGCCGCGATGAGGAGTTCGCCCATGCCGCCGCAGGCCGCGTCGCCGACGACGCGCCGGGCTTCCGTGAACCCCTCGAGCTTCGCCTTCAGGCTGCGCTTGAGCGAGACGAGATGGCGCGTCAGCACGGGCAGGATCGCGAGATTGAACGTACCGGTCGACGTGAACGTGGGCAGGAGCATTTCCGGCTCCCGCGCGAGAAGTATCGAGCCGCGTCGCATACCGCTCCCGAGGCCGGCGCCGGTCGCTCCGAGGAGCACGAGCGTGCCGGCGAGCATATTGCATCCGGCATAGGCGCCGGCCGCTCCGGAGACGACGACGAGGCCGCGACGCATCCGATCTCCGAGACGATCCCCGGCATCGCCGCCGATGAGCATCGTGCCGTTCTTCATGCCGAGCGTCGTGCCGGGCAGTCCGCCTCCGGCGAATGCGCCGACGCTGCCAGAGACTTCGATGAGGCCGCCGCGCATGGCCGCGCCGAGATAATCACCCGCGCTGCCCTGGATGCGCAGCGCGCCGCCGCGCATCTCGCTGCCGCAGGCGTTGCCCGTGCTGCCCTTGACGATGATCGTCCCGCCGGCGAGGCCCGCACCGACGCGCGTCAGCTTCGCCGTCGCATTGCGGATCTCGATCTCTCCCGAATCGGGTGAGCCGTCGATTTCGAAGAAGTCGCCGAGTGCCACGACGCGGCGGCCGTAGGGCACGCGATGACGCCGCACCCTGTCCGCCTTCAGGCCCTGCAGGCCGTCGGGTGAGACGCCCGCGAGATCGAGATCGAAATCGGGGGCGGCGGAAAGCGTGAGAGTGAGCGCCGTCATCGCAGGATGTCCCGAAGCCGGAAGTGGAATGGTCCGAGATTGCCGCCGTAATTGCCGGCGCTGATCGCAATCACGCCCTTCTTGCGCCCGGGCGCGCAGGCGGCGCGGACGCCGACCCTCGTCGCTTCGTTGATCGATTCGACGTCGAGGCCGTCGATGACGATCTCGAGCACCGCGCCGACGTCTGCGGAGAGCGCCGAATCGACGACTCCTTTGAGCGTCGGGCAGTAACGGTGATTCGTCGAGGCGGGCAGGGCCTTGTACTTGGACCCGACCTTCGAACCCGAGCGCACTACGCCGCCCGGGAAGGGCATGACCACGTTCGCGACTTTGCTCATCGCCGCGATCGCGCGTTCGGAGGAGTCGAGCGCGGCGGCCTGGTTCTCGGCGAGGATCAGGAAATTGCCGCCGCCGATCGCCTTCGACATGTAAGCCACGTCCTGCACCAGGAACTCGCCGTCCATCACCGGCACGCGCCAGTAGCGCGTCTTGCCGAACTTCTTCGCAATCTGATGACCGTCGCCGAAATAGCGCAGCGTCTTGCCGAGTGGCAGCGGGTCGCCGGCGTCGAGGCCGGCGAAGCATGCGCTCGTCGGCGAGGTGAGCACGCACTGGCCGACCCTGTTCTGCAACTGCTTCGTGAGCTCCTTCGTGCTCATCGCGAAGAGCAGCACCGCGATGCCCGGGCGGCCATCCGGCGTTTCGCTCGGCTTCAGCACGCGTTCGATGCCGGCCTCGCAGCCGCAGGCGATGACGGACGTCGCGAAACCCGTCATGGCACGCGCCGCATGGCCCGCCCACGTCTCGTTCAGCGCCGTGACGATGAGCCGCGTCGCCTTCATCGGAAAGGCCTCGGCGAACGTGTCTTCGATGAATACGCCGTTGATCTTCATGCGCCGCGCGCCGTCTCGTGGATGACCAGCTCGCCGCGTCCGCCATCGGCGATCTCGTCGTCGCCGACCATGAGGTTCGCGCATTTCACGGTCATGTAGCGGTCGAAGTACTGGTCGAGCTGCTTCTCTATCCCGGGATCGTAATCGGGGCGCACGACGTGCGTCGCGCCGCGCGGAACGGCGACGATCTTGCCGTCCTTGGCGACGAGCGCGCCATCCTTGTAGACGAGTCGCGGCTTGCCGAACATGCGCTCGCGATCCGGATCGTCGTTGTAGACGACGACGTCGGCACGGGCACCGATACCGAGTTGCCCGAGGCGCGTGAGGCCCAGCGTCTTCGCCGGGCCGGCGCGCGTCATGATGGCGATCTCGTAGAGGCTGTATTCGCGATCGAGCGAACCGAGCGTGGTCGCGGCGGCGGCATCCTTGCTGATCGTGCCGAGCATGTCGTTGCGGAAGGAGCGATCCATGAGCAGCTTGATGAGATGCGGATAGCTCGTGAACGGCGCGCCGTTCGGATGATCCGTCGTGAGAAAAATGCGCCATGGGTCGCGCACGGAGAGGAACATCTCGAGGCCGATCGTCCACTGCAGGGCATTGACGAAATTCTGATCCTTGTACTTGAACGGCACCACGCCGCAGCCCGCGTCGCATTCGATGTCCATCACGACGCGCTTCTTCGGATCGGCGAATGCGCTGCCCGCGTACTGTCGCATGCTGTCGCCCGACTCCGTCACCGTCTGCCCGAACATGACCTGGCCGACGTCCACCGAAATATTCCGATGCGCGTTCACGAGCTCGGCAATGGCCGCAGCGCCCGACGAGAAGTGCTTGTCGCCCTCCGTGCCGTAGCTGTGGAACTGAATGTGCGTGAGATGCGCGGGACGTCCGTCGAGCGCCGCGATCGTCGCGAGCGTCGTCTCCGCGTTGCCCGGCACGCCCAGGTTGCAGCCGTGGATGTGCAGCGGATGCGAGAGGCCTAGCGCCTGTATGCCCTCGGCGAGCGCGATCAGGATCTCGCGCGGCGTCACGCCGTAAGCGGAATTCTCCTCGTCGAGGTCGAGCTTGCGCTGATTGAACTTGAAGGCGTTGATGCCGCCGGGGTTCACCACCTTGATGGCCAGCGCCTGCGTGGCCTTGAGCGTCCAGGCGACGTAGTCGCGAATCAGCGCCTTGTCGGCCTTCTTCGCGAGCATGCGCAGCAGGAAATCGTCGTTGCCGAGGAGGGCATATGCGCCTTTGTCGACGATCGGCGTGTCGGCCATTTCCATGTGTGCCTGACGCGCGTTCGCGGGCAGCATCGCAGGCTCGAAGCACGCCGTGTAGCCGAGCTCGGCATAGCGGTAGCCGGTCGTCAGCGTGGAGGGCGCGGCGTGCCCGCAGCCGAGCCGCGGGTGCTGGCCGCGCGTCGTCAGATCGCGCAGATGATCCTCGGGCAGCATCATGCGGGCGATCGTGACCTTGCCGCCGCCGATGTGGGTGTGGATGTCGATCGCGCCCGCCATCACGACGCAGCCGCTGACGTCGATGGATTCCGTGACGCGCTTCGGATCGTCCGGCTTCGCGACGATCCCTTCGCTGCTGAGATAGAGGTCGCGGCGTTCGCCGTCCACGCCGTTCGCCGGGTCGTAGACCGTGCCGCCGCGCAATTCGATTATCGACACTTCGCGAAACCTCCGTTCACAACGCCGCGGCGATCGCGCGGAGCACGTCGGCGGCGCTCGGCAGCGCGGTCGCGCGCACGGGTTTCAGGTGCAGCGAGACGACGGTGTCCGTCCGCACGAGGCGGCCCGCATGATCGACGCCGGGCGTGCCCGCCGGAATGTGCACCGCCGCGCCGTCCACCGGCCAGCCGATCGCGATAGTCGGGATGGTCGCGCCTGCGGGCGGCGGAGCGCTGACTCCGAAGCTGCTGATCCAGAGCAGCGCATCGACGGCATTCGTCGCGAGCAGGCGGTCGCTGCGAAAATTGATCGGGTCGTAGGCAATCGTCTCTCCGCCGTAGGAGATGCGCAGCGGAAAGCCGGTGAGCCAGGCGCAGGCACTCATCGCCGACTGGCCGCCGTCGTCGCCGCCGAGGAAGAGCCCCGCGGCACGGCCGTCCACGTTCAGGGCGTCGACGAGGCCGCAAATCTGGCCGATGGCGACATCGCCGTTCTGGCGATCGAGCTGGCCCGGCGCCCAGACGAAGACCGGATAGCGGGCGAGCCTGATCGCTGCGGCGAGCGCGGCGACCTGCTTCTGCTGTACGCCACGCAGGTGAACCGGCCGCCCGGCGAGCGTGGCGCGCAGCGCGCCGAGCATCGCGTCGAGCTGGTCGGGGCGACAATTCAGCGTCTCGACCGGTACGGCATCGGAGGTCGGTGCGGCTTTCTGCGGGCCCATGAAATACACGCGGCGATTGCTGCGACGCGCGCCGTCGAGCGTCGTCGTCGGATCGATGAAGCGGCGGAAGAAATGCTGATAACGATCCGCGAAGCTGACACCGACGAGCACGACGAGGTCGGCGCGATTGCGCAACTCCGAGAGCGTCGTTGTGATCCAGCCGCGGCTCTGCAGCACGCGGACGTTGTTCGCCATGGCATTCGCGTGCATGTGATCGACGATGCCGCCGCAGCGCTCCGCGAGCGCGAGTGCCTCGCGCACCCCGTCGACGTCCGTACCGAGTCCGCCGATGAGCGGGCGCTTGCTGCGTGCGAGTATCTGCGCGGCACGTTTCGCGGCGTCTTCGAGGCTCGCGGCTCTGCCGGCGACAGTCGGTTGCACGGCGAGCGGCGCGCGTTCGAAACCGGCGGCGCTGCGCGGGCAGGCATTCTCGAGAATCTGCGTGCGTCCGTCGCGCGTGCGCACCACGAGATCGTCGCAGAGCAGTGCACAGAACGGGCAGACCACGTCGCGATGCGTCGTGTCCTGCGGGATGTCGGTGATGGATTTTTCGGGCACGGTGTTCGCTGCACGTGAGTTTGTTTTTTATCGCGTAAGCCCTGCGCCGCTGCGGTCGCGGCCGGGGCTACGGTAACACACTTGCCGCGCCGTGCACTATGCGACGGGCGGTGCCTGCGGCAGGCGTGCCGGCCGATGCCCACAACGTGCTACGCGGCCCTATAATGCGCTTCATACCGATACCGGACCCGTTGCTGTGACGATGCTAGACGACGACCGCGTTCCCGTATTCCGCACCGTAGCGCGCGGCGCGCAATTTTCCGTACCGCAGCGTTCCGCGAGCGTACGCGAGCAACCATACTATGACGTATGGAACGTGACGCACGACTTCGCGATGCAGGACCGGTGATGGCCGGCGCGGTCATCAGGGTCGAATCTCCGGCGCGCCTGCATCTCGGCTTCGTCGATTTGAACGGCGACCTCGGCCGCCGCTTCGGCAGTCTCGGTCTCGCGATCTCCGGGCTCGGCACCACGGTGCTCGCGGAGTCGTCGGGCGAACTCGTGGTCACCGGGCTCGACGCCGCGCGCGCCGAGCGCCATGCCCGGGCCGTCCTCTCGGCGCTGGATCTGTCGGCGCGGCTGCGTCTGACCATCGAGCAGACCGTCCCCGCGCATGCCGGCCTCGGCTCCGGCACGCAACTCGCGCTCGCCGTCGCGGCCGCGATCGCAGCTTACGCCGGCCTCGATCTGCCGGCCGCTGAACTCGCCGCGATCACTGGCCGCGGCGCGCGTTCCGGCATCGGTATCGCCGCGTTCGAGCAGGGCGGTTTCATCGTCGACGGCGGTCGCGGTCCGCATACCGTCGCACCCCCGGTGCTCGCGCGACTGCCGTTTCCCGAGACCTGGCGCGTCGTGCTCGTTTTCGATTACGTCGCCGACGGCCTCAATGGCGCGGCCGAGTCCGCGGCTTTCCGCGCCTTGCCGCCCATGACCGCGGACGCGGCGGGTGAGCTCGCACGGCTCACGCTCGTCGGCATCCTGCCCGCGCTCGCGGAGCGCGACTTCGCGTTGTTCGGCCGGAGCCTCGGACGCGTCCAGGCGCTGATCGGCGATTACTTCGCGCCGGCGCAGGGCGGCAGCGGCTATACGAGCCGGCGCGTTGCCGAGGCCGTCGGCTGGGCCGCGCGCGAATTCGGTCTTGAGGGTGTGGGGCAGAGCTCCTGGGGGCCCACCGGTTTCGTGTTCACGCCGGACGGCGAGCAGGCGGCCGCGCTGCGTCAGGCACTCGTCGCGCGTTACGCGGCGGAAAGCGGCCTGGGTTTTGAAATCTGCTCCGCGCGCAATCACGGCGCCGGGACGCTGCGTGTCGCGCGCACCAAGCAGGCGCGGACCGTCGGCGAGCTCGAGTGATACAGCACGCCGGCGCCCACGCCTAACGGCGATTCACCTTCACGCGAGAGCACGCCGCAGCCATGAAAGATCCTCATCTCCTGCACGTCTTCAGTCCCACGAAGTATGTCAGCCCCTTCGACATCAACATGGCCTACGAAGCGCACTACGACGCGGTCGTGCCCTATTGCAACATCACGCTCGACGAAGTCTACGGCCTCACGCAGGACACGATCTTCTCGCGGCGTCCGGAAGGCGTACGCCGCACGGGCATCTTCATCGGCGGGCGTGATTTCCATCTCGCGCTCGAAATGCTGAAAGCGGCCCGCGATGCGATGGTGCCGCCGTTCGAGGTGTCCGTGCTCGTGGACCCGAGCGGCGCGATCACCACCGCCGCCTCGATGGTCGCGCTCGTCGAGCGCTGGCTGCAGAAGACGCACGAAACGGATTTGCTCGGCAAGGACGTCTACATCTTCGGGGGCACCGGACCGGTCGGGACCTGCGTCGCGCTGCTCGCGGCGCGCTGCGGCGCGAACGTCTCGCTCGTCAGCCACACCGGCGTCACGCACGCCCAGCAAATCGCCCAGGCCTGCCAGGATCGCTACGACGTGTCGTTCCGCGGCGTGGACGGCAGCACGCCCGCGGCAGTCCGCGAAATCCTCGCGCGTGCGCACGTCGTCTTCAACACCGCGAAGGCGGGCGTGCGCGTCATCGACGGCGAAGCGCTCGCGGGCGCACACGAGCTGCTCGCAGCCGCCGATGCGAACGCCGTGCCGCCGAGCGGCATCGACGGCATCGGTTCGCGCGACGCGGGTGTCGTCCTCGCCACGCCGACCGGCAAAGCGATAGGCCTCGGCGCACTCGCCGTCGGCGACATCAAGTATCGCGTCCACACCGGACTCCTGCAGCAGATGTATTACTCCACCGAAGCGCTCTATCTCGCGTATGCGGAAGCGTTCGAGCTCGCCCAGGAAATCGTCCGTCGCCGCTGCTGATCTGATCGTCGTCGCGCGCTCCGCGCGCCAGCTCGCGAGCGCGGCCTGTGCCGCAGGACTGCGGCCGGTCGCGATAGATCTGTTCGGCGACGACGATACCCGCGCGTGTGCCGAGCGCACGGTGGTGCTCGAAGCCGCTCCCGATTTGCGTTTCCCGCCGGCCGCGTTGCAGGCGGCGCTCGCCGGAATTCAGGCCGAATTCGGCGCTCTGCCGCTCGTGTGGGGCAGCGGCTTCGAAGGCGATGCCGGGCTTCTGCGCGCCCTCGAAGCGACGTTCGACGTGCTCGGCAGTCCCGCGGCTGCGCGGGTCGCGATCGCCGATCCGGAAACCTTCGCCACGACGCTCGCTGCGCTCGGCATCGAACATCCGCCGATCGCACGCGAACGGCCGGACGATTCCGGGCGCTGGCTGTCGAAGCAGCAGGGCGCGGCAGGCGGCGCGCACGTGCGCGAGGCAGCGCCCGGCACGCGACCCGTGGCCGGGCGCTATTTCCAGCGTCACGTCGCGGGCCGCTCGCTGTCGGCGGCGTTCGTCGCGACGCGTGACGGCGCGACGCTGCTCGGGTGCTCGGAACACCTCCGGCCACAGCCGGAGGACGCAGCGCCGTTCCGGTACGGCGGCGCGCTCGGCGGCGTCGTGCTCGACGGAACGAGCGAGGTGCAGCTCGCCGCCGCGATCCATGGCATGTGTCGCGCCTTCGGCCTCGTCGGTTTGTGCGGCATCGACTTCATCCTCGACGACGCCGGCAGACTCGTATTCCTCGAAGTGAACCCGCGCCCGACAGCGACGTTCGATCTGCTCACCGAGCCCGGCGCCGCGCTGCGCGCGCATCTCGCCGCGTGCCGTGGTCTGCCCTGTCCGCCACTGCCGGTTCCGCCCGAGGTGCGCGGCCATGCGGTGCTCTATGCCGAACATCCCATTCGCATCCCAAAGGATATAGACTGGCCGCCCTGGGTTTCCGACCGCCCTCGCGCGGGAACGCCGATCCCGACGGGCGCACCCGTGTGCTCGCTCGCGGCCCGCGGCACGGAGGCCCGGACGGTGCGGCACTTGCTGCTGGAACGCTTCACGTCGCTGCACCGGACCATGCATGCATTCAAAGCGTGAGCCCGTCACGTGGCTCCGAGAAACACCTTCATCGGGAGAAAGTCATGACCGCACACGAGTCAGCGCGCCGGGCCGACGTCAACGTCGCAGCCAAGTCGCTCGTCGATCGTCTCAAAGCCAATCCGGATCGTTATCGCGTCGGCGTCAGCACCCACGCCTCGGGCGCGACGATCATCGACGCCGGCATCGCCGTGCCCGGCGGCCTCGAAGCGGGGCGCATCATCAGCGAGATTTGTCTCGGCGGCCTCGGCACCGTGACGCTGCGTGCGACGAACGATTTCAAGCGCTGGCAGTGGAACGTCGACGTCCACACCGGCGATCCCGTCACGGCCTGCCTGGGCTCGCAGTACGCGGGCTGGAGTCTGAGCCACGGCAAGGGCAAGGACGGCTTCATGGCGCTCGGCTCGGGGCCGGCGCGCGCGATGGGCAGCAAGGAAGAGCTCTTCAAGGAGCTCGGCTATCGCACGCCGGCCGGCGACACCGTCATGGTGCTCGAGGTCGACAAGATCCCGCCCGTCGAAATCGTCGAGAAGGTGACGTCCTACTGCGGCATCACGCCTGCGCAGCTCACGTTCGTGCTGACGCCGACCTCGAGCCTCGCCGGAGGCGTGCAGGTCGTGGCGCGCGTGCTCGAAGTCGCGCTCCACAAGGTGCACGAGCTCAAGTTCCCGCTCGAGGCCGTCGTCGACGGCGCGGGCAGCGCGCCGGTGCCGCCGCCGCATCCGGACTTCATCAAGGCGATGGGCCGCACGAACGACTCGATCCTCTTCGGAGGTCAGGTGCATCTCTATGTCGATGCCGACGACGAGGCCGCGCAGGCCCTCGTCGGGAAGCTGCCGAGCAATGCGTCGAAGGATTTCGGCAAGCCCTTCGCGAAGGTCTTCAAGGAATACAACTACGACTTCTACCAGATTGATCCCCTGCTGTTCTCGCCGGCGCGCTGCAGCGTGACGTCCGTGAAGAGCGGCAAGACCTATCACGCCGGGGAACTGCGCGAAGACCTGCTCGATCTGTCCTTCGGTCCATGACGGCAACGCCGCGCGCGCCGCGGATCGCGATCTTCACCGACGAACCCGGCTGGCACGGCCGGGTGCTGTCCGAGGCGTTCGCGGCAGCCGGTTACGCCGCGCGCTACGTGTCCCTCAAGGAGTGCCGTATCGACGTCGATGGCGGCACGCCGTCAGTCGTCATCCCAGGTTTCGAAGACGGACTTCCCGCTGGCGCGCTCGTGCGCGGCGTGGCGGGCGGTACGCTCGAGGAAGTCGTACTCCGGCTCGACGTCCTGCACGCCTTGCCGCTGCTCGGCGTTCCCGTCGTCAATTCTGGCCGCGCCATCGAACGCACCGTCGACAAGGCGATGACGAGTTTCCTGCTCGCCCGCGCGGACATCCCCACGCCGCGCACCTGGGTCACTGAGTCCCGCGAGGCGGCAGCGGCGGTCGCGGCGCGGGTGTTCGCCGACGGACGGACGCTCGTGCTGAAGCCGCTGTTCGGTTCGCAGGGCGAAGGCATCGTGCGCGTCGCGACCGCGGCCGAGCTCGCTGCGGCGGCTCCCCTGACGGGCGTGTGGTATCTGCAGGAATTCATCGAGCGCGGCGTCGGCGATTATCGCGACTGGCGCGTGCTCGTCGTGCAGGGCAGGGCACGCGCCGCGATGCAACGCGTGAGCGAGCACTGGATCACGAACCGCGCGCAGGGTGCGCGTTGCGAGCCGACGACGCTCGATCCCGAACTGGCGCGTCTCGCCGAAGCCGCGGCCGCGGCCGTCGACATCGATTACACGGGCGTCGATCTGATGCGCGATCGCGACGGCCGCTGGTGGGTCGGCGAAGTGAACGGCATCCCGGCGTGGCAGGGCCTGCAGCGCGTGACCGACGTCGACATCGCGCCGCTGCTCGCCGGTGCGTTGCTCGCACGCATCGACGCCGCGCAGTGATCGCGCTCACCCCGCGCCGCGTCGCCGGGGCGCTGCGTGACGCCTGCCGCCTCGACGTGATCGCGTTCAAGCCCGGCAACGTGAGCCTCGACGCTCCGGGCCACGAGATGAGCGCGTGCGACTTCCTGAAGAGTGCCGCCGTCGCGGTCGATGCGCTCGCCGCACCGGCGGGCGGACTCGGCGAACGCGTCCTCGCCGCGATCGCCGCGACGCACGCGGCCGTCGGCTGCAATACGAATCTCGGCATCGTGCTGCTCACCGCGCCGCTCGCGCTCGCCGCGCTGCATCCGTCGGCAGAGCGCAATCTGCGCGCGCGCCTCGCGGCGCTGCTCGGCACGACGTCGGTCGAGGATGCGCGGCTCGTCTATCGCGCGATCTGTCTCGCCGCGCCGGCCGGCCTCGGCGCGAGCGAGGATCAGGACGTTCGCGACGAACCGACGGCGAACCTGACTCGCGTGATGGAGATTGCTGCGCCGCGCGATTTCGTCGCCCGACAATACGCCACCGTATTCGACGATGTCTTCGAACGCGGTCTGCCGACGCTTCGCACCGCGCGGGAGCGCTGGGGCTCGATGGCCTGGGCCGCGGTCGCCTGTTTCGTGCGTTTTGCCGCGGAAATCCCCGATTCCCACATCGTGCGCAAGTATGGCGAGGCGCGTGCCGCGGCGCTGATTACCCGCTTCCGGGAAGTGGAAAGCGCCATGAAAGCATGCGAGAATCCAGCGGACTTGCTGCCGGCCCTGGTGGCGCTCGACGGCGAGTTGAAGCTAGGGGGCGTGAATCCGGGGACGAGCGCGGATCTCACGGTCGCCAGCCTCGCAGCGTTGTTCCTCGAAACGGCGTTGCAGGCGGAGCAATCGTAACAACGATCGTCGCAGTACCTTGCGGCGGCACAGCGTGACAGCACATCAGCCCACTAAAAAATCAATCAAGGTGGTGTTTGATTATGTCGATTTTCAAAGCATTGTTTGGTAGCCAATCCGTGGAATCCGGATCAAGAGAAGGAGAAAAAGCCATGGCCGTAGTTGATCGAGTACTCGTTGGTGAATCGCTGGTTGGAGATGGCAACGAAGTTGCCCACATCGACCTGATCATGGGGCCCCGCGGCAGCGCTGCCGAAGCGGCGTTCTGCAATGCCGTCACGAACAACAAGGACGGTTTCAGCAGCCTGCTGGCCGTCGTCGCGCCGAACCTCGCCGCGAAGCCCAGCACCGTGATGTTCAACAAGGTGACCATCAAGGGCTCCAAGCAGGCGGTCCAGATGTTCGGACCGGCCCAGCGCGGTGTCGCGATGGCCGTTGCCGATTGCGTCGAGGACGGCACGATCCCGGCGAACGAGGCCGATGACATCTTCATCTGCGTAGGTGTGTTCATCCACTGGCTCGCCCAGGACGACAAGAAGATCCAGGACTTCAACTACCAGGCGACGAAGGAATCGATCAAGCGCGCCGTGGCCCGTGAGCCGAAGGCCGCGACCGTCGTCGCCCAGAAGAGCAAAGTCGACCATCCGTTCCAGGCGCATAGCTGAGTTCGGATCCGACGGATACGAAAACGCCCCGCATGCGGGGCGTTTTTTTTGGTTCTTCTCCGAGCTGCGGGGTCATTCGACGCATATTTTCGTCGCGCTCGCGCAGGCGAGGGCCCAGTCGGTGACCCACGGCTCGCGCAGAAAACCTCGGACTTTCGAGAGCGCCGTTCCGCACCGCGCTCGTTTTCGGCGCTGGGCCCTCGGTTCGACCTCGGCGCCGAGGCCGAACGACCGGGCCCTCGCCTGCGCGAGGGCGACACGTGGGACATGCGCGCCGCGGTGTACCGAGGAACAGTCCCGCGGTTCGGAGAAGAACGATTTCTTGGCAATGGGCACGCGACGGATCTTGTCGACGGGTGCCATCGCCGGGACGATGCGGATCTCGTCATCGGATGTGCCGACGACGGAGGCGCATCGACCGCGTCTTCGCAGGAGCGTCCGGGCTCCCGGCCCGGAATGCGATTCGCGCTGCTAACCCCGGCCAGACGCACGAACCGACTCGAGTTCGAGCAGATCCCCGGCGCCGAGCCTTCCGTCGTGCAGCGCCGTCGCGACGAGCGCGAAGTCGATGCCTGCCGCAGCGAGCGCGCGCGCATCGACGATGTCGCGCAATCCGCCGGCCGCGGCGATGCGCCGAGCTCCCGCGCGCAGGCGCGTCTCCTCCAGCGTCTGCCAGTCCGGTCCGTCGCCCGCGCCCACGTAAGCGAGATTCATCGCGACGACTGTCGCGGGCCAGCTCGCGGGGCGCTCGAATATTTCCGGGGGACCGAGCAGCGCCGCGCCGCGCCGATCGAGCGAGAGCACGCAGCGCGTCGGCGCAAGGGTCGCGCGGAGCGCCTCGTAGGACGCGAAGGAGTGCTGGGATTCCGTACCGAGCACGAACGTGATGCGCGGGCAGGCGGCATAGGGTTCCAGATCCGTTCGCGTCGCGAAGCCCGCATCGAGCCAGATCTCGAGGTCTGGATATTGCGCCGTCAGCAGGCATATCTCATGATGGCACGAGCCCTGGCCGCGGATCGCATCGAGGTCCGCGATGTAGATCTTCCGGAACGGGTGGAGCGTGAGCAGGGCCGCGCAGACCTCCCGCGCAGTCGTCGCGGTGGTGAGATCGGAACGCAGCGGCCGGTAATTCGCGCGGTCGCCGCGCACGGCGTGGACGACCTGGGACTTCAACAAATCGAGCACGGGGATGACTTGCATAGTCGCTTTCGCTTCAGGGGGCCGCGGGCTTCCGGGCGGCCATTCTAACGATTCCCGCGCACCTCGTGGCAGCGACGAGACGAAATCGCCGGAGCGTGCGTGATGCGGCACCGGATCGTCGCCTGGGATCTCGGCGGCGCACACCTCAAGTACGCGGTCGTCGACGCGCGCGGCGAGCTCACGGCGATTCGCCAGCTCGCCTGCCCTCTGTGGCAGGGACTCGATCGGCTCACCGACAGGTTGCGCGTCGCGTTCGCCGCGCTCGGCGGCAGCACGGCGCGCCTGCACGCCGTGACGATGACCGGCGAGCTCTGCGATTGCTTCCGGGATCGCCAGCAGGGCGTCGCACGCATACTCGAGACCTTCACCGCGCTCGCGGGCCCGGTTCCGATCACGGTCTACGGCGGACGAGCCGGCTGGCTCACACCCGCGGACGCCGCGCCGGCATGGCGCGCCATCGCCTCCGCGAACTGGCATGCGACCGCGGCGTGTGTCGCACTCACGGACAGCGAGGGCGTGCTCGTCGATGTCGGCAGCACGACGACCGATCTCGTGCCTTACGGCAGCGGCGAAGTACGCAGCCGCGCCCTGACCGATGCCGACCGCCTCGCCGCGGACGAACTCGTCTACACCGGCGTGTGCCGCACGCCCGTCATGGCGCTCTGCGATCGCGTGCCTTATGTCGACGGCTGGCAGGGGCTGGCCGCGGAGTATTTCGCGAACACGGCGGACGTCTACCGTCTGACGGGCGAGTTGCCGCCCGATGCCGATCTGCATCCGACCGCCGACGGCGGCCCACGCGATCTCGCGGCGAGCGCGCGGCGTCTCGCCCGCATGGTCGGACGGGATGCGGACGATGAGAGCGTGCACGCGCTCGAGCGTCTCGCACGCTATCTCGCCACGGTGCAGTTCGGAAAGCTGCAACAGGCTTTGTCGGCCGTCGTCGCCCGTGCGTCCGCGGGCCCGGATTTCCCACTGCTCGTCGGGGCCGGGGTCGGTGAGTTCCTGGTGCAGCGTCTCGCCGCATTCAACGGGACGCCGTATCGTCCGTTCGCGGCGCTCGCCGACGCGCCGCCCGCGCTCGCGCACGCCGCCGCGGTGTGCGCCCCGGCCGTGGCGCTCGCGCGGCTCGCCGCGCAGCGGTCATGAGCGCGCCGCGGCTGCTGCCGCTCGACTATGGCCGCGACAGCGCGCGCCGTGCGGCGCGCTTCGCCGAGCGGCCCTGGTTCGTGTTCCTCGACAGTTGCGCCGACGTGCGCAGCGCGGGACGCTACGACGTCGTCGCGGCCGATCCCGTCATGACGCTGGAGACCGTGGGCGAGACGACGGTCATCACGCGCGACGGCCGCCGATCGACGAGCCCGGAAGATCCCTTCACGCTCCTCGCGGGTCTGCTCGGCGAACGCGCGCGTGCGCCTTGCGAGCTGCCGTTCGCCGGCGGCGCGCTCGGCTATTTCGCCTACGATCTCGGGCGGCGCATCGAGCGTCTCGCGCCGCGCGCGCGCCGCGACATCGACATCCCGGATCTCGCGGTCGGCATCTATCTCTGGGCGATCGTCGTCGATCACGAGACGCGCCGTACCTGGCTCGCCGTCGATGCGGACTGCCGTGCGGATCTCGCCGCGATCACGGCGGCGTGGAACGCGCAGGATGCGGTGACGCCCGCGGTCTTCGCCTCGTGTTTCCAGGTCACGTCCGCGGTGCAGGCCGAAATCACTTTCGCGGACTATGCGCGCGGCTTCGCACGCATCAAGCGCTACATCGTCGAGGGTGATTGCTATCAGGTGAATTTCACGCAGCGTTTCTCGGCAGCCGCGCGCGGCGATCCCTGGGACGCGTATCAACGTCTGCGCAATCGCAATCCCGCGCCGTTCTCGGCGTATCTCGCCTATCCCGGCGCGGCGGTCCTCAGCTCGTCGCCCGAGCGGTTCCTGAAAGTGAGCGGCGGCGTCGTCGAAACGAAACCGATCAAGGGCACGCGGCCGCGCGACGCAGATCCCGCACGCGACGCCGCGCTCGCCGCCGAGCTCCGGTCGAGCCTCAAGGACCGCGCCGAGAACCTCATGATCGTCGATCTGCTGCGTAACGATCTCGGCAAGACCTGCGCCATCGGCAGCGTCGAGGTGCCGGCGCTGTTCCGCATCGAGAGCTTCGCGAAGGTCCATCACCTCGTCAGCACCGTGCGCGGCCGCCTGAAGGGCGACACGACCGCTGTCGATGCGCTGCGCGGCTGCTTCCCCGGGGGGTCGATCACCGGCGCGCCGAAGCTGCGCGCGATGCAGATCATCGAGGAGCTCGAGCCGTATCGCCGCACCGTCTACTGCGGCGCGATCGGCTATCTCGATTTCGGCGGCGGCATGGACGTGAACATCGCGATCCGCACGCTCGTGTGCCAGGGCGGGCGCATGTTCTGCTGGGCGGGGGGCGGCATCGTGATGGATTCGGAGCTCGAGGCCGAGTACCAGGAGAGCCTCGACAAGGCCGCAGCGATGCTCGAAGTGTTCGCGGACGCCGAAGCACCGCGCGTCGAACACTGATGTGGGTCCTGAAGCTCGGCGGCAGTCTCGCGCACGCCTCGGAGCTGCGTGCCTGGCTCGCCGCGTGTTGCGATCCCGGGATCCCGATCGGCGTCGTCGTGCCGGGCGGCGGTCCGTTCGCTGACGCGGTGCGCGAGGCGCAGCGCGAAACGGGTTTCGTGGATCGCATCGCGCATCGCATGGCCCTGCTCGCGATGGCGCAGTACGGCTGGATGCTGCACGCGCTGGAGCCCCGACTCGTGCCGGCGAGCGGACTGGCAGCGGTGCGTACCGAGCTGCGCGCGGGGCGGCGCGTGCTGTGGCTGCCGCAGGCCGACGAGGCGTGCAACGCCGTGCTCCCGCAGTCCTGGGATCTCACCTCGGACAGCCTCGCGCTCTGGCTCGCGGCGGAGATCGGCGCGGCGGGGGTTGCGCTCGTGAAATCCGTCGTGCCGCGCGGCGAAGCGCGGGACGCTGCGACGCTCGCCGCGGAGGGCTATGTCGATCGCTGTTTCGCGGATCTGCTGCGCGCGAGTGCGCTGCGGGCCTGCTGGTTCGCGCGCGAGGAAGCCGGCGCGCTGCGCGAACTCGCCGCGGCGCCGGAAACGTCACGACTCATCGTCTGAAGCAGACGGCGCGCGGCATCCGGCCCACGGGTCCCCGCGCCTCGCGTGGCGTTAAGGAGCGGCTTGATCTCCCGATTGAGAGGCGGCTCGCTCGAAACGGTGCGCCAGTGCCGATTCTCGTCGCCCTCGCCGGCGCGTGGGCGACGTGTGCAGACGATCCATATCTGTCTGCGGATGAGCCGCGCCCCGCGGTCGGGCGGTGAACCAGAGAAAAGGGCCGCAGTGCGGCCCTTCGTCGAATAAAAAAAACCGGTGACCTTTCAGGGGCCACCGGTCAATGCAGCGCGACATAGCTCCATGCGAGGAGGTCTGGTCTAATGCCCAATTAGTCCCAGCTAAGCGCGCCGCCAGTCTGATATTCCGTCACCCGCGTCTCGAAGAAATTCTTCTCCTTCTTCAGATCGATCACCTCGCTCATCCACGGGAACGGATTCGTCGCTCCGGGATATTGCTCGGGCAGACCGATCTGCGCACAGCGACGGTTTGCGATGTACTGCAGATACTCTTCGAACATGTTCGCGTTGAGGCCCAGCACCCCGCGCGGCATGGTGTCGTGCGCGTAGGCGATTTCGAGACCGACGGCCTGGCGGATCAGTGCCACGATTTCGTGCTGGAAGGCCTCGGTCCAGAGATGCGGGTTCTCGACCTTGATCTGGTTGACGACGTCGATGCCGAAATTCATGTGCATCGATTCGTCGCGCAGGATGTACTGGAACTGCTCCGCGACGCCCGTCATCTTGTTGCGCCGGCCCATCGAAAGGATCTGCACGAAGCCGACGTAGAAGAAGATGCCCTCGAACACCACGTAGAACGCGATGAGGTCGCGCAGCAGGCGTTGATCCGCCGCCGGCGTGCCGGTCTTGAACGTGGGATCGCCCAGGCTCTCCGTGAAGCGCATCGCCCACGAGGCCTTGTCGTGCACTGACGGCACTTCACGGTACATGTTGAAGACCTCGGCCTCGTCGAGACCGAGACTCTCCACGCAGTACTGGTAGGCGTGCGTGTGCAGCGCTTCCTCGAAAGCCTGGCGCAGCAGGTACTGCCGGCATTCGGGATTCGTGATGTGTCTGTACACCGCGAGCACGAGATTGTTCGCGACGAGCGAGTCGGCGGTCGAGAAGAAGCCGAGGTTGCGCTTGATGATCGTGCGCTCGTCGTCGGTCAGTCCCGTCTGGCTCTTCCAGAGCGCGATGTCCGCGGTCATGTTTATTTCCTGCGGCATCCAGTGATTCGCGCAGGCGTTCAGATATTTCTGCCAGGCCCATTTGTACTTGAATGGGACGAGCTGATTGAGATCCGCCCGGCAGTTGATCATCTTCTTGTCGTCGACGGCGAGACGGCGCGCGCCGAACTCGATGTGCTCGAGGCCGGTGACGCCGGCATGATCCTCGTCGGCGATCGCCGGCGCCAGTTCGATGGCGGGCACGGCCGCCTGCAACGCGAACTCCGGCCGCTCTTCTGCGCGTTCCAGGCGTTCGACCGCGGCCAGCGCTTCGCTCGCGAGCAGGCCGACCGGCTGCCGCTCCTCGCGGACCGGCTGCTTGAACTTTGCCAACGGATCGTCCCAATTCAGCATTTGTCCCCCGGATTCATGTTCTGTTCGCTCATCGCGCTCACTGGCACGCTTCGCAATCCGGATCGAGGATCGAGCACACCTTCGGGGTTTCCGCCGCCGCCGTCACCGGCTGCTGCACGGCGTTCAGCTTGCCGTCGGCGAGCGTGCTCTTCTCGACGTGGGTCGCGCCCATCGTGCGCAGGTAATAAGTCGTCTTCAGGCCGCGGATCCACGCGAGCTTGTAGAGGTTGTCGAGCTTCGCGCCGCTCGGCTCGGCCATGTAGAGATTCAGCGACTGCGCCTGGTCGAGCCACTTCTGGCGGCGCGATCCGGCCTCGACGAGCCAGCGCGCGTCGATTTCGAACGACGTCGCGTAGAGCGTCTTGAGCTCCGGCGGGATGCGATCGATGTTCGCGACGCTGCCGTCGTAGTACTTCAGATCGTTGACCATCACCTCGTCCCACAGGCCGCGCTGCTTCAGCTCGTCGACCAGGAACATGTTGACCACCGTGAACTCGCCCGAGAGGTTCGATTTCACGTAGAGGTTCTGGTAGGTCGGCTCGATCGACTGGCTCACGCCGCAGATGTTCGAGATCGTCGCCGTCGGGGCGATGGCCATCGTGTTCGAGTTGCGCATGCCGACGGTCGTCACGCGCTCACGCAGAGCGTCCCAGTCGAGCGTCGCGCTGCGGTTCATGTCGAGATAGCCGTTGCGACCGCGCTCGAGCAGATCGACGGAGTCGAGCGGCAGGATGCCGCGGCTCCATAGCGAACCGTCGAAGCTCTGGTAGCTGCCGCGCTCGGCCGCGAGGTCCGTCGAGGCCTTGATGGCGAAATAGGCCACGGCCTCCATGGACCGATCCGCGAACTCGATGGCCGCTTCCGAGCTGTACGGCATGCGCAGCTTGTACAGGCAGTCGTGGAAACCCATGATGCCGAGCCCGACCGGGCGGTGGCGCAGGTTCGACGAACGCGCGGTCGGCACGCTGTAGAAGTTGTAGTCGATCACGTTGTCGAGCATGCGCATCGCGATACTGACCGTGTGCTCGAGCTTCTGCATGTCGAGGCCCGACGGCGTGACGTGCTGCGCGAGGTTCACGGAGCCGAGGTTGCACACGGCAATCTCGTTGCCGGCCGAGGTGTTCAGCGTGATCTCCGTGCAGAGATTCGAGCTGTGGACGACGCCGACGTGCTGCTGCGGCGAGCGCAGATTCGCCGGATCCTTGAACGCGATCCAGGGGTGGCCCGTCTCGTAGAGCATGCCGAGCATCTTGCGCCAGAGGTCGACGGCGCGCAGGGTCTTGCAGTTCCGGATCTCGCCGCGCTTCGCGCGCTGCTCGTGAATGACGTAGCGCTTCTCGAAGTCCTGGCCGACGCTGTCGTGCAGATCCGGCACGTCGTCCGGCGAGAACAGCGTCCAGTCGCCGTCCTCGACGACGCGCTTCATGAACAGATCCGGCACCCAGTTCGCGGTGTTCATGTCGTGGGTGCGGCGGCGGTCGTCGCCGGTGTTCTTGCGTAGATCGAGGAACTCCTCGATGTCGATGTGCCAGGTCTCGAGATAGGCGCACACCGCACCCTTGCGCTTCCCGCCCTGATTCACGGCGACTGCGGTGTCGTTCGCGACTTTGAGGAACGGCACGATGCCCTGCGACTTGCCGTTCGTGCCCTTGATGTGGGCACCCATGCCGCGGACCATCGTCCAGTCGTTGCCGAGGCCGCCCGCGAATTTCGACAGCAGCGCGTTGTCCTTGATGGCGCCGAAGATGCCGTCGAGATCGTCCGGCACCGAAGTCAGGTAGCAGGACGAGAGCTGCGGGCGCAGCGTGCCCGAATTGAACAGCGTCGGCGTGCTGCTCATGAAATCGAAGGTCGAGAGCAGATCGTAGAATCTGATCGCCCATTCCTCGGGCTCGATCTCGTTGATCGCCAGGCCCATCGCGACGCGCATGAAGAACGCCTGCGGCAGCTCGAAACGCGTGTCGTCGTACTGGAGGAAATAGCGGTCGTAGAGCGTCTGCAGGCCGAGGTAGGTGAACTGGAAGTCCCGCTCCGGCTTGATCGCGCCGCCGAGCCGGCGCAGATCGAAATTGCCGAGGCGCGGATCCATGAGCTCGAGATCGACGGCCTTCTTGAGGTAGGCCTCGAAGTAGCGCGGATAGCGCTCGGCCATCTCGTGCTGGGTCGCGCTGTCGTAGTGGCTGCCGACGTAGGAGAGCGCTTCGTGGCGCATGGCGTCGAGCAGCATGCGCGCCGCAACGTAGGTGTAGTTCGGCTCGCGCTCGATGAACGTCCGCGCGCTCATGGTCAGCGCCTTCGAGACGTCGTCCTCGGCGACGCCGTCGAACAGCGAGCGCATCGCCTCGGCGAGGACCGCCTCCGGGACCGTGTTCGCGCTGTCGGCGCAGGCTTCGGTGACGATGCGGCGCAGGCGGTTCTCGTCGAGCGGCACGCGCGTGCCGTCGGCACGGGTCACGCTCAACGTCGACTTCACCGGCGCCGGGGCGGAGGCGTTCTGCTCGAGCTTGCGTTGGCGCTCACGGGAACGCTCTTCGCGATAGAGCACGTAGGAGCGCGCGACTTTGTGCTCGCCGGCGCGCATCAGGGCGAGCTCGACCTGGTCCTGGATGTCCTCGATGTGAATCGCGCCGCCGGTCGGCATGCGACGCGTGATGGCGGTGACCACGGCATCCGTCAGCAGATCCACGGTCTTGTGGATGCGCGTGGAGGCCGCGGCATTGCCGCCCTCGACGGCGAGAAAGGCCTTCGTGAGCGCAATCTTGATCTTGTTGCCGTCGAAGGCCGTGACCTTGCCGTTGCGACGGATTACGCGATATTCGCCGGGCGCGGTCGCGGCGACGTCCGCCTGCAGGGAGCCGGTCGACACGCTGCTCTTCGGCGCGCGAGCGGTGACGAAAGCGGTGGAATTCTCGAGTTCCATGCATCTCCCTCAATGCGAGTCTGGGTCGGGACCGGTCCGGGAACGGGCGTTCCGGGAGGCTGTTCTTGTCGAGCGTTAAAGATTGTAGGCACCACAATATCGTGTGGTCAAGGTGCTTTCGTACCACAGCATCCTGTGGACAGTATTGTGCGCTGCCGAGGGCGAAAGCAGTGCGGAAACTGGGGGCAAGCTGGGGACAACCCGGCGATCCCGTGGCCGATCAGGCGTTTACGAGCCGCGGCCGGAGTGGTGGCCGGAACGCCGGCGCGCGGGGCCGCGCGCCGGGCGGACGGACGCGTCGTAGTGGTGTGGCCGACGCAAGATCGCGGCTCCGGCCGACGTCGCGCGCTGGCCCCCGGCGCCGGAGGGCGGCAAGATCCCGGCCCCCCGGGAGGCATGGCCATGACCGACATCGTCATTCAAATCAGCGACACCCATGTCTTCGCAGATCCCGCGCGTCGCCTCGGCGGCTGCGCGACGCGCGAGACGCTCGGCGCCGTGCTCGCCGCCGTTTCGCGCGAGCGCGTGCGGCCGGGCGCCTTGCTCGTGACGGGCGATCTCGCCGAGCTCGGCGAAGCGGAGGCGTATGCGTGGCTCGCCGCAAGACTCGGCGAAACCGGGCTGCGATTCGCGGTGCTCCCCGGCAATCACGACGATCCCGCCGCGATGCGCGCGACGGACTGGGGCGCGCGCGGACAATGCGGCGGCTCACTCGAGCTCGGTGCCTGGTGCTGCGAGCTCTTCGACAGTCACCTGCCGGGCTTCGACCGGGGTGCGCTCGCGCCGTCCGAGCTCGAGCGTCTCGCCGCCGTCGCGCACGCGGCGACGGAACGTCCGCTGCTCGTCGCGATCCACCATCCGCCGGTCCCGATCGCGAGCCCCTGGATGGATGCGATGGGTCTGGCCGACGCGAGTGGTTTCTGGGCCGCGCTCGACGGCGCCCGGCGCGTGCGCGGCGTCGTGTTCGGACACGTTCACCAGAGTGTCGCGCAGCGGCGCGGCGCCGTGCGCGTGCTCGGCGCGCCGTCCACCTGCGTGCAGTTCGCGCCGCACGCAATACGGTTCCAGCGCGACGAGCGCCCGCCGGCTTATCGACGGCTGGAGCTCCGCGCGGACGGCAGAATCGTCACGCGCGTCGTGCGCGTGCCGGTATGAGAAGAGGCTGATCGAGGCTCAGATCGCGCCGCGCAGATAGACCGGCTGCAACAGCTCCGGCGCCACGCCGCCGCCGGCCTGCAGGATCGCGAGACCGAGGGTCGCGACGTCCAGCGCCCGCGGATGCTGGAGTTCGCCGGGCTCGGCGCGCGCGCCGCAGCGCGGCTCGAGCGTATCGCGATAGGCCTGCCAGCCCGGGCCGGTCGCGATCCAGTCCGGGGCGGGCAGGGCGGGATCGAGCGCGTCGGGGGCACACAGTGCATCGGGAGCGAGTGCCGTCACGCTGCTGCAGTCCGGCGGCACGGCATAGCGGCCGACGTAGATCTCGCCGCGTCGCGCATCGAGCGTCGCCAGCACGCAGCGGCGGCCGGTGCGTCTGAAAGTTCCCTGCGCGAGCGCGGCGAGCGTGGACACGGGCGCGATCGGCAGCTCATGCGCGATCGCGAGGCCCTGGGCGATCGAGGCGGCGATGCGCACGCCCGTGAACGCCCCCGGGCCGACGCTCACCGCGATCGCTTCGAGCTCCGCCGGTGTGATGCCTGCTTCCGCGCAGAGCGCGCCGACCATCGGCAACAGGAGCTTCGTGTGGCGCTGGGGCGCGAGCTCGAAGCGCTCGCGGATCGCGCCGCCGATGAACAGCGCCGCCGAGCAGGCGTCCGTCGCCGTCTCCAATGCCAGCAGCTTCACCGTCGCACCCCGGGCGCGCCTGTCGTCCCCGCGCGGGCATTCGCTATAATCGCGCCCAATGTTTACTCCCGTCGAAGCGTTCATCGGCTGGCGCTACACGCGCGCCCGACGCCGCACCCGGTTCGTTTCGCTGATTTCCTCGATTTCCATCGCGGGCGTCGCGCTCGGCATCGCCTCGCTCATCACGATCCTCTCGATCATGAACGGATTCGAGCGCGAGCTCCGCGAGCGCATCCTCGGCATGGCCGCGCATCTTAGCGTCAAACCGGAGCAGGGCGCACTCGGCGACTGGCGCGCGGCCGCGGCCGTGCTGCGTGCCGATCGGCGCGTCGCGGCCACCGCACCCTACGTCGAGGGCGAGGCGATGCTGACGCACTACAACGCCGTGCAGGGCGCGCTCGTGCGCGGCGTGCTGCCGGCGGAGGAGGCGGGTGTGTCGGTCGTCGCCGCGCGCATGAAGGCCGGGACGCTCGACAGTCTCACGGGCGGGGCGTTCAACATCGTGCTCGGGCGCGGGCTCGCCGACGCGCTCGGCCTCGGCGTCGGCGACGAGGTCACGCTCGTCCTGCCGGAGCCGATCCGCACCGCGACCGGCATGCTGCCGCGCCTGAAGCGCTGCCGCGTCACCGGCATCTTCGAGGCCGGCGTGCAGGACTACGACAGCTCGGTGGCGTTCATGCACCTCGAGGACGCGGCGAAGGTGTTCCGCCTCGGCAGCGGCGTGAGCGGCGTGCGCGCGCGCCTCGGCGATCCGTTCACGGCGAGCGAGCTCGGCGCGGCGCTGAACGCGGGCCCGGCCCTGCGCGCGCTGCCGGGCGCGGTGCACGCGACGAACTGGACGGAGACGCACGTGAATCTCTTCCGCGCGCTCAAGACCGAGAAGATCGTGATGTTCGTGATCCTGATGCTGAGCATCGGCGTGGCGGCCTTCAACCTCGTCTCGACGCTCGTCATGGTCGTCGCCGAGAAGATCGCCGAGATCGCAATCCTGCGCACGCTCGGCATGACGCCGCGCCGCGTGCTCGGCATCTTCCTCTACCAGGGCGCGCTGATCGGTGCGGCGGGCATCGTCGCGGGCGTCGCCGTCGGCGTGCTGCTCGCCGCGAACGTCGAGACGATCGTCGGCGCGCTCGAACGCTGGTTCCATTTCAAGATCCTGCCGCCCGACGTGTACTACATCAGCGAAATCCCGGCGGAGCTCCGGCCGCAGGACGTCGTGATCGCGATCGCGATTTCGATCGTGCTGTGCCTCTCCGCGCCGCTCTACCCCGCGTGGGTCGCGAGCCGCACCCGTCCGGCCGAGGTCCTGCGTCATGAGTGACTCCGTAATCGTCGCGCGCGAGCTGACGAAGACCTTCCACGACGGCGTGTTGAACGTCGCGGTGCTGAACGGCGTCGACTTCACGCTCGCGGCGGGCGAGAGCGTCGCGATCGTCGGTGCTTCGGGCTCCGGCAAGAGCACGCTGCTGCACCTCCTCGGCGGGCTCGACGTGCCGACCACCGGCAGCGTGACGATCGCCGGGCGCGACATCGCGCGGCTCAACGAGGTCGAACGCGGACTCCTGCGCAACCGCGCGCTCGGCTTCGTCTATCAGTTCCATCATCTGCTGCCGGAATTCACGGCGCTGGAGAACGTCGCGATGCCGCTGCTGATCGGCGGCGTCGCGGTCACGGAAGCGCGCGGGCGCGCGTCGGACATGCTCGCGAAAGTCGGGCTCGCGACGCGCCTCGGTCATCGTCCCGCCGAGCTCTCGGGCGGCGAGCGTCAGCGTGCGGCGATTGCCCGCGCGCTCGTCACCGCGCCGCAGTGCGTGCTCGCTGACGAGCCGACGGGCAACCTCGACGAACGCACCGCGCAGGTGACGCTCGAGACGATGCTCGCGCTGAAGCAGGAGTTCCGCACGGGCCTCGTGCTCGTCACGCACGATCGCGGCATCGCCGCGCGCATGGATCGCATCGTGCACCTTCACGACGGCCGGCTCGCGGCGGGCATGCCCGCCTGAGCCTGGCCCGGCGCTGCGCAGCGCCGGGACGCCGCTTCACGCCGTGCCGGGCGCGGCGCTATGATGCCGGCTCGCGCGCCAGGACGGCGCGCGCTCGAGGCGCCGGGGCGCGGCGCCGACCCGAATCAAGGACGATTTGCGATGCGTGCGACGCTGTGCTGCCTCTGCGCGGGCCTGCTGCTGTGCCAGCTCCTGCCCGCCCTGCCTCCGCTACCGCTGCTGCTCTTGCTCCCTGCGACCTGCTGGGCGTTGCGCGCTCGCCTGCCGCGCGGCGCGATCGTCCTCGTGCTCGGTTTCACCTGGGCCGTCGCGCGCGCCGGGCTCGATCTCGCGGCCCGTCTCGAGCCCGCGTTCGAAGGTGCGACGCTGATCGCGAGCGGCCGGCTCGCCGGCGCGCCGCGGGCGGCCGCACGCGGCCTGCGGCTGCAGGTCGATCTCGACGCTCTCGCACAGGGAGCGCGCGCCGTGACCGGGCCGCGGACGGTCGAGCTCGCGTGGTACGAGCCGCGCGGCAGCCTGCCCGAGCCGGGTGCCGTGTGCCGTTTCGCCGTGCGGCTGCGGCGCCCGCACGGCACGGCGAATCCCGGCGGTTTCGACAGCGAGGGCTGGCAGTTCGCGCGCGGCATCGACGCCGTCGGCTACGTCGTGCCGCATCCCCGCAACGGCTGCGATCCGCAGCCGGGGGCCGCCGTCGTGGAGCGCGCCCGCGCCCGGGTCGCGGCGGCCATCCGCGCTGCCGCGCCGGGCCCGGCCGGTGACGTGATCGTGGCGCTCGCGGTCGGTGACGAGAGCGGCATCGACGTGCCGGCGTGGCGCGTCCTGCGCAACACCGGCACTGCACATCTCGTGTCCGTTTCGGGCCTGCACATCGCACTCGTCGCGGGCCTCGCGTTCGTCGCGACGCGCTGGCTGTGGAGCCGGAGCGTCGGCCTGCTGCGGCTCGCCGCGGCGGCCCGCGTCGCACCGTGGGTCGCGATACTCGCCGCCGCTGCGTACACGCTGCTCGCCGGCGCGCAGGTGCCTGCCGTGCGTTCCCTGCTGATGGTGAGTGCAGGCCTGCTCTGCGGCCAGTTCGGTCAGCGCGTGCTCGGGACCGACGCGCTGCTCGCCGCGCTCGCCGTGATCCTCGTGATCGATCCTGCGGCGAGCCTCTCGGTGAGTCTCTGGTTGTCGTTCGGCGCCGTCGGTCTGCTCATCCTGATGAGCGCGACGCGCCAGCCCGCGGGGCGTATGCGTCGGGAGATCGCGCAGCACGTCGGCTTCACGCTCTGGCTCGCGCCGCTGATCGGCATCGTGTTCCAGTCGATTGCCGTGAGCGCGCCGGCGGCGAACCTGCTCGCGGTGCCGTGGACGACGTTCGTCGTGACACCGCTTGCCCTGCTCGGTGTCGCACTCGCGCCGCTGCAGGCCGACGCGGCAGCCATGATGTGGCGGATCGCGGCGTGGTCCTGGGAGCTCGCGTGGCAGTACCTCGTCTGGCTCGATCGCGCCGTGCCGGTGCTCGCGTTGCCGGCAGCGCCCGGCGCCGCGACGGCGCTGCTCGCGGGACTCGCGGTCTTCGTGTGGTGGATCCCGCTCTTGCCCGCGCGGCGCTGGCTGGCACCGCTCCTGCTCTGCGCGCTGGCCGCCGGCGCCGGCGCGCGGCCCGCGCCGGGCGAGCTCCAGCTCACGGTGCTCGATGTCGGACAGGGACTCGCGACGGTGCTGCGCACGGCGCACCACACGCTCGTCTACGATGCGGGGCCGCGCTATCCGGGCGGCAATGCCGGCGAGCGCGTCGTGCTGCCGTTCCTGCGGGCGCGTGGCGTGCGCACGATCGACGCGCTCGTCCTGAGCCATCCCGACAGCGATCACGTCGGCGGTGCGCCGGCGCTGATCGAGGCGCTGCCGGTGCGCCGCATCCTCGTCAGTCCGCGCGAGACGCGGCTCCCGGCGGCGCAGCGCTGTGCCGCCGGCGAACGCTGGATCTGGGACGGCGTGCAGTTCACGGTGCTCCATCCCGCAGCACCCGCGGCGACGGACAACGACGGCTCGTGCGTATTGCGCGTGACGACCGCGGGCGGCTCGATCCTCCTGCCCGGCGACGGCGAAACGGCGACGGAGGAGGCGCTGCAGGCCCTGCCGTCCCTGCGCTCGGCGATCATCGTCGTCCCGCATCACGGCAGCGCGACATCCTCGCATCCCGGCTTCGTCGCGGCCGTGCGTCCGCGCTATGCGCTCGTCGCGGCCGGACATCGCAACCGTTTCGGCTTCCCGGCGCCCGGCGTCGTCGCGAACTACCGGGCGGTCGGCGCGGCGATCCTCGAGACGAGCGCGCTCGGGGCGCTCGATCTCGAGCTCACGGCGCGCGGCACGCGCGTGCGCGCCCATCGCCTGGAGCACCGGCATTACTGGCAGGACGCGCCGCGCCCGGAAGCCCTGTCCGGCCTTCACTAAGATCCCCGCGTTTGGTAAGGTCTGCAGCGCCCGGCGGCCCGGGCCGTCCGAATTGCGCGGGAGTGGGCCGGGATCTCCAGAAATCGCGGCGTCGAGAGCCGACGCGGCAACGCGCGCGGCCGTACCGCAGGAGTCGATAAATTAGTGTTTGAATTGATCAAGGCCGGCGGCTGGTCGATGCTGCCGCTCATTCTCTGCTCGATCACCTCCATGGCGATCGTGATCGAGCGCTTCTGGTCCCTCCAGCGCAAGCGCGTCACTCCCGCGAATCTCGTCGCCCAGGTCTGGCAGTGGTCGCGCGCCGGCGTGCTCGACGAACGCCGCGTCCAGGCCTTGCGCGACGGCTCGCCGCTCGGCCGCGTGCTCGCGGCGGGGCTCGCGAACCGCGGTTTCAGCCGCGAGGTGATGAAGGAGGGCATCGAGGAGGTCGGCCGCCACGTCGTGCACGAGCTCGGCCGGCATCTGAACATGCTCGGCACGATCGCCTCGATCGCGCCGCTGCTGGGCCTGTTCGGCACCGTCATCGGCATGATCAAGATGTTCAGCGCGGCGAGCTCGCACGGCGTCGGCGATCCCACGGCGCTCGCGGGCGGCATCGCGACGGCGCTCGTCAGCACCGCCGGCGGCCTCATGGTCGCGATCCCGACGCTGCTCTTCTATCGCTACTTCCGCTCGCGGGTCGACGACATCGTGATGACCATGGAACAGGAGGCGCTCAAGCTCGTCGAAGTGATGAAGGGCGAGCGCAGCCGCGATCCCGAGATGGAGGAGGCGCAGGCATGAGCCGCCGTCACGGGGCGCACGAGTCGGTACACCGCGCATGAATTTCCGTCCGAAACACGACGACGACGTGGGCATCGAGATGGTGCCGCTCATCGACGTCATCCTGTTGCTCGTCATCTTCTTCATGGTCTCGACGCGCTTCGTGAAGGAGTCGGAGATCCAGCTCACGCTGCCGCAGGCCAGCGCAGAGGTGAAGAGCGCACCGCCCGCACAGATCGACATCTCCATCGACCGCAAGGGCCAGGTCTTCGTGAAGGGCCAGGCGCTCGTGAACTCCCAGCTCGCGACGATCGAGCAGGCCTTGCGCGACGCGAAGCCCGCCGACGGCGAACCGCTCGTCGTCATCAGCGCGGACCGCGAGGCGACGCACCAGTCCGTCATCGACGTGATGGACGCCGCGCGCCGCGTCGGCCTCTATCACGTCACGTTCCCCACGACGGCCCGGGACGAGGAATGATCCGCCGCTCGCCGCGCGAATCCGCCTGAGGCCGGCATGAAAGCAGCGCTCAGCCGCCTGCTCGACGAGCTCTGGTACGGCCGGCATCCGTCGGCCCTCGTCCTGCTGCCCCTGAGTCTCGGTTACCAGGCGGCGATCGGCGTGCGCCGCTTCGCCTACACCTCGGGCCTGTTGAACATCGCGCAACCGACAATCCCGGTGCTCGTGGTCGGCAATCTCACGGTCGGCGGCACGGGCAAGACGCCGCTCGTGATCTGGATCGCCGCCTTCCTGCGCGAGGCGGGATTCAAGCCCGGCATCATCACGCGCGGCTATGGCGGACAGGCAAAGCACTGGCCGCAGCAGGTGCGCGCGGACAGCGATCCGCATACCGTCGGCGATGAGGCGATCGTGCTCGCGCGCCGCTCGCGCTGTCCCGTCGCCGCGGGGCCGGACCGCGCGGCGAGCGTCGGCGCGCTCGTCGCGCACGCCGGCTGCGACATCGCGATCAGCGACGACGGTCTGCAGCACTACGGCATCGCGCGCGCGGTCGAGATCGTCGTCGTAGATGGCGTGCGCCGTTTCGGCAACGGCCTGTGTCTGCCTGCGGGGCCGTTGCGCGAGCCGGTGTCGCGGCTCGCCGAAGCCGATTTCGTGGTCACGAACGGCATCGCCGGGCGCAGCGAGTTTTCGATGAAGTACGTCGGTACGACGCTCTACGGTGTCGCCGACCGCGCGCGGAGCCAGCCGCTGGAGACGTTCTCCGGTCAGGCCGTGCACGCGGTTGCCGGCATCGCTAACCCCGACCGTTATTTCACGATGCTCCGGAGCAAAGGCCTGCGCGTGACGCCGCACGCGTTTCCGGATCACCATCCCTTCACGGCCCGGGACTTGGCATTCGCGGATGATTTCCCCATCATCATGACCGAAAAGGACGCGGTGAAATGCGAGACCTTCGCATCCGATCGCCATTGGTTCCTGCCGATCACCGCAGAGCTGCCCGAACTGTTCGGACAGCGCCTGCTCCAGTTGCTGCAACGAGGACGCGATGGACAAGAGACTGCTTGACCTCCTGGTCTGCCCCGTGACCAAGGGCCCGCTCATCTACGACAAGGATCGGAAGGAACTGATCTCCAGATCGGCGCGGCTCGCCTATCCGATCCGCGACGACATTCCGATCATGCTCGAGGACGAAGCCCGCGAGCTCGGCGAAGAGGAACTGGAGCGCCTCAACAAGTGAGCTTCAAGGTCTACATACCGGCGCGCTTCGGCGCGTCTCGCCTGCCCGGCAAGCCGCTCCTGCAGATCGCCGGCAAACCGATGATCCAGCACGTGCACGAGCGCGCGCTCGAGAGTGGCGCCGAGGAGGTCGTGATCGCGACGGACGACGAACGCATCGCGGCGGCCGCCGCGGCTTTCGGCGCCGAAGTCTGCATGACGGCCTCGACGCATGTTTCGGGCACGGATCGCATCGCCGAAGCGGTGCGCATCCGCGGCGAGAAGAGGCAGACCGTGATCGTGAACGTGCAGGGCGACGAGCCGCTCATGCCCTCGGCCGTGATCAGGCAGGTCGCGGAAATCGTCGGTGACGGCAAGAGCGTCGACATCGGCACGGTGTGCGAGCCGCTGCCGCAGGCGACCGACTTCAACGATCCTAACGTCGTGAAGGTCGTGCGCGACGCGCGCAACCGGGCGCTCTACTTCAGCCGCGCGCCGATTCCGCACGATCGCGACAACACGCCCTATCCCCAGCGCGACAAGTCCCTCGTGCGGCGGCACGTCGGCGTGTATGCCTATACCGTGGGCTACCTGCAGCGTTTCGTCGCGCTGCCGCCCGCGGCGCTCGAGACGACGGAGCGGCTCGAGCAGCTCCGTGCGCTCGTCGACGGCGCCTGCATCATGGTGCCCGACGCCGTCGCGGCCTGCGGCATGGGCGTCGACACCGCGGCCGATCTCGCCCGCCTCAATCAGCACTGGCACCAGCGCAAGGCGTGAGCGCGCCGCCGCGCCGCATCCTCTTCGTCTGCACGGGTAATCTCTGCCGCTCGCCGCTCGCGCGCGGTCTGCTCGCAAAGCATCTCGCGCTGCGCCCCGACGCCGCCGCGTTCACGATCGACGCCGCGGGGACGGCGGCTCGCGAAGGCCTGCCGCCGACGCCGTACACGCTCGAGGTCGCGGCACGTCGCGGGGTAGATCTCGGCGCTCATCGGTCGCGGTCGGTCGTGCCGGCGGATTTCACGCGCTTCGACACGCTCGTCGCGCTCGACTTCGGACACCTCGACTGGCTGCGCTTCATGCGACCGGCGGACGCGCGCTGCGAATTGCGGCTCCTGCTCGCGGCGCACGCGCGCAGACCGGCACACGAAGTACCCGATCCGTACGGGAAGTCGGCGAGGGTTTACGAACGGGTGGCCCGGCTCATCGAGCTCGGAGTCCGGGCGTGGCTGGCCGAGTGGGATGTGGCCGCGCGGTGAACGCGGCGATCACCGCTCGCGGAACGTGATGCGACCCTTGGTGAGATCGTAGGGGGTGAGCTCGACGACGACATTGTCGCCGGTGAGAATGCGGATGTAGTTCTTGCGCATCTTGCCGGAGATATGTGCGGTCACGATGTGCCCGTTCTCGAGCTCGACGCGGAACATGGTATTCGGCAAGGTTTCGATCACCCTGCCCTGCATTTCGATGTGATCCTCTTTCGCCATGCGACCTCTGGTGTGTTTTGACGGAATCCGGAGCTGGATGACGGCGCCGCGGGCGCCGATTGACCCGGAATTGTGCCTCAATCGCCGGATCCGGGTAAAGGCGGGCGGTGACGGGGGCCTCAGATCGCAGGATCCGGCTCCTCCAGCGCCGAGGACGTGAGCGGCCGCATCCCGAGCCATTGGCCGTCGACGTAGTACTCGAGCGGCTCGAATTCCGTCTTGTACGCCATCTTGCGGCATTCCTCGATCCAGTAGCCGAGATAGAGCCAGTCCAGGCCCTCGGCGCGCGCGAGCGCGATCTGACGGAGGATTGCGTAGCGGCCGAGGCTGCGCTCGGGCAGCTCGGGATCGAAGAACGTGTAGACCGCGGACAAGCCGTCCTCGAGGCGGTCGATCACGGCGACCGCCATCAGCCGGGTCCCGGCGCGGAATTCGCAGAACTGCGTCTCCGACCACGACGAGGTGAGGAATTCGAGATAACCGTCCGGATCGGGATTCTCCATGCTGCCGCCGGCGTGCCGCGCGGCGAGATAGCGCTCGTAGAGCCGGAAGTGCTCCTGCTGGAACACCGGCTCCCGGATCGAAATCGAGATGTCCTCGTTGCGGCGGAGCGTGCGCCGGTGCATGCGGCGCGCCTCGAAATCGCGGACCGGAATGCGCACCGGCACGCAGGCTGCGCACTCCGGACACTTCGGGCGATAGACGTGATCGCCGCTGCGCCTGAAGCCGTGCTGGGACAGCAGCGAATACGTCGCGAGCGTCGGTCGCAGGCGCGGATCGACGAATACCGTGACCGCGTTGCGGCCGGGAATATAGCCGCAACGGTGCGGCGGCGTCAGGAAGAAGCCGAGTTGCTGGCGGCGTGGCGGTTTCGTCACGACAGCACTTCCGGGAGCAGGCGCCAGGCCGCCGCAGCGGGCGCCTGCTCGCAGGCGGTCGCGACGTGACCGAGGAATTCGCGGCGCGGCATGAACGTCGCGCCCATCGACGCGAGATGCGGATTCATGATCTGACAGTCGAGCAGCACGTAGTCCCAGGCCTCCAGCATGCGGGCGGCGGCGACGAGCGCGTGCTTCGATCCGTCGGTGCGCCTGCTGAACATCGATTCACCGAAGAACATGCGACCGACCGCGACGCCGTACAGGCCGCCGACGAGCGCGTCGCCGTCGCGGCATTCGATCGAGTGCGCGTGGCCGAGCTCGTGCAAGGCGAGATACCCGCGCTTCATGTCGGGGGTGATCCATGTGCCCGTCTCGCCGCGCCGCGGTAGGGCGCAGGCTTCCACGACTTCCTCGAATGCGCGATCGATCGTGATCTCGACCGGTGCGCGCCGCGCGCTGCGGACGAGGCTGCGCGAGACATGCACGGCGCGCGGCCACAGCACGGCACGCGGATCGGGACTCCACCAGAGGATGGGCTGGCCTGCGGAGAACCAGGGAAAGATGCCGCGCCGATAGGCCGCGAGCAGGCGCACGGGATGGAGATCGCCGCCGACGGCGAGCAGACCGTCCGGTTCGCGCAGCGCGGTCGCGGCCGCGGGAAAGTCTTCCGCGAACCGCTGCGCGGCGACCCAGTACAGAGGCTGTGGCGCGCTATTCGTCGACATCTTGGTGTTCCGTGCTCGGTGCGGCGTGGTCCGGATCCCGCCTGAACGCGGTGTGCTGACCCAGGTCTTCGACAAAGCGGTCGACGACCGTCGCTTCACGGGCCAGGAACTGCCGCACCGCGGCCCGCAGACGCGGATCCCTGATCCAGTGGACCGACCAGGTTTTGATCGGTTCGAATCCGCGCGGGATCTTGTGCTCGCCCTGCGCTCCGGCGTCGAGATGCGAGAGGCCGTTGCGCAGACAGTAGTCGATGGTCTGGTAGTAGCATAACTCAAAATGCAATTGCCGCACCTGACGGGTACAGCCCCAGTGCCGCCCGTACAGCGTGTCCTTGCCGTGCAGCGCGAACGCGCCCGCCACGTACTCCGCCCCGTCGCGCGCGAGGAACAGCACCGGCACGTCGGGCAGCCCGTCGTTCAGGGTTTCGAGGAACGGCAGCGTGAGCCGCGGCGATCCCCATTTGCGCGCGAACGTCAGGCAGTAGAAGCGATGGAAGATCCGCCAGTGCGCGGGCGTGATCTCCGCGCCGCGCAGTACCTCGATCGTCAGAGCGCCCGCCGCGATTTCGCGGCGCTCGCGCTTGATCTCCTTGCGCCGTTTCGAGTTCAGCGAACCGAGGAAGCCGTCGAAATCGCCATAGCCGTGATCGAACCAGTGGTACTGACAGCCCTGCCGGCGCATGAGCTCGGGGCCGTCGAATTCCGGCAGCGCGGATTCCTCCGGAAAGAGTGCGTGCCAGGACGAACATTCGAGCTCGGCGGCGAGCTCGCGGACGCGGCCGAGCAGCGCCTGCGCGGCGGCCTCGTGTCCCGGCGCCGTGAGCAGACGCGGGCCGCTCACCGGCGTGAACGGGACCGCCGTCACGAGCTTCGGATAGTAACGTCCCCCCGCGCGTTCGTAGGCCTCGGCCCAGCTCCAGTCGAAGACGAATTCGCCGTAGGAGTTGTCGCGCACGTAGAGCGGCAGCGCGGCGCACGGGCGCTCCGCGTCCCAGGCCACGAGGTGACAGGGATACCAGCCGTGAGGAGCAAGGCAATCGTGGCGTTCGAGGCCGTGCAGGAAGGCGTGCGACAGAAACGGGTCCGCGCCGGCCAGTGCGTTCCAAGCGGCGGGGTCGATGGCATCGAGGCTGGCGTGGACAGAGATCCGCATGTTCTGCACCGGGCGTGGCTCGAGGGCTCGTGAGCGGCGGCGCAGGCCGCCCTCACGGCGACGTCGGTGCGCGGCGTCCGGATTGCCGGTATCGGTACTGCACCGTCACCCGACCTTGCCGGGCGCGGCACGGCGCGTCAAGGCTTGTGCGTCTCGTGACCGGGTGTGAACACGGGGAAAGGCGTGATCTTCTCGCCGCGCCCACCGTCCATGATCTTGCTCGGTCCGGTTTTCTCGACTTCGTCGATGCGGATCACCGCGTGCATCGGCAGATAGGTTCGCGAGACGCCGGCGAACTCGGACTTCAGACTCTCCTCGGAGGGATCGACGACGACCGTCGTGCGCTCGCCGAACACGATTTCGGCGACCTCGATGAAGCCCATCAGCCCGCCCTGATTCACGCTGCGCGCGTAGATTTCGTAGACCTTGCCGTGGTTGTGGAAGGTCACCCGATAAGTGCTTTTCTTTTTGACCATCGTTTGTCTGGGACAGCTCTGAACGTCGCGGGATGATAACAGGGGCCAGACGCCGCGGCCTAGCGCGGGCCGCGCTCAGTCGAACGCGATCGCGCGCGCCGCGTCGAAGCCGCGCACTTCCTGGAGGCCCGTATAGCCGCGCGGATTGCTGACCACCCGGGCACCTCCGATGCAATAGTCCGCGACGGCATGGATGTGGCCGTGGATCCAGAGGTCGATGTGGTAGCGGCGGGTCAGCTCGCTCAGATCGCTGCAATACGCGCCCCGCAGCAACAGGCGATCCGGCCGGAACCAGCTCCGGTACGTCGGGGCGTGGTGACTGACGATCACCGTCCGGCCGTCGAACGGCACCGCGAGCTCGGCCTCGAGCCAGCGCCGCGAGGCGCGATGCAGGTCGAGCAGGATTTCCGGGGCGAGGTCGCCCTCGTCGTGCTCGATGCAGTAGTAGTCGTTCATGTGCTCCGCGGCGAACGCGAGCGAGTCCGGGTCACCGCTATGGAAGTCCGACCACAGCGTCGTGCCGAGAAAGCGCACGCCGCAGTAGATCACGGTCCGGTTGTTCAGGAAGTGGACGGCCGTCCCGCGCGTCGCCTCGTCGATGCGGGCGTCGAGCGCCGCGAGGTCGCCGCCGTAGTACTCGTGGTTGCCCGTGACGTAGATCACCGGCTTGCCGAGCTCGCGCAGCCACTGCACGCCCTCGAGTCCGACGCCGATGTCGCCGGCCGCGACGATCACGTCCGCGTCGCTCCGCGCGAGCTCCAGCCCGCCGAATTCGAGGTGCAGATCTGAAAAAAATTGGATTTTCAAGCGGCTGAACGATCATTTTCAGGACGGACACACAGCAATCTCGCACACGCCGCAAACGCGGGTCAACACGTGCGAACCGCATTGAAGCGCGCCCGGCCTGCCCGGTCCAACGGAAATGCCGCGAGGAATCAGTTGTTTGCATCGGGGCGGTCGCCGAGCGGCCGGGGCGGCGCGCGCCACGCGCTTTGGTGGCGCTGAGGATCGAGAAGAGGTATCATAAACTTCTGCTTACTTATTAGATCGTTATTCGATCAATGAAGAATTGAGTTTAAGCAATGGCCCAGGCTATCCGCAGGCAGTCCAATTTCGCAGACCGCGTCTCGTTGCAGGTGTGGCAGCGGGTCAAGGAAGGGGTCTTCATCGCCACCGGCGGCATCGCGCTGTTCGTGCTCGTCGCATTGTGGTCGCACCATCCGGATGACCCGGGCTGGTCGCACACCGGGGTCGGCGGCACGATCCACAATCACGGCGGCGTCTTCGGCGCGTTCCTCGCCGACATACTTCTATACCTCTTTGGACGCTTCGCTTATCTCTCGCCGCTGATGGTCGCGTATTGCGGCTGGCTGCCCTTGCGCGGACCGCGCGATCAGCTCTGGCCGGGCTACCTGCAGTTCAGTATCCGGGCGAGCGGCTTCCTGCTGACGCTCGCGATGGGCTGCGGCCTGTTCTGGGTGCGCTCGCACGGCGGCTTCATAGAACTGCCCCACGAGGCCGGCGGCATTTTCGGGGACGTCGTCGGCCGGGGACTCTTCGCGGGCTTCGGGCAGGTCGGCGGAACCTTGCTGATGGTCGCGTTGTTCTGCACCGGCATCACGGTGCTCACCGGCCTGTCCTGGCTGTGGGCGATGGACGTCATCGGCAAGTACACGCTCATGCTGTCCGGCTGGTGCGTCGCCGGCTTTCTGGTCGGCCTCGATTACTGGCGCGGCTTCCAGGCGCGGCGCGAGCGCGCGCAGGTCGTGAAGGAAGACGTCATCAAGCAGGAACAGCGCGTGCCGATCCGCATCGAGCCGAAGATCGTCACCATCGAACCGAGCGCGCGGGTCGAGAAGGAGAAGCAGGTCATCCTGTTCGAGGAGGCGCCGCGCAACGCGCTGCCGGCCCTGAACCTGCTCGACACGCCGGCCCGCAACAGCGCCGGCTATTCCACCGAGGCGCTCGAGGCGATGTCGCGGCTCGTCGAGCTCAAGCTCAAGGACTTCGGTATCGAAGCGACCGTCGTCGCCGTGCTGCCCGGTCCGGTCATCACGCGTTTCGAGCTGCTGCCCGCGCCCGGCATCAAGGCGAGCCGCATCACCGGACTCGCGAAGGATCTCGCGCGTTCGCTGTCGACGGTGAGCGTGCGTGTCGTCGAAGTCATTCCGGGCAAGTCGGTCGTCGGTCTCGAGATCCCGAACGAGCGCCGCGAGATCGTCTCGTTGAGTGAAATCCTGAAGTCGAAGGAATACGAGCACAGCAACTCGCTGCTCACGATGGCGCTCGGCAAGGACATCGCGGGTCAGCCCGCCGTCGTCGATCTCGCACGCATGCCGCATCTGCTCGTCGCCGGCACCACCGGCTCGGGCAAGTCCGTGGCGCTCAACGCCATGATCCTGAGCCTGCTCTACAAGGCCTCGGCCGCGGACGTGCGCATGATCATGATCGATCCGAAGATGCTCGAGCTCTCGGTCTACGAAGGCATCCCGAGCCTGCTCGCGCCGGTCGTCACCGACATGAAAGAAGCGGCGAACGCGCTGCGCTGGTGTGTCGCGGAGATGGAGCGCCGGTATCGTCTGATGGCGACGCTCGGCGTGCGCAACATCAGCGGCTACAACCGCAAGGCGGAAGAGGCGATCGAGAACGGCACGCCGCTCGCGGATCCGTTCTACAAGGGCGAGCTCGAAGGCGCGGAACGTCCGACGCTGAACTCGCTGCCGCACATCGTGGTCGTCGTCGACGAGCTCGCCGACATGATGATGACGGTCGGCAAGAAGGTGGAAGAGCTCATCGCGCGGCTCGCACAGAAGGCCCGCGCCGCCGGCATTCATCTCATCCTCGCCACGCAGCGGCCGTCGGTCGACGTCATCACCGGTCTGATCAAGGCGAACATCCCCTCGCGCATCGCCTTCCAGGTGTCCTCGCGCGTCGATTCGCGCACGATCCTCGATCAGATGGGCGCCGAGAGCCTGCTCGGCAACGGCGACATGCTCTACCTCCCGCCCGGCACGGGTATTCCCCGGCGCATCCACGGCGCGTTCGTCTCCGATCAGGAAGTCCACAAGGTCGTCGAGCAGCTCAAGGCGAGCGGCGCGCCGGAATACATCGACGAGATCGTCGCCGGCTGCGTCGAAGGCGACGACGTCGGTGGTGCGGGCTTCGACGGCGAAGAGGGCGGCGGCGAAGCGGACGAGCTCTACGATCAGGCCGTGAAGATCGTCACCGAGACGCGACGCGCCTCGGTGTCCGGCATCCAGCGCCGCCTCAAGATCGGCTACAACCGGGCCGCCCGCATGGTCGAGGAGATGGAACGCGCAGGCGTCGTCGGCGAGCTGCAATCGAACGGCATGCGCGAAGTGCTCGCGCCGCCGCCGCCGAAGGGCTGAGCGCGGTGCGTGCCCCGGCCTGGTCGCGATGGGCGCTCGTGTCCGTGCTCGCCGCATGCGCCGGCGCGGCGCAGGCGGGTGAAGGCCGCACGCGCCTCGATGCTTTCCTGCACGGCTTCAAGAGCCTGAGCGGTGCATTCGAGCAGCAGCAGTTCGACGAGACCGGTGCGCCGCTCGAGAGCTCGAAGGGCACGGTCGCAATAGCGAAGCCCGGGCACTTCCGCTGGGAATACCTGCAGCCCTACGCGCAGTCGATCATCTCCGATGGCAAACAACTCTGGGTCTACGACAAGGATCTCGCCCAGGTCACCGTCAACGAGGTCGCGAAGACCGGGCCCGGCGCGCCGGCCAGGATCCTCGGCGACGACGTCGACCTGGATACGATCTACACCGTCGCCGAGGAGCCCACGAAAGACGGAGTCGCCTGGGTCGCCCTGACGCCGAAAGCCGAAGGCTCGCAATACACGACGATCGAAATCGGCCTCGGCGCGGACGGCGTGCACGGCATGCGCCTGAAGGACAATCTCGGCCAGACCACGGTCATTACGTTCCACGATCTCGTGCGCAACGGCACGCTCGATTCCACGCTCTTCACGTTCACGCCGCCGGCGGGCGTGGACGTCGTACACGGGCAGCATTAGGCGCCGGCAGCTCGTCGAGCCGTCGAGCCTCAGCGCCGGGACGAGCGCCGCAAAGATGCGATCGATGCGCCTCCTTCGTCGGCAGATCCTTCGAAATGCGGGCTCCCGGCCCCGCGCGCTATCATGCGCGCCATGAGCACCTCGCCTGCCAGTCTCGATTCCCGTCCGCTCGCCGATCGCCTGCGCCCGCAGCGCGTGAGCGAAGTCGTCGGCCAGGATCACCTGCTCGCGCCGGGCAAGCCGCTCCGGCGTGCGCTCGACGAGGGACCGCTGCACTCCATGGTGCTGTGGGGTCCTCCGGGCACGGGCAAGACCACGATCGCCCAGCTCATCGCGCGCACTGCGGACGCGGAGTTCTCGGCGCTCTCGGCGGTGCTGTCCGGCGTGAAGGACATCCGCGCCGCCGTCGAGGCCGCGCGCGCGACGCTCGCCGCGGGTGGCCGGCGCACCGTCGTCTTCGTCGACGAGGTGCATCGCTTCAACAAGGCGCAGCAGGATGCCTTCCTGCCGCACATCGAGGACGGTACGATCATCTTCGTCGGCGCGACGACGGAGAATCCCGCGTTCGAGCTCAACAACGCCTTGCTGTCGCGGCTGCGTGTCTACGTGCTGCGCTCGATCGACGACGCGGCGATCCGCAAGCTCATCGAGCGCGCGGTGGAAATCCTGTCCGCCGACTCACCGCTCGTCATCGAGGAGGCGGCGCGCGAAATGCTCGCGCGCATCGCGGACGGCGATGCACGGCGCGCGCTGAATCTGCTCGAGATCGCGGCGGGATTCGCCGGCGGCGAGCCCGTCACCGTCGAGACGCTCGCGACGCTCGCCTCGGGCGGCAGCACCCGGCGCTTCGACAAGGACGGCGATTACTTCTACGACCAGATGTCGGCGCTCCACAAATCCGTGCGCGGCTCGGATCCGGACGCCGCGCTCTACTGGTTCGCGCGCATGCTCGGCGGCGGCTGCGATCCGCTCTACATCGGCCGCCGAGCGGTGCGCATGGCGAGCGAGGACATCGGCAATGCGGACCCGCGCGCGCTGCGGCTCGCCCTCGATGCCTGTGAGACTTTCGAGCGCCTGGGATCTCCCGAAGGCGAGCTCGCGCTCGCCCAGGCCATCATCTATCTCGCCTGCGCGGCGAAGAGCAACGCCGTCTACGTCGCGCTCGATGCAGCGCGCGCCGACGTTGAACGCCACGGCACGCTCGACGTGCCGGCGCACATCCGGAATGCGCCGACCCGCCTCGCCAAATCTCTCGGGCACGGTCGCGGCTACCGCTACGACCATGACGAAGCCGGCGCACACGCCGGCGGCCAGCGCTACTTTCCCGAGGGCATGGGCACTCCGGTGTACTACGCGCCGGTCGAGCGCGGCCTCGAAATGAAAATCGCGGAGAAGCTCAGGCGCCTGCGCGGCGGTACGCGGCCGGGCGGGGAGGGCGGCACATGAATCCGCTCGGGTTCCTCGCGGTCGGCTGCGGCGCGGCGGTCGGTGCATGGCTCCGCTGGTGGCTCGGCGCGAAGCTCAATCCGGTTTTTCCCACGCTGCCGTTCGGCACGCTCGCGGCGAATCTGATCGGCGGCTATCTCGTCGGTGTCGCCGTCGCCTGGTTCGCGCAGCACGCGAACCTGCCGCCCGAGGCACGGCTGTTCGTCATCACCGGTTTCCTCGGGGGACTGACGACGTTTTCGACTTATTCCGCCGAAGTAGTCACGCTGGTGTCGCGCGAGGAATACGGCTGGGCGTTCGCGACCGGCGGCGCCCATCTCATGGGCTCGCTCGCGCTGACGGCGCTCGGCATGCTCACGGTCAGGCTCGTCGCGGCATCCTGAGCCGCATCCGGGAGGCGCACATGAACGGCGTGTTTCTGAAGTTCTACGTCCACGAGAATCGCCGCCTGCACGGCATCCTCGGCTACGAATGGCTGCTCGAGAAGGCGCGCAGCCTCGGCTGCCACGGCGGCACGGCGTTCCGCGCTATCGCGGGCTTCGGCCGCCACGGAGTGCTGCACGAGGATCACTTCTTCGAGCTGGCGGGCGATCTGCCGGTCGAAGTGGGCTTCGCGCTCGAAGCCGCCGACGCCGAGCGCCTGCTCGCCGAAATCGCCCGCGAAGGCGTCGCGGTGTCCTACGTCCGCCTGCCCTGCGAGTTCGGCACGACGGCCGGCTGAGGCCGCGTGCCGCGGCCGCGGGCCTGCGGTTATAATCGCGGCCCGTTTCCCAGAACAACACTCAACCGGCAGTCAAAACCATGCTCGATCCCGCATTGCTCCGCGCGAACGCGGAAGGTCTCCGCGACTCGCTCCGCAGCCGCAACTTCGAATTCGACCTCACCGCCTACCAGGACCTCGAGGCCCGGCGCAAGAAGTTGCAGGTCGAGACGCAGGATCTGCAGGCCGCACGCAATCAGAAGAGCAAAGCGGTCGGCAGCGTGAAAGCGCGCGGCGAGGACATCGGGCCGCTGCGCGCGGAAGTCGCCGCGCTCGGCGACCGCTTGAAAGCCTGCGAGGAGGAGCTCGAGAAGGTGCAGGTCGAGCTCGAGGATTTCGCGCTGAATCTGCCGAACGTCCCCCACGCCTCCGTGCCGTTCGGCAAATCCGAAGAGGCGAATGCGGAGATCAAGCGCTGGGGCACGCCGCGCGAGTTCACGTTCACCCCGCGGGATCACGTCGATCTGGGCGCGATTCACAAGGCGATGGATTTCGAAATCGCCGCGACGATCACGAGTGCCCGTTTCGTGGTGCTCTACGGGCCGCTCGCGCGCATGCAGCGTGCGCTGATCCAGTTCATGCTCGATTTGCACACCAGCGAGCATGGTTATCGCGAGGTCTACGCGCCGTACATGGTGAACGCGCGCTCGCTGCGCGGCACCGGTCAGTTGCCGAAATTCAAACAGGATCTGTTCGAGATCCCGACGCAGGGCTTCTTCCTCATCCCGACGGCGGAAGTGCCGGTGACGAACCTCGTGCAGGATCGCATCATCGCGCCGGAGGAGCTGCCGCTGCGCTTCGTCTGCCACACGCCGTGCTTCCGCAGCGAGGCCGGCTCCTACGGCCGCGACACGCGCGGCATGATCCGTCAGCATCAGTTCGAGAAGGTCGAGCTCGTGCGCATCGAGAAGCCGGGCGATTCCTATGCGGCGCTCGAAGAGCTGACGCGCAACGCCGAGACCGTGCTCGAGAGACTCGAGCTGCCCTACCGCCGCGTCGCGCTCTGCTCGGGCGACCTCGGCTTCTCGTCCGCGAAGACCTACGACCTCGAGGTCTGGCTGCCGGCGCAGAACACGTATCGCGAGATTTCCTCCTGCAGCAACTTCGAGGACTTCCAGGCGCGGCGGCTCAAGGCGCGCTGGCGCAACCCGGAAACGGGGAAGCCCGAGCTCGTGAACACGTTGAACGGTTCGGGGCTCGCGGTCGGCCGCACGCTCGTCGCGATTCTCGAGAACTACCAGGAAGCGGACGGCAGCATCACGATCCCGACTGCGCTCGCGCCCTACCTCGGCGGGATGGAGCGGCTCACGCCGCCGTGAACGCAGCGCGCGCTCAGCGCGCGAACGCCATCAACAGTGCGATGAGGCCCGCGACCGCGAGCAGCGGCAGGATCGCCGAGTTCCAATCACCGGGCTTCGCTTCAGGCGTATTGCTCATGATCGCCTTGGCACGCGGCAGGAGCAGCACGATCATCATCCCGAGGAAGATCGCGGAGCTGATTTTCATCCAGTCCATACGGAAGTCCTGAGCGGTCGACGGAAAAATAAGGAGCCGGCGGCCCGAGGGACCGCCGGCCCGCTCGTCCCATTACTCGTCGCGCGCCGCGCCGAGCAGGTTCAGCAGACTGATGAAGATGTTGAAGATGCTCATGTAGAGGCTGACGGTCGCGAGCACGTAGTTCGTCTCGCCGCCGTTCACGATGCGTCCCGTGTCGAACAGGATGAAGCCGCTCATCAGCATCACCACCGCCGCGGAGATCGCGAGCGAAGCCGCGGGCATCGCGAAGAAGATGTTGAGCAGCGACGCGCCCAGCACCACGAGCATGCCGACGAACAGGAATCCGCCCATGAAGCTGAAGTCGCGTTTCGTCGTCAACGCGTAGCCCGACAGCCCGAGGAAGATCACGCCCGTCCCGCCGAGCGCCATCATGATCGTCTGCGCGCCGCCCGGCATCTTTAGGAACATCGTGAGGATGGGGCCCAGGCTGAAGCCGAGCAGACCCGTGATTGCGAACACGACGCCGATGCCCGAAGCCGAGTTCGCGGTGCGCGGCAGCACGAGCCAGATGAGGGCGAACGCGCCGATCGTGCACGCGAGATACGCACCGGGCCCGACGCGGACCGCCATCGACAGGCCCGCCATCAGCGCGCTGAACAGGAGCGTCATCGAGAGCAACGTGTACGTATTGCGAATGAGCTTGTTCGTTGCCAGGACCGACTGTCCGGAACGGCTCAACACATAAGGGGTAGCCATGTCTGTAATGTCCTCCAATGCGACTGATGTGCCGGCTCTGCATGGATCGACCGCGCGGTCCGGCAATGGTTCGAGGTCAATGATATGGGCGGGACCCCGAAAAGCAATGCACACAGCTTCCCTTTTACCTGCGGGATCCTTCGGTTAATCTTGGTTCTCGGCGACGGCGCGCAGCTTTCGCCGAGCGATGCGGAGACGATGTGGTGCCGCGCGCCGGCCCGCTCGCTTCGTACGGATGACATCCAGCCCAGCCTGAGGAGTCCATCATGAAACGCCGCATTCTGCTGTCCGCCGTCTTCCTGATTACTGCTTCGTTCGCCACGCCCCCGGCCCTCGCCGCCGGGGAACACGCGATGACGGGATGTCTCGCGAAGGAGGGTGAAGGCTACGCGCTCACCGACGTCGAGGGCGCCGTGAAGCACGTCGCGATCGCCGATCCGTCCGCCGATCTCGCCGGCCACGTCGGCCACAAAGTCGAAATCACCGGCACCACCGTTCCCGGCAAGGACGAGAAGACCCACACCATGAAAGTCACCGCGATGAAGCATCTCGCCGCGACCTGTCCGTGATTCGCCGGCCCGCCGTCCGCCGTGGCGGCGGGCCCGGCTCGCGAGCCTCCGGCGCTTCTTGCTAAGATGCCGGCCCGCTCCGGAGAGGTGGCAGAGCGGTTGAATGCACCGGTCTTGAAAACCGGCAACGAGGCAACTCGTTCGAGGGTTCGAATCCCTCCCTCTCCGCCATTCCCGGCTCACGGCGCCGCGGCGATCCTCAGGCACGTGTCGACACGCGAGACGTCGCCCTCACGGCATTCGCAGCGCAGTGCGCGCGACCCGGCCCGCTATCACGCATAGAGGAAATAGACCCCGCACGCGACGATTGTCAGCCCGCTCCACAGTACCAGCCAGCGCTGGCCCGCGCGCGCCGCGACTATGAGCAGCACGATGGCGATGACGAGCGTGAGCCACACCGTGAACGTCACGTAGTGGGCATCGGGATACGGCGTTGCCGCCGAGGGCACCTGATCGAGGCGATAGCGCATGGGAGTCCTCTCGCCGGAACGGATGGCAGCAATGGGCTCGTCCCGGCGGCGTCGGTGCCAGCATGCTGGCCGCTGCGGCACGTGACAAGCGGCGCTGCGCGTAAACCATGGCGCACATGAGGTAAATGGCCGCAGCGTTTCTCCGGCCGCGGTGCGATACTGCGCCCATCATCGAAGGGATCGATTGCATGGACACTTCCGCCGCCCCGATTGCCCTGCCGCGCCGTTTCGCCGGATGGCTCGGTGCCTGGCTCGACACGCTGCCCGGCAGCGAGCCGCGCGCGACCTGCGACGACTGCGCGATGTGTCCGCGCGACCCGACGGCGGTCGCGCCCGGCATGGGTACGTATTCGCCGGTGACGAAGTGCTGCACCTACGTGCCGGTCCTGTCGAACTTCCTCGTCGGCGACGTGCTCTGCGACACGGCGTCCGACGCGGCGGCGGGCCGCGCGACGCTCGAGGCGCGGATCCGCGCGCGCGTCGGCGTGACGCCGCTCGGCCTCACGCGATCGCGCCGCTACGAGCTGCTCTACGTGCAGGGGCGGGACGGCTTCGGCCGCGCCGAGAGCATGCGCTGTCCCCATCATCTCGACGACGGCCGCTGCGGCATCTGGCGTCATCGCGAATCGACGTGCGTCACGTGGTTCTGCAAGTACGAGCGCGGCGCGCTCGGCTATGCGTTCTGGCGCCGCGTGCAGGACGCGCTGCTCACCGTCGAAACGGCCCTGGCGCGGCATGTCGTGCATGCGCTCGGGCTGCCGCCGCGCACGCTCGCCGCCTTGTTCGCACCGCGCCCGTCGTCCGGCGTGAGCGCGATCGACGACGCGGATCTCGACGAGCGTGTCGCGCCGGCGGCGTATGCCGGGCTGTGGGGCGACTGGGTGGATCGTGAATTCGAGTTCTATCGCGCGGCTTCCGCGGTCGTCGACGGCCTCGACGCCGCGCGCGTGCGTGCGCTCGGCGGGCCGGAGCTCGAGATCAGGCTCACGCTGCTCACGGACGCGCAATCCGCCATGCGCTCTCCGCACATCCCCGCACGCGTCGTCACGCGCCCCGTGTCGATCGTCGGCCACTCGGGGGACGCCATGCAGGTCGTGAGCTACAGCCCGCTCGATCCGCTGAGCGTGCCGCGGACGCTCATGGACGTACTGCATCGCTTCGATGGCCGGCCGACCACGGAAGTCCTCGCCGCCCTCGAGGCCGAGCGCGGCCTGCGCATCGCGCCGGGCCTCGTCCGCAAGCTCGTCGCGTTCGGCGTGCTCGCGGAAGTGGAGTAGTCCGCGCGCTCAGAGCCGGTCGGGCAGCGGCGCCACCGATGCCTGCAGCCGCTCGCCGGGCGATATTCACCACCGCTAGCGCGATGGAGCGCGAGTCCGGCCGGCGAAGCTTGCTCTTCGTTCGAGGACGCTCTGAACGAATGCAGAGCTTCCCGCGACACAGGGTCGTGCGGCCGTGAACCGCGGCGTAGGCCAGCGCTCATCGGAGGTCGGCAGCAACGCCGCTTCTTGCCGACCGGCCGGTGGCGTTGCGACCCGTGTTCGCGACGTGTGCCGATGTCGAGGGCCGGCTCTATCGGGCGCTCGCGCAGCACGGTTGTCTCGTCACGACCGTCGGCGGGCGCGCGCCGGTCGCCGTCGTGCCCTGAGCGGGTCGCTGCTCCCCGGCGGCGTCATTCGCTGCTACCCTGTCGCCAGCCGCGGACACCGGTCGAGGTGCCGTAGATTCCACCGACAGACTCGCAGAGATTCCGATGATTTCAGCCCAAGCCGCCCTCGAACGCCTCACGGAGGGCAACCGCCGTTTCGTCGCCAGCACGCGCGATCATCCGTCCGCAGTGAGCGCCGCGCGCCGCGTCGAGCTCGTGAGCGAGCAGCAGCCGTTCGCCATCGTGCTCGGCTGCTCGGACGCGCGCGTGCCCGCCGAGCTCGTGTTCGATCAGGGCCTCGGCGATCTGTTCGTGATCCGCGTCGCCGGCAACATCGTCGCGCCTTCGCAGATCGGCAGCGTCGAGTTCGCCGCTTCGCGTTTCGGCACGCGCCTCGTGGTCGTGCTCGGTCATTCGCAGTGCGGCGCGATCCTCGCGACGATCGAGGAGCTGCAGCGCCCGGCGGAGAACCAGTCGCGCAATCTGCGCTCGATCGTCGACCGCGTGCGGCCGTCGGTCGAGGGCCTGCTCAAGAGCGAGCTGGCCAAGGAGATGCCCGCGCTCGTGCGTCATGCCGTACGCTTCAACGTGAGCGTCGCGGCGAGCCATCTGCGTTACGGCTCGGAGATCCTCGAGCAGCTCATCCGCAGCGAGGGCCTGCGCATCGTCGGCGCGGAGTATTCGCTCGAGACCGGCGAGGTGGAGTTCTTCGACGGCGTCGATTCCGTCGGCGCGGGGCCGCTCGGCGCGGACGAGATCGCCCGCTGACGCAGCACGCATGAGCACGGTGAAGCGCCAGTCCGCGGCCCGGCTCGATCGCATCCTCGACGCGGCGCGCACGCTCATCCGCGAATCGAACGGCGTCGGCTTCACGATGAAGGACGTCGCCCGCCGCGCGGGTGTCGCGCCGGCCACGCCCTACAATCTCCTCGGTTCGCGCGACGGTGTCCTCTACGCGCTCCTGAACCGCCTGCTCGACGATTTGTTCATCGGCGTCATCAAGTATCGCGCGACGGATCCCCTCGAGCATCCGGTCGAAGCCGCGGCTTTCGGCGCGGAAGTGTTCGCCGCCGACTCCGTCGTGCTCCGCGAGCTGCTCGCCGTCTTCCTCGGCACGCTCGACGAGCTGCACCGGCCGTGGTTCATGCATCGCTCGCTCACGTTCTGGCGGCATTCGCTCGAGGCCGCGGTGAGGATGAAGCGCCTGCCGGCGGAGGAGTGCGAGCGTGACGATCTCGCGCGCCTCCTCATGCTGCACTTCGTCGGCTGCGTGAATCTCTGGGTGCACGGCGATCTCGACGATCCCGGCTTCCAGGCCCAGGTCGTGTACGGCACGTGCCGCATCATGCTCGGCTTCGCCGACGAGGCCGGCCGCAAGCGCCTCGAGGCGCGCATCAAGGACACGCGCCGCCAGTTGCCGCGCCATCACAGCTTCCTGCGCCTCATCGCACCCGGCGCCGCGCCCGGGGCGCGGGCCGCCCGCGCCGCGCTGCGCATCGCGGCGGAAGGCCGCGCGAGCGCCGTGCGTGCGGCGCCGCGCGCACCGCGCAGCAAGCCCGCGAAGTAGACCACGACGGTCCGGCCGGCGCGGTTCCGGTTGACTGCCGGCGCGTTCCAAATTTAGACTCGTATCTAAATACCAATCTATGTTCCATCGCACGCCCGACGCTCGGGGCGCCCGGCGATGGGCGGGGGCGCGCGGCCTTGCTGAAGGAAATCTGCATCGACAACGGCGGTACGCTGACCGACGTCTGCGTCTTCGACGGCGCGGACGTGTTCGCGGCGAAGACGCTCACCACACCCTTCGATCTCTCGCAGTGCTTCTTCGACGGTCTCGCGAAGGCCGCGCGCGGGCTCTACGGCGAGGACGACGTGGAGCGGCTGCTGCGCGAGACGGCGACGATCCGTTATTCGACGACCCAGGGCACGAACGCGCTCGTCGAACGCAAGGGACCGCGGCTCGGACTCGTGCTCGATGCGGCCGTCCCACGCGCGACGCTCGCCCCGGACGGCGCCCGCGCCGCGCTCTTCGACGCGCTCGTCGGCACGCGCTGCGTCGCGCTCGACGTGGCCGGCGAAGTCGGCGAGGAGGCGGTGATCGCGGCCGCGAACGTGCTCGCCGAGCAGGGCGTGAGCCGCATCCTCGTCTGCTGCGCGGGCCCGGACTACGTCGCGCGCGAGCAGGAGTTCGTCGCGCATTACGAGAACCGCTTCCCGCCGCACAACCTCGGCACCGTGCCGGTCGCGGTGGCACACGAGACGGGCGGCGACGCCGAAGTGCCGCGCCGGATCTGGACGGCGCTCCTGAACGCCTTCCTGCATCCGCCGATGGAGCGCTTCCTGTTCAACGCCCAGAAGCGCCTGCGCAACTACCGCAGCCCCGCGGCGTTCCGCATCTATCGCAACGACGGCGGCGCGGCGAAGGTCGCGAAGACCATCGCGATCAGGACGTACAGCTCCGGGCCGCGCGGCGGGCTCGAGGCGGTGCGCGCCACGGCCCTGCGCCGCGGTTTCGGGCACGTGATCGCCGTCGACGTCGGCGGCACGACTTCCGACGTGAGCACCGTCGCCGCGGGCGCGGTGCCGGCCGAGCTCCGCGGGCGCGTCGAAGGGGTCGCGACCTCGCTCGAGCTGCCGCGCATCGAGAGCCTCGGCATCGGCGGCGGCTCGATCGTCCGCGTCGCCGAGGGCATCGTGCACGTCGGTCCCGAGAGCGTGGGTGCGGCACCGGGCCCCGCGTGCTTCGGGCTCGGCGGCACGCGCGCGACGATCACCGACGCCTGCGTCGCGCGCGGTCTCATCGATCCCGATTCCTTCAGCGGCATCGAGCGGCCGCTCGATCGGGCGCGCGCCGAGGCGGCGGTCGCGAACGAAATCGGCACGCCGCTCGGCCTCGCGACGCCGGCCGCCGCGCACCTGATCTGCGAGCGCTGGATCGCGAGCCTCGCGGCCGGCATCCGCGCCCACGAGCCGCCGCGCCGCGACACCGTGCTCATGGCGTTCGGCGGGGCCGGGCCGCTCGCGATCTGCGAGGTCGCGGCCGCGCTCGGCATCCGGCGCGTGTTCGTGCCGAAGCTCGCGGCGCTGTTCAGCGCCTACGGCGTGCGCTATGCGCATCTCGGGCAGGACTACGAGCTGACCCTCGCGGGCCTCGCGCCCGCCGCACGCGAGGCCGTGCTCACCGCGGCGCTCGCGACCGCCGCACGCGACCTGGCGGGCGAGGGCGTCGCGATCGCGGACTGCGCGATCACCGCGCGGGCCATCACGGGCGATGCCGCAGTCGACGTTCCGCTCGAGCCCGCAAGCTGGCCCGCCGCGGCGGAATCCATCCAGCTCCGCGTGTCGGCCGGGAGGCCGGTGTCCGACGCGACACCCGGCACCGCGGCCGCCGCGGCGGAAGCCGCGACGCCGTGCGGCGAGCGCACGGTCGTCACCAGGGACGGCAGCCTCGAGCGCATCCCGATCTATCGTCACGCCGCGCTCGCGCCAGGCATGCGCGCGGCGGGGCCGGCCGTGCTGCAGTCCGATTACTTTCTGTGTCATCTCGTCGCGGGCTGGCGGTTCACCGTCCTCGACGGCGGTGATCTGTTGCTCGAAGCAGGAGACGAGGCATGAGAGTCGTGATCACGGAATACCTGCGCATCGATCTCGACGCCGAGCGCTGGGAGTGCCGCAACTGCAATGCCGTGCTCGGTCCGGCGCGCGAGAACTACAAGCGCGGGCTCCTGGTCTACGATCGCGATCCGCGCGAGATCCACGCCCCGCAGCTCGATCCGGCGCGCTATGCCTATACGTTCGCGCCCGATCCGGCGTGGTGCCGCATCCTCGAGTACTACTGCCCGTGCTGCGGCTCGCTCGTCGAGGCGGAGTACACCGTGCCGGGTCATCCGCCGCTGCACGACATCGAGTTCGACATCGACTCCCTGAAACGCCGCGCCGCGGAATTCGTCGCGGAAGGCGCGCTCGCGAAGGCGCCGGATCTCACCGTGCCCGATCCGCGTGCGGCTTTCGGCCACGCGCATCGTCACGATCACGACCACGAGGTGCAGCCGTGAAGCGCATCGCGGTCGACATCGGCGGCACGTTCACGGACTGCTTCGTGAGCTGGGGCGCGCGCGCGTTGCAGGCGAAAGCGCTGACGACGCACGGCAATCTGGCCCTCGGCTTCAATCGCGCGCTCGACCAGATCTGCGCGCAGCTCGCGCTCGACCGCGGCGCGGTGCTCTCCGCCGTCGACTCCGTGCGCTACGCCACGACGCTCGGCACGAACGCGCTGATCGAGCGCAAGGGCCCGAAAGTCGGCGTGCTCATCACGCACGGCTTCGAGGGCACGCTCGCGGTCAGCCGCGGCCGCGGCTACGGCGAGGGCCTGCCGGTCGCGGCGCAGATGGATCTGACGCGTGCGAAGCGCCCGGCGCCGCTCGTGCCGGTGACGCTCGTGCGCGGCGTGCGCGAGCGCATCGACTATCTGGGGCAGGTGGTGCTGCCGATCGACGAGGACGATCTCAGGCTCAAAATCCGCGAGCTCGTCGAGCTCGGCGTCGAGGCGCTCGTCATCTCCTGCGTGAACGGCACGGTCAATCCGGCGCACGAGCGGCGCATCCGCCGCATCTTCCGCGAGGAATATCCCTCGAGCACGCTCGGCGCGATCCCGGTCGTCGAGGCCGCGGCGATCTCCGGGCGGCGCGGGGAGTACGTGCGCACGACGTCCGCCGTCATCGACGCCTATCTGCACGCGACGATGTTCCACGCCATGAGCGCGCTCGAGCTCAATCTCCGCGACTCGGGTTATGCGAAGCCGATGCTGCTCGTCCACAACACGGGCGGCATGGCGCACTTGAATTCCACCGACGCGCTGCAGACCGTGCACTCCGGTCCGGTCGCCGGGATCGCGGCCGCGGAGAGCCTCGGCCTCCAGACCGGCATCGGCAACGTCGTGTCGACCGACATGGGCGGCACGAGCTTCGACATCGGCATCGTCGTCGAGGGCGGCTTCAAGCACTACGACTTCAACCCCGTGATCGATCGCTGGCTCGTCACCGTGCCGATGGTCCATCTCGCCTCGCTCGGCGCGGGCGGCGGCTCGATCGCGCGTTACGACGCGATGTACCGGACGCTGCGCATCGGGCCGGACAGCGCGGGCTCGGATCCGGGCCCTGCCTGCTACGGCCGCGGCGGTGCGAAGCCGACCGTGACGGACGCGGATCTCCTGCTCGGCTATCTCGATCCGGAAGGCTATGCCGGCGGCTCGCTCAAGCTCCAGCCGCGGCGCGCGGCGAACGCGTTCCGCGAGCTCGCCGCCGCGCTCGCGCTCGAGACGATCGAAGTCGCAAAGCGCGTGAAGCGGCGCGTCGACGCCGACATGGCGGTCGGCATCAGCTCCGAGCTCGGCTCGCGCGGCTATCGCGCGCAGGATTTCACGATTCTCGCCTACGGCGGCAACGGCCCGCTGCACTGCTGCGGCATCGCGGACGCGGCCGGCATCGCGCGCGTGCTCGTGCCGCCGTTCTCGTCCGTGTTCTCGGCGTGCGGCGCGGGCGGCATGGCGCAGCTCCACATCCACGAGTTCACGCGCACGACCGCGCTCTACAACCAGCTCCGCCAGCACGTCTTCGACGACTACGCGGCGTTCAACGACGTCGTCGCGATGCTCGAGGAGCGCGGCCGGCGCGATCTGCTGCGCCAGGGCGTGCCCGCGGAGCACATCCGGCATCGTCTCGAGCTCGATATCCGCTACGGCGCGCAGAAGATCGACACCGCCGTCGTGCTCGATCGCAACCGCCTCGAATCGAGTGCGGACGTGCTCGACGTCATCGAGAAGCACCGCGCGGACTACGAACGCCGCTATGGCGCGGCGGCACCCGCGCCCGAGACCGGCATCTGGATCTCGACGTACCGCGTCGCGAGCTACGTCGAGCCGACGCCGGTCGCGTTCGGCGATCTGCAGCCGCAGGCGGAACCGCTGCCGCCGCCCGCACCGCGTGCGAGCCGCGAGTGTCATTACGTCGGCCACGACGCGCCGCTCGCGACGCCCGTCTACGGGCCGGAGGCGCTGACTCCGGGCACGGCGATCGCCGGCCCCGCGATCGTCGACACCGGCGCGACGACTTACCTCGTCGAACCCGGCTGGCGGCTCGACGCCGTCGCCCAGGGCGGCGCCTGGCTCACCCGGATTGCCTGGAGGAACGGCCATGTCATCCGCAACAGATAACCGCACCGCCGACGCCGCGCGCCTCGAGGCCTTCGTTGCCGCGAACATCCCCTTCCTCGCGCCGGACGAGAGCATCATGCGCGACCACCGCATGAAGCCGCGCTCGGCCCGCGAAGCGCGCGTGCTGAGTGAAGCCGGCCAGGAATATCTCTACGACGAGATCCGCCGCTTCCTGCAGGGTGCGCTCGACGACAACTTCGAGATCACCGAGAACATGATCGTCGCGCCCGCCGCGCGCTTCGGCGACATGACGACGGCGATTTTCACCGGCGCCGGCGATCACGCGATGGCGTCCACGAAAGGCGTGATCGGCTTCTGCAGTTGCCTGCACTACCCGATCCGCTTCGTGCGCAAGTACTACGAGCACGACCCGCGGGTCGGCGTCGGTGCAGGCGATGCGTTCCTGTTCAACGACGCGTTCTACGGCGGGCTGCATCCGCCCGACCATTCGACCTTCATGCCGGTCTTCCATGCGGGCGAGCTCATCGCCTGGGTGTGCTGCGGCCTTCACCAGGGCGAGGATGGCGCGAAGGAACCGGGCGGCATGGGCCCGGCGATGGAATCGCCCTACGACGAAGGGCTCAAGATGCCGCCGCTCAAGTTCGCGGAGAACTACGCGATCCGGACGGATCTCCTGACGTTCCTGCAGAACTCGACGCGCGATCCGCGCATGCTCGGCGCGGACATCAAGACGCGCTACGCGACCTGCCAGCGGCTGGAGCAAGCCGTGCTGCGCGCGATCGAGACCTATGGCGTCGATGCGGTCGTCGGCAGCCTGCGCCAGAACATCGAATACGTCGCGGCCGAAGTCGAACGCCGCATCCGCGCGCTGCCCGAGGGCACGATCCGCGGCCAGGCTTTCATGGATTCGACGATGCGCGAGGACGTGCTGCTGCGCATGCCGCTCGCGGTGACGGTGCGCGACGGGCGCATGACGTTCGACTTCCGCGGCTGCTCGCCGCAGATCGGCAACCGGCCCGTGAACGCGCCGCAGACGAGCATGAAAGTGCTGCTCTCGATGTGCTTCCTGTGCTTCGTGTGGCCGGATCTGCCGAGGCTGAACGCCGTGCTCGAGCCCATCGATTTCGTCACCGATCCGCAGAGCCTCTGCGACGCGACGCGCCACGTGCCGACCGCGCTCAACATGCAGGTGCTGTTCAAAGGGATCACGCTCACGCACATCGCGGCGGCGAAATTCTACTTCCCGGTGCCGGAGAAGTTCGGCAAGGTGATCGCACCCTGGTTCAACCAGCCCGTGACGTTCATCTACGGCGGCATCACCCAGAACTTCGAGATGACGGGCAATCTCTGCGCGGATCTGAACGGCATGCCGGGCGGCGCGCACTGGGACGACGACGGGGAGCACAGTCTCACGCCGAACTTCGCGGCGATGACGGACGTCGGCGAGACGGAATTCACGGAGCTCGATCTGCCGTTCATGCAGCTCATCTCGAAGCGCTTCGCGCGCGACAACCTCGGCTTCGGCAAATACCGCAGCGGCGCGGGCTACCAGACCTCCGCCGCGATGCGCGGCTCGCCGCTGTGGGGCTTCTCGGCGATCGCGGCGGGCTCGAAGTTCTCGTCCGTGCCGGGCCTCTTCGGCGGCTACGGCTCGCCGGCGTATCCCGTCTGCAAGATCAAGCAGGTGAACGTCTTCGAGGAAGTCGCGCAGAACCCGGCGCTGTTCACCGCCGACATCGCGACGCTCATGAACGGGCGCCCGTTCGAAAGCGCGGTGTACAGCACGCACCGCGGCGCGATTCCCTTCGAGCTCTGCACCGAGGGCGAGCTCTACATGGTCTCGCAGGGCGCGGGCGGCGGTTACGGCGACGTGCTCGATCGGGAGCCGGCGCGCGTGGTGAAGGACGTGGAGGAGGGGCTCCTTTCGCTCGAGGTCGCGCGCCGCATCTTCGGCGTCGTGCTCGATCCGGCGACGCTCGCGATAGACGCCGGGGCGACGACGGTAGCGCGCCTGGACGAACGCCGCGCCCGCCTCGCGCGCGGCCGGCCGTTCGACGAATTCGTCAGCGAGTGGAATCGCGCCGCACCGCCGCCGGGCATTCCCTATTTCGGCGGCTGGGGCGAAGATCTCGGCACGCTCTACGCGAACGGCCGCAAGGGCACGCCCGCCGATCTGCCGCTCGTGCTGATGCCGGATCCGAAAGACGTCGCGATCGGCGAGCTCGAGGCGAAGGTCGCGAGGCTGGAGGCGAGGATCGCGGGTGGTGACGCCGGGGTCTGACGCGTGTGGGTAACTCGCGCCGCCGAGTCAGGTCGACACGCAATGCACGAATCGCGAGTTATCCACGCGGGTCATACCCCGGCTTCCAGAGCGCAGAAGCGAAGGGATCCCGGCGCACAGCAAAGGCAACACCGCAATCCAGAGCGCGGGTGAAGCTGCAAGCAGCTTGTCGACCCGCGGATGATCGAATGCGCCGCGGAGTGATGACCGGGTCCCGGTCCCGGCCTTCGCCGGGAGGGTCCCTGCGCCGGGACGACGGCGTTGTTTGAATTGAAGCGCGTCGGCTGGGAACTGGACCCGCTCCGCGATCGATGCGCCTCCTTCGTCGGCGCATCCTATGAAGATCGAAATGGAGGACGCTTATGACCACGCTCTACCTCGCCGGCACCGGCATGACGAAATTCGGGCTCTACGTCGATCGCAGCGTCAAGACGATGGTGCGCGAAGCCGTGACCGCCTGTCTCGCCGACGCGGGCGCGACGCCGGGCGACGTGCAGGCGGCGTACTTCTCGAATCTCGGCCAGAGCGTCATCGACGGGCAGACCGCGGTGCCGGGGCAGGTCGCCTTGCGTCCGCTCGGTTTCCAGGGCCTGCCGATCGTCAACGTCGAGAACGGCTGCGCGTCCGCGTCGTCCGCGCTGTGGCTCGCGTGTGCGCAATTGAAAGCCGGCATGGCCGACGTCGCACTCGCGGTCGGCGCGGAGAAGCTCTCGACGGTCGACACGACGCTCCGCGACAAGGTGTTCGCGGGCGGCATGGACGTCGAGGACGTGGAAGGCACGTTCGAGCGTCTGCGCGCGCTCGGCCGGGGCATCGACGGACCGCCGGCCCAGGGCGAGCGCTCCGTCTTCATGGACGTCTACGGCTGCTGGGCGCGCGGCCACATGCGCGAATACGGCACGACGCAGCGCCAGCTCGCGGCGATCGCCGCGAAGAACCATCGCCACTCCGCGGAGAATCCGCTCTGCCAGTTCCAGAAGCAGTTCAGCATCGAGGAAGTGCTCGCCGGCCGCGCGCTCGCCTATCCGCTCACCGTGCCGATGTGCTCGCCGTATTCCGACGGCTGCGCGGCGGCGATCGTCTGCACGGAGCGGGGGCTCGCGCGTCTCGGCGTGCCGCGCTCGCGCGCGATCCGGCTGCTCGCCTGCGAGCTGCGCTCGGGCGTCGATCGCGGCCTCGATCGCTTCTTCGATCTGCATATCACGAAGCTCACCGCCGAGGCGGCGTACGCGGCCGCGGGGCTCGGCCCGCAGGACGTCGACCTCGCCGAGGTCCACGATGCGACGGCGTTCGGCGAGCTGCTGAACACAGAGAATCTCGGCCTCGTGCCGCGCGGCGAAGGCGGCCCGGCCGCCGCGCGCGGCGAGACGACGCTCGGCGGGCGCATTCCCGTCAATCCTTCCGGCGGCCTCGAATCGCGCGGTCATCCGCTCGGCGCGACGGGCCTCGCGCAGATCCACGAGCTCGTGATGCAACTCCGCGGTGAAGCGGGTCCCCGGCAGGTCGCGAACGCGCGCATCGCGATCGCGGAGAACGGCGGCGGCCTGTGGGGTGTGGAGGAAGCCTCGGCGGTGGTGACCGTGCTGGGCCAATGAGGGCTTGCCTGCAGCCGGGATCGAGGGCGCTCCCCGGCGACTCCGATGCGCGGGGCGCGAGCAAGGTCGAGGCAGGAGCCCGCCCGAGCTCGCGGTCGGTTCGCATCACGTCACGCGGCTGACGCCAACGAGGCGGTGCTCGGTCCGCTGACGACGCCAGCCGGCGGCGCGGTCTCCGCGGCGAACGGCGCCGTGCGCGAATACGCGACGAACGTGACGGGCCGGGGTCTCGTCGACACGCCGGCGACGTGCTGCGCGGTCGTGAACGATGACGACATTCCCGGCGCCGATCGTCATGACGGGCTACGTCGAGGGCGCCGGTAACTTCGACGACGTCGTCTTCCCGGGCACCGCTTCGGCGCAGGCATCCCGCGCCCGGGTTGATCGCAACGCGCCGGGCGCGCGATGATGGCCTCGAACCTGCGCCGGACGCCGCGTCCGATCACCCGCCCAGCCCGCGAGACCCAGGGACGACGCTGACCGCCATCCACGCCGTGCTGTTCAATTCCTACGAATTCCTGCTCGCCTACCTGCCGCTGACGTTCGCGCTGTTCTTCCTGCTCGCGCGTCTCGACGAGCACGTCGCCGCCGCCTGGCTCGCGCTCGCCTCGATCTTCTTCTACGGCTGGTGGAACCCGGTCTACGTGCCGCTGCTCGTCGGCTCGATAGTGTTCAATTTCGCGTTCGGCCGGGCGATCGGCGAGAGTGCGGCGCCGCAGCGGCGGCGCCGGCTGCTCGCCCTCGCGGTAACGGGCGATCTGGGGCTGCTCGGCTACTTCAAATACGCGAACTTCTTCCTCGACATCGCGAACGCGGTCGCGGGTGCGCACTGGGACGTCGGCCGGATCGTGCTGCCGCTCGGCATCTCGTTCTTCACGTTCACGCAGATCGCCTTCCTCGTCGATACGTATCGCGGCGAGGTGAAGGAATACCGCTTCGTGCACTACGCGCTGTTCGTCACCTACTTCCCGCACCTCATCGCCGGCCCCGTCCTGCATCACAAGGAGATGATGCCGCAGTTCGCACACGCGGCGACGTATCGCATCTCTGCGGAGAACGTCGCGCTGGGGCTGTCGATCTTCACGATCGGTCTCGTGAAGAAAGTGCTGTTCGCGGACAACGTCGCGGTCTACGCCTCGCCGGTGTTCGCCGCCGCTGCGCACGGCGACGCGCCGACGCTGCTCGAGGCCTGGAGCGGGGCGCTCGCCTATGCGCTCCAGCTCTACTTCGATTTCTCCGGCTATTCGGACATGGCGATCGGCGGCTCGCGGCTCTTCGGCATCGTGCTGCCGCTGAACTTCGATTCGCCGTACAAGGCGACGAGCATCGTCGATTTCTGGCGGCGCTGGCACATGACGCTCTCGCGCTTCCTGCGCGACTATCTCTACGTTCCGCTCGGCGGCAACCGTCACGGCACGGCGCGCCGCCACGTGAACCTCATGACGACGATGCTGCTCGGCGGGCTGTGGCACGGCGCGGGCTGGACGTTCGTGGTGTGGGGCGGTCTGCACGGCACCTACCTCGTCATCAACCACGGCTGGGAAGTGCTGCGCACGCGGCTCGGCTGCGACGGCCGCGCGCGGTCCTGGCGCATCGCGGCGCGCGCGCTGACGTTTCTCGCCGTGCTCGTCGGCTGGGTGTTCTTCCGCGCCGAGAGCTTCGGCGCGGCGTTCCGGATCCTCGAAGGCATGGCGGGGCTGAACGGCATCGTGCTGCCCGCGGCCTGGCAGGCGGCGCTGCCCGCCGCGCTCGCCGACGCCGTCGCGTTCGGCACGCCCGAGCACTTCGGCGGTCTCGGCGCGCTCGCCTGGATCGCCGGCCTGCTCGCGATCGCGTTCCTCGCGCCGAACTCGCAGGAGATCGCCGCCGGTCTCGCCCGCGACGGCGCGGACGACGTGCGCCGGCCGCGGCTCGGCTTCGCCTGGGGCGTCGCCTGCGCGCTCGGCGCGGCGGCGGCGATCGCGAGCATGAACCGCGTCAGCGAGTTCCTGTACTTCCAGTTCTGAGCGATGCCTGCAGCGCGCCGCTTCATCGCCGTCTTCTTCAGCACGCTCGCCCTCGGGCTCGGCGGGCTCGTCGCGTTCAACGCCTGGGTCGATCCCTACGACACGCGCGTCGGCGGTCCGGGCGGCGGTCAGGACGTGAGCAAGCCCGCCGTCGGCGAGTTCACTAAGATTTCCAAACCCCACGCCGTCGCGGCGCTGCAGCCGCGCGGGCTCGTGATCGGCAGCTCGCGTTCGGAGCAGGGTTTCGCGCCGGCGAACGAGGCGTGGCCGGCGGACGCACGGCCCGCGTTCAATTTCGCGGAGGTCGGCACGACGATCCTCGAGCAGCGCCGCAATCTCGAGCATGCGATTGCGACCGGTCCGCCGCGCGTCGTCGTCTTCGAGCTCGACTACTACGCGTTCGACGTCAACCGCCCGCACTCTCCGGATTTCGACGATGCGCTGCTGCGCCGCGACGCCGACGACGTATGGCGCCCCGCGCTGCGCCGGCTCGCGCTGCTCGCTTCGGTCGACACGCTGCGCTCGTCGTTCGCGACGCTGCGCAAGTCCGCCGACGTGCTGCCGGATCGCGAGCCCGACGGCCACACCGTCGATCGGCTCTATCTGCGCAAGCTCGCCGCGAACGGCGGGCATCGCGCGGTGTTCCTGAGGTCGGAGCGCAAGCAGTATCTCGAGCCGCATTTCACCGGGGTCAGGCACGTCGCCTGGCGCGAACGCGACGGCAGCAGCCCGGGTCTCGCGGAATTTCGGCGCGTGCTCGCGCTCGCGCGCGGCCACGGCGTCGCGCTCCAGTGCTTCATCGCGCCGCTGCACGCGCGGCAGCGCGAAGTATTCACGGCGATGGGCCTCGCTGACGGGATCGCGGCCTGGAAGCGCGCGCTCGTCGCCGCGATCGCCGAAGACGCCGCGGCGCACGGCGGTGCGGCGGCCTGTCCGCTGTGGGACTTCTCGGGGTACAGCAGCGTGACGACGGAGGACGTGCCGGCCGCGGGCGACGCGGAATCCCGCATGCGCTACTACTGGGAGTCCTCGCACTTCACGCGTGCGGCCGGGGATCTCGTGCTCTACCGGCTCTTCGATCCGCGCGGTGCGCGCTATCCCGTGCCGGCCGATTTCGGCGTCGCGCTCACGCCCGCGAACGTCGAGCGCGAGCTCGCGAAGCAGGACGCGGATGCCGCCGCGTATCGCGCGACGCATGCCGCCGACGTCGCGGAGATCGCGTCGCTCGTGGCGGCGATCCGCGCCGGACGCTGAGGCCCCTCAGTCCGCGCCGAGCAGATCGTCGAGCCGCGCTTTCGTCTCCGCGAGCTCGGTCAGCATGTCCTGCACGACCTGGCGCACGGAAGTCTCCGCGCGCATGTCGCCGACGAGCTGGCCGACGGGGTAGGTGAGGAAATCCTTCGCCCGCACGCGCTCGACGCGCGTGCGGCCCTGGCCCCACCACAAGAGCATCTGCAGCGGTGCCGGCAGCGGCTGCGGCGCGCCGGGCCGCTGCCAGGCCTCGGTGAAGCGGCTCCTGAGCGTGCGGCATTGTTTGCCGGTCACGCTCTTCGTCAGCACCGCGTCGTCGTGGCCCGCGGCGAAGAACTTCTGCTTGATCTCCGGGATCACCTCGCTCTGCACCGTCGGCAGCCAGGCCGAGCCGCACCACACGCCCTCGCAGCCGAGCGCGAACGCCGCGGCGAGCTGGCGGCCGCGGCCCACACCGCCCGCGCCGAGCACGGGCAGCGGCGCCACGGCGTCGACGATGCTCGGCCACAGCACCATCGAGGCGACGTTGCCGGTGTGGCCCGCGGCCTCGGTGCCGACGGCGATGACGAAATCGCAGCCCGCGTCGCGATGCTTCAGCGCATGCTTCGGCTTGCCGGCGAGCGCCGCGACCTTGATGCCGCGGGCATGGGCGCGCTCGACGAGCGCGCGCGGCGGTGTGCCGAGCGCGTTGACGATGAGCTTGATCGGGTGCTCGAGCGCGATGTCGATCATCATCGCGCTCTCCTCGGGCGTGAAGTTCGCGCTCGCGACGAGCTCGTGCTGGATGCGCTCTGCTTCGTCCTCCGGCAGGCGCGGCACGCCGGCTTCGTCCAGCAGATCGCGTACGAACGCGAGGTGCGCGGGCGGGAAGAGGTGTTCGGGATCGAACTTCAGCGCGCCGGCGTCCTCGTAGGTCGTCGGCATCAGCACGTCGATGCCGTACGGCCGGCCGCCGATGTGCGCGTCGATCCACGACAGCTCCTCGTGCAGGCGCTCGCGGCTCATGCGCGCCATGCCGAGCACGCCGAGGCCCCCGGCTTTCGAGACCTCGACGACGACGTCGCGACAATGCGAGAACGCGAAGATGGGGGCTTCGATGCCGAACATCTCGCACAGGCGGCTCTTCATGGGCGGTGCTCCCGGGCTTGGACGAATGCGATCACATCTGCTCGCCGCGGCGCGCGAACGGCCAGAAGCGCCGCGGCTTGCGCTCGAGGCGGAACACCTCGAGCTCGCCGTCGCGGCCGCGATCGAGGCAGCGGCCGCAGCGCCAGCGCCGCACGACGCGTTTCGCGACGCGCTCGGCGCGGCAGACGGGACAGCGATGCAGATAGTAGCGCGCCACGGGCCGCGGCCGCGCCGGTGCGTGCCAGCCCGGCGGCGGCGCGAGCCGGGTGCGCGCCGGCAGCGCGACGGCACGCATCAGCGCCCGCCATTCGCGGCCGTGGGGCGCGATGGCCGGCCCGTAGAGCGCGTGCGCGGCGAAGTGCGCGAGCTCGTGGGCGAGGACTTCGCGCAGGAATTCCGCGGGCGCCGTGTCGAGCCCGCGCTGGATCGTGATCCGGCCGAGCGCCGGCTGACAGCGCGCCCAGCTCCGCGACAGTCGCGCGCTGTAACGGATGTGGACCGCGTCCTCGATCTCGGGCACGCCCCAGGACGCGAGCCAGCGCCGCGCTTCCGCGGCGAGCTCGTCGGTCAGCGGGGTGAGGCGGGTCGGCGTCATGCGGCTATGGTCTCCGCCGCGGCGCGTCGCCGCAATCCCGTTACCGCGAAATGCGCGGGAACTGCACCCGATCATCTTCTCGAAGCATAGTCGTGCCTATACTTTGCACTGCAGTGCCGAGGAGAGGCCGGCGCCGCGCGATCCGGGAATCGAACGTCGAGACAGGGACCACCGGAGCCTATGCCCAATCATCGCAAGCATCCCTATGCACGCTACGCGGCGCAGATCCCGCGTCCCGCGCATCCCGAAGCGCGCAACGAGCCGCTGCCCTGGCAGCGCCCGAAGCCGGCCGCCGAGGATCCCCTCGCCCCGGCACGCGTCCAGCGCATCCTGCAGAGCCCGAGCTATCGCGAGGCGGACCGCGACGGCGATTTCCTGAACCGGGCCGAGACGCGCGGCATCCGCCTGCAGATCGATTACCTGAAACCGCAGGTCCTGCTCGAGGAAGAGGGCATCCGCGAGACGATCGTCGTCTTCGGCAGCACGCGCATTCCGGAGCCGGCCGCGGCGCAGGCGCGGGTCGACACGCTGCGCGCCGCGCTCGAGGCCGCGCCCGCGGACTCGGCACTGCGCCGCCGCTTCGGCACCGCCGAGCGCCTGCTCGCGAAGAGCCGCTACTACGAGGTCGCACGCGAGTTCGGGCGGCTCGTCGGCGCGGCAGGCGATCACGGCGGCGGGGGCGGCCTCGTCGTGATGACGGGCGGCGGGCCGGGCATCATGGAGGCCGCGAACCGCGGCGCGCACGACGTCGGCGCGAAGTCGATCGGGCTCAACATCAATCTCCCGCACGAGCAGTACCCGAATCCGTACGTCACGCCGGAGCTGTGCTTCAAGTTCCACTACTTCGCGTTGCGCAAGCTGCATTTCCTGCTGCGGGCCCGTGCGCTCGTGGCCTTCCCCGGCGGCTTCGGCACGTTCGACGAACTGTTCGAAGCGCTCACGCTCGTGCAGACGCGCGAGATCAAGCCGATGCCGATCGTGCTCGTCGGCGAGGAATACTGGCGGCGCGCCGTGAACATCGACTTCCTGGTGGAGGAGGGCGTGATCGAAGCCGAGGATCGCGAGCTCTTCTGGTATGCGGAGACCGCCCACGAAATCTGGGACGGCATCCGTTACTGGTACGCGGCGAGCGGCGAGCCGCTCGTCGTGGCGCGGTCCGAGCCCGAAGCCGCGTCGGGCTGACGCCGCAACGCACGGAGCTGACAGCGATGCGCAGCCCGACCGTCCTGCTCACCGCCGCCTTGAGCGGGCTCGTGATCCCGACGGCGCCGGCCGCCGAGCTGCTGTCGGGCCCGTCGCGCGCGCTGGCGCCGGGCATCGCGCGCTATTTCAGTCACCTCGGTCTCGTGCTCGCCGGCGGCCGCGCCGCGCGCACGTTCGCGCGTGCGCTCGAGGACGACGACGACCTCACCGTGCTGCGTCCGCGCAGTGTGGACGAGCTCGCCACCGCACTCGGCAGCGCGGGGTTCGAGGGCGCCGCGGCGGGGCCCGCGGCCACCCGCGCCGCGGCGACGGCCGGCGCGGTCACGGACGAGGGCACGATCTTCGGTGCCGGACTCGGCCTCGGCTTCCGCATCAACGAGGATACGAGCGTCAGCGCGAGTTATCGTCTCCGCAAGCCTTACGGCGGCCAGAACGACATCGACTACCTGAAGCTCAAGCAGGGCGCGACGAAGGAGGACATCTCGCTCGATTTCCGCTATCGCTTCTGAAGCGTGACGGTGCGGGCACGCCCATCCCGGTGCGCATTCGTGCAGAATCTGCCGAGGGCAAAGGCGATCGAGGCGCGGCTCCGCGCGGCGTAACGTGACCTCCGCCGCGGTGGCACATGGCTTGCCGTGATCTAATGACTCCACCCGTCGCGCGCCTCGACCGCGGACGAGGCGGCACGGTGGCACGACGACGTTCATCTCCGGAGATGCAATGCGGACGAGACTGCAGCGGTTCCTGACGGCGCTCCTGGCGGCCTGGCTGCCGCTCGTCGCGGCGGCAGCGCCCGCCGGCCACTGGGCGCACGTCAACGGCCATCGGCTCTACTACGAGAGCCACGGCGGCGGCCGGGCACTGCTGCTTCTCCACGGCGGCGGCGCGACGCCGGCGAGCAGCTTCGGCAAGCAGCTCGCGGCGTTCGCAAGCGGCCATCGCGTGATCGCGCCCGAGCAGGCCGGTCACGGCCACAGCCCCGATCTGCCGGGGCCGCTCTCCTATACCCGGATGACCGAGGACACGGCCGCGCTGCTCAGGCTCCTGCACGTCAGGCACGTCGATGTCGTGGGCTTCAGCGACGGTGGCATCGTCGCGCTCATGCTCGCGGTGCGGCATCCCGAGCTCGTGCGGCGCGTCGTCGTGAGCGGCGCGAACCTCGCGCCCGATGGTCTCGAGGACGACGAGCTCGCGCGCACGCGTGACACGCTCGCCGCGCTGCATCGGCCGGAGCGGCCGGTGCTGCTACCCTCCGGGGCCGCGGCCCACGGCCCGAGCGTGGCAGAGAAGCTCGTCCATCTCTGGCTCGAATCGCCGACGCGCGATCAGCTCAATCCGGCGTTGCTCGCGGGGATCCACACTCCCGTGCTCGTGATGGCGGGCGAGCGCGACCTCATCAAGCGCGATCACACGCTCGAGATCGTGCACGCCCTGCCCGCGGGCCGGCTCTACATCGTGCCCGACGCGAGCCACGGCACGTTCGCCGAGCAGCCCGAGCGCGTGAATTCCGTGGTGCTGGCGTTCCTCGATTCGCCCTGAGACCGCGCCCGTTCAGGGCGGCGGCGGAGGCAGTGACTTCGGCGCCCCGGGCGGGAGATCGGCGAGCACGATCTTGCCCGCGTGCATGATTTCCACGAGCCCGAACTCCCGCATGACGCGCGCGTCGTTGCGATTGCGCGGCACGAGAAAGTTGCGCGCGCCCGAGAGATCCGCCGTCTGGGCCTGCTGCCAGCTCATCATGGGCAGCTCGACGCCGAGATAGAAGTAGATCCAGTCGCGCACACTGTTCTGGCGCCGCGGCCATTCCGGCGGATTCGCGACGGCACCGATCACGATCGTGTGCGCGGGGCTGATCCCGCCGCGCGCGACTTCCGCCCGGAGCTCGTCGAGATGGGCGCTCGTGCGCAGCCGGTTGCCGACCTGCATGCCCGTCGCGACGAGCAGCGCGAGGATGCCGAGCGCGGCGCCGAGCCGGCCGATCCAGCGCGGCAGCCGACCGGCGCTGAAGCGCGCGAGCGGGCGGGCTGCGAGCAGCGTCATCGCCGGGAACTCGGGATACCAGTAGCGGATGTCGTGATCGGGCTTCGTGATCGAGACGCCGATCGTCACCGCGATGCCGGTGACGAGCAGGAGCAGTGCCGCGCGTTCGGCACGCGGTGTCGCGGCGCGCCGCAGATCGCGGCAGGCGAGCACGAAACCGGCGAGGATGAACGGCAGCCACGGCAGGAAGCGCGTGGCCGGCTTCTGCACGTATTCTTCCAGCGCCGATTGGTAGCGCGAGACGCCCACCGCGGTGCTCGTGCGCCAGAAGTCCTCGTAGACCTCCGTGAACGGCCGCATGCCGTGCTGCGTCCACAGCCAGGCATACCACGCGACCGGAATCAGCAGCAGCAGATACCAGCGCAGCGGCCAGCGGCGCGCCTGCGCAAGGCAGCCCGGATCGACCATCGCGTGAACGGGCAGCATCACGAGCAGGTACAGCGCGGCCGGGCCTTTCGCGAGCACGCTGATGACGATGCCCATCGAGAACGCGAAGGGTGCGGCGCGATGTGCCGCGGCGAGATAAGCCCAGGTCGAGAGCAGCACGCCGAACGTCAGGATCGGATCCATGCGGAACGTGACGGTGAACTGGAAGAACGGCCCGAGCGTGACGAGCATGAACGCGGCGTACCAGGCGGTCGCGCGATCGAAGATCCGCCGGCCGACGAGATACGTGAGCCACACGCAGCCGACGCCCGCGAGACGCACGGGCAGCGTCGCTGCGAACGTGTTGAAGCCGAAGACCGTCATCGAGGCTGCGCTCGCCCACAACACGAGCGGGGGTTTGAGCAGATAGGCGCGGGCGCCGCGGAAGATTTCGAGCGGGTCGCCGGCCGTGACGATCTCGCGGGCGAGCGCGGCGTAGAACGCGCTCGTGACGTGCAGCTCCTGCGTGAAAGCATTCGAGAAGATGATGCCGACGGCAAGCGCGAGCAGCGCGCCGAGCGCGACGCGCTCGGGGAAGGCCATCGCTTCAGCGGACGGCACGGACACGCACGCGAGGCCGCCGCGGTGCTGCGGCGGCGGAAAGGGGATGGCATTCACGGTGGCGGACTGCTCTGGAATGGGACACGGCGCTTCGAGAAATTCGTACTTGATGGGTTCACCGGATCCGAGTCCGCCCGGACACGGCGCGATTTTGCCGAATTGTGTTAACGTGCACCGCCTCTGCCCCGCGGGACGAGCCCACGACCATGCTCCGATACGCCGAGCCGGTGCTGGCGGTGACGACTCTGTTGTTGCTGTGTACCAAGAACGGCATCAATTATCCGCTGATTGCGCTCGCGCTCATAGGCCTCGTGAGGCTCGCGCGCGCGCCGCGGCTCGCCTGGACGGATCCGCGCCTCAAAATTCTCGGTGCGGCGTTCCTCGCGTTGTGGCTGCCGATGCTCGCGAGCCTGCCCGGCGCGGTCCATCGTCATCACTCGCTCACCACGACGCTCGATTATCTGCACTTCTACTTCGCCGCGGCGGCGCTCGTGATCGCCCTGCCGCGCGTGCCGGGCAGCGCGCGGCTCGTGCGCGCCGCCGCGGTCGCGATCGCGTGCTTCTGGGTCGGCGATGCGCTCTTCGAATACCTCGTCGGCCACGATCTCTTCGGCTACCGGCACAAGGACGGCTGGCTCGTCGGCGTGTTCTATCCGACGCAGCTCCTCGGCCTCGTGCTCGCCGGCGCTGCGCCCTTCGTCGCCGCGGCGCTCGACGATGCCGCCGCGCGCTGGCGCTACGTCTGGCTCGCGGCGATTCCCTATCTCGCGGTGATCGCGCTTTCCGCGAAGCGCAGCGCCTGGACGATGCTCGTCTACGCGGCGGTCGTGTACTTCGCCTTCCAGCGCCATGGCCGCCCGCCGCTGGGCCGCGGCCGGATCGCGGTGCTGCTCGTGCTCGGCGTGCTGATCGCCGGCGGCGCGTGGTGGAAGATGCCGATGGTCCGCACCCAGGCCGCACACACCGCCGAGCTCCTGCGCGGCGATATGCAGAGCCTCGATGCCGCGAGCTCCTATCGCATCTCGATCTGGCGCAATGCCGCGCGCCTCGTCGCCGCCCATCCGCTGACCGGAGTCGGTCCGCGCGGCTTCCGCTACGCCTATCGCGAGGTCGCGGCCCCGGACGATTTCTGGCTGCAGGAGGACCGGCACGGTCAGACGCATCCGCACCAGATGCTCGTCGAAGTCGTCACGGAAACGGGTCTCGTCGGCCTCGCCGGGTATGTCGCGTTCTGGGCCTGCGTGCTCGGACCCTTGCGGCGCTGGACCGCAGGGGATGCGATCGCCCGCGGCTGGTGGAGCACGCTCGTCGTCGTCTGGCTGCCGTTGAACATGCACCTCGCGTTCTACGGCTCGTACTGGTCGAGCTTCGCCTGGACGGCGCTCGCGCTCGCCCTCGCGAGCGGGCGGCCCGGGGCCGCCGGGGACGTGTTACTTGATTCGGCCCGTGCGCCACTCCCTGAGGGTACGTCAAGCCCGAATTGAGTTACGTGTCCCCGAAATTTTCCTTCCTCGGTACACCGCGGCGCGTATTTCCCCCTTGTCGCCCTCGCGCAGGCGAGGGCCCAGTCGTTCAGCCATGGCGCTGAGGTCGAACCGTGGGCCCAGCGCAGAAAGCGAGCGCGGTGCGGAACGGAGCGCTCGAAAGTCCGAGGTTCACGGTGCGTGCCGCGGGTCACCGACTGGGCCCTCGCCTGCGCGAGGGCGACAGGGATGAGGCAGGGCGGGAAGCGTCGAGAAACCCCGCAGTCTGGAGAAGTCCCATTTTCTGGGTTCTTCTCCGAACGGTGGGACTGTTCGTCGGT
>JACQWY010000013.1:93020-103979 GCA_016209015.1 Gammaproteobacteria bacterium | reverse complement strand
ACCTTACGTGAACAATGGCTTACGCCACTGTTCACGGCGGCACATCCCTGTGCCGCCGGAAGCTCTGAACTTGTTCAGAGCTTCCTTAGGCTCGGTATGTGGACGCCGCGTTTCGAATGATGGACGACCAGAGGAAAAAACGCATGGAGATCACTGGAGGCTGTCTGTGCCAGGCCATCCGTTACCGGATCGCTGCCGAACCGATCATCGCCCGGGTGTGCTGGTGCCGGGTCTGCCAGTATTTCGCGGCCGGCAGCGGCACCGTGAACGTCGCCTTCCCGAGCGCGGCCCTCACCGTCGAGGGCGAGACACGGGACTTCGTGAGCGTGGCGGACAGCGGCACGGTGATGCATCGCCGCTTCTGCCCGACCTGCGGTACGCCCGTCTTCAGTCAGGCCGAAGCACGGCCGCATCTCATTCTCGTGCGCGCCGGGACGCTGGACGATCCCGAGATCGCCGAGCCCGCCATGACGATCTGGACCGCGAGTGCGCCGAGCTGGGCCTGCATCGCGGAGCACCTGCCGAAAGTGGAGCGTCAGCCGCCTCCCGCCGGGTGAGTCCCGGGGTCGGATGCGTGTCGGCAACTCGCGCCCGGCGCGGCATCCCCAGGGGTCATACCTGCCTTCCGGCGCGCCTATCGATGCGCTGCGAAGGATGCGCCTGCTGCGTCGGCGCATTCATCTATGAGGAGGCGTCGCTGTCGTCCTCCAGCGCCGGCAGCGCGAGCCCTTCGATCTCCTGCAGCGAACGTCCCGCGATGCCCTGCAGATCGCCGTACATGCCGACGGTCGCCTGCATCACGCGTTCGATCTGCTCTTCGCGCTTCGCCCACTGCTTCATGATCGCCTTGCGCTCGCGATCGAGATCCTCGCGCATGGAATTGAAGGCTTCGACGATCGCCTCGACGCGATGCTTGAACCGCGGACCGGTGAGGTACTGGTAGACCATCTCCGTCTTCGTCTGCTGGCCTTCACCCGCCTGACGCGCCATCGCGACCTCGACGAGCGTCTGGCGGAGCGCGGTGGCGACGGGCAGCAGCGCTCGCGGATGCAGCACCCACACGCCGTCCACGCATTCGAAGGTCTCGACGCCTTTCGGCAGCACCTGGCTGACGAGCGCGCAGAGCTCCGCCTTCGCCGTGCGCTGATCCTCGCGCAACTTCACGAGCCAGCCGTCGCTCCAGTTCTTCGTACGCTTCGATTCCCAGAGTATCGCGCCGCAGGCCTGGCCGAGCGGCCCGATCACGCGCTGCACGACGTCGCCGCCGAACTCGCCCTTCGGCACGGGCAGGAGCGTGTCGCGCGGGAACTTCGCGCCGAGCAGCGCTTCGAGCTCGAGCTCCTGCACCTCGCCCTGCAACTGCTGCGAGCCCTGCTCGGCCTTCCGCTTCAGCTCCTCGATCTGGCGCTGCATGGCCGTGATCGTCTGCTCCTTCTCCGCGACTTTGAGCCTGAGCGCATCCTCCGCTTCCTGCCGCGCTTTCGTGCGCGCCGTCTCCAATCCGGCCGCGACGCGCTGTTCGACGGTGAGCTCGAGCTCGCGCTTCTGATCGTCGAGCTCGCGCTTCTGGCGCAAGACCCCGGCCTGCGCGCGCTGCGCCTCGGCGAGCTTCTCGTCGCGCTCCTTCAAGACGCCTTCCAGCTCGACGACGGCCCGCGCTTTCGCCTCGATCTCGGCAGCCGCCGCGCGCTTCGCTTTCGCGGCCTCTTCCCCGGCGATGCGCGCCTTCGCGGCATCGACTTCCGCCCGCACCTGCTCGGCGAGCCGCTCGTTCGCGGCAGCCACTGCCTGCTCGCGATCCGCGAGCTCGCGCTCGCGCGTCGCGATCTCGGCATTGCGTGCGCCGAGGCGCTGTTCGTATTCGCGACGCGTCGCCGCGATCAACGGCGCGGCGAGCGATTCGGTGAGCTTGATCTCGGCCTGACACTGCGGACAGACGAGCGTCGGTTCGTTCACGGTGCAATCCTCGTGCGGCGCCCGCGGCGGGCGCCCTCAAGTGGCAAATTCGTAGTCGCGTGTGCGGCAGCCGCGCGTCCGGAACCAGTAATCGACGGTGAAACCGGGATAGAGCGTGTGATTGCGGCCGTCGGCGGACAGGTACCAGCTCTTGCAGCCGGAGCTCCACGCGGTCTTCGCCATGCGCTCCTGGATCTCGGCGCTGTAGGCGTGCTGGACGTTCGCGCGGACCTCGACCGTCCGCGCGCGCCGCGACTCGAGCTGGTCGAGACAGGCCAGCACGTGCCGCACCTGCGCCTCGATCATGAAGACGATCGAATTGTGGCCGAGGCCCGTGTTCGGGCCGACGAGCATGAAGAAGTTCGGAAAGCCCGCGCAGGTGATGCCGAGAAACGTCTCGACGTCGCGCTTCCACGTCTGTCCGAGCTCACGGCCGCCCCGGCCGTAGATCTTCAGCGGGGTGAGGAAATCCGTCGCCGCGAAGCCGGTCGCGAACACGAGCGCGTCGATCGGGCGGTTCACGCCGTGCTCGTCGACGATGCTCTGTGCCGTGAGCTCGGCGATCCCCGCGGTCACGAGCTCGACGTTCGGCCGCGCATAGGCCTGGTAGTAGTCGTCGGCGATCAGGATGCGCTTGCAGCCGAGCCGATACCCGGGCGTCAGGGCCGCGCGCAGTGCGGGATCCTTCACGAGGCGTCGGCGATACCAGTGCGCGAGGCGCTCGAGGAAGCGCCGCTGCCGGCCGTCGCGCAGCAGCGCGAACGCGACCTGCTCCAGGCGCCAGTAGATGAACGTGCGCACGATGCGCTGTACGAACGGCAGGCGTTCGTAGAGCGCGCGCTCGAACGCCGTGATGCGCCGGTCCAGGCGCGGCAGCACCCACGCCGGCGTGCGCTGGAAGACATGGAGCTTCGCGACCTTCGGGGCGAGATTCGGCACGAGCTGGATCGCGCTCGCGCCGGTGCCGACGATCGCGACGCGCCTGCCTGCGAATTCGTAGCCGTGATCCCACTGGCCCGAGTGCACGCGATGGCCCGTGTACTGCGCGAGCCCGGGCAGATCCGGCACGACGGGCTTGTTGAGCGGGCCGGTGCCGATCACGAGCGCGCGGGCGCGGACCGTCTCGCCGCCGCGCGTCGTCAGCTCCCACAGCGCACCCGCCTCGTCGAAGCGCGCGCTCGCGATCTCGGTTTCGAAGCGGATGTGCGAGCGGACGTCGAAACGATCCGTGCAGCGCTCGAGATAGGCCTCGATCTCGTGCCAGGGCGCAAAGCTCCGCGTCCACTCCGGGTTCGGCGCGAACGAGAAGGAATAGAGGTGCGAAGGCACGTCGCAGGCGCAGCCGGGATAGGTGTTGTCGCGCCACGTGCCGCCGACGCGCGCGGCACGTTCGAAGACCACGAAGTCGGAGCGTCCCGCCTGCTTCAGGCGGATCGCCATGCCCAGCCCCGCGAAACCCGCCCCGACGATCGCGACGCCGTGGATCGCCTCGTTCATGGCCCGGCGGGCGTCACACCCGCGGCGACGAACGCGGCGAGTTGCGGCAGGATTTCGCCGAGCGCCGCGTTCAGGGCGCCGACGCCGCCATAGGGGTCCTGCGTCGCGGCCGCGCGCGCCGCGCTGAACTCGGACGTACGCACCGCACCCGGCTGATCGACGCGCGCGAGCTCGGCGCGGAGGACGATCCGGCCCTCGCTGCCCTGCGCCGCGTAGGCCTGACGCAGCTCGAGGATCTCGAGGCCGAGCTGCCACTGCGGCGCCGCGCTGTTCACGGCGGTGACGACGGGAATGAGCCTGCCCGTCGCGGCGAGCGCCCGCACGACGAGCGGCCGCAGCATCGCCGCAGGCGCATCGGCCCACTCGCTGTGTGCGTAGTAGCGGAGCTCGAAATCGCGCTGCGTGTAGGCGAGCCGCGGACTGTCGTAGCCGGCGCGGACCTGCGGGGCGGCGACGATCACGACCGGCGCGCCGGCCGGCGCCGTGATCGCGGCGGGCTGGTTCACGTCGAGCAGGAAGGTCTGCACCGGCTCGTCGTTCGCACCGCCGAGCTTGTTCATGCAGCCGGACGCGGCGAGCGCCGCGGCGAGCAGTGCGTAGCGTGCGGCGCGCGCGATCATCGGGACTGCTCCTGCTCGCCGGGCCCGGGCTCGCGGCGGCTGCGGCCGAACAGCAGGCTCTGCGGCCGCTGCTCGAGCTCGTGGGACAAGCGGCGCAGGCTCGCGCTCAGTGCGCGCAGATCGCCGAGCACGGGATCGACTTCCGCCATGAGCCGCATCGATGCCGAGCCGAGCCGCTGCTCGCCCTGCTTCGCGACCGCGCCGAGGTCCGTCGCCGTGCGATCGATCGTGCCGACCGCCGCGTCGACCGAGGCGAGCAGCGTGTTGACGTGCGCGAGGACCTGCGGCAGCTCGGCCGAGGCCTGCGCGGTATTGTTCAGGATGACGTCGAGGTTCTTCGCATTCTTCGCGATGTCCTCGGTGCGCGCGGCGAGCGTGCCCGTGAGCTTCTCGACGTTCGCGAGCGTGTTCCGGATCGACGACTGCTTGTTCTCGTCGAGGAGCCCGTTCACGCGCTCCGCGACCTGATTGAGATTGTGCCCGACGAGCGTGAGCTCGCGGAGCATCGCCGAGACCGCGGTGTCGAGACGCACGAAGAGCGACGGCGCGGTGCGAATCTCCGGGTAAGGCTGCCCCTCCTTCGCGACGAGCGGCGGCGAGCCCGCCGTGCCGCCGGAGAGATCGACGAACGCGATGCCGGTGATGCCCTGCGAGGCAATCGTCGCGACGGTGTCCTGCTTGATCGGTGTGCCGCGCTCGATGTCGAAGAGCAACTGCACGCGTTCCGGGTTGTCGTGATCGAGCTCGATCGCCGCGACGTTCCCGACGCCGACGCCGCGGTACTTCACCGGCGCTTCGGTATTGAGGCCGGAGACCGACTCGGACACGTAGGCGACGTAGCGATCGTAGGTCTTCTTCTGGGTACCCGCGGCGAGCCACACCAGCACGGAGATCAGCGCACCGCCGAGCAGGATGACGAACGCGCCGACGAGGGTGTAACTTACTTTCGATTCCATTGCTGTGCGACGCGGCCGCGCGGGCCGCTGAAGTAGGCTTCGATTTCGGGATGATCGTCGGCGGCGAGCTCCGCCATGCTGCCGATGCGCAGCACGCGCTTCTCGGCCAGGAATGCCACTCGATCAGTCACCCGCCAGAGTGTATCCAAATCGTGGGTGATCATCACCACGGTGAGGCCGAGCGAGTCCTTCAGATGGAGCACGAGCTCGTCGAACGCGCTCGCGCTCACGGGATCGAGACCCGCCGTCGGTTCGTCGAGGAACAGGAGCTCGGGATCGAGCGCGAGCGCGCGCGCCACGCCGGCGCGCTTCAACATGCCGCCCGACAGCTCGCGCGGATAGCGCGCCGCGGCCTCCGGCGGCAGGCCCGCGAGCAACACCTTCAGGAACGCGAGCCCGGCTATGACCTCGGCGGGGAAATCCGTGTGCTCGCGCAGCGGCAACGCGACGTTCTCCTGCACCGTGAGCGCGCTGAACAGCGCGCCCTGCTGGAACGTGACCCCGATGCGCTCGCGCAGGCGCTCGCTCTCGGCCGCATCGAGCTCGCCGAGCTCGGCGCCGAGGAGGCGGATGCGGCCCGCGGCATAGGGATTGAGCATGATCATCGTCCGCAGCAGCGTGCTCTTGCCCGAGCCGCTGCCGCCGACGATCGCGAGCACCTCGCCGCGACGGACGTCGAGATCGAGGTTCTCGTGGATGACCTTCGGACCGAAGCGCGTCACGAGGCCGCGGATTTCGATGGCATTGCCGGCGCGGGCCATGCGTTCAGATCCCGAGCCAGCTGAAGACGATCGAGAACACGGCGTCGGCGACGATCACGAGAAAGATCGAATGCACGACGCTGACGGTGGTGTGACGACCGACCGCCTCGGCCCCGCCGCGCACCGAAAAACCCTCGAAACAGCCGACGATCGCGATGAGCAGCGCGAACACCGGCGCCTTGCCGATGCCGATCATGAACGAGGTCGCGGACAGCGCCGTCGGGATGCGATGCAGGAAATCGTTGACGCTCACGTCGAGCATGGCCCAGGCCATGATCATGCCGCCGAAGATCCCCGCGGCGTCGCCGACGAGCGAGAGCAGCGGCAGCGCGATCACGAGGCCGATGAGCCGCGGCAGCACGAGCACGTCGATCGGCGGCAGGCCGATCGTGCGCAGCGCGTCGATCTCCTCCGTCGCCTTCATGGTGCCTATTTCGGCGGTGAACGCCGAGCCCGTGCGGCCCGCGACGATGATTGCCGTCATCATCGGCGCGAGCTCGCGCGCCATGGTGATGCTCACGAGCTCGACGACGAAGATGTTCGCGCCGTAGCTCTTCAACTGCACGCCGCCCTGGTAGGCGATCACGACACCGAGCAGGAAGGACAGCAGCATGACGATCGGCAGCGCCTCGACCCCCGCGCGCTGCACGATCGCCGCCATTGCGCCGAAGCGCAGGCGTCGCGGGTCGAGCACGGCTTTCGCGAGCGTGATCACCGTCTCGCCGAGGAAGCTCAGGAGGGAGATGGCCTTGATCGTGCCCCCGGTCGCGAAGAGGCCGAGGCGCGCGACGGGCGGCATGATCGTCGGCGCAGGCGGCGGCGCGGCATCCGCGGTGCGCGTGCCGACGTAGCGCACGAGTGCCGCATGGTCTTCCGCAAGGCCCGCGAGCTCGACCTCGCAGCCGCGCTCGCGCAGCCGGTGTTCGAGGCCGAGCAGCAGCCAGGCGCCCGCGGTGTCCATCTGCGCAATGGCGCCGCCGTCGAGCCGGACGCGACCCGACATGCCGGCGGCCGCGCCGTCGAGCGCGCGCACTGCCGCGGCGATGCGCGCGGTCGTCCACGCACCGCCGAGGATGAGCCGGCGCGCGGCCGGTTCGCTCTCTATGCTCGCGGGCGCGTCCGTCGCCGGCGCTCGCGCCGTGTCGTTCGTCATGCCCGCATGATACCCCAGTCGGCGCCGGGGGCCGCCGGCCGCGTGAGCGCCGCGAAGACTTCCGCGTGCAGGCGTTCGAGCTCGGCGAGCCGCGCCTCGTCGGCGGCGCGCTTCGTCCACAGCTCGGCTTCGACCTGACGGCACGCCAGGGTCAGCGCCTCGGCCTCGATCGCCGCAGCGAGCGAGCCGAGCGTATGGGCGAGACGGTGGGCGCGATCGACGTCGCCGGCGGCGAGCGCCTCGCGGATGTGCTGCGGCGTGTGCCGCTCCTGCAGGCGGAACATGCGCAGCGTCTCGGCGAGCAGCTCGCGATCGCCGTCCAACCGCGCGAGCGCGCGTCCGAGATCGACGACGGCACCCGCGACGCGTTCCGGCAGCACCCCGGGCGTGACGGGCGCGGCTGCCGGGCGGCACCGCGTCCAGTCACAGAGCTTCTCGAAGAGCTCGTCCAGGCGTACCGGTTTCGCGACGTGGTCGTTCATGCCCGCCGCGAGACAGGCGCGGACGTCATCCTCGAAGACGCGTCCCGTCACGCCGAGCACCGGCACGCCCGCGGTGCGCGGATCGGCACGCAGCAGACGCGTCGCGGCGAGCCCGTCCAGCACGGGCATGTGCACGTCCATCAGCACGGCGTCGAAACGTTGCGTGCGCGCCGCGCTCACCGCCGCCTCGCCGTTCTCGACGAGCACGACGCTCGCGCCCGCCTTCACGAGGAACTGTTCGACGAGCTGGCGGTTGATGCCGTCGTCCTCGGCGACGAGCACGTGCAGACCGGTGAGACTGCGCGGCGCGGCCGGCGCCGCCGTCTCCGCCGGGGCGACAGCCGGCGCGATGCCGAAGGGCACGACGACTTCGAATGTGCTGCCCGCGCCCGGCGCGCTCCTCACTGCGATGTCCCCGCCCATGAGCTCGGCGAGACGGCGCGAGATGACGAGGCCGAGACCGGTGCCGCCGATGCGCCGCGCGGTCGAGCTCGCGGCCTGCGAGAACGGGCGGAAGAGCTCGCCCACTTGGTCACGCGTGAGGCCGATGCCCGTGTCGCGGACCTCGAAGGCGAGCCGCGCGTGCTCTGCATCCGGCGCGGCCAGTGCGCGCACGGCGATCGTCACGCCGCCGCGGTCCGTGAACTTCACGCCGTTGCCGGCGAGGTTGATGAGGATCTGGCGCAGGCGGACCGCGTCGCCGACGAGGCGCGGCGGCACCCCGCTGCCGACGTCGACAGTGAAGGCGAGCGAGCGCAAGGCGGCGATCGGTGCGACTGCGGCCGCCACGCCGTTCAGCACCTCCTGCAGGTCGAACGGCGCTTCGTCGATCTGCATGCGGCCGGCTTTGATGCGCGAGAAGTCGAGGATGTCGTCGACGATGTGATGGAGATGCGAGGCGGCTTCGGCGATGCGCGCGACGAAGTCCCCCTGCGCGACCGGATCGGCATCCTTCGCGAGCTGGCTCAGCGCGAGGATGCCGTTCAGCGGCGTGCGGAACTCGTGGCTCATGTCGGCGAGAAACGCCCCCTTCGCCTCGTTCGCGGACTCGGCTTCGTGCTTCGCCGCGAGTGCCTGCTCGCGGGATGCCGTGAGCTCGGCGATCAGGGCCTCGTTGTCGAAGCGCAGCTCGAGCGTTTCCGTGACGTGGTGCTGATACTTCCGCGCCACCACGATCAGCGCGAAGGCATAGAGCAGCGCCGAGGGTGCGAGCAGCGCATGTCGCGGCGAGCCGAGGCCGAGCAGTCCGAGCACGAACGGGAACGCCATCGCGAGCGCATAGAACGGATAGACGCCGGGCGCGTTCGCGAGCATGGACACTGCGCCCGAGGCCATGCCCATGGTCGCTACGCTGAGGAACACCTCGCCGGCCGCATCGCCCGCCGGGTAGTGCCAGAAGACGATCGCGCCCCACGCCGCCCCGGACAGCACGACGGCGATACGGAGCTGCAGGAGCTCGGCGCCGTACGACCTCACGAGGCCGGCGGCATCGCGGCGCAGGAAGCGCGCACCGAGCCAGATCCGCAACGCGCAGGCGGCGGCAAGCATCGCGAGCCACACCAGCAGCGGGCGCGCGGCGTCCGTCGTCCACAACACGGCGGCGACGAGCAGGCCGAGCGCGATCGTCACGGACTGGCCGAGCGCGGCGTGCTCGTGTACGAGGCGGATCTGGGCGCGCAGGATTGCCGCCTGGGGCGGCGCGTGATTCGTCATGGCGCGGGAGCTCGACTGCCTTGTCGTTATGCCGCCCATCCTACGCGGCCGGACACGGCGTGATAAGCGCGGCGTGGGGCAGCGACCCTTCAGAGCAGGGCGGGTCGATCCGGCAGCGTCGAGGCTGCGGGCTCGGGGAAATGCGCAGCGAGCAGTGCGGACACGCCTGCGATCCCGCCGAGCAGACCCTCGCGGTACTCGCCCGCCGCGAAGCGCGTGCGCATGCCCTCGCAGACGCGCGCCCAGGCCGCCGCATCGACGCGGCCGTTGTAGGCGCGGTCGGCGACGATCTCGATCGCCTGGTCCGCGCACAGCACGTAGATCAGCACGCCCTCGTTGCGCTCCGTGTCCCACACCCTGAGCAGCGAGAAGACCTCGAGCGCGCGGGTGCGCGGCGTCGTGCCGGCGAGCACGGCACGCGGCGGCAGGGCGTTCTCGATGGCGACGCGGATCTCGCCGCCGTGGCGGCGCTCGGCCTCGCGCACGGCGCCCTCGACCGCGTCGAGCAGCCGCGGCGTGAAGCGCCGCGCCATGCGCGCGTCCGTCATGGCGAGGTGCCGCAGCACTCTCGTCCACACGCTCACCATCCGCCCGAGGCGCCGCCGCCGCCGAAGCGGCCGCCGCCTCCCCCGCTGAATCCGCCACCGCCGCCGAAGCCGCCGCTGCGCCAGCCGCCGGGGAAGCCGCCGTAGTAACCGGGCGAGGACCAGCCGCCGCCACCCATGCCGCCGAGCAGCCAGCCGAGCACGGCCGCCGCGCAGCCGGCGAGGAGCGCGACGCCGAGCGCGCCCGTGACGAGCCAGGTGACCCCGCTGCAGACCGCGCCCGCGGTGAGCGCGGAGAACGGCCGGAACGCGCCCCTGCTGCGGAAGAACAGGGCGAAGAACAACGCAAAGAAGAAGCCGACGAACGAGGGATTCTCGCCGCCGTGCGTGCGCTGCGGCGCCGGCAGTGCCTCGCCCGCGGCGACGGCGAGCATCGCGCGCACGCCGGCTTCGATGCCGCCCGCATAGTCGCCGCGCTTGAACGCGGGAGCGATCGTGTAGTCGATGATTTCCGCGCACGTCGCGTCGTTCAAGGCGCCCTCGAGGCCGTAACCGACTTCGATGCGCATGCGGCGATCGTCCCGCGCGACGATGAGGATCGCAGCGTCGTCCACACCCTTGCGTCCCGCCTTCCAGCGCTCCGCGACGCGCAGGCCGAACGCCTCGATCGGCTCGTCCTGCGTGCTCGGGACGGTGAGTACCGCGACCTGCGAGCCGTGATTGCGGGCGTAGGCGTCGAGCTCGCGTGCCAGCGCCCGGGCACGCTCCGGCGGCAACAGCCGCGCGGCGTCGACGACGTAGCCCTCGAACGGCGGTACGGGGATTTCGGCGGCGGCGAGCGGCGCGATCCAGATCGCGAGGACGAGAGCGCAGAGGCGCAACATCAGCGTGCGTCGTCCAGCGCGTTCAGAACTTCACTTCCGGCGGCTTCGCGATCGCCGCCTCGTTCTCGACCGTGAACGTCGGCTTCGTCACGTAGCCGAACATCTTCGCCGTGAGGTTCGACGGAAACTGACGGACGACGAGGTTGTACTCGCGCACGGCCGCGATGTAGCGGTTGCGCGCGACGGTGATGCGGTTCTCCGTGCCTTCGAGCTGGGCCTGCAGATCGCGGAAGTTGCGATCGGACTTGAGCTCGGGGTAACGCTCGACGACGACCATGAGCTTCGAGAGCGCGCTCGTGAGCTCGCCCTGCGCGGCCTGGAATTTCTCGAAGCTCGCGGGATCGTTCAGCGTCTGGGGCGTCGCCTGCACCGTGCCGACTTTCGCGCGCGCC
>JACQWY010000013.1:0-92967 GCA_016209015.1 Gammaproteobacteria bacterium | reverse complement strand
TCGGTCACGCCGATCAGCACGTCCTTCTCCTGCTTCGCGAAACCCTGGACGGTGCGCACGAGGTTCGGAATGAGATCCGCTCGGCGCTGATACTGGTTCAGCACCTCGCCCCATTGCGCCTTCACGGCCTCGTCGGTCGCCTGCAGCGTGTTGTAGCCGCAGCCGCCGAGCGCGAGGGAGAACACCAGGACCAGCCAGACTCTACGCATCACGATCTCCTCGGAGGAAGGCGCCGCCGCGCCGCGTGTACGCGACATGGCGGCGCGGCGGCCTGCTTTCAAGGCTCAGGGCGAGCCCGCGGTCGGCACCGCGACGCGCGCGGTCTCGATGCGGCCTGCACGTTTGCGGCCGGCGATGTCCTCCATGTGACCTTCGAACGTGAGACAGAACAGCGTGCGGCCGTCGTCGCCGCCGAGCTGGCAGGCGACCGCCCGGCGATCCTGCACCGCGATGCGATCCGTGATCCGGCCGCCGGCCTCGACGCGCACGAACTCGTCGGTCAGGAACGAGGACACCCAGATCCCGCCACCCTGGTCGAGACAGATGCCGTCCGGCGTCATCTGGCCCATCTCGGCGTAGACACGGTGATTCGACAGGCTGCCGTCGGCCGCGCGATCGAAGGCCGCGAGGCGGTTGCCGAACGTCTCGGCCGCGACGAGCGTCCGTCCGCCGTCCATGATCACCATGCCGTTCGGAAAGACGAGATTCGAGGCGACCGTGCGCACGCGGCCGTCGCGCTCGACGCAGACGAGGTCCGCGGGCTTCATCTCCTCGCCCGCCATGAGATCGCAGCCGAAATTGCCGACATAGGCGCGGCCCGCCTCGTCCATCACGAGATCGTTGATGTCGCCCGTGACGAACGGCGCGAGCTCGGCGTGCTGCACGAGCGTGCCGCGTTCGATGCGATAGAGCTTGCGATCGGCCATCGACACCACGAGCGGCGTACCGTCGGGCAGGAAGCCGAGACCCGAGGGGCGGTTCGGCACTTCGACGACCGTCTCGCGACTGCCGTCGGATTTGACCTTGAGGACTTTGTAGTCCCACATGTCCGAGGTCCACAGGCAGCCGTCGTGCCAGCGCGGACCCTCGAGGAATATGAAGTCCTCGGCAAGGACTTCCGTTTTCAGCTCAGCCATCGCTCCCCTCCTGCTCTCGTCGTGGGCGGTCCGCGCCAGGGATCCGCGTCGCGGGAGAATAGCCGATAGCGCGCGCGCTCCGCCATCGGAGCGCCGGCCTGCGGCGCGGCGGCGAGCGTGCTGACGGCGGCGAGTGCCGCGAAAGAATTCCTGAACGTGTGCGTGACCATGTCGGCCCTCCTGTGTGTGATGGCAACGGACGCCCGGCATCAGCGGTGCAGACGCCGCGCCGGGCCGGCTCGTTCCCGAATGAACCGCGTGCCGGTCACCCGTCCGGGCGGATGGCACGCGAGGAGGTCAGCGACGCTCGGTAAGATCCGGCACTGCTGCCGTTTGCGGAGAAGTGCTCAGGCGCGCGGCGAGAGCCACGACGGCGCAAAGCGCACGAGGAAGCCGAGGAAGCCCGCGGCCCACACGAGACCGCTCACGCTGACCGCGGTGACATAGCCGACCGGCAGCCAGGGCGCCGCCACACGCAGCAGCGCCCCGGCGCCGACGAGCACGTAGCACGCCGTGAGCCGGCGATCCGCGGTGAGCGGATGGCCGGTGTGGCCGAGCGAGGCGCGGCTCATCACGGCGATCGTCATCGTCCCGATCGCCCCGGCGGTCAGCGCGTGCAACGCGGTGGTCGCCGGCACGGCCGGAAAGACCGCGGCCAGCGCGAGCAGCGTGAGCGCGAGCGGGATCCAGGCATAGCCCGCGTGCAGCACGAAGAGCAGCGGCTCCTCGCGCGTCGCGAAGCCGCGCCAGCCCGCGAGACGCCAGCTCTGCACCGCCGCCGCGGCGGCGAGCAGCACTGCCGCCGCGATCCCGTAGGGCTGCGCGAGCCACACGGCGAGCGCAAGCACGGTCGTCGCGATGACGAGGTGATCGAGGCGCGGCGAGACGCGCGGCTGTTCCTTGGCGCCGTGCGCGACGAGCCAGTTGCGCGTGAAGGCCGGTACGATGCGCCCGCCGATGATCGAAATCAGCACCGCAATCGCGAGCAGTCCGGCGCGATAGCCCGTGACGTAGCCGCCGCCGATCGCGTACTGGACGTGGAAGCCCGCGTTCGCGAGCGCGAAAAACGTGACCATCGCGCCGACGAGCGTGCCGTTGCGATAGGAGGACGACAGGATCTCGCGCCACACCCAGATTGCGAGCAGCACCGGAAACGCGATGTCGACGAGGCTAGCGAGCGGCCCGAACGTGCTGCCGAGCGCGAGCGCGAGGCGGCCCGCGAGCCAGCTCGCGAAGAGCAGACCGAGCGGCACACCGGTCAGCGGCGCGCGTCCCGTCCAGTTCGGGATCGCGGTGAGCAGGAAACCCGCGATGACCGCACCCGTGTAGCCGAACACCATTTCGTGGGCATGCCACACGAGGGGCTCGAAACGCAGCGGCAGGTGCACGCCGAGCGCATAGAGCGCGAGCCACAGCGGCAGCAGGAGGGCGGCGTGGGCCGCCGCACCGAGGAAGAAGGGTCTGAAACCGAGGCTGAGGAAAACGCTCTGACGACTCATGTGACGGAACTCGAGTATGGCGGCCATGATGCCCTCCGCGAAACCGGAAACGAATTCCGATCCGCGCCGCGGCGTTCGGGCGGGCGGCTGCCTGTACGGTTCGACAAGGCATCCACCGGGGCTATGCGTATTCGCACCGCGGCGCAGACCGGTACGCGAGAGCATCGCAAACCGCCACGCCGGCGCGCCTTGATGCAAGTGAAGCGGAGCCGGGCCCTTGAAAGCCGCGCGCGCGCCCACATCTGCTGCTCATGAACGACACCCTACACCTCAGTTGCCCGTCGTGCGGGGCCACGAACCGCCTGCCGCGCGCGCGCCTCGCCGAGAAGCCGAAATGCGGCGCCTGCCACGAAGCCCTCTTCACCGGCGCGCCCGTCGAATTGAAGCAGGAAAATTTCCACAATTTCCTCGATCGCACGGATTTGCCGGTCGTCGTCGATTTCTGGGCGGACTGGTGCGGCCCGTGCAAGATGATGGCGCCGCATTTCGCGCAGGCCGCGGCGCAACTCGAGCCCGGCGTGCGCTTCGCGAAGCTCGACACCGATGCCGCGCCGAACGTGGCCGGTGAATACGGCATCCGCAGCATTCCGACGCTGATCGTCTTCAAGCAGGGACGCGAGGTCGCGCGGCAGGCAGGGGCACTGAATCTCGGGCAACTCGTGAAGTTCGTGCAGGCCCACGCGTAGGCCGGATCAGCCGCAGGCGTCATCGCGCGCTCGTGCCGTACCGGCCGCCATCGCCCGACGACGAGGTCTCTTCATGGGACGTGCCGGCGAAGGCGGCGCATCGATCGCGGGAAATTTCCCTGGCCACCGGTTCGCGCTCTGGAAGCCGGGGTCTGACCCCCGTGGATAACCCGCTGCGCGAGTCGCCCGCACGCGTCGGGCCCCTTGCCTCTCCCGCCGCCTCAATGCCCGTCGATATACCGCCGGTCGTCGAACGAGACGATCCACGCCGGACGATACACGACGGCGAGTGTGAGCAGGCCGCCGGTCACGAACGCCTCCGGGAACAGCAGCAGGATCCACGTCGGCAGATACTCCTGGATGAAATAATCGATGCGCTCCGGATGGGAGCTGACGAGCACGCCGACGCTCGCGGCCGCGACGGCGGCGATCGTCACCGCGCCGCCCGCGAAGGCGATGCCGAACACGTAGAGGAAGAAATTGCTGCCGACGCGCTCGACGAGGTGGGCGAAGCGCCAGGCCACGGTGACCGGCACGACGCCGCTGACGAGCGCGTTCACGCCGTAGCTCGCCCAGTCGCCGCCGAACGCCGTATCGCCGGCGATCACGAGCGCGAGGCCGATGAACGCGAGCTGCCAGCCGAATGCGAGCGTGAGCAGCGTCGCGCCGAGGAGATGGAGATACGGTCCCGGGCCGAGGCCTGCGCGGATCTGCCAGATCACGAGCACGCCGGTCAGCGCGCCCATGAAGACGTTCACCGATCCCGGTTGCCTGAGCCACCACCACGGCGCGCGCCAGGCCGAATGCACGAGCACGACGACGAACAGCACCCACGTGCCCCAGCACCAGGTCGGACTCACGAGTTCGGCCACCAGATCCATGGCGACAATCTAGGGGAGTGTCGTCCTCGGAAACGCGATCCGGATCATATTGCGGGCTCGTGCCGGATCGCCGCCAGGCAGAAGGCGAGCAGCACTGACAAGGCGCAGACGATCACCGCGCCGGTCGGCAGGTCGTACAGGGACGACAGCACGAGACCCACGACGTAGCCGACGGCCCCGATGCCGTAGCCTCCCGCGAGGCGCCGCGCCGGCCGCACGCCACGCGCGGCGAGCGCCGGGATGATCAGGCTCGCGAACACGAGGTAGACGCCCACGAGTTGCACGGACTGCGTGACGGCGAGCGCGAAGACGACGTAGAAGCCGAGCTTGCCGAGGCGAGTGCCGAGACCGAGCCACAGCGCGAGCAGCAGCGCGTACAGCACCGCGACCGGCACGAGGCTCCGCGGCGTCACCCACAGGATCTGGCCGACGAGCAGATCCTTGAGATGCTCGCCGCCGTGCGGATTGTTCGCGAGCAGCAGCATCTCGAGACTCGCCGCGGCGACGAACAGCACGCCGATGAGCGCTTCCTGCACGCGCGGCCAGCGCCGCTCCGTGAACGTCAGCAGGAGCGCGCCGGCGAGTGCCGCGAGCGTCGCGGCGATCTGCACTTCGAGGCCCTGCGGCTCCCAGCCGAAGCTGTCGGCCGCGATCACGCCGAGGCCCGCGACCTGGGCGATCGCGAGATCGATGAAGATGATGCCGCGCGCCAGCACCTGCTGGCCGAGCGGCACGTGCGTCGACAGCACCAGCAGGCCGGCGACGAGCGCCGGCCCGATGACCTGCAGATCGATCGCGCCGAAGCTCACGGCGCGAGCGCCTTCGTCAGCCGTGCGATCGTGTCGTCGAACAGCGCGAAGAGATCTATCGCCTCGTCCGTGCCGCCGACCGTGAACGGCAGCTCGACCGCCGGGATCCGAGCGCGTTCGGCGAGGAACTCCGAAGGCTTCGGATCCTCGTAGGCGGCACGGATCACCATCTTCACCGGCTGCGCCGCGACGGTCGCGAGCACCTGGGCGAGATAACCCGAGGACGGCGGCACGCCGGGCTTCGGCTCGAGCGCGATTACCTCACGCAGGCCGAGCCAGGTGAAGAGATACGTCCAACTGTGGTGCGAGACCGCGACCGGCTGATCCTTCAAAGCCGCGGCCGCGCCCGCCCAGCGCGCGATCGCCGCGTTCCAGCGCGTCGCGAAATCCCGGGCCCGCGCGGCGTAGAACGCGCCGTTCGGCGCATCGAGCGCCGCGAGCTTCTGCGCCAGCGCCGCGGCGACGAGCCCGATGTTGCGCGGATCGGTCTGGAAGTGCGGATTCCCGGACGCGTGCACGTCGCCGTTCGCGCGATCGAGCACGGTCGGGATCTCGAGCAGGCGCACCGCGGAGGCGGCCTGGAAATCGCCGGGCGCGCCGGGCTGGATGCGCGGATTGCCGGCCTGGCGCTGCACCATCGGCAGCCAGCCGATCTCGAGCTCCGCGCCCGTGCAGACGAGCAGGTCCGCCTGCCGCGCTTTCGCGATGAGGCTCGGCCGGGCCTGGATCTGATGCGGATCCTGACGTCCCGTGGTCGCGACGTAGAGCTCGACTCTGTCGCCGGCGAGCTCGGTCGCGAGCGCGCCCCACTCGGGCTCGCAGGCGAACACTTTCAGCGCCGCGTGAGCCGGCAGTGCGTAGAGCAGCGCCGCCAGCATGATGATGACTGTTCTCATGATGTCGTCCTCTCAGAAGCGATGGGCGCCGTGGGGCCCGAACGTGACGTTGTAATTGAGCTGCACGGCGTCGCCACCGCGCGCGTCGGAGTCGTCGTGCGTGTATTGCAGGCGCCAGCGTGCGAACTCGCTCGTGTCGAACTCGAGCAGCGCCGTGTCGCGACGTGGCGTGTGGCCGGCAGCGTCGAGCACCGTGCCCGCGAATGAGGCCGGCACGTCTCCCGCGTCGACTTCGTCGTGGCGGAAACCGACGCGCCAGCGCGGCATGAACTGATAGACGCCCTGCAGATACCAGCCGTCGCGCGTCGCGCGCAGCGGCAGGCCGTCGAAGCGGCCCTCGTTGCGGTCGTAGAGGTATTCGCCGTTCAGGACGAGATTGCTGACGGTGGGATTACCGAGCGGCGCCCACTTGTAGACGAGGCTCGCGATGGCGAGGTGATCGCGGCCGCTGAACAGATCGCCGTCCGTCTCGCGATCGCTCGCGCGCGTCTGCAGATACGAGAGCCCGGCGAGCCAGCTCGCGCTCTCACCGATATCGCCGCCGGTGTGCACGAACACGCTGCCGGCACCGAGGCCGTGATTCGGCCCGTTGCCGGCCGGGAACGCATCGCCACGGAACGCTTCCGCGCCGAATTCGAGGAACGTGTCCGTCGGCGCGACCCAGCGCAGTTGCACGCCGTCGTCGCCGAACTGCGTGCCGAGCAGCGCGACATAGGGCAGCGGCGCGTCGACGAAGTCCCAGGCATGGGCGTGCTTTTCGTTGAGGTAGCCGATGCCCGAGAAGAAGCGCCCGGCTTTCACCGTGAAGCCCCAGGGCAGGCTCGAGCTCTGCACGTAGGCCTCTTCGACTGCGATCGTGTCGTCAGGCGCGACGGCGAGCACGAGCTGGCCGGTGAGCGTCTGATCGATGCTCGCGGCGAACACGAGCTCGGATTCGCCGAGCGAGAAGCCGCGCGGCGCGAACTCGGTCCCGGGTGCGGGCGCAAAGCCGCTGATGTGCTGCGTGTCCGGATTGCGTGTGTTCGCGCCTAGCGTGCCCATCAGCACGCCGCTGATCGCGGGATTGAAGGCACTCGCACTCGCGGCGGGCGCCGGCGCCGGCAGTGGCGCGACGACGGCCGCCTGCGTGGCGCCGGCCTCGGCGGCCGCGGCTTTCGCTTCGGCCGCACGCGCCGTCCGCTCGGCGGCGGCGAGCCGCTGCTCGAGCGTGGCGATGCGGCCCTCGTAATCGCTCTTCAACGCGGCGATCTGGCGCTTGATGTCGGCGTACTCCGCCGACTCCGCGGCGGACGCCGCGGACAAGAACAGGCAACTGCCCGCGGCCAGAACGGCGGCAGGCACGAAGGTGCGACGAGTCATGACGTGGTCCTCGTATCGCGTCGGACGGCCGCACGCGGCGACCGGCCCGGACGCAGGCAAGATCCGCCCCCACCCAGCGGTGCGGGCCCTTCAGGAGCGCGGGATCAGACGAGGACGGGCGGGGCCCGGGGCTGGACGGGAGAACGGGCGACGGGACGCGCCGGCGGCGCTTCCCGGGCGGGGATCGCGAGCGTGGCCGCGGGCAGCGGCACGACGCCGACGACCGCGGGCGGGACATAGGCCGAACCGCCCTTCAGCAGCAGGCACAGCGGGCAGTTCAGCTCGTCGTGGACTTTCGGCACGCCCGGCGCCGCGGCGCCGTCGTCGGTCGCCAGGACGGTGATTCCGAGCTCGGCGAGCGGATGGACGTGGATCGCGGCGACGAGCGCCTGGAACGTGAGCGCGAAGCCGAGCAGCGCGGCGAGCAGCACGCGGCCGCGGCGGTGACGGGGAGTGGAATCGAAAATCACGCGCGGGACGGTGCAGCGAACGGCTGGGCTCGCGCGGCGCTCATTTCTGCTGGATCGAACGCAGGTACATCATCACCTCGAGCAGACGGCCGCGCAGCGCGGCTTCGGCGCCGGCGCCCTCCTCCAGGCGCCATTCCTGCCCCCAGATCGGCATCTCGGCCGTGCCGTGAGCGAGCGGACGCGTGCGGCCGTCGACGCTCGCGAATACCTTGTCGAACGGGAACTGCCCGCCGTTCGCCTGCGCGAGCCGGGTGAGATCGGTGGGCTGCTTCTTGAGCAGGAGCGCGAACGGGCCGTTGCCCTTCGCATCGTCGCCATGACAGAACGCGCATTCCTGCAGATAGCGCGCTTTGCCGGCCGACTCGACGGAATCGGCGGCATGCGCCGCACCGGCCGTCGCGAACAGCGTCGCGGCGAGGGCCGCCGGGCGCACGGGGAATTCATGCATCGCACCACCTCCTGCGACCCACGGTCGCGCTGGCGCCGCGGGACGCCGCTCCCGGACGCGCGGGGTGAGCATACACGGCGCGGGGGCCGGGGGAAAACCCGGCCGCGCCGGGCGCGGCCGGGTCGCTGCGCTCACTTCTCCTGGATGGAACGCAGGTACATCATCACCTCGAGGACCTGGCCGCGAGCACCGGTTTCGCCCGCCGCGCCGCCCGACTTCCATTCCTGGCCCCAGATCGGCATGTCGCGCCCGCCATGGGCGATCGGCAGCTCCGTGCCGTCGATGGTCTTCAGGACGCGTTCGAACGGGAACGTGCCGCCCGCATTCTTGCTGAGGACCGTGAGATCCGCGGGCCCCTTCTTCAGCAGTTCCGCGAACGGTCCGACGCCCTTCGCGTTCTTGCCGTGACACACCGCGCAGTACTGCTGGAAGCGGGCTTCGCCGGCCTTCTCCACACCGCTGTCGGCGGCCGAGAGGCCCGGCGCTGCGGCGAAAACCGCCGCAGTGAGCCCCGCGAGTGCGATGCGCGAAAGTGACGATGCGTGCTTTTCAGTCATGACGTACCTCCTTTGTTGGGGTAACGGAGGTACATCGCTGCGCCTCCATGACCATGAGAGCGCAAATCCGCGAACGAGGTGTTGATGATGGTCAGGTGGTCGGTGCCGACGACCCGTTGCGGCGACTGGCGAGCCGCGAAAACCGCTCCGCCGCGCAGCACGCGACGGAGCGACGTTCGAGCGCAGGACGTTCAACTCTCCCGATAATTCATCAGCACGAGACCGACGCCGATGAAGCACAGCGGCCACACCCAGCCCGCGATGCGCTTCACCGACGGCGTGCCGCGCAGCTCGAGCCAGCGCGCATAGCCGGCGCCCATCGCGAGGAGCCCGATCGGCAGGTGGTTCATCTCCTCGAGCAGCGCTTCCTGCACGTTCGCGAGCGCGTGCGTATGGGTGAGCAGCAACACGCCGCCGATCGCGTTCGAAACCGGGAAGACGTAAGCGAGCCCGGACCTGCCGAGCCCGCCGTTGCGCACGCGCCATTCGAGGATGCCGAAAATCGCGACGAGCAGCGTTGCGAGCCGGTGCTGCAGCACTTCCTGGGCGCGCATGCTCTCCCAGAAACCGATCGGACCGAGCGGCCACGCCTCGGGGTCGGCGCGGATCATGATCAGTACCGCGAGCACCACGAACAACAGCGGCCAGTGATTCGCCCACGGCGCCTTGCCGGTGCGGTAGAGCAGCGCGAGCAGACCGATCGCGAACACGAAGATGCCCGAGCCGTTGTGGTTGTACTCGGACCATTCGATGTCCGCTGCCGTGCTCGGGGCCGGGATGCCGTAGCCGGGCACGTAGGCGAGCGGCGCGTCGTCGCGCTTCTCCGCCGCGATCTGGTTCAGGCGCGCCTGCTCCTGCGGCACGCCGAGCAGTTTGTGATCCGGGCTCACGATGCGCGGCAGGCTCGGGATGATCACGCGATACATGACGCGGTCCCAGCTCACGCGGTCCTGCGTGAGGTCGACGGCCGGCGGCTGCGAAGTCAGCGAGGCGGCGCAGAAGAACACGGTGATGCCGACGCCGAGCTCGACCTCGGCGAAGCGCCGCGTGCGCAGCGCCAGCGCACCGTCGCCGGCCATGCGCCGCACGGCCCAGGCATTGCCGGCGCCGAACGCGAGCAGCGAAGCGAACATCGCGAACTTCGTCAGCGACATCATGCCGTACGAGGTCCCATAGATCGCGTCCACGCCGCCGATGTACTTCACGTATTTGATCGCCGCCGAGACGAGGATGAGACCGACGGCGACGGCGCAGACGTGCGAGAAGCGCAAGGCGAGCGCCTGCCGGCGATCCATGCCGTCGTGATTCGCGAGCGCGTAGAGGAAGAACGGGATGCCGCCGATCCAGGCCGCGGCGCCCGCCTGGTGCATGGCGGAGGCGGCGAGCAGGACCGCGCGATCCTCGAGCCGCGCCGCGGCATGCGTCGTCGCGACGCTCGCGACGAGCAGCGCGACGGCACCGACGAGCAGCGGCACGCTGCGTTCTCCGCGTGCGATCGCCGGGGCGAGTACGGCCACCGCGATCGCCGCGAGGGTCATGAGCTCGCCGGCCTGCGCGAATTCCGCGGTGAGCGCGCTGCCCCAGGGGATTTCGACCGTGCTGATGAGCACCGCGACGTCGATGCCGGCCGCCGCGACGGCCGCGATGGCGAGACCCCACGCGCAGATGACGATGAGGCGCGCCGATTTCGCGAGCACCGCGCGATCGGCCTCGCGGTTCACGTCGAGCGTGGGCAGCGCGACGAGATAGGCGAACAGCACGCCGCCCAGGCACACGCCGACGCCGGTCAGCACGAAGCCGCGGAGGACGACTGCCGCGAAGGCGAATACGTCGAGAAAGAGTTCCATGCCGGCTCCTCAGGGTTTGACGGTGAAGTTGAGACGGCCGCGCACGATGTGCCCGTCCGCACTCAGGACGTACCACTCGAGCATGTAGGCGCCGGCAGCGAGCCCCTTGGCGGTCGCGATCATGCGATCGGGCGCGGCGTCCTTCGCGATGTCGAGCGTCGTCTTGGACTTCTTGTCCGCATCGACGACGACGAGCTTCGAGCGCGTCGCGTCGATCCGGGTGTTGAAGCGCAGGTTCACCGGCACGTCCGGCCCCTGGACTTCCGCCTTCTGCTTCGGCTGCGCCTCGAGCACGATGGAATGGGCCTCGACGACTCCGCTGCCGAGGACGAGTAGCGCCGCGGCGAGTAGGCGGGCGCGCCTGAAGAATGCGGTCACGATAGCGATGCTCCCTTGGAGTTCTGAATTTCGTTGCGGCGCCGGCCGGACGTCCTGTCCGCGCGCGTGGCGCTCTCTATAGCCCAGGGCCCGGGCCGTCGGATTGACGCAGGGCAATCCCCACTCACCCGGCCGCGGCTTTCCGCGCTTCGAGCTCCGCCATGATAGCCGGCAGGACGATCAGGGCGCACAGCAGCGCGAACGTCAACGACATGCTGATCAGCACGCCCATGCCGGCCATGCCCGGGTGCTTCGAGACCGCGAGCACGCCGAACGACGCGATCGCCGTCAGCCCGCTGAACAGCACCGCACGCGGCGTACTGCTCTTCAGGAGCTCGCCGACGTCGGTCTCGGTATGACTGCGGATCACGAGATACGCGCCATAGGCGTTGTTCAGCCCGATGAGGAGCGGCAGTGCGATGATGTTCGCGAAGTTGAACGGGATGTCGCAGAGGACCGACATCGCGACGGTGTAGATCATCGCGAGCACGAGCGGCGCGGCGACGAGCAGCGCATCGACCACGCCGTGCAGCACGAAGATGTGCATGATGATCGTCAGCACGAGCGCGAGCGCCGCGGCCAGGATGCAGGACTTGATCACCGTGTCGCTGCCCTCGAGGAGCTCGACGGGGGAATCGGTCGCGTCGGGCGCGATCGCCTGCACGGAGCGCACGAATTCGCGCAGCTCGTGGTTGTTCGCGAGATTGTGCTTCGGGAAGACCTCGACCCGCGTGCGGCCGTCCTTCGCGACGTAGCGGTTCTTCAATTCGTCCGGCAGATCCTTCAACTCGACGGGCGCGGCCTCCAGCGCGAGGCGCAGCCGTTCCAGCGTCGCGGGCAGATCGCCCAGGATGCGGCGTTCGAGCCCGGGCACGAGCTTCGCGGGCCAGCCCGGAGCAGCGACCAGCGCATCGAGCGCTTTCGCGAGCCGTGCGCGACTCGCCGCGACGGGCGCGGGCAGCCACGCCGCGTCCGCCTTCAGGCGGTTGCGCACGGCCTCGACGGCGGCGACCTGCTCGGCGAGGCTCGGCTTCTTCGTCGCCTGCGGCTCGAGCACGGCGCCGAGCGCGAGGCGCATGGCATCGACGATCTCGAGCTTTTCGCTCTGGTGGTCCGGCACGTAGCTCGCGAACGTCACGGCCTTGTCGACCGTCGGCAGCTTCTCGAGCCGTGCCCCGAGCGCCTGCGCGGCAGTGCTGTCGGCGGCGATGACTTCGATCGTGTAGGGGCTGCTGTCCGGATCCGCGGCGAGCGCCTTGAACGCCGCGACCGCCTCGGTCGTCGGATCCTTGAGGTTCAGCGGATTGAAATCGAAGCGCGCCTGCGGCAGCAGCACGAGGCTCGCAGCCACGGTCAGCGCCGCACCCCAGATGACGGCCCGGCGGTTGCGCGCGATGAAGGCTTCGACCGCCGTGACGTGATCGTCGCCGTCGGCGCGGAGGTGTTTGAGCTTCGGCACGCGCATGATCGAGAGCAGCGCGGGCAGCACCGTGAGATTCGCGGCGAGCGCGACGATCATGCTGAAGCCCGAGATGACGCCGAGCTCGGCGAGGCCGCGGTAGTCCGTCGGCACGAACGCGAAGAAGCTGATCGCCGCGCCCACCGCGGCGAGCGTGAGCGCGCCGCCGACGCCGCCCGCCGCGGCTTCGAGCGCCTTGCGCTGCGCGGCGCCGCGATCGCACTCCTCGAGGTAGCGCATCGCGAACTGGATGCCGAAGTCGACGCCCATGCCGATGAACAGCACGGCGAAGCACACCGAGATGATGTTGAGACTGCCGATCGCGAGCGTCGCGAACGCCGCGGTCCAGACGAGGCCGAAAGTCAGCGCGACGAACACCGCGACGACCGGCCCCGGCGCGCGCAGGCCCCAGATCAGGATGAGCGTCACGAAGCCGAGCGAGAGCGCGGTCGTGAGCTTCGCGTCCGCGGCGACGGTCTCGAGCTCCTCGCTGTCCATGGGCACGGCGCCCGTGATGCGGACGCCGAGCTCGGGGTGCTCGCGCTCGGTGCGCGTCTTCAACTCGTGCAGGAGATCGAGCGTCGCCTCGGCGGGCTGGAAATCGGCGTGGTTGATCGTCGGTTTGACGAGGATGAACGCGCGCTTCGGCACGCCGGTCTTCTCGTCGCCGCCCGGTGCCGCGAGCAGCTCGTCGCGCCAATGGACGGCTTCGCCCTTGCCGGCGAGGAGCTGCTCGGTCGCCTCGCTCAGCCGGTCGAAGAGCTTCACGAGGAGCTTCTGCTGGTCGGCGTCCGTCACGTTGTCGAGGCCGTTGCCGAGCGTCTCGAACAGGCCGCGCAGGCTCGGATCGCGCGCCAGCGTGCCGAGGAAGGGCTCGGCCTCGGAGAGCTTTTGATCGATCTTCCACAGCTCGTCCGGCTCGAGATAGAGCAGACCGTTCTTCGCGAAATACTCGCCGCCGCCCGGCCGGAACACGGCCTGCACGATGTCCTCGTGGGTGCGGATCTCGGCGGCGAGCGCGTCCGCCATGTCGTCCGCGACCCCGCCGTGCGGAGATTCCACGTACATCACGAGCTCGCCCGCGACGTTCGGGAATGCGAGGTCGTAGGCCCGGCTCGCCTTCCGATGCGGCAGGTCGGGGTCGAGCATCTGGGACGTGTCGGTGTTGATGGCGATGTTCGTCGCCGTGTAGTACAGCATCAGGCCCGTGAAGACCGTCGCGAGGACGACGAGCGCCCGGGCGTGGCGCACGGAAGCGGCCACCGTCGCCACCACGTAGCGGGTGTAGTGTTTCTTGAGAACGTCTAGCATGGTTTGGCGGTCTTGGGCGCGGCCGGGGCCGCAATGGCATCCAGGGGTAGTTCCGGGCGCGCCAAGGATACGCAAATCGGGGCGCCATTGCATGACCGGCGCCAGCCGAGGACGCTCAGGCGGGCGGGTCTCCCGGCGCGGGCTCGCCGGCGAGTCGGGCGGCGAGCCGCTCGCGGTCGAGCATGCCGCACCAGCGGGCCACGACGAGCGTCGCGACCCCGTTGCCGATGACGTTCGTCAACGCCCGCGCCTCGGACATGAAGCGGTCGATGCCGAGGATGAGGGCGAGGCCCGCGACCGGCACGTGCCCGACGGCCGAAAGCGTCGCGGCGAGCACGATGAAGCCGCTGCCGGTCACCCCCGCCGCGCCCTTCGAGGTCAGCAGCAGCACGCCGAGCAGGCCCAACTGCTGGGTCAGGTCGAGCGGCGTGTTCGTGGCCTGGGCGATGAAGAGCGCGGCCATGGTGAGATAGATCGACGTCCCGTCGAGGTTGAAGGAATACCCCGCCGGGATCACGAGCCCGACCGTCGAGGGATGGGCGCCGAGGTCGCGCAGGCGTCCGATGAGCCGCGGCAGCGCGGATTCCGAGGACGAGGTGCCGAGCACGATGAACAGCTCTTCCCTGATGAAGCGGATGAAGCGCCACAGGCTGAAGCCGTGCAGCCGGGCAATCGTCCCGAGCACGCCGAAGATGAATACGAGGCAGGTCGCGTAGAAGCAGGCCATGAGCTTGCCGAGCGAGACGAGCGTGCCGAGCCCGTACTTGCCGACCGCGAACGCCATCGCCCCGAACGCGCCGACGGGAGCGACGCGCATGATGTAGCCGACGATCCGGAACAGCACGGCCGCGACGCCCTCGAGCCAGACGAGGATCCCGCGGCCGCCCGCCCCGGCCGCGCGCAGCGCCGGACCGACGAGCAGCGCGAGCAGCAGGGTCTGCAGCACGTCGCCCTTCGCGAGCGCGCCGACCGCACTCTCGGGGATGATGTCGAGCACGAACTGCGTCGTGCCCTTCATCGCGCCGGGCGCGGTATAGGCCGCGAGCGCCGAGGTGTCGAGCGTCGCGGGATCGACGTTCATGCCGTGGCCGGGCTTCACGACGTTCACGATGACGAGGCCGATCGCGAGCGCGAGCGTGCTCACCGCCTCGAAATACAGCAGCGCATAGCCGCCGGTGCGGCCGACGGCGCGCAGGTTCTCCATGCCCGCGATGCCGGTGACGACGGTGCAGAACACGATCGGCGCGATCATCATCTTGATGAGCCTGATGAAGCCGTCGCCGAGCGGCTTCATCGCCGCGCCCGTCTCCGGCAGGAAATGGCCGAGCAGCACGCCGAGCACGATGGCCACGATGACTTGCGCGTAGAGGCTGCGGACGAGCGTTGCTGGCGTCATGCGTTCCCTGGACGATGAGGAGACTCCCGCGGGCATTGTGCGGCGTTCGGTCGCCGAGTCAATGTCGGGCCGCTGACCGCGGTCGATGACGGCATGGCGCCCGCGCGGCACACTGCACGTGGACGGATCGGCGCCCGCAGCGGAGAGCCTCATGAACGTCTGCCGTCTCACACCCGCCGAAGTATTCGCGAGTCTCGACACCGCGGCGGCCGGTCTCGACGACGCCGTGGCCGCGCGGCGCGCCGCGGAATACGGCCCGAACCGCGTTGCGCGCGCCCGTGTCGAGCCGTGGTGGCTCAGGCTCGCGCGTGAATTCACGCATTTCTTCGCGGTGATCCTGTGGGTCGCGGCCGCGCTCTCCGCCTTTGCGGAGCGGCGCGATCCGGGCCAGGGCATGGCGCGCGTCGCGATCGCCCTCGTCCTGGTCATCCTGGTGAGCGGCGTGTTCTCGTTCTGGCAGGAATTCCGAGTGGAGCGCACGCTCGCCGCCCTCGCCCGCCTGTTGCCCACGGACGTGAAGGTCGGACGCACGCGGCGCGCTTCCTCGCCTGCGCCGCGCACTGTCACGATCTGAAAGCGACGTCCGCGGGCCCGCATCCGCAGCGCCTCGGCGATCCGACCGAGCTCGCACTCGTCGAGCTCGCCGAACGCGCTCACGGCGCGCTGCCTTCCGTCGCGCGCGTCGGGGAGCTGCCGTTCGACAACGGCCGCATGCGCATGACCGGACCTACGGGACGCGCGGCTCGATCAACTCCCGCAGCTCCGCTTCGACGAGCGTCTCCTTCGCGAGCAGCGCCTCGGCGCCGCGTTCGAGCACCGCGCGGCGCGTGGCCAGCAGATCGCAGGCCGCGCGGAAGGCGGTCTCGACGAGCGCCTTGACCGCCTCGTCGATCGCATGCGCCGTCGCTTCGCTGAACGAACGGCCCGGCGGCATTTGCAGCGCGCCCGGCAGGAACTGGTGCGGCTCGGCCTCGTAGGCGACCTGCCCGAGCGCGGCGGCCATGCCGTAGCGCGTGACCATGCTGCGGGCGATGTCGCTCACGCGCTGCAGATCGTCCGCCGCGCCCGTCGACACCTCGTCGAACACGAGCTGCTCGGCGGCACGCCCGCCGAGCAGCACGGCCATCTTGTGCGCGAGCTCCTCGCGCGTCATGAGGAAGCGATCTTCCGTCGGCCGCTGGATGGTGTAGCCGAGCGCGCCGACGCCGCGCGGGATGATCGAGACTTTCTGCACCGGATCCGAGCCCGGCAACGCGAGCGCGACGAGCGCATGGCCCATTTCGTGATAGGCGACGACGCGGCGCTCGCGGGGACTGAGGATGCGGCTCTTCTTCTCGAGCCCGGCGACGATGCGCTCCATCGCGTTCGTGAAGTCCTCGAACGTCACGGCGGTCGCGCCGCGGCGCGTCGCGAGCAGCGCAGCCTCGTTGACCAGGTTCGCGAGGTCGGCGCCCGAGAAGCCGGGCGTGAGCGCGGCGATCTTCTCGAGATCGACGTCGGCCGCGATCGCCACCCGCTTCGCATGCACGTGCAGGATCGCGATGCGGCCCTTGCGATCCGGGCGATCGACGAGCACCTGGCGATCGAAGCGCCCGGCGCGCAGCAGGGCCGGGTCGAGGATCTCCGGACGGTTCGTCGCGGCGAGCAGCACGAGACCCGAGGACGGATCGAAGCCGTCCATCTCGACGAGGAGCTGGTTCAGCGTCTGCTCCTTCTCGTCGTGGCCGCCCGTGCCGTAGGCGCCGCGCGCGCGGCCGAGCGCGTCGAGCTCGTCGATGAAGATGATGGCGGGTGCCTTGGCGCGCGCCTGTTCGAAGAGATCGCGCACGCGCGCCGCGCCGACGCCGACGAACATCTCCACGAACTCCGAGCCGTTGATCGACAGGAAGGGCACGCCGGCTTCGCCCGCGACCGCACGCGCGAGCAGCGTCTTGCCGGTACCGGGCGGGCCGACGAGCAGCACGCCGCGGGGAATGCGCGCGCCGAGCCGGCCGTAGGCGCGCGGGTTCTCGAGAAAATTCACGACCTCGAGCAGCTCGTCCTTCGCCTCGTCGACGCCCGCGACGTCGTCGAACGCGACACCGACGTCCCGCTCGAGATAGACCTTCGCCTTGCTCTTGCCGATCGCCATCATGCTGCCGCCGAGCCCCGAGCTCTCCGCGAAGCCGCGCAGGAGGAAGAACCACAATCCGAAGAACAGCAGCGCCGGCAGCACCCAGGACAGGAGCTGGCTCACGAAGTCGTTCTCGACGACGCCGGCGAACTTCACGCCGTACTGCTCGAGGCCGGCGGCGAGGCCGGGATCGACGCGGACGGTGACGAAGCGCGTGTGGTGATCGGGCTGCGGCTGCTTGAACCGGCCCTGGATCGTGCGATCGGCGATCGCGATCTCGTCGATCTGTCCGTCCTTCAGGAGGCGCTGGAATTCGCTGTAGGGAATGGACTCGACGGTGCGCGCCTCGGTCCAGAGATGCTGGATCGCGAGCACGCCGAGCAGCGCCACGACGAAATACCAGAAGTGGAAGTGGTGCGCCGGCTTGGCCATGGAGCGATCCGATCCCGCGGTGGCACGAGGCCCACAGCGTACACCGCGAAAGGACGCGGCGTCAGGTGCCCTTCATCTGCTCGAGGTCGGCGATGATCTCCGTCGAGTGGCGCGAGGTGTCGACCTTCTCGTAGGCCTTGCGCAGCACGCCCTCGCCGTCGATGAGGAACGTGTATCGCTTCGCGAAGCGCACGAGCTTCAGATCGTTCAACGCACCGTAGGCGCGCGCAACGTTGCCCTCGCGATCGGAGAGCAGCGGGAACGGCAGGCTGTACTTCTTCGCGAACGCGAGCTGGGCCGTCGTGTCGTCGACGCTCACGCCGAGGACCTGGGCGCCGAGCTTCGTGAGCTTCGCGAGATCGTCGCGGAAGCTGCAGGCCTCCTGCGTGCAACCGGGCGTGTCGGCCTTGGGGTAGAAATACAGCACGACCCAGCGGCCGCGGAAGTCGGCGAGCGAAATCTGCTTGCCGTTCTGATCCTCGAGGCTGAAGGCCGGCGCGGGCTTGCCGGCCGGCGGGATCTCCGCCGCGGCGACGCCGGTCACGAGCATCAGCAGCGTGGAGAGCCAGTTCTTGCGGCGTGTCGTCATGGGGTCACCTCGCACCGGGACTGTGGGACATGGCGATTGTACGCGGCCCCGGCCACCCCGGATCACCCTGCCCCGTGGCAAATGCACGGGATGGAATCCCCTCATCTTTGCGCCACAGGCAAAGATGGATTGCCGGAACGCAGCTTATTCGCGGGCTCGCGATGCTTTAGAGTGCTGCCACCGTTCCACGCCGCACGAGCCGGCCGGGGCGTGCCAGAAGTCAAAACAGAAAAGGAGTGTCCTCATGCGCATAACACGTTCCCGCGCGGCCTGGGCCGCGGCCCTCGGTCTCGCCGCTCTCGTCCAGGTGACGCCGGGCTACGCCGCCGACTACAAGATCGATCTCAGCCATTCGTTCGTCCAGTTCAAGATCTCGCACCTGGGCTTCAGCGTGCTGAACGGCCGCTTCGACGATTTCGCCGGCGGCTTCACCTGGGACAAGGCGAAGCCGGAGACCGCAGCCGTGAACGTCACGATCAAAGCCGCGAGCGTCAACAGCAATTGGGCCGAGCGCGACAAGCACATCCGCGGCAAGGACTTCCTCGAAGTCGACAAATTCCCCGAAGCCTCTTTCAAGAGCACGAAGTATACGGGCGACGCGACCGGCGGCACGCTCGACGGCGAGCTCACGCTGCACGGCGTGACGAAGCCGATCTCCATCAAGATGAAAGCTATCGGCGAAGGCAAGGATCCCTGGGGCGGCTACCGCGCCGGCTTCGCGGGCACGACGACGATCAAGCGTTCCGATTTCGGCGTGAACAAATTCGAGCTCGGCCCGCAGTCCGATCCCATGGACTTCGAGCTGTTCATCGAAGGCACTCAGAACAAGTGAGGAAACGGGGTCTGACCCGTGTGGGTCACTTGCTCCGGCAAGTCATCCACGCGGGTCAGACCCCGGCTTCCAGAGCGTCCAGCGAAGGGATGCTCGAAATACGGGGACCGAATTCCTCCGTATACCTCGACTCCCGCGTCATTCTGAAAAGCGTCCGAGATCCCCTCACACCGCCGCATCCCACGATTCCACGTGCGCGACGACCTCGTGCCGCTCCCTGAGCGCGAGCGCGGCGCCGCAGCCCACGACGGCGCCGAACATCACGTAGTACGCCGGCGCGGCAGGATTTCCCGTGACACCGATGAGCCAGGTGACGACGTACTGCGCGAAGCCGCCGAACAGCATCACGGCGAGGTTGTAGGCGAGCGAGAGGCCGCTCGAGCGCACGCCGATCGGGAACTGTTCGGCGACGGCCGTCGACAGCGGGCCGTAGTAGAGCCCGAGCACGCTGCACAGCACGGCCTGCGTCAACGCGAGCCGGCCGAAGCCCGGCGCGGCGAGCAGATAGCGGAACAGAGGATAGAGCACGACGAGCAGCACGAGCGTCGCCGGCACGAGGATGGCGCGGCGGCCGAGACGATCGGAGAGCGCGCCGACGATCGGGATCACGACCGTCAGACACACGAGTGCGATCACCTGCGCCGCGAAAGCCTCACCCAACGGAATCTCGAGCTGCGTCTTCGCGAACGTCGGCATGTAGACGAGCACGATGTAGTAGGTGATCGTGCCGCAGATGATGAGGCCGAACGTGACGAGCGTCGCGCGCATGTGGCGCTTCACGACCGCCGTTATCGGCAGGCCGGGCGCGGCGTCGCGATGCGCGTTCAGGAATTCCGGCGTTTCCTCGAGATGACGCCGCACCCACATGCCGACCGGACCGATCAGGAGCCCGAGCGCGAACGGCACGCGCCAGCCCCAGCTCTCGAGCTCGGCGGGCGTGAGCGCCTGCGTGACGAACATGCCGGCGAGCGCGCCGCCGAGCGCGGCGAGCCCGAGGCCGACCTGCTGCAGCGAGCCGTAGAAGCCCCGCTGATTCTCCGGCGCGATCTCGACGAGGAAGGACGTCGCGATCGCGAACTCCCCGCCCGTCGCGAAGCCCTGCAACAAGCGCGCGAGCACCATCAGCAGCGGCGCGCCGAGGCCGATCGCGGCATAGGGCGGCGCGGTGGCGATCAGCGCCATGGCGAGCGTCATGAGCGCGATGATGAGCTGGAGCGCGGCCTTGCGGCCGTAGCGATCCGCGTACATGCCGAGCACGATGCCGCCGATCGGCCGCATGAAGAAGCCGACGCCGAACGTCGCGGTCGCCTGCAGGAGCGAGGCGTACTCGTTCTCCGCCGGGAAGAACAGCTTCGAGATGATGACGGTCAGGAAGCCGAAGACGACGAAGTCGTACCACTCGAGCGCGTTCCCGATGACGGCCGCGGCGACCTGGCGGAAATGCGGTGCAGCCTGCGTGTTCATGAGCCCCCGGGAATTTTGCGGCCGCGTCGCGACCGTGCGAACGAGCGTTACAGGAGGTGGACGTTGACGCGACGGTTGTGCCTGCCCTTGCTCTCGATCTTGCCGATGCGCAGACCGCCCACCTCGCCGGTGCGCGCGAGATGCGTGCCGCCGCAGGGCTGCAGATCGGTCTGCGCGATCTCGACGAGCCGCACGCGGCCACTGCCCATCGGCGGCTTCACGGACATCGTGCGCACGAGCTCCATGTTCGCGGCCATCTCCTCGTCCGAGATCCAGCGATAGGCGACGGGCAGATCCGCGGCGACGAGACGCGCGAGGCCGGCCTCGAGCTGCGCGCCGTCGAGCGGCTCGGCGGTGTCGAAATCGAGCCGGCCCTTCTCCTGGCCGACGGAGCCGCCGGTGACGGGATACGGCACGATCGAGCACAGCAGGTGCAGGCAGGTGTGCGTGCGCATGTGGCGGTAGCGGTAATCCCAGTCGATCACGGCGCTCACCCGGGCGCCGATCGCGGGCAGCAGCGCCGGATCTTCGGGCAGGTGCCGCAGCGTGCCGTCCGCGGCCTTCTTCGTATCGCGTATCGCGATCGGACCCGCGGCCGTCTCGAGCACGCCGCGATCGCCGGGCTGCCCGCCGCCCTCGGCATAGAACACGGTGCGATCGAGCACGATGCCGTCGGCACCCGCCGCGATCACGACGGCGTCGCAGCGGCGGAGATAAGCGTCTTCGCGGAACAGTTCGACAGTCATGCACGCACCTTCGGCCAGCGCGCCGCCCCTCGCGGCGCGCGGTAATGGTAGCGGCCGCGCCGCATGTCGTCACCTCGGCGGCCGCGCGTTTGCCGTTCGTGGCGCGATCGCGCAGGATCCCGCCATGTGGAGGTTCTGGGAACGGCGACACGCGCCGTGGTTCATGCTGTGGCCGATGGCGCTCGCGCAGGTCGTGTCCTGGGGCACGCTGTATTACAGCTTCTCGCTGTTCGCGGGCCCGATGCACGAGAGCCTCGGCTGGCCGCTGCCCGCGCTGAACGGCGCGCTCACGCTCGGTCTCCTCGTCACCGGCCTCATGGCCTATCCCGTCGGCGCCCTGCTCGATCGCCACGGCGGCCGCTGGCTCATGACCGCGGGCTCGGCGACCGCGGGCGCGCTGCTCCTCGCCTGGTCGCGCATCGGCAGCCTGCCGATCTTCTACGTGCTGTGGGCGGGGATCGGGGTCTGCATGGCCTGCGTGCTCATCGAAGCGGCGTTTGCGGTGATCAACCAGCACTTCGGCGCGGAGGCGCGGCGCGGCATCGTCGCGATGACGCTCGTCACCGGCCTCGCTGGCACGGTGTTCGTGCCGCTCATCGGTTTCCTGCTCGCGCACCTCGACTGGCGCGAGACGCTCGTCGTGCTCGCGCTCCTGCACTTCGCGTGGTGCGTGCCCGTGCACTTCTGCGTGCTGCCGCCGCGCAAGCGTCCTGCGCAGGGCCATGCGCATACCGATGCGGCCGCCGGCCGTGCGCTCATGCGCCTGCGCCTGCGCACGCGCGTCTTCTGGGGACTCGCGCTCTGGTACACGTCGTATACGCTCACGGCCTCGGGCCTCATCTTCCAGCTCGTGCCGATCCTGCGCGCGGAAAGCGTGCCCGATGAACGCATCTTCTGGTGCTTCGCGCTGATCGGCCCCGTGCAGGTCGCGGCGCGCTTCCTCATGGTCACCGCCGCGCGCGGCGCGACGACGCGGCTGCTCGGGGCGTGCACGACGGCGCTGACGCCGCTCGCCGTCGTCCTGCTCGCCTGCGCGCCGCCGACGACGGGCTGGCTGTCGCTCTTCGCCTGCTGCTTCGGCGTCGGCCACGGCGTGACGACGATCCTGCGCGGCGTCGCGCCCGCGGAATGGCTCGGCCGCGAGCACTACGGCCGCATGATGGGCGCGCTCGCGCTGCCGATGATGTTCGCGATGGCGCTCGCGCCGCTGCTCACCGCGCTCGTGTGGGAACACTTCCACGATCCGATCGTGGTGTGGTGGACGATCTTCGCCGGCTCGCTGTTCGGGGCCGTCGGCTTCTGGCTCGCCGCGCTCGCGCCGCGGCCCGCGTTCCTCGCGCCGCCCGAGGGCTCAGGCGCCCGGCGCTGAGCTCCGCTCGCGCGCGACGTCGTCGGGCGGCCGAAGGCGTGACCCTGGATCGCGTCCACGCCTTCGGCACGCCGGACCGCGCTCCGCTCCGCGGTCTCGACGCCCGCCGCGAGCAGGTCGAGGTCGGGGCTCGTGCCGGGTGCGATAGACAAATCTCTCTGCCTGGGGGAGGCTGAACGCGCCCGCCTTGCCCGGATCAAGCGAGCGTCGCGCTGCGGTCGATCAGCGTCGCGAGCTCGGCGACCCGCAGCGGCTTCGCGAACAGATAGCCCTGGAAGCGCCCGCAGCCCCGCTCGCGCAGGAACTCCCACTGCTCGCGAGTCTCGACGCCCTCCGCCACGACCTCGAGCCGCAGATGGCGCGCGACGGCGATCACCGTCTCCACGATCGCCGCGTCGTTCGCGTCCACCGTGATGTCGGTGACGAAGGAACGGTCGATCTTCAACTCGTCGATCGGCAGGCGCTTCAGATACGTCAACGACGAATAGCCGGTGCCGAAATCGTCGATGGAGAACCGTACACCCTCGCGCTTCAGTGCCTCCATCTTGCGCACGGTGTCGGTGACGTTCTCGATGAAGATGCCTTCCGTCAGCTCGAGCGTGACGCGCGACAGCGGCACGGCGGCGCGGCTCGCCGCGGCGACCACGCGCGCGACGAAATCGTGTTGCGCGAACTGCCGCACGCTGACGTTGACCGACACGCCGAGGCGCGCCGGCTCGCGGCCCGCCGCGAGCTTCGCGAACTCGCGCAGCGCCGCTTCCATCACCCAGTCGCCGATCGTCGCGATGAGCCCCGTCTCCTCGGCGATGCCGATGAACTGCGCGGGCGGCACGAAACCGCGTTCGCGCTGATCCCAGCGCAGCAGCGCCTCGATGCCGACGACGCCGCCGTCCGCGTCGACCTGCGGCTGGCACACGACGTGGAACTCGTCGCGCGCGATCGCCTGGCGGAGATCCTTCTCGAGCGCGAGGCGGAGCTCCGCGGCGGCCTGCATCCGCGGCTCGTAGAAGCTGATCTGATTGCGGCCCTCCGCTTTCGCGCGATACATCGCCGTGTCGGCGCGCTTGAGCAGGTCGTCGCTCGTCTCACTGGCTTCGGGGAAGAGTGTGATACCGATTGACGGCGAGACGTAATAGAGATGGCCGGCGAGCTCATAGGGCTCGTTCAGCGTCTCCAGGCATTTCTCCGCGACCATGCGCGCCTGCGCTGCCGCGGGCTCCGCGGCCGGGCCGAGGTTCGCGAGCAGGATCACGAATTCGTCACCGCCTAGCCGCGCGACCGTGTCCGCGCGCCGCAGGTGGAGCTGCAGCCGGCGTCCGACTTCCGCGAGCAGCGCATCTCCGACGGCATGACCGAGCGCGTCGTTGATGTTCTTGAAGTGGTCGAGGTCGACGAACAGCAGCGCGCCGCGATAGTCGTTGCGCGTCGCGAGCGCGAGGGCCTGATCCATGCGGTTCGTGAGCAGCCTGCGGTTCGGCAGCCCCGTGAGCTCGTCGTAATAGGCGAGGCGCTCGATGCGCGCCTCAATGGTCTTGCGCTCCGTCATGTCGAGCATGGTGCTGACGTAGTGTGTGATGGCGCCAGCCTCGTTGCGCACGGTGCTCACGGTCTCCCACAGCGGCACCTCGGCACCGGACTTGTGGCGCGCCCAGATTTCGCCGTGCCAGCCGCCGCCGAGGATTTCGTGCTTCAAGTGCTCGAAGAAGCGTTCGTCGTAGCGCTGCGAGTTCCAGAGCCGGGGCGTGTGGCCGAGCACTTCTTCCGCCGTGTAGCCGAGGATGTGCGTGAATGCGCGGTTCACGCGCAGCACGACCCCGTGCGGATCGGTGACGAAGATGCCCTCCACCGTCTCGAACGCGTGCGCCGCGAGACGCAGATCCGCGACCTGGCGGCGCCGCACGAGCTCGTGCGAAGCGCGCGTGGCGAAGATCCTGAGCAGGGTGAGCGTCTGGTCGGGATTGACGAGCGGCCGGCGGCTCATGACCGCGAGCAGCCCGACCACGGTGCCTGCATCGTCGCGGAGCGGCACCGCGGCATAGCCCTCGAGCGCGAGCTCCCAGAGCCCCGGCGCGCCCGCGAACAGACTGCGCACGTCGCGGGGATAGACCGCGTCGCCTTCGGCGAGCACGCCCTCGCAGGGCGTGCCCGCGATCGCGAGCACGAGATCCGCATCGACCTGGCCGTCGAGGTAACGTGCGGGCACGTTGAAATGCGCCCGCGAGTCGTCGAGCAGGCCGATGAAGCACGCATCCATGCCGAGCGCGCGCGCGGCCTCCGCCACGAGCCGCGCCATGAACCTCTCGTCGCCCTCGCCCGCGACCGCCTCCGCGGTCATGTGCAGGGCCTCGAGACTGCGTTGGCGATCGATGATGCGTCCGAGCGTCTGCGCGACAGTGAGCAGGAAGCCCGCCGCATCGCCGTCGGCGGCCGCGGTGGGCTCGATGCCGACGGCGAGAAAGCCGAGCGGGTGGTCCTCGACCCGCACGGCGACGCAGAGGTGCGGTCCGAGCCCGGAAGCCCCGCCTTCGTGCAGTGCCGGCCGCACCGCGAGGGCCTCCCCGCAACAACAGCGCCCGGACAGCGGGCTCGCGTCCGTCGCCGCACCCTTGCAGGCCACGAGCCGCAGCCCGCCCGCCGGCTGATCGTCGAGATAGATGCTGCCGGCGCGGCGCAGACCGGAGCCGCTCGCGCCGAGCACGATATCGAGCGCCGCACCGAGCGTCGCATCGAGCGCGCTCTCGTGGATCGGCAGCCCGAGCAGGCGGGTGAGCGTCGCCTGCTGGCTCAGATTGCGCCGCGTGACCTCGATCGCGCGCCGCTCCTCCGTGACGTCGATGCAGGCGCCGCAGTAGCCGAGCAACCCGCCCCGCTCGTCGAGCCGCGGCAGGGCGGTATCGCGGATCCAGCGGTATTCGCCGTCGGCGCGCCGCAGCCGGTATTCGACGGTGATCGGCGCCTTGCGCTCGAGCGCGGCGCGATAGTCCGCCCAGTGCTGCGCGCGATCGTCGGGATGGAGGCCGGTCTCCCAGCCGAAACTCAGCTCGTCCTCGAGGCTGCGGCCGGTGAATTCCAGCCAGCGCCGATTGTAGAAGAGCCCGCCCATGTCCGTGCCGTCGAGCCAGATCATCACCGGCGCGAGGTCGGCGATCTGCCGGAAGCGGGCCTCGCTCTCGCGCATCGCCGCCTCGGCGAGCAGCCGCGCCTGATCGCGTTGCAGGTTGTCGAGCGCGAAGGAGAGATCGCGCACGACTTCCTCGAGCAGCGAGCGCACGTCCGCGTCGAAATAGCCGGCCGGCGCATAGGCCAGCAGCACGAGATGCGGCTCGCCGCCGCGGCGTACCGGCAGCGCTGCGCAATCGAGCGGCGGCGCACCGGGTGATGCGAACGCGGCGAGGGGCGCGACGGCGGTGCAATTGTCGCGCACGGCCGCGGCGAGCGGCGAGCCCGGCGCGGCATCGGCCACCTGTTCGAGCTCCGCGACACCCGGCCAGACGAGCCCGCAATCGACGAGCGGCGCGTACGCGCCGCCGCCGAGGCAGCGCACGAGTGCGCCGCGCTCGAGCCCGGTGAAGCGCACGAGCAGCTCGCAGGCGCGGCCGAGCACGGCTTCTGTCGCCCCCTCGCGCACGATGACCTGATTGATCTCGGAGAGCGCGGTATAGAAATCGCGCTGCCGGCGCAGCGCCTCCTCCGCGCGTTTGCGCTCGGTGATGTCCTTCGCGATCGCCGTGAAATAGCGCGCGCCGTCGAGCATGACCTCGCTCACCGTGACCGCCACCGGCAGCAGCGTGCCGTCCCGCCGCCGGATCTCGATTTCGCGCGTGACGCCGAGGACCGATGAATCGTCGCCGTCGCGGAACGCGGCGACGCGCGCGGCGTGCGCGCCGCGTTCGGATTCCGGCAGGAGCACGTCGAGCGACTCGCCGAGTATTTCTGCCGCCGGATGGCCGAACGCCTCCTCGGCGGCGCGATTGAACGCGACGATGCGGTGCGCGGCGTCGATCGTGATCACCGGATCGGGCGCGGACTCGAGCAAGGCGCGGTGCCGCGCCTCGCTCGCCTGCAGCCAGGCGTGAGAGTCCGCGACGCGCTGGCGCATGTCCTCGAAGGCGGCGGCGAGCGTGCGCAGCTCGCTGAGGTCCGAGTCCGGCAGGCGCGCGTCGTACTCGCCGTGACCGAGCCGCTCGGCGGCCGCCGCGAATGCGTGCAGGGGCCCGGTGATGGCGTGACGGAGCACGACGACGAGCGCGATCGTCGCGGCGAGCGCCGCGATCCACAGCGCGAGGCCGGCGCGCAGGAGCCCCTCGCCGAGCGCGCGGCGCGCCGGCGCGAGATCGTACTGGAGATAGACGAGGCCCGGTGGGCTCGTCTCGTCGGCCTGGCCGAGCAGCGGCGAGCGCGCGATCGCGGCGCCAATCACGCTGCCGCTGCCGGCGTGCACGAAGACGTGTCCGCCGGGCGTGGCGGCCGCCCGCGCGATGTCGAATCCGGGCAGCACGGACGCGGCTCGCCGGCCGACCCAGCCGGCATGCGTCGCGGCCTGGACCACACCGGCGCCGTCGACGGCCGCGACGCCGCGCAGCGGCATGTCGCGCGACAGGCCGTCGAGGTACCGCTCGAGCTCCGTGTTCGACTCGCGATGCTGCTCGCTCTCCAGGAAGGAGCGCAGACCACGCAGGATGCCGCGCGACTGCTCGGCGGCGGCGTCCGCGAGCTTTGCCGCGAGCAGCGTGTTCGCATGCACGAGCAGCACCGCCATGAGCAGCGTGGCGACGACGAGTACCAGGATCGGCAGGCGCAGGGACAACGCACCGAGGCGCGTGGCCCGCACCGCGGCAACGCCCCGTGCGGGCGCCCGCGCGGCCTCGGCAGGCGCTGAGCCGGGCATCGGGGTCATGCGGGAGACGACAGAACGGCGGCCGCGCCGGCCCGGCCGTGGCAGTCGCCGGGAGCTCGCGGCGCAGGCGCGGAACGGGGGACCGGCGCCGGGCCGGGTCTGACGGTCGGCGTCCGTGACATGGGCTTTCCTCGCGGCCGACGCGGCCGCTCCTGTAATAACGACCCGGAGCGGCTGGATTTTAGCGAGCGGGCGGGACGGCGCCGGCGCGCCCGGCTCAATGGCGCGGCGTCGTGTGCCGCTTCGCCTTCACGGCATGCTTGCGGGGTGGCGCCTGGAACCTCACGCGGCGCAGGAGATCCGCGAGCGGATCGTCCGCCCAGGCCCGCGACAGAAGCTCGAAATGATCGACGTCCGGAGCGAGCGGCAGGAAGCAGAACGTGCCCGGCCGGAGCTCCTCGGGCATGCCGATGCGGGCCGCGACGTGCCCGGCCCGGAGCAGGCCCAGCAGACGCCCGTTGTTCGCCCGCGTGCCCTCGGTGTAGGTGCTGAAGAAGAACACGTCGCGGCGCCGTTTCATCAGAAAATCCGCGAAGCGCTCCTCGTCGCTGTAGAGCGCATCGAGCAGCACGAGCCCGCGCACGCGCTGCGCGGCGCGGCCTACCGACAGCACGAGCGCCGCCGGATAGTAGCCGCCCGAATACGCGACGAGCACGACCGGCGCCTTGCGGAAGTCGGGACGCCGGCGTTTTGCGCCATAGGCACGGCGCATCAGCGTGTCGAGCTTCGTCGCGGCTTCGTCGAGGAAGCGCGCGAAGCCTCCGGGGCGCGCGAAGCGGCCCGGACTGGAATCGAGCGCATCCGCCGCGAACTGCGGCGCGACGAGCACCGCATTCAGTCCGGCGCGCGCGAGCTGAGCCGGCACGTGCTGGCGATCGCGCACGTCGCGCTCGAGCAGTGACTGGTTGCCGTGGAGGAAGACGACGATCGTCGCCGGGCGGCGCGGATCGAAATTCGCGGGGATGGCGAGCAGCACGCGGTTGTCGCGATACGTCTCCTGCTCCCAGTACACGGTGCCGTCGCGCCCGGTGTGACCGCGGCGCGCGCCGTCCTGCACGTCGAAGAACGGATCCGCGCGGCCGCGTTTGGCATGCGCGAGCGGGAACGGGCCGTGCGCAAAGGGCACGATCTCGACGACATCGGCGGCGAGCGACCGGCCGGCGAACATCGCGCCCAGCACGAGGCCCGCGAGGCGGCGCTTCATGCGACCGCGGCCGCGCCCCCCGGCAGCGGCCGCAGGAGCGCGAAGAGGCCGGGCACGGCGAGGAGATAGAGCGCGCCGGCGGCGACGAGCGCCGCGCCGACGCCGAACGAGGTCGCGAGGATCGGCACGGCCGCGGCGCCGACGACGGACATGCAGCCGTTCACGCCCCAGGCCCACAGGAACAGCGGCGCCTTGCCGAGACGCGCGAGCCAGGTCATGCCGGTCGGCATCGGCATGCCCATGAGGAAGGCCGGCGGGAAGATCAGCGCGAAACAGCACGGCAGACGCCAGGCATAGGGCAGCGTGCCGACCCAGTCGAGCGCACGATCGATGCCGACGCCGTAGGCGACGAGCAGTATCGCGATCGTCGCGAACACGAACGGCAGCCGCGTGCGCGCGCGATCGAGATGGCGCTCGGCGACGAGGCTGCCGATGCCCGAGAAGACGAGCATGCCGGTGATGAGCACGGCGGCGGACACCGTCGCGTTGCTCAAGGCGAGCGTGAAATGGCTGATCAGCGCGACCTCGACCATGATGTAGCCCATGCCGAGGCAGGCGAAATACAGCAGCGTCCCGGCCTTGCCCGGACAGCGCGCGAAGAGACTCCGCCAGCCGAAGATCGCCGGCAGTGCGATGAGCAGCAGACCGCTCGCGCAGGCGATGAAGAGCGTCGCCCACAACAGCAGATAGCCCCACTCGTCCTGCAGCAGATCGAGACGGTCGAGCACCGCCGGCAGATCGCGGGGCCGGAGATACGCGGCGAAATACGGCTTCTCGTTCGACAGCGGATGCAGGTCGAACGGGTAGCCCGCGGCGAGCGCAGGCCAGGATCCGTCCATGAGCGCCTGCCAGGCATGGCGCGCGAGCGCGATCGAGGGCATGGTCTTCGGCGTCGGCCCGTCCGCGCCCGCCCCGTCTTCCGGCACGGCCTCTTCCTCCGCGGGCGCCGCGTCCTCGACGGGCGACGCCTGATCCTCGGTATCGGCCGCGTTCGGCAGCGGCGGATGCGGCAGCGTCTTCGGCACGGCGCCGAAGAGCTGGGCGCGATACGCGGCGAGGATCGTCTCGAGCGGATCGACCTCGTACTTCGCGCCTGGCGCATAAATCTCGTCGAAGGACAGCGCCGCCGTGCGCGCCTGCAGCTTCGCGATCGCCTCGTCGCCGAATCCGCCGCGCTGATAGAGCACCGTCGCGGTCGACAGATAGCTCGAGGTCACGAAGAAGCAGCGGCGGACGTCCGGCTCGCCCATGGCGCGCGCCGCTTCGACGAGCGTCGCATAGAGTCTCAGCACGGACTTCGGCGGTTCCTCCTTGTTCCAGAGCGTGACGGAGAGGATGCCGCCCTCCTTCAAGCCGCGCATGTAGACCTGCATCGCTTCACGCGTGTAGTTGTACTTCTCGGCGATCGCGAAACCGCCCGGGCTCGAGAGGCCCGCGGAATCCGCGAGGCTCAGGTCGACCACGTCGTAGCGCCCGGCGCCGTGCGAGAGATGGATGCGGCCGTCCTGCGCCACGGTCTTCAGCCGCGGCTTGTGCAGGATGTCGCCCGTGAAGCCGCGCAGGCCGGCGTCGTGGCGGAACGCCGAGAGCACGGCGGGATTGCTGTCCGCGACCGTCACGGAGCGCGCGCCCTTGCGCAGCGCGGCCGCGGCCGAGAGCCCGCCCCCGAACTGCACGACGAAGACGTCCGGCTGATCCTTCAGCAGGAACGGCAGCGCCATCGGCAGGTAGTCGAAGTACTTCGTCTGCGCCGCCGGCAGCTCACGGATGATGCCGTTCGGTCCGTCGCCGTCAACGTACAGACCGAGATAGGCGTTCGAGGGCATCTCCGGCAGATCGAGCGCGGCATTGTCCGAGAGGCCCGGCGCGAAGTGCAGATACGAGCTCGAGTAGACCTCGAGATAACCGAAAGGCGTGGCCCGCTCGTAGACCTGTTTGCTGTCCGGGAAGCGGCGCGCATAGGACACGCCTTTGTAGTCGGACACCGCGAGCCGCGGCAGATCGAAGGCATCGGCGAGCGGCAGGTGGATTGCGAACGCGAGCGCACCGGCCGCCGCGACGGCGAGGGCGAGACGCGTGCTCCGCATCGCGAGCGCCCAGCACGCGCCGGCCGCGACCCACATGAACAGCGGGATCTGGATGAGCTGCTCCGGCGTGTAGAGGAACATTCCGCCGAGGAGCCCGAGGCCGCACACGCCGCAGCCGACGAGATCCGCGAAGTAGACGCGGGCGAAACGCTCGCGCGCTTTCAGGAACACGCTGCCGAGGAAGAGGCTGCCCGTGACGAACGGCAGGAGATAGAGCCCGAAGTTCGCGGCGAGCCGCCACTTCTGCTGGGGATCGGCGATGAGGAACATCGCGTTGAACGGAACTTGCTGCGCGCCGAGGTTCGCGCCCGCAGCGACCGGCCCGAACGCGATCAGGGCCGCCCCCGCGACGCCTCGCCAGTGCCGCTCGAACCAGGGCTGGCGCACGCACATCACGGTGCTCGAGATGCCGACCCCGAGCATCGCGACGCTCACGATGAACGAGCCGAAGTGCGCCCAGTTGCCCGCGGCGAAGATCCGCATGACGGTGATCTGCAGCGCGATGATCGCGCCCGCGAGCAGGCCGACCGCGACGTACAGCGGCGTTCCGAAACCCGGATCGCCGCTCTCGTGTGTCGCCCTCACGCCGCGGATCCCGGCCGGTGCTGTACGTCGCGGCGGATCAGAGCGTGCTCAGGTGTTGTGCGTGCCGGAGATCTTGTCGCCCTCGAGCTTCTTGAACGGCACGAAGGGCACGATGCGGCCGTTGTAGATGTCCGAGCGCGAGATGCGCGCGCCGCCGTCGGCGGTCTGCTCCTTGACGATGCGCAACACGCGCTGCGCGCCGGGCGGGCCGACGGGCACGAGCATCGCGCCCTGCGGCTTCAACTGCTGCAGGAGCGGCGGCGGCACGTGGTCGATGCCGCAGGTGACGATGATGCGATCGAAGGGCGCGTGCTCCTCCCAGCCGTAGTAACCGTCCGCGTTCTTCGTCGTCACGGCCTTGAACTCGTCGTAGCCGCGGCTGATGAGTCCGTCGTAGATGCCGCGCGTGCGTTCGGCGAGCGGCTTGATGATTTCGATCGAGAACACCTGATCGGTGAGGTGCGCGAGCACGGCGGACTGGTAGCCCGAGCCGGTGCCGATCTCGAGCACCTTCGCGCCGCGCGCGACGCCGAGGCTGCTCGTCATGTGGCCGACGAGATGGGGCCCGGAGATCGTCACGCCGTAGCCGATGTCGAGGAAGTTGTTGTCGTAGGCGTGCGAGCGGTTGCGGGTCGGCACGAACTCGTCGCGCGGCGTCATGAGGAACGCGCGCTTGACGCTGTCCTCCCAGACGTCCTTGTTGCGGACCATGACCTGCAGACGGTCCCAGCGCTGACCGAGGAACTTCGCGTCTTCGAGCCGGTTCGCGACCATCCAGTCGACGAAGGCCTTGCGGTCGTCCGCGGGCAGGGCGAGGTCCCAGGTGAAGGGCAGGAAGGTGCTGGCGCGTAAAGGATTCCAGGCAGCGGCCCCGGCCACGAGAGCCGCGCTCCGCATCAAAAACGATCGACGATCCAAGTAATCTCTCCAACGGGTTTGGGGGTCGAGGCCGAGCGGCGGAGTGCGTGCGCCCCACGCTTGGAGGCGGCGGCGACGGTGATGGTTCCGGGTCGGTCGGGCGGCGCCGCATGGCGCCGCCGGGTGCCGGCATTCTATCCCATCACGGGACCGGTCCGGCACCGCCCGGACGGGTGGCGCTCAGCGGAACGCCGGCATCACGAACTCCGCGAAATCCCGCAGCACCTTGCGCTCGCCGTCCATGGGCGGCCACAGCGTGACCTCCTTGATGCCCCCGGCCTCGAGCCGGCGCACGTGCGCGACGAGCTCGTCGGGCTCGCCCACCAGGGCGCTGGCCCGGATGGCGTCGGGGGTGATGAAGCGCCGCTCACCGGGCTGCAGGTAGACGAGATGCCCGTCGTGGATCTGCCGGAAGCGCGCGGCCTCGGGCAGGGTCATGGCGGCGACGTGGGCGAGATATTCCGGCCAGATGCCGCGGAAATAGGGGGGGATCACCGCGTCGTTGCAGCCCATGTCCTTCCACACTTCGTAGATGAAGTGCAGCTCGCAGCTCACCCAGCTCCCCGTTTCGGCGATGATGCGCTCGTCCGTCAGCTCGTCGCCCGGCCGCAGCACGCAGCTCGTGGTGATGAACGCCGTGTGGAACTCCGCCGGCAGATCCCGCCCGCTCTTCCGCGCGCCGTCCGCGATATGCGCCAACTTGGGAGCCGTGACCTCCGGCTCGCCGCCGACCGTGATCCAGCCGTCGGCGTACTGACCCGCCGCCTCGAGCGCCTTCGGGCCGTTCGCCGCGACGTAGATCGGGATACGGTTGTCGAGGTTCACGAACTTGCGCTCGCGGTGCAGGAATTCAATCTCACGGGTCTGACCACGATACGTGTAATCGACCGCCTTGCCGTCGAGCAGGCCGCGCACGACGCGGAGGTAGTCGCGGAACTCGCCGACCCGCATGGGGTCCTGTCCCATGACGCGCATCGCGGTGTGGCCCGTGCCGAGGCCGAGGAAGACGCGGCCCGGAGCGAGCGCATTGATGCTCGCGATCGAATGCGCCGTGACGGGCGCGATGCGCGTGCCGGCGATCGAGACGCCCGTGCCGATCTGGATGCGTTTCGTGTTCTGCGCGGCGAGCGCCATGGTCGCGTAGCAGTCCGACCAGATCATCTGGGAGTCGCCGACCCAGGCACGGTCGTAACCGAGCTCCTCGGCGTAACGAATGATGTCCCAGTTCGTGATGTGGGCGCTGACGCCGATGCCGAATTCCATGTTTCCTCCCGCAGGCCGCAGCGCGGCCGGATGTGATTGTGCTGAAGACGCCGCGGCGTCCGCGGGCGATTATGGAGCGTGATGGCCGGATTGGGCAGTCGGGTTCGCGACGGTATGCGCAATTGCCGTCGCGCCGACAGGGCACGCGCCCGGATCCGGTCTAGGATGCCGCCGAAGGAGAACCCGAAGCCCATGAACCGATCACACTGCCTCGCCGCGCTCGCGTTCGCGGCCTCCACCGCCGCCGCGGCCACGAACGGCGAAGCCCCGACCGACACCTCGACGTTCACGGTCATCTTCGAGAACGATCTGTTCGCCGGCACGGACGGCGAATACACGAACGGCGTGCAGATCGGCTGGCTGTCGCCCGATCTCAAGACCTACGAGGACGAGGCCCGCCTGCCGCACTGGCTGCTGCCGCTCGTCCACCGGCTGCCGTTCGTGAACGTGCCGGACGCCCAGCACAACGTCGGTTTCACGATCGGCCAGCAGATCTTCACGCCCGAGGACACGCAGGCACGCAACGTCGTCGAGAACGACAGACCGTATGCCGGCTGGCTCTACGGCGGCCTGAGCTTCATCAGCAAGAACGAGCACGTGCTGGACACCGTCGAGCTGCAGCTCGGCGTCGTCGGCCCCTGGGCGCTCGCGGAAGAGGGCCAGAAGCTCGTGCACGATCTGCGCGGCTTCGATTCGCCGAGAGGCTGGTCGCATCAGCTCGACAACGAGCCGGGCATGAACCTCATCTATCAGAACAAGCGGCGGCTGTTCCGGAGCACGAATGCGACGGGGCTCGGCTACGACGTGATCAGCCATCTCGGCGGCTCGGTCGGCAATGTCTCGACGTATCTCAATGCCGGCAGCGAAGTGCGCTTCGGCTGGAACCTGCCTGGCGATTACGGCACGGCGATCATCCGCGCGGGCGGCGATCCGAATGCGCCGAGCTCGGTCAACGATCCCCGCCTGAAACGCGGCCGCGAGGCGCTCGGGATCTATTTCTTCGGCGGCGTGTCGGGACGCTGGGTGCTCCACGACATCTTCCTCGACGGCAATTCCTTCGCGGGCGGGCATTCCGTCGACAAGGAGAATCTCGTGGGCGATGCGCTCGTCGGTGCCGCGATCACGTTCGGCTCCTTCAAGCTCTCCTACACGCAGAACCTGCGCAGCCGCGAGTTCCGCGGCCAGAATGACCCGCACAACTTCGGCTCGATGAGCCTCTCCTATACGTTCTGAGCAGCGCGCGCCGCGGCGGCGCGATCAGAAATCGAGGCGCCAGCCGGCGATGATGAAGTATTCGTTGAAGTGCGAGTAGCCGAGCGGCGCGGCTTGGCCGAGCAGGCCGTAACCCATGCCGCCCTCGAGCTGCAACTGGATGTTCCGGCGCAGACGATAGTCGAGCTGGATGTCGGGCGCGAGCGTCCAGTCCTCCGTGCCGTCGAGCTTCTCGGAGTGCGAGAAGCGCAGCGTCGGCGCGATGCGCAGCTGCGGCGTGATCGCGTTACGCGTGCCGATGAAGCACGTCACCATGCTCGTCGTGTTGAAGTCGCCGTATTGCGCGCCGAGGATCGCCGTGTCCGACTCGCGCGGCAGATTGCTGACGAGGAGCTGCGTCGAGTAGATGAAGTCCCAGTCCGTCGCGGGCGTCCGTGGGACTCCGCCCGATTCGGGCGTACCGGAGACCCGGGACGTCGTGAAATCGGAATTGATCGAGACGCGGTCGTTGAACGGGTAGTAGCCGCCGATCGACAGCGTCGTGCTGCGCGCCGCGGCGCGATCCGCGGCGAGGTCGCGGATCTGGTTCTCGGTGAACGTCTGCCTGAGCTCGGTCAGGTTCGTCACCCCCTGTCCCTGCAGCGCGTCCGTCGTGAGCACATAGGGACTCTTGCGGAAGTCGAAGCTCGCGTTCATCGAGGCACGGTTCTGGAAGAGGTAGTTGCCGAGCAGCAGCAGCGAATTCAGCTCGCCGTACGACGCATCGACGTCGATGAGCGAGAACACCGAGAGGTTGTTCTTGAAGTAGCGCGCCTCGCCGCCCACGGCGCGGCGATCGAGGAAACCGTACGCCCGCTGCTCGATGAGATAGGCGTTGAAATCCCACGCCCCCCACAACTGGCCGATGTCGGCGTTGATGCCGTAGAAAAACTTGTCGTCGTTCGGCGGCGCGTTGGAGCTCGACTCGACGGGCAGTCCCCCGACGACGTTCAGTTTCACTTTCTTGTTGACGGCATAGCTCGCGACGCCGCCGTCGAACCGGCCCAGCACGCCGCCGCTGCCGGTCGACTGTCGGCCGACCCGCCCGAGCCAGCCGCGATCCTTCGTGGTCATCTCGAAGTACACGTTCGAGAACTGATTGCGGTTCTTGAAGCGGGTGTTCGCGAGCAGATCGGTCGTGTAGCCCGCGTTGAGACGGGCCCTGCCGCGCAGGTTGTTCTTCTGCATGCGCGTATTGACGTCGAGATAGTTCTGGAGCATCGACGTCACGGGCTCCATGCCGCCGCCCGACGTGTACTGGTTCTCGCGCCGCCAGGTCTGCGACACGCCGCCCATGACGTCGGTCGACCACTTCTGGTCCTCCGGCGGCGCGGCCGGCTTCTTCGCCGCCGTCGCGGGCTTCAATTTGCCGCCCGCGGCCTTCTCCTGACGCGAGAGGCGCAGCGTCTCCCGGGTCTCCTGGGTCTGCGTCAGCAGGCCCTGTAGGCGCTGCTTGACGCGGTCCGAGTCCGGACCGTCCGGATAATTCTTCAGGAAGCGCCGGTAGGCGACGACGGCGAGCTCGTACTGCAGCGCGCGTTCGCGCGCGACGCCGATGAGCTCGAGCGCTTCCTTGCGGTACGGGGTCTTGTCGTCCTGGGCGACGGCGTCGAGCTTGCGCAGCGCCGTCGAGAAGTCCTTCGCCATGATGTCGTCGCGTGCTTCTCCGACGAGCTGGGCCGTACGGTCGCCCGCGGGCTTCGGCACTTCCGGCGCGGGCGGCGTGGCACCGATTGGCCGGATGTTGGCGGCCTTCGCCGACTCGCGATCGCGGTCCGTCGCGGCGAGCACCTGCGCTTCCGGAAACTGGATCTTCACCTTGGCCAGCACCGCGTCGGCCGCCGCGCGGTCGGCGAAGAAACCGACGTTCAGGACGTACCAGGGCTTGCCGTCCTTGCGGATCTCGCTGCTGAAGAAACGCTTGCCCTCGAACGCGGGGTTCTGGGGCACACCGCCGGTGCCGAATGTTTCACGCGAGGAGACGAGCGAGAGAAAGAAGTTCTGCTCGGCGAGCGGCTGCTCGGGTGGCGCCGCGGATTCCGGCGGCGGCGCCGGCGTGCGCGGCACGTTCAGCGGCTCGTTCGCGGGCTCGGTGACGATCGGCGTGAGCTTCTCGCCCTCCACTTCCTGGGTCGTGTCGACGTCGACTTTGCCCTCGCTCGCACCGAGCAGGACGACCGTCAGCTCGCGCGGGTTGTCCGTCTGCTGGACCTCGTACCACACCGCACGATTGAAGCGCAGCGCGATCTCCGCCGAGCCGAGCGCGCGCGTGCCCGCCGTATTGACCGCGAACGGGTCGACGTTCTCGCCGTTCTGGCAGGGACTCTGACCGGTGCGGTCCAGCACCTGCAGCGTCTGCGGCTCGTAGGTCGCCTCGACGAGCGGCACCTGATCGGTCGCGCTCCACAGCAGCGTCTGACGCTCGGTCAGCGCGCAGGCGTCGATGCCGGGCTGGAGGATGGGCTGGACCTGGACGTGCAGCAGGTCACCGTGCTTCGGGGGCTGCCAGCTCAGCACGCGCATGGGGAACATCAAGGTGATCTTCACCGCACTGCCCTTGGCGTCCGGCTGCACGTCGAGCTCATCCATGACGTGCTCGACCGCCGCGGCGGTGAAGGACCCGGCGAGCCCGGCAGCGAACAGCAGGGCACGCAGGCACGCGCCCAGGCGCAACCCTCCGGACGGGCGCGATGCCCGACCGGCCGCCCGCTGCTCCCTCGGGGGCCTACGCCATGAATAGTTCATTTGGGAACAATAGCATCCGCCATTTTTCTTATCAATAATCTGAGGTGAAGTCGGGACGCGCGTCTCGGGGGACCTGGCGCCGGCACGAGTCCGGCGCCGGAGGCTCAGAAGCTGCTCGAACTGACCCTGTGTTCGCCCGACTTGGTCGCGGTCGCGCTCTTCGGATGGCATACGCCGGCGCAATCCGCATGACTGGCGAGGTCGTTCGGGACGTCGCTGCTGTGGCTGCTGGCCTTCCAAACTTCGTCGGAAGACGGCACATAGGTCGACCTGACGGCATGGCAGCCCGCGCACTTGCCAGAGTAGGCCGGCGTCACATAGGCCGTGGTCTCGGCGTTGCCGACATGGCAGGTCTTGCAGGAGAACGAGCTGTAGGCGCGATGCGTGTTGAGCTTCATCACGGTGAAGTTCGCCGCCTGGTGCGCGAAGCCCGTGATCGGGACGCTCCAGGCCGACGTCGAGTGGCAGTAATTGCACTCGCGTACCGTGATGAAGTGCGTCGCCTGCGTCTTGCCGGTCGCCGTCGTGCCGTTGTGGCAGCCCGAGCAGGCGCCCGTGATGCCGGTGTGATCGAAGAACGTCACGACCCAGGACGTCGTGGCGTGGCAGTTCACGCAGTCCGACGTCGTCTGGTTGTGGATCGTGTCGGAGGGCTTGTGCGTGGCCGTCGCGCCGTCGTGGCAGTTCGCACACGGCGTGGTCGTCGTGAACTGGGTGTGATCGACGGCCGTGACGGTCCAGGCGAGCGTCGTCTTGTGGCAGGTCTCGCAGGGCGCAGTCGCCTTGAGCGCGAGGTGCACCTTGTCGCTCGGCTTGTTCGTGGCGAGTGCGGTCGCATGGCAGCTCGCGCAGCCGGTCGTAATGCCGGTGTGGTCGAAGACGGTCGTCACCCAGGTCGTGGTCGTGTGGCAGTCGTCGCACTGCTTCGCCTGCGTGTTCGCGTTGTTGTGGACGGCATCGTTCGGCCGGCCCTGGACCGTGATGCCGTCGTGGACGGCGCCGTTGTGGCAGCTCGTGCAGGTGCCCGTCACATCCGCGTGGTTGACCTGGGTGTACGGCCGCCAGGCCGACGTCGAATGGCAGTCCTCGCAGACCGTGTTCGTCGCGATGTGCGCGGCGGTGTTGCGGCCCTCGATCACCGTGCCGAGCCCGGTGTGGTTCGTGCCGTTGTCCTTGTGGCAGGTGAAGCAGGTGCCGATCACGTCGGTGTGCTTCACGCCCGCCGGCGAAGGAATCGCCCAGCCCGGCGCGACCGCATTGCCGGTATGGCAGTTCTCGCAGATGTTCGAGGTGTTGAGGTGCTGGACGTCCTTGCCCTCGATGGTCATGCCGTCGTGCACGGCGCCGTCATGGCAGCTCGAGCACGGCGTCAGTGTGGTGATCTGGGTGTGATCGACATCGCTCGCGTTGACCGGGACCCACAACTGTGTCGACGCCGAGGTCTTGTGGCAGGACTCGCAGGTATTGCTCGTCTTGATGTGCTGCGGGCCCTTGCCCTGCGCCGTCGTGTTGTTGTGGCAGCCGTAGCAGCCCGAGCCGAGCGTGAGCTCGTTGTGATCGACCTTCACGACGGGCTTGAACACGGACGTGCTGTGGCACTTCTCGCAGTTGTTCGAGCTCGTGATGTGGCCGACGTTCTTCGCCTCTGCGCCCTGCGAGGTGTACGTGCCGGAATGGCAGGTCAGACAGCCCGCCGTCGCCGTGACGTGGGTGTGATAGACGCCCGGCGCCCAGCTCAGCGTGTTCTGCGAACCGACGTGGCAGGTCGTGCAATCCGTCGCCGAGGGCACGTTGACCGGGATGTGGCCGTTGCTCAGGCCGGAGATGGTGATGCCGTCGCGCACCGTGCCGTTGTGACAGCTCGCGCAGGGCGTGAGCGTCGTGATGTCCGAATGCTTCACGGTCGTGTGCGGCGTGAACGTCGTGCCGATGGCGTGGCAATCCTGGCAATTCGCATTCGTCGGGATGTGCTGCGCACCGCGGCCGCTCGGCGGACTCGTATTGCCGTCGATGTGGCACCCGGACTGCGAACAGTTGTTCACGATGCCGCTGTGATCGAAAGTCACGGCCGGCACCCAGGCCGTCATGCTGTGGCAGGCGCCGCAGTCGCCGGTCACGGGATGCTGCGTGCCGTTGGCCTTCAGCGCCGGCCGGCCCTGCACGGTCATGCTCTCGATGGTGCGGCTCGGCTGGTTCGTCGCATGGCAGGCCGTGCACGGCGTGGTCGCCGTGATGTACGCATGATTCACGTTGCCCGCGGTCGGCGTCGAGGTCCAGGACAGCGCGGATGCCGAATTCGTATGGCAGGCGTCGCAGGCATTGCTCGTGCCGATGTGCTGTGCGCTCTTGCCGGCGATCGTCTGGCCGTCGTGGCTCGCGTTGTCGTGGCAGCTCACGCAGGTGCCGGAGACCTGGGTGTGATCGACGCTCGTCGCCGGGCGCCAGACACTCGTGTTGTGGCAGTTCTGGCAGAGGCTCGTCGTCGCGATGTGCTGCCCGCTCTTGCCGGTAATCACGTTGCCGTCGTGTGATGCGTTGTCGTGACAGGCGAGGCACGGCGTCAGCGCCGTGATATCGGCGTGGTTGATCGTCGCCTTCGCCGGCGTCCAGGCCGTCGTCGTGTGGCAATCCTGGCAGCGCGTGTTCGTGCCGATGTGCGTCGCGGCGCGGCCGATCGGCGAGCTCGTCCGGCCGTCGGTGTGGCAGCTCGTGCACTGACTCGTGACCGTCACGTTCGCGTGGTACGCGCCGCCCGCGAACGACAGCGTGTTCTGCGCGCCGACGTGGCAGGTGCCGCAATCCGTCGCCGACGGGATGTTCGTCGCGATGTGGCCGCCGTTCTTGCCGAGGATGACGATCCCGTCGTGGGTCGCGCCGTCGTGACAGCTCGCGCACGGGGTCAGCGCCGTGAGGTCCGCATGCACCATGGTCTTGCGCGGCGTCCAGGCGGCACCGGTGTTGTGGCAATCCTGGCAGTTCGTGTTCGTCGCGATGTGGTTCGCGCCGCGTCCCATCGGCGAGCTCGCGTTGCCGTCGACGTGGCAGCCCGCTGCAGTACAGCCGCTGTTCACACCCGTGTGATCGAAGCCCGTCGCCGGCGTCCAGGCCGTGGTGCTGTGGCAACCCACGCAGTCGCTCGCCGCCGGATGGGCGGTGTTGTCCGCCTTCTTCACGGGGCGACCGGTGACGACCATGCCGTCGACCGTGAGGCTCGTGCCGGCGGCCGTCGCATGGCAGGTCGTGCACGGCGAGGTCGAGGTGATCAGCAGGTGGTTCACGTTGCCGGCCGTCGGTGTCGACTCCCAGGACAGCGTCGCGGACGAATCGGTGTGGCAACCGTCGCAGGTATTGCTGCTGCCGATGTGCTGCGCACCCTTGCCCCCGATCGTGATGCCGTCGTGGCTCGCATTGTCGTGGCAGCTCACGCAGGTCCCGGTCACCTGGGTGTGGTCGATCGTCGTGTGCGGCGACCAGACGTTCGTATTGTGGCAGTTCTGGCAGAGGCTCGAGCTCGCGATGTGGTTCGGGCCCTTGCCGGCGATCGTGTTGCCGTCGTGCGCCGCGTTGTCGTGGCAGGCGAGGCAGGGCACGAGCGTCGTGATGTCGCCGTGCTGGATCGGGCTCTTGGCGGGCGCCCAGGCCGACGTGGTGTGGCAGTCCTGGCACTGCGAGTTCGTGCCGATGTGCGTCGCCGCGCGGCCGAGCGGCGAGCTCGTGCGGCCGTCGCTGTGGCAGTTCGTGCAGTTCGTGCTGACTGCGACCTTGCTGTGGTACTGACCGCCGGCGAACGACAGCGAGGTCTCCGCGCCGGTATGGCAGGTGCCGCAATCCGTCGGCGTCGGGATGTTCGTCGGGATGTGGCCGGGGAAAGCGCTCGTGCCCGTCACCGTCACGCCGTCGTGCACCGCACCGTCGTGGCAGCTCGCGCAGGGCGTCAACGCGGTCAGATCGGCGTGCTTCATGGTCTTCCGCGGCGTGAACGCGCTGCCGACGTTGTGGCAGTCCTGGCAGTTCGTGTTCGTCGCGAAGTGATTCGCCGAGCGCCCGAGCGGCGAGCTCACGTTGCCGTCGGTGTGGCAGCCCGAGGCCGAGCAGCCGCTCGTCACGCCGCTGTGGTTGAACACCGCACCCTGCCAGCTCGTCGTGCCGTGACAGTTCACGCAATCGCCCGTCGTCGGGTGCGTCGAGCCATCCGCCTCCTTGAGCGGCCGGCCGGTGATCGTCATGCCGTCGATCGTGAAGCTCGTGCCGGTCGCGGTCGCGTGGCAGGTCGTGCACGGCGTGGTCGAGGTGATCTGGCCGTGCGGCACGTTGCCCGTGGTCGGCGTCGAGGTCCAGAGCTTCGTCGTCGCGGAGTTGGTATGGCAGGCCTCGCAGAGCGTGGTCGTGCCGATGTGCTGCGGGCCCGTGCCGCCGGCATGCGTGCCGTCGTGGCAGGTCGCGCAGCCGGTGCTCGTGCCGGTGTGATCGAACGTACCGCCCGCCCAGTTCAGTGTCGTCTCCGCGCCGACGTGACAGCCCGCGCAATCCGCCGTCGTCGCGATGTGGTTCGTCGTCTTGCCGGTCACCGTCACACCGTCGTGCACCGCGCCGTCGTGGCAGGTCTTGCAGGGCGTGAGCGTCGTGAAATCGGCGTGCTTGACCGTCGTGTGGGGCGTGAACGTGTTACCGACGTAGTGGCAGTCCTCGCACTTCGTGTTCGTCGCGAAGTGGTTCGCCGAACGCCCGAGCGGCGAGCTCGTGCGGCCATCCGTGTGACAGCTCGTGCAGCCGGTGGTGACGGTCACCTTGCTGTGGTACTGCCCGCCGACGAAGGACAGCGTGTTCTGGGCGCCGACGTGGCAGGTCGCGCAGTCGGTCGCCGCCGGAACGTTCGTCGCGATGTGCCCCACGTTCGTGCCGGTCACCACGATGCCGTCGTGCGTGCTGCCGTCGTGGCAGCTCGCGCACGGCGTCAGGGTCGTGAAGTCGGCGTGCACCACGGTCTTGCGCGGCGTGAACGAGCCGCCGACGTTGTGGCAGTCCTGACAGTTCGTGTTCGTCGCGAAGTGGTTCGCCGAGCGTCCGAGCGGCGCCGTGGCCCGGCCGTCGGTATGACAGCCCACGGCCGTGCAGCCGCTCGACACGCCGGTGTGGTTGAACGAGGCGCTCGTCCAGTTCGAGGTGTTGTGGCAGTTCACGCAATCGCCCGTCGCGACGTGCGCATTGCCGTGTCCGTCGAGCGCCGGACGACCCTGCACCGTCATGCCGTCGACGACGCTGCTCGGCGCGCCCGTCGCATGGCAGGTCGTGCAGGGCGTCGTCGAGGTGATCTGCGCGTGCGGCATGTTCCCGGCGGTCGGCGTCGAGGTCCACAGCAGGCTCGAGGCCGAATCCGTGTGGCAGATCTCGCAGAGATTGCTCGTGCCTATGTGCTGCGGGCCCTTGCCGCCGATCGTCAGGCCGTCGTGGGCCGCGTTGTCGTGGCAGCTCACGCAAGTGCCCGTGACCTGGGTGTGGTCGATCCCGGAGAGCGGGCTCCAGGCCGCGGTGCCGTGGCACTTCTCGCAACTGTTCGAGCTCGCCACGTGGTTCGTGCCCTTGGCCTGCGCACCGGCCGCGGTCTGCGTGCCGTCGTGGCAGCTCGTGCAGCCGCTCGTCACCGTGACCTTCGAATGATAGAGCCCGCCCGTCCAGGACAGCGTGTTCTGGGCGCCGGTGTGGCAGGTCGCACAGTCCGTCGCCGACGGCAGGTTCGTCGGGATGTGCGGCGTGCTCTTGCCCGTGACCGTGATGCCGTCGTGGGTTGCGCCGTCGTGACAGCTCGCGCAGGGGGTCAGGGTCGTGAAGTCGGCGTGCACCACGGTCTTGCGCGGCGAGAACGCGCCGCCCGAGGTATGGCAGTCCTGGCAGCTCGTATTCGTCGCGAAGTGCTGCGCCGAGCGGCCGAGCGGCGAGGTCGCGTGTCCGTCGGAATGGCAGCTCGTGCAGTTCGTGCCGATCTCGACCTTCTCGTGGTAACGGCCGTTCGCCCAGCTCAGCGACGTCTCGGCGCCGACGTGGCAGGTCGCGCAGTCCGTCGGGATCGGGAGGTTCGTCGCGATATGGCCCGGGTTCGTGCCGCTCACGGTGACGCCGTCGTGCACTGCGCCGTCGTGGCAGCTCGCGCAGGGCTTGAGCGTCGTGAAGTCGGAGTGCTTCACGGTCGTGTGCGGCGTGAAGGACGTGCCGTTCGCGGCATGGCAGTCCTGACAGTTCGTGTTCGTCGCGAAGTGGTTCGCCGAGCGTCCGAGCGGCGAGCTCGCGCTGCCATCCGCGTGGCAGCTCGCGCAGCCCGAGGTCACGGTGACCTTGCTGTGATACTGACCGCCCGCCCAGGACAGCGTGTTCTGCGCACCGACGTGGCACGTACCGCAGTCCGTCGCCGTCGGGATGTTCGTCACAATGTGACCCGGGCTCGTGCCGGTCACCACGATGCCGTCGTGCGTGCCGCCGTCGTGGCAGGCCGCGCAGGGCGTGAGCGTCGTGAAGTCGGCGTGTACCACGGTCTTGCGCGGCGTGAACGTGCCGCCGACGTTGTGGCAGTCCTGACAGTTCGTGTTCGTCGCGAAGTGGTTCGCCGAGCGTCCGAGCGGCGCCGCGGCATTTCCGTCGACGTGGCAGCCGGCATCGGCGCAGCCGTTCGTCACGCCGGTATGGCTGAACGCCGCACCGAGCCAGGAGTTCGTGCTGTGGCAGAGCACGCAGTCACCGGACGCCGGATGAGGGGCATGGTCGGCTTTCAGGGCCGGCCGGCCCTGCACCGTCATGCCATCCACCACGCTGCTCGCCGCGCTGCTCGAGTGACAGGTCGTGCACGGCGTGACGGGCGCGATCAGCGCGTGCGGCACGTTGCCGGCCGTCGGTGTCGAAGTCCACAGCAGGGTCGCAGCCGAATCCGTGTGGCAGCCGTCGCAGGTGTTGCTGCTCCCGATGTGCTGCGGCCCCTTGCCGGAGATCGTCAGACTCTCGTGGGCGGCGCCGTCGTGGCAGCTCACGCAGGTGCCCGTCACCTCGGCGTGATCGATGCCCGAGAGCGGCAGCCAGTTCGCGGTGCCGTGGCACTTCTCGCAGGAGTTCGACGTCGCCACGTGGTGCGCGCTCTTCGGTTGGGCGCCGGTGGCGGTCAGCGTACCGTCATGACATGTCGTGCAACCCGAGGTCACCGTCACCTTGCTGTGGTACTGACCGCCGGACCACGACAGCGTGTTCTGCGAACCGGTGTGGCAGGTCGTGCAGTCGGTCGCCGAAGGCACGGTCGTCGGGATGTGAGGCGTGCTCTTGCCCGTCACCGTCACGCCGTCGTGCACCGCGCCGTCGTGGCAGGTTGCGCACGGTGTCAGCGTCGTGAAGTCCGCATGGACGACCGTCGTGTGCGGGGTGAACGAGCCGCCGATGTTGTGGCAGTCCTGACAGTTCATGTTCGTCGCGAAATGGTTCGCCGAGCGCCCGAGCGGCGCCGCGGCGCGGCCGTCCTCGTGACACCCGGACTGCGAACAGTTGTTTGCTACGCCGGAATGGTCGAAGACGACACTCGTCCAGTTCGTGGTGTTGTGGCAGCCCGCGCAGTCGCCCGTCGTCGGATGCTGCGAATTGTCCGCCTTCAGCGCCGGACGGCCCTGCACCGTCATCCCGTCGACCGTGCTGCTGAGCGCGCCGCTCGCATGGCAGCCCGTACATGGCACGGTGTTCGAGATCTGCGCGTGCGGTACATTGCCGGCGGTCGGCGTAGACGTCCAATCCAGGGTCGACGCCGAGTCCGTATGACAGGCCTCGCAGAGCGCGCTGGTGCCGATGTGATTCGGGCCGCGGCCCGCGTGGTGCGTATTGTCGTGACAGTTGGAACAGCCGTTCGTCGTGCCGCTGTGGTCGAACGTACCGCCCACCCAGGACAGCGTCGTCTCGGCGCCGACGTGACACCCCGCGCAGTCCGCGACCGTCGGGACGTGATCCTGCGACTTGCCCGTCACCACGATGCCGTCGTGGGTTCCGCCGTCGTGGCAGGCCGAGCAGGGCGTCAACGAGGTGAAGTCGGCGTGCTTCACCGCCATGCGCGGGGTGAATGCGTTACCCGTGTAGTGGCAGTCCTCGCACTTCGTGTTCGTCACGAAGTGGTTCGCGGAACGCCCGAGCGGCGAGGAGGTCCGGCCGTCGACGTGGCAGCCCGAATTCGCGCAGCCGCTCGTCACCCCGGCGTGGTCGAAATTTACGCTCGCCCAGTTCGACGTCGAATGACACAACTGGCAGTCGCCGGTCGTGGGGTGCGGACCGCCGCCCGCTACCGTGGCGGGCCGGCCCTGTACCGTCATGCCGTCGACGACGCTGCTGGCTGCACCGGTCGCGTGACACGCCGTACACGGCGTCGTGTTGGTGATCTGGGCATGCGGCACGTTGCCCGCCGCCGGCGACGAGGTCCAGGACAGCGTGGAAGCCGAATCCGTATGGCAGACGTCGCAGGCATTGCTCGACCCGATGTGCTCCGGACCCTTGCCGCCTATCAGGTGGCCATCGTGACTCGCGTTGTCGTGACAGCTCACGCACGTGCCGGTGACCTGGGTGTGATCGATGGTCGTCGTCGGACTCCACACCGAGGTGCCGTGACAAGTCTCGCAGTTCGAGCTCGAGTCGATGTGATTCGCGCCCTTGGCGTCCGCACCGGCTGCGATCAGCGAGCCGTCGTGGCAGGTCGTGCATCCCGAGGTCACGGTGACTTTCGAGTGATAGACACCACCCGCCCAGTTCAGCGAGTTCTGTGCGCCGACGTGGCAGGTGCCGCAGTCCGTCGCGGTCGGAACATTGGTCGGGATGTGCGGTGAGCTCTTGCCGGTGATCGTGATGCCGTCGTGCACCGCGCCGTCGTGGCAGGCCGCGCAGGGCGTCGGGGCCGTGATGTCCGCGTGCTTGACGGTGGTGTGCGGCGTGAAGGAGACGCCGACGTAGTGGCAGTCCTGGCAGTTCGTGTTCGTCGCGATGTGGCTCGCGGCACGGCCGAGCGGCGAGCTCGTGCGGCCGTCGGTATGGCAGCCGGACGCCGCGCAACCGCTCGTCACGCCGGTGTGATCGAAGCTCGCGCCCTGCCAGTTCGAGCGGTTGTGGCAACCACCGCAATCGCCGGTCGCCGGGTGCGGCGTGCCGCCGATGGTCGTCACGGGCCGCCCCGTAATCACCATGCCGTCGATCGCGAGGCTCGCCCCTGCCGCGTTCGCATGGCAGGCGGTGCAGGGCACGGTGTTCGTGATGTGATTGTGATCGACGTTGCCCGCCGTGGGCGTGCTGGTCCAGGACAGCGTTGCCGCCGAATTCGTGTGGCAGGCCTCGCAGACCGTCGTCGTGCCGATGTGCAGGGGGCCGGTACCCGCGACGTGCGTGCCGTCGTGGCAGGTCGAGCAGCCGCTCGTCGTGCCGGTGTGATCGAAGACGCCGCCGACCCAGGAGAGCGAGGTCTCGGCACCGGCATGGCAGGTCGCGCAGTCGGCGCCCGTCGGAATGTGGGTCGGGGTCTTGCCGGTGACGGTCACGCCGTCGTGGACCAGTCCGTCATGACAGTTCTTGCACGGCGAGACGTTCGTGATGTCGGCATGGTTGACCGTCGTGTGCGGCGTGAACGTGCCGCCGATCGAATGGCAGTCCTGGCAGTTCGTATTCGTCGCGATGTGGCTCGCGGCGCGGCCGAGCGGCGGCGAGGTATTGCGATCGACGTGGCAGCCCGAAGCCGAGCAACCGCTCGTCACGCCGCTGTGCGCGAACGTGACGCCCGTCCAGCCCGTCGTGCTGTGACAGGCGTTGCAGTCGCCGGTCGCGGGATGCGGTTCACCGCTCGCGGTGTTCGTCGGCCGGCCCGTGACGGTCATGCCGTCGATCGTGAGCGAGCTGCCGGCCGTCGTCGCATGGCATTTCGCGCACGGCGTGACCGAGGTGAGCTGACCGTGATCCATGTGTCCGCTGGTCGGCGTGCTCGTCCAGAGCTGCGTCACGGCGGAATCGGTGTGGCAGAGCTCGCAGGAATTCGTGCTCGCGACGTGGCTCGGACCCTTGCCGTCCGCGGGCGCATGCGAGCCGTCGTGACACGTCACGCAGCCGGTGCTCGTGCCGGCGTGATCGAACGTGCCGCCGGTCCAGCTCAGGAGCGCGGCAGCGGTCGCGTGGCAGGTCACGCAGTCCGCCGTCGTCGCGATGTGGGTCGGGCTCATGCCCTGCTCGTGCACCTTGTCGTGGCAGCTCGCGCAGCCGCTCGTCGTGCCGGTGTGATCGAACGTCCCGCCGACGAAGGACAGCGAGGTCTCGGCACCCACGTGGCAGCCGCCGCAGTCGGCAGTCGTCGGAATGTGGTTCTGCGTCTTGCCCGTGACGGTGATGCCGTCGTGCGTGCCGCCGTCGTGACAGGTCTTGCACGGCGTCGGTGCCGTGAAGTTCGCATGCTTGACCGTCGTGTGGGGCGTGAACGAGACCCCCATCGAATGGCAGTCTTCGCAGGTCGCGTTCGTGGCGAAATGGTTCGCGCCGCGGCCGAGCGGCGAGCTCGTGCGGCCGTCGACGTGGCAACCCGCCGCCGAGCAGCCGGTCGAGATGCCCTGGTGATCGAAGCCGCTCGCGGGCTTCCAGGCCGTCGTGCTGTGACAGACGCTGCATTCGGAGGTGGTCGAGAGGTGGCCGAGCGGTTTGACCTCGGTCGTCAGCGTATCGAGCGTGAGCGCGCTGCCGTGGCAGCTCGTGCAGTTGCCGGTGACTTGCGTGTGATCGACCTGGGCGGCCAGGAGCGGCGTCCAGGCCGTCGTGCCCTGATGGCACATCTGGCAACGCGTCGAGGAGGCGATGTGCGTCGCAGGATTCTTGCCCAGGGCCGGCGGGAATGTACCCGTATGGCAATCGATGCAGCCCGTGGTGATGCCCGTATGGGCGAACGTCGTGACCGGCGTCCAGGCCGCGGTGCCGTGGCAGCTATCGCAGCCCGCGAACGTCGGCAGATGCGTCTGGCCCTTGCCTACGACGGTGATCGCGTCGTGCACCGCGCCGTCGTGGCAGGCGATGCACGGCGTGAGCTGTGTGACCTGGGTGTGATCCATGGCCGTGCGCGGCGACCAGGCCGTCGTCGCATGGCAGCTCTCGCAGAGCGTCGAGGTGCCGAGGTGCGCCGGCCCCTTCGTCACTGCCGACGTGCCGTTGTGGCAGGAATAGCAGCCGTTCGCGAGATTGCCAGGCGTATGCGGATTCGCCTTCCAGGTCGGATCGCCCGGCACGTGACAGCCCGAGCACTCGCCGGCCGCGGGATGCGGAGTGCCGTCCGCGATCGTCGCCGGCCGGCCCGTGACCACGACGCCGTCGTGGGTCGCGCCATCGTGGCAGCTCGAACACACGCCGTTGACCTGGGAGTGATCGACCTTCGTCGCGGGTGACCAGCCCAGGGGCGTATGGCAGGTCTCGCAGGTGTTGCTCGTGCTGAGATGCTGACCGCCCTTGCCCTGGGCGTGCGTGCCGTCGTGGCAGGTCGCGCAATCGCTCGTCACGCCGGTGTGATTGAACACCGCGCTGTTCCACGTCGTCGTGCTGTGGCAGGCACCGCAGTCCTCCGACGTCACGATGTGCGTCGGTGACTTGCCGTTCGCGCGCGTGCCGTTGTGGCAGGTCGCACAGCTCGTGCCGGGCGTGATGTCCGCGTGATCGAGGTGCGCGTTCCACCAGGATCCCGGATCATGGCAGTCCTCGCAGCGATCGTTCGTGGGCATGTGCCCCGGATCCTTGCCCGTCGCGTTCGCGTTGTTGTGGCAACGCACGCAGTCCGTCGTCACGCCCGTGTGGTTGAAGATCCCGCTCACGAACTCCGCCGTGGTGTGGCAGGTGCCGCAATCCTCGCCGGTATCGGGGTGAACAGTCGGCTTGCCGGGCGCCAGCGTGCCGTCGTGGCAGGCTTCGCAGCGGGCCGCTGTCACTTCCTTGTGGTCGGTGCGGATGACCGTCGTCCAGTCCTTCGTCGAGTGGCACTGCTGGCACTGATCCGACGTCGGCATGTGATCGTTGCGGCGATAAGTGGCGGCGATCTGTCCCAGGCGGTGGCAGGAGCGGCATTCCGGTGAGAGTCCCTTGAACGTCGCGCGCTGGTGGCAGTTCTCGCACTCCAGCAGCCGGTGCGCGTCGCGCAGCGGGAAGACGGTCTGCTCGTGGTCGAAGGAGCTCATCTGAACCGACAGCGCCGGCGCAGTCCGGGGCAGCACGAGGGCGCACAGGATCAGCGCGAGCGTCGCGAAGACGCGCGTCCAGGCCTGCAGCCATGCGAAATCCTTATTTGTACCCCGACTCATCCCCACACTCGTCGTCTGTACGTCGCTTCCCTTTGTCCTTCGAACTCTAGCTCAACGTCTCACGTCGGCCTTCTTGAAGGACTGCGTGGTGTGACACTGATCGCAGGCTTTGCCGAACACCTCGTGGTGCACGTCGTCCGCTTCGTGACAGCCGTAGCAATCCTTGGCGAGCCGAATGCGATCCTCGACCAGCGTCGTGTGACAGGCCGTGCAACTGAGCCCGGCATGCCGTCCGTCGAGCTTGTACTTCGTCCGCTTGTTGTGGTCGAAGTCCCAGAGCTTCCAATCGTTCGGATTGTGGCAGTCCCCGCAGGCCTTGCCGAGCCGGCCGCCGTGGACGTCGTCGTTCTTGTGGCACTCGCCGCACTTCTGCGGCGTGTCCTTGTAAGCCGGCGTCGCGTGACAGCTCTCGCAGGGCTGCGCGGCATGCAGGCCGATCAACGGGAAGCGCGTCAGGTCGTGATCGAAGCGCACGTCCGTCCAGCCCGTCAGTTGATGACAGTGATCGCATTCCTTGCCCTGCTTGCCCTTGTGCGGATCGTCGGTCTCGTGGCAGTCGTTGCAGAGCTTGCCGAGCTTCTTCTTGTCGTACACGCCACCCGTGTGACAGGACTCGCACTTCGCGAGCGCGTGCCTGCCGAACAGCGGGTACTTCGTGTCCTTGTTGTGATCGAAGTGCAGTACCTGCCAGCTCTCCACGCGGTGACAGGTCTCGCACTTCTTGCCGAAACGGCCCTCGTGCCGGTCGTCGTGCTCGTGGCAGCCGAAGCATTCGTGCGGCGTCTTCTTCGGATCGGATTCCGGCTTGTGGCAGGCGTTGCAATCGACCTGTTCGTGCCGGCCGCGCAAGGGCCACTTCGTGTCCGTGTCGTGGTTGAACTTCACCTTCTCCCAGCCCTCGGGGCGATGGCAGGACTTGCAGTTCGCACCATTGCGGCCCCTGTGGTCGTCGTCCTTCTCGTGGCAACCGTGGCAGTCGGTCTTCGCCTTGTCGTGATACATGCGCCCCGGATGGCAGGAATCGCAGGCGACGTCCTTGTGCTTGCCCTCGAGGGGATACTTCGTGTCCTTCGTGTGATCGAAGACGAGCTTCTTCCAACCTTCCTCCTTGTGGCACTTCTCGCATTTCTCGTCGTAACGCCCGCCGTGCGCGTCGTTCAGCTTGTGGCAGGCGTGGCAGTCGCGCGGGATGTCCTTGTAGCGCTGCGCGGGATGGCAGCTCGCGCAGGCCGCGTCGCGATGCTTGGTCTTGAGCGGGAATTTCGTCTTGTCGTGATCGAATTTGTCGCGCGCCTCGAGCCAGGCCTTCGCGTCGTGACAGTCGCCGCACTTCTTGCCGAGCTTCCCGTCGTGGGCATCGACCTTGCGGTGGCAGGAATAGCAGTCGTGGGGCGCTTCGCGGCGCGGCTTGCCGGACTCGTGGCACTCCGCGCATTTCACGTGCTGATGCGCGCCCTCGAGCTCGAAGTCCGTTTTCGAATGGACGAACGTGCCCTCGTCGAGCAGGACGATGTCGCCTTTGCGGCCGATGTGATCCGTATGGCAGCGTCGGCACTCCATGGTGTCCACGTCGTCGATGCGGCCGTGGAAACCCTTGTGTGCCTTGATGTCGGCGTCGATCTTGTCGTGGCAGGTCCGGCAGAGACCCGTCTGTGCCTTCTTGCTCAGGAACTCGTGGCACTTCTCGCACTGGTCCTCGTATTTCGCATGGCTCTGCACGAGCGCGCCCGGCATGACGAGACGCTCGATCCGATTCTCTGCCCATGCGCCGGCCGCCCACAGCATCAGGCCCGCTCCGAGCAGGAGTAGTCTGGTCCAGCGCATGTCAGGCAGCACGGCATCTCAAAACACGTGCACCGCGATGATGTGAGCCACGGCGGTGATGACCATCATCACGAACAGCGGCACGTGGAGGATGTGCCAGAGCGAGAACAGCCGTTCGAAGAAACTGATCTGGGAGAGCTTGCGGACGAGATCCAGGTGCACCGTCAGGACCCGCAGCGCGTCCGCGTAGCGCCGGCGCGTGTGCTTCGGATCCCAATCCAGCGATTCGCCTTCCGCGAATACCGCACGGCGCAGCAAGGGCACCGCCTTGCCGTAGACCCAGTGCGTGCGCAGCCCCATGGAGAGCGCGTGCACCAGTCGCGCCGTCTCGCCATCCGGCGGCACGGCATTCTTCTCGAAGGCATGCAGGCAATCGGCGAGCGCGGATTCGAACAGGAAAAGCTCCTTCAGGCGCGAGCGGGTGAGCTCCATGTCCTGCTTGAGCTGGACGCGCGTGATTTGCGTGCCGTAGAGACCATAGTGGATGCGGGTGTAGAAGTAGCGTCCGAAGAGACCGCTGCCCGCGACGACGAGCATGCAGATGAGCGCGATGTTGCTGTTCAAGGCGCCGAGCTGGTAGTTGCAGTGATAGAGAATGCACGCGGGGCCGACGACGCCCATCATCATGTGCGCCTGGAACCAGCCGCGGGCCGAACCGAGCCACGCCAGGCGCGGATAACGCTTGCGCAACGGGTAGATCAGGAGCAGCAACATCAGGCTCCCGCCGGCGATGCCGAGCAGGTAGCCGGATCCGTATTCGGGCGTGATGAAGCGGTCGAGACGCAGTCTGTAGCCCGCGACGATGACGGCGGTCATGACGAGGAAGAAGAACAGCGTCCCGAGCCGGTCACCGGTCGAATAGAAGAGCTCGGCGACATGCTGGCGCAGGCCCGAGCGGTTCGGATCCCGATGTTCGCCGGGTGGCGCGACGACCGGCGCCGCTTTCGGCGGCAGTACCGGGATCGGCTGCGCCGGCGCGAGATTGTCGGTCTGGGGCCGCAGGGGCAAGGGCTTGATGACTGCTGACATGGCGTTACCCGATCAAGTGCGGTGGTCGATGACGATGCGCACCGGAGCACCGTCGCCGATGGAAACCTTGCCGCTCAACCCTTCGAGGTCGCCGGGCTGCGGCATCGCGTTGCCGGTCTTGGAGATCCGTGCGCCGACGACGACCTCGCGCGCCGACGAGAGCTTCAGCGCGGGCATGATGGCCATGGTGTCGTCGAGCGTGAATTCGAGCGGAAGGTCCCGGGCCTGTTTGCGCAGTACCGCGAGCGGCATCGGCGGTCCGGTGACGGCGCGGGCGAAAATGAACACCGTCTCGTCGCCCTTCACGTCGCCCGCGAGACCGCTGTCGACGGACACCGAGCCCTTGACGCTCGCACTGTCGGTCGCGGGCGTCGCCGCGGCCGGCGGCTTCTCGCCTTTCGCCTCGGCGAGATTGGCCGCGACCATGCGCTCGTCCGCAGAGCCGGGCTCGAGCTCGTCGTGGAGTGTCGTCCAGGATTTGATCTCCGCGGGCTTGTCGCCGCGGGCCCGCGCGGCGGAGGCTGCGAGCCACAACGCTTTCACGTGCTTCGGATTCGCCGCGAGCGCGCGCTCGATGAGCTGCAGCGGTTCGCCTTCCAGGGATTTCGCCTTCGCGGCCTGCGCGTCGGCGGCATCGGCCAGCCAGTCCGCGTTCTTGTCATCGAGCTTCACCGCATGCTCGAACGCGGCGATGGCCGCGTCGTAGTCCTTGCGTTGCTGGTGCAGCCGCCCGAGCTTGTCCCAACCCGCGGCATCGTCCGGCTTGGCGGCGAGATCCTTTTCGAGCAGGGCGATCTGCGCCGTCGCATCCGGCGCCGGCGCAGCGCCCGTCGCAGGCGCCGGTCCCGCCTTCGCCGGCGGCACCTCCTTGCCGAGCGCTGCAGCCTTGTCGAACGCGGCCTTCGCCTCGTCGCTCTTGCCGAGAAAGCGATAGGAGTTGCCGAGCAGCAACCAACCCTCGCCATCCGTGGGGTTCTTGTCCAGGCGTTCCTTCAGACGGGCGACCGCCTCTTCCATCGGCATCGCCTTCTTGTCGCCCGCGCCCATCGCAGGCCCGCCGATGGCTGGCGCGCCGCCCATCATGCCCTTCGCCATGGCCGCGACGGCCGGCGTCGCGGCGGCGGCTGCCGGCGCGGTCGCGACCGCCTGCTCGACCGGCGCATCGCGCGAGCCGTGCCCGAGGTAGAACGCGACTGCGCTCATCGGCAACGCGATCGCGAGCGTCTGAGCGAGGCCGCGCGGCCGCAGTTTCGCGACCGGTGCGATGCTCGTCTGGTCGGAAAGGAGGTCCTGCAGCAACTGGCGTTCGAGATCGGCGCGCGCCTGGTCGAATTGATCGACGCTCAGAGTGCCGCGGGCTTTGTCGGCTTCGAGCTCGGCGAGCTTGTCGCGGTAGAGCGCCATGTTGATGTCACGGCGCGACTGCTCGACGCCGTGTCGCGATACCAGCAGGGGCGGAATCACGAACCACAGTGCAGCAGCCATCAGGGCTGAGGCTATTCCCCAGAAAGTCATCATCATCGAGGAGCCTCCGCGGTCCCATCCGTCATCAGCGATTGGAGTTGCGCCCGCTCCTCGGCGCTGAGATCAGCGGCCGCGGCGTCCACTGCGGCAGCACGGCGCGCGATTCGGCGCCACAAGAAGAAGAGTCCCGCGAGCAGTGCGAGGGCCGGGCCGTACCACAGGACGGCTGTCGTCGCCTTGACCGGCGGCCGATAGCGGACGAAGTCCCCGTAACGCTGCACCAGGAAGTCCACGATTTCGCGATCCGTCATTCCTTTGCTCATCATCGTGCGCATCTCGCGTCGCATGTCCTCGGCGAGTCCGGACTGCGAATCCGCGAGCGTCTGGTTCTGACAGACGAGGCAGCGCAGCTCCTCGCCGAGCATCCGCATCCGCGCCTCGAACGGATCGGCTTCGACCGCCCGGGCGGCCACGACCACGGAGCACAGCGCGATCACGCAAATCCAGGCCCCGAGCGTCGCACCGCGCCCCCCGGGCTTAGCGGCCGCGAGGTTCCCGGTCGTAGGGCAAAAACGCGACGGCGACCTCAACTCGCTCATGCGCCGACCCCGATCGCCCCGACCGATGGCGACACCGCAGAGGGGGCCGGCCGCATGCGCGCCAGCGACAGACGATAGCGTCTGTCGCTTGCCGCGAGGCTTCCGCCGAGGGCCATGAACACCACGCCGACCCAAATCCATTGCACCGCGGGCTTCACGTAGAGCCGCAGACCCCAGGCCCCGCCGTCGAGCGGTTCGCCGAGCGCGACGTAGAGATGACGGGTGAACCCGGGATCGATCGCCGCTTCCGTCATGACCCGGCCCTGGGCCGAGTAGCGACGCTTCTGGGGCTCGAGCACGGCGACTTCGCGACCGTCGCGCCGGACGACGACCCGGCCCTGCTCCGCGAAGTAGTTCGGGCCCGTGACTTCCTTCGTGCCCTCGAACGTGAAGCCGTAACCCGCGAGCTCGACCGTCTCACCCCTGCCGACGCGGCGATCGGTCTCGACGCTGTAACCGCCCGAGATCGTCACGCCGAACACGAATACGGCGATACCGAGGTGCGCACAGGCCATGCCGAGATAGGCGCGCGGCAAACGGCGCAGGCCGGCTGCGAAAGTTCCTTCGCCGAGACGGCGCGCGCGGTCGACGAAATCGAATGCGACGCAGAGCACGACCCAGCTCGAGAGCAGGCAGCCGAGACCAATCCAGGGCGAGCCCCCGCGCACGACGGGCAATACGGCAGCCACGAGGCCGACGGCGAGCGCCCAGCGCAGCCGGCGGCCGAGTTCCGGCAGTTCGGCGCGCTTCCAGCGCACGTGCGGGCCGATCGCCATCATGAATACGAGCGGTGACATGACCGGCACGAAGACCGCTTTGAAGTACGGGGGACCGACCGAGATCTTGCCGAGGCCGAGCGCATCGAGGACGAGCGGATAGAGCGTGCCGAGCAGCACGGTCGCCGTCGCGACCGACAGCAACACGTTGTTCGCGAGCAGCAGCGTCTCGCGCGAGGTCACCGCGAAACTCCCGCCGGGCGCGATGCGCGGTGCACGCCAGGCATAGAGTGCGAGCGAGACGCCGATCGTCGTCCCGAGGAAGGCGAGCACGAACATGCCGCGGGCCGGATCGGTCGCGAAGGCGTGAACCGAGGTCAGGACGCCGGAGCGCACGAGGAACGTCCCGAGCAGGCTCAGCCCGAACGCGAGTATCGCGAGGATCACCGTCCAATTGCGGAAGCAGCCGCGCTTCTCCGTGACGGCGAGCGAATGGATCAGCGCCGTGCCCGCGAGCCAGGGCATGAACGAGGCGTTCTCGACCGGATCCCAGAACCACCAGCCGCCCCACCCGAGCTCGTAATAGGCCCAGAAGCTGCCGAGGCAGATGCCGAGCGAGAGGCACACCCAGGCGGCAAGTGTCCAGGGCCGCGACCAGCGCGCCCACGCGGCGTCGAAGCGCCCTTCGAGCAGTCCCGCCATCGCGAAGCCGTAGGCGACGGAAAAGCCGACGTAGCCCATGTACAGCATCGGCGGATGAATCGCGAGCAGGGGATCCTGCAGCAGCGGATTCAAATCGACGCCCTCCACGGCGGCGGGCAGGAGCCGATCGAAAGGATTCGAAGTGAGCAGCATGAACAGCTCGAAACCGGCGCCGACGAGTCCCATCACCGCGAGCACCCGGGCGACGAAGGAGGCGGGCAGCGCCGCGCTGCGGAGCGAAACCGCAGTGCCCCATCCCGAGAGAATGAAGGCCCACAACAGGAGCGAGCCTTCGTGACCGCCCCACACCGCGGAGATGCGATAGACGAGCGGCAGCGCGGAATTCGAATGCTGGGCGACGTAGGAGACGGAGAAATCGTTCGCGACGAACGACGCGGCGAGACACAGGATCCCGAACAGCAGGAAGACGAACTGGCCGTGGGCGGCCGCGCGGGCGAGCGCGACGCTCGCCGGATCGCCGCGTGCCAGCCCGAGTAACGGCAGCACGCCCTGGGTCAACGCCAGGACGAGCGCCAGCACGAGCGCGAAATGCCCGATTTCGGGAATCAAACAGCCCCCGATCCCATAACGATCTCCTTGTCCGGTCGCGGATCGACGAAGAGCCTCACCCGACTTCGCGGCGAACGATCGAATTCGCGAGTTTTGGTCAGCTCGCAGTCACTCGATCGATGAAGCCATCGATCCGCACCAGACAGCGACGTGCGTCCCAATCGGGAACGCCGGGCAGAATGCCCTGGGAACACCCCTAGTACTTCTTCCGGTTCAAGGGCAGGGACATACGGCGATCCGCTCGCGACGCCGCATCGGCTCGGTCGCGGTCGCACGGGGTCCTGTGCCATCGCGGTCGCATACTTCGGCTCGCACCGGGTGCACCGCGTTATTTTTTTCCGGTCTCCCCTTTATAGTACTCAAACTGGAGCGCATGTAGAGACTGTCCGACAGGGGGCGACGAAGCGCTTTCGTGACTGATTGCGCAAAGTAGGAATCACCGGGGATTGCGCTCGACGCTCTGATCATTCCAAGCGCGCACGTTAAGCAAGACAATCGACGACCTCGGCCCATCGACGACTTCAGCCCGGCGCCATGGAACAAATATTGTCCAGTCTTCTGCCGTTCACCGTGTATCCGCTCGTCGCGGCGGCCATCTATGCCATCTACGGCAGCCTGCGACGTCGCGGCAGCGAGCGCAGCGTGCAGGTGCGCCAAGACGCCGTGGCCGCGGGCCTGACCGAGCCCGCATCGCTCCATCCCGTGATCGATCCCGCGCGCTGCATCGGCTGCGCGTCGTGCGTCTATGCCTGTCCCGAGGCCTTGCACGAGGTGCTCGGCATCGTCGACGCCAAGGCCCAGCTCATCAATCCCACGCATTGCATCGGTCACGGCGCGTGCCGCACCGCCTGCCCGATGGACGCCATCACGCTCGTGTTCGGCACCGAGAAGCGCGGCGTCGACATCCCGCTCGTCAAACCGAACTTCGAGACGAACGTGCCCGGCATGTTCATCGCGGGCGAGCTCGGGGGAATGGGATTGATTCGTAACGCCATCGAACAGGGACGCCAGGCGATGGAAGCGGCACGCAAGCTCATCACCCCGAACGCCGGCCCCGAGGTCCTCGACGTCCTCATCGTCGGCGCGGGCCCCTCCGGCTTCTCGGCGTCGCTGACCGCGATGTCGCACAAGTTGAAATTCCGCACCATCGAGCAGGATTCGCTCGGCGGCACCGTAGCGCACTTCCCGCGCGGCAAGCTCGTGATGACGAAACCGGTGCAACTGCCGATGGTCGGTGAAGTGAAATTCACGGAGACCACGAAGGAGGAGCTGCTCGCGTTCTGGGAGAGCGTCGTCGCGAAGACGGGACTGCAGATCCAGTTCCAGGAGCGCATCGAGAGCATCGAGCGCGGCCCGCGCGGATTCACGATCAAGAGCACGCGCGGCAACTACGAGGCCCAGACCGTGATGCTCTGCATCGGCCGCCGCGGCACGCCGCGCACGCTCGACGTGAAGGGGGAGAACATGAACAAGGTCGTCTACCGTCTGATCGACCCCGAGCAGTACCGGGGCCAGCACGTGCTCGTCGTCGGCGGCGGCGATTCCGCGCTCGAGGCAGCGACGAGCATCGCAGCGGAGCCCGGCACCACGGTCACGATTTCGTATCGCAGCGACGGCTTCGGCCGCGCGAAGGACAAGAATCGCAAACGCGTCGCCGCGGCGGAACAGAACGGGCGGCTGCAGGTGCTGTTGCGTTCCGGCGTGAAGGAGATCACCGAGACGCACGTCCGGGTGGAACAGGACAATGTGATCCATAATCTCCCGAACGACGCCGTCATCGTATGCGCGGGAGGCATCCTCCCGACGGCGTTTCTCAAGGAATGCGGAATCGAAGTGGAGACGAAATATGGGACTGCGTGAGCGGCGCGGCCGGACCGCCCTGTTGTGGCTCGGCCTCGCGTGTGCGCTGCAGGCAGCGGCCGCAGAGCCGATGAGCGAGGTGCGCTCGGCGCTCCGTGCGCGTGACTACGCCCGCGCCGTGGCGCTTCTCGAACCGCTCGCCTCGAACGGCGCTTCCGATGCGCAGTACGAGCTCGCGGCGCTGCTGAAGCTCGGACGCGGCGTGCCGCGCGACGAACGTCGCGCGTTCGAGTGGATGGAGAAAGCGGCGGCCGCGGGAGGGCCCGAAGCAGCCTACTCGCTCGGCGTCATGTACATGGACGGCTCGGGCACGGCGCGTGATTCCGCGCTCGCCCGTCACTGGCTCGAGAAGGCCGAGGCCGCGGGCGCGCCACTCGCAGGCGATCGCCTGGCGAAGCTCGGCAGCACGCCGGCGAGCCCGTCCGCGCCACGCTCGACACAGGCCGCGGCCTCCCCCGCGCCTTTTCTCGTCGAGGCCGCGAAAGCCGGCAACATGGCCGAAGTGCGACGCCAGCTCGGCGCCGGCGTCGGGGTCGACAGCCGCGATGCCGGCGGGCGCACCGCGCTGCTCGCCGCCGCCGAGAGCGGCAACAACACGGTCGCGGGCATTCTGCTCGGGCAACACGCCGATCCGAACGCGCGCGATGCGGCCGGCGACACTGCGCTCGTGCTCGCCGTTCGCGGCGGCCATGCGGCGATCGTCGAAACCCTGCTGAAAGCGGGAGCCGCGGTCGACGTCGCGGATGCCGCCGGCGACACGCCGCTCATGATCGCAACGCGACGCGGCCATGCGAACTGCGTGCATGAATTGCTCGATCGCGGCGCGAATCCGCGGCTGGCGGATCGCAAGGGCTGCGACACGCTGTGCCTCGCGCTCGCCGGCGAGCGCAGCTCCGTGCTCGAGCTCCTGAAAGCGCAGGGCATCGAGCCGCCGAAGGCGCCGGCAAGGGACCTCACGCCCTCGCTCGTCGCGGTGCTGAAGGACAGCGGCAAGCGCGGCAACGGCGCCGACCAGACGCTCTACAACGGCTGGCCCCCGCTCAACATGGCGGCCTGGCGCGGCAACGAAGCGCTCGTCAAAGCGCTCCTCGCCCAACACGAAGCGCTCGACGGGCGCGACGCCGAGGGCTACACCCCGCTGCTGCGCGCAGCAGCGCGCGGCCAGCCGAAGATCGTCCGTCAGCTCGTCGCGGCCGGCGCCGACGTCGGCGCCCACTTGCCCGACGGCAGCACCGCTCTCGTGCTCGCGATCGCCGGCCACGCGGACACCGTGCGCGCGCTCCTCGACGCGAAGGCCGATCCGAACGTACGCCGCGACGACGGCGCGAGCGCGCTGAGCCTCGCCATCGAACGCAACGAGGCCGCGATCGCCGCGATGCTGCTCGATGCCGGCGCCGAGGTCGCATCCGATCAGCCGCGCGCGCCGAATCTCGTGATCGCCGCTACCCGGCAGCGGCAGGAGGAAGTGCTGCGCCGCCTGCTCGACAAGGGCGCCGACGCGAAGCGCGCGGACGCCGAGCAACGCACGCCGCTGTGGTACGCCGCAGACGCGGGTTGGGAAGAAGGCGTCACGCAGTTGCTCGCCTCCGGGGTCGAAATCGACGCGGCGGACAAGGACGGCTACACGCCGCTCTGCCGCGCGGCGCACGGCGGCCACACGAGCGCGGCGCTCCGCCTGCTGAAGGCCGGAGCGAAGGTCGGCGTGACGACGAAGCTGGGCAATACGCCGCTGATGCTCGCGGCTGGCGCGGGACGGGCCGCCACCGTGCAGGCGCTCGTCGATGCCGGCGCACCGGTGGACGTGGCGAATGTCGCCGGCAACACGGCGCTGATCCTCGCCGCGTCGCACGGCTACACGGACGCCGCGAACGTGCTGCTGAAGGCCGGCGCGGAGCCGCGCATCCTGAACAAGCAGCGCGAGAACGCCGTGATGGCCGCGACCGCGAACGGGCGGACCGAGACGGCCGCTGCGATCAGCGAAGCGCTCAAGCGGCGCAAGCTGTTCGGACTCTTCTGAAGCGCCCGGCCGCGCACGGCAGAGGGCTCTCTCCGATGGGACACGAGGTGCTAATCGGCATGCGCGCGACGCTACTCGCGGCGGCCTGGTGTGCGGCGCTGCCGGCATTCGCCGCCGATGCGCTGAACCAGGCCATCGACAAGACGCTCGAAGCGCAGCAGAGCGCGGCGCAGTCCCAGCAGCGCATCGACGGCGTCGCTTCGGAAACCCGCGACCTCGCCGACGAATACCGGCGTCTCGCGCAGCAGGTCGACACGCTGCGCGTCTACGATGACCAGCTCGAGCGCCTCGTGGCCGGCCAGAAAGCGGAGCTCGACTCCTACGGCTCGCGCGTCGCGGCCGCGCAACTCACCCACGACAAGCTCCTCCCGCTCATGCAGACAATGGCGCGCACGCTCGAAGAATTCGTGCGCCTCGACCTGCCGTTCCTCGGCGCGGAACGCCAGGCACGCGTCGCGGCGATGAAGGCATTGCTCGACGATCCGGACGTCCCGCCCGCAGAGAAATACCGGCGGCTGATGGAGGCCTGGCAGATCGAGGCCGACTACGGGCACACGCTCGAGAGCTACAGCGAGGCCCTGCAGATCGGCGGCCAGCCGCGCACGGTGGACGTGCTGCGCGTCGGCCGCGTCGCCCTGCTGTACCTCACGTTCGATCGCGCCGAGGCCGGCTACTGGGATCGCCACGACCGCGCCTGGAAGGTCCTGCCCCCGGAATACAATCACCGCATCGCCCGCGGTCTGCAGATTGCGAGCCGCGCCGCACCGCCTGAAATCCTCACCCTGCCGGTCGTCGCCCCGGAGGCCAGACCGTGATCGCGCGACCCTGGCGCGCCGCGGCGTTCGCGCTCGCCTGCCTCGCCGGCAATGTCTGCGGCGCGCCGGCCGCGCCGGCCGATCTGCAGTCCCTCGACGCGCTGCTGAAGGACGTGCTCGAAGCGAACGATCGCGAGAGCGCGGCCGACGCGGCGCGCGAGCAGCGCTTCCTCGCGGAGCGCGATCAACAGCAGGCCCGCGTCGACGAGGCGCGCGCGCTCCTCGCCGCCGAACAGGCGCGCGGTGAGCGGCTGCGCTCGACGTTCTCCACCCAACAGGACGCGCTCGAGAAATCGCGCGCCGCGATCCGCGAGGCCGCCGGCGGTGCCGCCGAGCTGCGGGCGACGGTCAAACGGATCGGCGGCGACGTCGGCAGCCTGCTGCGTGCCTCGCTCGTCACGGCCCAATTCCCGGATCGCGCGACGAAGGCCGAGACGATCGCCGCGCAAGACGGCGTGCCGACGATCGACGATCTCCAGGAGCTCTGGCACCTGCTGCTGCAGGAAGCCGTGGAGAGCGGCAAGACCGTGCGTTTCGCGCACGACGTCGCGGGGCCGGGCGGCAAGGCCGAGCGCCGGGAGGTGCTGCGCGTCGGTGCGTTCACCGCGCTCGGTCAGGGCCGGTTCCTGCGGTATCTGCCGGAAACCGGCCGGCTCGTCGAGCCGGCGCGTCAGCCGGAATCGCCGCTGCGCGGGCTGGCCGGGGATCTCGAGTCCGCCCCCGGCGGCATCGTACCCGCGCCGATCGATCCGACGCGCGGCGCGCTGCTCGCGGTGCTGGCGCAGCGGCCGGGCGTCATCGACCGCGTCCGCCAGGCGGGCGTGGTCGGTTATTTCATCCTCGCGCTCGGCCTCGTCGCGCTGGGCGCGATCGGCGAACGGGCCTGGCGCCTGCACCGCGTGCTCCGCGACGTCACGCAGCAACGGCAGGCGGACATCCCGAACGGCGCGAATCCACTCGGCCGGCTGCTGCTCGTCGCGCGCGGCAACGCCGCGGTCGACGCGGAGACGCTCGCACTGAAGCTCGACGAGGCCATCCTGGCCGAATTGCCGGCGCTGCGCCGCCGCCTGTCCATGCTCGGCGTGCTCGCGACGGCCGCCCCGCTCGTCGGCCTGCTCGGCACGGTGGCCGGCATGATCGAGACGTTCCAGTCCATGACGCTCTTCGGCAGCGGCGATCCGAAGGTCGTCTCGGGCGGCATCTCGCTCGCGCTCGTCGCGACCGAGCTCGGCCTCGTCGTCGCGATCCCGATCCTGCTCAGTCACGCCTGGCTGCACGGCGTCAGCAATCGTGTCGTCCACCTGCTCGAGCAGGAAGCCGCGGCACTCGTCGCGCACCGCGAGGAACACAAGCGTGTCGCCGCAGGCGTTCGCTGATCTCGGGCGCGAGCTGCTGCGCGAAGGCGGCGCGGTCATGCCGTGGATACTCGGCTCGTCCGTCGTGATGTGGACGATGATCCTCGATCGCTATGTGTACTTCCGCTGGCGCCATCCACGGCTCGTCGAACGCACTGCCGCCGCCTGGCAGCAACGACGCGACACCGGCTCGAGAATCGCCCGCCGCCTGCGTGCCCAGCACGTCGCGGATCTGCGCTTCGCCGCGCGCCGCCATCTGCCGCTCATCAGGACGCTGATCCAGACCTTGCCGCTGCTCGGCTTGCTCGGCACGGTCAGCGGCCTCATCCATACGTTCGAGATGTTGAGCATTTTCGGCGGCGCGAACCGGCGCGGCATCGCGTCCGGCATTTCCGAGGCGCTCGTCGCGACGCTCGCGGGGCTCGTCACCGGAATGTCCGGGCTCTGGCCGAGCGCGGATCTCGAGCAGCACGCGCGCGCTGCCTGTGACGAGGCCGGGCGCCTCGACCCCGTCTGAGTCCCATGCGCCGCAGCCACACCGAGGACGATTACGCCGGCGTGAGCATCAACGTCGTGCCGCTCATCGACGTGATGTTCTTCCTCGTGCTGTTCTTCGTCGCGACCGCCTCGTTCGTCAAGGAGTCGGGCGTGGACGTGAATCGTCCGAGCGCGCAGACGGCCGCGACGCAGGAGAAGGCGAACATCGTCGTGACCGTCACCCGCAGCGGCGAAGTCTGGGTCGGCGGCCGGCGCGTCGACATGCGCACCGTGCGCGCCGAAGTCGAGCGCCTCGCCGTCGAAAATCCGGACAGCACGGTCGTCGTCGCCGCCGATGGCGAAGCCAGCACGCGCCTCCTCGTGGCTGCGCTCGACCAGGTGCGCCTCGCCGGTGTGACGAACGTCGCGATCGCCGCCGCCGCCGCCGCCGACGCCGGGCCATGAGCGCCCTCGAGCAGCTCGTGCTGCGCCACCGTCACGCCGCCGTCCTCGGCGGCGCGCTCGTGATCAATCTCGTCATTGCCGCGGCGATCCACGGCCTCGTCAGACCGCACGGCACGCCGCCGCCGGCCCGCGAGCTGCTGCGTTTCGTCGAGTTCGTCCGTCTCGCGCCGCACGCGACCGAGCCTCCCGAGCGGCACGAAGCCCCGCCGCCGCCACCCGTCCTCGCCAGCGCCGCAGCCGCGCCGCCTGCACCACCCGCGCCCGCCGCAGCGCGTCGCCCGGCGCCCGCTGCGGCCGCGCCGAGCGCCGCGGGCCTGCCGCTGCCGTTCGCGCTCGTGCCGCTCCCGCCGCTGCCGCAAGCACTCGCCGTCGCGCCTGCGGGCACCGCGGGGGCGGCGCCCGAAGGCGCCGGAAACGGCGGTGCGACGGGCGACGGCGCGGCGGGCGGCGGCAGCGCGGCCGGTGCCGCGACCGGCGCGGCGGCCGACGAGGACGTCAATCTCGTGCCGACGTATCGCGTGCCGCCCGGCTATCCGGCGCGCGCGCTCCGCGACGGCATCGAGGGCGTCGTGACCGTCGAATTCACGGTCGATGCGGCCGGCACCGTGCACGATCCGAAAGTGTTGAAAGCCGAGCCCCCGGGGATCTTCGACGAAGCGGTACTGCGCGTGATGGAGCAATGGCGTTTCAGTCCGAAGATCGTCGATGGCCGGCCGACCGGACGTCGTGCCCGTCAGGACGTCCGTTTCCAGCTCCACCGCTGATGGGAGCCCCACTCGCCGCCGTCGTGCTGTCGCTCGCCCTCGGCACCGCGCTCGCGGCCGAGCCCGTGCTCGATCCGCAACACCAGGATGCGCTCGCGACCGCGCAGCGTCTCATCGCGACCCGTCATGCGAGCGCGGCTGCGACGCAGCTCGAGCTCCTCCTGCCGCAGCTCGCGGATGCGCCGTACGCGCGCGCACTCGCCTATGAGCTGCTCGGCCAGGCGCGGGCCGGGGAAGGCAATCTCGCGGCGGCCGGCGCCGCGTTCGTGCACGCGCTCGCGAGCGCGGCGCTGCCGCCCGCTTTCGTGCACGGTATTACCTACAACCTCGCGCAGATCGCGATCCGCGACGGACGTTACCAGGAGGGACTCGGCTATCTCGAACGCTGGCTGCGCGCCGAGAAAGCGCCAGGCCTCGCCGCCCATCAGCTCGCCGCCGTCGCGCTCACGCGCATCAACCGCTGTCGCGTCGCCCTGCCGCACCTGCGGATCGCGGCGCGGGCACCCGGCGCGGAACCGGTCTGGCAGCGCGCGCTCGGGGAATGCGAGCGCGCAGCGGCGCAGGACGACAGCGACGACGGCGCGGTGCGCGAGCTGCTGCGACGCGAGCCCGATTCCAAGGCGCGCTGGCTCGAGGCGATCGCGCGTTATCGCGCAGCGCACCGCGACGCCGAAGCGCTCGCCCTGCTCGAGGTGCTCGCGCGCCGCGGCATGGCAGGTCCCGCCGAATTCCACGAGCTCGCGCGCGGCTGCCTCGCGGCGGGCTTGCCGAACAAGGCGGCGGTGACGCTCAGCGCGGCACTCGCCGACGGGCGCCTGCCGCGCGAGCGCGCCACGCTGCTGCTGCTCGGCGATGCCTGGCGTCAGGCCCGCGAGCGCGACAGGGCGCTCGCCGCGTATCGCGAGGCCGCGGCCGCGAAGGCCGACGGCAATCTCTATTTCGACATCGGCACGCTCGCGGTCGAGCTCGAACGCTGGCGCGAAGCGGTCGCGGCGCTCGAGCTCGCGCTCGACCAGCCGGTGCTGCGCGATCCGGCGGGCGCGAATCTCCTGCTCGGGATCGCGGCGCTGCGCAGCGGGGATTTCGATCTCGCGGAAGATGCGCTCGCGACGGCGGGGAAAGTGCTCGCCACACGCGACGCCGCGCAGTGGTGGCTCCGCGAACTGACGACCGCGCGCGCCGCCGCGGCGGGAGCGGCGCGTAGCGGGAAGGGCAGCGCCGTGCCGACGCGCGGCTGAGGGACGCGGGGCGCGGCGTCGGGCCGCGCCCCGTCAGGGAGGCCCTGAACGAGTTCAGAGCTTTCCCGGGATCACTTCTTCGCGAACTTCGGCATGATTTCCTTCGCGACCTGCTCCACGACCTCGCGGGTCGGACGGATCGGCTGGATCGCGACCTGATGCACGCCGCAGTCGCGCATCGCCTCGATCATGCCGAGCACTTCCTGCTTCGTGCCGGTCAGCGTCGTGGCCTGGATGATCTTCTTCGTCATGAGCTTCTCGTGCTCGTCCCTGAGGTGCTGCAGATAGCCCTCGTAGAGCTTGAGATGCCGGCTCTCGATCGGCGCGTCCGGTTCGCGGTAGACGTCGACGAAGCCCATCAGATCCTGGCGCAGCGCACCCGGGATCGCTGTCGGATCCTTGTGGCAGGACAGCGCGAAGATGTTGCTGCTCGACGCGACCATCGGCCCGACCGCCTCGCGCACGGCGCGCGTCTCGATCTCCTCGTCGGACTGCGTGAGATAGAACGCCGTCATCGACAGCACGTAGACGCTGTCCGGATCGCGTCCGGCCTGCTCCGCGCCCTTGCGCACGCAGCCGACCATCCACTTCACGAGCTCCGGGTGCACGGCACCGAACAGGATCACGCCGTCGGCGACCTTCCCGGCGAGCTCGGCGACCTTCGGGCCGCTCGCCGAGATGTAGATCGGGATGCGATCCTTGATGTTGATGTAGTTGAGGTTCGGGTTGAGGAATTTGATCTTGCGGTGGCGATCGCCTTCCGTGTAGTCGGTGATCTTGCCGTCGAACAGATCGCGGCAGATGCGCACGTGCTCCTCGAGCTCGGAGACTTTCGCCGCCGGCATGCCCAGCGTGCGGCGCGTCGTGTTGCCCGTGCCGATCCCCATGATCGCGCGGCCCGGCGCGAGCTCGTTGATCGTCGCCATGCCACAGGCCGAGAGCGGCGCGATGCGCGAGGCCGGATTCGTCACGCCCGGCCCGAGTTTGATGCGACTGGTCCGATCGGCGCACAGCGCCAGCGCGGCATAGACCTCGCTGCCGAGCATCTGGCTGTCGTACAGCCACGCATGCGAGAAGCCATGATCCTCGGCGAACTTCACGTCGCCGTGGATGTGGCAATCGCCCATGAATACGAATCCGAAATCCATATGACCTCCTCGTGTCGTCGTTGTCGGTGCCGGGACGGCAACAGGCGGGCGTGCCCGGCCGGGCGGCCATAGTAGCACCGGCTCCGGAACGCGCTAAGTCAGGCGTCGCAACCGCCGGTGCGCCGGTCGACTTTTCGAGTCTCCGGCCGATACGGAACACCAGAGCGTGCCCCGGCGAGGCCGATCGCGAATGCACGCCGAAAATTCGAGGCACCTTGGTGCCCAGGGCCGGATCCGACGCGCAGAGCCGCGGCCGACTCCGCAGCCTCCGGAGCGCCAACAGAAGAATGCGTCCTGCATGCCAACGTCAGAAGCTCATCGCCCCGCGATTCTGGTGGTCGACGACGACCCCTCGATGTGCGATCTCGTCAGCGCCTGTCTCGAGCCCGAGAACTTCGAAGTGCACGTCGCCCGCGACGGCGGCGAAGCCTGGCGAATGCTCGAATCGGGTCGGCAGCGCATCGACGTGATCGTCACGGATCGCAAGATGCCGGTGCTCGACGGCATGGCGCCGCTCGCGAAAGTCCGCGCGCACGAGCGCCTGCGCGGGCTGCCCGTCATCTTCCAGACCTCGCCGATCGCGCTGGAGGAAATCGTCGAGGGCATCCGCGCGGGCGTCTGTTGCTACCTCACGAAGCCCTGCAATCAGCGCCTGCTCGTCCCGGTGATCCGGGCCGCGATCCCCGATGCGCAGCGCTTCCGCTCGAGCGGCCCGCAGGTCGTCCCCGGCGACGCGGCGCTGCGCATGCTCCAGTCCTGCGAATTCAGGCTGCGCCGTCCCGACGAAGGCGACGAGGCGGAGCACGTCGCGGCGCTCATCGCGGCTCAATTCCGTGCGCTCCACGCCTGGAATGCGAATCCGGTCGACACGGCCTATCGCCTCGCCCGCCACTACCCGATCCCGGCCGAACGGATCACGACGCAATTCCGCGGCATCGCGCTGCCCGAGCCGGACTGCAACCGCCATCTGCTCGGCGCCCCCGCGCGCGGGCTCCGCGCGGCCATCGCCGACCTCGCTGCCGTGGTCGAGCTGCCGGCGGCGGCGCGGCGGCATCTCGCGACCGCGCTCGCGTTCGATCCCGCCTTCCTGCCCGCGAGCCTGCCGTGATGAGCAGCCTGCGGCCCGCCGTCGCCGTCCTCGCGATCGTGATGGCGATGCCGGCGCTCGCGGCGGCGGACCTCACGCTCGGCGTGCTCGGCTACCGCGAGGCGACGGCGAACGAGGCCGCCTGGAAGCCGATCGAGCACTATCTGCAGCAGCGCCTGCCGAATCGCAACGTCCACGTCACCCTCTTCGACTACGCTTCGCTGCATGAGGCGATCGAGAGCCGGGAGGTCGATCTCCTCGCGACGAATCCCGCGGAATACGTGATGCTGAGCGCGCAGGGTCTCGTCACTTCGCCGCTCGTGAGCATCGTCTCCGAGGAGCACGGCCTGCGCCTGCGCGGCTTCGGCGGGGCGATCGTCGTCAGGTCCGACCGCGCGGATCTGCGTACGCTCGAGGACCTCGCCGGCAAACGCATCGCGATCGTCTCGCCGCAATCGCTCGGCGGCTACATCGCCCAGGCCTACGAGCTGCAGGCAGCGGGCGTGCCGCTGCCGGACGCGCGGCGCACGCTGCGCACGAGCCTGCCGCACGAGGAGGCGTTGCGGGCGGTGCTCGAGAACCGCGCGGATGCCGCCTTCGTGCGCGGCGGCGTGCTGGAAGCGATGCTGCGCGAGGGTCGCGTTCCGCGCGGCGCGCTCGAAGTGCTGAATCGCCAGAACCTGCCCGGCTATCCCTATGCCGTGTCGACGCGCCTCTATCCGGAATGGCCCATAGCCGCGCTCCGCCACGTCGATCCCGCGGACGCTGCAGCCGTCGCGGCGGCACTGCTCGACATGCCGCACGAGCCGGAAGTGGCCGCGCCGCCCGGCATCCACGGCTTCGAGATCCCGTTCAACTACGAGCCGGTGCGCGACGCGCTGCGCGAGTTGCGCCTGCCGCCCTACGACGTGCTGCCGGCCATCACCTTCGCGGACGTCTGGCGCGAGCATCGCTCCCCCATGATCGCGCTGTTCGTCGCGGTCGACGCCGTGCTGCTATTGCTCGTGACCGTCGTCGTCAGCATGATCCGCCGACGCGAGCAGCACCGCCTCATACAGAGCGTCTTCGCACAGGCGGCCGAGGGCATCGTCGTGATCGATCCGATCACGATGCGTCTCGTCGACTTCAACGACGCCGCCTGCCGCGTGCTCGGCTACGACCGCGAGGAATTCTCGGCGCTGACGCTCGGCACGATCCTCGATCCCGGCGACGGCAGCCGCATCGCGGGCTGGCGCGACGGCATGGCGGAAGCGGGCAGCATCGCCGGCGAGGTCGTGCATCGGCGCCGCGACGGCAGCCGCTGCGACATCGACATGCGGGCCCGGCAGCTCGTCGTCGCGGGACGCGAATACTGGGTCGCGGTCTGGCACGACGTGACCGAGCGCAACCGCCTGCACGCGCTGCTCAGTCATGACCGGCAGCGCCTGCACGACATCATCGGCGCGACGCGCGCCGGCACCTGGGAATGGGATTACCGCAGCGGCGCGTGTACGTTCAACGAACGCTGGGCCGAAATGCTCGGCTACAGCCTCGACGAGCTCGCCCCGGCCAGCGTCGATACCTGGCAGGGGCTCGTGCATCCCGACGATCGCCAGCGGACCGACGAAATCCTGCAGGCCCACCTCACCGGCCGCACGCAGTTCTACGAGTGCGAGATGCGGATGCGGCACAAGAGCGGCGCGTGGATGTGGATCTCCGACCGCGGGCGGGTCACGAGCCGCGATGACGAAGGCCGCCCACTCGTCCTCAGCGGCACGCACGTCGACGTGACCGAGCGCCGCCAAGCCGAGGACCTGCTGCGGCAGAGCGAGCAGCGCTTCCGGAACATCGCGGAAGGCACGGCCGACTGCTTGTGGGCCATCGACGCCGACGGCCGCCGCATCTACACGAACCGCGCCGGCACGGAGCTCTTGGGTTACACGCCGGCCGAGCTCGATCAGATGAGCGAGGCGGAGCTCGTCCATCCCGACGATCTCGCGCTCTATCGTGCCACGTTCGAGCGAGCGCGGGACGAGCAGCGCGGCTGGCGCGGGGTCGTACTGCGCTGGATCTGCCGCGACGGGACCGTGCGCGCCATGGAATCGAACGCGACGCCGAACTTCGACGCCGGCGGGCGTCTCACCGGCTTCCAGGGCATCGATCGCGACATCACCGAGAAGACGCGCATCGCGACCGAGCTCGAAGCCTATCGCCACCATCTCGAGGAGCTCGTGCAGAGTCGCACGCTCGAGCTCGAGCAGGCGAAGGAGGCAGCCGAGGTCGCGAACCGCGCGAAGAGCGTCTTCCTCGCGAACATGAGCCACGAGATCCGCACGCCGATGAACGCAATCATCGGGCTCGCCCACCTGCTGCAGCACGATCTCGCCGAGCCGCGACATCTCGATCGCGTGCGCAAGATTTCGAGCTCGGCGCGCCATCTGCTCGCGATCCTGAACGACATCCTCGATCTCTCGAAGATCGAGGCCGAGAGCCTCGGCATCGAATCCGTACCGTTCAGCGTGACGCAGGTCGTCGACCACGTGCAGAGCATGATCGGCCATCGCGCGACGGAGAAGCGTCTCGAGTTGCGGACCGAGATCGAGCCCGCGCTCGCCACGCTGCCGCTCGCCGGCGATCCCTTCCGCATCGGTCAGGTGCTCGTGAACTATCTGAGCAATGCCATCAAGTTCACCGACCGCGGCGTCATCCGGCTCGGCGCGGCGATCGCCGCCGAGGAGGACACCGGCCTGCTGCTCCGCTTCGAGGTGGAGGACACCGGCGTCGGCCTCACGCCGGAACAGGAGTCGCGGATCTTCGAGGCCTTCGAACAAGGCAGTGAATCGACGCAGCGCAAGTACGGCGGCACCGGACTCGGACTCGCGATCAGCCGCCGGCTCGCGCATCTGATGGGGGGCGAGACCGGCGTATCGAGCCGCTACGGCATCGGCAGCACTTTCTGGTTCACCGTGCGCGTCGCGCGCGGAACCGGGCCGATCGCGGCGCCCGAAGCGACGAGCGTCGGCCGCCACTACGCCGGCATCGTGCTGCTCGTCGAGGACAACGAAATCAACCGCGAAGTGATCCGCGATCTGCTGCACGACGTCGGACTGCGCGTCGTGATGGCCGAGCACGGCCGGGAAGCGGTCGACAAGGTGCGCGAGGCGCACTTCGATCTGATCCTGATGGACATGCAGATGCCGGTCATGAACGGCGTGGAGGCGACGACGGTGATCCGCACGCTGCCCCACGGCCGCGACGTGCCGATCATCGCCATCACCGCGAACGCGTTCGCCGAGGACCGGCAGAAGTGTCTCGATGCCGGCATGAACGATCACGTCGTGAAGCCGATCGATCCGGATTTCCTCTACGCCTCGCTCGCGCGCTGGCTGCCGAGCACCGTTCTGCCGGGCGAGGACGTCGCGCCGCCGCCGCGTCCCGCCGAGGACGACGCTGCGACCGCGCCCGTGCTCGACGTGGCGGCCGGACTGCGCAATCTCGCCGGGCGCCGCGACACTTATTTCCGGATGCTGGCGCGCTTCTCGGAGTTCCACCTCGACGATGCAGAGGCCATCCGGGCCGCGCTCGCGGCGGGCCGTCACGACGACGCGGAACGTCTCGCGCACACGCTCAAGGGCGCGGCCGCGACGATGGGCCTGCGGCGCCTCGCACTCCTCGCGCAGGACATGGAGCGCGCCTTGAAATCCGGCGCCGGGGCGGACGAGGTACCGGCACGGCTCACGACGCTCGCGAGCGGCGTGGCGGAGGCGAAGCGCGCCATCGCGGAGGCGGCGACCGCTGGGCCGGCGCCGCTGCCGGCCCCGGCGCCCGATGCGGCCACGGCACGTCGTGCGCTCGCCGATCTGGAGCGCTGGCTCGAGTCCGACGACTTGCGCGCGGGCGAAGCCTGGACCGCGGCCAGGGTCGTGATCGCCGCCGGGCACGGTGCCGAATCCGAAGCACGCATCGGGAGACTCATCGAGGCATTCGAATTCCCGGCCGCGCTTGCCGCGCTCCGCGAACTGGGGCCGCTGGCGGCCCACGAGTAGGAGCAGATCGTGCAGCGCCGGGAATCCGGCGCCCGAAAAAACGAAAAGGCCCCGAAGGGCCTCAAGCTCAGTCCAGCGCGGGCCTGCGACACGGTGCGCTCTCCGCCCCTGCTGGAATGGCTACGCTCAACGCACCGTGCGCAGTTCTCATTGTCCGCGATTCGATGCCGCGTCCGCCGGGAGTTCCGGCGGCTGCGGATCACGGGCGCACATCACGCCATCACGACCACCGCATCCTGTCCACGCTCCGGGCTTGCGTCGCACACTCCCGATTGACGTCGAGGGTCCGGGGCGCGGCCGATACGGCTCGTGGGGAATCATATCGCATGCACGACGTCCCGCGGCAAGATGACGGACCGGCGCGCGCACCACAATTCGATCATCGTCTCAGCTTGCCCGGCGTTCACGGGACGATTCTTAGACACGAGGTGACATGCCGCCTAACGGCGGCGATTGCGACCCTCCTGGGGGAACGCGGCGACGTTCGTGACGAGTTGCGCGTCGTCGGCGCCGGGCGCGTTCTCCGGTTCCTCCGGCGCGTCGTGGATGTCGGCCGCTTCGCCCGCCTCCTCCGCGTCGGCGGGCGGGTCCCCGCCCTCGAGCAGGAGATCGACCGAGGTCACCGGCCCCGCGGTGCGGGCGACCGGCGGCGCTTCCTCGTCGCGCCGCTTCTCGCGCCGGCCGCGGCGCTCGGGAAGATTCAACGAGCTGACCTCGTACACGGTGTCGCCGTAGAGCCCGGTGTCGATGCGATCGCGCGCGATGTCCGCGATCAGCACGGCGTCGATCTGCTTCTTGCCGTCGGCGAAGCCGTAGACGAGCGCGAGATCGCAGAGCGTGTTGATCACGCGCGGAATGCCGCCGCTGTTGCTGTGGATGAGGCGCAGCGCGTTCTTGTGGAAGAGGTTGGGATTGCCGCCGGCCGAGGCGACGCGGTGTCGCACGTAGGCCGCGGTCTCCGGTTCGTCCAGCGGCTCGAGCCGGTAGGCGACCGAGATGCGTTGCGCGAGCTGGCGCAGCTCGTGGCGTTTCAGCGTGTCGTGCAGCTCCGACTGTCCGACGAGCATCATCTGCACGACCATGTGATCGTCGGAGTTCACGTTCGTCAGCAGACGCAGCTCTTCGAGGATCTCGGCGTCGAGATTCTGGGCCTCGTCGACGATCAGCAGGACGTGCCGGCCTGCCGCGTATTCCCGGCACAGGAAGTCGACGAAGTCCTGGTAGAGCTCGACTTTCTCGCGGCCCTTGAACGGCAGCCCGAAAGCGAGCGCGACCCATTGCATGAGATTGCCGAACGAACGGTGGGTATTCGAGATCAGCCCCACCGTGACGGCATCGCCGACGTCGTTGATGAGGCGGCGCACGAGCGTCGTCTTGCCCGAGCCCACCTCGCCCGTGATGACGCACAGCGCGAGCCGGCTCTGCACGGCGTATTGCAACATGGCGAGCGCCATCTGGTGCTTCGCGCTCTGGAACAGATAGGCGGGATCAGGCAGCAGACTGAACGGCTTGGCCCGAAGCCCGTAGAAATCTTCGTACATGACTGCTTCCTGCAGTGCGAGCGGGCACCTAGCCTAGCGCCATTCGGAGGCCCGATCATGCCCCTAAAGCTGATGTCGATCACACGATCGCGATATGGGGTGCGCGTCTTACGCGGGCCGCGGACCGGCGGCGCCTGCCGGAAGCGCCCGCACCCGGCACGGCACGCCGCGCAGCAGCCACGCGCCGAACACCGGATCGCAGCTCGCGTCCGCACCGTCCGTGCAGACATTGATGTTCACCGCGAGCACGCCGTAGGGATCGTCCGGCGCGCAGCCGCCCTCGGGGTACCACCAGCGGTCCGCATGGATGACGTCGGGTCCCACCGCGTCCGTGACGAGCGCGCGCTGGCGAACGGCGCCGATCGGTGTCTCGATGGCGATCCAGGCTCCGTCCGCGATACCCGCCGCGCGTGCGGTTTCGGGATGCAGGCTGACGCACGGCTCGGGATACCTGCGTCGATACGGTGACTGCTGGGGCGCGTGCTGATGGAAGCCCTCGAGGCGCCGGCCGCCGGTCGTCAGCACGAGCGGGAAATCCGCGCCGGCCCCGGCGAATAGCGCGGGCGGCGACCAGCCGGGCAGGGGATCGAGGCCCCAGCTTTCCATGAGCCGGGATCGGAATTCGATGCAGCCGGACGGCGTGCCGTAACCGACCGTCGGTACGTCGGGCGGCCGGTGCGGATCACGCGCCGCCTCGCCGACCGCGGGTCCGCGCCGCGCCGCGAGGCCGTCGAACGTGAGGCCGGCGGGAGCGAGGCAGTCGTTCCAGAACTCTTCGGCGCGCGCCGGCCAGTCGCGTTCCTGACCGAGCCGGGCGCCGAGATCGCGCCACAGATCGTAATCACTGCGATGCGCTTCTTCGGGCGCAATCGGCGCCTGCGCCGCCTCCGCGTAATCGCCCGCGAAACCGAGCACGCCGAAGGCCGTCGAGAAGAACGGCTTCTCGAGCCAGTGCGCTGCGGGCAGGACGTAGTCGGCGAGGCTGCTCGTCGCGTTGAGGAAGAGATCGTGAGAGACGAAGAGCTCGAGATTCGGCGACAGCAGCGCCCGGCGCACGGCGCCGAGATCGGGTGAAGCGCCCACGGGATTGTGATGCTGGAGAATCAGCGCCGTGACCGGATAGGGATCGCGGTGCTCGATCGCGCGCCACAACGTGGGCTCGTGCGCCGTCGCCATCCAGGCCAGCACGCCCTGCTGGCCGTACCAGCGGCGCGCGAGCGCGGCATCGACGTCGGCGTGGCCGGCACCGATGAACGGATAGCGATCACCGCCGAGCCGTTTCGCACGCTGCACGGGATCGAGCGCCCCGACGGCGATCGCCGCGCCGTTCGCGATCACGTCGCGCGGCGGTCCGGCGATCGCATGGCCGCCCGGTACGTCGAGATTACCGGACAGTGCGACGAGACAGGCGATCGCACGTCCGGTCTGCGTCGCGGGCGAACCGCTCTGGCACACACCGTTGCCCGCGTGGATGATGCCCGGCCGGTTCGCGGCGATCATTTCCGCCGCCGCGACGATGTCCGCCGCCGGCACGCCGGTGATGCCGGCGACCCGCGCGGGCGGAAAATCGGCGACGCGATCGCGCAGCGCTTCGAAGCCTTCGGTGCGCGCGGCGACGAACGCGGGATCGTAGTGGCCGCGCGAGATCAACACCTCGATCATCGCGAGCGCGAGCGCGCCGTCCGTGCCGGGCCGCGGCCGCAGCCACAAATCCGCGCGTTTCGCCTCACGCGTCGCGAGCGGATCGATCACGACGAGCTTCGCGCCGGCGTGCCGCGCCTGCTCGATCTGCATCCAGAGCAGCGGCATAGAGGCGCTCGGCCGCATGCCCCAGAGCGTGAGACAGCGCGTCACGCCCGGCACCGGATAGGTGTAGAACGTCGGACCGAAGCCATAGGTCAGCGCTTCGCCGAGGCCTGCGGGTGCGTAGCAGATCTTGTCCTGGCCGACGCCGTTCGGGCTGCCGAAGAGATTCATGAAGCGCTCGCCGATACTCCAATCGGCGCCGTGCAGCGTGCCGTAACCGTAGGCGAGCGTCTCGCGGCCGTGGCGCGCGGCCAGTTCGGCGATGCGCGCGGCGATTTCGTCGAGCGCCTGCTCCCAGGAGATCGTCTGCCAGCGACCGCCGCCACGCGGACCGAGGCGTTTCAGCGGTTCGTGGACGCGGGCGGGATCGTAGTGCAGCTCGTGTGCCGCCGCGCCTTTCGGACAGATGAAGCCGCGGCTCGACGGATGTTCGGGATCGCCGTCGAGGGCGACGACCCGATCGCCCGCGAGACGGACGAGGATGCCGCATTGCTGCCCGCAGGCGGTGCAGACGGCGGGACGGGTGCGTTCGGCGATCATGGGCGAGGCCTCCACGCGGGCGAAGAGCGGACGGTCGGGCGCGGCCTATTGTGGTCCGCGCGTCGACCGCGCATCAAGCGTCGCGGAACCTCACAGCACGACCTGCGTGCCGAGTTCCACCACGCGGTTCGGAGGGAGTTGGAAATACGCGACCGCGCTGCCCGCATTGCGGTAGAGCGCGAGGAAAATCTTCTGGCGCCACAGCGCCATGCCGGCACCGAGCTTCGGGATCACCGTCTCCCGACCGAGGAAGAACGAGGTCTCCATGAGATCGAACTCGAGTCCGTTCTGCGCACAGCCGCGCAGCGCGGCCGGCAGGTTCGGTTCGTCCATGAAACCGTAGTGCACGCGCACGATCTGGCAGCGCTCGTCGACAGATTCCATCTCGACGCGATCCGCGGGATCGACGTGAGGAACGCTCGCGGTGACGACGGTGAGGACGACGACCCGCTCGTGCAGCGATTTGTAGTGCTTCAGGCTGTGGAGCAGCGCCGTTGGCACCTGCCGGGGATTCTGGGTGAGGAATACCGCCGTGCCCGGCACGCGCGCCGTCGTCTCGTCGCGCAGGATGCCGACGAGGAACGGATCGAGCGGCATGGCCTCGGCCTCGAGCCGTTCGCGCAAGAGCGCCCGGCCGCGCTTCCAGGTCGTCATGAGCGTGAAGACGACGAGCGCGAAGACGAGCGGGAACCAGCCCCCGTCGCGGATCTTCGGGAAGTTTGCGCTGAGATAGGCGACGTCGATGCACAGGAACACGGCGAGCGCGCAGAGACCGAGCACGCGATGGCGACCGGTGACGCGATCGATCGCCGCGAACGCGAGGATGGTCGTGATCGCCATCGTGCCCGTCACCGCGATGCCATAGGCCGAGGCGAGATTCGTCGAGGACCGAAAGCCGAGCACGAGCGCCACCACGGCGGCAAACAGCAGCCAGTTCAGACCCGGCAGGTAGATCTGGCCGATCTCCTCGCGCGAAGTGTGCTGGATGTGGACGCGCGGCGCGTAGCCGAGCTGAGTCGCCTGCCGTGCGATGGAATAGGCCCCGGAGATCACGGCCTGCGAAGCGATGACGGTCGCTGCTGTCGCCAGCAGCACGAGCGGGTGCACGGCCCAGTCCGGCCCGAGCAGGTAGAACGGGTTGTCCACCGCTTTCGGATCCTGCAGCAGCAGTGCGCCCTGCCCGAAGTAGTTCAGCACGAGCGCCGGCAGCACGAGACCGAACCAGGCGATCTGGATCGGCCTGCGTCCGAAATGCCCCATGTCGGCGTAGAGTGCCTCGGCACCGGTCACGGCGAGCACCACCGCGCCGAGCGAGAGAAACGCGAGCTTGGGATTCGCAGTGAAGAACGCCGCAATGTGGCGAGGATCGAGCGCGGCGAGCACCCGGGGCGCCTGGACGATGTTGACGAGGCCGAGCACCGCGAGCGCCGCGAACCACACCACCATCACCGGCCCGAACCATGCGCCGACGCTCGCCGTGCCGCGCTTCTGCACGAAGAAGAGCGCGGTCAGCACCGCGAGCGTCACCGGGATGACGAAAGGCGCGAGCCCCTCGTTGCCGACTTCGAGGCCTTCGACCGCCGAGAGCACGGAGATCGCCGGCGTGATCACGCTGTCGCCGTAGAAGAGCGCCGTACCGAACAGACCGAACAGCATGAGCGTGCGCGCGAGCGGCCGATCGCCCTGCGCGCCCAGCACGAGCGCCATCAGGGCCATGATGCCGCCTTCGCCCCTGTTGTCGGCACGCATGATGAACATCACGTACTTCACCGCGACGATCATCACGAGCGACCAGACCATGAGCGAGAGGATGCCGAGGATGTTCGCGGTCGTGATGGGCACGGGATGATGGGCGCCGGCGAAGACTTCTTTCAGCGCGTAGAGCGGACTCGTACCGATATCGCCGTAGACCACGCCGAGCGCGCCCAGCGTCAGCGGCGCCAGCGGGCGCCTTTCCCCCTTGCCGTGAGCAGCCATCAGAACCACGCTCCCGTATCCTGCCGCCCCCCGCGGCGCCGCGATGATAACACCACGTCCCGGACAGCCGGCTGCTGCGCGACGAAATTTATGCTTCATTGATATCCCGGTGCCGCGTTTTGATTCGCATGTCGCGCCGGGCCACCTATGCTGACGTCGAATCCGGCAAACCCCAGGGAGGTTTCATGGACGTCGTCTATCTCCTCGCAATCGCTCTCCTCTGCGCGCTGATGATCGGCATGACCCACGGCTGTCACGCACTCGGCAAGCCGAATTGAGCTGGGTCCAAGCGCTGGCCGCGGTCGTGACTGTGGCCCTCGTCGGCTATCTCCTCTTCGCGCTCTTCTATCCGGAGGATTTGTAATGACTCCGCACGACTGGCTCGTCATCGGTGTCTACGTTGCACTCGTCGTCGCGATCACGAAGCCCATGGGTCTCTACATCGAGCAGGTGATGGAAGGCCGGCTGCCGTTCCTCACGCGCATCGAAGGCGCGGTGTGTCGTGCCTGCGGCTGCAATCCCGAACGCGAGCAGGATTGGCGCGAGTACGCGCTCTCCGTGCTGCTCGTCAGTCTCCTCGGCGCCGTCGGCGTCTACGCCTTGCAGCGTCTGCAGGCCTTCCTGCCCCTCAATCCGCAGAACATGGCGAACGTCACCGCCGACTCCGCGTTCGACACCGCGGTCAGTTTCGTCACGAACACGAATTGGCAGGGCTACGGCGGCGAGACGACGATGAGCTATCTCACCCAGATGCTCGGGCTCGCGGTGCAGAACTTCCTGTCCGCCGCGACCGGCATCGCGGTCGCCATCGCGCTCGTCCGCGGTTTCGCGCGCCGCAGCTCGGTGACGATCGGCAACTTCTGGCTCGACCTCACGCGCGCCACGCTGTTCCTGCTGTTGCCGCTCTCGCTCCTGATCGCGCTCGTCAGCATGCAGCAGGGCGTGATCCAGAACTTCGACGCCTACGAGGAGGTGGCGACACTCGAGCCGACGAGCTACCAGAATCCCAGGGTCGACGACGCCGGTCAGCCGGTGAAGGATGCCCAGGGCAATCCCGTCACCGATCCCGCGGCGAGCGCCACGCAGACGTTGCCGGGGGGTCCGCTCGCCTCCCAGCTCGCAATCAAGATGGTCGGCACGAACGGCGGCGGCTTCCTCAACGCGAACTCCGCACATCCCTACGAGAATCCGACCCCGCTGTCCAACCTCGTGGAGATGCTCGCCATCTTCGCGATCGGCGCGGGCCTGACTTACACGTTCGGCCGCATGGTCGGCGATACGCGCCAGGGCTGGACGCTGTTCGCAGCGATGCTGATCGTATTCGCCGTCATGGCGGTCGCCGCCGTGCATTTCGAGCAGCGCGGCAATCCGGCGTTCGTGAAGCTGGACGTCGACCAGAGCGCGAGCCTCCTTCAGCCGGGCGGCAACATGGAAGGCAAGGAAGCCCGCTTCGGCATCGCGGACTCCGGCCTCTTCGCCGCGATCACGACGTCCGCGTCCTGCGGCGCAGTGAACGGCATGCACGATTCCTTCACGCCGCTCGGCGGCCTCGTGCCGCTGTTCCTGATGCAGTTGGGCGAGGTCGTCTTCGGCGGCGTCGGCACCGGACTCTACACAATGCTCATCTTCGCCGTGCTCGCGGTCTTCATCGCCGGCCTCATGATCGGTCGCACGCCGGAATATCTCGGCAAGAAGTTCGAGGCCTACGACATCAAGATGACCTCCATCGCGATCCTGGTGACGCCGGCGCTCGTGCTCGTGGGTGCAGCGCTCGCCGTCGCGACGGACGCCGGCCGGGCCGGCGTGCTGAATCCCGGCGCGCACGGCTTCTCGGAAATCCTCTATGCCTACACCTCGGCCGGAAACAACAACGGCAGCGCGTTCGCCGGCCTGTCCGCGAACACGCCGTACTACAACGTGACGCTCGCAATCGCGATGTGGTTCGGCCGCTTCGCGATGATCGTGCCGATTCTCGCCATCGCCGGCTCGCTCGCCGCGAAGAAGCGCATACCCGTCGGGGCCGGCACGATGCCGACGCACGGACCCCTTTTCGTCGTGCTGCTGATCGGCACGGTGCTGCTCGTCGGCGCGTTGAACTACTTCCCGGCGGACGCCCTCGGGCCGATCGTCGAGCACCTGATGATGACCGCCGCGCCCTGAATGCGCCGCATCACGACACGCAACGAAAGAACACCCTCATGACCCGCAAGACTTTCGGCATGTTCGACGCCGCGCTGCTGCGACCCGCGGTTCTCGATTCCTTCCGCAAGCTGAGCCCGACCGCGCAATGGCGGAATCCCGTGATGTTCGTCGTCTACATCGGCAGCATCGTGACCACGGGACTGTTCGTCGAGGCGCTCGCCGGGCATGGCGAAGCGCCGGCCGGCTTCATCCTCGGCATCGCGCTGTGGCTCTGGTTCACGGTGTTGTTCGCGAATTTCGCCGAAGCCCTCGCCGAAGGCCGCAGCAAGGCGCAGGCGGACGCGCTGCGCGGCGTGAAGAAGAGCACCTGGGCGAAGAAGCTCTGGGAGCCGCACCGCGGCTCGAAGTGGTACACGGTGCCCGCGCACGAGTTGCGCAAGGGCGACGTCGTGGTCGTCGAGGCGGGCGACGTGATTCCCGCCGACGGCCAGGTCATCGAAGGCGTCGCCTCCGTCGACGAGAGCGCGATCACGGGCGAATCCGCGCCCGTCATCCGCGAGTCCGGCGGCGACTTCTCCGCCGTGACCGGCGGCACACGCGTGCTTTCGGACTGGATCGTGGTTCAGGTGACCGCGAATCCGGGCGAGACGTTCATCGATCGCATGATCGCGATGGTCGAGAGCGCGAAGCGCCGCAAGACGCCGAACGAGATTGCGCTCACCATCCTGCTCGTCGCGCTGACGATCGTCTTCCTCGTCGTCACCGCGACGCTGCTGCCCTACTCGGCCTACAGCGTCGCGACCGCGAAGGCCGGCACCGCGGTGACGCTCGCGGTGCTCATCGCGCTCCTCGTCTGCCTCATCCCGACGACGATCGGCGGGCTCCTGTCCGCAATCGGCATCGCCGGCATGAGCCGCATGATGCAGGCGAACGTCATCGCGACCTCGGGCCGCGCGGTGGAAGCGGCCGGCGACGTCGACGTGCTGCTGCTCGACAAGACCGGCACGATCACGCTCGGCAACCGGCAGGCGCATGCCTTCCTGCCGGTCGCGGGCGTCACGGAAGCGGAGCTCGCGGACTGCGCGCAGCTCGCCTCGCTCGCGGACGAAACGCCGGAGGGCCGCAGCATCGTCGTGCTCGCGAAGGAGCGTCACGGGCTCCGCGAGCGCGACGTGCAGGCGCTCGGCGCCGAGTTCGTGGCGTTCAGCGCGCACACCCGGATGAGCGGCGTGAACCTCGGCGCACGGCGGATCCGCAAGGGTGCCGCGGACGCCATCCGCACGTTCGTCGGTGACTCGGGCGGCGACTTCCCGGCCTCTGCCCAGCACGCGGTCGACGACGTCGCGCGCCGCGGCAGCACGCCGCTCGTCGTCGCCGACAGTGCGCGCGTGCTCGGCGTCATCGAGCTCAAGGACATCGTGAAGGGCGGCATCAAGGAACGCTTCGCGGAGCTGCGTCAGATGGGCATCCGGACCGTGATGATCACCGGCGACAACCGGCTCACGGCCGCGGCGATCGCCGCCGAATCCGGTGTCGACGACTTCCTCGCCGAGGCGACACCCGAGGCGAAGCTCTCGCTCATCCGCAGACACCAGGGCGAGGGCCGGCTCGTCGCGATGACGGGCGACGGCACGAACGACGCGCCCGCACTCGCGCAAGCCGACGTCGCGGTCGCCATGAACACCGGCACGCAGGCCGCGAAAGAGGCCGGCAACATGGTCGACCTCGATTCCAACCCGACGAAGCTCATCGAGATCGTGGAAATCGGCAAGCAGATGCTGATCACCCGCGGCTCGCTCACCACGTTCAGCATCGCGAACGACATCGCGAAATATTTCGCGATCATCCCGGCCGCGTTCGCGTCGACGTATCCGCAATTGAACGCGCTGAACGTGATGGGGCTCGCGAGTCCGTCGTCCGCGATACTCTCGGCAGTGATCTTCAATGCGCTGATCATCGTCGTGCTCATTCCGCTCGCACTCCGCGGCGTCGCGTATCGCGCGCTCGGCGCGGCCGCGCTCCTGAAGCGGAATCTGTTGATTTACGGCCTCGGAGGCATCATCGTGCCGTTCATCGGCATCAAGCTCATCGACGTGCTGCTCGCCGCGGCCCACCTGGCCTGATCGCGCCCGCAGCCTGAGGAGAGAAACATGCTCAAGCTCATTCGCCCCGCCGTCTCCCTGTTCGTCGTGCTGAGCGTCATCACGGGCCTCGCCTATCCGCTTCTCGTCACCGCGATCGGCAGGGCGGCCTTCGCCGACGCGGCGGCGGGGAGTCTCGTGATGCGCGATGGCAAACCGATCGGCTCGCGCCTCATCGGCCAGAATTTCACCTCACCGGGCTATTTCTGGGGCCGGCCATCCGCGACCTCGCCGCTGCCGAACAACGCCGCGGCCTCGAGCGGCTCGAACCTCGGCCCGCTGAATCCCGCGCTGCTCGCGGCCGTGAAGCAGCGTATCGAGGTCCTGCGCGCCGCGGATCCCGGCAACGCCGCGGCGATCCCCGTCGAGCTCGTGACGGCCTCGGGCAGTGGACTCGATCCGCACATCAGTCCTGCCGCAGCGGCCTATCAGCTCGCGCGCGTCGCGAAGGCACGCGGCTTCGACACGGAACGCGTCGAGACGCTCGTCCGTGCGCATACCGCGCACCGCCTGTTCGGCGTGTTCGGAGAACCGCGCGTGAACGTCCTCGAGCTGAACCTCGCCCTCGACGCCGCGCACTAGCCCATGCCCGCCGAGCCCACGCTGCGGCCCGACGCCGACGAAGTCCTGAAGCGCGTGCAGCGCGCCGAAGCGCAGGCCGGGCGCGGCCGCCTGCGCATCTACTTCGGCGCCTCGGCCGGCGTCGGCAAGACTTATGCGATGCTCGTGCAGGCGCAGAAGCTCGCGGCCGGGGGCCGCGACGTCGTCGTCGGCATCGTGGAGACGCATGGGCGGACGGACACCGCGATGCTGCTGCGCGGTCTCGAAGTTCATCCGCTGCGCGAAATCCGTTACCGTGACCGCACGCTCGGCGAATTCGACCTCGACGGCATCCTCGCCCGCCGCCCGGCGCTCGTCCTCGTCGACGAGCTCGCGCATTCGAACGTCCCCGGCTCGCGCCATCCGAAACGCTGGCAGGACATCACCGAGCTGCTGTCGGTCGGCATCGATGTCTTCACCACGCTCAACGTCCAGCATCTGGAGAGCCTGAACGACGTGGTCGGCGGCATCACCGGCATCCGCGTCTGGGAGACCGTGCCCGACAAGGTGTTCGACGATGCGGACGAAGTCGTGCTCGTCGACATCCCGGCCGAGGAGCTCATCGCGCGACTCGAGGCCGGCAAGGTCTATCTACCGGAGCAGGCGGATCGCGCGGCGAGCAATTTCTTCCGGCGCGGGAACCTCATGGCGCTGCGCGAAATCGCGCTCCGGCGCACCGCCGATCGCGTCGAAGAGGACGTGCAGGCCTATCGCAGCGATCGGGCGATCTCGCCCGTCTGGAAGACCGAGGCCGCCGTGCTCGCGTGTATCGGGCCGGCGGCACCGGACATCGGCGTGGCGCGCAGCGCGGCACGGCTCGCGAATCAGCTCGCCGTGCCCTGGCATGCGATCTACGTCGAGACGCCGCCGCTGCAACGTCTGCCCGATATCGAGCGCGAGCGGATCCTGAAGACCCTCAAGCTGGCGGAATCACTTGGCGCGAAGACGGCCGTGCTGTCCGCGCCGTCGATCGTCGAGGCGGTCATCGAGTACAGCCGCAAGCACAACCTCTCGAAGCTCGTGCTCGGCCGGCCCCCGAAACGCTGGCGTCCGCCGTGGGCGCGCCGCACGCATGCGGAGATCGGCCGGCTAGCGCCCGACATCGACGTGCTCGAGGTCGGCATCGCGCAGGGCGGAGATCAACACAGGGCAGCGCGCGCGGCCTTCGATCTCGACGGCGAGCCGGCGAAGGCGCGCCGCATGCGCCGTTACGGCTATGCGGCGGCCGCGTGCCTGCTGACGGCGCTCGTCGCCGCGCCGCTCCGCCACCATTTCGATCTTGCGAACATCGTCATGTTGTTCCTGCTCGCCGTCGTGGTGAGCGGCGTGAAATGGGGCCGCGGTCCGGCGGTGAGCGCGGCGTTCCTGAGCGTCGCCTTGTTCGATTTCCTGTTCGTGCCGCCGCGGCTGTCGTTCGCGGTGACGGACGTGCAATACCTGCTGACGTTCGCCGTGATGCTCATCGTCGCGCTCGTGACCGGCCAGCTCGCCGGCGGGGCGCGCTTCCAGGCACGCGTCGCCGCGCGGCGCGAAGAGCGGGCCCGTGCGCTCTACGAATTCGCGCGCGAGCTCTCCGGCGCGCTCCTGCCCGAGCAGGTGACGGACATCAGCGACGCGGCACTGCGCCGGACGTTCGGCTCGGACGTCCGCATCGTGCTGCCGGATGCCGACGATCGGCTCGTCGTCGACGACGCGGATGCGCCGTTCCCAATCGACGCGGGCATCGCGCAATGGGCGTTCGACAAGGCGCAGGCAGCGGGCGCCGGCACCGATACCCTGCCCGGCACGGACGTCCTCTACGTGCCGCTCAGGGCGCCGATGCGCACGCGCGGCGTGCTCGCCATCCGTGCCCATCGCGAGCAGCTCCTGCTGCTGCCGGAGCAGCGCCAGCTCCTCGATACGTTCGCGACGCTGACCGCGATCGCGCTCGAACGAGTGCACTACATCGAGGTCGCGCAGCAGGCGCTCATCCAGATCGAATCGGAGCGCTTGCGCAATTCGCTGCTCGCGGCGCTCTCGCACGATCTGCGCACGCCGCTCGCCGCGCTCGTGGGGCTCGCGGACGTGTTGCAGCGGCAGGGCGAGACGCTGCCGGCCGCGACGCGCGAGCTCGCGACCGCGATTCGCGACTCGGCGATGAACATGAGCGCGCTCGTCAACAACATGCTCGACATGGCGCGTCTGCAGAGCGGACAGGTCAAACTCAGGCTCGAATGGCAGCCGCTCGAGGAAGTCGTCGGCAGTGCGTTGCGCGAGACGGCGCGGCTGCTCGCGGACCATCACATCGAAATCGCGATGCCGTCGGATCTGCCGTTCGCGCGTTTCGACGCCGCACTCGTGGAGCGCGTACTCGTGAATCTGCTCGAGAATGCCGCAAAATACACTCCGCGCGGCGCGACCGTGCGCATCGCGGCGGAAGTCGCGGGCAACGCGCTCACCGTGACCGTCAGCGACGACGGGCCGGGCGTACCGGCCGGTCAGGAGGAAGCCATCTTCGAGCAGTTCGTGCGCGGCGAGAAGGAATCGGCGACGCCGGGCGTCGGCCTCGGCCTCGCGATCTGCCGTGCGATCGTCACCGCCCATCGCGGGCACATCGTCGCGGCGAATCCGCCGGGGGGCGGCGCGCGCTTCACGTTCACCCTGCCGCTCGAAGCGATGCCGGCGGCGCTCGATGCCCCCGAGGACGACGGCGTCGAGCCGGCGGCCGCGGCGCCGCCGTGAGCGCCGCGAGCGAAGTCGCGGGTGTACGCAGCGTGGTCTTCATCGAGGACGACGCGCAAATCCGGCGCTTCGTGAAATCCGCACTCGAGAGCGAGGGCTGGCGCGTGTTCGAAGCCGTCACCCTCAAGCAGGGCCTGACCACGGCCGCGACCCGTCAACCCGATCTCGTGATCCTCGATCTCGGCCTGCCGGACGGCGACGGTGTGGAATTCATCACCGAGTTCCGCGGCTGGTCGCCCGTGCCGGTCATCGTGCTCTCGGCGCGGGCCGCGGAAGCCGACAAAATCGCCGCGCTCGACGCGGGCGCCGACGATTACCTGACGAAACCCTTCGGCGTCGGCGAGTTGCTCGCCCGCGTGCGCGCCGCGGAGCGCCGTCGCGCGCAGGGCTCGGGTGCGAAGGACAGCGTCTATCGCTTCGACGACGTGTGCGTCGATCTCGCGGCGCGCACGGTCGAGAAGAACGGTGCGGCCGTGCATCTCACGCGCATCGAATACCGGCTGCTCTGCGTGCTCATCGCGAACGCGGGGCGCGTGCTGACACACCGCCAGCTCCTGCGCGAAGTGTGGGGTCCGACGCACGGCGAGGACACGCACTATCTGCGCGTGCACATGGGACGCCTGAGGCGCAAGCTCGAAACGGATCCGGCGCGGCCGCGCTTCCTGCTCACGGAAACGGCGGTGGGGTATCGGCTGCTGGGATGAAGGGCCCGGACAGACGGCGCGGGCCGGAATTCGGACGCGGGCCCGCGAAAGGACCGCTCCGTGACGAATCGGGGTGTGCTTGAAAGAGCGGTTCGATCACAGCTTACGCCCCTCCCCCGCGTGCGCCGTGTGCCAGGGCCGGTCAGCGCGCGACGCGAGCGGCGCTGTACACGTCTCGAGACGGCCGCCACACTCGCCCGGCGAGCATCACCTGCGGAGACCTGCGCCGGATGTCCGGAATTCAGCGCCAGATCTGGGACCACGACGTCGTCCGCTGCCGCGACGCGCTCATCGAGCGGGCCGCCGCCGCGCGCGCGCGTCCGCCCGCCCCGGGCACGCAGCGCGGCGTCGATTTCTACGCCGCGCCCGCGCTGCGCGAAGTCGTCGCCCACTCGCTGCGGCGGTTCAAGCGCGTGCACGGCCGCGTGCCGGCGCTCGACGGCCCGGAGCGCCTCACCGACAAGCTCTATCTCGCGAAATTCTTCATGCCGATCGAAGTGCCGACGCTCGCCGACAAGCTGCGCGTCGGCGCGGCGATCCCCGCGGCCCTGGCGGCCGCGGCGCGGCCGCTGCCGACTGCCTGGTCATCGCCGACGGCCGCGTTGCCGCCGGACGACGCGCTCGCGCCCGGCGTCTACTGGCTCAAGGCCGCGTTCGGCTCGGAGATGAACCTGAAAATCGACTGGCCGCCCTCGTCCGCGGCGCGCGCTGCCGCCGGGCACGCGGCGGGACTCTGGCTCGCACGCCCCTTCGGCCTGCGCTGGGGCGAATGGTGGTATGCGACCGCGGCGCGGGAAGTGCTGCTCTGTCGCCACCTCGGCGATCGGAATGCCTGCCCGTACGACTTCAAGTTCTTCGTCGCGAACGATCGCGCCACCTATCTGCTCGTCACCCGGTACCCGCCGGACAGCAAACGCCGGACGCGCAGTTACTACGACGTCGATGCGTTGCGCGCCGGTGTCTGGCACAAGCTGCCCTTTCAGTTCGAGGGCTCACCGAATCCCGACGTGCCGAGACCCGCGGGTCCCGCTGCGCTGCTCGCCGCAGCCGAAGCGATCGGACGCGGGCGGCACGCCGTACGCGTCGATTTCATGTTGGCGCCGGACGGCGCCATCCATCTCGCGGAATTGACCTACTGCGAGCTCAACGCGCTCGCGACGTATTCGCCGGCGACGGCAGACGCCGGGTTCGGGCGCCCGTGGAACGTCGCGCAGTGGTGGCCCGGAAGCTAAGCGCGCGCCTGCCGGCACGCCCCGGTTAAGGAAGCTCTGAATAAGTCCATCCTGGATTTTTCAGAGCACGGTCGGCAAGAAGCGTGGTTCTTGCCGACCTTACGTGAACAATGGCTTACGCCACTGTTCACGGCGGCACATCCCTGTGCCGCCGGAAGCTCTGAACTTGTTCAGAGCTTCCTTAACGGAACACCGCGGATCAGGATCGTACCCGGAGCAATTCGATGGCGCTGTTGCGCGACCGGACCGCGATCTGCTCGCCGCGATGACGGTCGCGACCGGCCAGGCACAAGCCGTCGTCGCATTCCGGGCCATGAACGAGCGCCGGGACGCGGCACGCCGCGGTCCGGTCGGGCCGCGCTCGCGCCCGGTGCCGCCGGCACGGCAAGCTGTCTCGCGCCTTACGGCCTGTTCGCACCGGCGCAGATGGTCGCGCTCGCCGCGCGCCGCCACATGCAGCTCTACGTCACGCGCAGCGAAGACTTCGCGGAAAATCGCGATGACGTGCCGGCATCACGCAAATTTGAATCCGGACGCGATCCTGCACGGCCGGCCGACACCGAAATCACGCATCCCGTGCATCCGACGGCACGTACGCGCGTGCCCCGTCTCGTGGCGGAGATCGAGGTCGCGGAACCGACCGGTCAGCGCCTGCCGGTGTTCAGGCCGGCGTGAACGTCGCGCTTCGGTCGTGAAGGAGGATCGAGTATGGGAGGAGAGACGACGTCACGGCCGAAACCGGCCGATCGTCACTGGTCGGTGGGATGGATCGTGCGTGGGTTCCGCGTCGTCCAGTGCACACGGTCGTGCGCGTCATCCGAATCTGCGCTCGCGCGGCGGTATCGAAGACCGAATGGCAACGCGACAACAAAGAAGCGGGACGGGATGCGCTCGGTGGCGGCCGAATGGCGGAGAGGGCGTCCGCCTGAACCCTTTCCGCCACGCTTCATTAAGGTCCATTATCGCCAAGCATATATAGAGCTTTTGGTTCATTTTCTTTCGTTTACATTCGCCAGAAGCCGCCTATAATTTGTAGATAGATACGTATATGGACGGCAAGCATGGCAAAGGTAATCGACCGGCTAACCCCGAAAGCCGTTGAGCACATGAAGAAGCCCGGATTTCACCATGACGGGCTCGGCCTGTATCTACAAGTTACCAAGACCGGCGCCAAGACGTGGGCCTTTCGGTACATGCTCAACGGTAAGCCGCGCTGGATGGGCTTAGGGTCGTGCCACGATGTGACCCTAGAGGGAGCACGAGGCAAACGCGACGCGCAAAGGCAGCTATTGAAGGGGGACGCCCCCGTCGATCCAATCGAGCTGCGGAAGGCTAAGCGCGCCCAGGAGTTGATAGAGGGCGCAAAGGCCAAGACGTTCGATGAATGCGCTACAGCGTATGTCGAATCGCATCGGGCCGGCTGGCGGAATGCCAAGCATGCCGCACAGTGGACTGCCACGCTCAACACCTATGCCTCCCCCACTTTTGGCGCCCTGCCCGTGCAAGCCGTCGATACCACGCTCGTAATGGCCGTGCTCGAACCGCTGTGGCGCGTGAAGACGGAAACCGCTACCCGCCTGCGCGGCCGGATTGAATCAATTCTCGATTGGGCGACGGTGCGAGGCTATCGCCAGGGGGAAAACCCGGCCCGCTGGCGCGGCCACCTAGACAAGCTGCTACCGAAGCGCTCGAAGGTCGCGCCGCAGAAGCATCACGCCGCTCTGCCCTACACCGAAGCACCGGCTTTCATGGTTCGTCTACGCGGCCACAAGGGCATGTCCGTTGAAGCGCTCGAATTCACGATTCTAACTGCGGCGCGTATCTCTGAAGCCGTCGCGGCGAAATGGGACGAAATTGACCTCGATGCCGCAGTGTGGACCGTACCGGCCGCGCGAATGAAAGGGCATCGCGAGCATCGTGTGCCCCTATCGCCGGCCGCTGTGGCGCTCCTGAAGCGCTTACAGAAGAAACGCCAGCCCGGGGATTATGTGTTTCCGAGCGCCCACCGGAACAAGCACGTTACCGGCGCCGCCTGCCTCAATCTGTTGCACGACATGGGGCATAACGACCTCACGGTACACGGCTTCCGTAGCACGTTCAGAGATTGGGCAGCGGAGCGCACCGCGTTTGCGAACGAAGTAGCCGAGGCCGCGCTGGCGCACGTCATCAAGGACAAGGCCGAAGCCGCCTACCGGCGCGGCGATATGCTAGAGAAGCGCGCGAAGCTTATGCAGGCATGGGCGGACTACTGCGCGAAGGAGCAGAAGCCGGCGAGCGTGACGCCGATTCGTGGGAAGGCGAAGAATTCTTAACCGGGTACAACTGCACCCATGGAATCGGTGTCGCCCGCCCACCCGTTCAGAGAGATAATTACCCAGCGCCTAGGGTAGCTCCCGAAAAGCCGGTTTCCTCGCCGGCCGGCGCGATTCCATTCGAGGGCGCATGAGGATGCGCGAATGGCTAAGAGAACCAAGCCCAAGTACACCGGCGAACTAGCAAAGCCAATCCCTCGTAACAAGCTTCTGGCGGAAATGCTGCGCTCTCCGGCCCCAGACTTCAGCATCGACGATTGGCTTAATGAGACGCACGCCCGCCTGCTGCGCAAGCTTTTGGATCATTACAAGATCGTTGACGACCGTTCCGATCCCTGGTTGCGGCTGGCCTATCAACTCGCGCTCGATCACGTTCCCGGCTTTGCAATTTCTGAGGAGGGGGTGCGGCCAGTCGGCAGACCGAAAACCAAGGCTGTGTACGTCGGGCTACTCGGCGACATGCTTGCGCCGAAGAAGGCGGCTGGCCGCCCTCCTATTCACACCAAGGAGAGGCAGCAAAATCTCATTAGGGTGGTTCAGCGAATACAGAAGGAAGAAGGGCTTTCGGGGCGAGGGAAGAATAAAGAAGCGCTGCGCATATTCATTACTAAGATTTGCCAGAGGCAAGGTTACAGCGCATCCCAAATCCGTTCCGCGATCGCAAACGAGTTACCGAACCTAGAGAAACGCCTGGCAGATGCCTTCCGCGCTAATCCGGAAATTAAAGAATAATTCCGCTCCGAATTTCAGCCTCTTTTTCCGGATTCCTGGACTTCGATAATAGGCGCCGAGGTTCGCTGACAGTCCGTCAGTTTCGGCTATAGCCGCCACGCGGACCTCCGGCTAAGTCGAGGAGATCCGAATGACCCTACGAATTCTGCGACCCGCTGACGTTAAGGCAGCCGCAAGCATTGGGACGACTGCGATGTACCAAGCAAGCGCGGACGGCCTGCTTCCCCCGTTCTTCAAGATTATAGGAAGTCGAGCATCCGGCATGTTCGCCCACGAGCTTGACGAAATTCTCGCGGCGCGGGCAGCAGGCGCGGACGATAAAAGCGTTCGCGAAATCGTGAGCCGACAACTTCGAGATCGGGCAAATAACGGAGACGCGGCGGGCGCTGCTTCTGCATTGCGCCGCGCGACCAACTGAAATGCAAGCGCCCGCACTAGGCGGGCGCTGCGGCAACATTGGCAATGATTCAGAGCTTGGCAGCCGAATCATACTGCTCCGCACGCAGCCCCGCAAACATCGACACTCACGAATCCGCGAGCGCGAAGTCCTGCGAATGCTCGTGAATTCATCACCTGAACTACGCCGCTCATGGCAGGCGTTGTACTTCGCCTTACGTAGTGAGCGAGAGCGTGAGCAAAGGGGGTGTGAATGAGCACCCTTGTCGCGATAGCCCACGACATCAACCGAGAGCACAGAGCGGCGCACGCCTGCGCCTCGAAGGCGGTAGAACACGCGAGGCGGGCCGGCGAACTGCTACTAGAGGCGAAGGCGAACATCGTGCACGGCGAGTGGTTGCCCTGGCTGGCCGCACACGTCGAGTTCAGCGAGCGCACGGCGCAGGCGTACATGCGCGTTGCCCGCGAGTTGCCGAAGCTCGAAGGACCAGAAGCGCAACGCGTTTCGGATTTGCCGCTACGTGCCGCGCTGGAGGCGCTATCCAATCCATCACCCGTCGCGCTGTACTGCCGCCGCTTGGAAGTCCTGGCGAGCGATATCGATCAGCTAGCTGTGTCGGACCCGCTCCCGAGTGACACCGAGAGATGCGCAGAAATCGCCGGCCGCATGAGTGCCGTACGGGACGACCTGGATTCAATCCTGGCCCACATCGACTTGCAGGGTTGTGCGCGCGTCGCAGAGGCGGCGCGCCGCCTTGAAGTTACCGCGCGAGCCTGGGGCCTGATAAACGAGCGGCGGTTAGGTGATGCGCTGAACATCTTAGCGGGACAGGCAGTATGAACCCGCGAACCTCGAATCCGAGCGGCATGCGGAAGTCCTGTCCGCCGATCCAGTCGGCTAATGCGTTGAGGGCGCAAGGATGCGCTGCGATGCCCGTGTGCCTACCTACGGAAGTACCCACAAACGGAGCTCGAAACCAGCACGGGAGGGGCGCATGACCCTATACGAACAACTCAGCGCGCACGGAATCGAGCTGCGCCACGACCACACCGGGACGCAACGCCTCCCCTGCCCCGACTGCGACAAGGGCGCCCGTGATACTGCACTGGCCGTTACCGTCGAGGCGGACGGCGCCGCCGTCTGGCAGTGCTTCCGGTGCGGCTTCAAAGGGGCAACGAGCGGCCTCGTAGCGCACGGGGAGCGCTCACAGGCACCGAGCCCCGCGCGAATCCAGCACGACACGCTAGCGGACTTCTGGCGCGGCTTCTGGACGGAGTGCAGGCCAATCACGACATCGAGCCCGGCCGGGCGATATCTCAACGGACGCGGATGCGTCCTGCCGCCTGAGGACGGCGACCTCCGCTGGCACCCTGAATGCCGGCATCCTGCCGAGCGAGCAGCGTTCCCGGCGCTTATCGGGCTCATCACCGACGCGCGCACTAATACCCCGACGTCACTGCATCGGACCTACCTGCGGCCGGACGGCGCAGGCAAAGCCGAGGTAAAGAAGCCGCGCCTATTGATTGGCCAGCACCGCAAAGCGGGTGGCGTAATCCGTCTCTGGCCTGACGAGGCCGTCACGCACGGCTTGGCGATAGCCGAGGGCATCGAAACGGCGCTCAGTGCCGCGCACGCCTATACGCCCGTGTGGTGCTGCATCGACGCGGGCAACCTTGCGACGTTCCCGGTGCTCGATGGCATCGAGTCGCTACTCATCGCCGCAGACAACGACGCTGCCGGCATGAAGGCCGCGACGCAGTGTGAATCCCGATGGCTTGCCGCCGGACGCGATGTTGCACTAGCCGCGCCGCCGCCTGGAATGGACTGGAACGACGAGGCCCGCGCAGCATGACCGCTGAAGCAGTACAAGCCGGGATTAATGCAACGTGTTGCTGCGCGTTTAAAACTGACCAGCCGTGCGCATTCAAAAATGACCAGGGATGGAAAGCCGCTCGTCTGAGAGCGACTGTGGATAAGTGTAGCTATCAGAAGGCGGCGACGGGAAGCGCGACGCTCGGTTGAGCGC
>JACQWY010000044.1 GCA_016209015.1 Gammaproteobacteria bacterium | reverse complement strand
GGCCCGAACACGAACCTCGTTGCCGCGGGTGGATGACTGGGTCCCGGCCTGCGCCGGGACGACACTTTCGCGAGGACGTGAATGGCGGTGGCCGCGATGCAGGCGGCTGTGCACGTTGCGATCTGCACCGATGCAGCTCGACGCCAGGAAACTGATTCGGGCTTTGCGGTGCACCGGAACGGGACTGATGAGCGTCGTCCCGGCGCAGGCCGGGACCCAGTCATGTCACCTCGGCTCGAACGTGTAACCCCGGGTAGGGTGACGCGACTACGACTGAATCGTGGATGACACGCTCCGTACGAGCCAGGAAGGCGGTGCGCATGAGCAGACGAGGATTCGTCTATATACTCGCGAGCAAGCGAAATGGCACGTTGTATGTCGGCGTGACCTCCGATCTCGCGAAGCGAGCCTGGCAGCACAAGAATGATCTCGTCGAAGGATTCACGAAGCGTCATGGCGTGCACTTGCTCGTCTGGTACGAAGCGCACGATTCGATCGTGACGGCTATCGCCCGCGAGAAGCAAATCAAGGATTGGCATCGATTATGGAAACTTCGCCTCATCGAAGATTCGAATCCGGAATGGCGCGATCTGTATCCCGAAATATCGCAATGACGTCGCGCAGTGAGGTTGCGGAATGACCTGGAAGAACCTGCAGCTCTACCACGTGAACGTGAACTGCCGCGATCTCGATCGCTCGCTCGCGTTCTACGAGATGCTCGGCTTCGAGGAGGCGATCGACATCGCGGAAGGCGACATGCCGGGCCTCGGCCTCACGCCGGGCCGCGGGCGCGCGAAGCTGCTGCGGCTCGGCAGCGATCCACGCGGGACTTTGATCGATCTCCTCGAGTGGAAGGATCCGCCGGCCCACGGCGATCCCTATCCCGATCTCGCGCACGTCGGCATCGGCCGCATCTGCATGCGCGTGAAGAACCTCGACGCGATGGTCGCGTATCTGAAGAGCGAGGGCGTGCGCTTCGTCGACGAGCCCGTAATGCCGGGCCTCGCGGGCGGCAAGCAGAAATTCTGCTGTTTCTACGATCCGGACGGCACGGTGCTCGAGTTGATGGAGTTCTATCGGTGAGCGGGGGCTGGGCTCTACGGGTGGGGATCCCTTCGTCAGCCCAACGGTCATGACGCGCATGCGGCGCGCAATCCTGTAAAGATTGCTTGCGGCGAAATCGCGCTCCGGGATCATCCATGGCGCTACGCGCGACGCTGTCTCCAAGTCGTCGTCCCCGCGCAGGCGGGGACCCGGTCGTCGGGCCTCGGCGATGACGATCAGCCCCGGGGCCGGACGCCAGTATTTGCCGATACGGATCGCCCGTCGACGTTCTGGAATGACGAGGTTCACTCGGCGTGCCGCGGTCACCGACTGGATCCCCGCCTGCGCGGGATGACGATGTATTTCAATTCGACAGCAGTGCCGAAGTTCTTTCACGGCAACCGATGGGAGATCATCGATGGCAAAAGTAAATTCCTTGTGTGATGCCGGCCACCTCGCGAAGACCGCGCGCTTCGCGGAGTGGACGCCGGCGGCTTTGAAGGGCTTCCAGGCCCTGCAGCAGGGCGCGTTCGCGCCGGGGCGTCTGTCGGTGAAGGAGAAGGAGCTCGTCGCGTTCGGCTGCTCGCACGTGCTGCGCTGCCCGTATTGCATCGACTACCACCACGGCCTCGCGACGAAGGCGGGCGCATCGCGCGACGAGCTCGCGGAAGCCGTGTGGGTCGCGATCGCGGTCGCGGCGCACGGCGTGCTCGCGCATGCCTCGGTGACGATGCGCTGCCTCGAGGGCGCGAAGCCGGAGTACTACGGCACGGCGTGGCGCGAGGAGCTCGCGAAATTCCGGCTGCTCGTACCGTCGGCGAATGCGGGCTTCGATGCGCTCGACCACGCCGCGTTCGCGCCCGGCGCGCTGTCGCGGGAGCTGAAACTCCTCGTCGCCGTCGGCTGCGCGCACAACGAGAAGTGCCCGCTGTCGATCGACACCTACGTCAATGCGGCACTCGCCGCGGGGATCGAGAAGCCGGCGATCGCGGAGGCCGCGTGGGTCGCGATTGAAATGGCGGCCGGTGCCTGCCTCGGCCACTCCGGTCTCGCCGCCGCGCTGATGGAATGAACGCGGCGACGCGCAATGCCCTCTGAAGGCGCCGGCCTCGCGCTCCGCCGGCGCGACCTGCGCTTTCGGAAGCCGGCGTCATCTCATCTGGGCGACCGGAGCTGCGAGCAGCCGTGCGGCCGGCGGCAAGGGCACCGGCGCGGGCGCGAGCCAGCCGCCGGTCAGAAGGTTCCAGTGCCCGCCGAGCAGATAGTCGTTCACGGCGAGTGCCGGGTCGTAGCAGATCGTCATGCCGTTGCCGACGATGTTGAAGACGCTGCGTCCGAGTAGCGCGGCGCCGAGCACGGTGTGCGCATAGAGCACGGCACCGGGTGTCGCGTTGCCGTCGACGAGCGCGAGCTGCACTCGCCCCGCGGTTCGGAGAAGAAAAAAAAATGGGGCCGTCCTGGCCCCATTGAACTTCCCCGAGGGGAAGAGTCATGGCACTGCGATCATAAATCGCGGCATAACAGCGTGAAGGAACTGGTCAGCGCATGAGGCTTTGCATCAGCTTTTCATAGCGCGGCTTGAGCAGCGCGGAATCGATGTCGACGAGCGCCGCGGGACCGTTGTCCTTGCGGAGCGCGACACTCTCGAGCGCGGGATGCTCGTTGCGATAGAGGAGGCCGATCGGCAGGCGGCGCTCGGCGCGGCACTGGAGCAGGCGCGCGAAGACGGCGGCGCGATCGTTCGGGTCGTAAGTCGCGTCCTGCTCGACGTCGAAGACGGCCGTGCGCCACTCGCGATACGTGTCGTTGTAGGTCACGCAGGGCGAGAGCACTTCGAGGTAGGCGAAGCCCTTGCCGGCCTCGGCATGGCGCAGCGCCTCGACGACGAGGCGCGTCAACTGCGCGGGCTGGCCGGTGTAGCCGCGGGCGAGGAACGTCGAACCCGGCATGCTGAGCCCGAGCAGCACGGGATCGAGATCCTCTTCCACGTTGTTCTCGAAACCGTTCAGCGAGGTCGGCGAGGGCTGGCCCTTCGTCAGGCCGTACGTCGCGTTGTTCATGACGATGTAGGTGATGGACGGATTGCGCTTCAGCGTGTGCATGAAATGCCCGCCGCCGATCGCGTAACCGTCGCCGTCGCCGCCGACCCCGATGACGGTCAGCTCCGGGTTCGCGAGCTTCGCCCCCGTGCACGACGGCAGCACGCGGCCGTGCAGTGTGTGATAGCCGTAGCAGGACAGATTGTTCTGCAGCGAGCCCGAGCAGCCGATGCCCGCGACGACGAGCGCCTCATGGGCGGCGATGCCGAGCTGGCGCAGGCCGTTCTCGAGCGCCTGGAGCACACCGTAGTCGCCGCAGCCGGCGCACCAGTAGGGCCGGGACGGCGTGAAGGTCGTGGTCATGCCGCGTTCACCTCGCGTTCGTAGTGCGCCACCTCGTGGCTCAGGACCTCGGCGACGAGCTCGGAAATCTGCAGCACTGCGCCGTCGTACTTCAGCACGTTCTCGATCTTCGAGCCGTCGGCACCCTCGCGGACGAAGAGCTTCGCGAGCTGGGCCGTCGAGTTGTATTCGACGACGTAGACGCGATCGCAGGACGCGATGAATTCGAGCGTCTCGTCGAGCACGGGCCACACCGTCTTCGGCTGGAAGTACTGCGTCGCGATGCCGTGATCGGCGAGCGCTTCCATCGCTTCGAGGATCGTGCCGTAGGTCAGGCCGACGCCGATGAAGCCGATCTTCGCGGTCGGATCGCCGTAGCGGCCGGCGCGCGGCAGATCCGGCACCATGGAGACGAGCTTCGAGGCGCGCTTGTCCATCTGCTTCTTGCGATTGCCGGGCGCGGCCGAGACGTGGCCGAACTCGTCGTGCTCGTTGCCGGTGACGAGCCACATGCCGTCCGGCGTGCCCGGGATCGTATAGGGCGAGACGCCGTTCTCCGTGAAGGCATAGCGCTTGTAGATGTCGCGCTGCGCGACTTCCCCGGCGCTGTAGCGCGGGCGGTTGTCGACGGTCACGCGCGAGAAATCGAACGGCTCGACCGATGCCGAGTTCTGTCCGAGCGCCTGATCGAGCGCGACGTAGATCGGCATCTGGTAGCGCTGCGAGAGCTCGGTGGCGAGCGCCGTCAGATAGAAGCAGTCCTCGGTGCTGCCGGGCGCGAGCACGGCGCGCGTGAACTCGCCGTGGCCGCCGAAGATCATGAGATCGAAATCGCTCTGCTCGGGCTTCGTCGGGAGGCCCGTGCTCGGACCGCCGCGCTGGACGTCGATGACGACGAGCGGGATTTCGGCCGCACCCGCCTGGCCGATGCCTTCCTGCATGAGCGAGAGGCCGGGGCCGCTCGTCGCGGTCATGGTGCGCACGCCCGTCAGCGCGGCGCCGAGCGCCATGTTGATCGCGGAGAGCTCGTCCTCGGCCTGGCGCACGACGCCGCCGAAGTCGGCAATGTATTTGTCGAGCCATTCCATGACGTCCGTCGAGGGCGTGATCGGATAGCCCGCGAAGAAGCGTCCGCCCGCGGCGAGGAAGCCGAAGGCCGCGGCATCGTTGCCGGTGATGAGGAGACGCTGGTGGCGCTCCGTCGGCACGATTTCGTAGAGACCGTGACCGGCCGACATGCCGAGCTCGTCGGCGAGCGCGAGTCCGAGCGCGAGCGCGTCGAGGTTGTATTTCAGGTTCTGCGGACCGGAGCGCGCGAAGCGCCGCTCGAACGTCGCGCGCATGAAGTCGTCCGCAAGCCCCAGCGCGCGGCCCGCGACCGCGAAGCCGATGGAATTCTTGAACAAGTCGCGGCGGAAGCTCTTCACGGCCTGGCGCGCGAACGGCGCGCCGTAGACGCGGACGTCCGGATCCAGCAGCCCCTCGCGGATGTCGCCGCCCGAGTTGTCATAGATGACGATGCTGCCGGCGGCGAGCTGCTTCGCGCGCTTCTCGATCGCGTCGGGATCGAAAGCCATGAGCAGATCGATGTGTCCGCCGATGCAATAGCGGTCCCCTTTGAACGCGCGCAGCGTCGCCGAGGTCAGCCCGCCCTTGATGCGCGAGAGCACGTCACGTTCGGTGTAGACCTTCAGCCCGCTCTGCTGCAGCACGGTCGCGAGCAGGTTGATGACGGTGAGCGAGCCGTCGCCGCCCTGGCCGGCGACGATGATGTTCAGATCCTCGACGGGGAGCCTCGTCTCCGGCCTGTTCACGACTGCACCTCCGTCGTCGCCTGTTCCGCTTTCGGGGCCTTCTTGTAGCCCTTGTAGTAGTCCTTGGGATCGAGATTGCCCTCGGCCTGGCGCTGCTGCAGCGTCGGCATGAGCGCGGGCAGCGGCCGGTTGCGCTTGTACTTCGCGAGCTTGATGAGCAGGTCCTTCGACTTCGGCGCGGCGTCGAGCGGCTGGGTCTCGAGGAGCCCCGCCGCGAGCGCGCTCTGGAAGACGCGGTGGCCGGCCTCGGTGCGCACGACCGTGAACGTCCAGCCGTGCAGCCCGATGCCGCCGAGGCCGATGTCCGAGTTGTCCGCGGAATAATCGAGACAGTAGAGACACGCCGGGCGCGCGAATTCGCGGAAGTCCTTCAGCGAGACGATTTCCTCGCGTCCGCCGCGGATCTTCACTTCGATGCGGCCCTTGATGTTGATGTTCTCGATGTCCTTCTTCGGGACCTCGAAACGCTGCGAGAGATTGTCGATGCCGGCTTCGGTGAAGCTCTCCGAGCAGAACAGCCCGATGACGAGCTTCACGTTCTCGCGATACCACTCCGCGACGTCGAGGCGGATGCTCGAGAACTGCTGTTGGCGCACGCCGTCGACCTGGCAGGGCACGCCGACGACCGCGAGCGGCGCGACGCCTTCCTTCATGGCCTGCGCGAGCGCGAGCGTGTTCGGCTGATAGGTGTAGCGCGAGCGCGCACAGGTGAGGACTTCCTCCGGCGTCTGCGCGAGCTTCGCGCCGCCCATCTGCGGATTGTCCTGCTCCTCGGCGCCGAGCACGGCACCCTGGATCTCGCCCTGATCCATCATGTGGATGACGAGCGTGGAGGCCACACCGCCGTCCTGGCCGCGGCCGCCGATCGCGGCCTTGGGCGTCGCGCGGGCGAGCATTGCGTACTGATAGGGACCGAAACCCTCGTCCACGTTCGGTTCGAGCAGGCCGATCTGCGTCGGCAGATCGCGATCGGTGGGACGGAGCACGGGGCAGACGTCGGCGCAGAGCTCGCAGAACACGCACGCATCCTCGCGCACGGAGCGCGGCTTCTCGTCCTCGTAATCGAAGACGTCGACGGGGCAGATCGTCACGCAGGCGGCGCAGCCCACGCACTTGCCCGGAGTGACGACTTCGCGCATGAGAAAGTCCACGGCCTTGAAGCCGCCGCGGTTGTATTCCGAACGCCACGCATAGGCCCATTCGTTCGGATCGGCCTCGCTTTCGACGAGCGAGCGATAGCGCTTCTGGACGTTCACGGTCAGTTTGTCGAGATCCACCGCCACTCCTCGGCCGTACTCGCTTACGGCCTTTGTTCCATCCGGTTTGTCTGCTTAAATGATGGTGGGCGTCCGGGGGCAGACGCCCGGTCCATCGTCAATAATTCGAAAGCCGCGGCCATGTCGGAAACATCATCAAAAAAATCTTTCGATCGCGACTCCTGGCTCAAGAAGGCGCTCGACGTGCTGTTCTCTCACGGCATCAGCCACGTCAAGGTCGAAGTCCTGGCCCGCGAGCTCGACGTCACGAAGGGCAGCTTCTACTGGCACTTCAAGAACCGGGACGACCTCCTGCACGGCATGGTCGACTGGTGGCGCGATCAGCAGATCCAGTTTCTGACCCGCCTCGACCTCCAGCGCATCGACGACCCCGCCGGCCTCATCAAGGCCGTCATCGCCTTCACCCATCACACCGACGACTCGCGTCACGACGTCGCGATGCGCGAATTCGCGCGCTTCGACACCTACGCCGCCGCGGCCGTCGCCGAAGTCGATCAGCGCCGGGTGGACTACCTGGCGACGCTCTTCCGCGCGGCGAAATTCAGCGAGACCGAAGCCGTGCTGCGGGCCCGTGCCCTCTACTTCTACCAGGTGGGCGAATACACCACCTCGCTCAGCATCGACTCCGACCTGCGCGACGAACTGGCCGAACGCCGGTTCAAGCTGCTCATCTGCCGACCGCTCGACGAACCGGCGGGACAGGACTGAGAAACCGAACGGGGAACGGGCGCTCATCGCGCACTAGGTACTGGGCCACGGTCCCATACGGCACCGTATGGAAGGCGAGTCTAGAGGGGCGCCCGGGGATTTGCAATACGCCGGATTGGGCCAGGGAATAAATTCACGCCGGCAAGCCCGCGCCGACCTGCGCCGCGAGTCTGGTAAAGTGCCGCACCGTCCGCGCGGTGCGGACGTCAGAGCGAGGCCCGGCCCGCCGCGGGGCGCCGCGCCTGCAAGCACTCGGAGTCCGCCCTGAACACGTCCTGCCTCGCGACGCCGCGTGCGCGTCTCACCCATCTCTGGCTGCCGACGCTCGCCTTCGTCCTGCTCTGGTTCGGGCTCGAGCACTCCTGGCTCGATTTCCACGTCGCGCAGTTCTTCTACGATCCGGCGACGAAGCGCTTTCCCGCGAGCCGTGCGTGGTGGTCGTATCGGCTCATCCACGAGCATGGCCGCAAGGCCATTCTCTATCTCGCGATCGCGGCCCTGCTGGTGTGGATGTGCTCGTTCGCGATCGCGGCCCTGCGCCCGGCGCGCCGGGCCGCGGGCTATGTCGCGCTCGCCGTCGTGCTCGTGCAGATCGTCATCGTCACCGGCCAGCGCACGACGAACCTGCAGTGTCCGTGGAGTCTCGAACCGTTCGGCGGCACGCGTCCCTACGTCAGACTGCTCGAGCCGCGTCATCACGACGTGAAGGCCGGTCACTGCTTTCCCGCGCGCCATGCCGCCGGCGGCTATTCGCTGTTCGCGCTGTACTTCGTGCTGCGGGAACGCCGACGCCGGCTCGCGCGCGCCGCGCTCGTCGCGGCGTTCGCGGTCGGCGCGGGCTTCGGCTACGCGCAGTGGGCACGCGGCGCGCACTTTCCCTCGCATGATCTGTTCAGCGCCTACATCGCCTGGCTCGTCGCGCTCGGACTCTACTGCGGACCGTTCCGCGGCAGGCTCTGGCCCGCGTGCGGCGCACCAAAATTTACCACGCCGGTTTAAAGCGGTTATGCTCGACGGGCGGCGCGGCGCGGAGCCGGTCGTGGCGAATTTCAGGGAAGATCTGAACCAATTCAGACTTTCCTCAGCCTGAGTCCGACGGACGTGACGGCGCCTGCCGTGGCGATCCGCGGCCACCGCAAAACGATCGATACCTGGAGGCCCCGATGAGCTACTTCTACGGCGACGAACACCGCAAGCTGCAGGACCAATTCGAAACGCGCGAGCTCGCCGACCGGCTCGAGGCTTTCGCCCAGCCGGTGATGGACGACATGGCGAAAGCCTTCATCGCCTCGCGCGATTTCTTCTTCCTCGCGACGGTCGACCACCAGGGCCGGCCGACCGTCTCCTACAAGGGCGGCGCACCGGGCTTCATCAGGATCGTCGACGACTCGACGCTGGCCTTCCCGAGCCTCGACGGCAACGGCATGTACCTCTCGATGGGCAATATCGCGACGCACGCGGAGATCGGCATGCTGCTCATCGACTTCGAGCACCCGCACCGCGTGCGGATCCAGGGCACGGCGAGCGTCTCGGCGGACGATCCGCTGCGCGGAGAATTCCAGGAATCCGAGCTCGTCGTCCGCGTGAAGGTGCAGCAGTGCTTCATCAACTGTCCGCGTTACATCCACCGACACGAGCGCGTGGAGACCTCGCGCTACGTGCCGCAGGCCGGGACGAAGACACCGTTCGCGCAGTGGAAACGCATCGACATGTTCTCCGACGCACTCGCCCCGCGCGACCAGGCGAAGATCGCCGAGAGCGGCGGCCTGATCACGTTCGAGGATTACCTGGGCCTCGCGGCGCAGGGCGACGCCTGAGGGACGCCGCACCTCGTAGGTCCGATTAGCCGAAGGCGTAATCGGACGTTCGGTCACGCGCGTCGACCCCGCACCGATTCGAGCAGGGCGACGCGGACATCGCACGACGAGGAGCAGCTTCGTAGGTCCGATTAGCGAAGCGTAATCGGACGTTCGGTTCGGGACGATAGACAAGAACGTCCGATTACGCCTTGCGGCTAATCGGACCTACGAAGGCCACGACGGCGACAGCGATTGACCTCCGTCGCCCCGGCCGTGGGCGCCGCAGCTAAAATACCCTCGACATCGACGATCCAGCGGAGGACCCGGTCATGCACTTCGTCATCCTCGGCGCCGGCGCGCTCGGCTCCATCCTCGCCGCACACCTCGCCCGCGACGGCCACGACGTCCAGCTCGTCGCACGCGGCACGCGTGCGCGCTGGCTGACCGCGAACAGTCTGTGCATCCGCGGCCTCTCGGAAATCGACCAGCCGGTCGAGGTCATCACCGATCCCCATCTCCTGCAGCGCGCCGAGACGTTGATCGTCGCGGTGAAGACCTACGACACGGAATCCGCGCTCGCGAGCGTGCCGAAGCTGAAAGTCGATCAGGCGCTCTCCGTGCAGAACGGCGTGGTCAAGAACGAGCAGCTCGCTCGCGCCGTGGGTGCGGGACACGTGCTCGGCTGCATGGCGGACTTCAGCGGCGAGCTGCTCGACAACGGCATCGTGAGCTTCACGCGCAACATCAACGTCCACGTCGGCGAGCTCGGCGGCGGCGTCAGCGAGCGCGTGACGCGCGTCGTCGGGGCGCTCGCGAACGCCGGCGTGAACTCGCGCGCCGCCGACAACATCCAGTCCATCGAATGGTCGAAGTTCTCGGGCTGGATCTCGCTCATGCTGCTCTCGGTGCTGACGCGCAGCGCCACCGCACGCTTCCTCTCCGACGACGATTCCGCGCACATCGCCGCCCGCATCACGCGCGAGATGTGCGGCATCCCGGCGAAGCTCGACATCCCGCTCGTCGACATGTCGCCGGTGCCGGTGCACCAGGTGCAGCTCGGCACGGAAGCGGACGGCGCGGCGGTCTTCAAGGAGCGCGGCGCGCACATGCAGCAGCACGCGCCGAACCATCGCATGTCGAGCCTGCAGGACGTCGAGCGCGGCCGGCGGCTCGAGCTCGAGGAGACCGTGGGCTATGCGCTCGCCAAGGCGCGCGAGCTCGGCCACGCGATGCCGACGGTCGAGACCTGCTACCGCCTCGTGCGCGCCGTCAATGCCGCCCTCCTCGCAGGCGCCCACTGAGCCGGACGTGGCGGCGGTCGCGCCGCACGACCGCTTCGACTACTGTCCGTGGCGCTTCTGGAGGGAAGCGCCGCCCGCAGCGCATAGCGCGCAACTCGCGTATCAGAGCTCGCTGCCTGACGTGTCGCTCGGCGCGCGCTGCTTCGTCTCGCCGCGCGCCGGGATCGTCGTCGATCGCCTCACGCTCGGCGATGGCAGCTATGTCGCGGCTTATGCCTATCTCACCGGCGAAATCAACGGTGGCGCGCACTGCACGATCAATCCCTATGCGGTCGTCCGCGGCCGCGTGCGCCTCGGCAGCGACGTACGCATCGGCGCGCACGCCTGCCTGCTCGGCTTCGATCACCGTCACGAAGACACGCGTCTGCCGATGTGGCGGCAAGGACTGACGAGCGCGGGCATCGAGATCGGCGACGACGTGTGGATAGGCAGCGGCGTGATCGTCCGGGACGGCGTGCGTGTCGGCAGTCACGCGGTGCTCGCCGCGGGCGCGGTCGTCACGCGCGACGTGCCGGACTACGCGATCGTCGCCGGCAATCCGGCGCGCGTGCTGCGCGACCGGCGCGCGCCGCAGGTCCGCAGCGACGGCGATCCGGAAGCACAACTGCGGCGCTTCGGAACGCGCGTCGCGGCACAGTGGCCGGACCTGCTCGCGAAGAGTGCGGCCACATTGGAGGGCGCGACGTGCTACGCGGATCAGCCGGGCCTCGCGCCGCAGGGGCTGCGCGCGAGCTGCGACGCGATCGAGATCGCGGCGATGTTCGGCACCGTGCCCGCGGGACGCTCGCGCGAAGCCTGGACAGGCTGGCTCGTCGCGGCCCAGGATCGCGCGACCGGTCAGCCTCGCGATCCCCTGCTCGCCAGCACCCCGCCGGCCGATCCGCTCGGCCCGCCCGCGCTGCGCTATCTGCTGCTCGCCCTGCCCTGCGCGCTCGTGTGTCTCGGCGGACGGCTGGAAGTGCCGTTCCGGAGCGTCGCGGAACTCGCCGGACCCCGGCTCGAGCAGGCCCTCGCACGCCTGCCCTGGCCGCAGAACGCGTGGAGTGCCGGCGGCTGGATCGATGCCTATGCGACGGCCGACACATTCAACCGCGCGTGGTTCGGGCTGCCCGGCGAACGCGCCCGCCTGCTGGCCTGGCTGCAGGCATTCTGTCTGCCGCATACGGGGCTGTGGGGCTCGGCGACGCGCGAGCAGGGCTGGCTGCAACCGGTGAACGGCTTCTACCGCATCGCCCGCGGGACGTACGGCGCGTGGGGCGTGCCCGTGCCGTATCCGCAAGCGGTGATCGACGTCGTGCTCGCCCACCTGCGTCAGCACGATCACTTCGCGACGCAGGGCGCGAACGCCTGCAACGTGCTCGACTGCCTCTATGCATTGTGGCTCTGCGGCCGGCAGACCGCGCATCGCCGTGCCGAGATCGCGGCCGCGTGCCGGATCCAGCTCCCGCTCATCGCGGGGCGCTGGCAGGACGGTGCGGGTTTCGGTTTCGCGCCCGGCGAGCCCGCGAGCCTGCGCGGCACGGAGATGTGGCTCGCGGCGTCGTATACGGCGGCCGCGGTCCTGGAGATGACGGCGGCCTTGGGATATGCGCCGAAAGGCGTGCATGCCTTGCACACGCTTCGTAGGTCCGATTAGCGCAGCGTAATCGGACGCTCCTCGGGCGATGACGTCGTGCCGATCGTCCGATTACGCCTGCGGCTAATCAATACGGACCTACGAAGCGCTTCGGCTGCGCGCCCGGCGAGCCTGCGCGGCACGGAGATGTGGCTCGCGGCGTTGTATACGGCGGCCTTGGGGTATGCGCCGAAGGGCGTGCATGCCTTGCACACGCATCGTAGGTCCGTATATGGACGCTCCCACATTGCCAAGTAGTCAGTAGGTATGGCGCGAGAGGGTCGATTGCGGCCGTATATCCGGACTTGAGCTGCGCATAGGCGCGCTGTCCCTGATGG